>CBDBHK010000009.1:0-153982 GCA_965205615.1 Acidobacteriota bacterium | reverse complement strand
GTTCAGTGGTTTGTCGGTATGGCCTCAGAGATGTCTGTGCATATTGAGGGAGTGGATATAGAGCAAGTCGGCTCAACCGACTCAGAATCATTTCGGAGGAAGAAGATTCCCGTCATTACGATCCATTCGGCAACCCAGCGGACGTTGAGTGTGATTCACAGCCGGGATGATCAGCTACAGGCGATCGATAAAGACGCATACTTTGAAACATACAAGCTTCTGGCTGCCTACCTGACTCTTCTCGACTCTGTCTGGCCACCTTCGTGATCGAGCGGGACAAGACCCTGGATCGGGAACTGCGGGACGTCCAGCAGGTGGTGGCTGAGTTGGTAGAGAAGGTGGGACACTAGCAAGATGTCCTACGTGGCGCACGAGCGGCCCTGAGGAGTACAAAGGAGGAAGTCATGGATATTCAAACACTTACGACGTTCTTTATGTGGTGCACTATCATCAATGCCGGTATCTTGATTCTGTGGTCTCTGTTCTTCCTGTGCGCCCCGGATTTCGTATATCGCACACATAGTAGATGGTTCCCAATTTCTCGAGAAACCTTCGACGTGGTCATCTACTCGTTTCTGGGGCTGTTCAAAGTTCTCGTGACCGTCTTCAATCTCGTTCCCTACGTGGCTCTGCTCATCATCGGATGAGAGGGGGCGGGCTGCCCTGGGCTCCCGCCTACTGCCTGAGCGTGTTGAGGAACTCGACAATGTGGCGCCGGTTGGCTCCCAGGTCGCCGGTCCCGGCCCGCGAGGCGGAGCGAACGAACAGCCTGCTGCCACCTGACTCAGTGCTCTCGATTCGGACCGTTACATCGTCCTTGAAACGGAAGATCCTGCTGGTCACGACGGCCTTGATCTCCAGGGATTGCAGGTCTTGTGCGCTGATTTCCCACCCGAGGTGCCTCGTAGCCTGTCGGGCATTTTCGTACAGGTGAACGGCCGGGGTGGAGAAGGGAGGCACCCTCAGTTCCGGAAACGGAGAGTCTTCCGCAGTCTCGGCCAGGTTAATGGTGAGACAGGTCAGCAGACGCCTGGTGAATCCTGGTGGCTCGGTCATCGGGAAGTGCCCGATTCAACTGCTTCTTTCTCGGAGTGCTCGCTTGTCAGTCTGTTCATTCGTACGGTCAACATCCCCGTTCTCGAGAATCTTCCGGTCTTCGTAGGGAGCAACCCGACGCCGGTACAGTTCATGTTGTGTTGCTGTCAAAGCGCCCAGAATCTCGGCGTAGGTCTGATAGTTCGGGCTGGATCCTGCATATTTCAGACAGGTGAGGTAGAGCAGGTAAGTCAGTTCGCCGACGTTCTGTGGAGGCCGGGCTTCCAGCTCGTCTTTTTGCTTTTCAGTGATGTAAGGCATCTGAGGGTCCCTCCCGGGTTGTTTCCTTTGGTCGATTCAAGAAGATGAGCCGCCCTCGTCGACCTGTCTCGAGGACGGCGTATCCTATCCTCGCAAAGCCTCCTGTCTAGGACTCCCGGCGGGACAGGAAGAAGGCCAGCGCTTTGCCCCTGGTCAGAACGATCACGATGAGGGCGGCGGTGGCCAGCTTGAGATACAGCGAAGTCGTCAAGCCTGCCACGGCCAGGTTCAGCACCAGTGCGCCCAGCATCCAGAACAGCAGCGTCACCAGCGCCCACGAACGGCCTCGCAGCATGAACAGGCCGGAGAGAATCATCACCGGGACACCCAGTAACGCGTGCCAGAGTTGAACCCAGAGGGGAACACGCAGCCAGCCTCCCCCGGAGATCGCCTGGCTGAATTCCAGGGCGAGCTCGCGGGTAGCAGGGTCCATGAAGAGAAACGCCTTCGGGACCATCGACACCAGAGCCCACATTACGCAGAGCCAGGAGATCACCGTCACCGACAAAGGCCGTCTCTTTGCTCCCGTCATATCCTGCAATTGCCTTTCTTCCCGGTCCCCCCCGGCCTGGCTACCGGACGCGATTAGAGGAGAGGCTTCATCTGCTAGCCCGCATAGATCACCGATTTGGAAATGAAGGTGATTTTGGCAGGCCGGAACGGTTTTCTGAGAGTTTCGCTATCGATCCGGTCCAGGTCGAGTGATGCGGTGGTGTGGATGGTCGTGAATGGAGCGTTTTTCGGGTTCGGAAGAGCGTGACGGAATGTATTCAGGCAGAGCTCGGCCTGAGCGATGGAACGATTTCGTTTTTGGGGGCGTTTGATCGGGACAGACCTCAGCAGCGCAGAGGAATGGCCTGGAGGTTTCGAACGACGGCAGCGAAGACCTCGCTGTAGGGATAGGCTTCCGACATGGAGATCCAGACGTGGCGGACCGTGAGGCGGACCTGGGCGCCGATCTTGAGGAGCTTCAAGCGAATCGTCTGACACTGAGCGCGAGCCAGGGGGGTCTGCTTCAGTCCGAGACGACGCAAGGCGTGCATGAGCATGTAGGCGGCGGAGGACAGATACAGCCGGAGTTGATTGGCGCGCATCGTTGCCGCGCTGGTCCGGTCGGCGAACAGACCCAACTGCTGTTCTTTTATGCGGTTCTCCATGTCGCCCCCGCGCACAGTAGAAGTCTTCGTAGAGCGCGCGGGCCCCCAGGCGTTCCGGCGACAGGGAGGTGACGACGAATCGGGGATTGGCGCCTTTGTCCAGGAACTCGGCCTTGCCGACGACGCGTCGCTCCGAGGTCCAACTGTGGCGAGTCCGGTAGCGGAAATCCTTGAACACCCGCGCCGGTCGCCCGGTGGCGTTGAACTCGGCTTCGGCCTGAGTCATCGCTTCGGCTCTCTCTGACTTGAGCCGATCATTGTTGGCCAACCCCATCACGTAATCCACGTGATGGTCTTCACACCAGCGGAGCAAGTCATCCCGGCAAAAGCCCGAGTCGGCCCGGATGACGATCGAGACCTCCGGCCAGCTCTGCCGAATCCGGCCGACGATCCGTTCCAGTTCCTCCACCGATCCCGCGGCCCCATCGATATTGGAACACCGCAACCGGGCGCACAGCAGATGCTCCCCCGAGAAGATGTACAGCGGGAGATAACAGTAGTGGCGGTAGTAACCGTGAAAGAACCGGCCTTCCTGCTGGCCATGGATCGGGTCGTCGGTCGCATCCAGATCCAGCACCATCTCCTCGGGCGCCGATTCGTGGGACTCCACGAAGGCATCCACCATCCAGCCGTCGATCCGGTCCGGGTCCATCGCGATCTTCTTGTACCGCTCCTGCTCATCGACCTCGGCGCCGGTCAACTCCAACCGGTTCAGCGTACACCTGCCCGCCAGCGCCTTCCCCCGATCTGAGGCCTGCCGCCGCCTCTCCCCCAACGGATCGGCCTTATTCACCGCCACCGCCAGCATCGGATCGGTGCGCAACTGATCATGATCGTTCAGATCCTCGTACCCCAGACAGAGTCCGTAGATGCGCTGCCCCAACAACTCCTCGACCGTGTGTTCGATCAACCGCGGATCCCGGTGATCCCTGAAACACTCAGCCAGTCCGGCGATCAGACCCGTCCCCCTCTCGACCTCTCGCAACAGCAGCACCCCTGCATCGGAGGTGATCTTCCCGCCGTCGAACCGCGCCTTCACTTTGCGTTGAAATAGTCCGTGAAATTCGAACCTGGCTTGTTTACACTCTGTTCTCATAAGGGCCGCCTCCGTTTGCGTGTGAAAACGTTCATTCAAAACGCTTTATACCAAACAGGGCGGCCTTTTCAGGTCCTATCGGTGAGAAATGGCGGCTAGTTATAATAGCCTGAAAATGGGGACGGGTCTTTGGCCCTGGCGCTCGATCCCGGCCGCGACCTGCTTCGATGATTTTCCCGCTGGATGGAGCGAAGGAAGGAAGGTTCCCGAGTTATTATGAGCGAACCGAACAAGTTGATCACAGTAGTGCTCGGTGCAGCGTTCCTTGGCTGTGTTGGCCCTGCCCCAGTTTCGGAGCAACAGTGGTTCCTGATGGCTCGACATGGGGAGTGCATGGCAGTCGAAGGGCTGAAGAGAAGAGTTCCTGACCTCGCTGACATCAGAGACCCGTATTCATTCATCAAATTCATGCGTCAAAATGGGCATGCAGTAGCTTCCACAGAAATGACGGAGGTCAAAGGAAAGGCTGTAGAGGTCAAGGTTCCCGAAAAAGGTTTATCCCTGATTTTTGTAACCGCGGAAATCTGTCAAGGCCCGCCGATCGGATCCCCCAACCCATCAACCGAGTCCGCCAAATAGTGTCTCGTCCCCACCTGCGAGCCGAGTTAGAAGCGACCGCCGACTCCAAGTTGCCCAAAGACTGCCAGAAGTACGGCTGTGAGGAGGACGCCCGCGACACCAACGACCGCCGACCGCACTAACGAGCGCGACAGGGACCATCCGCGGTGCCAGAGAATCAAAGAACTCGCCGCGAACAGGAAAGACCACAGGAACCAGGGAAGGACCCAGACAAGATCCTTCTCTCCTCCCCCGAGGTCGAGCAAGCCGCTACCGATCAGGTGCAACACCACGGGTACAAGGGCCAGAGGTACCAATGCCGTGGCGAGCCGAAGCAAGTTTCCCATTATTGACCCCAAGACAGGAGCGATTCGGCAGCCGGGTGCTGCATTCTGTGCAAGCAAAGGAACAGTTTCAACACAAAAGAGCAGAAGCAGGCAAGTCCTGATGCTGCACACAATGCTTTCACGTTGTGTCTGGCAATGAAGCGGACGGAAGTATCAACGAAGGAACAGGGGGTGCTACAAGCAGGATTTAAGCGGCTGGATTCCCAGCCTGCCGGTAGCCAAGAAAGCACTTGAAACGTGAATATAACACGAGCCGAGGTGGCGGCGAACCCTGGGGACCGTCGGACGTGGAAAACGCCGGCCTCCCAGTAGTACCATTATTGGTCCCAGGGAGAAGGTTGAAATGAGTGTTGCCCAGCGTATTGTGGTGCTGTGTGGGCTGGTAGGGATCCTGCACAGCTCCATGGTTCCCCCGGTGCAGCAGGCTGCAGGAGCTGTCTGTCGCTATCATGAGTTCATGGGCCGCACCTGGCCGTACGCGCGCGAGTACGGCGTAGTGGGGGCCGATATCGTTGCGCTCCTGAGTGAGTATGGAATCATCGCCTCCCTGACCGGTGCCATCTATCTTGGCCTTGGTTTCTTGGCGAAGGGGTCTGAAGATCAATCCTGAGAGCGCCGTTGGCGGTTATTATTCTCCTCCTTGCCCTTCTCCTGCCCTGGAAGTTGGGCCTCATGGGTTTGCAGAAGCAGGCTGGTGAAAAGGTGGGGCCCCAAAATCCCAGGGACGGGGCCCCACCAAAGGGAGGGTTGAACGTGAACACGAAGGGAACTTCTTTTGAAGTCTCTGCTAACTCTGAGACTGCAGCTCCGTGGTCATAAAGGGTGTTATACGCCACAATTACCGAAACGGTTGTGTCGGGAGTCACACGATCTAGCGTCAGGGCTTACAGATCTTGCACCCTCTGTACCCCGTCCGGGGTGCCTCTTCCTTGTTGAGCTAAAAGGCATCCCCGCCGACCGAGACTATGCCCTGCAGCTCTTGGCCCGCTGGCGGGGGATCTCCCTGAGTGATTCGGTTCAGATCCCCGAAGATCTTCAGCTTTGGGGGCTCATACGACTTGCGGTTCATGGACCTAAGGTTAGCACACAGGTTCCACCCGGGAGATTCCTCCTTGGCGGGAAAAAGCCTGCTGATTCTAAAGTGCCGGCGGGGTCCGGGAAGCGAGTGCTGCTGAATGAACGGCCGGGTTGAACGTAGTGGTAGATGTTGACCTGGACTTACGGATGGGTGAGCAGGAGTCATGGCCGGGGGGAACGCCCGGGTCCTGGAGGTAATCATGAAGAACGCTCTCAGAACCGCCTTGTTGGCGATTATCGTAGCGGCAGCCTCGGCAGGTAGTCTTACCGTCGGCGGGCAGAATGATGAAGAAGCAGCTGTTGAGGCCGCCAGGCAGTGGCTTGCTCTTGTGGACCAGGGGGATTATGCAAATAGTTGGGACGCGGCAGCCCAGTACCTTCGAGGCAGCTTACCCCAGGACCAGTGGGTCCAGCTTCTGACGGGGACCAGGAAACCGCTCGGGACACTCACATCGCGGAGAGTCAAGGCAACGCACTACTCAACTTCTTTGCCCGGAGTGCCGGACGGCGAATACGTCGTCATCCAGTTCGAGACAGCCTTTGAGAACAAGCGGTCTGCCATAGAGACCGTGACGCCGATGAAGGAGAAGAATGGAGCCTGGCGGGTATCCGGGTACTTCATCAAGTAGGCGGACCTGAGAAGAACGGCACCTCCCACCAGAAACAGGACAGGACGAGTGTCGCTCTCTCCGCACCAGATCCGCCATTCCCTCCGCCATAGTTGGGCCAGTGCATGGATCGGAACCAAGGGGCAATAGGCTTGCTCCAAAGGTTGGTAACACCTCCCTGGACCCCACGACCCGCTGCGCGTAACATCTGGAAGCAAGGCACAGATAACATGGTTTCTCTGGAAACCAGAAGATCGATATTCAGGCTGCATTAGCGACTCCATGTTCACATGAGAAGTGAGGAAAGCCACAAGATGAGAGTCGCGATCCTTCTGTTGAACTCTGGGCGTGGAAGCGGCGAGGTGGCCCGCCAGCAAGCTCGCTACCTCGCAGCCAGCGGGTGTCGAGTCTTCTTTATGCATCCCGGCATCGGAGAAGGTGCACTGGGCGCAATCAACCGGGACGTCGAGCTTCACACCCCCATCATTCCCGTCCACGAACACCTGCCATCTGCCGGTCGAACACAAAAACAGGTTGCCGGTATGACCCATGAGCGCGTCGCTCCTTATTTACGCGACTATGAACGCGCCCTGGAGTCAGTCATTGACGAGGTTGATCTTGTATATGGACACCACGCCAGCATCAGTGCGATCGCCACAGCGAATATCGCCAACCGCGCTGGCAAACCCTACGTGCTGTTTCTCCACGGTACTGGCATCGAGCCGCGACATGAAGGGATGTACGACGATCGAGTCTGGTCAATGATCCAGGGAGCAATCGAAGGGGCTAATGGAATCTTGGTTACGACTGAGTACGTTCGAGACCGCCTCGTCCGTGGTCTCATCGATCTTCCTCCGGAACGCTTCCTGGTACTTCCCTGCGGCATTGACCTCGACGAGTTCCGCCCTGGCAGGAGCGCGGAGATTGCACGGAAGTACGCACTTCCTGAGCGGTATGTGATCTGTCCAGGAGCGTTGACTGCGTCCAAAGGACCGCAAAATGTTGTCGAAGCCAGCCTGGGGTACGCTGATATCGCACCGACCATTTTCATCGGTGATGGAGAGTTGCGTGAGCAAATCGAGGTGAGCTTGAACGGTCGCGGAAGACTATTGGGCTTCGTGTCCGCCGAAGACAAGGCCGCCCTGATCAATGCCGCGTCGGTTCTGGCGGCTGCTCCCGAAAAAAAGGAGCATTTCGGCATCATCTACGTTGAAGGGCTCGCAGCAGGAACGCCACCTGTAGCCTATGAGGGCGGTGGAGTTTCCTCGATCGTCACGCCCGAGACGGGTATTCTCACCAAACGGGATCCGAAGTCACTGGGTTGTGCAATCCGTGCATTGCTGACTGACCCGGAGAAGCTTGACATGATGGCAAGGGAGGGCAGGAGAAGGGCAGAGGAAAACTTCTGCTGGCTCAAGCTGGGGCGAAGGCTGGAGGACTGGCTTGGTCGAATCTTGACCGAAACTTCCAGAAGTCAGTGACTTCGCTGGAGTCAGCTGGAATTGGAATCGGGTCTTGGTTGATTGGCTCGTTGGTTTGGGGGGAGTCCTGATCCTCCTGTCACCCTGTCACACACGCAAAAGCGTGGACGCCAAGTAATACTAAGAGCAATAAGGGGAGGTTTCTCGTCCCACTGGTGGGGAGGAGTCGACGAGGCAAGAGTCCCCAAGGCTTAATCTATTTCATAGCCCTGAAGCCCTTGTCCTTGAGCAGGATTCGGGCTCTTCTGACGTGTCACCTGGCTCACATCACCGAACTTCCTGATCCTGGGCTTGCGGAACGGCTTGGTCATGGCAGTGAAGCATAGCACACAGGCCACCCGGTTCCAGAAGTGAGCCTGGAGAGTCTCCTGGGACCCTTGAAATTTGCGATCGTATAGTTTCAGGTAGCCAGAATACTCACTGAGACTCACTACACCCACTCCGGCGTTTTTCCGTTTTCTCCGAAGTCATCAGTATTCAGGGGGTCGAGAGCTCGAATCCCTTCAACTCGACCAAGCCCCTTTTCAGGGGAAGCACGAAATCCGAAGTTCGAGGCGTGAGTCGTCAATAGTCGATGACTGCGGCAACGTCGTCTCCGCGAACCTCCCATTCAGTTGATTCACGCCTGCGGTTGGGCCCAAATGAATACACCATGACGGCTTCGCCACGGCTCCTTCTCGAGCAGTCGTGTTGAATCCAATAGGGAGAATTCCACGGGTCAAGAAAGAAGTCGGCCCGGGCCTCGGGCAGGCCCTGCAAGCGCAGACCGGAAAAGGTCCCTTCGTGCAGGTAATTCTGATTGAATTTCACAACACATGCGTAGACTCGGTGGTTCAGGCCGCAACTGGTGGGCCGAATCCCCCCCAGTCGGGACATGGTCTCAAAGTCCCGGCTCAGAGCTTCGAGCTCCACTCGTGCTGTCCCTGCTAACTCAGGATTGACGGGCTTGAGAAGCCGCATCAAAGCAGGAGTGGATGCCCCCAGAGCTACCACGATCCCCCATGTCGCCAGAGGCGGGAGGATCTGACGGGGCAGGCTGCGCCGGGAGGTCCGGATGCGAGCAGCGGGCAGGAGGGCCAGGAGGAATCCCATGCCCAGCGCCAGTTCCACGATCTCGCCGGAAAAATCCCAGGGATAGGTGTCAAAAACGATATAGATAATCAGGAAGGAGGGCACCAGCCACGGGGAAGGTGGAACGATCCCGATTCGGGAAAGTGACCGTTGGAGACCGGGGATCAGCCCGCCAAGGGGCAGCAGCACACCGTACCCGAGGATGACGGCCTTGAGCGTGAACACCCGAAGGGCCTGACCGGGGAGGTTATGGACATTGAGCTCTTGCTGAAAGTTGTGTTCCAGGAAATAGGCCGGTGGACGGTAGCCTAGGACCCTTTGCCCCCAGGAAATCTCTTCCATAGCGACAAAAAAGCAGAACAGCCCAACACCAGCCAGAAACCACGGAAGCCGACCGGTTTGGCGATACTGTCGCCGGGCCGCCACCGCTGCCGTGGGAACGGCGAGAAAAAAAGCCCAGAAGGTCGCCCACTCCAGGGACTGATCCTCCTGGATGCTGTAGATGTAGAAATCCGGGTCAACACGGTTCAGAATCGCGACGTAGATCAGGAAGAGCAAGACCAGGCCATTGGCCAGTAGTCCCTCTCCCGGCTTCATGAAGCTGGCGAAGGGATTCGCGCTCGCGCCTGAGCCCCGGCCGCGCCTTCGAGAGTACCGCTTTTTCTTCATGGGAGGGACACCATGCTAGCAGAAGGGGCACCCGAGACACGAGATCATCCGGGCTCCAGTCCGAGAGGCCATCGAACCTGACCTCATGTCGTCCAGGCCCTGGGGCAAAGCCGTAGCCGGGGCGTCCCGTTCGAGTCTTCTTCCGGATCGTCTCCATCCCACCTGTGGTTGAGTCGCCAGCCATGCGGACCAGTCCGCAATCGGCGGGTTGGTATCAAAAGGGCTCAGGAGGGGATCCTCACGCAGCCCGCAGGCTTGGGACAATAAAAGGCGGGCGGGGAGGTTAACGCTAAGAACGCAGATGGAAAGACGCCCCTGTGGTGGGCTGAATACATGCGTTACCCGAAAATCACTCAGCTACTGAAGCGAGGCGGCGGAAATGTTTCACCTGCGAAGTAAGCCGCCGTCTCATCCTGAGGACAAACGCTCCAATTCGACAATGGTCACGTGACGCGTTCATGAGGACAAACATCGTGCTAGATGACGAACTAGTGAGAAAGGCATTTGCAGTCCCCATCTTGACCCGCATTTCAGTACTGGCCACCCTTAGCTCGAAAAGCAAATTCTTATTCCTGTTCCTCTAGAATTTGACACGGAACCGGCATAGCGGTCCCGCCGACATGACACCCACGGACTGCTAGCCCGCATAGATCACCGATGGGACCTGAAAAGGCCGCCCTGTTTGGTATAAAGCGTTTTGAATGAAAGACTTCAAAGCCAAACGGAGGCGGCCCTTATGAGAACAGAGTGTAAACAAGCCAGGTTCGAATTTCACGGACTATTTCAACGCAAAGTGAAGGCGCGGTTCGACGGCGGGAAGATCACCTCCGATGCAGGGGTGCTGCTGTTGCGAGAGGTCGAGAGGGGGACGGGTCTGATCGCCGGACTGGCTGAGTGTTTCAGGGATCACCGGGATCCGCGGTTGATCGAACACACGGTCGAGGAGTTGTTGGGGCAGCGCATCTACGGACTCTGTCTGGGGTACGAGGATCTGAACGATCATGATCAGTTGCGCACCGATCCGATGCTGGCGGTGGCGGTGAATAAGGCCGATCCGTTGGGGGAGAGGCGGCGGCAGGCCTCAGATCGGGGGAAGGCGCTGGCGGGCAGGTGTACGCTGAACCGGTTGGAGTTGACCGGCGCCGAGGTCGATGAGCAGGAGCGGTACAAGAAGATCGCGATGGACCCGGACCGGATCGACGGCTGGATGGTGGATGCCTTCGTGGAGTCCCACGAATCGGCGCCCGAGGAGATGGTGCTGGATCTGGATGCGACCGACGACCCGATCCATGGCCAGCAGGAAGGCCGGTTCTTTCACGGTTACTACCGCCACTACTGTTATCTCCCGCTGTACATCTTCTCGGGGGAGCATCTGCTGTGCGCCCGGTTGCGGTGTTCCAATATCGATGGGGCCGCGGGATCGGTGGAGGAACTGGAACGGATCGTCGGCCGGATTCGGCAGAGCTGGCCGGAGGTCTCGATCGTCATCCGGGCCGACTCGGGCTTTTGCCGGGATGACTTGCTCCGCTGGTGTGAAGACCATCACGTGGATTACGTGATGGGGTTGGCCAACAATGATCGGCTCAAGTCAGAGAGCGCCGAAGCGATGACTCAGGCCGAAGCCGAGTTCAACGCCACCGGGCGACCGGCGCGGGTGTTCAAGGATTTCCGCTACCGGACTCGCCACAGTTGGACCTCGGAGCGACGCGTCGTCGGCAAGGCCGAGTTCCTGGACAAAGGCGCCAATCCCCGATTCGTCGTCACCTCCCTGTCGCCGGAACGCCTGGGGGCCCGCGCGCTCTACGAAGACTTCTACTGTGCGCGGGGCGACATGGAGAACCGCATAAAAGAACAGCAGTTGGGTCTGTTCGCCGACCGGACCAGCGCGGCAACGATGCGCGCCAATCAACTCCGGCTGTATCTGTCCTCCGCCGCCTACATGCTCATGCACGCCTTGCGTCGTCTCGGACTGAAGCAGACCCCCCTGGCTCGCGCTCAGTGTCAGACGATTCGCTTGAAGCTCCTGAAGATCGGCGCCCAGGTCCGCCTCACGGTCCGCCACGTCTGGATCTCCATGTCGGAAGCCTATCCCTACAGCGAGGTCTTCGCTGCCGTCGTTCGAAACCTCCAGGCCATTCCTCTGCGCTGCTGAGGTCTGTCCCGATCAAACGCCCCCAAAAACGAAATCGTTCCATCGCTCAGGCCGAGCTCTGCCTGAATACATTCCGTCACGCTCTTCCGAACCCGAAAAACGGTTCATTCACGACCATCCACACCACCGCATCACTCGACCTGGACCGGATCGATAGCGAAACTCTCAGAAAACCGTTCCGGCCTGCCAAAATCACCTTCATTTCCAAATCGGTGATCTATGCGGGCTAGTAGTCCGTGGTAAAAGTCGTGCTCGGTCGCGCGCCAGGGACCTGTGTTCGCCGGCAGTGCAGGGGCGACCCTGGTGGTCACCCGCTCACCGGGCCGGCACAAGGCCGGCCCCTACCGAATATTTGCCGACGGTAAAGGCGACCCGCAAACATCAAACCCGAAATGGTGACGGTTGTCACAGCATCGCAATAGGTTTGAAGAAACCATAGCCAATGGTCGTAATGCTTTACGAGTGAACGTTGAACCTGGTCGATGGCGATCGGGTTTGAAAAAGGGAGAAATAAAAAAATGGAATGGGGTTACTTGTGGCTGTGGGTGATCATGGCAGGAGTTTTCCTGGTCGGTGAGATCTTCACCGCGGCTTTCTTTTTGTTCTGGTTTGGCCTGGCCGCCGGAATCACGGCGATCGTCTCTATGTTCGGCGTCGACCCGGTCTGGCAGCTGGCCACCTTTGTCGTTCTGTCCGTGATCCTGGTCATGATCTCCCGGCCTTTTGCCGATCGGATCTCAGCAGAACAGCCAGCCGGGATCGGTGCCAATCGCTTCGTGGGCGAAACCTGTCAAGTTCTGGAGGACATCGACACGAGCGAGAACACCGGTCGCGTCAGACTCGGTCAGGACGAGTGGAGGGCCGAAAGCCAGACCGGAGAGGTCATTCCGGCCGGCCAGCGAGTCGAGGTCACCGCCGTGCATGGGACCAGACTTGTCGTGGCCCCTATTAAGGAGGGTTAAGAAATGGATGGGTTAGTATTTATCTTTGTCCTTGGATTTATTGCGGTTGTGGTTTTCATCAGTGCGGGCGCCGGGCTCCGGATCGTCCGGCCCTGGGAGAAGGGCCTGATCGAGCGGCTGGGCCGCTACCAGAGGACCGTCGACAGCGGCCTGACCCTGATCATTCCTTTTCTGGAGAGGATGCTCAAAGTGGATATGCGGGAACAGGTCGTGGACGTGCCGCCTCAGCACGTCATCACCAAAGACAACGTCGCTGTCGAGGTCGACGCCGTCGTCTACTACGAGGTGACCGATCCGGTCAAGGTCGAGTACAACGTAGCCAACTTCTATGTGGCCGCCACCAAGCTGGCCCAGACCAACCTCCGCAATCTGATCGGAGATCTGGCTCTGGATGAGTCTCTCACCTCTCGTGAGTTGATCAACAGCAGGCTCCGCCAGATCCTGGACGATGCTACCGACAAGTGGGGAACACGCGTGACCCGTGTCGAGCTGCAGAGAATCGAGCCGCCTCAGGACGTCACCGACTCGATGCATGGCCAGATGAAGGCCGAGAGGGAAAGGCGAGCCATGATCCTGGAAGCAGAGGGACGCAAGAGGTCCGCCATTCTGAACGCCGAAGGAGTCAAGGCGTCGGCTGTTCTGGAAGCCCAGGGAGAGGCGGAAGCCATCAAACAGGTGGCAGACGCCGAGCGGTACCGGAAGCTCACCGTGGCCGAAGGAGAGGGTCAGGCCATCGAACGGGTATTCGGTGCCATCCACAACGGGAACCCGACCAACGACCTGATCGCCATCAAGTACCTCGATGCTCTGGCCCAGATTGCCGACGGGAAGGCGACCAAGATCTTCCTTCCCCTCGAGACCTCGGGGGTCCTGGGGAGTATCGGCGCGGTGCGGGAGTTGTTCACGGATGAGAATGGTTCACCATCCGATTCAGGTGAATCAGATCGGTGATGGGCTGATGGGGCCGGGCGACCACCAGGGTCGCCCCTACGAACCCGGAACGTTGACATCGTAGGGGGCGGCCTTGTGCCGGCCCGCTGGCTTGACAGCACACCGGGCCAGTTGAGAAACTCCGGAAGATGCTGGACGAAGCCTCCCTCCCACTAACCGACAAGAACGAAGTGGGGGCCCTTGCGGAAGAATTGCCCATTGCTGTTGATCAACAGCGTTTCCAGGAACTCATCCTGGGCTTTCCCCGCAGCTACCTCTCCAATACGCCCAGACTGGAGATCGTCAAGCACTACCTGTTGATGGAGAGCCTGGGAACTCAGCGCTCGATCTCCTCCCTTTATTCCGCTGGAGAGGGTCACTGGAAGCTCGTACTCGTAACTCTGGATCGCCGGGCTCTGTTCGCTGCGGTATCGGGCGCGGTGAGTTGTTCCGGGATGGACATCCGGGCCGCTCAGGCCTTCGCCAATCGGGCCTCCCTGGGACTGGGCACGTTCCTTTTCGAGGATTCTGAACGTCTTTTCGACAAGGCCACGGAAAAGGAACAGTTTCAGACCTTTCTGGAGAGTGTTGTGGAAGGTGATCTCAGCTTCGACGAACTCTTCATCAAGCGATGGAACCGGTCCGAGACGATCCCCTCGCCGGCGCTTCACGCAACGATGAACAATCAGACCCATCCATCGGCGACACGCCTGCGGTTCGTCGGCCCCGACCACTTCGGCCTGCTCTTTTGCCTGAGTCGATTTCTTGCCGATCAGCAGTGCACGATTCGCCTGGCCTCGATTAGCACGGCCGACGAACAGGTTCGGGACGACTTCTACCTGACCCGCAACGGCTCGAAGCTCCCCGAGGAAGAGGCCGCAGCGCTGGAGCTGGAGCTGGAGGAACTGGTTTCGCGTTTACTCAGCCGGGAGATCGGGATCGAGCAGATGTTCGGGCCACGCGCCCTCGCCGAACCGGCCTGAAGATCGCCGCCTGGAAGGGGCTCCTATCCTGAGCCGAAACAGAACGGCGCGGCGTGAGCCGGCCGTTGACGGTGAGCTTGCGCTCTACCGTTCTGTAGATCGAGGGGTGGAACCCGCTGCTGCACCCGCCAGTGTAGGAGGGCCTTCCATGGCCCGATCAGATCCTTAGAGGAACTCGAGTCCTACCAGGAACAGGACCAGGAAAAGCACCGCCGTCAGGGCTGCTAGAATCTTCCAGAGACTCTTTGGGTACATTCCGGCAATCCGACCGGTGTAACCGTTGACCAAAACCTGGTAGCTGCGGGGACCGTACTGGAAGGTGAGCAACCAGACAGGCACCAGGATGTGCTTGAAGGTCTCCCCGGAATAGCTGGGAAAAATCCGAAGCTTCCGATGGGTGTCTCCGGGGACCTGTCCAGCGCAGATGCTCTTCAAGCGGGCCCGCTTCAGGGCGTCAATCAGAACAATCTGGTAGTGCTCTACGACGAAGCCCGCCAGAAAGGCCGTGTCGTAGGGAACCACGTGGTGGGTTGGGAAGGGCTCCACCTCGCGCAGGAGATTCATGTCAATGCCGTGCGATCCAGGCACCGGCTCATCGTCGAAAAAATGTTCCACCTCTCCGTGGGCGGGTTCCCAGCGGACCCTTCGAACACTGCGGCTGTTCACGCGGCTGTATGCGGCTGTTCACGCGGCTGTAGTAGTAGTGTCCAGCGTCCGCCGACCAGGAGCAGTGCACCTGTGCGTCAAACGTCCAGTAGGGAATGTAGAGGCCGTGGACCGTGTCCGTCATGGCCCGGCTCTTCAGGGCGTTGGGGGCAAACCAGCGCCCACGGTACCAGGCCCGGATCGATTCTCTGACCGTTGCTTCCTTGATCCTAAACGGAAGGAGGCTGGAGGGGCGAATCGGAGCTTTGCTTTCCTCATAGTCGACCAGCTCCGGCGAGCCGCAGAAATCGCAGTTTTGTCCCACACGCTCCGCTTCAAAGACACTCACCGCCTGACAGCTTCGACAGCGAACGGTTCGCGTCTGGGCCTGCCATCCCCGCATGTCGTCGGGCAGCTCGCGAAGGGTCTTGACAAGGTCTATTTCCTGGGCCTTTCCGGTTTCAAAGTCGATTTCATGGGGAGCTTCTGTCCCGCAAAAAGGACAGATCAGCGCTTGCCTGGCCGGATGCCATTCGGCCTGAGCCCCACAGGCCGGGCAGGCATGTTTTTCGAGGGCCGTCAGTTCAGGGGTTCGCTCCGACATGGACAACCGCCCGACTCCACTTCCCGTGGGCCGACTCCTCAGCCCGGGGCGGTCTAATCGGCCAGATAGGCTTCCAGGGCCGACCTCTTGATTCTGTATGTGGAACCGATCTGCTTGGCCGGGAGTTCGCCCGACTCGATGATGCTCAGGACGTCATCGGGGGAAACGCGCAACGCAGCTGCTACCTGGTCCAGATCCAGCAACTCCGGAAGGGCCGGGGCTGGTGCGGCCGAAGGTGCGCCGGGCACGTTGCGGCCACCCGCTACGGGTGGTGTCGTCTGTGCTCCCAGGGCTCCTCCCTGCTGCGGCATCATCTGCTGGGCGATGGCCAGGCCCACTGCCATTTCGGTCGCCAGTCCTCCGGCGCCGCTGCTGCCCGACTCCATGCCCTCCGCCATCTGATACTTCACGTAATCGTTGAGATTGCCCACGGCAGCCATGCTGGCTCGCTTATCCATGGCCTCCTCCACCTCGGGCGGCACCGAAACGTTCTCCACGATGAAGCTGGCGATCTCGATGCCGTACTTGGTCGACATCATGGGATTGATCAGCGGAAGCAGGGCATCTCCCAGCTCGGTGAAGCGGGTTGCCGCATCCAGTACCGGAACGTTGGCGGTGGCCAGCGCGTCGCTGAAAATACTTACGATGCGGGAACGCATGGTCTCAGAGAACTCGTCGAGACGAAAGTTGTGGTCCGATCCGGCCACCTCGCCCAGGAACAACTGGGGATCGGTGATCCGGAAATCATAGGTGCCGAAGGCGCGCACACGAACAATCCCAAAGTCATCATCCCGCATCATGACCGGGTTCGATGTCCCCCACTTGTTGCCTGTAAAGAGCCGTGTATTCACAAAGTAAAGGTCGGCCTTGAAGGGAGACTCCAGCCCGAACTTCCAGGACTTCAGACGTGTCAGGATGGGGATATTGTCGGTCGTGAGGCTGTGCTTTCCGGGTTCGAACGTATCCCCGAACTCGCCCAGATAAACGAACTGTGCAGCCTGGGATTCCCGCACGATGAGGGCGGCGCCATTCTTGATGGCCTTGTCTTCGTCAGGAAAACGCCAGGACAGGGTGTCTCGCGAATCATCCTGCCATTCGATGATCTCGAGCAGCTCGCCTTTCAGGAAATCCCAGATTGCCATGTTTCTTCCTCGCTGAAATGGTCCTGTCTTGTAGTACTGCCCTCAGAGTGATTCTATTCTTTTTTGGTCGGGGGTGGCCAGATAGGGCTACGCGCTTACTGTCGTGCGCGTCGGGCGGGTCCATGCGCGCTTCTGTTACGGCGGAGACGCAAACCGGGAACAAGCGCGTCTCGTAGGGGCCACGCGCTTACTGGCGTGCGCGCTTCTGTCGCGGCTGGGACACGGACTGCTAGCCCTTTACATTGCAGCAGCATCACCTTATATGTTCTCCTGGGACTCGAACATTCCCCCCCTGGAGGGCACCATGAAGAGCCGTCTTTTTTCTGCGTTGACCGTGCTGTTGCTGATCGCCGGAGCGGCCCAGGCCTCCAGCACCCTGATCTTTCCCCGCCTTTCCTTTGGCCCCCGGGACTTGATCGGGATTGCCGTCGTCAACCCCGGGGAGGAAACCGCTTCGGTCACCTTTACCGCCTACGGAGTCGACGGCCTGGTCCTGACTGCCGGCTCAACGACTGGAGAGACGGAAGGAGACGGGCAGCCGCAGGGTGGCTTTCAGAATATGGTTGAAGTCGACATCGCGGCCGGGGAGCAGTTCGCCGAGGTCACGCTGGGAATCTTCGGGCCGGGAACCGACCCGGCGGCCATCGGCTGGATCGAAGCCACCAGCGAGGCGGACGACCTGACCGGTTTTTTCCAGGTGCTGGACTTTGACATCTCCTTTCTGGACGGAGCCGACCTGCCGCAGACAGCCCCACGATTGATCTTTCAGGATGTACGCCTGGACGCCGGTTTCTCCACCACTGCTTTCCTGGTCAATCCGGGTGTGGCCGGCACTTCCGTGGAGCTTTCCCTGGTGACGGGGGATTCGGTGAAGACGAAAAGTCTGGAGATCGCTCGCAAAGGGACCGTGGAAGTGGATGTGGCGGAGTTCTTCGAAGGTGTGCAGCCGGCCGGTGGTGGTGTGGCCTCGGAGGCTTACCTGATCGCCAGTTCAGTGTTGGATATCGCCGGTTTCGAACTGGTGGGCAGGGAGGGAGAGGACCTGCTGGGGCTCAATGTCCGTGCCGCCACCGAACTGCTCACCACCCTGCTCTTTCCCCAGCGTGCCGTCCTGGGTCCTTTCATCACCGAAGCCGTGGTGGGGAACTTCTCGGAAGAAGCCGCCATCGTGACCATGACGGTCTACCAGGGAAACGGTCAAATCTATACGGATGAAGTCCAGACGAATCCTGTGGTCATCGCCCTGGATCCGGGGGAGATCAGCCGTTCGGACCTGGAGCAGACGTTCGGGTTTACGGGCAACAGCACTCTGGAGGGATGGCTGAAGGTGGAGTCGACGTCGGCGGCGATCAATGGATCGATTTCCTACTCGATTCCGTCACTGGGACCGATTGCCTCGGTGTCGAGTGTGAGAGAAGGGAGTCGGCGGGCGCTGATCTCACACATTGGGACGACGCTGGGATTTTTCACGGGACTGGCGACGCTCAATGCCGGGGCGCTGGCGGCCAATGTGAGAGTGGTGGCCTCGATGAAGGACTCTCAGGTACTGGGAACGTTTACGACCACGCTGCAGCCGGGAGAGAGGAGCACTGATCTGCTCTCGAACATCATTCCTGAAGCGGCAGGACAGGCGGGAGGGACGATCTGGGTCGAGAGTGACGTGCCGGTGTACCTGACGGCTATCTTCGGGAGTCTCGAGACGGGAGTGTTTGCCAACGTGCCGCCCCAGCCGGTGCCGGAGAGTTTTCAGCCGGATGAGGGGATACCCCAGCTGGAGGTGCGTCCGTCGCTGGCGGTACTGATCCCGGGGCAGGTGCAGCAGTTTGACCTGACGGTGGCAGCCGGCGGAGTGGGCCCGACACAGTGGGGAGTCAACGGGGTCGCAGGAGGAAGTGCCGAGGCGGGGACGATCAGCGGGGCGGGACTGTACACGGCGCGCCGGCGGTGCTGCCCATGACCCAGCCGGTGACGATCACGGCCGCGACGGACAGCCAGACGGTGGGAGCGAGTGTGGACGTTCAGACGAAGACACTGGTCTTCGGGGGACTGGGAATCGTGCAGTCGGTGGCCTACCTGGCGGGACTGGAGCGTCTTTACACGTCGGAGTTGAGCTTTGGTGCGGCTCCGGCCGGAAGAAGAGGGACGCAGGGCCTGGAGCAGTCGACGATCTTCGATGTGACGACGGGGACGCAGCAGATGGTCTCGGCGTTCAGTGACGATATACCGAAGATGATTCCCTACCGGGGAGTCGACGGGAGGGAGTATCTGCTGCTGGCAGGGAGAAACTCGGGAACAGTGCGCAGACTGGATCCTCAGACCCAGGGCTCGGTAGAAGTAGCAACGGGACTCAATGCCCCCAACGCGCTGGTGCTGGATACGAGTGGAGATGTGCTGGCGGCGGAAGCGGACAAGGTGAGTGTCATAACGGCCTCGCAGATCAATCAGGACCTGAACCCGCTCCAGGTGGAAGGGCCCTCCGGAGCCCGGCAGATTGCCACGGACCTGGCGCCGACGGGCATTGCCGTGGACCAGTGTACGGGCGATGTGTACATCTCCCAGGCTTCGACGGGAGAGGTTCTGGTGATTGACCGGCAGACGGGAGAGATCACGGTTGTGGCTTCGGGACTGTCCGGTCCGACCCAGATGCTGGCCCTCTACCGCACCGACATTTCCTGTCCGGACTCCCTGCATCTGCTGGTCATCGAGGCCGGAATCAGTCCCCTGACGGGGCCGATACAGAGCCAGGTCACTCTTATCGTTCCGGGTACAGGTCTGGTCTCGCCGTGGGCGGCAGCCACCAGGGCACGGGACATCATTGTGTTGCCCGCCGACAACCCGCTGGGACTGCCCACGGTCCTGATCGCGGAGATGCCTGAGGAAGGTGCGCTCACTGAAGTGCCGCTTCAGGGCCGCTACGAACCCCCGCCCAACCCTCCGAAATTGAACGAGTGCATAGCCATTGTCAACGTCCCGGATACCAATCTGAAAGGGGCGATTCGCGAGTCCATACCCGCTCAGGGACCACAGGGGTTTACGGATCCGATCACATGCCAGGTCGCTCAAACACTGGAAGTACTCTTTGCCAGTTTCCGGGATATCCAGTCCCTGGAAGGACTGGAGGCCTTTATCAACCTGCAGGAGGCGTTTTTCTTCGTGAACTCCATCAGCGACGCCGGCCCCCTGGCCGGTCTGACTCGGCTGTTCCACGTCGATCTGGGCGACAACCTCCTGACCAATCTTGATCCTCTAGCCGGTCTGATACGCATGCAGCGCCTCTACCTGGATGACAATTTCTTCGACGACACAGGCCAATCGCCCGGAGCCGGCACCCAGGGAGAAGGACAGCCGGCGAGCCAGTTCCCACCCGTGCTCGGCCCCCTGTCCAACATGCCGCATCTCGAGTTCCTGTTGCTGGACCGCAACACCATTGTCGATTTGAGCCCTCTGGCCGGAGCCAGCCACATGGGAGTGTTCAACGCGGCGCTGAATCAGATCAACGATATCAGCGTTGTCCAGGCCTGGCCCCATTTGTTCGACTTCCGGGTCGGAGGCAATCCGATCGTCGACCCGACTCCGGTCGCTGGAGCGACGGGACTGGAGATTCTGGGCATGCAGGCACTGGGCCTGACCAGTATCGATCTCCTGGCACCTCTGACCAGCCTGGAGCAGCTGGGCCTGGATGACAACGACATCACCGATATTGACGTGGTGGCGAACTTCAGCAACATGACCCAACTGGATATCTCAGGGAATACGCCTGATGACTTCACTGCCATCGGAACCCTGCCCTTTCTCGAGGTGCTGGATTTGTTCAACACCGGCCTGCCACCGGGCAAGGTGCCGTCCTCGTCAGGTCCTGCCGGAAACGGGGAGCTCGACTTTTTGTCCGGGCTGACGCAGCTTCAGATACTCTCACTGGCCGTCAACCAGATTCAGAACCTTGGCCCGTTGAGTGGGCTGATCAATCTCAACACCCTTTTTCTGCACTCGAATCTGATCGCCGACATCTCAGCGCTGGTGGCCAACAGCGGTTTGGGCGAAAACGACCTGATCGATGTTCGCGACAACGAGCTGACGGCTGAAGATTGCGCCGATATCCAGATACTGAGAGACCGCGGCGCGACTGTTGATGAAAATGTGCCCTGCCTCCTGGCGCCCGCTGTCCCCTAGGGAAAAAAGGGGACAGTCTACTCTGGCACCTTTTTTCTTCGCCTCCGCACGTTGCAGATGCATGCCCTACAATAGGTTTGGGGCCGAACCAGTGGAATTTGACCCTGGACCCTGAACATCCGCCCCCTGAGCGAGGAGAGACCGTATGGCCACGACCGTTGCCGCAGACTACAAAGTAGCCGACCTCGGGCTGGCCGACTTCGGCCGCAAGGAAATCGAGCTGGCCGAGCAGGAGATGCCGGGGCTGATGTCGGTTCGGGACGAGTATCGAGGGAAAAAGCCACTGCAGGGGTGCCGGATCACGGGCTCGCTCCATATGACGATTCAGACGGCCGTTCTGATCGAAACCCTGCGTGACCTTGGCGCCGACGTGCGCTGGGCGAGCTGTAACATTTTCAGCACTCAGGACCATGCGGCGGCCGCCATTGCCAGGGCTGCGATACCGTGCTTCGCCTGGAAAGGGGAGACCCTCGAGGAGTACTGGTGGTGCACTCTGAAGGCCCTGGAGTTTCCGGAAGGCGGGCCCACGACCCTTGTCGACGACGGCGGCGATGCGACACTGCTCATCCATATGGGATATGAAGCAGAAGAAGCCTATGCCCGGGACGGTTCCCTTCCCGACCCGGACGGCAGTGATGTCAAGGAGATGCAGGTCATCCTGAGCCTGCTGCGCGAGCGGCTGCAGGCGGACTCCCGGTTCTGGCATCGCCTGGTTCCGGACATCGTTGGAGTCAGCGAAGAAACGACCACGGGCGTCCACCGTCTCTACGAGCGCGCCCGCGAAGGGTCACTTCTGTTCCCGGCCATCAACGTCAACGACAGCGTCACCAAGAGTAAGTTCGACAACGTCTACGGCTGTCGGCACTCTCTTCCCGACGGAATCATGCGGGCCACCGACGTCATGATCGGAGGCAAAGTGGTCGTCGTGTGCGGGTTTGGTGAAGTCGGCAAAGGCTGTGCCCAGGCCATGCGAGGTCAGGGAGCCCGGGTTATCGTCACCGAGATCGATCCCATCTGTGCCCTGCAGGCCTGTATGGAAGGCTATCAGGTACTCCGCCTGGAAGACGTGCTGGCGGAGGCCGACATCTTTGTCACGGCAACCGGTAACAGGGACGTGATCCGGCTCGACGACATGCGGCAGATGAAGGACAAGGCCATCGTCTGCAATATCGGACACTTCGACAACGAGATCGACATGGCAGGCCTGGAGACTTCGGGGGCAAGCCGGGAAACGATCAAACCCCAGGTGGATCTGTGGCGCTTTTCAGAGGACCAGGCCATTCTGGTTCTGGCGGAAGGCAGACTCGTGAACCTGGGCTGTGCAACCGGCCATCCCAGTTTCGTCATGAGCAACAGCTTCTCGAACCAGGTTATTGCCCAGATCGAACTCTGGCAGAATCAGCAGAGCTATGATCGCGAAGTCTATGTGCTTCCCAAGCACCTGGATGAGAAGGTGGCACGGCTGCACCTGGACAAGCTGGGCGCCCGGCTCACTGAATTGACACCCGAGCAGGCCGGTTACATCGGAGTCTCGGTGGACGGCCCCTACAAGGCCGAGCACTACCGCTACTGAAACCGAAATCAGAGCCTCCGGCGGAAGCCGGGGGAAGGAGCGTAACGGTCTGTGACCACTTGCCTCCGGCCGCTCCCGCGGCCGGCTCTGATTATCAGTCGCCCCAGCTGAGGAGATCGACATCCCGGCGGGCTCCACCCGGCAGGCCGTCAGCGCCAAAACTCCACACGTCATAAGAGCCGTGATCGCCGGGTGAGATGTACATGTAGGGCCGACCCCACGGGTCTCCCGTGATTCCCGGAGTCGGTAGATAGGGTCCCGCCCAGTTCAAAGAGCCGGGATCGCGGACGAGAGCCCCCAGGCCCTCGTGGGTCGTGGGATAGCGACCGTGGTCATAAAGAAACCGTTCCAGTGCTTTTTCAAGAGCACGGACCTGCCGTTTCGCGGTTTCCGTTTCGTCGGGACCGAGGCTGCTCACGACTGGATTTGGAACTGAGATTCCGATCAGACCCAGCAGGAAAATCGCTCCCAGAAACCCCAGAACCGTTCGCTGAATTGTGTTGACGAGTGTCTTGGGCATGGCCACATCTCCCTGGGCGAATCCTTACCGTCGGCGATTCCCGCTGCTTTGAGTTGGAACCCCTGTGTACACCCGGGAGCATTGATTTCATTATGATCAGGGTCACAGGTCTGGGATTTTCCGCGATCCGATGCCCCGGCCCGCCCGGGAGTTTCTCTTCTCTTCAGAGCTCTTCCTAAGTAAAATATGGGCACCGATGGAGACCATGGGAGTTAGAACTTGAGGCCGGTCAGGAGTCTATTTTGGCTGTCGCTGTGGCTCCTGGTTGGACCTTCGCCAGGCCCCCTGGTGGCGAGCGCTCCGGGTCCTCAGGAGGGATCCGTTCCCGAGACGCCGGACGGTCTCCAGCTGCCTTCTGCCGCTCCCGGCCAGGTGGACTTCCGCGAACAGGTCCTGCCCATCCTGGAGAACACCTGCATGCAGTGCCATGGCTCGGCGGTGGCCATGGGAGGGCTTCGGCTGCACACCCGGACAGATCTTCTCAAGGGAGGTGACAGCGGTCCGGCAGTGGTTCCGGGAAGGAGTTCCGAAAGCCGCCTCGTGCACCTGGTGGCAGGTGTCGGGGAGCTAAAGATGCCGATGCAGGGACAGCCTCTGAGCGACCGGCAGGTCGGTATTCTCCGAGCCTGGATTGACCAGGGTGCCCCGTGGTTGGAGGACGTGGCTGTTTCGACGTCGCCCGCCGCCAGTGCAGGAGTCGGCCACTGGTCCTTCCGGCAGATCCGTGCCCCCTCACCTCCTGGCGTCGACAACAACGCCTGGGTGCGCAACCCGATCGACAACTTTGTGTTGTCGCGGATAGCGAAAGAGAGTCTGACGCCGTCTCCGGAAGCCGATCGGGAAACCCTGATTCGACGCTTGTACCTGGACCTCCTGGGACTCCCTCCCACTGCCGCGGACCTGAAGCTGTTCCTGAGTGATCCCAGACCCCAGGCCTATGAACGCCTCGTCAACCGGGTGCTTGCCTCCCCTCACTTTGGGGAGCGCTGGGGCCGGCACTGGCTGGATCTCGCCCGTTATGCGGACAGCGACGGGTTCGAAAAGGACCGACCGCGTCCCCATGCCTGGCGCTACCGGGAGTGGGTCATCGACGCCTATAACCGGGATGTCCCCTATGATCAGTTTGTCCTGGAGCAACTGGCCGGAGATCTGCTTTCCGGAGCCGGGGACGATCAAAGGGTGGCTACGGGGTTTCATCGCAATACCCTGACGAATGCGGAAGGGGGAGTCGATCCGGAGGAATTCCGGGTTGAGCAGGTGGTCGACCGCACGGATACCACGGGCCTGGTCTTTATGGGGCTGACGATGGGCTGCGCCCGGTGTCACTCTCACAAATATGACCCCATATCCCAGCGCGAGTACTACGAGATGTTTGCCTTCTTCAACACTGGGGTCGAGAAGAACATTCCGGCTGCCTTGCCTCGCGAGGAGGAAGCGTATCACCGAGCGGCCCGCACCTGGACCGAACAGCATGAGAAGCTGCTGGCGTCCGCTCATGCGTACAGGGAGGAACTGCTGGAGACTGCGGCCTCCGAGGCCGTGGCCAGGTGGGAAGCCGAACTGAACCACACACCCGTCGAGTGGACGGACCTGGAGCCGGGCAGCTACGTTGCGGCAGGAGGAGCGAGGTTCACCAGAGAGAAGGACGGCTCCCTGGTCGTGAGCGGTAACAATCCCGAAAAGGACCGGTACACCCTCGTCGCCACGACGTCGCTGCGGGGCATCAGCGCCGTGCGGCTCGATTTCTCCACCCATGACTCTCTTCCCGCCGGCGGGCCTGGACGGGCCGGCGACGGCAATTTCGTCCTCTCAGAGGTCAAGATCACCGATTCGCACATCAGCGAGCCCACTTATTTCCAGGAGATTCCGGTGGAGAGGGCTCTGGCCAGTCACTCCCAGAAGGGATTCGAGATCGAAAAAGCGATCGACGGCGACGAAGAGACGGGCTGGTCCGTGGACGGCCCGCTGGGCCCCAACCGCGATCATCAGGCGGTTTTCGTGACCAGCCAGAGTCTGGGGAATGTCAGAGGTTCGGCGATTTCCCTGACCCTGGAGCAGCTACACGGCGACAGTCATAACGTCGGATCTGTGCGGGTCTTTGTGACCCAGGCCCCGCGCCAGGACCTGAAGAGGATCTTTCCCATTGCGGTGGAGCGGGCCCTGGCGATTCCACCCGGGGAGCGAAGCCCGGAGCAGCAGTCTACGATTCTCGACTACTACGTGAGCCAGGATCCCGAGCTGAAGCAGCGGCTGGCGGCTGTGCAGGGGCACCGCAAAGGTCGGCCCCAACCACCCGGGACTCTGGCCCAGACCATTGCCTTGAATCCGGAGCCTCCCAGGACCCACCTTCTGGAAAGGGGAAACTTTCTGCGCAAGGGCGAGGAAGTGACTCCCGGGACGCTTTCGGTGCTGCCGCAACTACGGGCCCGAGGCTCGGAGGCCAACCGCATGGACCTGGCTCTGTGGTTGACCGATCCATCCCACCCCTTGACGGCACGGGTGGAGGTCAACCGACTGTGGGAGCGACTTTTCGGCCGGGGACTTGTAGCCACCAGCGAGGACTTTGGGACTCGCGGAGAAAAGCCCTCTCATCCCCTGCTTCTGGACTGGCTGTCCAGCGAATTCATGGGCCGCGGATGGAGTCGCAAGGAAATGCTGCGGCTCATTCTCGCTTCGGCGACCTACCGACAGGATTCGCGTTCCCGCCCCGAGCTCGAGGAGCTGGATCCTCAGAATGCCCTGCTGGCCCGCCAGAACCGTTTCCGTGTCGAATCCGAGATCACCCGCGACCTCCATCTGGCTGTGGGCGGCCTGCTCGAGCCGCGCATTGGCGGCCCCAGCGTCTATCCGCCTTTGCCGGAGGGCTTTCGCGAACTTGCGTACGATGGCATGGAGTGGCCTGAAAGCACGGGCAGCGAGAGGTATCGCCGCAGCCTTTACATCTTTTTCCAGAGGTCGGTTCCCTTTCCCACGCTGATGACCTTTGACTCTCCCGACTCTAATACGTCCTGTGTGCGGCGAACCCGGTCCAACACACCTTTGCAGGCCCTCACCCTGCTCAATGATCCTCTTTTCGTCGAGTCCGCCCGGTCCTTTGGACAACGCCTCCTGCAGGAGGCTCCCGATGGCGACACCGAGCGGATCCGGCATGCCTTTCGCCTGGCCCTGGCTCGAGAGCCCAGTCAGGGAGAAGCAGGAGTTGTGCAGGGGCTCGTAGACGATTATCGAGGTTTCTTCCGGGACGATCCCGATGCGGCCGCTGAATTCGTGGGCCTGGATCAAGATGAAGCGCTGCCGATTACGGAGAGGGCGGCCTGGGTTGCCGCCGGTCGGATGATCCTGAACCTGGATGAGTTTTTGACAAGAGAGTGAAGGCCATGGATCCAGTCACGAAGAAAATCCTTCAGTCACGCCGAGATTTTCTGGCTTCCTCTGCCAGCGGTCTGGGCGGGATCGCTGTGACCGCCGCACTGGCCCGGGAGGGGCTGCTCCAGGCGGCTCCGGGCCGGGACCTGGTCAATCCCAACGCTCCGAAGTCGCCCCACTTTGCGCCCACGGCCAAGGCCTGCATCTTCCTTTTCATGGCCGGGGCACCCAGCCAAATTGACCTGTTCGATCCCAAGCCGAAACTCAACGAACTGGATGGGCAGCCCATGCCCGAATCGCTCCTGAAGGAGGTGAGATTCGCTTTCATCCGCAAGGAAACGGCAGTGCTGAAGGGAACCGGGGTGAAGTTCCAGAAACACGGTGAGTGCGGGACCGAAGTCTCCAGCCTGCTGCCGCATGTAGCCGGCTGCGTCGACGACATTGCTCTCATACGCTCGATGCATACAGAAGCGTTCAACCACCACCCGGGGCAGCTGATGATGAACTCGGGCGTGCCCACCTTTGGCCGTCCGTCGATGGGTTCGTGGATCAACTACGGGCTGGGGAGTGAATCGGAAAACCTGCCTGGATATGTCGTGCTGACGGCGGGACGAGGCACCAGCGGTGGATCCTCCAACTGGTCGAGCGGCTTTTTGCCCTCCAACTACCAGGGCGTTCTCTTTCGCAACCAGGGGGACCCGGTCCTGAATCTCGCCAATCCGGCCGGCCTGCCTCACGAGTGCCAGCGGCTGGGGCTGGACGGGCTTCGCCAGCTCAACGAGGCACACTACGAAGACACCCTGGACCCCGATATCCTGGCCAGGATTGCCTCCTATGAACTGGCCTTTCGAATGCAGACGGCGGCCCCCGAACTCATCAATCTCTCGGACGAAAGTGAGAAGACGCTGGAAATGTACGGCGTCAATCGCACCGAAGAGGGCTGGAAGCGGGAAAAGGGCTATCGGGGCTACAAGCCCGGAGTCTTTTCCACCTACGCGCGCAATTGCCTGCTGGCCCGGCGCCTGGTGGAGCGGGGCGTCCGCTTCGTCAACCTTTACCATGCTTCCTGGGACCACCACAACGACCTGGACAACGGCCTGGGCTTTAACTGCATGATGTGCGATCAGCCGGTGGCCGCCCTCCTCAAGGATCTCAAGCAGCGGGGTCTGCTCGACACCACCCTGGTGATCTGGGGGGGCGAGTTCGGACGCACTCCCCTGGGGGAAAACCGGGTGGGGGCCAAGCCCAACACGGGCAGGGACCACCATCCGTTTGCCTTCTCCATGTTCATGGCCGGCGGGGGCGTCAAGGGAGGCCAGGTGATTGGAAAGACGGATGACATCGGCTGGAATCCGGTACAGGACCCGATCCACATCAATGACTTTCACGCCACCATCCTGCACCTTTTCGGCCTGGATCATCTGGCACTCACGCACCGTTTCCAGGGACGCGACTTCCGTTTGACCGACGTAGGTGGCAAAGTAGTAGAAAAACTGCTGGCGTAATTCGGCCGCTTCAAACCGGAACCAGGCTTTCCCGCGCCACCCAAGACAAGGAGTTCGATTGTGTTCAAGTATGCAGCTATTTCCGGCACGTTCGGACGATTCGGCTACGATGTTCTGGAGGCTCCGGAAGCAGCTCTGGAGGCTATCCGGGCGGCCGGTTATGACGGGGTTGATCTTCCCGGCGACCCTCAGCGAATCGACGTTGACGCCCTACGGAAGTTGATCGACTCCAGTGGTCTGGAGGTGAACGAGGTGCAGGCTGCCTGGGCTTTTCATCACGCCGGGGAAGATCGGGATCTGGCCGCTGGAGATGAGGCAGGCAGGCGCAGAGGCATCGAATACGGCAAACAGTGCGTTGATCTGGCGGCCGATCTGGGTGGCCGCTACGTTGAAATCTGCGCTCCCCAGACCCCTGTCCCGCAGATCCCCTATCCCAGGATGCCGCTTCACACTTTGAGAAGTAACTTCCTGGCATCTGCGAGAGAGATTACCGAGTACGCAGCCGAACGCGATATCGGCATCGTCTTCGAGCCCTTGAACCGTTACGAGTCTTACCCGGGAGTCCTCACTACAGTGTACGATGCGATCAACCTGATCAATGATCTGGGCCTGCCTAACCTTGGGGTCCAGCCGGATATTTACCACATGAATGTCGCCGAGGCTTCGATAACCGACGCCCTTCGAGCGGCCGGCTCCCACATTCGAGTCATGCACATGCGGGAAACAAATGACTACTTTCTGGGCGAGGGTCATGCGGACTACCACGCCATCGTGAAAATCCTCAAGGAGCTCGATTTTCAGGGATACCTGTCCATCTACATGCCCCTGACTCCGCCCGAACTGTCTTATCGCGATCCCAGCGTCCTCAAACCCGACTTGCTGCCCGTTCTGGAAAGGCAGCTTTCGTTCCTGAAAGGAATCGAACGGGCCGTTGACAGACAGAGGTCCATTTACGACGTGGAGGCGCCCTACGTTGTTTCCGGGAGAGAGCAGGAAGACGAGGGGAAGACCGAAGTCTATTGATCGCCTGGCACTTGGGCGGGCTGCAGGCGGTCCGGGTTCGACGGGCTGCTAGACCTGCTCCGGGATCACGTATGGATAGCGGTACTCGCGCTTGAGCATGGCGTTGGCCTCGTCGTCGTCCTTGAAGCACTCCGAAAAGGAGTCGAAATTCAGGGTGCGGCCCAGCCGGTAGGAGGTGTTGGCCATGTGGATCAGGGCGCAGCTGCGATGTCCCTCCACGATGTCGCCTTCCAGGATAGAGTGATCGTCGGCGCGAATCGCGTCGATAAAGTTTTGAAACATGCTTCCGCCGCCACCGCCGCTGGGGCCGGGCTCACGCTTCCTGTCCATGTACGTGCGCCAGTTCCCACCGCCGTCGATCACCATATATCCTTCGGAGCCGTAAAACAGGTTGCCGATGTTGACGGAGGCTCCCTCCTCTGGTCCACCTTCGTTATTGGTGACCCAGTGGCGAACTTCGAACTGCAAGATCTTCTTCTTGGCTCCCCCCCCGCTCTGGTTGGGAAATTCGAACACGGCAATCAGCGTGTTGGGAGTTTCCTGGTCGTCGTCGAACATGAAGTGCCCGCCCAGGGCTGAGACCTTGGTCGGCCAGGTCACGTCCAGTCCCCAGCGGGCGATGTCCATTTGGTGGGCGCCCTGGTTGCCGATGTCTCCGCTGCCGTAGTCCCACTGCCAGTGCCAGTTGTAGTGAAACCGGTTGCGTGTGAAGGGCCGCTCGGGGGCGGGACCCATCCACAGGTCGTAGTGCACGCCCGGCGGCACGGGCTCCTCCCTGGCACGTCGAATCGTGTTGCGCCATTTGTAGCAGATCCCCTTGGCCATGTAAACCTCGCCCAGGCCCCCTTCGTGCAGAAAATTCATGGCCGCCTTGTAGCCCCAGAAAGAGCGTCGCTCGGCGTGGTGCTGGATAAACCGGTTGTATTTCCGGGACGCTTTGATCAGCTGCTGCCCTTCAAAGTGGTTGTGTGTGCCCGGCTTCTCGACCGCCACATGCTTGCCGGCCTGGACACCCCAATAAGCGGCCAGGGCGTGCCAGTGGTTTGGTGTCGCAACGCTGACCGCGTCAATGCTCTGGTCCTCGTAGAGCTTTCTCAGATCGGTGTACGTTTTCGGCTCGGGAATCCCATCTTCCTGCATCTTGTGCAGTTTCGCCGCGATAACGTTCTCGTCCACATCACACACGGCAGCGACCTCGACGTTTTCCAGGCCCGCATACCCGACGATGTGCCCGTATCCCATCCCGCGAATGCCGATCACCCCGACCCGGACGCGGTCGTTCGCGCCGAGAACCCTGGCGTAGCTGGAGGCCGGGAGACCCAAAGACAACCCGGCTCCAGCACCGGCGACGCTTCCAATGAACGCCCGGCGGGAATCCTTAGAGCCTGCATTCGACTTTCCGTCCTGCTTCCTTTGCGTTTCTGACATGGCTCCCTCGTTGTTTTAAATTTGGCCAATAAGCCGTGCTTCACCCTCGGAATTCGGCGATTCCCCGCTGCGCCGCACCGGTCAGCAGCGAATAGTCTGTCCCGTAGACCATGAACCGAAAGCCCTGGTCCAGCCGCCTGCGCAACTCTTCGGGCGTGCCGGTCCCAATTCCGATCGCCACATTGTTTCGGCGACCGAAGTCCAGTGCCCGTTCCATCGCCGCGTCGAGTTCGGGAAAGGGCATCTTCAGCGGGTTGAGACCATAGGACAGGGACAGGTCCCAGAGGCCCATATACAAAGCATCAACGCCCGGAACGGCGGTGATTGCCTCCAGATCGTCAACCGCTTCCCTTGTTTCCAGCATCAGGGCCACCAGCATGTTGTCGTTGGACCGGGTCAGGTAGTCATCATAGTCCATCGCATAGTGCGATGCGCGCATCGGTCCAAAACCCCTTATTCCCTCAGGAGGGTAACGCGTCGCGGCGACGATGGCCTGCACCTGCTCCGCTGTCTTGATCATCGGTACCAGCACCCCCATCGCTCCGATGTCCAGCGCCCTCTGGATTCCCAATGGATCATCCGAGGGCAGGCGCACAATAGGGATCACTTCCGTTCCATTCATGGCCATCAGCATGTGCTCGACCTCGGCATAGTCGAGGGCGTTGTGCTCAGTCTCGACGACCAGCCAGTCGTATCCGGCATGAGCCAGCAGTTCCGCGACATTGGGGCTTCCCAATCCCATCAGAGCGCCAATCGTCGGCTCGCCGGCCCGCAGCTTTTCGCGTACCCAGTTGTTTCGCATTCCAAACCTATATGTCGAAGACCCATTCGGCAGGGACCTTGTCTTCCGGACGAGAACCTGCTTCCCGTGGCCTTCATTTCCAGATTACCGATCATTGACCCACCGAATCTCGCTCTTTTATTTCCAGGGCCAACTCGCGGGCCCGTACCAGCGTGGCATCTTTCTCTTCCAGCATCCTCTGACGAACTTCTTCCAGAATGGACGGCGTGGCTCCTGCCGCGATGTAGAGCGCGCGGCGGGCAAGCGTTGCGTCGATCGCCTGGGCAATACGCCGCACTTCGGGCCCCGAAGTCTGGGCCAGCCAGCTGGATGTCTGCGAGGCTCCCTGGTATCGAAAATCGCAGGAGAGCCGGATTCGATCCGAATGGTTGGGCAGGCCCCGATGGACCGTCCGGCAAGAGAAAATGACCACGCTGCCCGGTTCAAAATCGGCCGTCGCCCATTCCAGCTTTTCTACATCCAGCCCGTAGTCCAGGCTTGTTTCATCGTCACGGGAACTGGTCACCGTGCCCTCGCTCTGGAGCAGCCCGAGGATGTGTGATCGGGGTGCAACGGCCAGTCCGCCCATCGTCGAGTCGATCTCCATCAACGACACCCAGCCTGTATAGAATCGCTCGGCCTGATATCCCAGCTTCGGATCGCCATCCTGATGCGCTCCAACACCCCGAGGTGCCTTCGCTTCCGGATCGGGATAAACGACGCGTACCAGCTTCTGCTCCCAGACCTGAATCGGCTCGTTGCACACGTCCTGGGCGACCCCGACGATTTCGGGCGAGCGAGCAAGCTGCTGAAAGGACTCCAACCCGACGATCCGATCATAAACGCCCATCCATTCAACTTCGGTCGGCTCGGGTCCGCCGGTCCAGAACGGTTCGTCCCCCCCTTGGTCGGCTATCAGCAGATAGGCGCGTAACAGGCCCACGATGTCGCGCTTCACCTGGAGCGCCCGGGCTGAGTCTACCAGCCGGCTGAAGTAGAGATAGCCTTCGGCCTCGATCCGCCCTCGTAACAGGGCCAGGTCTTCGACGTCATCCGTCGAATCAATCATCGGCAAAAAGCCGGGCGCCGTCATGGGGGTTTACTCTATGCTCGTCCGGGGCGTTTGTCCATTGGAAGCGCACCCCTGACTATCATTTGCAGCGCCCGCTCAGAGAGCCACCGAATCCCGCTCTTTTATTTCCAGGACCAGCTCCCGAGCCCGCCCCAGCGTGGCATTCTTTTCTTCCAGCATTCGCTGTCGAACTTCTTGCAGAACGAGCGGCGTGGGCCGCGTGAGGACGTAAAGCGCACGGCGCGCCAGGGTTGCGTCGATCTCCTGGGCCATCCGCCGCACATCGGGTCCCGGAGTGTGGGCCACCCAGCTGGCCGTCGCCGAGGCCGCCTGGTATCGAAAGTCGCAGGAGAGCCGCATTCGGTCCGAATGATTAGGCAAGCCACGATGTACCGTGCGGCAAAAGAAAATGACCGCGCTGCCCGGTTCATATACGGCCGTCCCCCAATCCAACGTTTCCGCGTCCAGCCCATAGTCCCGGCTGGTTTCGTCGTCACCGGCACTGGTCACCGTACCCTCGCTCTCGAGCAGTCCCAGCTCGTGCGACCGGGGTGAAATGGCCAAGCCGCCAAGCGTCCCGTCGATGTTCATCAGCGCGAACCAGCCCGTATAGAATCGCTCGGCCTGGTAACCCAGCCTTGGATCGCCGTCCTGGTGCGCCCCCAGGCCACTGGGTGCCGTCCTCTTGGGATCGGGATAAACCACACGCACCACTTTCTGCTCCCAGACCTGAATAGGCTCACCACAGACGGCTTCGACCACGTCGACGATCTCGGGCGAGCGGGAGAGCTGCTGAAACGATTCCAGCCCGACGATCCGATCGTAAACGGCCAGCCACTCGGCTTCGGTCGGCTCCGGTCCGCCGCTCCACAGCGGTTCGCGCGCACGATGATCGTCCAGAAGGAAAAACTCGCGCAGCACTTCGATGATGTCACGTTTCACCTGGAGCGCCTTGTTCGGATGGACGAGACGGCGGAAGTAGAGATAGCCTTCGGCCTCCATCCTCTCCCGTAAGACTGCCGGATTTCTGACGTCACTCGTCGAGTCGTCAAGAGATAACAGGTCGTCAGTCGTCGTCATGTTACTTAACTCTCAAGCGAGACAGGGATCTTCTCCCCTCTTACAGGCACGAGTCGTGCGCAATCAGATGGGAGAAGTCTATCAGCAGGTGGTGAAAGTCCTGCGGCCGCGAGTCGCATCCCCCGCGACTTGTTGGGAGCGTCTCCGGGAGACTATGATTACGGTTGATCGCAAGTGCGTTTTCGGTGTTCTTATTCCCGACTTCGAGCTTGACGGCAAATCCCAGGAAGGGGCTCCCATGTACAGGCCCAAGATAAACCTGACACGACGCGACCTGCTCAAGGCAGCAGCCCCTGCGCTGTTGGCACTGGGCGGCCCGGCCCGGCCCACGGTGGCAGGTGCCGGGAGCAAGCGGCCTCCGGTACGGACCATCACGCGCGGTCCCAAACATCACTGGTTCGGATACTACGACAAACTGGAATTTGACCCCTCCAGCCGCTTTGTACTGGGGATGGAAGTCGACTTCGAGCACCGCTCGCCCAAGCCCGAGGACGTCATAAAGATCGGCATGGTCGACCTTCAGGACGGCGACAAGTGGATCGAACTGGGCGAGAGTCGTGCCTGGTGCTGGCAACAGGGGTGCATGCTCCAGTGGCGGCCCGGTTCAAAGACCGAAGTTCTCTGGAACGATCGCCAGCAGGACCGTTTTGTCTGTCGCATTCTGGACGTCGAGACTCGTCAATTGCGGACCATTCCGCATCCGGTCTATACGGTCAGCCCTGACGGCCGCTGGGCGGTGGCCCCCGACTATCGCCGCGTCAGCGACATGCGCCCCGCTTACGGCTATCCGGGACTGGACGACCCCCACGGGAACGTGGGGGCACCTGAAGATTCGGGTATCTTCCGCGTCGATCTGGACACGGGACAGCAGGACTTGCTGATCTCGGTTGATCAAGTCGTCAACATTCCGATGCCGGGTGTGGAATTGGCCAAAGCCAAGAGCTACTTCAACCACCTGCTGATCAGTCCCGACGGCACTCGTTTCATTTTCCTTCACCGCTGGGGATTCCCCAAGTTTACAGGCGCCACTCGGATGTTTACCGCCAGCCACGACGGCTCGGACCTCCGCGTCCTCGATGCCTCGGGTTATACGTCGCACTTCATCTGGAGGAACCCTGAGTCGATTCTTGCCTGGACCCGGCCCGAACCGCAACCGTGGGGGTTCTATCTCTTTGAAGACAAGACTGGAGGCACGGTCGAAACCGTCGGAGAGGGTGTCATGACAAAGAACGGGCACTGTACGTACCTGCCGGGAGGCGAGTGGATCCTCAACGACACCTATCCCGACGAGCACCGCAAGCAACATGTGTATCTCTACCATGTCGCCACGGGCCGGCGGGTTCCGCTGGGGCAGTTCTTCTCACCGCCGGAGTACACTCGCGAGGGTCGAGTGGACACGCATCCGCGTTTCAGCCCCGACGGTCGCAGCGTTGTCATCGATTCACCTCACAGCGGCGAGGGCCGGCAGTTGCACCTCATCGATATCAGCGAGATTGTTGCCACGTAGCCGTCCCCGGCAAAAATCGCGCGGTCGCCGCAAAGGTGTTCGAGCGGGAAAGGGTTGAAGGACATTTTTCACGCCGCTGCCCGCCTCTCAGTGTGCGTCCTGGCTCTCGTCTCCACAGCGATCTGCCTTGCTGAAGGACCAGCCGCGGGCTGGAAGAGACATGCTATCGACTCGACATCCCGTGGCGCCGACGGCGTGCGCCTGGCGGACGTCAACGGCGACGGGCTGTCGGACATCGCAACGGGCTGGGAACAGGGCAACAAGGTGCGTGTCTATCTTCATCCCGGGTTGGAGAAAGCGAAACGACCCTGGCCCCACGTGACCGTTGGCCACGTCGCCGACCCGGAGGATGCCGTCTTCGCGGACCTCGACGGCGACGGTGCCGTCGACGTCGTCAGCAGTTGTGAAGGGCAGACGCGTACCATATTTATCCACTGGGCTCCTTCCGACCCCGCACGGTACACCGATGGTGGCGCCTGGGAGACCACAGCTCTGCCGGCCACGGAACAAGAGCAGGCGTGGATGTTCAGCTTCCCCATGGACATCGATGGAAATGGCCGTATCGACCTGGTCGTGGGATCCAAGGGCAGCAATGCGTCAATCGGCTGGCTGCGGTCGCCCCGGGACCCTCGCGACGTGTCGGCCTGGACTTTTCACCGCCTCTACAACGCGAGCTGGATCATGTCTCTGCAGGCCCACGACATGGATGGTGACCGGGACCTGGACATCCTGGCGTCCAATCGGAAGGGCGCCACACCCGGGGTCCTGTGGCTGGAGAATCCCGGCGCGCAGGAGGCGGGGGAATATGTCCCCTGGGCCGAGCATCGTGTCGGGCCCTCGGACCGGCAGGTGATGTTCCTGACGACGGGCGCGTTCCTCCCCGATCAACCCGAGATCGTATGCGCGGTGAAGGGCACAGGGATTACCCGTTACACGCGTGAAGGAAACTCCGGCGACTGGCAGCTCGCTGAAGTCTCCATGTCCCACGAATGCGGAACGGGCAAGGGTGTCGCCATCGGCGACATCAATCTCGACGGCCGGATCGACATCGTCTTCAGCTGCGAGTACGCGCATGGCGATCTCTCGGGCGTGCGCTGGTTGTCTTACCGCGAGTCGCCCGCCGAAACCGAATGGGAAAACCACGAGATCAGCGGGGCCGAGGGCACCAAGTTCGACCGCATCGAATTACTGGACATCGACGGTGACGGCGATCTGGACGTCCTGACCTGCGAAGAAAGCGAGAACCTGGGCGTGATCTGGTACGAGAATCCCACGAGGTAGATTGCTACCGTGAGTCCTGAGAGCGGGAGGGGCCCCGGGGACACAACCGGGGGGATTTAAACGGCCGTGTCCCCGGGGCCTCTCCCACTCTCTCGTTCATCTTGCCGCCACTGGCGCCTTCCACACTCCAATAGAGTCCTATGTGTCAGGTGGAAAGGTGAGAACCACCTCCATGCCCTGGGCAGACACGAACTGGATGGAATCCGTGGCGAAGGGCACAAAGAATTTGTCCCCGAACTGAACCTCGATGGATTCCTGAGGCGTGCGAATGCTCCCTGCACCCTTTGAGACGATACCGACATAAAAAATGGGCTCTTGTTTTTCGAAGCTCTCCTGTACGCTGAGGTGTTTCACGCGAAAACAATCCGTGTAGCGTGAATCAACCAGACTCCATTCCCGACTCCGGCCCTGACGGTCGAGCGAGGCCGGCCGGCAAAAATAGCGGTCGCGCAGTTCCGGAACGGACCGCGGCGCGAAGTCGATGAGATCCAGGGCGAAATCGACATCTCTTCCCATGAAGCGCGACTCCTCCGGCAGCCGGAAGCCGCCCCGTTCAAATTCCAGGCGGACGGCGTAATCTGTGGGTTCCATGATTTCGATCATAAAGATCCCTTCGCCAATCGCGTGGGTCAGACCTCCCGGCACCAGAAAAACATCCCCCGGTCGAACCGCGATTCTGTCAGACGAGGCGAACATGGAGTCCTGGTCCTGGTCCAGGACGGCCCGGCGCAAGACCTGACGGCGCATGGGTCTCTGAAAACCAAGATAAATATAGGGGTCCCGGACTCCTTCCCGGATGCTCACTATGACGTAGGCCTCCGTCTTGCCGGAGTCACTACTCAGGTGTTGTCGTGCAAAGGCTCGCGTGGGATGACACTGCAGGTGCAGCCGAATAGCGGAGTCCAAAAACTTCAATAGAAACTGGGTGCTGGGGCCAAATCGATCAAAATGAGACGGACCGACCAGCAGATCCGGGAACCCTTGCATCAGGTCTCGTAGCAACCAGGCAGCTCCCTCGATCGGGACTCTCGAGTACCCCTCCTCGCTGAGGTCTTCCCTTCCAGGATTGACAGCCCGGGTTGTCGAGGCTATCCAGTCCTCGGGAAAATGAGTGTCGGCGGGCTCCGGTTTTCCCTCCAGAGTATCCAGCATCCGTCCGCCGGGATAAGTCCTCCACACGCGATTGGGTTCGAGCAGGATGATCTCGGGAATCGTCATCGGGGGTTCAGGCGCCCCTCGCCGGCGAATGGCGTGGGCCCGGAGGGCGGGAACTTATAACAAGGTGTGCCATAACGCAATCAAGGCGGATGCCGCCATGTACAGTGCAAAGATCGTGATGAGCAGCAGGATCACTTTTTCGAGAGGACTGTAGGTCTTGTCCCCCACAACTTCTCGTCGACTACCCAGGACAAAGATCGAGATGACGGTGACGGGCAGTATCAGAGCGCCGAATGCCTGGGAGGCAATCATGACAGCCACGGGTCTGGCGCTAAAGATGGGGACCACCAGCCCCAGCAGAGAACTGAGCCCGACGATGATCCGATAGAGAGGACGCGTCATATCGCGTTTCAGGTCAAAGTAATCACAGATCAGCCAGGGCACCAGCAGCACATTCGGGAACTGAGAGGAGACGCCGGCAGCCACGATTCCAAAGACGAAGATGGTCATGGCAAATCGCCCGGCCAGAGGCTCCAGCAGTTGGATCATCTGGGAAGCATCGCTGAGCCCCGTTCCGGATTGATGCAGAATCCCTGCGGCGGCGGCCATAACGGCAAAACTGATGACAAACATCAGCCCGGCCGAAACGAAGGCATCTCTTTTCTGAAGGGCCAGATCCTGCAATGTCCAGCCCGCCTCTTTGACCTGGGTGGTCCGGACAATGAAGAGCCCGGAAAAAACCGTGGTTCCGACCATGGAGGCAATCAAAAGGAGGGCTCCCTGGTCCTGCTCCGGGGGGGCCCGGGGTACGGGTAGGTTGGGAACCATCCCTTTGAGCATGTCCAGTGGAGGGGGCATGAGGATGAAAAAGTTCAAGATGACACTGCCCGCCATGACGGCCACGATGAGGGCCAGAGCTCGCTGGAAAAACTCCGTCGTCCCCTTCAGAAAAATGAGATAGACGAGCGCGATGAAGAAAGCCGCGATGACAACAGGGGACACATTTGCCCGGAATGAAATCTTGATCCATTCGTGGCAAACGTCGGCGACGATCCCCATGACCCCCATGACACTGCCGCTGACGGTCAGCCCCAGGGCGACGATGAAAAAAACACCAACCGCCGGGTGCAGGTGCCTGCGAAAGGCCTGCAGAGCCGTCTCGTTCGAAATCAGGGTAAAGCGACCATAGATCGATATGAGAAAGTAGGTAACCAGGCAGGAGAGAAAGATCGTCCAGAGAAGGGACATGCCGTAAGTGGCGCCGGCCTTGGCCATGGCCGTGACGCTCCCTGTCCCGATGTTAAAGCCCAGCAGGAAGATACCCGGCAGGAAAGCGCCTAGTTTTCTGCGCAGGGACATCCATCGACCTCCTGCTCCCATCTGCTCAGCGAACGCCTCAGCTCCGTGACAAGCTGAGGGTGCTCGTAAAACAGCGTGATTCTCCCCTGGGTGACTCGCTCGGCGGGCTGCTGAGCGAGGCCTCAATTCCTTATGCTGACGAAAACCACGCGCGAGCCGGCTCAACCTTAACACTCGCCTCGCGGCCAACCAAATCCCCAACTGGAACGTTGCCCTGTTGCCCCCTTATGATGTCCTGGACGCAAAACCCGACGAGATACCGGAGATACCCATCATGCATAATCTGCCTTTACTCCCCTGCTGGCGAACGACCTCTATCCTGGCCGCTCTGCTCTTGAGCGCTGCCGTCACACACGGAGGAGCCCCAGTCCTGACCCACGGTCCCCTGCTGGGCCATATTACGGCCAACAGCGTACGCATCTGGGGCCGGACATCGAGGCCCGCTTATCTGGCCGTCCGATACGGCGACAGCGCCGAACGGCTGGATCATCTGTCCACCGCCACCGATACCGGATACGACCAGGATCTGACTGGAGTCGTGCTTCTCGAAGATCTCCAGGCCGATACGACCTACTCCTATCGTCTGGTGGTCAACGATCACGATTCTGAGGCGGCCGGCACTTTCAAGACGCTGCCCGAACCGAAGCAACTGCAGGATTCGCGGCACAACCCACGGGGGCTCTTCAACTTCAGCTTCGAGTTTGCCTGCGGCAATAACCAGAACCCTTACGGCGGCCTGGGTCCGGAGTTGCTAACGTACGACACACTACTCGATCAGGTCAAAGACGAAGTCCACTTCGCCATCCTCAACGGCGACTGGCTGTACGAAGAGAATCGAGACTACCCTCCGACCGAGTGGCGCCGGCAGGTCGGTTACGGCAACCTGCCTTTACCGCCGATTGTCGACGCCATGCCCAATATCACCGGTGTCTGGGAAAACTACAAGACCTACCTGTCCCGGGCCCCCAACCTGGCCGAATGGCACCGCCACGTACCCAGCTACTATACTTTTGACGACCACGAACTGCTCAATGACATCTTTGGCTCCGGGACGGCCGGTTACCGCAATCGCCGGGCCGTCTTCCGGGACATCGGCGTCCGCGGCTGGTTTGACTACCTGGGGTGGAGCAACCCCGTAGCGCATTCGCAACCCGTGCATTTCGGCAGCGCAAGGCTCAACCAGGGCGATGACGTCCTGGTCGACGAGCAGGCCGATTTCAGCGGGCTCGACCTCGACGATTCCCTCAACCTGCACGTCCACTGGGGCACGCCCGACGCGGGTCTTGCCAACATCGACAGCGGTGACGTCGAGGGAGGGGATCCCAATGCCAACGTCTACGACATCGTGGAAGTGATCGACAGGCACCGCCTGCGGATCCACCCGAAGCCCGTTGCGACGCGACTCTCTTCCTATTCCGTGGGCAGGCGTTCCTACGGCATGTTCCGCGTGGCTAATTCGGCGTACTATCTCCTGGATACGCGCTCACACCGTCAACTCCATGACATCAAGCGCCCGGCCATGAAGGGGCTGTCCATGCTGGGACTGGATCAGCGCAACTGGCTGATGGACCGCATGATGGCCAACAGGGACGCCGATTTTCATTTCGTCGTCTCGTCGGTGAACTTCATGGTGCCCCACGTGGGGGCGGGCGGCACTCAGTTTGACGCCGTCACGAAAGACGATGCCTGGACCGTATTTCTGGATGAGCGCGAACAGTTGATCGAGTTTTTCGACCAGCTCAACACGCCGGTATTCATCCTGACCGGCGATCTGCACAACAGTTACGCCATCAAGATCACGGACACGGTCTGGGAGTTTGCCTCGGGTCCGCACAATTCCGGGAACCACCGACCCCAGGACGAAGGCATGCGGCCGGTGACGGGGGCTTTTCAGTACGGGCCACGGGCCTCTGACATTCGCTGGTCCACAACGGCTCTGGGGGACATCGAACAAAGGAATCGAAATTTCCCGCACTACTGCGTCGTGCAGGTCAACAACGTCTTCAACAATCCGCAAGAGCGCGGGGGCACGAGATGGGTCGCCTTCGAGCATCCCCAGGTGATCTTCAAGTTTTACAGCGGACTGACCGGGAAACTGGAGTACGCCGAGGCGATCTCCACGCCCAGAGGACCCAAGACGAACCCCACTCCCGCCGCAACCCGATCAGCCGACCCGCCGGAGTACCCGACGCTGGGTGAAACCGAGCGACTTCATCCGGGGCTGGATGCGATCCTGGCCGACGACGCCAGGATGGAGATTCTGGCCGAAGGCTTCGACTGGAGCGAAGGTCCGGTCTGGGTGGGAGGCGCTGAAGATGGGTACGTGCTTTTTTCGGATGTCCCGCGCAACACGGTGTATCGATGGAAGGAAGGGCAGGGCACGACCGTGTTTCTCAAGCCGTCGGGCTACACGGGTACGAAGAGCCGCCGGGCCACCAGCGGCGCCAACGGCCTGGCCATTGACGATCACGGTCGGCTGATCCTGTGCCAGACCGGTGATCGCCGCATGGCCTATCTGGACGCTCCGTTCGAACGTCCCCAGCCCAGCTACGTGACGCTGGTCGACCGCTGGGACGGCCGGCGCCTGAGCAGCCCCAATGATCTGGCCATTCATGAAAACGGAGACATCTATTTCACGGATCCGCCCTACGGGCTGGAGAAAAGATACGATGATCCGGAGAGTGAACTCGACTTTGCGGGTGTTTTCCGCCTGGGGACCGACGGCAACGTCACACTGCTGACAAAGTCCATTGCCCAGCCCAACGGCATTGCCCTCGCGCCCGACTACAGGACCCTTTACGTCGGCCAGTCCGACAAGGAGGCTCCTCTGTGGTATGCCTTCGATGTCCGAGACGACGGCACCCTGAGTGAGGAGCGAATCTTCTTTGACGCGACGAAATTCACCGCGGATCGACCTGGCGTTCCGGACGGATTGAAGGTCGACCAGGAGGGCAATGTTTACGCGACCGGACCGGGCGGCCTCTACATCTTTGACTCGGCCGGAACCCACCTCGGCACCCTTCTGACCGGCCGCAATACCGGCAACTGTTGCTTCGGCAATGACGGGCGGACGCTGTATATCACGGCGGATAATTACCTGCTGCGGATCCGTTTGAAGGTTCATGGGATGGGCTTCGGGGGTTCATAGGGACGTGGTCAACACAGGACCTGACAGCCCATGGGCACTATCCGGGAGGCGGCCACGACAGGCGCGAGAATCCAGGCGGCCATGGAAGAATGACATGAAGGTCAGAACACGGAGGCGGTGGACTGGTTTTATCGTTGTTGGGCTTGTCATCGCCCTGTTCCCCCTGACCCGGGGAGAGGAGAAAGGGACCGACCCGCCTGCTCGGCTGGGTGTGGCACCGACCAGCGAGAGGCTCGTCGAGGTTGACCGCATCGAGGTTCCAGGCGCTGCCAATCTGGATGGCGCGCTGACAGCGGACGAGACCCTCATGTGTGTGGTCAAAAATCGCATCTCTAACGAAGATCCGAGGGGTGGGCTTTACCTGGTTGACCTGGCCACCCAATCGGTGCTCGTCCAGCACACATTGGAAGGGAAAGGCTTCACTTCCGAGGTCGCGGCGACAACCCATGAAGGAATCAGTCGCTGCTATATGACAATTTCCCGGCAGAGCGGAGGGACGGACACCGAAGGTCTCGATCGACTCGAGGTGTTTCGCATAGACGAGGACATACTGGTGCGGGAAGCCTCCATTGTGATGCCCCCATTTTGTACCTCCAACTTCGGCCCCATCGGCATCTCAGCCAGCACGGATGGAAAACGTCTTTACGTCGGGGATCGCGGCTGCGTCCGGGTGCATGTCATCGATGCCGATCCGGCCTCTGACCGGTTTCACGAGGTCTTGAGCTCGGTTCAGACAGGAGGCGTGGTGATCGGGGTCGATCTGACGCCCGACGGGTCCAGAGTTTATGCGGTCAATCGTGGACCCGACGAGGCTTCGCTCGCCTGTATCGATACAACCGAAGCAGAGGGGGACCCCCCGGACAACGCCTGGGGTGGGACCGCCTGTAACGGGGTGGCGGAGATACCCCTCGGGATCGGCGTCAGCGGTGGACTGGCGGCCGTTGCCATCTCTCCGGACGGAAACCGGGCCTATGCGGTCGCTAACACGGCCGACCAGTGCATTGCCGTGGTGGACACGAATCCGGACAGCAAGACTTTCAACCGAACGATCGATGTGATGGCGACAACGGGCGACCTGCTCCAGGCACTGGAAGTCAGTCGTGACGGCAAACAGCTGTTCGTGGCGGCCGGAACGCCGCACGAGCTGATTGTCTTTAACACGGCAACCCTCGTGCAAACGCAGCGTCTGACCGTGGCGCCCCGCCCGAACAACATTCTGGTACCCCGGGCCGGGCCCGTCGAGGCCTACGTGGTCAGTACGGGTCGACGGATCCCCATTCTCGAGAGAGGCCTGGGCCCTATGCTTTCCGGCTCGGAGGATGGCAGTGGAGCGGACCTCCTTTCCGACTTGAGCGACCCCACGGATTGCCCGGTTCCGGCCACGCCGGACGAGCCCGATTCAGGGATCGATCCTCCAATTAGAATCGAGCGTGATGGCAATCGGCTTCTCTTTTTTCGGGAAAGCGAGTTTGACCCTTTTCGGGAAATACTGCTGTTGAATCCGCATCCTCTCAACGGTTCGCCTCAAGACTTCTTGATCAGGAACTTAGAACTGCCGGCTGAGGCTTCACCTCCAGGAAGCATCCTCGGAGCGCTCTAGTCGCTGGTCGTACAAGGCCTTGACCTGATGGATTTTCGAAGTTCTCGGACCAGTATTGACGGATATGACTCGACTCTGCGTCCCAACTCGGCTTCCATTTCCAGCGAATTCCTGGGGACCGAAACTGTGATGACATCGATGCTCGCAAACGATGAGGATGGCAATGGGATCAAGGAGGGAGTCACCATCGAGCTCCCCCTGCTTCCAGACATCGAAGTCCCCGTGGATCTCTTTGGATCCGGGGACAGCTCCGAGTACATGGGGCTGACCTTGCCCGCGCCTCTGTCCTTCAGCCTGCTCAAGTTTCTTCCTCTCGGCGATACCAACAACGATGGTCTGCCCGACTCAGCGGGGTTTGACATTGACGGCGACGGGGAGGCAGATCCGGATCTTCCCCTTTTTCCCTTCGTTGCGGGGGCCGAGAATCCCGAGGTGGAATTGAAGATTCACTTCGCCCAGTTCGGTGACGGGACGGCCGGAGAGGCCAAACTCAGCAGTCGGATCACGCTCTTCAACCTCGATCCAGATGCGCCGGCACAGGTGAAAATCCTCCTCCGGAAAGATGACGGTAGCGCGCTCACGGTGGACCTGAATGGCGAAGAAGTCGCCGGCCAGAAAGAGCTGGTCATCCAGGCAGGAGGCATGGTTCAACTGTCGACCGATGGTGAGGGCCCACTGGTCGCGGGATCGGTGATCGTCTGCTCGGACCGTGCCGTCGCCGGGGTGATTCTCTTTAGTGGAAATGTCGGCGTCGCGGGTGTTGGCGTCAGTCACGTCATGGCGCATGGCTTCGTAGCACCCATCGAAACGTCCGTCCAGGCCGGAGTGAATACCGGAATCGCTGTCATGAACCTGAGAGATACGGAGTTCACGGTACCCCTGGTCCTGTGCGACGTGGATGGAAAGAGGCTGGCGGCCGGCGCAGTCGTGCTGGCAGGCTTTGGCCACCGGTCTCTGTTTGTGGATGAAATTGACTGGGTGCTCGAGGAGGGCGTCGAGCTGGACCTGGCGTCCTTCACCGGGACCCTCAAGGCGGAAGAGGGCAAGCTGGCAGCCACGGTGATCCAGGTCCAGCCCGGAGAATTCGCAACCCAGCCGGTTGCGCCCAATTTCGGACAGCTCCGTTTTGGACTCCTGACAATCGCCGACCAGGCCACCGCCCCCGCCGGGAAGGCCGAGCCTGAGCTGAATCAAAAGCTGTATTTTGCCCAGTTCGGAAACGGCGGTGCGCCCGGCGCCGAGGTCTTCAGCCAGATCCTGCTCCTCAACCTGACCGACCGGGAAGCCAATGTAAAAGTACTGCTCAAGAACGACGATGGGGAACCCCTCAGCGTCACCCTCAACGACGAAGTGGTCGAAGGAGAGAAGGAACTCGTCATTCCAGCGGGCGGCCTGTCTGTTCTGCGCTCGGATGGAAAAGGTGACCTGATCAGTGGATCCGTACTGGTCTGCTCCGATCAGGGGCTGGCTGGTAACGTCCTCTTCGGAGGCTCCGTGGGAGCCGCCGGGGTTGGCAGCAGCGCCCTCGTCCTGCAGGGCTTCACGGCCCCGGTGCAGAGCAACTCGGAAGAACGGCTGAGCACAGGCATCGCCATCACCAATGGAGAGACTGACGAGCTGGTCGTTCAACTTGCGTTGGCAGGAGTGGACGCCATGTCAGTGGCCACCGCCGAGCTGACTCTGGCAGGAATGGGACATCGCGCCCTGTTTCTGGAGCAGATCGAGTGGAAGGTTGAAGAGGATATGGAACTGGATCCTTCTAACTTCGTGGGCCTGCTCACCGCTCGCGCCCCCGGACGGCTGGCAGGAACCGTGATTTCAACCAGCCCGGGGTTCTTTTCGACGCTCCCCGCTATGCCTAACCTGAAGTGAGTACCCAGCGTCTGCCGTGCAAGCGCTCAAATGCTCAAGTCTGAACTGACAATTCACCGGATCTCCGGGATCCTTCTCATATCGGTGTTTCTCGTCTATCTGGGTTTCTGGGTGAATGCCAACTCGGAAAAACTGCTGGATCCAAATTTTCAGAATGGCGATGCGCGGCAACATCTCTTTTTCTTCCATCAGTTCGATTCCGGAGCACTGCGGGAAGACCCGGTTGCCCAAGAGTTCTGGCTGCTGAGCCCCCCCTTTTTTCGCCTCCTGTACCGAATCCTGGTCCCCGCCACCGGCGTGCTGGTGGCCTCGAAGATCGTGCAAGGCCTCTGCTATCTCATTCTTGCCCTTGCCGCCATGCTCTTGATTCGCTCGCGACGAGCCGGCCTGGCCGCCGGCCTGGTGGCTGCCTTCCTGTTCCTGCATACCGATCTCGTAGGCCACAGAATTGCCGGTGGTCTGCCGCGAGGGTTCGCTTTCCCCGCTCTCATGCTCTGGTTTTCCGGGGCTGTGACGTCGAATTGGCCGGCCCGCGCCCTGGCCGCTTTCATAGCCGCTGCAACCTACCCGGTATCGATGTTGCTGGTGCTGGCGGCCGAGATGGCCTTTCAGTTCGTCCGATTCTGGCGGATGCCGGCACAGCGACAAAAGCAAACGGCGAGTCGGCTGGTTCTATTGATAGCGGGCTGTGCCCTCATCACGGCGACTTATATTGTTTCCAGATTGCCTGCGGGGAGCCTGCCGACGTATGCAGAGGCCAAACAGGATCCCGTGTTTGGCCGCGAGGGCAGAATTACACTCGTACCGCTTCGAAATCCCATCAAGCAGCTCGTCAAACCGGCCATCAATCCATATCAATATCATCTGGGGGGTAGACCGGGCCCTTTCATTGCTGCCACGGCCGAATGGCGAACAGCCGTCGCCATCCTGGCGCTTTTTCTCCTTCTGTTCCTCACGCGACTCTCCCCCTTTCCGACCGCTGCCGTCGCTTTAGGATGCGCATCGCTTGTGCTCTACACCCTCTCCCGTCTCTTCGCATTCCAGCTCTTTTGGCCGGATCGATACGCTGCGTTTGGTATCGGCAGCACGACGATAACCCTGGGGATAACAGCTATCGGGCTGATAGGACATCGTCTCGGGAACCCCGCCAGAGCCACGCTCAGAAACGTAGCGGCGGTTCTGTTCGTTGTTGTGCTTTGTGCAGCGGCGGGATCGGGCCTGGTCAAAAGGCACCAGACGAAAGCTACCGGTTACCGGCACGCCACACTTTACCGTTTCGCCAGGGCGCTTCCGTTGACGGCCAGATTCGCCGGTCATCCCAAGGACGGTGATGACCTTCCCCTGTTCGGGGCGCGAGCCATGGTGATCACCCACGAAACACTGAACCCGGTGCTCGACAAAACTTACGGGCGGTTAAAAATCCGAGCCGTAGATACGCTCCTGGCCCTGTATTCAACCCGGCGCCAGGGTGTGCTCGACTTTTGCAGAGAGTACGAGATCACGCATCTGCTCCTTCGACCAGCGCGCTATACGACCGCATTTCGCGAGGAAGCGAAATGGGTGGAACCTTTTTCCACGATGCTGATGGGACATCTGGCGGCAACCAGTCCGGGAGAGCTGGTCCTCAGGGATCCGCCATCCGAATCTATTGTGTTCCAGAACCCTGTATTCACGGTCGTCGACGTCGACCTTCTGGCTCGTGCCTGGTCTGAGTGATCATCTTTAGGCGGTATCGGGACTACCCCATCGCGTTCTTCCAGGCCCTGCCTTCGAAAGTGGACCCGAACACCTCAGGATGAACAATTTCGGCCAGGATCTGCGCCGATTCGGCCAGTCGGGGGCCAGGCCGGTTGAAGTACTGGTTCCCGTCGGTGATGTAGACCTGCCGGTTCTCTACCGCTTTCAAAGCCTTCCAACCGGGCCGCTCGGTCAGCCAGTACATCTCCTTCGTGATGCGCTGCATGTCCCAACCACAGGGGAGGAGGACCAGGATGTCCGGATCGCTGTCGACCAGTTCTCGCCAGTTGATCGGTCCCGAGTGCTTACCGGTCTCCCCGATCAGGTTGACGGCTCCCGCCGTCTCCACCAGTTCGGGCATCCAGTTGCCCGCGATCATTAGAGGTTCCAGCCATTCGATGCAAGCCACCCTGGGACGGGTCCGGAGCGCCTCGGTACGGGAAGCAACGGAGTGGATCCGATTCTGAAGCTCAACCACCAGCTCGCGACCCCGGTTTCGGGCTCCAAGCGACTCGGCAACCGCTTGAATGTCAGTCCAGACGTCACGCAGGGAAAAGGGCTCGAGCGAGATAATCTCGGGGTCACAGGTCAAACGTCGAGACACGGCTCTCTGAACATCCGTCAGGCTGACGGCACAGACTTCACATTGGGATTGAGTGATGATGTGAGTGGGTTGCAGCCGTTCCAGCCTCTCATCCAGAACGTCGTATACTGAGACGGCTTCCCGCAGGACGTCCTTGACCGCCGTGTCGATATCCCGGCTGTTTCCCTCGACAGGAAACTTGGGCCTGGTACAGACCGGAAGTGACTCAACCTCAGGCGGGAAATCGCATTCATGCGAGCGCCCCACCTGGTACTGGCCCATCCCCAGGGCGTGCACGATCTCAGTCGCGCTGGCAAGAAGTGAGACGATCTGCATCACCATGAACCTCTCTGCATCCCTGGTCCGGGTCCGATTGGATCTTCCTCTCATTCCCCGGGCGTATACCAGATCGGCGAGGTATAGGCTCTCTCCTGATGGCTGAGCGGCACCGGCTCCGGCATCTTGATCCCGAAAAAATTCGCGTCGTAAGCCTGCCAGGTGGGTGTCGGGATTTCCAGCACCCGCGCGTAGTAGACAGCGCCGTGCCCGGGATTGAAATCGGGGTCGGTCCAGACGGCGCGCAGTTCCGCATCGCCGATGTTGTTCAGGTAAGTGGCCTCCACCTCATCAACGGTGTTGCCCACCGGCGTTTTGCAGCGGCCGTCGGAGCCGATCCTGCGCCCGTCGGATACGGCCACGTCGTAGAGCTTTTCGTGGCGATTGCCCTTTTCGTCGACCCAGCCCTTGACGATCTGGATGCGGTCGAGATTGCCGGACCACGGGTCCTTCAGTGCGCCGACCATGAAGACGGGTGGACCCGAGTCGCTCGCGCGCTGCGTGAGGTCGCCGCCCATCGGGACGCCCTTCCGGTAGCCGATCGACACGGCATCGGGCCGGAAAACATCGTCGGCGCCATAGTCCCAGCCCCCGAAAAGCCGCACCGTGATCCGGGTGCCGGTCGTTGCGTAGGTTTCCTTCTTCTGCATCGCATCGAAAAGCGCTTCGCGGGTGTTCTCGCGGGCCCAGACCGCCGCGAGTCCTGAGGCGAGCGTCTCGTGCGAATAGGTCGTCAGTGCCTCGTTGCCACTGACGGAACCGATCACAACGTGCTCCCAGCGATCCGGCGACGGCTCCATGGTCGGGGTCTTGCTCCAGGTGTTCTCGTCCCGGGTGGTGGCCAGGGAGGTGTGCGCGTCGGTGCTCCCGACCATGCCGAACTTGTAAGGGTTGATACCCAGCTTCTGCTCCTGTTGTAGACCCACCTGGAGAGCGGTGCGCGCGTATTCGTACTGAAGCATCCAGTCCTCTTTGGGCTTGAGGCCGGCTATGTCGCCTTTGTCCCAGGTGCCGTAATCGGCGAACTCGTCATCAGGAGACAGGAAGGGATGCGCCTCGCCGTCGCCCTTCATCTGGGTGACCTCGTACAGCGGTTCCCAACGCCTGCGCGTCTCGGCGTACACAGGGTCGATCGGTTGGCCGTTCAATCGGACGAGCGGGAACATCTGCCCGTTGGAGACATTGCCGTTGTGGGCAATCGCCAGAACTGTTCCGCCTGTCTTCTCTTCGTAGGCTGCAAGGTATTCCCACAGTTTCTCCGGATCATTCGAGTGCACCGTGCTGAAGGGCAGGACCTGCCCCACTTTGTTGCCGCCATCTTTGAAAATGACGACCCGGTGCAGATTGCCCGGATTTTCCGAGGTGGCGATCGAGCTCCATTCGAACCCGATCAAGGCGGTGAATCGTCCGGGTTCATTGTACTTCTCGGCGAAAGCAATCTGACGATCCCATACCGTGCGGGTCATCTTCGAATTGTCGATCGGATCTTTGTTTACGGTAACTGCATCCGAGAGCCACTGCTGGAACGCCCCGCGGCCGTTGCCGGCCTTCACCATGTCGTGGACCATCCGACCCCACTCGTTCTTGAGCAGCTCAGGGTTAGACTCTGCGATCATCGCGGCCAGCCCCAGGTTCTCGGCGTGATCGGCCACCACCAGAAAGTCCAGGGGGCGGATCAGACGCACTCGAAGTCCCGTGGCCGACAGGACTTCCTCGCCCCTGGCAAAGCGGTAGGCTGCCTCGGGGTCCAGCGTGTTCCCGAGCATGCCCGAGTCGGTGGAATAGCTGGTGTGCAGGTGCGTGTCGCCCCAGTAGACCCCCTCGGCGAACCTGACATCACTAGCGGTCCGCTCCACATAGGGTGAGTAGATTTTCTGCGACTCGGCGAAGTCGGTCTTGCCGGGGTTCACGTCCTGTGCGAAACCCGGTTGGGCGACGGTGAGAGTCACGACTAGTGTCAGCATTGCTCTCAGGGTGCTCATGGGGTTCTCCTCCTGATCTTCCAGGGGCATAAAAGATCGGTTGTCTTCAACTGGCGTCCCCAAGGGGATTTGAACCCCTGTCGCCGCCGTGAAAGGGCGGTGTCCTAGACCGGGCTAGACGATGGGGACGCCTTTCGTGAAGGCCGGAAGTTTAGCACGCGTGTTTTTTGCCTGTCCACAGAGCGAGTTCAGGAAACGGTGAGCTTACGCTTCACCGTTCTGTTCTCTCTGTAACGCGGGAACTCGAAACCCGGAACCCGTAGCAGTTAGAATACGTGGATGTCCTTGTCGGACCCCTCCTTCATCCGGATCTTCGTGGCGGCCTTCGTACTGCTGCCGGTCTGGCACTCGGCGTTTCCGGCCCACCGGCCCGACAAGTCGGGGGTGCTGGTCATGGCGCACGGGGGCGGCGAAGAGTGGAATGCGGCTGTCCTGGGGGCCATCGTCCCTCTCCGTGAGCACTGTCCGACTGAAGTGGCTTTCGGCATGGCACATCGGGAATCACTCCAGCAGGCCGTCAGCAAACTCGAAGCCCGTGGGGTGAGCAGGATCGTGGTGGCCAGGCTGTTTGTCTCCGGGGACTCCTTCCGCGAGCAAACCGAGTACTTCCTGGGACTCCGGTCTGAACCGCCCGAGTACTTCCTGGTCCATCCCCACTCGATGGATATGAGCGACTCGGGGGCCATTGACGCGGCCCAGCTCCGGGAAATGGTGGTGCCAAGCAAGCACCACCCTTTGCAATCCATTCGCTCGAGCTCCGCCCTCGTGTTGACGCCCCGGGGCCTTTACGATTCCCCCGAGATCGCCCAGATCGTGGTCGAACGAGTGCGCAGCTTGAGCCGCAACCCGGAAACCGAATCGGTCCTGATTCTGGCCCATGGCGTAGGAGACGACAGGATGAATTCCAGCTGGATCGAGCGCATTGAACAGCTGAGTGGAGCAATTCGAGAAATCGGCGCTTTCCGGGAGATTGGAATCGAGACACTGCGGGAAGACTGGCACGACAAACGAATAGCTGCACAGCTCAAGATCCGCCAGTTCGTGGCCCGGGGCAGCCGTGAAGGAGAGGTTCTGGTTGTGCCCTTCCGGGTCTACGGCCCCGGTCCCTTGGAGTCGGTGCTGGCAGGCCTGGAGTATCGCGCTGACGGCCGCGCTCTGCTCCCGCACCCGAATGTCACGACCTGGTTGATGCAAGAGGCCTCGCAGTGTTTCCGGCAGAAGGGCTGGGTGGATCCCTTCGAAGGGATAACCGAGCAGCGCTCCCTGCCTCGGACCCAGGCCGAGCAGCGGTTCTAATGTGGGACACGTTGCTGGGCGCGCTGGTGGTTGCGGCGATTCTCGGAGTCAGCGCCGTCGCCACCCAGTTCCTGGCCCGGGCCATGTACAACCGCTGCCCCTCCTGCCACACGCTCAACGCCAGGCGCAGGGAACGCTGTCGGAGCTGTGAGGAGACGTTGACGGCTGATGATTGATTGGAAAGATCAGAGCCCACAATAGGGTTTATCTTGTCACTGATTTGTTGTACAAGAAGGGGCGAAAATAGAGGCACGGCCCCGGCGCGGGACCTGCCCATCGGGCCGTATTCGCGAGTGGTCTTTCTGGAGGAGCTGAACCGATGACCTACATAGTCACTGAACGTTGCGTCAACTCCCGCTACACAGAATGTGTGGCGGACTGCCCGGTTGACTGCTTCTACGAAATAAAGAGCCCTCATATGCTCATCATCAATCCGGATGAGTGCATCGACTGTGATGCGTGTGTGGCCCTCTGCCCGGTGAATGCAATTTACCCGGAAGCGGAAGTTCCAGACGAGTTCGACGAGTGGGTGGACAAGAATGATGCGGAGCTGTGCACCGACGATAATCGAATCACCGACACTGACGACGCTCTGGATGCCGCTCTCACCATTGAAGAAGTCAAGGAAAAAGAAGAAGCGACCCACGGTTACGCGCTGGAAGATCCATCCAGCGCCGCGCACTAGCAGATCTTGGGCTGCATCAGCCCTCAATTAACCGAAAGCAAGAAAACCCTCCCCTCGCCGGGAGGGTTTTTTCGAATAGTCCACAGGCTGCAGTCGTAAGATTAGAGAACTGTCCCGGTCATCCGGGCAAGCAACTCCCCTGGTAGAATGGAGTCATGGATCTTACAAATCTGGCACTGGCGTTCGGTTCCAGCCTGACGGCTGGATTCAGGCTTTACATCACCGTTTTGACCCTCGGACTGATGGATCGCTACGAGGTGGTGAACCTGCCCGAACGCCTGGAGATTCTCTCCCATCCCTGGGTCCTGGGAGCTGCGTCACTGCTGCTCGTCATCGAGTTCTTTGCCGACAAGATTCCTTACATAGACAACACCTGGGATACGATCCACAGTTTCATACGCATCCCCGCCGGCGCTTTGCTGGCGGCCGGCGCCGTCGGCGACGTCTCGCAACCCCTGCTCTGGGTTGCTGGACTGGCAGGCGGCTTCGTTACGTTTACCGCCCACGGCGCCAAGGCTTCGACACGACTGGCTGTGAATGCGACTCCCGAACCCTTCAGCAACTGGTTTCTCAGCCTGCTCGAGGATGGTCTATCGATTCTGATCCTCTATCTGATTGCCAACCATCCGCTCATTGCCATTGCTTTGACGTTTGTGCTGCTTTTCGCCTGTGGGGTCATCCTCTTTCTCTTCTACAAGTTTCTCAAGGTTGTTTTCAGGCCAGGCCAGACGGCGGGAGCCTCCTGAGTACGTCAGACCTGTGGAGGCGCACGTTTTGGTCCCGGCGAGTGCACGACTTGAACGGGTGAGTGGAGTGTGGCAAGACCGGTCAGCGAGACCGCGGGCCCTCCTGCTGTGCACCTTGCTCGTCGTACCGGGTGCTCTTTCATGTGCGAGCCGCGCCGACGTTGCACCGGGGCCGGCACAGGGATTTCACTGTACCAGGGACGCGGACCAGCGTCTTGTTTTCACTGTCTCGAACCTGGGCGAGAAGCCCGCCAGGGCAACCACCACCATTTTGCGCTATGACGGCCTGCCCTGGATTCACCTCCCAACTCGCCCCATGAGTCGTAACCAGAGCCAGACTCTAACCTTCCCCCTCCCTGATCAGTGCATCCTCTCGACTTGCAGGTTCGAGATCCAGGTCGACTTCAAAGGGGAAGTGGATGAGTCGGATGAGGAGAACAATCAGATTCGGGGCGAGTGTACTCCAGAGGGTCCCTTGACCCTGACGGGAAAACCCGGGACGGAGCAGGCTGTCCCTGGCCGCACCCCATAGGGGCACAACCGGGGTCCCCTATTCTCGCCTTTCCCAGAGAACGTCGGGACGCCCTTCGATCCGGTTCAGGGAGCGGGCGATCACGAAAAGCAGATCCGAGAGACGGTTCAGGTAGCGCAGCGCCAGGTTCAGGTCCGCGTCCTCCGAAGTGTCCGGCAACTCCACGAGCCGACGCTCCGCCCGCCGGCACACGGTCCGCGCCAGATGGCACAGGGCGGCGGATTCGGTTCCACCGGGAAGGATAAACTCCTGGAGTGGATCCAGGTCCTGATTCAGCCGGTCCAACTCCTCCTCCAGCTCTGTGACCTGCTCGGGCTTGAGGATGGAGTGGCCGGGAATGCAAAGTTCCCCGCCGAGATCGAAAAGCGTGTGCTGGACCCGTTGCAGGCAGTTGCGGATGGCTGCGGCAGGCAGGTCCTGACTCAGCACACATCCAATCACACTGTTGAGCTCGTCAACCGTCCCATAGGCTTCCACCCGGGGATGATCCTTTCGCACCCGTGTGCCGTCTCCCAGGCGGGTTTCTCCTCCATCTCCCTTGCGCGTGTAGATCCGGCTCAACCGATGGCCCATTTTTCGAGACTGTAGCACTTCCCGCGTTCCACATTCCACGTTTCATGTTGCACGGAAAGATCTCCGGGCCGGAGGCGTGGTCGTAAACGGTTTCTGTCCTTCCCTCCCGGCTTCCGCCGGGGGCTCTGATTCACCTTCAAACCTTCAACCTTTAACCGCGGAATGCGCAGACCGCTATAATTGCAGAACGATGTCTCCCCTCCTGTTGACACTTCTTCTCCTCCAGCCCCCTCTCCAGGAGACCGCCTCCTTTCGAGTTGCCGCCAACTACGTGAAGGTGCCCGTTTCGGTATTCGACGAGCGCGGTAAGTTGCTGCTCGACCTGGACCGTGAGAACTTCTCGGTCCTGGACGACGGTGAAGCCACGGTTATCGTCAACTTCGTACGCCTCTTTGCACCCGTCAATGTCTTGTTGCTGCTGGACGCGAGTGGCAGTCTGAAAGAGGAGCGAGAGGAGATCAGAGACTCCGCCCTGCACTTTTCCCGTTCCTTCGGCCGCGACGACCGCATCTCAATTGTCAGTTTTTCAGACGACACCGTGCTGCTCTCCCCCTGGACCAATCGAATCGGGAGACTGCGAAAAGGCCTCCGTAAGTTGAAAGGCGGCTACCGGACCGCCATCTATGACGCCCTGGCGGAGACCATCGAGGGTCACCTGAGACAGGTTCAAGGGAGAAAAGTCATCATCCTTCTCACGGACGGGCTCGACAACGAAAGCGTCACTCCCTACGAGCAGATTCTGAGCCGCCTGATCGAGTCGCAAATCACGCTTTACATCGTGAGCCGAACCCGTCTGGTGGACGACAAGGTTCGGGACAGTGAACGAGTGAGCTTCCTGAACCAGGTCATGCGCAACGTTCTTCACGACGACGGTGATTTTGTCGAAGATTATTTCAAGGAAAAAGAGACCTCGATGGTGAATCTGGCGGAATCAACCGGCGGGAGAGTTCTGTTTCCGGAAGTACTGGAGGAACTCGCCCATACCTATGCCCAGGTTGCCCGGGAGCTGAAGCATCAATATCTCCTCACGTTCTCTCCCCCCCCGGCTTCAGACAAGAAGTTCCGGTCGATTCACGTGACCTGCAACCTCCCTCAGGGAAGAATCTACTTTCGGAAGCAGTATGCCTGGCTGGCCCTTCAATAGCCGGCGCACTCTGAGAACAACTCTTCGAAGCGTCGGGTTTCCATGGAAAAGTGGCTGGCTCTCCAGCACCAGCCGTCCGTCTCCACACGAACAGAGCCCAACTCCGAAGTCAGCAGCACCCGACTGCCCTCCTCATCGAGACGCTGGCGCGTCTCCGGGGAAGGGTGTCCGAACCGATTGCGACGTCCGGCTGACACGAGGGCAATCCGTGGTCTCGTCGTCTCCAGGAACACCTTTGACGAACTGGTACGACTGCCGTGATGAGCGACTTTGAGGACCGTGACGCGATCCAATCCCGGGGCCAGGACTTGCTCCGCCCGGGCCTCGATGTCTCCGGTCAGAAGCAGCGAAAAATGGCCGTATCGCAGCACGGCAACCAGAGAGCCGTTGTTCACGTCCCAACCCGGCGTGGGGGCAGGATCGGAAGGGTGAAGGATCAGATGGTGCACACCCCCAATCGTGAAGTGATCTCCCGCTGAGAGTTCCAGCCTGCTCGCTTCCGCATAGCTGTCGTGAGGCTCAGAGTGGTAGAGGCAACCGACGGGAAAAGTCTTGCCCACAAAGGAGAAGCCCTGGATGTGGTCCAGATGGGGATGGGAGAGGAGGATGAACTGGAGCTCGGGGATTCGCAGGGAACGCAGATACCTCGAGACCAGCCTTTCTCCCACGAAGTCGGTCCACTCTGCGCCGGGAATCCCAAGGCCGCCGGTGTCCACCAGGGCGCTTCGGCTGTCGGGGTAGCTCAGGTGGAGGCTTTCCCCCTGCCCCACATCGAGCATCGTCACGATCAGTTTCTGGTGGGCGAAGGGAGTCGCGGTGCGCAGCACGGCGAAGAGCAGCAGGGGTGGAGCCAACAACATCACCCGCCAGCGCCCCCGCAGCAAGAGAGCAACCAGCAGGAAGACAAAGTAGGCCAGGACTTCCAGCCCTGACGGCTGAGGCAGCCAGGTGATCAAGGCGCCCCTTGCCTGAAACTCTATCGCCCATTCGATCAGCCGGGCCACTGCTTCAACGAAGGTCCTGGCGACCGGGCCCAGTGGGGTCCAGAAGAGGGCCAGCAGCAGAAAACACCCGGGCATCAGCAATCCGAACAGAGGAATCAACAGCAGGTTCGAGAAGCACTGCATCCAGGCCCACTGGTTGGAGTAGTAGAGCGACAAAGGCACCGTTGCGATCTGAATCGCGAGCGAAGCCAGCGCCAGGACCACCACCGGAGCAAGGGCGCGCCCCAGGAGTCGGGTCAGACGGGCCAGGCGGGGTGAACGAACGGGATCGCACCAGGATTCCAGAGCGAAACGCAGACGCCGCGCCTGAGTCCGACGGGTCGCTCGGCCCGGATCGGCTCTGTCATCCCCGAGCCGGGTGCCCTGTTCCACAACATATCGGACACGATCAATCGTGCTGCTCCCGAGGCCCAGCGCCAGCAGAGAGAGAAAGGAAAACTGGAGGCCGGGGGAGCGGTAGGAGGAGGGATTGGCTGCCAGCAGCACAAGGCCTGCGATCCCCAGGTGATTGAGCATGCGGCCCCGCGTACCGAAAGCTTCCAGCGCACAGGCGTAACTCGACATGAGTCCGGCTCGAAGGGCTGAACTCGAAGCTCCCACCAGTCCGATGTAGGCCCACACTCCCGCCAGGGCAAGAGCCTTGCCCGGGGCCCGTAGAGGATGCATTAGACGGCGCAGCGAAACGAGCAGCATCCCGATGTGCAGCCCCGAGACGACGAACAGATGGAGGACCCCGAGACGACGCACGCTGGCTTTTCGATTCTCCTCGAGGGCGGTCGACTCCCCCAGAAAAGCTGCAAGGACCAGTTGCAGGGTCTCGGACGAGAGGTTCTGGCGGCAGTAATCGACAAACCGGCGGCGGTAGCCGTCAAGGAATCGACGCAGGGGACACCCTCGCGTTCCCTCCATGGGCACGAGCTGGCGAAAAGACTTCAGATCGACCTGCCGGGCGACCCCCCGCCTCCACTGATTCTCACGCCGGTCGGCGACTCCCGGAATGGCGTAGTAGGACGGTTCCCGCAGATAGCTTCGCAGTTCGAATCGATCGCCGTAGTAAACCCGGGGGATGCCCTCGGCGGGAGCCCGGAAGCGGACCACCAGCCGACCCGGCAGACGAACTTCGCGATCACCCTGGAGAGTTCTCTCCGGCTGAAGTTCGAATTCAACCCGGTCATCCAGTCGGCGAAGGCTGGAACGAACCCAGCCCCGCACCTCACAAATCCGATCCGGATCGATTTCAAGCGGCGGCGGCTCGGTCGACCAGAACAGTGCCAGGGCGGCCCACACAGCGCCGCTCAAAACCAGGCAGGGGTTGAGGAGAAGGAAGCCGCTTAGACGGCTCAGCTCCAGTGGAGACCTCACACGAGACTAAACGCCGCGGGAAGAGATAAACACGAAAGAGAGGGCTGACAGGCTGACAGTTCGGGTGTAGGTTCGTCAGCTTGTCAGCTCCCCAAGTCCTATTCCTCCCCCCGCACCCGCAGTCCGTCAGCCTGCTCGGACAGATCCACGCCCCTGAGCTGTCCCTCGGATGCCGCCACGACTGTTGCAACCGTCGCGTCGCCGGTGACATTAGTGATGGTCCGGCACATGTCGAGGATGCGATCGACGCCCAGGATCAAGGCGATGCCGGCCGCCGGGACCCCGATAGCCTCGAGGATGACCACGAGCATGATGATCCCCGCACTGGGAACGGCCGCCGTCCCGATTGAGGCCAGCAGGGCGGTCAGCACGATGGTGAGTTGGGCGCCGAAATCCAGGCCCAGGCCCATGGCGTCGGCAATGAAGACCGCTGCCACGGCCTGGTAAAGAGCGGTTCCGTCCATATTCACGGTTGCGCCAAGGGGAAGAACGAAGGAGGAGACTTCGTCGGATACGCCCAGCTTCTCTTCGCAGCGCTCCATGGTGACGGGAAGCGTCGCCGCACTCGAACTGGTCGAGAATGCCAGTAACTGAGCCGGAGCCATGGCCCGGAGAAAGGTCGACAGGGAGATGGGCGTCAGAAACTTCAACATCAGCCCGTAGGTCAGAATCATATGGAGCCCGAGGCCGAAAATCACGACCAGGCAATACATGCCCAGGGCCGCCAGCAACTCCAGAATGCCGGCCGGATTCTCGGCTGTGACGCTGGTAATGGTGCCGGCGATCAGGGCGAAGACACCCACAGGCGCCATCAGCATAACCAGATCCACAAGCCGCACAACCACCTCGTTGAGGCCCTCGAAGAAACTCAAGAGAGGCTGCGCCTTTTCCCGACTGATCTGAATGAGGCCAACACCCAGGAGAATGGCAAAGAACACCACCTGCAGCATGTTCCGATTGTCGGAGGCTGCGGCGAAAAAGTTTTGAGGAACCATGTCCACGAGCGGCTGCAGGGGAACTCTCTGACGGGTGGCTTCCGCCTACTTAGAGCGAGCCGCGACATCATCCTGATAGACTTGTTGAAGCCGGTCTCTCATCTTTTCGGGGACCCGGTTGCCGGACTTGATGACATTGACCAGGATCAGCCCGATGCAGACCGAGATCGCCGTGGTCGTCACGTAGATTGCAATCGTTTCTCCACCGATGCGAGAGAGCTTCTTCAGGTCCGACAGTGAAGCGACTCCGCAAACGAGGGAAGCCAGAACCAGCGGGACCGCGATCAGCTTCAGCAGGTTGACGAATATGGTCCCGATGGGAGTTATCCAGTCAACGGTAAACTCGACCCATCCTGCCGCCGCTGCGACCGCACCATAAATGACTCCCAGTAGAAGACCGGCTAGAATCTTCGAGTGCAGCTTCTTGAACCAGGGCGTACGACTCACGCGGGCTACTTTAATGCAATGGATGATAAATTTCGAGTTGCACTCCATGAGGGTAGGAGTCACTTCCACGCGGCGATCCGATTGCCCTTCGTAGGGGCGACCCTGGTGGTCGCCCGTCAGGCGGGCCGGCACAAGACCGGCCCCTACGAACAAATCTGATCGGGCCACGGAGATTCCGCTGACACTCTTTCGGCGACCACTGGAGGAATGGGGCCTCGAGCCCCGAAAGGAGACGGGATGAAGGACAAACTGAATCGCTACAGCTCGCATGTGACCCAACCCCGTTCTCAGGGAGCATCGCAGGCGATGCTTTATGGGACGGGGTTAAGCGAGGAGGACCTGCTGAAGCCTCAGGTCGGAATCGCCGGCATGTGGTACGAAGGCAATACCTGCAACATGCACCTCAATGACCTGGCGGCGGAGGTCAAGAAGGGAGTGACCGAAGCAGGCATGGTGGGAATGCGGTTCAACACGATCGGTGTGAGCGACGGAATCTCCATGGGGACCGCGGGAATGAGCTATTCTCTGCAGTCCCGCGAGATCATTGCCGATTCCATTGAAACCGTTATGTGTGCCCAGTGGTACGACGCCAACATCTCGATCCCGGGATGTGACAAGAACATGCCGGGATGCCTGATGGCGATGGCCAGGGTCAATCGCCCGGCCTTGATGGTCTACGGTGGAACCATCAGTCCGGGGTTCCTGGGCGACCAGAAACTCGACATCGCTTCCGCATTTGAGAGTTACGGGAAATTCCTGGCCGGCGAGATCAGCGATGATAAAAGGAAACAGATCGTCCAGCACAGTTGTCCCGGAGCGGGGGCCTGCGGAGGTATGTATACCGCCAACACCATGTCTTCGGCCATTGAGGCACTCGGTATGTCGCTCCCCTTCAGCTCTTCGACGCCGGCCGAGGACGGAGGCAAGCTCGAGGAGTGCAGGAAGGCCGGTGCCGCGATTCGCCTCCTGCTGGAAAGGAACATCCGGCCTTCCGACATCATGACGTCTCAGGCTTTCCGCAATGCCATGGTGGTCGTGATGGCCCTGGGTGGCTCCACCAACGCGGTTATCCATCTGATTGCGATGGCACGAAGCGCCGGCGTCAAACTGACGATCGACTCGTTTCAGGAGGTGAGCGATGCCGTTCCCTATCTGGCCGACCTCAAACCGAGTGGTCGCTATGTGATGCAGGACCTGCACGAGATCGGCGGTACTCCGGTCCTCATGAAGTATCTGCTCCAGAAGGGTTTACTGGACGGATCCTGCATGACCGTGACCGGCCGGACGCTGGCAGAAAATCTCCAGGATGTCGCGGATCTGCCTGCCGGCCAGGACCTCGTTCATCCCGTCGAGGATCCTCTCAAGCCCACCGGGCACCTGCAGATCCTGAGAGGCAATCTGGCGCCGGAAGGGGCGGTTGCCAAGATTACCGGGAAGGAAGGCCTTCAGTTCGCGGGACCGGCCAGGGTGTTCAACTCAGAAGAAGACATGCTGGCAGCCCTGGAAGAAAACAAGATTCAGCCCGGTGACGTCGTGGTCATTCGCTTCGAGGGCCCCAAAGGAGGCCCCGGAATGCCCGAAATGCTGACGCCTACGTCCGCAATTGTGGGAGCGGGTCTGGGCCACGATGTGGCGCTGTTGACAGATGGACGCTTTTCAGGCGCCTCCCACGGGTTCATCGTTTGTCACATTACTCCGGAGGCTCAGGTGGGAGGTCCACTTGCCTTGATCGAGGACGGCGAACGAATCACGCTGGATGTGTTACGAAAGACAATTGAAGTCGAGTTGAGTGACGAAGAACTGCAGCGACGAGCCGAACGTTGGACTGCCCCTCCACTAAAGACGTCAGCCGGGACCCTGTTCAAATATGTCCAATCGGTTCAATCCGCCTCCGAGGGGTGCGTCACGGACGTGTGATGGGCCGGAGGTTCATCGGAAGATCTGACAACTCATCAGCCTTCACAGTCCCCGGCCTGGATTCAAAGCTTGAAAGATCGGTGACGGCAAGTTAGTCTCATAGTCACCATGACGGCTCAATACAAGGCGTACGCGTTCATCCTCTTCTGGTTTTTGACGGCCGGACTCCCTGCGTAACAGGTCCCGCAGGAGAACAGACCCCTGACGGACCGGGAGCTGGAGTTACTGGCGGTGAGGGGGAAATGGGCCATGTACCCGCGGGAGACAGGAGCCGCGCCTCCGGATCCTCCGCCGCCCAACGCCTCCTACAAGGATGCCGCCAAATTGAAGCCTTTTTTGACCATTCCGCGACTCCAGGTCTTCCTGACCGAGGGCCGCCTGTTTGGAGAGGCGGTCTTTCCGGAAGGGATCGTACTCACCGACCAGAACGGGGACGTCACCGGGAAAGAAGCCGTCCCCATCCAGGATGTCCAATTGCAGGACGGCACGTTTTCATTCAAGGTCCAGGTGGGTGCCGAACTGATCGAGGCGCATCTCAAACTCGACCGACGCCGCTTTCTCGGCACCTGGAAGTCCTCCTCCGGAAAGAGCGGAGATCTGTTTCTGGTCAAACGGATTTTTTGAGCGGCGGGTGCAACGGCGCGATGAATGCACTCAACGGTAGGGCGTAAGCTCTCCGTTGCCGAATTCAACGGCAGGCTCACGCCTTGCCGTTCTGTTGTTGGTGGTGTCCGGGAAAGCAGGGCACTAACCCGCATAGATCACCGATTTGGAAATGAAGGTGATTTTGGCAGGCCGGAACGGTTTTCTGAGAGTTTCGCTATCGATCCGGTCCAGGTCGAGTGATGCGGTGGTGTGGATGGTCGTGAATGAACCGTTTTTCGGGTTCGGAAGAGCGTGACGGAATGTATTCAGGCAGAGCTCGGCCTGAGCGATGGAACGATTTCGTTTTTGGGGGCGTTTGATCGGGACAGACCTCAGCAGCGCAGAGGAATGGCCTGGAGGTTTCGAACGACGGCAGCGAAGACCTCGCTGTAGGGATAGGCTTCCGACATGGAGATCCAGACGTGGCGGACCGTGAGGCGGACCTGGGCGCCGATCTTGAGGAGCTTCAAGCGAATCGTCTGACACTGAGCGCGAGCCAGGGGGGTCTGCTTCAGTCCGAGACGACGCAAGGCGTGCATGAGCATGTAGGCGGCGGAGGACAGATACAGCCGGAGTTGATTGGCGCGCATCGTTGCCGCGCTGGTCCGGTCGGCGAACAGACCCAACTGCTGTTCTTTTATGCGGTTCTCCATGTCGCCCCGCGCACAGTAGAAGTCTTCGTAGAGCGCGCGGGCCCCCAGGCGTTCCGGCGACAGGGAGGTGACGACGAATCGGGGATTGGCGCCTTTGTCCAGGAACTCGGCCTTGCCGACGACGCGTCGCTCCGAGGTCCAACTGTGGCGAGTCCGGTAGCGGAAATCCTTGAACACCCGCGCCGGTCGCCCGGTGGCGTTGAACTCGGCTTCGGCCTGAGTCATCGCTTCGGCGCTCTCTGACTTGAGCCGATCATTGTTGGCCAACCCCATCACGTAATCCACGTGATGGTCTTCACACCAGCGGAGCAAGTCATCCCGGCAAAAGCCCGAGTCGGCCCGGATGACGATCGAGACCTCCGGCCAGCTCTGCCGCATCCGGCCGACGATCCGTTCCAGTTCCTCCACCGATCCCGCGGCCCCATCGATATTGGAACACCGCAACCGGGCGCACAGCAGATGCTCCCCCGAGAAGATGTACAGCGGGAGATAACAGTAGTGGCGGTAGTAACCGTGAAAGAACCGGCCTTCCTGCTGGCCATGGATCGGGTCGTCGGTCGCATCCAGATCCAGCACCATCTCCTCGGGCGCCGATTCGTGGGACTCCACGAAGGCATCCACCATCCAGCCGTCGATCCGGTCCGGGTCCATCGCGATCTTCTTGTACCGCTCCTGCTCATCGACCTCGGCGCCGGTCAACTCCAACCGGTTCAGCGTACACCTGCCCGCCAGCGCCTTCCCCCGATCTGAGGCCTGCCGCCGCCTCTCCCCCAACGGATCGGCCTTATTCACCGCCACCGCCAGCATCGGATCGGTGCGCAACTGATCATGATCGTTCAGATCCTCGTACCCCAGACAGAGTCCGTAGATGCGCTGCCCCAACAACTCCTCGACCGTGTGTTCGATCAACCGCGGATCCCGGTGATCCCTGAAACACTCAGCCAGTCCGGCGATCAGACCCGTCCCCCTCTCGACCTCTCGCAACAGCAGCACCCCTGCATCGGAGGTGATCTTCCCGCCGTCGAACCGCGCCTTCACTTTGCGTTGAAATAGTCCGTGAAATTCGAACCTGGCTTGTTTACACTCTGTTCTCATAAGGGCCGCCTCCGTTTGGCGTGTGAAAACGTTCATTCAAAACGCTTTATACCAAACAGGGCGGCCTTTTCAGGTCCCATCGGTGAGAAATGGCGGCTAGCGCGTTGACGTCTTCGTCGAGCTGCCGATCGGGAAGAAAGGTGCTCTTGTCGGCGCACAGTTCGCGGATGGGATCCCCGGTCACATACTCCAAAAGATTGACGCAGTGGACTCCGAGATCGCCCAGAGTACCACCGATTTCCGCCTGGGCCGGGTCGACTCGCCAGGTGGCCTGCTTGTGACCCATTTTCTCAAGAGGCACCATCATGAACTGCTGGAAATACTCGACGATGGCTTTTCGGACCGCACCCATTTCTCCCGAAGAGAAGAGAAGTCGGGCGTGGCGGACCATGGGATGTCCCGTGTAATTGTGCGTCCGCGCGAAAACGAGTCCGGTTTCTTCAACCAGGCTCGCCAGCTCAACGGCCTCCTCGAGGGTGTGGGTCATCGGTTTGTCGCAAACCACGTGGAAGCCTGATCTCAGAAACTTGCTGGAAATGGGAAAGTGGCTGTTGTTCGGGGTGACGATACTGACGAGGTCAATCCGTTTGTCGGCGGGCATTGCGGCTTCCTCATCGGCCATCTCCCCGTAGGTCGCGTAACAGCGTGAAGGATCGAGATAAAACCGCTCTCCGGTTCTCCTCGTGTTTTCGAAATTGCGGGAGAAACAGCCCGCGACCAGTTCAATCTGTTGATCGAGAGCGGCCGCTGTCCTGTGGACGGCCCCAATAGAGGCGCCCTCTCCACCTCCCACCATTCCCATCCTGAGCTTCCGTTTCCATGCTTCCACGACCACACCTCCTGACAAACGAGCTCTCAATACGCAATAGGACGCTGCGTGTCGCCCGCTATTATGCCGTCAATCGATCCCCAACATCTCCCCGTGCCCGGCCGCATTCCGAAATGAGACCCGCAGTCTGACTTCTTGTCTCCAGGAACTCCGGACTTCTGTAACCGCCGGTTCCGGCGGAAAATGAATTTGATTCCCCCGAAATCACTACGTCAAAAGGACTTTTCGTTCCGCCGGCCGGTGTCGCTTCGGCGAAACGGCTGTTTGGCACGGGAATTGTCTGTACTTCCGACTGACACGCGCGTTGCGTGGAATCAAAAAACCCTACAAGGAGGTCCATGATGCATTTCGGAATCCAGGTCCTTATCCACCTTTCAATGCTGGCCGGCGCAGTCCAGGTGGGCGTCACCAGCGAGGTTTCGACTCCCCTGTCTCTGGAATTGAGCGACGTTTCCTACGATCCCACCGCGGGAGAAGTCGAGTTCTTCCTCACCAATGTGGGCGGGCGCCCCGTCAACGCCTGGGGGCTGCACATCCACTACCATCACGAGGACGGGAGCATCTCAGAGTCTTCGCTCCTTCAGGACTTTGCTCCCAGCGAGGGACTGAGATCGCCGCCGGCCGCCACACAGCTGCACACGGAAGGAGCCCTGCGTCCCAGCCAGACACATCGCGGCATGCTCTATGCGCCTGCCGAGGCGACATCTCCCATCTCCGACGTTTCCCTGTTCGTGCGAGTCGTCGTGTACAGCGACGGGGCCGTCAAGGGGGACGAGAAGCTGAAGAACGAGATCGTGGGCGGACGCCGTGCCGCCCAGCTGGCGCGCTCCTACTGGTTGAGCCAGTTCCAGCATGTCCTCGGGGAGGCAACCAATGAAGAAGAGCTGGCTGGACGGATAGCCGACCTGAGAGAACGCCTCGACTCCAGTTCCGACCTGTATTCGGGTCAGGGAGTCAGTTCCACCAACCCTGCGGCTCAAACGCAGGAGCAGGTCATCCTGAAATACCTCGAGGCGGCCGTCCAGAGAGCCGACACCACCGGGGACCTGTTTGGCGCTCTTGCCGATCTCTCCCAGCGACTGGGCGAAGTACGGGACCGGCTCGAAGACCGCGGGGTGGTCGTAAGGCAATAGGCGTGGGCACAAGCCCACGGAAAACAGCAGTCCAAGCCAATCGGCAGCCCCGGAGAGGCGACACCCGTCGTTTGGCAAGAGGCTGTTATTAAACCAAGACAAGCAACGGGAGTTGAGTATGAATTCAAGAGTTTGGGCCACTATCGTAATAATCCTGGGGACCGGCCTCCCCTCCCTTTCATTCGGACAAGACTGTCAGTGTGTTGGATCGACCCGGGACACCGGTTCCAGCATAGTGACGTGTCCCAAGGAGCCGGGGAGGACGACAACCCAGGACTGGACCGTCTACTGTCCCGAGGCCTTCCGACACATAACGACTTCGGCCGTAGGAGCATGCAGGCCCTGGTTCCGCGGGAAGCCCTGTACCCCCAGGATGGGAATCCCCGTCGTGTCGGGAGTTGGATCCGGCTGCGAGTGGAAACAGGTGAATTCCAACATGTCGGCCAATCCCTTCTGCCCGCTGGGTTGTTATGAAAGCTCGCGGAACATCTTTCTGGTCGGGTGCAATTCCTGCGTCCAGGAATGCGATCCCACCAATCAGTGGCAGATCTACTGCGGAGGCTTTGGAGCTGGGGGGTGGGGTGACTGGACCTGCGGGTGCCTCAACGGGCAACCGCTGAGCCCGATTGTCCTGTCCCTTTCGGACAACCGCTTCGAGTTCACGGACCCGGTGGGTGGAGTCCAATTCGACCTGGATGCCGACGGGGCGCTCGAGAACGTTGCCTGGACCGCCCCCGACTCCGACGACGTCTTCCTGGCCCTGGATCGCAACGGAAACGGAACGGTCGACGACGGGGCAGAATTATTCGGTGATGCTACAAGGCAGCCGGGTGAGGCACCGCACCATGGTTTCAAAGCCCTGGCTGTCTTCGACACCTCCCGCTCAGGCGGGAATGGAGACGGGTTCATCAGTGAGCAGGACGCTGTCTTTGCCAGACTGCTCCTCTGGTCGGACTCGAATCACGACGGTCGCTCCCAGACCGGTGAACTGCGGCCCCTGAGGGCAGCCGGCGTCGACCGCATCAGCCTCGATTACCGTTCTTCGCGCAGGAAGGACCGCCACGGAAACCTTTTTCGCTACATCGCCGACGTCTGGGTACAGCGCTCCAGGGCTGGGCATTCCGTCAAACGCAAGGCGATTGACGTTTTTCTTCAGGTGGGAGTCAGCTCTATTGAGCCTTGAGGCGGGGCACCCTCTGGCGACGAGTGCTGCTTGGGGGGCCGGCCTGAAGCCGACCCCCCGGGCGGGTTTTTCGACCCACTCTGATCCCTCTGGTGAGACCGGTACCAGACCGGCGTCCAGAGAAGGATGTTTGTTCAAGACATCCGTCTGCGGACCGCGTTCACACCGATGGCTCCGACCAGGGCCAGGGCTCCGAGAAGCCCCACCAGGGGAAGCGGACCGGCCGTCGCGGGCAGTTCCTCAGCAGCCGGGGCCGGCGCGGGGGCCGGGGCCGGTTTCGCAGCCGCTCTGGCTACGGGTGCCGGGGCTGTTCCGGCGACCGAGCGAGTCTGCTCTTTGACGATAATCTCCTCTTCACTGACCATAGTACCAAAACGGCACCCCCGGGAACTCTTACCCAGAGGCTGTCAGCCGCTCAAATGGACGACCACCATCTTGAGCTCGGTCATCTGCTCGACCGCATAGCGGGGGCCCTCTTTCCCCATGCCGCTGTCTTTGAGCCCTCCATAGGGCATCAGGTCGGCCCGCCACTGCGGACCCCAGTTGATGTGCACGTTGCCGCTTTCGACTTCGGCAGCAAAGCGCAGGGCGCGGTCGATATCCTGGGTGAAAATGGCGGCCGACAGGCCATAGCGGGTGTCGTTGGCCAGGAAGATCGCCTGGTCGATGTCGTCGAAGCGAGTCACCGCCACGGCCGGGCCGAACAGCTCGTCCCGACTGATCCTCATTTCGGGATCGACGTCCGCCAGTATCGCAGGTTCGACCACTGCGCCCTCCCGTTCGCCGCCCGTGATGAGGCGCGCCCCACCCGAGACGGCCTCTTGAATCCAGTCGCTGACCCGCTCGGCGTCAGACTCACGAATCATGGGGCCCATGCCGGTGTCTTCATCTAGCTGGTCGCCCGTCGAGATTGCCTCCACCTGCGCCTGCAGTCGATCCAGGAACTCATCGTGCACCTGATCCTGGGTCAGGACGCGCTGGGCAGAAATACAAACCTGTCCGGCATTGGCGAAGCCGGTCATGGCGGTGGCCGCGGCTACCTTGTCGAGGTCGGCGTCCTCCATGACGATCAGCGGCGCGTTGGAGCCCAGTTCCATAGTGACCCGCTTCATGCCTGCCACCCGACTGATGTGATCGCCCACCTCGTAACTCCCGGTGAAGCTGATTTTGCGCACTCGCCGGTCGCCACTCAGGGCGTCGCCCACGGTGTGGCCCGAACCGGTCAGGCAGGTCACGGCCTGGGCCGGGGCACCTGCTTCCAGCAGGACCTCGACCAGCTTCAAGGCCGACAGAGGCGTGTCGCTGGCGGGTTTCACGACCACTGCGTTTCCTGCAGCCAGGGCGGGTCCCACCTTGTGGCAGACCAGATGGAGAGGAAAGTTAAAGGGGGTGATGGCAACCACCACACCGCAGGGGACCCGCAGCGTAAAACCCATTTTCCCCGTCCCTCCCGGGGCAGCGTCCAGCGGAAGGACCTCGCCGGTGAGCCGCTTGGCCTCCTCGGCCGAGAGCTGGATGATCTCGGCCGCTCGGGTAGCCTCGATGCGGCCCTCCGCCAGTATCTTGCCTTCTTCCCGGCTGATGGTGCTTGCAAAGTCCTCAGAGCGTTCCAGCATCAGGTCGGCCGTCCTGCGCAGGAACTGGGCCCGATCAAAGGCCGGCATTTTCGCCATGATTCCGGCGCCTTCCACGGCACCTGCCAGCGCCCGCTCGACATCACCGGCGTCGGCTGCCGGAACCGTGTCGATTACGGACTGGTCAAACGGGTTCTTGACCTCCATAACACGGGGGCTCTCTTGCCACTCTCCACCAACAAACATTCTCATGGCATCTTCTCCTGGTCCAGGTTGGGACCCCCTTGTACCACGACGGGTAGCCAAAGTGTAGGAGCCGCCTCCGCGCGGCGATCTGATCGGACATCGTAGGGGCGACCCTGGTGGTCGCCCGCCCCGCGGGCCGGCACAAGGCCGGGCCCCTACACACAAATCTGATCGGACCACGGAGGGTCCTCCTACACTGGGGATGTCTGCTACACTTCCTGGCGGAAACATGTGGGCACGGAGAGAGCCATGAGACCATCACACGCGAGTTCCCTGTTAGTTCTCTGTGCGGCAGCCATTTTGTCGACGCAGGCGGCCGTGGCCCAGACCCCCGGCGTGCAGGGCCTGAAGATGGCTCATACCGGATTACTGCAGGCCTTCGAGTCGGGAGACATGCAATCTTTGCAGGCCGGCATTCACCCCAGGGCCGTGGGGTTCTTCAGGAATGCGCAGCGCGTCACCGAACTCTCTATAAAGATGCAGGTCAAAGATGTCGTGCCTCCGCTTTGGGCGGACACCATGCGTTTTGCCCGTACACCCCTGGAGACAAAGTACGAGGTCCTCGGCGAGACCGGAATCGTCTCGACGACCGCGTCCTTTGTCCCCGCCAAAAATCCTCCACCCGGCCAGAAGAAAGCCACTGCGCCCCGTTACGGACGCATGACCCACGTCTACTCCTTCCAGGGAGGGGTGTGGAAGCTGGTGGCCTGGCACACGTCAGACACCCCGGTGAAGTAGGACAGTCGTAGGGGCCGGCCTCGTGCCGGCCCGGGTGACGGTCGACCACCAGGGTCGACCCTACGAAATTTAATGGTGACGGGCGATCACCGGGGTCGCCACTACAGCCCCGAACCGAGAACCTCTTCGAGCACCAGCGGTGCCACATCCACGGCCTCCCCCCGGTCGCCTTTCAGGAAGCGGACGGACTGGCCCAGGTTCTGGAGCGTGTCCAGCACCCGGGGAGCATCTCGACGGGTTCCGGCCGTGTGGGGGAGCAACTGCAATGTCCCCTCCCCTCTGGTTAGCGGCAGCGGACGAAACCGCGCACCTTCCCGATAGGACGTAAACAGAACCAGGCCCACGGGCAGCGGATCCCGGCCCACGCGTCCGCCGAAGCTCTCGACCGGATGGTCGGTCTGGCGGTTTGAACCGCCTTTCCGTAGAGACAAGGGCTTGGGATAGCCGTGCAGCCGGCCCTGCGGGTCGAGCAGGGCGAACTCGTCCGAATAGTACTCGGCCCCGGCCCGGACCAGCTCGGAGACCAGGCTGCTCTTTCCGCTCCGGCTTTCGCCGGGCAGGAGAATGGCCTGACCCTGCCAACCGATGGCGCCGGAGTGCATGAAGACCCGGCTGGGTGACGCGTCGGCCACATGGGAAACCATCCAGTACTCCAGCACGTCCAGGATATAGTCGAGATCCTCCGAGCACGCCAGCTCGGTTGAGTCCTGAAGCGCAAGGTGCAGGGTCGGTCCAGAGGACTCCTCTCGGGAATGCAGGGAAAACCAGGTGCAGGCCTTGCGTGTTGAAACGGACTCCTGGAGAAGCGGAAAGGACTCGACGATCACGGCCAGGTGGCGGGGCCGGCTGGTCCGAATCCCCAGGGCCACACCGTAAGCCTCGCGCCGAAGCTCGGCCGCCCAGTTTAGGCTGTCCACACCTTCCCTCCGGCCTGACGGGACAGTATCGATGCCGGATTCACGGTTGTTCACGGGACAGGTCTATCGGTCACTCCGTAGGCGTCGGGTCACACGGCGGACACACCGCAGTGTTACACGGTGAACAGGGGTGACTGGCAAATCCCGCCACATCCGGCTGCATCAAAGTCATCACCACGGGAAGCACGGCCAGTGCGCGGAATCGGCGAACGGCCTCGCGTCGCGACACCAATTTGCCCGGGTTCACATTCTCCAGTTCCCCTTCCAGAAGGCGAGCCCCTTCGAGTTCAGCCACGGCCAGTCGCACCAGCTCCACTCTCTCACCGGCTGGCTGAGTCCGGAACGGGCCGGAGTCCATTTCCGCCAGCTCGGAAATGGTCCGCCTCCCATCGCAGTGCCGCCAGATCTCTGCGGCAACGGGATTCAGGCAGTGGGCTCTTTCCAGATCCAGATCATAGACGATTGTTTCCGGACCGAGGTCCCGGATGACGAGTCCCTCAGTTTTAGCTTTCGGTATGAGCTTCAACCAGTCAGATTTCACTGTGTTTCCCCCACCCAGCGCGCAGATCGGACTCGAGTATACACGCCCAATATAGCCACGGATGGTGACCAGCATTCCAAATAGTCGGCTCTTTCCTGGCCGCACCACTGGTGAGAATGGTGATGGGCGACGCAAGTTCTCTCCTGTCCCCCTGCTAGACTGAGCAGCGGTTCGCAGTATCACCGTCAGGGGTTGGGGTAATGAAGATTCACTGCAGGTTCCGTTTGTCCGCGATCGGGGTGGTCCTGTCGACCTGGACCAGCCTCGCCGCCCAGCCCTCGGACCTTAGTTTCTCGCCCTCTTCTGACAATCTCGTGCTGAGCCTGACCTATGACAACGAGATGTTGGCCGATCAGGATCCCACTCCCCTGATTCGCATCTACGGGGACGGACTCGTCCAGATCCACTATCCGGTCTACATGAAGCGGGCGGGCGACTACGAGGTTCGAATCACCACGCCGGAACTCGTCCAACTGCTGAAAGGGTGGGGCAACGCCGGGGTTCTGGACTTCGATGCAGCAGCGGTGAAAGAGGCCCGCCGTCAGAAGATCCAGGAGCGAGCCGGCCAGGGCGTGCTGTTTCACATCTCGGATGACACGAATCTCGTGATCGAGGTCAACCTGGACTGGTTCCGTCCCCCCGGCTCGGCCGGTCAAATCAACAATTCCCGGAAGATCATCCGCTGGAGCAACGTGGCCCAGGAGGCCCGGTTGTTCCCGGGCCTGCCGGCACTGCAGAACCTGGCGGCGGTGGAGCAGCAGCAGCGCTTGATTCTGGAGCAGAACGACGTGCGGAAGATCAACTGATGGACCGCCAAAGTGGGAATATTCGGTACTCGCGCTCGTTCCGGGACTGGGTTCGGCGCCACCGATGGATCCTGGCGCTGTCGGCCATCGCTCTTCTGGCAGGCGGGGCCGCCTGGGCAGGCGCCTTTATCTTTTCGGGAGAGTTCTACGGCCCCGACGTGATTCTCCATCCCGCGGGTTACACCGGGACCCAGAGCGTTCTCAACGTAAATGTCTGCATCAACGAGGACACCCCGCTACCTGCCGGAGCGACGATCGCTCAGATGGTGACCTCCATTAAAAACAACATCGCAATCTGGAACCAGCTGCAGCCGATCACGGGCAATGCCCTTCAGGGCAGCGCCAACGACCTCGCCTGGAACCAGATCGATTTCGAATCGGTGGCTCTTCACGAGCTGGGACACTGCATCGGACTGGCCCACGTCAACGCGGCCAGCGAGTCCGGACTTCCGTCAGGTCCCAACCAGAACTACACCAAAGCCACCGACGGAAGCAACGGCCTGGACCTCAATCCGGGATCGGATGGAGTTATCGGAAGCTTCGACGACATCCGGGGAGACGACGTCAACCTTCACTGGTTCCGGATGGACACCAACGACCCGGGCCAGTTGCCCCTCCCCGTTCCCGTGGATGGCACAACCTACGACCGCGACCAGTCATCACTGCCCACCGGGCATACTTTTGCCGCCAACCTTGACCGTACCGTGGCCGGCACCCTGGGGCACACCAACACCTCCACGGTGAAAACTGAAGCCGTCATGCAGCAGGTGTCCTATTACGACGAGGACCAGCGGCGCCTGACCGCCGACGGCGCGGCCAGCATCCTGCTGGCAGCCAGTGGTTTTGACCTCATCGCCGGCACGGCCGACGACTATGTCCTCAACCTGATCTATGGCGGCGTTGTGCCGCCCGACAGCTGCGACACGATGGTGCAGTTCACCGGCATGGGCGGGCTGGCTAACTGCCAGATCGGAGCCTACATCGTCAATTCGACACACTTTCGCATCTCCACCGGAGACATGAACTTCGGGCTCGGGTACAACTGGTACTTCAACCCCAGGGGCCCCTGCCGGCAGACGACTAACCTGACCAATGGACAGTGGAGGCAGATCGCCCTCTCCTGCGATCCGGGAACGTTCAACACCGTCGCGGATGTCTTCGGCGACGATCTGACCGGCACTTACGGCACGAACTGGATTGTGCACGAGCGAAATGGCGGCGGCTACACGGCCCTGGGCCTGGGAGATGCCCTGCAGGTGGGGCCCGGCTACTGGATCCTCACGAACCAGGCCAACCAGACGGTCAACATCGAGGGCGAGTTCAACGGGGATGCAGACTTCGCGCTGCAGTCCGACCCGGCCGGCAGGTTCAATCTGGTCGGGCACCGCTACTGGTACGATCAAGCCTGGGCAGATGTGCGGGTGTTCGACGGCGTCAGCGAGCTGACGCTGGACCAGGCCGACCCCGCAGGCGCCTGTCAGGGCCCCGACCCGCTCACCAACGGCTGCGTCATGTCAAGAATCGGCTACAAGTGGAATGGCGCGGCCTACGAAGTCTTCGACGGCGCGACGCCGGGCATGGAGGGGACACTGGAGAACTTCGACGGGTTCTTCGTCAAAGCCTTTCAGGCCGGCATCTCACTGCGCATCCCTGATCAGAAATCAATGCCTCTGGCGCCACACACGGAAGCCACCGTCGTGGAGACTCCCCTGGCCCAGTTATTGAAGGCTCGTCCCGGGCTGCAGGTCGACCCGATCGCCTTCCACGGGAAGAAGAAGAAAAAGAAGGAGAAACCGACCTCGAGCTGGTACATACGGCTGATTGTCGAGGCGGGCGAACTGAAAGACTCCGGGAACGTCTTCGGCCAGCTCCCCGACTCCCGCCGGGGCAAGGATTCTCACGACCTGAACGAAATCTCGCCCTTCGGAAGTGACTACCTCTCGGTGGTGTTCCCGCATCAGGACTGGGGAGAATCGGCGGGGGACTACGCCAGTGACTTTCACAAGTCAAAGCGCGAGCCCTTCGGCAAAGACACCTGGGTCTTCGACGTCATGACACCCGAACCCGGGCGGGTGGTCACCCTGAGCTGGGAGGGCCCGGAGGCTCAACTCGAACGTTCCAGGCTCATTGATTTCGACAATCGCGACCGGACTCGTATCCGCCCCGGCGAGAGCTACACGTTCACCACGACCAGCACCCGGCACCGTTTCATCTGGCGCCTAAAGAACCCCAGGTAGTAAAAAAAGGGACAGTCTACTCTGTCCCCTATTAAAGTGAGTAAAAAAGGGGACCGTCTACTCTGTCCCCTATTAAAGTGGGAGGGACTTGAAGAAGTTTATCCTCATTGCCGGAACCGCGATTGGAGCCTGTGGAGCGCTCGGCTGTTCCTCGGCCCTCGATCTGCTCACCCCCGACACTGAAACGCCTTCGCTGGTCCTGATCACCCTCGACACCACCCGCTCGGACTACCTTGGAGTTTATGGGGCCCAGGAGGCGCGGACCCCCGTGCTCGACTCTCTGGCCGGGCGGGGAACCCGCTACTCGAGAGCGTTGACGGCATCTCCGCTGACCCTGCCTGCCCATGCTTCGCTGCTCACGGGCCTGGACCCGCCGGCTCACGGATTGCTCGACAACGGTACGGCGGCACTGCCCCCGGCCATCCCCACTCTGGCCTCTACGCTCTCCGCCACAGGATACAGCTGCGCTGCCTTCGTCTCCTCCAGGGTCCTGGACCGACGCTTCGGCCTCGACCGCGGCTTTGCCGTCTACGACGATTTCATGGCGGCCGAGCAGACAGGGGAGTACGGCTATCCCGAGCGGGACGCTGCCGCCGTTACCTCTTCCGCCATCTCCTGGCTGGGTGGCCTGTCCTCTTCCCGGCCCTACTTTCTGTGGGTCCACTACTACGATCCCCATGCCCCTTATTCACCGCCTCCCGAGTGGGAGGGAGAAAGCAACCGGGCCAACTATGCCGGCGAAATCGCCTACATGGATCAGGAGATCGGCCGTCTGCTCTCTGCTTTACCCGGGCAGCACCCGGAAACACTGATCGCGGTGGTGGGAGATCACGGCGAGTCCCTGGGTGAACACGGGGAAAGAACGCACGGGGTTTTCCTCTATCGGGCCGTTCTGGAAGTTCCACTCATTGTGGCGGGACCCGGCGTGCCGGAGAGCGAGGTGATCGATGAAGCGGTGGCCACGCGGCGACTCCCGGCAACACTGCTGCGCCTGCTCGGGGCCGTGGAGGCCGCTCAGGATCTGGGGCCGGGTCTTCCCGGGCTGACCGGGCCCGAAGCCGCCCCGGCTCCGGAGCCCATCTACGGCGCCACCTGGATGCCTGCCAATGCCTACGGCTGGAGCCCGCTGCGAGCCGTCTCGGACCAGCGCTGGCGGTTCATCCTGGCGCCTCGACCCGAGCTCTATGACTACCGGGCCGACGCGGGAGAGGAAGAGAATCGGATCGGGGTGCATCCTCGGGAAGTCGAACGGCTCAAACAACTGCTGGCACAGTTCGAAGAGGCTCCCGCTATCAGCCGGGCTGACCCATCGGCAAGTTCACAGGACCCTCAATTGCTGGCAGCACTGAGAAGTCTTGGCTACCTCTCCGGATCGGCCGGTTCCGAGCAGGCGGGACCGGCGCTGGATCCCAAGGATGGCCTCGGCCTGCTGGCCGAGTTCGAGCGAGCCGGGCAACTCCTCACTGAGAACCCCGAAGACTCACTTGCCGTTCTGCACCGCCTGGTGGAGCGGAATCCCGACAACATCCCCTTTCTGGGGAAGCTGGCCCAGGCCGAACTGAGTGCCGGAAACGGAGAGGCGGCACTCGAGACCTACCGGCGAGCCGTCGCTTTGAACCCGGGCCTCGATTTCCAGCGCCGTCATGCTGAACGGTAATAGCAAGAGAAGCCACAGGTCTAAGAAGCGCCGCCCCTTACGTGAGCTCCTAACCCGGATTATGCAAGAACCGTAGTTCGGTGTTGAAAAACGACTCGAGAAGTGGCCCAACTCGGAAGCGGGCAGGTGTGACAGGCGGATTTGCGAAGGATATGGGTTGGCGAGGCGTTTGAGTGGTTTGGGGAGTGAATTTCAGACAGATCTGGGCCTGGATGAGTGTCGGAAGCGGTTTTTCGGGGGAGCTGGGAAAAGCTAACTGGAGTTCAGGCGACTCAAGACGAGGTGGAAGAGGGGTTGTTCGGGAAAGGCTGAGGAAAGATGGACCCAGATGCGTCGAGTGGTTTGTCGGATCCGGGCCCCAATCTTGAGGATCCGACGACGTAAGGTTTCGATTTCGAGCTTGTGCCAGGGGGTTCCGTGAAGATAGTCGCGCAGGCGAACGAACATCTGGTAAGCCAGTGCATGCAGGAGGAGTCGAAACTGATTGGCCAGGAATCGATGACAGCTGAGTCGGTCCATGCTCAGATGATTCTTGAAGGCCTTGATGAAGTTCTCGGTCTGCCCTCGGTTTGTGTAGTGGTCATAAAGTGATTGGGAGCAGAGATCGTCCCGGTTGGTAACTACAAAGCGACGATTGATCCCACGCTGATCGACCTCCACTTTGACAATGACGCGACGGGATCGATCCCAGCTGTGGGCTCGATAAAGAAACTCGTCAAACTGACGCTGTTTTTCCTCCAGCTCAAGGAACCTTTCCCGAGTCGAATCCAGCAGGGGCTCGACCACTCGCTGCAGGCGAGGGTTTCGGCTTAACCCGATGACATATTGGAGTTTATTCTCTTCACATTCACAGAACTCGTAGAGCCGAGGCGTGGCAAAGCCGCTGTCGGCCCGAATCTCAATCTCGACATCCGTCCCCACTGCTTGTCGGATGGCCTCCACGACTCGCTTCAGAATGGGCACGATGTGAGAGGCAGCCCCCTTGTTGCCAGGTCTCAACACGGCACAGACCAGGTCTCCCGTGTCGGCATCGAAGATCAGCAAAGGATGCAAAATGTGGTTTCGGTAATACCCGTGGTAGAAGGAGAACTCCTGTTGGCCGTGAGTGTGGTCGTCGGTACTGTCCAGATCCAGGATGATCTTGCTGGGACGTCTCTTCTTCAGGGAGCGCACATAACGGCCTAGCAGCCACCGGCTCAGACGCATCAGATCCTTCTTGGTGACGGAGTTCTCCAGGCGGGAGAAAGTCGGCTGGGTGGCCAAATCGGGATCGCTCTCTGGCAACTGATCACAGACTGTCTTGAGCATCGGATCCGAGCGCAGCGTATCGGCGTCGTTACAGTCTTCGTAGCCGGCCACGATCTGCAAGACTCGTTGTCGGATCAACTTCAACAGGTCATGACGAATGTAGCGTTGGTCTCGACTTTCCGAAATACAGGAACTGAAGCCCTCGCACAATCGATGTTGACGATCCAGCGATCCAAACAACAACCATCCTGCGTCGGAAGTGAGGCTCCCCCCATCAAAACGAGCCGTGATGTTTCTGTGGCTATGAAATGGCAGGGTATTCTGGCAGACTGTTTTTGACATTGCCGTAGCTCCTGTTTAGGGTCTTTGTTTCTCTAAACCCTTTTATATCAGAGAGCTACGGCCTTTTTTCTGGGCCCACATCTCACTTGAATTTAGATCTCTTGCATAATCCGGGCTAGGCGGATTTGAACCATCGACCTCACGCTTATCAGTTGCCTTGAGAATCCTTTAATGACGGTAACTTGCGGGTTTGCAGGGGTGTCAGGAGCGGTCAGGAAGGGTCAATAAGGCGCACTTTCCGCACCCTATACGCACCCGGGATTCAGCAACCTGCCTTTTCCATCCAACCTCCGGCGGAAGCTCCGCTGATCTTACTTTGGACCGTGAGCCATGGAGGGGACTTGATATGCGGACCGGCCCTTGCTTAAGACAATTCTCATTGGGCACTTGCCATACGGTATCCGACACTCCATCGTAGATACGGAGATCCGCCTGTTTGTGTGATACTCGTTCGCCCCTGAGCCTCCCAGACTCGGGGCGCGCAATTCCGGATCTCGGGGAGGAACAGCAATGGGAATCCAGGTGCTCCACTCGAGAACTCTTCTGCTGTCGTTGTTTCTCGGTGTTGTCCTCCTTTACCCTCCCGGCGCATATCCATCGAACCTGCAGGCCTATCACACCGTGGTGGGAGGTGCGGGACTTGTTCCTGAGGATCTTCACGCTCTCTCTCTCGCCAGCGGAGATCTCGATGGGGACGGGATCGCAGACCTGGCAGCGGGCTTTGCTGACGGCCTCGGCCGGGGTCGAGTCGGATTTTTCCGTTTGCCGTCAGAACAGATTTATCCAGATTCCAGAAAGAAGGAAAAGATCACGCAGGAGTCCAACTGGCCCTTTGAGGAGCCCGTTTGGTTGGACCTTCCCGCTGCGCCCGACTGGCTTGAACTGATCGACGTCGACCGGGACGGCAGGCGCGACCTGGTCGCTGCCACCCGCGGCGAACCCCGCCTTTTCTGGCTCAAGAGAAAAGGGGCGATGGAATTCGAGTCCCCCCGCGATGTGGCTCTCTCGGGAGACCCGGTCCTGATGAGAGTCCTCGACGTGCCCCGCTCCGATGGCTGGCCCGACCTGATCGTGGGCCTGGAGGGATCGGAAGGGCGTTCGCTCCTCCTTTTCACGCATCCCGATCAGCTCTTTCAAGACCCCAAGGTCGTGCAACTCGACGAGCTCCCGGTAGATGTTGCCCGAATGCGCCTGGGTGCAGAGCATCGTCCCACGCTGGCCGTCGCTTCCGGACAGAATGTTCTTTTGCTTTCCGAGTTGACCCGGCGTTTAAAAGAGAACCCTGTTGAAGAGACTGTCTTTGCCTTGACAACCACGCCGATCCGCTCGCTCGTTGCCGGTCAATTCGATGTCGAAGAGCCAGGGGAAGAACTCGCAGTTCTGGGGGAGGAGGGAGACATTCAATTCCTGGCGGGAACCGGACTCCCCTGTTCCAAAGAGGTAGAGCTCTCTTTGGCGGCACGCGATGCTGTCCTCGTGAAATCCCGTGTTGCAGCCGGGGTCGCCACTCCCCTGGTCGTCCTCGACAAGGCGTGGGGCACCGCCCGTGTCCTGACGGGCGAGGGGGAGGAACCGCGTCTGGAATGGCTGGCGGCAGGCCTCGGGAGCACTGTCGCAGTGGAAGCTATGCGGTTGAACCCGGATGGTCTCGATGATCTCGTCATTCTGAGCAAGGGGCCAAGGCCGCTGCAAGTTGTCGAAACGCAAGGCAGCGGTGCCTTTGTCGTCAATCTGGAATCGGGGGAGCGGGACTTCTCCCTGGCAAAAGACGCCATGGGGGTCTTCCACTGTGACATCGACAACGATCCCGGCAACGGCGACAATTGCACCCTGACGGCAGCTTTGCAGCAGGCCGACGCAGACCCCGACCCGAACACGATCGTCTTCGCCGTGGACCAGGTCGTCATGGAAAAGGCTCTTCCCCGCATCCGGGACACCGTCACGATCGACGGGATGGAGCCGAAGGAGGGCCGGAGCGAAGTGAGAGTCGAAATCGACGCCGGATCGAAGGCCACCGAGATCTTCAATTTCGATGCCGGGTCGGAGGGAAGCGTCATCCGGGGAATGGTATTGCGCACCAACTTCGGAGGGGTCATCAAAGCAGCGGCGGACGACGTTACGATCGAGGGGAACTACATCGCCACCGATCGCTCGGGAACGAATCCCATGAGCCTGGGCCTCAACCACGGGGTCTTACTGCGCGGCTCGAATTCGACGGTCGGCGGCCTGGTCACAGAGGCCCGAAACGTCCTGGGAAACGGTGTCAGGGTTGACGGCGGTACCGGCAATAAGGTGCTCAACAACTACATCGGGACCACTGCAGACGGGCTCAAGGCGCTGGGCAGCGGGGTGTGCGGACTCACGATTTCAGGTGCCGGCAACGAGGGCGTCAATGATGAAATCCCCAAAACTACGGACAACACGATCGGGAGCCTGGCTTCGAACAAAGAGGGAATCCTGGGCAATCTGATCTCGGGTAACTTTTGCGGCGTTGAGGTGCGGAACGCCCCTGGAAACAGGATCCTGGGAAACTGGATCGGGAGTGACGAGAGCGGCCAGCGGAGGTTGACCGGTCTCGATGGCTTTCCGGCAATGGGCAATCTCTTCAATGGTGTCGAGGTTGTCGCTTCGAATCGAACGGAGATTACCGGCAATGTCATTGTGGCCAGTGGGCGAAACGGGATCGAGCTGGGAATAACGTCAACATCGAACATCATCGACAATATTGTTGGTGTGAACGCTGCAGGAACCATCTCGGACCCTGACGGAGAGCCCGACAGCGGAGACGAATTGGGGAATCGCTGGCGCGGGATCGCCGTCGATGGCAATGACGATCCCGAAGGGACAGGCGTCGATCTGGCGGGCAACCGGATCCAGGAAAACCTGGTTGGGGGCAACCTTCTGGACGGCAGTTCCCTGAACAGTCAAAACAATACGGTCTTCGGCAACTATGTGGGAACGAACCAGGAGGGGCTGCAGCTGGGGAACCGGTCCGCGGGGGTGGCCGTCTCCGGAAGCGGGAACACCATCGGTGGGGATGAAGTCAGCAAGGGCAACAGCATCGGGTTCAGCGCTGAGGAGGGAATACACGTCTCCTTCGGGCAGGACATGACGGTTCTCAAGAACAACGTTTTCTCCAATCAGGGTGACGGGATCTTCATCGACCGCTCTTCGACCGGCACGATGATCTTCGCCAACAACATCCTTCTCAACGAATCTGCCGGTGTGCGGATCGAAGGGTCGGAAAATCGCGTCGGCAGCGGCCTTGAGTTGGGCTCCAATGCGATCCGAAGTAACTCCGGCCCCGGAATCGCCGTCACCGGAAATTCCGCCCAGGACAACGCCATCCTCTGCAACCGAATCAAAGACAACGACGGGCTGGGAATCGATCTCCTCGATCGGGGAAAGGAGGGGCCCACCGAAAACGATCCAGCCGGGGCTGATCCCCCGCAGCCTGGAACGGTTCCAGACGAAGACCAGGGCCCGAACGGCCTCCAGAACTATCCGGTCCTGACGCAGCTCGGGGACGATGGCCTCTCGGGGGTTCTGTGGAGTGAACCCTCGACGCTCTTCCGGCTCGATTTCTACCGGGCCGAGAATTGTAACGGCCGAGGCCAGGGTGCCGAGCTGCTGGCGGTGGCATTCGACGGAGCCGAGAACGGAACCCGCACCGACGAAAATGGACGGCTGGACTTTTCGCTGCCGCTTTTCCTACCACCCGAAACGGCCGTGACGGCGACCGCCACCAGGGCTTCCGATGAGTTCGAGTTGCTGGCGACGTCTGAGTTTTCGCCTTGTATCTCAGGAGAACAGCGGCCGCCGCTGGTCGTGAATTCCCGGCGTGATGCTGACGACGCTGAGGGCCGAACCAGCAGTGACATGTCCCCGGGTGACGGAGTGTGTGCGACGGGCGGCACGATCAGCCCGGGTGGCGAACCGGAGTGTACCCTTAGAGCGGCCATCCAGGAGGCGAACGCCTCTGCAGGTCGGGACCGGATTCACTTCAGTGCATCGGAGTTCGGATCGGACGGCGTGTCTTTCATAGGATTGCGGCGGGAGTTGCCGGGCCTGATCGAGAGCGTGGAGATCGACGGTCTGGACGACGACTCAATGACTCCCCGCGTGGGTCTCAATGATGCTGACATAGACGACGAGGAGGAGGAAGCGATGATCGGTCTGGAACTGCTCTCGGGGCAGAGCCTGATCCGAGGTATCAGCTTTCGATCGTTCCCGGAGGGTATCCGCCAAAACGGCGGAGGCCCCCATGAGATCCGTGGGAATCGGTTTCTTGGCTGTCGTGCATCAATTTCAGTACTTCGCCCGTCAGGCGGAAACATAATCGGGACCCCGCCCCCGCCGGCCGGAGGTATTCTGCCCGCTGTGCACGACGACGAGTTGGTGAACGAGTGCGTCGACCCGTGCAATCGGATCGAAATCCCGGCGGGCGGTCCAAACGGCGGCATCATTCTGCAGGCGGATGACAACCAGGTCGCCGGTAATCACATCGTTGACGATTCCGGCGGCGTATTCGGCGCGGGCATTTTGATCAACGGCGCGAGGAACCGGATCGGGGGGTCGCGACCACAGGACTCGAACCTGATTGACACACTGCGCCACTATGGGCTCCACGTGAGCGGGATGGATAATCGCGTCGCGGGGAATCGGATCAGTGCTTTCGAAGCTGGCGTCAGGGTCTCTGCTGGGCGCGGCAACAAGATCCTTGGGAATACCTTTCACGAGCACTCACATCGCCCTTCGCTGAGTCTTCAGCCGATTGATCTCCTGTCGAAGAGCGAAGGTGAGTCCGGGGGCCGCACGCCAAACGATGCAGGTGACCGCGACCCTGGCCCCAACGACGGCCAGAATTACCCGGACTTGACCGCAGCGCTGGACGACGGGATGGACCTCATCGTCCGCGGACGACTCGAGAGCGAGGCGGCGGAAGACTACACGGTCCAGATCTATCGAGTTCCCGAGAATGCATGTCCCGACAAAGAAGTTAGAGAGGCTGTAGAGATTCTCGCGGAACTTCCAGTCACAACCAGTGCGGGGACAGCCGTATTCGCCACGCTATTGGCGTCGGGCTCAGCCGCAGCTGGTGAGTTCCTGGCTGCGACGGCGACTCACTCCTCGGGAAACACCTCCGAGTTTTCTCGCTGCATCCCGGTTGAGCAGGACGGGGATGGCGATGGTTCCGGCGAGGGCACCGATCCAGACGATGCAGATGCCAGGACGGTGGCATTTCTGGATCCCGCTACCGGCACCAAGGAAACGAAAGTCCGAGCCGCGAACACAACAGGAATCTTGATCCTCGTAACGGTTTTTAGCGGTGGTCGGGAGGGCTCATTCTTATTCACGGACAGCGGCGAGGAAGTCGTGTTGCCATCGGGGACTGCGGAGTTTCGGATCGTGCCGGAACGTGATGGAACCCAATCGACCCCCCTGGGCGTTCCCGAGGCCGTCGTCATCGAGTGGACCCCCCCTGAGGGCCTCGTGGCAGACTCTTTCTACAACTTTGGTCCAACCGACGAGAACCCCGAAGACCACTTCTACGAATTCCTCTTCGACGGCGCAACGGGAGCCGAGATCTTCGAAGATCGCATCCTCCTTCACTACGTCGACGGAGGTCGGGGCGATCATGATCTAACCGTCAATGGCGAGATCCTGACCCGGGGAGGTCCCGTCACCCTGGCCGACCGGTTCTATTTTCCCCAGGTGGGAGACGGGCTGGTGGGGAACATCCAACTGCAGACCAGCCTGGTCGTCCAGAACACTGCCGGAATTACTCCGGTGGCTCTGGAGCTGTTCAATTCCGAGGCCGGCTTCCTGACCCTGGATCTCGACACCCTGGGCCCGGGATCGCTTTTCGAGTTCGGTCTCAATCCGGGTCAGTCGGTTTCGGCCCAGTCGGAAGGCAGCGCCGACATTCAGGCGGGCTACGCGGAGATCCTGGCGGCTCAGGGGGTCGGTGGGACGGCCGTCTTCAGCCGCTCGGATGCTGATTCGGCCACGCTTCTGTATGAAGCGGGTGTGCCGGCCACCCAGCCCCTCACCGACTTCACCCTCTTCGTGGACAGCCTGGGAGATCGCGAGACAGGCCTTGCCGTGGCCTTTCCCAGCGCGGGTCAGGAAATCGTCGCCGCCGCTCGGCTCACGCTTCGTCTGTACGACGATGAGTTCAACGAGCTGGCCGCCAGCGAGGAAGAACTCCTTCCCGGCAATCACTTTGCCCGCTTCATCACCCAGCTCTTCGCCGCGACTCCCGGGATCGAGGAAATGCAGGGGACCGTCACCGTCAGCTCCACCGAGCCGGTTGTGGCCGTCACGCTTCGCCAGACCGACGACCCGCAGCGCGGTTTTCCCCAGGACGTTCCGATTCTGACCACTTTTCCTGTCATTCCGTCCCGGGCAGACCTGGGTCTGGCCGGCCAGGGAGAGGAGGAGACGGTGTTCTTGCCCCAGATTGGAAACGGCGTGGTGGCGGACATCCGCCTGCAGACCGAGCTCATCTTCGTCAACTCGGGAGCGGACGCAGCCGACTTTGCCCTCGAGTTTTTCGACTCCACGGGAGGAGCCCAGCCCGTCTCCCTGAGCAACGGGCAGACGGATTCCCGTTTCGACTTGAACCTCGGATTCGGTGAGGCGCTGACGTTGGAGACGGACGGTGCCGGCGGCATTCAAGTCGGCTATGCACGCCTCACCGGGCCGGCCGGCCTGGGAGGGACGGCCGTGTTCCGGCGCAGCCATGCTCCCTCGGGAACGCTGCTGTACGAAGCCGGAGTCCCCGTCTCGAGCACCCTGTCCGACTTCAGCCTGGTGGTGGACAACCGGGGAGCCCGGGACACCGGACTGGCCATCGTAGTGCCGCCCTCAGCCGCTGGGCCGGCAGCCGTCGCGGTCCGACTCTATGATACGGACTTCAACCTGCTGGCGGAGGAGATGCTGGAGCTGGGGCCCGGGAGTCATCTGCCCCGTTTCGCCTCCGAGCTCTTCCCCGAGGTGGAGGGCCTGGAGAATCTGGAAGGGACGCTGACCGTGTCCAGCACACAGCCCATCGCCGCCATTACGATTCGCCAGAACGATGAGCCCGGCCTGCAGTTCCCAGCCGAGGTCCCCACACTGACGACTTTTCCAGTAATTCCCGGCCGAAGCAATAGCATTATGCCAAGCCGGAGGTAGCAAGGTAGGAGCGAATCAAAGCAAGAAGCCGATTCGCCGGAAATGCTGCACGCTGTCCCTCCTGCTATGCTCCTCCGCAGTGCTGTTTCAAGTTGGCGGAGAGAGCTCTTGAGATGCTGACGGAGGTTGGCGTAAAAGCCAAGAGTTCAACGGAGTTGAAATGGTGGGCCTAGATGGATTTGAACCATCGACCTCACGCTTATCAGGCGTGCGCTCTAACCGAGCTGAGCTATAGGCCCACCCAGGTGCCAACCTCCCGGTAGCCCGGGGGATGTCGGGAAGGAGCACGGACGATTTAGTCTATCCGACCCGCCTGCGGGCTGACAACATTCCACTTCCACGTTTTGGAGCCGATACCTTAATATGAGCTCTATGATGACACCAGGTGCCTCCGGGGGCTGGGGAAAAAGGGTGTGACGAAGAATCGCACCAACCAGACGATCGACGAGCAGGTGGCCTACCTGGGCAAAGGCGCCGCCGAGATCATCAGCGAGGCCGAGCTCCGTGCCAAGCTCGAAAAATCCGAGAAGACGGGCCGACCCCTGTCCGTAAAAGTCGGATTCGATCCCACTGCACCCGATCTCCACCTGGGGCACACCGTGCTGCTCCGTAAGATGAAGCACTTCCAGGACCTGGGCCACCGGGTCATCTTTCTGATTGGCGATTTCACGGGCCTGATCGGCGATCCCACGGGCCGTAACAAGACTCGTCCACCCCTTTCCCCCGGGGAGATCTCAGACAACGCGGAGACGTACAAGGCCCAGGTATTCAAGATTCTGGACCCCGAGAAGACGGTTGTTGACTTCAACAGCCGCTGGCTGGGGAGCCTCAGCTCCCAGGACTGGATTCGACTGGCCGCCCGGTACACCCTGGCCCGCATGCTGGAGCGGGATGACTTCAGCCGCAGGATGGCCGAGCACAGGCCCATCTCCATTCATGAGCTCCTTTATCCGCTCGCGCAGGCCTATGACAGCGTCTTTCTGGAAGCCGACTTCGAACTGGGGGGCACCGACCAGAAATTCAACCTGCTGGTGGGCCGGGACATCCAGCGGGAATACGGGATGGAGCCTCAGGTGCTCGTGACCACCCCGATCCTGGAGGGGCTGGACGGCATTGAGAAGATGAGCAAGACGCTGGACAACTACGTCGGAATCACGGAGGCCCCGGCCGACATGTACGGCAAGATCATGTCCATCAGTGACGACCTGATGTGGCGTTATTACGAACTGCTGACCGATCAGACGATCGACCAGATTCGGAGTCTGCAGGCCCGGGTCGAAAAGGGAGAGCTGCATCCCATGGGGGCCAAACAGCAACTGGCCTCACAGATCGTTGCCGACTTCCATTCCTCCTCGGACGCCGAAGAGGCCGGCACCCACTTTTCCCGTGTCTTCCAGCAGCGGGAGTTGCCTGAAGAGATGCCCGAGTTTCGGCTGCGGGTTGAGGAGGCTCCTCACAAGCTCATCGACCTCCTGCTTTCGACCTCCCTGGCTCCCTCCAGGGCACAGGCCCGAAGGCTGATCCAGCAGGGTGGGGTGAGTGTCAACGGCAGCAGGGTCGAGGACCCGGGCCTGACTCTGCCCCCCGGGGCCGATCGGAACTTCGTCATCAAAGTCGGAAAGAGGAGGTTTGCCCGGGTTCTATACCGGGACTAAGCCGGTTACCTGGATGTGAGTTCAACCCCGAACCAGCCTGCGGGGCGAGTGCCCTTTCAGGGGCGATTTTTCCTTCGCCTCATATCGCCCCGCTACACCTGGCATAGCGAATGCTTCGAATATGGCTACGGCGAAAAGCGTCAGCAGAAAGCCCGCCACCAGGCCGATAGCGGTTTTGAACATCGTGCGCCGGGGGGCCGGTGATTCAGGAGGCAGGGCGAGGGCTCCGATCTTAACATCCGCTTCCTGCTCTGACTTCGCGAGGCGGGCGCTTTCATATTTTCCCTCGATCAAATTGAAGCTTGCTTGAGCCGCGTTTTTTTCCCTCGAAACGGGAGCCAGATCCAGGTCTCGGTTCCTGGCGAAAGCATCAGTTTCCAGCGTCCTCTGCGATTGCAGACCAGCCAGCCTCTCCGCTCTTTTCTTGCGCAGCGCGCCCGATTCCAGTCGCCGCGTCTGGCGTAGATCGAACTCCTCCCGCCGAATCTCTCCGATCTGTCGACGCAAGGCCTCGACTTGCTCAGCGACGGTCTGAATCTCAGGGCCCAGATCTTCCGCCTTGGGTTTGAGAGTCTCAACCTTCACCTGAGTCTGAATCAACTGCGATCGGATCTCGGCGTGAATGGGATTAGGCTCTTCGGAACTGATAGCAATATCTTTGAGTTCTCGAGCCAGAACCAGCGCGTCGTTTGCGTCGATCTGATTCCACCAGGGCCCTTCGGGAAAAGCCTGGGCAAGGGTGATCAGTTCGGGTTCTTGCTCGATCAGTTTCTGCAGTTCAAGCAGAGCATAGGTCGTACTCCTGAGCTCAAATCGAGTCTTCTCCAGATCTCCTTCCAGGGCGATCAGGCGCTTCTGGCGCCGGGCTAGCTGGCCCTCCAGCAGGGAAGGGTTGTGGGTCTCGGCAAATTCCAGCGTCAACTGATGCGTCCCTTTCTCAAACTGCGCAACCAGGCGTACTGTCTCGGCCTGGAAGTCGGAGAGTCCCATGTTCCACTTTTGATTCAACTCCTCCTTCCGTCTGGCGTAGCCATCATGGCGGTTCTTGAACTCCTCTGCTGCTACAGTGAGCCGCTTCAGGCTGGTAGGGTACTGGGACTCGATAAGCTGCAGAGCTCCTTCCTGACCCCGCGAGGCAATCTCCCGACTCATCCTGGCAAAGACACTGGCATAGGTGTTGGCGATTGTTGCCGCCATCTCGGGCTTGCCCGCGCTGGCAGTGATTTCAATCAAGGGGAGGCTCATTTGTTGCCTGCCCGCGCCTGAGCTGGGAATCGTGGTTGTTACCCTGCTCTTTAGCCACCTCAGATTGACGCCCGGGGGCAGTACGCCTTCATCGACCAGGATCTTTCTGACCTGACTGGTCGTGTAGTCTGCGTTCAGCAAAGCACTGTACGCCCCCAATGGACAGGGCTTTCGGCGTGAGTTCTGAAGAGAATTGAGGAGGCTGTATCAGGATGGTGGCTGTGGCCCGGTAAAGCGTCGGGGTCATACGCTCCAGCCCCAGGCCTACGACTCCCCCGAACACGGTGACCGCTGCAATGATCCAGCGCCGCTTCCAGACACCTGCCGCCAGATCAGTGATCAGAATCCCAGCCTCGCCTCGCTCTGAATTCTCGGCCAGGCGGGAGAGGACGTACACTCGTTCCTCGTCCGTGCGTTGAACCTCGGACGGCGGATTTTCGCTCATTTTCTGGCCAGTTTAGCATAGGGGAACAACGCGGCCGGGCTACTCCCCGGGAGAATCATCCCCGCAGCCAACCGACTGCCGATCCGACAAGGGAGACAGACGTACATACCTGGTGTAAGATCATCCTGGTGTCAGGCCACGGATAAGCATCAGTTCAACAGGCGGACGCGTTGTTGCCAGTCTTGGCGTCCACCAAAAAAGGGAGAGTAAAAGCATGGCATTACGAATCAACTCGGAAGCACCGGATTTCACGGCGGAGACGACTCAGGGACCGATTCACTTTCATGAGTGGATCGGAGAGGGATGGGCCGTCCTTTTCTCGCATCCAAAGGACTTCACTCCGGTCTGTACGACCGAGCTGGGTTATATGGCAGGCCTGCAGCACGAGTTTGAACAGCGCAACTGCAAGATCATCGGCCTGAGCGTGGATACGGTTGAAGACCACCAGGGGTGGAAGAAGGATATCGAGGAGACCCAGGGTCACGCCGTCGGCTACCCCATGATCGGCGATCCGGAACTGAAAATCGCCAAGCTCTACAACATGCTGCCGGAGGGTGCGGGCGAGACCTGTGCAGGTCGCACTGCAGTCGACAACGCTACGGTCCGCTCGGTATTCATTATCGGTCCGGACAAGACAATCAAGTTGATGCTGACCTATCCAATGACCACTGGCCGCAATTTCGATGAAGTGTTGCGTGCCCTGGACTCCATGCAGCTAACCGCCAAACACAAGGTGGCGACGCCCGCCAACTGGAAAAAGGGTGAGGACGTGATCATTGTGCCGGCGGTCTCGGACGAAGAGGCGCGGGAGAAGTATCCCGCGGGGTGGAAGTCTCCGCGGCCCTACCTGCGGATCGTCTCGCAGCCGGACTAGACCCTGGGGTCGGCCGCCTGGCGGTTACGAGTCCGAGGAGGCCGCAGTCATTGGCGGCGCTCCGAAAGGAAGCTGCTTCGGGTCCGGGCGGCGGAGCGCGTTTTCAGCCCCCGCGTCTGCCCCAGGGATAGTTTTCTTCTCTGACGGCAAATCCCACGAAGGCCAGTGCCAGCAGCCCGGCCAGCGCGTTGAGCATCACGTCCTTGCCGTCGAAGTGCCGATCCGGGAGAAGTCCCTGCAGGTACTCGTCTCCCACACCGATCAGGCCGACCAGCAGGAAAGCCCACAGATAGACGTCTCGGTCGTGAAAGCGGAAGCGCAGGGCTTCGAGGGCCAGGATTCCCAGGGGGCAGTACTGGAAAAAGTGGATTCGGTTGGCGGGCACATCCTCGACCGACATGGCCCAGTATATGAGCACTCCGATCACAGCCATGGTGCCGTACGTGCTGGACTTTCTGGGAAGTCTCATGAAAGCGAATGCAAGCAGCGCCAGGCCACAGAGAGCGGAAATGCCATAGATCCCCTGAGCGACGCTTTTCTTTCCCAGTTCACGAAAGACAGCGATATAAAGATCGTAGGTCAGAGTGAGGGTGGCATAAAGGAGAATCGTATAGACACCGAGGACGATCCAGGCGGCTTTTTCGGTGCGAAAGATGCCATTTTCAAACAACGGCCGGGTTCGGTCAGAGGCCATCCCGCTAATTGTAGCGTCTTACAGCGTTCTCGTTCCTGCTTCCCGGATAACGGTCGAGCCACAGTCCCCAACTGAACGTTGGAACTTCCCCCGTGTGTCGGCTAGAATCAATGGCTCTCCGACGGTGGGCCGCTAGCTCAACTGGCAGAGCAACTGACTCTTAATCAGTAGGTTCGGGGTTCGAGTCCCTGGCGGCTCACCAAGATAGACTCAATAAAGGCGTTGTTGCACACTTCCGATCGCGGCGACGCTGTTCTCATCGAACCAAGAGGTCAGGCTAACCCTGGCCATCAGCGCCCGATTGTAATCTGGCGCCAGTTGCGCACTCGATACCGGAAGGCGTATTCGTTCGGTGTCATTCCCCATGCTGGAACTTTGGCCCATCGGAGACGTGGCAACGCCCCGAAGCGATTTATACAATGACGCCACTTTTATCGGAAAAATACTCTGAGTCGGAGGCTCCACAGGCGGGGATGCCCAAAATGCGTTCCGCTGAAAGGGTTGCCAAAGTTGTAGGCAAATCTCCGGTTGGCCAGGTTTCGAAGGTTGACCTGCAGCCTCACGGTGAAGTGATCACGTCGGAGTAAGTCCCTTCCGATTGAAGCGTCGAAAAGGGTTCTTGGTTTGACCCGTCCGCGTTCGAAGTTGACCAGCTCCGCACCGGGTCTTTCCTTCAATTCGTCTAGATCATCGTCTTCAACCTGCAGCGGAGTGCCACTCTCGTGGCGACCGAACAGAGAAGCCCAGAGACCGGTCTTGCGGTGAGAATAGGTAACCCCAAAGCCTCCCACGTTGCGCTGGTCATGGTCTGGTACAAAGCGGGTTCCGGGTCCAATCTCGAGGACCTCATCCTCCAGAAAGAGGCCACCGTTTATGGGTCCGACCTGGAAGACGTTTGAGTTGCTATAACTGAGGAACCCGGACCAACCGTTCCTTTCCGGGACCTTCGAGTCGTACATCCAGCCCCTGTGCGTTGCCGCGAGCAACGGCATTTGGGAAAATGATCGTTGTCCCGAAGAACACATTGGGATCGGCATAGTTCCTGACGGAACGCCACCAGTAGGAGATATCCAGCTTCAAGACACGGGCAACATCCTGTGCAAATCCGACCTCGATGGCATGCTGCTTCTCGGGCCGTACTTCCGCACCTCCTTCCCCTTCTGCAGTGTCGAAGGGCGAGAGCTCACGCGCTTCCTCTGAGGAAGAGAGCAGGAGATTCTCCACCTGGGGGGGCGCGAAAAGTCGGTTGTAGGATCCCCTGACTGAAGTTCTGGTCAGCGGCACGTAGTAGACAATCCCAACACGCGGACTCAATTGAGAGTCGGAGACCAAGAGCGATGTGTGATCAAAACGCAACCCGGCATTAATGCTGAGGTCTTGAAGCGGAGAGAAGGTGTCCTGGATATACCAGGCAGAGCTACCGCGGACGACGCGATCGCTGAACACAAAAGGATTCTCTCTGTTGAACCCCAGAGCGGCAGGGCTCAGGCCGGCTTCTTCGGCGGTTTCTTCCTCGGTCACGTAGAATGAGAGGAGTTCCCCTGGCGCAATCCGCTGAGCCTCGACCCCAGCCTGGAACAGGTGGCTCTCGAAGGAGTGGGTCAGGCTGACCACAAAACCGTGACGGACGTGCTGCCTGTCCTGAGTAGCCGACAAGGGAATGTCCCCGAGGCTGGGAAACAGTCGGGATCGGAAGGAGCGCCGATACCATCCCATGTCGGTTACGGTCTGGGGTGACCAGGTCCTATGCCAGGTGAGCGACTGGCTGTTGTCCCGGAGATCGTGCCGTTGTCTCTGGCCGTTGAGCTCCTGCTCGAGGGTGTTCGTGACTCCGAACTCGCTGCCATTCACCCAGAGACTGCCGTTCAGGACGTCCTTCGAGGTGGCCTGCCAGTCAGCTCTTGAGCTGATCCTGGCTGACCCACCCCGATTGTTGAAGTTCTCTAGATCAATAGGATCGAGATACCGATCCCGAGAGCCCCCCAGGGAGCCGGCCACCGATAAGCCCAGCTTCTGCTGGATATCCCCCCCGACGGCGGCAGAAACTTCTCCAGTGCGGAAGTTACCACCAGCCAACGAGAGGTCGGCCCTGAAGGGGCGGTCCATGGATGGTTTTGACACCAGGTTGATAACACCTCCGGAAGCCCCACCGTATTCCGCTGGAAAGTGGCCGCTGATCACCCGTAGAGACTGGATCGACTGAGCATCCAGAGAACCCGCAAAGAGGGGATCGATCCGATCGGTCAGGGGGATCCCATCAGTCACGAAGAGAAAACCGTCGTCAACGCCTCTTGAGTGCAACAATCCGTTGTCTTCCGTCGCCCAGCCGGGAACTGTGGCGATGAGTTCCTGCAAGGCTGCGTCCGGGCGTAGCCCCGGCCATCTTCCGATCAGGGTTTCATCGACAACGGTTGAAGTTGAAGCGCGGTCAGGTTCAAGCAAGCTCTCTTCTACCGTCACCGTTTCAGCCGAGCCGTAGACGTGCAACTTGAGCTGAAGTACGACCGGGAGACTTGAGCGGATGGACACGGGCTCCTGCAGCGGCTGAAATCCAGGAGCTTGCACAATCATCCGGTAACGCCCGAAAGGGACACGACTGAATTCGAACTGACCGGTACTGTCCGCCAAAATGCTGCGGTGAGAGCCAGAGATTGGCTGCAACAGTGCGATTGATGCACCCGGAAGGGCGCCACCACTGGAATCGTGAACGATCCCTTGCACTGTGCCCTGTTGGACCTGGGCCATCGCGTTCCAGGTCAACAGCCAGACTTCGAGGGATGACAAGGAGAGGTACGAGTACAGAATTGCACGGAACACTCGGTACACGCCGAGCACAATATCACGGGATCACGCGACCTACCTGCCAGTCCTTCATCTGCCAATCTTTCATATGAACCAGGCAGTGATTTTTCTAAACCCTGTGTCACCGACCCTGTCCAGGTAGAGCTGATTCTGCACGTCCGTAGCTGATTCCACTCAGTGTCGGCCTCTGCGCTCGGGCGACACTGCCTTCTTGACTCGCCGCCAATCCCTCTTCGCCCTTCTTGCGCTTTCCGTCATGGAGTCATGACGTGATGTCGAGTTACGGGCTCCATCCCTGGGTCAATCTAGTCCTGATGAAGACGACCTCGACTGTGCCCAAGATTGTGCCTGTCAGGAGACGATTCGGGCTGACTTGAGCTGACTCGATGGCATCAGGCTGGTCTACGTTAAGTTCTTGTAAGTTCTTACTTTACACTGGGATAGGAATACTGCAGGAGTGCAAGGATGACTTGACTCTTAATCAGTAGGTTCGGGGGTCGATTCCCTGGCGGCTCACCATTTAAGTTTCAACCATCGACGAGAATCTTTCCCATGAGCACACGATCGCGGCCCCCTCGAAACTGGTTCCTATCAGTCATAGCTGGGACATGTGCCCACACCTTTAGAAACGCTGATGATGACCGTTTCCGGGGCCGAGATCGTTGTCTCTCCTTCGGTGGCCTTCACGAGGATTGTTTCTGTGGTTCTGCAGCTGGGGAATTTGATGAATGCCCATTCGTCGATGGTCTCCAGATCGACGATTTCCATCCTGAACATTGCCGCATTTCCGAAAACTGTGCCAGGAATGACTGCGACACTCTCGACCAGTGGGCCAAAGATCTCGATACTGATGTCCCAGACACGGCCCAGGTCAGCTCCCCGGACCACAACCTCGACCTCTGCTTCTGTCGTATCCCTGAACGAAACCGTATCTCGAAATTTGTCTGTCCAGCCAATCCCGGGGTTTCGTCTCAACGTGCCGACACGGGGGGGGTGCCCACGGATCCGCAGTGCCCGCTTCTGGACATCGATTTCAGGGAGGCTAGGGTTGGCGACGACAACCATCAGGGTCTCCCAATAGGTGTCCAGGGTCAGCGGGGCAAACGGAAGTTCAGACTTCGGATCCACTATAACCGGCATGACCTCGGGAGGCTCGATCGTAATCGTTGTTTCAGCGCCAACGGAGGGAGCGAGCGTGACACTCTTCACGAACCCCTCCACCGGAAGGAGACCTTCCAGGGACCAGTCCGAGGGCTCTTGTATTCCTTCAAGGGAAGCGTCCACCATCCTGGTTACTCCACCGTCAGAAAGGGAGACAATACCGTCCGGCTGAAAGACGATGAGGCTCGAGACGGCGCCACATTCTTCACACTCGGGGGGGTTCGGAAGCTGGAAGCCCTCACCGTCTCCAGCCAGGTTGCTCAGGGCGAGCATAGCCAGCAAAACAGAGAGCTTGTAATGGGCGGACTGGTTCAGCTTGAATCTCATCAGCTTATTCCTGAGGGGCGAGAAGTGCCCCGACATCGGATACTGTCAAAGCCGTTTCCTCACCTCCAGCTCCTGTCGGGGATGAGACCATCCGTGCCTGAGCCGTCACCAGTGTCCCGGCCGGAAACTCGATCGGCAAGTCAGTAAAAGTCACCCGCCACTGCAGGGACAGACAGCTATCAAACATGATGGGCTCGGGCAGCGGCTCGATCCGATCGAAATCGAGGATCAAGAGCGGGGCCTGACCTTCGCTTTCCAGTCTTCCTATGGTGAATGTTCCCAGTGGCGGAGCCTGCAGGACGGCCATAGTCTCGGTGGCTGATTCCACGATGATAGGTCGAATCAGGAGACCGAATATGTCGTTCTCGGGCTGGATCGCCCGCAGGCTTCCGACCTGGCTACCCGGCTCCAGCTCTTCGAGAGTGGCCAGAACACCCTCCAGAATCACGTCCACATGATCCAACAGGAATCTGGGAGCGCAAGTGCGGGGGCTGCTGGTTAGAATCTCCGGCGGCTGGATCGCTGAGAGGAAGAAATCCGGTGTCATATCTTCCCCGGTCGTAGATTGGCCCTCCGGCGGCACGAACCCGGCTTCGAAAGCCGGTGCAAAGAGCATCCTGAAATGGTAAGGGTTACCCGCCCCGGAGCCATTGTCGATCTGGATCGTCCCGGTGGTGGCGTTGGACGGCACCAGGACTGTGACTTCGCCATCTTCCCTGCGACGAGCGGTCCTAGCGATTGGATCGCCTTCCGGCTGGGAGAAAAGGACTGTGGGAGCATCGCCCAGGTTTGTCCCTGCCAGACTCACCGAGATGCCGGGCTGAATAAAAGGCGGGAAAACGGCTTCCAGATTGGCCCTGGTCTGGTCCGGTTCGATGACCGCGATCTCCTGGACGATGCGGCGCTTGATTGACTTATCCTCGTCCGGGTCCGTGGAGACCGAGGTGAAGTCGATAGTGATTTCTACGCTGCCCGCCTCCGCCGGCAGCGTGATCAAGCCGGAAGGCACGAGATAGAACTGGTCGGAATCGCCTGCCTGGTTGGTCGAGAAGGGCCGGGTATTCAAAAGGGTGAACTCCAGGATCAAGCCTCCGGCGGGCGTCCCGTCCAGGCGTCCTTCGGCTGCGATGAACTCCTGGTCGCCTCCGAACATAGCCGAAGCTGCCCGCATGGCGAAGACATCGAACAAAAGGCTTCCTTTGTCTTTGACCATAAATTCCAGGATGCGAGTGAATTCGCCAAATGCCGAATACCCGTAAGCAATCCGGTCACCTATCTGAACCCCCTCCGTATCCAGGCCAAGGTCGGGGGCGGAGATGACTACTTTTTGCATGGCCCAATCCCGGTTGTTCTAATGCAGCGTCCACTCCAGAACAGGCCTGGTGCCGGCCAGATTCTGTGCCAGCTCCAGCGTGGCGACCGGCGCAAAGCCCGTGGTCAAAGGCAGCGCCGGCGTAGACGTGAGTTTGACTCCCGCCGAACGCAGTGCCAGTGGAGCAAAAGGAAAACCGCTGCTCACCAGCAACGAGCCCTGGAAATCCTCCGGATCCAGGCCTGGTTCGTCGGCGAAGAGTTCCGTGACGAAAAAGGCGCTGTGCATCAGGGGCCCCAGAGGTCGCTGGACGTTTTTCAAAAAGACGCCCTCCGCGTCGTAGAGCCAAAAGTTGAGGGTCGCATCCTCCCGAGTCGTACTGATGGGAAACACCAGCGCGATTCCGGTGTCGAAAACGCCTCGCGTGTCGACTATGACGTAAGCCCCCTCCACTAACGCCTGACCGCCCACACCGACCTCCGTCACCAGTTGCGGGGCCGCCGTCTGGGGATAGCTCGCCGCAGTCGGGCCGGATTCCTCGAAAATGCTGAAGATGGCCGAGCCGCTCAAGGGCTGGTCCATGCTTACACGGGCCCAGCCATCCCGCAACTCGCCCCTCCCTGCCGTCACCAGCCGCAACACCCCTCTGGGATTGACCGAGAAGTCAAAAGACGATCCGGTCTCCTCCCCGATGGTCACTTCCATAGACGTGGCATCTGAGTTGAAAAACTCGATCAGTCCCGTGGCCTCATTTTCGGTGTTGTTAAAGAGGATCGAACTGGTCGTCACCACCAGGTTGCCCGCCACGCCATCTCCCACCTGGGGCAACGCCAACTTCGTGATGTCCGGATCCGCGGGCGGTGCCACCATCGGAAGTGAGGTCAGGGTTTCTCCCGTGGAGCGCAGTGTAATCCCCGCAAACGGAGGATCGGCGTCCTCGCCCTGCCCGGAGCCGGCGACCGCCGGTCCCTGGGCGGAAGTGATCACGACCGTCCCTTCGAACTCATGGATTCCGGGGACTTCAGAAAACAGCTGGGGAATGAAAAGAGCAAAGTGCTCCCGGGGGCCCAGATCCCGCGACTAGCTGGCGAGCATGGTTCCGTCCGGGTCATAGAGATCGAAGGTCAGATCCAGACTCACATCGTCGTCCGGATTGGCCACGGCCACACCCGTATCACTGCCGCCGATGCTGTCGGCGAAGATCGTGAACTCTGTGCCCACTTCCGAAGCTCCCACGCCCACGTCGGTCACCACCCTGTCTGCGGCATCGAAGACGCCGAAACTGGACACACCGCTGACCGGAGCCCCGCTGGAGTGGATGTGCACCCAGCCTGTCTTGATGGGGCCCGTTCCCGATGTCGTAAAGCTGGTGACGGCGTTCACCGCCAGCTCGAAGTCAAAGGTCGAGGCCGTCTGGCCGTTGACCATCAGCTCCTGCAGATTCCCATCGTCGTGGTAGATCTCCAGTGTCCCCACAAGTGGCTGAAACGAGACGTTGGTCAGGGTCCAGGTGGTCTGCAGGCGTCTTCCTCCACCCATGTCTCCGTCCCCGCACTGGGGGAAGATGAGGTCGAAACCAGAGGCCTGAACAGAGAGGCGGGGTGACAGGGGGTGCTCGTGAGACGGCGGGGGTTCCAGGGCGGCGTAGAAACCGGGGTCCTGGGCCCTCTGGATCAAGGTCTGGACGTCGGGGTTTTGCAGGACCGATTCCTCCACACCCCAGGCATTGAGCAGGTTGCGCAGTCTCTGTTTTTCCGAGATCCGGGTAGCTGTGGCTGTCAATAAGACGAGGAGAAGTAAAGGAAAGAGCCAGATCAAGATGAACGCCCTGCGCTTTCTCGGATGCTGATCTTGCAGCACGTGGCGTTGCATCTCGGCTCCGCTTGGAAGGTCACCATGGTATACGACCGATCGTGGAGAAACCAGGCTGATCCTGATGTAGGCCAATGGCTCACCGGTTCTGGATTAAGGGTGAGGAGTCGTGACCTTTCTCACGCCAATTCACACGGCGGATCCAAGCCGATGGCAGCGAACGTGTTCCCGCTTGGCCGCTTTTTCAAGTAACCCCTTAACTTTGAAAGTTCGTGATCACACTCTCGATCATTCTGGGAATTCTGGAGCGCCATGCAACGCTGACAAAAAAGAGAGGTAACTGTGCCCAGAATTGTGCCCGTCAGGAGACGACTCCAGCTGATTCGAGCTGACTCCAGCTGACTCGCCGGGTTCTTGTCGTCTAACGCGCCGCTATTGAGGCGTTTGGGTCGTCCGGCCGAAGCCCAAATGCTGGAAGCGCGCACCAGAACCCTACGGGCGAAGTTCGCAGAAGACGGTCGGTTGGGATGAAGGATTGCGCTCTTCTCGGGTGGCAATCCGCAAGTTTGGGGGTGAAACCGGATTCTATCAGCACCCTTCAACAGTAATCTGCAAGCGGTTGGACCTTCGGTTCTTGGCTGCTTCAACACTGACAACCATGACTGGTGAGCTGCCAACGTTGCATATCTCAAAGGAAGACTACCGCCATCGCCTGGACAGCCTCGGGGCGTCCATCGCGGAAGCCGGGCTCGATCTGTTTCTCGTTTCGTCATTTGACAGCATCTACTACCTGACCGGCGCGGGTTTCGAGCCGCTGGAGCGACCCTTCTTCCTCCTAGTTTCCCCGCGCAATGCCTCGCCTCCCGTCCTGCTCGTACCGAAGCTGGACGCGGAGCACATGAAGAAAGCCCACAACATTGACGAGATCCATTCCTACTGGGAGTATCCGGCCCCTCCCGGGCGCGGCTGGCCGGATCGTCTCGCGGCGCTGGTCGGTTCTGCCCGCCAGCTGGGGGTAGAGCCCAGTGCCCGGAGGGAGATTCTCGACGAGCTGGGAAATCTTTCCACGCGATGCGTCCCCCTGGTCGAACGGCTCCGGCTGGTCAAGACCCCGGCCGAGGTGGAGATGATCCGCCGCGCCGCCGGGTACGCAGACCTGGGTGTGAAGCAGCTCCTGGATGCCTCCTATCGGGGTGCGTCGGTGGCGGAAGGCTTCGCGCGGACCAGCGTGGTCATGAGAAAGATCATTCGAGAGACCGACGATTTCGAGCCATTGACGACCAAGGTGACCATGGCAACGTGGGGCGGCACCCCATAGTGCCCAACCGCACTCCATCCCGGCATTGAACGACCTGCTCGAAGAGGGGCCGCATGTGGCCCTGGTGCTCACGCGGGTCAACGGGTACGCAGCAGAGTGCGAGCGAACCTACTTCACCGCACACGTCGAGCCCGAGATCCGCAAGGCGTTCGACGCGATGATGGAGGCCTGGCACCGGGCACTGGCGCGGGTGCGGCCCGGGGTTCGCTGCAGCGACCTGGACGCGGAGGTGAACGAGTGCCTACGTAATGAAGGTTACGGGTCCGAGGATGAGAGGTTGCACAGAACCGGCCACGGATTCGGGCTTGGGAATCACGAGGCGCCCTGGATCGCGGAAGGGAGCACGGATGTTCTGGCGGAGAACATGGTCATCAGCATCGAGCCGGGGATATACCTCAAGGGCAAGGGTGGAGTCCGGCATTCGGACACCGTGCTCGTCACCCGCGACGGCTACGAACTGCTGACAGGTTTCCCAGGCGACCTCGAATCTCTGACAATCCGCAAATGGAAGCCGGTGGCTCGCCTGAAGGGAGTCTTGGTTCGCCGGGCCTTGCGAGTCGATAGAGACGGCCAGCGGTGACCGGAAGCATACCGGTCAGGTGTCGGTGCTTGCTATCGTTCTTTACCCCGAATCGCCGTTGCACGCTTTTCCAGCTCATCGGCCTCCGCATTTCGGTCCGTCTTGCGTAGCACGATAGCGTAGTTCGCCAGACTGATGGCCACATCGGGGTGCTCCGATCCCATCGCCTTTTCGTAAACGGCCAAAGCCCGCTGGAAAAGCGGCTCAGCCTCGGCGTACTTGCCCTGCGTAAGGTACAGAGCTGCTAGGTTGTTGAGGCTGGTGGCCACATCGGGGTGCTCCGGCCCCAGAGCTTTCTCCACGGTGGCCAGAGCGCGCAGGTAGAGAGCCTCCGACTCGGCGTGCCTGCCCTGCTTATGGCGCAGCCCTCCTAAGTTGTTGAGACTCGGCGCCACATTCGGATGCTCCGGCCCTAGGGCTTTCTCCACTATCTCCAAGGCCCGCTGGTAAACCGATTCCGACTCGCCGTATTTGCCCTGCTCGCGGTACAACTCTCCCAGGTTGTTGAGGCTGGTAGCCACCATAGCGTGCTCACGCCCCAATGCCTTCTCCGAGATCCCCAAGGCCCGCCGGGAGAGCGGTTCTGCCTCCGCATACTTGCCCTGGGCGTGGTAGAGCAATGCCAGGTTGTTGAGACTCTGAGCCACGTTCGGATGCTCCGGCCCCAGAGCTTTCTCGGCGATGACCAAGGCCCGTTGGGATAGCGACTCCGACTCGGCGAACCTGCCCTGCTTGCGGTACAACTCTCCCAGGTTGCTGAGACTCAGGGCCATGTGTGGATGCTCCGGCCCTAGGACCTTCTCTGCAATCGTCAGAGCCCGCTGGTAGAGGGGCTCCGCCTTCGCGTACCTGCCTTGCGCGTAGTACAAAGCTGCCAGGTTGTTGAGACTCAGGGCCACGTTCGGATGCTCCCGCCCCAAGCTTTTCTCCACGATTCCCAAGGCCCGCCTATACAGGGGTTCCGCCTCAGCGTACCTTCCCCAGTTGTCGTAGAGCAAGGCCAAGTTGTTAAGGATCAACCCTACGTGCCCGTGCTCCGGCTCAAGAGCTTTCTCGGCGATGGACAAGGCCCGCTGGTAGAGGGGCTCCGCCTCAGCGTACTTGCCCTGGGCGTCGTAAAGCAACGCGAGATTGTTAAGGCTGATGGCCACATCGGGGTGCTCAGGTCCCAACAACCTCTCCCTTATTGCCAAAGACCGCTGGTAGAGCACCTTTGCCTCGGCGTATTTCCCCCGGCCCCGGTACAGTTCCGCCAGGTTGTTGAGACTGGTGGCTACAAGGGGGTGCTCAGGTCCAGCAGCTTCTTCACGATGGCCAAGGCCCGCTGGAGGAGGGTCTCAGCCTCGGAATGCCTGCCCTGGTCGCCGTACAGTGCTGCCAGATTGTTGAGACTGGTGCCAACGAACAATTCTCCATTTCTGACTTGTTCTGCCACCTTGATGGCCATACGCAGGGAGTTCTCGGCCTCCGTATAGCGACCCCTCCGGTGTGCTTGCGTTCCAGCAAGATTGTGCCTTTCCCAGAGCTTCCGTTCCCTGGGGTCAATCCCGAGAACCTGCGCAATTTCCTGCTGACCCTTTTCACCTGCCAGGTCCTGTGCCGTTTTTCCTTCGCCGTCCTTAGCATCGACATGGGCACCTGCATCAAGCAATCTCTCCACGGTCTTAAGATGGCCCCCAAGCGAAGCCAGCATCAGAGCCGTCCGGCCATTTTCATCTCTGACGTTAACATCGGCTCCCGCCGCCAGAAGGGTCTCCACCAAACCATCCTTCCCCTTTTTGGCCATTTTCAGGAGGTCTTGATCGAGGTAAGCCTGTGAGAAAAGGAGACTCAAGGAGCACGCTCCTACCAAAAAGATGCCTAAAAGACGCATTCTAAACCTCGTTTTGGCCCTCACTTAATCACGGCGACGGCGACTCTGCGACCGGCAGCGCCCGGGCCGACCACATGCCAGCCCCGGCGGCCTCACTCTTGAGGTGCTTTGGCGCGGACCGAGGTGGCCCGCTCCTCCATCTCCCCCGCTTCTTCGTCCCGCCCCATCTTCCGCAGAAGTTTGGCGTAGTTTTCCAGAACGGTGGCCAAATCGGAGTGATCCGGTCCCGCTGACTTCTCAACAATCTCCAGAGCCCTGGCGTAAAGGAGCTCCGCCTGTTCGTACCTGCCCTGCGAGTAACGGACGGCAGCCAGGCCGTTGAGCGTGGAAGCTGTGTCGGGATGCCCGGTGCCGAGGACCTTCTCCCGAATCGCCAGGGCTCTCTCGAAAAGGGACGCCGCCTTCACGTAGTCCTCTTCCCTTCGGAGAATCTCAGCCATGCTGTGCAGACTCTCGGCCAGGCGAGGATCTTCCGGCCCGAGAGTCTCGGCCTCTTTCAACGCGGAAGAGTAGATTAGTTTGGCCAGGGAATGGTTGCCCTGTCCCGACATCTTCCGTGCATCCGTCATTAATGCATCCCAACGGGACAGCGATTCCGTCGCCGCTTCGGGTGGCAGACTTTGAAGCTCCCTGGGTTGGTCCCCTCCGAGCAGTTCGACAATGTCCCAGTGACCTGAACTGGCCGCCACCTGTAAAGGGGTTCGTCCGCTGTTGTCCCGGATGCTCGCATCTACGCCTCTGACAAGAAACAACTCGACAACCCCTTTGCGTCCTTCAAAAGCTGCCGCGTGCAACGGCGTGAAGCCGTTTCGGCTTCTGGCGCTGATCTTCGCGCCATAATCCAGGAGAAGCGCGGCAACGTCTTCCTTTTCCGCGAAGAACAGTGGTGTCTGCTTGCTGGAGTCGAGGGCATCGACATCCGCCCCATTTGAGAGAAGTAACCGAACCACTCCACGGTATTCCTCCTCGGTGCCCGGGTCGGAGCCTATCCCTTTCAATCCCTTTCTACCCACTACAGATCCATGCAACGGCGTCAGACGACCAAGGCTGAGACTATTAATCTCGGCACCCGCGGTCAGCAGTATTTGCACCACGTCTTTCCGTCCCGCTAGTGCGGCCACGTGCAATGGAGTCTGGTTACCAATGTCTCGGGCTTCTATATCCGCCTGGTGAGTCAACAACATTTCCACGGTGCTCTCGTGCCCATTCGTTGCCGCCCAGTGCAGCGCAGTCGCTCCCTTTTCATCCTTTTTCGCCACATCGGCCCCACCCTTTGAGAAGGGTCCCACTCTCCACCGCCTGAAGGCGGTGGATTCGACATGCGACTGAAGTCGCCTAAAGACCTCGCTTCGCTCGCAGGCTGACTACTCAGTGACCCGAAAATCGTCGTCTCGGGTCTCGACATCTTGGGTTTCTATATACTCTGCAACCATCGTATCGCTCACATTCCCAGTCGTCGCCACGAAGTACCCTCGTGCCCAAAGATGTCGTCCCCAAAACTCCTTGCGCAACTTGCGGTGATCTTGCAGTAGATGATGCGACGTTTTCCCTTTGATCGCCTGCATCACTCGGCTCGGCGCCAATCTCGGCGGCACATCCAACAACAAATGCACATGATCGGGTCGCACATGCCCCTTCACGATCTCGATATCCAACGATCGGCAAATCTCTCGCGTCAGATCCCGCACCTCTTTCCCGATCTCTCCTCGCAGAGCCGGCTTGCGGTACTTGGTGATGAACACAAAGTGATATCTCAGCCGATACACTGCATGCGAACTTTTCCGATACTCAGACACCTCCGCAGTGTACCCCCAAGCCTCCTGAAGGCTTCGCCTAAAGGCGAGGGGGTTCACCCATCCCAGAGTGGGACCCTAAGAGCAACTCCGCAATTGCCTTGTGTCCTTTCGCTGCCGCGGCAATCAACGGTGTCTGCTTATGGGTAGGGTCACCAGGTCCACTGCGGGCGGCGAGATTCGCCCCACTTGCCAAAAGCAGCTCTGCCAGTTCCCTGTCGTCCGAGTTCAGCGCCACCAGGTGCAGGGGTGTATTGCCCTGTGCGTTTCTGACTTCGACGTCGGCTCCTTTCGTCAATAGCAGTTCCACCGCAGCTCTGTTCGCAAGGGCCGCTGCTAAATGCAACGGGGTGTCACTGTTAGAGTCCTTCGCCTCGATTCCCGAACCCCTGGCTACAAGTAGCTCCACCAGAACTTGATATTTATCATCTGTTCCCAGGTTGTATGAATGTCCTTCGGTCTCGGCCTGGTCTTTACCTTGAGTAAGCAACTTGGCTGTACCAGCTCTCCCGAACGCCACCCCGTGCAACGGCGTCCGGCCTTCATTGCTAACAACGTTGACCTCAGCTCCTTTCCTTATTAACAACTCGGCAACTGGTGCATGGCCCATCAAAGCCGCCACGTGCAGTGGCGTAGTGTTATTGTGATCTCGGAGATCGACGCTCGCCCGATTATCCAGAAGCGACTCCACCAAAGCGACGTAACCACCCTGCGCAGCCATATACAGTGCAGTCCTTCCGCCCTTGACTTGAGTGTTGACCTCGGCTCCGTGCCTGAGCAGCACGTTTACAATATCGGCGTGTCCTTCTTCGGCCACTGACTGTAAGGGTCCAAACCTCTGTTCGTCTTCGGCGCTTACATCTGCTCCATTGGCAAGGAGCAGTTCGGCCACGTCTTTGTGGCCCTCTTTGGCTGCCTTGTTCAAAGGCGTCCAACCGGAATCGGTTTTGGCATTGACCTCTGCGCCGTGGGCCAGGAGCAACTGGGCGATTTTCCTGGCTCCCTCATCCGCAGCCCGGTGCAGAGCCGTCGTGCCGCTCTCGTCGAAGGCGTCCACGTCGGCCCCTTTGTCGATGAGCACCTGGACAACCGACAAGTTGCCTGAAACCACAGCCGCGAACATAGGAGTGTCGCCCTGTGGACCCTTAGCGTTGGTGTCCGCTCCCGCTTCCAAGAGTAATTCGACAACCCCCGGGTCACGTAAAAACACAGCCGCGAACAGCGGAGTGATGCCCTCCGGACCCTTGACGTTGGCATCCACCCCGCCCTCCAAAAGCAACTTGATAACTTGTTCGCCTCCTACCAACACGGCCTGCAGCAAGGGGCTGACCCCAGCTACGTTAGTAACATTTACGTCGGCGCCTCCAGCCAGCAGTAACTCAATCACATCGGACTGCTGATTCGAAGCTGCCAGGAATAGGGGTGTGTCTCCAAGAACACCTCTGGCATTGACGTCGGCGCCATGGTCCACCAGCAATCGCACGGCAGCCGCCTTGACCGCTTCTTCCTCGGACGACAACTCGGATCCTTCAAAAAGCCAAAGCGGGTTTCCCTCCATGCTTTCCGGCGCTTGCCAGTCAGGTGTGGTTCCAGAGGCTAGTTTGGCCCAAACTTCGTTTGTCAACCCGGCCTCAGACATTTTGGATTCCAGGACGTCTGAGCGTCTGGCAAACGCCGCTCTGTGAAGCGCCGTATATCCCCCAGCAGCCTTTGCACGGACCAACGAGGGACGGGCTGCTATCAGGGACCTGATCTTCTCGACGTCACCTGCCTTGGCTGCCTTGATGATCTCCTCGGTGGCCGCTTCAAACTGGGAGCGCAGCTGCTGACGTCTCAGCGAATCCGCACGAATCAATTGCGCGATGTCCAGAAAACCTTTGTCTTCGGCAATCATCGAAGCAGTCAGTCCGTCGTCGTCGTCGTCCGCGTTTACGTCAGCTCGGTGGTCGAGCAAGACCAGCACCGTCTCGTAGTAACCGCCCGCCGCGCCGAGCATCAGGGAAGTATGACCGTTTTCGTCTCGGAGATTGACGTCTGCGCCCGACTCCAGGAGCGTTCTGACCAGGGCATCCTGCCCTGCTTTTGCCATTTTCAGGAGGTCTTCGTTGAGGTGGGATTGGGAGAAAAGGAGATTTGAGGAGGAGAGCGCGACCATCAAGGGGATGATTCGAAGGCGCATCTTGGACCTCCTCTGATTCGATGGTCACTTCCTTTCAAAAGAACCAGAATCCCGTCGCAGTTGCCGGGAGTTGCTCCTCGTGCTGCTGGCTCGCGTGGGGCCACATAACACCCTCGGGGTCGCAAGGGGACCGAATGCCCCACGAGTAACGGTTGATAATTCTTTTCGTGAGAGTCTCCCATCCCGGTTGCCTGTTAGTCAACGAATTGGTTTCGGCCGATGGCCTCGGGCCCGCCTTGGAGCCGTTCCCGATCGCACATTGGACTCCCAGCCGTCCCCGGGCAGCCATCAGTTTCCCGAGAAATAGTTACGTTCCTGCACCGACCCCACTCAACCCTGCGATATGAATACGCTTTCCGCTGAAAGCGTAACTATTACAGGGGAAACCACTATGTCGAACAAGGGCCGAAAATTGCCCCCCGAGGTACTGACGGAAGAGGAAGTCCAGCGGCTAATGCGCGCCTGCTCGCACCGGGCACCGACCGGCATCCGGAACCGGGCATTGATCGCGATCCTGTACCGGGCCGGGCTGCGGATCGGGGAGGCCCTGTCCCTCCGGATCAAGGATCTGGACCTGGCCGAAGGCACCATCCGGGTGTTGAACGGGAAAGGCCAAAAGGCCAGGACGGTGGGCGCCGATGCGGGTTGCTTCGCCCTGGTGGAACGCTGGCTGGGCGAACGGAAGAGTCTGGGCATCAGTGGCCGGGCGCCGGTCTTCTGCACCCTGCGGGGCGCGAGGCTGAGCCGTGCCTACTGCCGCGCCCTGTTCAAGCGCCTGGGCCGGAAAGCCGGGATCGAAAAGCGGGTCCACCCCCACGGCCTGCGGCACACCCATGCGTTCGAACTGGCTTCCGAAGGGGTGCCGCCGCACGTCATCCAGAAACAGCTCGGGCATAGCTCGGCGGCAACCACCTCCAGGTACATCGATCACCTCCGCCCGGCCGATGTAATCGAGGCGATGCGGTCCCGGGAGTGGGCACCCCGGATCTGAGTCAGGCCGTCCCCGTTTCAGAAGCAGCGAGGAACTGTTTCCCGGCGGCTTCGGTCTCGGTCTAGCTTACCTAGCGGAATCTGGGACCTCAGCTACGTGGCCCAGGCTAAATGGAGAGCTACGGGTGACGAGCCCTCCTAACCCGCTTTGTTTTAAGCATCGCGTCCTTCCTCGGGTCATCCCCGTCATCGCGGTAATTTGGTCCGTGAGCCTTCCCTGTCGAAACCAAGGGGCTATAATCCTCCTAACTAATCCCATGCGGGTCAGCTTGTTCGCGGTTCGAAGGGCGCAGGACGGTCCTGCTTTCCTGCCTTGAGTTTGTCTTCGAACCCTTAATTTGAGGGGGCCGAGAGAGTGACAGTCCGTACTCCACGACTCATCCTTCCACTTTTGGTTTGGGTGGCAATGATTGCCCTGGTTTCAGGACAGGATCGGCCCCAGTTTCACGACCCCAGTCAGACGCGGGTCTTCCCGTAGGCAGTGGTTGGATTCATTGGAGGTCTTCTCTTTGAAGCCGAGGTCTTGATCGGGAACACAGGAGACGACGAAGCCCCGATGGATCTGATCTTCTGGCCATCGACGCGCCAAAGTGCCCAGGGAGACGGATCCCTCATCCCAGGAATCTTTTTTCGGGTGGACGACGGCCCTGCTGAGGCACTGGAGCCTTTCTTACCGAATCGCATCACGGTCCCGGCTCACGGGTCGCGGGCCTTCGCAATCTTTGTTGAGGAGAACGGTTCTGCACCTGGAGGGCTGCTGATTGGCTCGCTGATCACTGAGCTTGCGCTAAAACGGGTTGCCGCAGAAGCCTCGGGTGCTCCCTCCCCCGCGATTGAAGATATCGTCTACTCCTTTGTTTACAACATCTACGACTCCGAAGGGAATCTCATTGACACGGTTCCCGTACCTGAAGCTGTGGCCGGAAACGGGTTCGAATTCGTGATCAAACGCAATGCCAGCACTGATGTGGGTTTCGCCGTTTTCGTAACACAACCCATGGAACTGGATACCACCTTGTACCTGCCAGAGACCTTGGGCAGCCCCTCGCCCCTGGGTGAAGCCCTTACCGGGACGGTCCACGTGACAGACCAGGCGGATTTTTTCCTTGAAGAGATTCTGGGGGCACAGGTCCCTCCGGAGATCCCTTCCGCGCTGGTTCGAGTCGAGCCCGCGCCACGACTGGAGGGAACCGACGCAGGACAAACCTACGGAACTGCCGTAATTGTCAGAACCGAGGGATCGGTCCTGCAGTTGGCTGCCCAGAATGTGAAGCCGCTTCTTCCTTCGCCAGGTCCCTTGCCTGCCCTGTTCTCGGATGATGTGGAGGCCGGTCCTGACTTATGGACGACCGGCGGCAGTCAAGGTGGTGGTACCTGGTCCAGAGTGACGGAAAGTTCTCACAGCCCCAATTACTCCTGGTTTGCACCGAACCTGGGGTCGACCTCGGATCTGCGCCTGACTCTGGCAAGCCCGGTTCCGATTTCGGACAACGGTATTCCCGTGTTTCTCTCCTTTTGGCACCGCTACAGTTTTGAACAGTCGTTCGACGGCGGAGTCGTTGAGATCAGTACCGATGGCGGTCAGACCTGGGAAGACGCGGGGCCCCTAATGACTGACAATCTGTACCACGGCTTCATCGAACATGGGTTCGGTAATCCTCTGGCCGGGCGAAGCGCGTTCACTGGCACGAGCTTCGGCGACCCGGCGTTTATCCAGACTCGGGTGGATCTGAGTGACCTAGCGGGGGAAGAAATCTTGATCCGTTTTCGGATCGGAACCGATAGCGGTTTTGGTGGAGGCGGCTGGCACATCGACGACATCAGGGTCACGCAGGTCCCCGAGAGCGGCCCTGATCCTGGCACTGTGAATCTCTTCAGTGACGATCTGGAGCAGGGTGCTTCAGCCTGGACAACGGAGGGAAGCCAGGGGCCATGCTCCTGGACCTTTGTCAGCGACGACGCCCACAGCGAGACAAGGTCCTTTCGGGCGCCGGACTGCACATCGTGGTCTGATCAGTTGCTGACGCTTGTCGATCCGATCCCAATTCCAGCCAGTGTCAGTCATATGTCTCTCTCCTTTTGGCACCACTTCCATTTTTTTATGGATCACGGGGGAGTCGTGGAAATCAGCCGTGATGGGGGCCTCAACTGGCTGGACGCCGGTAGTTGGATGATCAAGAACCGGTACGACGGAATCGTTGAGTTCACCTCCGACGGGCCTTTGGCCGGAAGAGCTGCTTTCACAGGCGGCACGGACACCTGGAGAAGAACAGTAGTCGATCTGACACCCTTTCGTGGAGAGAGCATCATCTTTCGGTTTCGCCTGGGCACCGATAGTAGTGGAGGATTTGGTAGCTGGACCATCGACGACATCACCGTCGAAGCTGAAGGAGTCTCAGACCGGATCACGACGTTTTTCAGCGACGGATCCGACTTTGTGAACGCCACCGGTCCCCACGCCGTGGTGGGATTTGACGACATCTCTCCGGGTTCCGCACCCTTCACCTCAGACGGCGTTCTTTTCCCGGGGGAGGCTGCAGTCGCTGACGACGCCTTTGGTTCGCCTCATGCTGTCGTGTTCGAGGGTACGGGATCGCCACCAAACTTCCTGGCCATCCCCCCGGGCTCGGCCCCCGGTTGCCAGTGTTTCAGGGCCACATTTCCTCACGATGTCACGGCCGCTGGCTTCGACTTCGCGACATTGGCGGGGGCGAATTCGAGGCTCGTCTGGACACTCTATTCAGAAGCCGGGATCCCATTGGTTTCAGGCTCGCATGAGTTCAGTGCTGGGCTCTCGCCACGATTCTTTGGACTGATTTCCGCCCTTCCTTTTCGTTCGATCGCCGTATCCCAACGGGGCACCTCTTCAGACGTGTCGTCGTCCTGGTGGTACGTTGACGATCTTCGCTACGCGCCACAGTAGTGGGGTCGCCAGGAGAAGCCAGTTTGGTACGGGCGGAGCATTCTTGCATGAATCCCTTCGGGGGTGTCGGTTTGGTTCCGATGGGCCAGGGTGGCCCGGTCTCGGCTTTAGCCCGCATAGATCACCGATAGGACCTCAAAAGGCCGCCCTGTTTGGTATAAAGCGTTTTGAATGAACGTTTTCAAAGCCAAACGGAGGCGGCCCTTATGAGAACAGAGTGTAAACAAGCCAGGTTCGAATTTCACGGACTATTTCAACGCAAAGTGAAGGCGCGGTTCGACGGCGGGAAGATCACCTCCGATGCAGGGGTGCTGCTGTTGCGAGAGGTCGAGAGGGGGACGGGTCTGATCGCCGGACTGGCTGAGTGTTTCAGGGATCACCGGGATCCGCGGTTGATCGAACACACGGTCGAGGAGTTGTTGGGGCAGCGCATCTACGGACTCTGTCTGGGGTACGAGGATCTGAACGATCATGATCAGTTGCGCACCGATCCGATGCTGGCGGTGGCGGTGAATAAGGCCGATCCGTTGGGGGAGAGGCGGCGGCAGGCCTCAGATCGGGGGAAGGCGCTGGCGGGCAGGTGTACGCTGAACCGGTTGGAGTTGACCGGCGCCGAGGTCGATGAGCAGGAGCGGTACAAGAAGATCGCGATGGACCCGGACCGGATCGACGGCTGGATGGTGGATGCCTTCGTGGAGTCCCACGAATCGGCGCCCGAGGAGATGGTGCTGGATCTGGATGCGACCGACGACCCGATCCATGGCCAGCAGGAAGGCCGGTTCTTTCACGGTTACTACCGCCACTACTGTTATCTCCCGCTGTACATCTTCTCGGGGGAGCATCTGCTGTGCGCCCGGTTGCGGTGTTCCAATATCGATGGGGCCGCGGGATCGGTGGAGGAACTGGAACGGATCGTCGGCCGGATTCGGCAGAGCTGGCCGGAGGTCTCGATCGTCATCCGGGCCGACTCGGGCTTTTGCCGGGATGACTTGCTCCGCTGGTGTGAAGACCATCACGTGGATTACGTGATGGGGTTGGCCAACAATGATCGGCTCAAGTCAGAGAGCGCCGAAGCGATGACTCAGGCCGAAGCCGAGTTCAACGCCACCGGGCGACCGGCGCGGGTGTTCAAGGATTTCCGCTACCGGACTCGCCACAGTTGGACCTCGGAGCGACGCGTCGTCGGCAAGGCCGAGTTCCTGGACAAAGGCGCCAATCCCCGATTCGTCGTCACCTCCCTGTCGCCGGAACGCCTGGGGGCCCGCGCGCTCTACGCAGACTTCTACTGTGCGCGGGGCGACATGGAGAACCGCATACAAGAACAGCAGTTGGGTCTGTTCGCCGACCGGACCAGCGCGGCAACGATGCGCGCCAATCAACTCCGGCTGTATCTGTCCTCCGCCGCCTACATGCTCATGCACGCCTTGCGTCGTCTCGGACTGAAGCAGACCCCCCTGGCTCGCGCTCAGTGTCAGACGATTCGCTTGAAGCTCCTCAAGATCGGCGCCCAAGTCCGCCTCACGGTCCGCCACGTCTGGATCTCCATGTCGGAAGCCTATCCCTACAGCGAGGTCTTCGCTGCCGTCGTTCGAAACCTCCAGGCCATTCCTCTGCGCTGCTGAGGTCTGTCCCGATCAAACGCCCCCAAAAACGAAATCGTTCCATCGCTCAGGCCGAGCTCTGCCTGAATGCATTCCGTCACGCTCTTCCGAACCCGAAAAACGGTTCATTCACGACCATCCACACCACCGCATCACTCGACCTGGACCGGATCGATAGCGAAACTCTCAGAAAACCGTTCCGGCCTGCCAAAATCACCTTCATTTCCAAATCGGTGATCTATGCGGGCTAGCCGTTATTAGAGCACAGTGCCGTTTGCCTTCCTTCCGCTGGATAGATCCGAAGAGCGACCTCCGATACGCTTCGGATCGATTCGGCTTCGCCTCCGAGTAGGATCGCATCGGGCTATGAAGTTTCTGATGGGCACAGTCAATACGGTTATCGCTTTGCTCAGGCCAAGAGCTTCTTGACGACCCTACCGTGCACGTCGGTGAGCCGGTGATGACGGCCCTGATACTTGAAGGTCAGCCTCTCATGGTCGATCCCCAGGCAGTGTAGGATGGTGGCCTGCAAGTCGTGAATGTGAACCGGGTCCTCAACGATGTTGTAGCAGTAGTCGTCTGTCTGGCCAATGGAGATACCGGCCTTAAGACCCCCACCGGCGGCCCACACGGTAAAGCAACGCGGATGGTGATCGCGACCATAGTTGGTTGTAGTCAACTTGCCCTGGCAGTAAACCGTTCGGCCGAACTCCCCTCCCCAAACGACCAGGGTATCCTCCAGTAGTCCACGCTGTTTCAGGTCCTGGATCAGTGCAGCGGTCGCCTGGTCCGTCCCCCTGGCTTGCAAGACGATATCTCTGGGCAGATCAAGATGCTGATCCCAGCCGCGGTGGTAGAGTTGAACGAAGCGCACGTCGCGCTCCGCCAACCGCCTGGCGAGCAGACAGTTGGCCGCATACGTTCCCGGTTTCCTCGAATCGGGACCGTACATCTCAAAGATATACTCCGGCTCCCCCGACAGATCCATCAATTCGGGTACGGAGGTCTGCATGCGATAAGCCATCTCGTATTGGGTAATTCGAGTTTCGATCTCAGGGTCTCCGAACGCTTTCTTGCGTATCCTGTTGAGTTTCTCAAGGCCGTCCAGCATGCGGCGGCGATCGGTCCGGTTGATCCCGGGCGGGTCGGAAAGGAAGAGTACCGGGTCGCCGCTGGCACGGAACTTGACACCCTGGTGGGCGGAGGGCAGGAAGCCGCTGCCCCACAGTCGCGAGTACAGCGGTTGGGATTCGTTCTGCGAATTGGGCTGGGAGACCAGCACGACATATGCCGGCAGGTCTTGGTTCTCGCTGCCCAGGCCGTAGCTGAGCCAGGCACCCATGCTGGCCCGTCCCGGTCGCTGGCTACCGGTCTGGATAAAGGTAATTGCCGGGTCGTGGTTGATGGCCTCGGTATGGACGCTCTTGATAATCGTGATCTCATCCACGATCTTGGCCGTATGTGGCAGTAACTCACTGATCCAGGTGCGCGATTGTCCGTGCTGGCTGAACTTGAACATCGAAGGCACCACGGGAAACGAAGCCTGTCCCGAGGTCATCCCCGTCAGACGCTGCCCGCGGCGGACGGAATCCGGCAATTCCGTACCCCGCAACTCATCAAGTTCAGGTTTGTAGTCAAAGAGTTCGATTTGGGACGGAGCTCCCGACTGATGAAGAAATATCATCCGTTTGGCCCTGGGAGCAAAGTGTGGAAGCGAGGCGAGACCGCTGGTCCTGGTGTCCTTAGTGCCCTGATGGACGGCCGCAAACAGGTCCGGGTTCAGCAACGAGGCCAGAGCCGCAACACCGATGCCGCTGCTGCCGCGGCCAAAGAATTGACGGCGGGTCATCACTAATCGGGAAGCTTCTCTCTGGTTCATGGCTTACTCTTTGGTAATGGTTTCATCCAGGTTCAGAATGACACTGGCAAGGGTGGTCCAGGCCGCCAGTTCCGTCGGGTCCACTCTCGGGTCGTGTCCTGATTCACCGACTGCCAGCAGCGCCTGGGCTGCTTTCCGATCGCGACGGTAATCGGCGAGCTGTCCCTGGACAATGTGGAGAAGAATGTCAAGTTCCTCTATTGCAGGCGTTCGAGCCGTAGCGAGGCGGAAGCCGTAGCGGACGCGTGCGGCCGGGTCCTTCCCCCCTTCCTTTACCATTCGCTGGGCCAGGGCCCGAGCCGCCTCCACGTACGTGGGATCATTCATTAGCACCAGCGCCTGCAGCGGTGTATTGGTGCGCGCCCGCCGCGACGTACACCATTCGCGGTTGGGGGCGTCGAAAGTCACCATGGAGGGCGGCGGAACGGTCCTCTTCCAAATCGTGTACATGCTCCGACGGTACAATTCCTTCCCGCTGCCCGGATGGTACTCCTGGCCGGAGTACCCGGAACCGAATGCCGTCTCTTTCCACAGTCCCTGCGGCTGGTAGGGGTACGCGCTGGGTCCACCGATCTCATGGTTGAGCAGGCCGGCGATCGCCAGAGCATTATCCCGGACGATTTCGGCGGGCAGCCGGAACCGTGGCCCCCGTGTCAGCAGACGATTCCGGGGATCCTTTTCTAACAACTCCTGCGTCACCTGCGAAGACTGACGGTAGGCAGCCGAGGTGACAATCAGCCGCTGCATTGCCTTCACGTCCCAACCGCTACGGACGAACTCGGTCGCCAGCCAGTCGAGCAGTTCCGGATGGCTGGGTGCGTCGCCCTGAGAGCCGAAGTCCTCTGAAGTCTTGACCAGGCCGGTGCCGAAGTACATCTGCCAGTAGCGATTTACGGCCACCCGCGACGTCAAAGGGTGAGACGGATCCACCAGCCATTGGGCCAAACCCAAACGATTGGGCGGCGCACGGCTGGGCATGGGAGGTAAAAAGGAGGGAACACCCGGCGTCACCCTCTCCCCCTGATTGCGGTAGTCTCCGCGCCCCAGAATGAAGGTTTCCCGTGGCGTTTCCATCTCCTTCATCACCATCGTCGTCGGGATCGCCGCCTCAAGATCCTTCTTCTCCGCTTCCAGACTCTTCAGGTCAGCATAAAGCTCCCTGAACTTTTCAGGAGCAGCGTGGGTTAAGAAATACGCTCTGAGTTTCTCGCGCCGTTCCAGGCAGCCACTCAATTGCCGGGTCGATTTGCCCTGATCAGATTGATCCTTGCGCCCATCTTCCTTCTGCCGTTTATCGTAGACGTCGAGCATTTCCTGACACGCCTCGGCCGAGGTGTTCAGAAGCGCGCGGATGGGCTCGGAGACGGCCAGTTGGTCAATCTGCGCGGCCGTCAACGGCACCCGGTAGATGCGCAGGTCGTCCAGTTGGCCTATATACGGCCTTGCAGTCCGCTTGCCCCCAATTTCGAGCGGCTGCGATGTCCGGACGGACCCGGAAAGGCTGTCGCGAACGACCTCCACCTCCCTGGCCTGGCCGTCAACGAACATCTTGAAGCCTGAAGCCTTCCCTGATCCGTCGTAGGTAATCGCGATGTGAATCCCCGGGCCTGCTGTCAGCGGTTTCCTGGTCCTGACCTCGATTGCATTGTCAGGCCAACGATGCGTCAGGCGGACCTGGATTCGAAAATGGAACTGGTGGGGCCCGAAAGCCTTCGGGGCCGTCCTGATCACCTCAAAACCGCGGCGGCTTTCCGCCTGCTTGACCTTCTGGAGGATGGCCGTCGCATGCTTGGTGTTTCCCCCCTTTTTCCTCATCCAGAAGGCCAGAGAGAACGGGTCCGCTCGATCAAAGTCGAAGGCGCTGCCCAGGTCGAGGGTGACCTCCCCGTCAAAATCTGCCCCCTTCCCAATCTGGCCCGAATCGTACGTCACCTCGCCGCGCCGGGTTTTTCCGTGGAGGTAGTTTCCGGAAGTGTCCGCCAGATGATCCTCGAATTCGTAGTGGGCTGCCAGGCCTTGCCTGGCCGGAGCAGGAATCGTGGAAAGGGCCGTTTTTTCCCATTCCGCCCGGTGTGGATCCGTCTCGGCCTCCAACATCGCCTTCTGGATTAATGCAATCTTGTCCTGCAGTTTCTCCAGCTGACTCCGCTGCCGGCGGGACGGAAGCTGTAGAACAGGCTGGGCGTTTCCCAATCGTCCGTCCAGCCCCTTTTCGTCAACGGTATTGAAGAAAGCAAAAAACCGGTAAAAATCCTTCTGCTTGATCGGATCATACTTGTGGTCATGACAGCGAGCGCATTTCATGGTCAATCCCATCCAGACGGTGGCGGTCGTATCGATTCGGTCCACGACGTATTCCGTTAGCATCTCCTCAGGCACGGCGCTCAGCATGCTGATCAGGTGGTTGCGGTTAAACCCGGTCGCAATTTGCTGGTCCAGAGTTGAGTCGGGCAGAAGGTCCCCGGCCAGCTGCTCCACAGTGAACCGATCAAAGGACAGGTTGCGGTCAAACGCCTCGATGACCCAGTCACGCCAGTGCCACATGTCACGGAGGTTGTCGACGTGGTGGCCGTGGCTGTCCGCGTAACGGGCCAGGTCAAGCCACTGCATGGCCATTCGCTCGCCGTAGTGAGGCGACTGCAGAAGCCGGTCCACCACCTTCTCATAGGCATCCAGAGATTTATCAGCCAGGAAGGCGTCCACTTCTGCCGGCCTGGGCGGCAGGCCGGTCAAATCGAAGGTCGCTCTTCGCAACAGTGTGTTCTTGTCGGTCTCGGGAGAGGGTTTCATCTCTTCCCGCTCCAGGCGGGCCAGGATGAAGCTGTCGATCGGATTGCGCGGCCAGACCTTGTCTTTAAACTCGGGTATAGGGGGCCGACTGATGGGAGAGAATGCCCAGTGCGACTCGCGCCTGGCACCCTGGTCGATCCAGAGGCGGATCAGCTCAATCTGTTCGTTTGTCAGGGACGCTTCAGCATAAGGCGGGGGCATGCGGGCAGCTTGATTTTGGGCACTTACCCTCTGGGAAAGTCGGCTCTGGGAGCTGTTGCCAGGCACGACGATCCGGTAGCCCCGCCGCTCTGCAAAAATACCCTCCCTGGTATCCAGCCGCAGATCCGCCTGTCGCTGCTGTTCATCCGGTCCGTGGCAGGTGAAACAGGTATCTGAAAGCAGGGGGCGAATGTCGCGGTTATAATCCACCTTGCTCGCCACCTGCGAGTTCTGTGCCGCAGCCGTGGGTTCTCGGGGAGCCAGCCACAAGACGACGAAACCCGACACCAAGAGAAACCGAAGAACTCTATGCTTCACCGAAACACCCACGTCCCCAGCGAGCCCGAATTATACCCCATATCAAGTTTACAGGAGTTCGCTGCTAGCCCGGATTATGCAAGAGATCTAAATTCAAGTGAGATGTGGGCCCAGAAAAAAGGCCGTAGCTCTCTGATATAAAAGGGTTTAGAGAAACAAAGACCCTAAACAGGAGCTACGGCAATGTCAAAAACAGTCTGCCAGAATACCCTGCCATTTCATAGCCACAGAAACATCACGGCTCGTTTTGATGGGGGGAGCCTCACTTCCGACGCAGGATGGTTGTTGTTTGGATCGCTGGATCGTCAACATCGATTGTGCGAGGGCTTCAGTTCCTGTATTTCGGAAAGTCGAGACCAACGCTACATTCGTCATGACCCGTTGAAGTTGATCCGACAACGAGTCTTGCAGATCGTGGCCGGCTACGAAGACTGTAACGACGCCGATACGCTGCGCTCGGATCCGATGCTCAAGACAGTCTGTGATCAGTTGCCAGAGAGCGATCCCGATTTGGCCACCCAGCCGACTTTCTCCCGCCTGGAGAACTCCGTCACCAAGAAGGATCTGATGCGTCTGAGCCGGTGGCTGCTAGGCCGTTATGTGCGCTCCCTGAAGAAGAGACGTCCCAGCAAGATCATCCTGGATCTGGACAGTACCGACGACCACACTCACGGCCAACAGGCGTTCTCCTTCTACCACGGGTATTACCGAAACCACATTTTGCATCCTTTGCTGATCTTCGATGCCGACACGGGAGACCTGGTCTGTGCCCTGTTGAGACCTGGCAACAAGGGGGCTGCCTCTCACATCGTGCCCATTCTGAAGCGAGTCGTGGAGGCCATCCGACAAGCAGTGGGGACGGATGTCGAGATTGAGATTCGGGCCGACAGCGGCTTTGCCACGCCTCGGCTCTACGAGTTCTGTGAATGTGAAGAGAATAAACTCCAATATGTCATCGGGTTAAGCCGAAACCCTCGCCTGCAGCGAGTGGTCGAGCCCCTGCTGGATTCGACTCGGGAAAGGTTCCTTGAGCTGGAGGAAAAACAGCGTCAGTTTGACGAGTTTCTTTATCGAGCCCACAGCTGGGATCGATCCCGTCGCGTCATTGTCAAAGTGGAGGTCGATCAGCGTGGGATCAATCGTCGCTTTGTAGTTACCAACCGGGACGATCTCTGCTCCCAATCACTTTATGACCACTACACAAACCGAGGGCAGACCGAGAACTTCATCAAGGCCTTCAAGAATCATCTGAGCATGGACCGACTCAGCTGTCATCGATTCCTGGCCAATCAGTTTTCGACTCCTCCTGCATGCACTGGCTTACCAGATGTTCGTTCGCCTGCGCGACTATCTTCACGGAACCCCCTGGCACAAGCTCGAAATCGAAACCTTACGTCGTCGGATCCTCAAGATTGGGGCCCGGATCCGACAAACCACTCGACGCATCTGGGTCCATCTTTCCTCAGCCTTTCCCGAACAACCCCTCTTCCACCTCGTCTTGAGTCGCCTCAACTCCAGTTAGCTTTTCCCAGCTCCCCCGAAAAACCGCTTCCGACACTCATCCAGGCCCAGATCTGTCTGAAATTCACTCCCCAAACCACTCAGACGCCTCGCCAACCCATATTCTTCGCAAATCCGCCTGTCACACCTGCCCGCTTCCGAGTTGGGCCACTTCTCGAGTCGTTTTTCAACACCGAACTACGATTCTTGCATAATCCGGGCTAGGCCGTTATGTGCGCTCCCTGAAGAAGAGACGTCCCAGCAAGATCATCCTGGATCTGGACAGTACCGACGACCACACTCACGGCCAACAGGAGTTCTCCTTCTACCACGGGTATTACCGAAACCACATTTTGCATCCTTTGCTGATCTTCGATGCCGACACGGGAGACCTGGTCTGTGCCGTGTTGAGACCTGGCAACAAGGGGGCTGCCTCTCACATCGTGCCCATTCTGAAGCGAGTCGTGGAGGCCATCCGACAAGCAGTGGGGACGGATGTCGAGATTGAGATTCGGGCCGACAGCGGCTTTGCCACGCCTCGGCTCTACGAGTTCTGTGAATGTGAAGAGAATAAACTCCAATATGTCATCGGGTTAAGCCGAAACCCTCGCCTGCAGCGAGTGGTCGAGCCCCTGCTGGATTCGACTCGGGAAAGGTTCCTTGAGCTGGAGGAAAAACAGCGTCAGTTTGACGAGTTTCTTTATCGAGCCCACAGCTGGGATCGATCCCGTCGCGTCGTTGTCAAAGTGGAGGTCGATCAGCGTGGGATCAATCGTCGCTTTGTAGTTACCAACCGGGACGATCTCTGCTCCCAATCACTTTATGACCACTACACAAACCGAGGGCAGACCGAGAACTTCATCAAGGCCTTCAAGAATCATCTGAGCATGGACCGACTCAGCTGTCATCGATTCCTGGCCAATCAGTTTCGACTCCTCCTGCATGCACTGGCTTACCAGATGTTCGTTCGCCTGCGCGACTATCTTCACGGAACCCCCTGGCACAAGCTCGAAATCAAAACCTTACGTCGTCGGGTCCTCAAGATTGGGGCCCGGATCCGACAAACCACTCGACGCATCTGGGTCCATCTTTCCTCAGCCTTTCCCGAACAACCCCTCTTCCACCTCGTCTTGAGTCGCCTCAACTCCAGTTAGCTTTTCCCAGCTCCCCCGAAAAACCGCTTCCGACACTCATCCAGGCCCAGATCTGTCTGAAATTCACTCCCCAAACCACTCAGACGCCTCGCCAACCCATATTCTTCGCAAATCCGCCTGTCACACCTGCCCGCTTCCGAGTTGGGCCACTTCTCGAGTCGTTTTTCAACACCGAACTACGGTTCTTGCATAATCCGGGCTAGACAACGGCGATGGCACCTTCGCCATTGCAGGGGGAGGCCGAGGTATTCTGGGCGGGCACACGAAGCAATACACGGCAGCGGGCACCTACACTGTCATAGTTGCTTCCGGAGACTCGTCGGAGTACACAATCAGCACAGCCGGTGTCTGCACGCAAACCTTCGAGAGATTGCCCTAGAGCTGAACCATCGACACGTCTGGCCCAAAAGCCGGGAGACACGCTGGGCTCCCTGATGGGCACCCCCGAAAGGTGGGGCCACCGGGCATAGAAACCTCGCTTGAGTTGGCCTGAGTGAGCTGGAGTGAGTTTCCCGCGGGCACAATTACGGGCACAACCCCCCTCTCAATGGCGATTTTCGACTGTCGAGGATCCAATACCTTCAAGGGGCGCAAAGCCCCGTCGGACGCGGGTTTCAGGTGTGGTGCCCAGGGTGGGACTCGAACCCACACGGGCCTAACCCGCATAGATCACCGATTTGGAAATGAAGGTGATTTTGGCAGGCCGGAACGGTTTTCTGAGAGTTTCGCTATCGATCCGGTCCAGGTCGAGTGATGCGGTGGTGTGGATGGTCGTGAATGAAGCGTTTTTTCGGGTTCGGAAGAGCGTGACGGAATGTATTCAGGCAGAGCTCGGCCTGAGCGATGGAACGATTTCGTTTTTGGGGGCGTTTGATCGGGACAGACCTCAGCAGCGCAGAGGAATGGCCTGGAGGTTTCGAACGACGGCAGCGAAGACCTCGCTGTAGGGATAGGCTTCCGACATGGAGATCCAGACGTGGCGGACCGTGAGGCGGACCTGGGCGCCGATCTTGAGGAGCTTCAAGCGAATCGTCTGACACTGAGCGCGAGCCAGGGGGGTCTGCTTCAGTCCGAGACGACGCAAGGCGTGCATGAGCATGTAGGCGGCGGAGGACAGATACAGCCGGAGTTGATTGGCGCGCATCGTTGCCGCGCTGGTCCGGTCGGCGAACAGACCCAACTGCTGTTCTTTTATGCGGTTCTCCATGTCGCCCCGCGCACAGTAGAAGTCTTCGTAGAGCGCGCGGGCCCCCAGGCGTTCCGGCGACAGGGAGGTGACGACGAATCGGGGATTGGCGCCTTTGTCCAGGAACTCGGCCTTGCCGACGACGCGTCGCTCCGAGGTCCAACTGTGGCGAGTCCGGTAGCGGAAATCCTTGAACACCCGCGCCGGTCGCCCGGTGGCGTTGAACTCGGCTTCGGCCTGAGTCATCGCTTCGGCGCTCTCTGACTTGAGCCGATCATTGTTGGCTAACCCCATCACGTAATTCACGTGATGGTCTTCACACCAGCGGAGCAAGTCATCCCGGCAAAAGCCCGAGTCGGCCCGGATGACGATCGAGACCTCCGGCCAGCTCTGCCGAATCCGGCCGACGATCCGTTCCAGTTCCTCCACCGATCCCGCGGCCCCATCGATATTGGAACACCGCAACCGGGCGCACAGCAGATGCTCCCCCGAGAAGATGTACAGCGGGAGATAACAGTAGTGGCGGTAGTAACCGTGAAAGAACCGGCCTTCCTGCTGGCCATGGATCGGGTCGTCGGTCGCATCCAGATCCAGCACCATCTCCTCGGGCGCCGATTCGTGGGACTCCACGAAGGCATCCACCATCCAGCCGTCGATCCGGTCCGGGTCCATCGCGATCTTCTTGTACCGCTCCTGCTCATCGACCTCGGCGCCGGTCAACTCCAACCGGTTCAGCGTACACCTGCCCGCCAGCGCCTTCCCCCGATCTGAGGCCTGCCGCCGCCTCTCCCCCAACGGATCGGCCTTATTCACCGCCACCGCCAGCATCGGATCGGTGCGCAACTGATCATGATCGTTCAGATCCTCGTACCCCAGACAGAGTCCGTAGATGCGCTGCCCCAACAACTCCTCGACCGTGTGTTCGATCAACCGCGGATCCCGGTGATCCCTGAAACACTCAGCCAGTCCGGCGATCAGACCCGTCCCCCTCTCGACCTCTCGCAACAGCAGCACCCCTGCATCGGAGGTGATCTTCCCGCCGTCGAACCGCGCCTTCACTTTGCGTTGAAATAGTCCGTGAAATTCGAACCTGGCTTGTTTACACTCTGTTCTCATAAGGGCCGCCTCCGTTTGCGTGTGAAAACGTTCATTCAAAACGCTTTATACCAAACAGGGCGGCCTTTTGAGGTCCTATCGGTGATCTATGCGGGCTAATCATGAAAAGCATCATGTTTGTTGGGAGCGGATCAGGGAAGTGAGTGCCACGGCCCGCGTTTTTCAGGCTCCGGAGAAGCGATTTCAGGTGGCCAGGATCCTGGTTTGTGCCGTTTTCCTCCTGCTTCCTTTTGTGATCAGCCTCAACGGTCTGGACAAGTTCCGAACCCCCAAGGATATCGCTGCTTCGGTCGCTATTACGGTGCTGGCGATTGTCTGCCTGGCCAACCCTGACTTCCGCATGAAACTGGGAGGTTTTGAAGCCACTCTGCTGGCGGCCTCAGCTTTTGTCCTCCTGCACAGTTTGTTCTGGGGCGTTGTGGAGGCGGCCGTCACAGTCTGCCTTTTCAGTGTCTGGATACTGCTCCTCTCCCGGCTGATGTCCTGGGAGTTCCAGAAACGTGTCTGGCTTCTGGCGGGTCTAAGTCTCAGTGTGACTTCACTGATCAATGTTTTGCAAAGCCTGGGCAAGTTTCCCTGGATGCTACGCGAGAGCGGTAAGGGTGTCGCGGAGCGTTTTACGGCAGCTGGATTTCTAGGCGAAGTGGGCAGTGGAGCACTGCTTTTCGCCCTGCTTGTCCTGGTTTCGCTGTATTTCCTTCTTCTTGAAGAAAAAACGCCTGTGCGGGCTCTTTGGCTGTTGATATGTCTGTGCAACCTGACCGGACTCATCTTTACGAGGACACTGACGGCGGGCCTTGCTCTGGGGGCCAGTCTGGTTCTTTGGCTGGTCTTCCACCACTGGTGGGTTTTCAGGCGGCACCCTGAATCGCGTCGCAGGCTGGCGGTCTTCTGGATGGTTGTTGTTTTGGGCCTGGCGGGCAGTGCCGCGCTGGCCAGCAAGTGTGAACTGTTGGCTCGAGTCACAAGCAAGACTCGAGCTATAATCCGCGGAGACTGGGAAGTTGCCAGTGCCGGACGCTATTCCGTCTTCCTGATTACCTGGAACATGATCCAGGATCGGCCTCTGGCGGGCTACGGTCTGGGCTCTTTCCCTCCCTCCTTTTATCAGCAGCGCGTGGGAACCGACTACGGGAGAAAAGTCGTGATGATGCCCCAGGCCGGTGCCTTCCAGCAAGCCCACAACGAGTACCTTCAGATCTGGGCCGAGCTGGGTTTACCGGGATTACTGCTTCTCCTGGGACTGATGGCGCATGTGTTTTGGAGCGCATCCCGGGCCGCCCTTCGGGAGCCGGATCCCAGGCAATCCTACTGGCTGGGAATCCTGGCCTTGAGTCTTTTCATTTTTGGCGTTGCGTCGCTGACGATCTTCCCTTTTCACATCACTGCAACGGCGATCTTCCTGACCTTTATTGTCGGTTCCCTTCGCCATCTGGAGCTCTACGGTTTTGAAGACCAAAGCGGGGAGGCGTCTGCAGCGACGGGTAGGGCACGCGGCCTCCTGACCGTGATGGCGCTGGTCCTGGCCGTTCCTGTGGTCTACGGCCAGTACCGAAAGTGGCAGACGAACAACACTCTGGGAGTCGCTGCCTTTCTGCTGGAACAGGCAAGTGGGTCCAACTACACTGCCCGCCAGCGCAGGACCGTATCGACCAGGGTAATGGCCATGCTGGATCGGGCGGAAGAGGGCTATCCGGGATTTCCTGAACTCTACAATCTGAGGGGCTCAGCAGCCATGTTTCTGGGTCGCTACAGATTGGCGGCAGCATCCTATGAAAAGATGGTGACGCAAATGCCCAGTCCCGAGACCATGACGAACCTGGCGGCTGCGCTGATTGCTCAAAACGACTGCGATCAAGCACGAATTTATCTGGATTCCGCCCTCGAATACAGAATCACCTATCGGAAAGCCCGGGAGGCCCGGCGCCATTGCGACGAGCAGGCCAACTGAGCGCTACGGATCGAGATCCGGACAATCCGAGGGTCGCCATCGATACCCGTTCGCTACACCGGGGGCCCCCGGGTGTCGCCACTTACGTTTCACATCTCCTGGAGCATCTACCCTGGCTCGACCGCCTGGAGTCACCCGGATCGCTCAACAATATGCTCTGGAACTGTGTGCGCGTGCCCCTGGCCCAGCTGAGATCCCAATGGCAGGTTTTCCACGCTCCCTCCTACACCTGTCCGCTGGTCGGCTTCTGCCCGATGGCAATGACGGTTCACGACATCAGTTATCTGGCGCATCCGGAATGGTATCCGTACCGGCAGGGTTTCCTCAGAACCGGCTACTATCGAGCCTCTTTGCGCAGGGCGGATCGCATTCTGGTGCCCTCCCGGTTCTCGGGCCGCGAGATCGTTCGTCTGTTTCCTGATCTGAAGAAGCGCATCCGGCGAATTCCCATGGGAGTTTCGGACTACTTTTCTCCCGACCCGGCGCTGGCCGAAGAGATTTCGCAACGCATGCAACTGCCTGCCAGGTTCATCCTTCACGTGGGCGACCTTCATGCTCGCCGCAACCTTGCCCTCCTGGGTCGGGTGGCCACGGCTGTGGGACTGCCTCTGGTCCTGGTCGGCAGGTCCCTGGAAGGAAATGCGGTGCCTGAAAACTCTCTGCACCTGAGCAACGTTTCGAAGAAAGCATTAAATCCGTATTCACCAGGAACAGCCCGAGGATTGGAAAAAGCTAGTCGAGCAGATCGAGGATCTGTTCGGGGCGAAGCTCAATCCCGCGCGTTATATCAAGGAGCGCGGCGAGATCACCATGACCTACCAGGAACATGGGGTTACGCTCGACCTTTCTTCCAGTGGCCGGGGCTTGCAGCAGACGCTGCTCATTCTGACGTACATGTACGCTAACCCAGACGCCGTGCTCCTGCTCGACGAGCCGGACGCACACCTCGAAATTCTTCGCCAGCGTGAGATCTATAAACTGCTCACAGATGCGGCCTCCGAGAGTCGCAGCCAGATCATCGCTGCAAGCCACTCCGAGGTGCTCCTGAACGAAGCCGCTAGAAAAGATATGGTAATCGCCTTCGTGGGGCCGCCGCACCGGATTGATGACCGGGGAAGCCAGGTTCGGAAGGCGCTTAATGAGATTGGCTTCGACCACTATTGTCAAGCAGCACAGACTGGATGGGTGCTCTACCTCGAAGGCTCGACCGACCTCGCCATATTGCAAGCGTTCGCGAGGCGTCTCCACCACAAAGACGCTGATAGAGTGTTGAAACGGCCGTTTGTGCACTATGTAGGGAGCCATTGGGTATCGGTCCGAAATCACTACTATGGCCTCAAAGAGGCTTTACCGGACCTGCAAGCCGCAGTTCTTTTCGATCACTCTGGAGATGAAACTCCGACGATTAATGGCATTGAATATCTAAGTTGGGAGCGACGGGAGATCGAAAACTATTTTTGCTCCATAGCGACTCTGGAGAGATATGCAATAGCATCGGCCGAACAAGAAGCACATGGACCCCTATTTTCAAGCACTGAAGTCGACCGGCGCATGCGCGCGATGCATGAGTCCATCAAGGATGTTGAGAGAGCGATGCAAACGCTGGGTAAAGTCTCGCCATGGCGCACCGACGCCAAGGTGAGCGACGATTTCCTGGAGCCGCTGTTCGTGAAGTACTTCAAAAAGCTCGACCTGCCTAATCTAATGAGAAAGAAGAGCTTTTATGAGCTCGCTCAGTATGTGCCACCCGAAGAAATTGACTCGGAGATCGAAGAGAAGCTCGACGCGATCATACGTGTGGCAGAGAGTGCCAAGCCAACGCCACCATAGCAACATTGGTCTCTAAGAAGAGATCTTACTGTGACAACTTCGTTTACCGAGTCAACCCGTTCTTGCCGGCATCCAGAAAGGCTTTCGACCATTTGTAATAGATCGATGGCTGAATACCTTGTTGTCGACACAGCTCGGTGATCGGGATTTCGCCCCGAAGTCCCTCCAGGACGATCCGGCTCTTCTCATCGGCGGAAAACTTCCGGCGAGTCCTTCTACGAATCTGTTTAACAACGTCTGTGGCCATGGTGGTTTCTCCTCTTGTGTTACGCCACGGCCAGCATCGACACTCCGACAGAGGCTGTCAAGTTCCCTTCAAACTGTCTCTAAGGGGTTTGAGCCGCAACGGTGTGAAAAATTACTCTAAGGGTCCGTGTGTGACCATCCTGGAGTAACTCCCGGCACCCCTTCCGCTGCTATAAAGCACCCGTTCTTCGGGACTTGGACCTCGGAAACGACTGCCACAGTCATGGCCAAAAGGTATAGAGTCAGAAATCTCCGGTCTTACCTGTAGCGACAGCATCGACAACGACTGTGACGGAAGAACCGACTGCGCCGACCAACTCGACTGCAGAGATGATTGTGCCTGCTCGTGCGAGCCGAAGAATGCAGACTGCACAGTGGACAACGAGTGCTGTTCGCTGGTCTGCAAGAACAATGGCCGCTGCCAATAGGCCGCTGCTCCAAAGGTACGCTCCATTACGTCATCGAAACGGGCAAGTAGGGTGTAGCCCTTCAGGCTCTGCCGTTTAGAGGAATGTAGACTGGAGAATCAGATGGACGCAAGTAGCGGACGTTTTTAGAAGAGGAACGGGAGGGATCCAGTGGGGCGGCAGGCCCAGGTCAATCCATCCCACGGGTTCAGGCTTCGGCAAGGTATTCTTCCAGTTTCCGTTTGCTGTCGGCCAGGTGTTTGCTTCTTTCCGAGGCGGGTCCGACGAGTTCGAACACAAGCAGGCCGGTGTAGCGGATTTCGCGCAGCTTTCTGAGAAGGCGCGGGTAGTCTACGAACCCGTAGTAAAGCGGCTTGTGTTCCTCCCATGTGTCCGGCTCGATGTCGTGCACGTGGAAGTGGAATACCTTCGGGCCCAACCGATCTATGATTTCATGAGTGACATCGTTGTAGGCCTTGATCCCTTTGGGGGTTCCCCGCTCCTCCGGCCTGACCCTGCTGACCAATTCGGCGTAGCCGCCCTGATGGCCGACATCAATGGTGGCCCCGACGGATTCGTGGTCGATTCCCTGGATCAGCCTGACATAATCACGCACCGAGCGGGGGTAACCGGTTTCAATTGCCAGTCGCAAGCCTGCCTCTTTTGCAATGTCCCCCCAGCGTCGGAAACGTTCGAGCATGACAGGCCAAATCTGCTCCAGGGTCTGCTGCCGAGGCGCCTGTGCATGGATGGTCGCGACCTCCGCGCCAATGTAGGCACTCGCCTTCAGTGCAATGTCGATCTGTTTGACAGAGAATTCCGCAATCGGCTCATAGGCAGAGAAACAGTGCAGATCGGCAAAGGGCAAATGAGTGGAAACATGGCGAAAGCCTGCCACAGCAGATTTGATCTTGCGTCTTTCTTCCTCGCTCAGGCGATCGAACTGGAAGCCCGGAGAAAGGCCCGGTCTTGGCTCCGCTACACCCATTGGATGCATTTCAATTGTTTGGAATCCTAGTTGCCGAATGAGTTCGATGGCTTGGTCCAAGCCGTACCCCGGGATGCTGGTGTAGCTGCCAATGATGGCGTGGTCAAAAGCCTGGCCTAGTAATCGGCTTGCTCCCGCCAACAGGCCAAAGCCCGCAATTGAGTTCGCGAGGAATTTTCGACGGTTGCTAACCATTAACCCGACATTCCTCATATCAACTTCGGATCCGATTTCCTCTGACCTCCCGGTGATGAATGATCAAAACTTATCAGCCCTCCACCCTCGCGTCAACGATTCCCTCGGCATCTTTCCGCCTGAAAAGGGCCTCTAAGCCCAGAGTTATCCAGGCGCCTTTGCCGAAATCTGATCAGTGGAGACACCTCTCCACCCATTCGATCAGAAACACTTGGTGCTAGGCTCTGATCCATCTCAAGCGGTCAATCCGAGATAACATCTCGGCCCATACCTCCTTGCTGACCGCGACTTCCGCCATCTGAAACGTCACGATTCGACTATGGTGAACCACCTTCGCTCCGATCTTGATCAACTTGGCCAATAGGGTTCGAAGGGACCAGTGTTTGATTCTTCTGGGAAGGACCAGACGGCGCAGAAAATTGCCCAGGTTGTAGGCCAAAACAAACAGAGCCAACCTCACCTGATTCGGGACAAAGTGCTGGCAGGACAACCGCGTCCAGTTCAAGGCATACTTGCCTTCCTTGATCCACTGCTCAGCCGTGCCGCGACCGTTGTAAAAGTGAACCACCCCTTGGGCTCGTGCGCTCCTGTTGGTCACGATGAAACCGACTCTCGGAAAGAGTTCGCCGCGATGCCACTCGACCTTGGCAATCACCCGACGAGGCCGGTCCCAACTGGCGGCTTGATATTTGAAATCGGCCAACCAAACAACGGGTTTTCTGGGTGGGCGCCCCACCGGTCGGGTCAGCAGGTGTTCGATCTTTTCTTGAAGCACCTGGTTGGCGGGAAGCCGGATGGCATACAAAAAGCCCTTCTCCTCCAAGTATTCATAAATCTCTGGCTTGGCGAAGGCTGCATCACCCCGAAAGTATTTGCGGACTTTCTTCTTCTCGTACCGAGCCACGATTGGTTCCAGCATCTCCTTCCAACGGTCCGCACTGTGCACGTTGCCGGGCCGAAGCATGAAACCTTCGCAATCTCCGAACTGGTTGAAGCAAAACAGCGGATGGTAGCAAGTGCATCCGAAATGCCCGTTGTAGGCAGAGGCTTCTTGCTCGCCGTGGACCGGACTAGCTGAACTGTCCATATCCAGAATGATGCGTCGATGAGTTGTTTTCTGCAGCGCTCTTTCCACCCATCGACCATTGACTTCCGAAAGGGCTTGCAGGTTGTTCTCGACGGACAGCATCTGGGTCTCAAATCGACCCATCGTGTTGGCGCTGGCGGCATTCTTATCGTCGAGCTTCTTTCCGGTGATCCTTCGCATCGTCGGATCAACCGATAAGCGATGGGCATCGTTGACATCTTCATAGCCAGCGAGACGGCTGTATACCGATTGACGCATCAAGGCCGTGAGGTGGTGCTGGATGTTGCGCCCGGTCCGCGAATCGTGAAACACGAAGGGCACACTATCGAATAAACCCAACGCCTCATCCAGATCACGATAGGCGAGAAGTCCGGCATCCGATGTGACCTTAGCACCATGAAACTCAAGCCTGATACTGCCATCAAAACCGACCTTCACACCTTCACCCTTGGGGTGAGCCATTCCTTGCCCCCTTTATGTGCTATATCTCCTTTAATTATAGTAGTTTACATCGATTCAGATAAGCAATCTTGGGGTCCTATATGGTGAATGTGGGGTAAAGACTGAATTCGGTCTCAACACGCAATTCGATCAGACGCCTCGAGACGAGATCGGACACGGGTCCCGGGTGGCCGGGGTCGCCGCGGGTGGGGCTGTGGAGTCCCCTCTGGCCTCCCTCATCGGAATCGCGCCCAGGGCTTTTCTGGGAAATTACAAGGTGTTCGGCACACCCGGAAGGAACTCGACCACTACGACTGCCGCAGTCATCGCGGCCATCAACTCTGCAGTGGAGGACGGAATGGACGTGATCAACCTCAGCCTGGGAGGTCCCGCCATTCATCCTGACAACGACCCGGAGCAAATGACGATCGCCAACGCCACGGCCCTGGGGCATGTCTTCGTCATTGCCGGCGGCAATGCGGGGCCAGGCCAGGGCAGCGTTACCTCGCCGGGAACCAGCCCGGCTGCCATTACGGCGGGTGCCTCGAGCAACGCCCGGACCTTCGGCAGCGCTCTGGAACTGACTTCGAACTCACCAGAGTTCCCGAGTGAGCTGGGTACTATTCTGGCGGTCCCCGGGAACGGGGACGACGTCGACGAGCCGGTTGGGCCGTTGCCCGTCTCCACGATTACCGGTCTGGACGCCACGGGAGAAGCCTGTATCCCGGTGCCCCGGGGAAGTTTCACCGGAGTCGTGGCGCTGGTCAAACGCGGTGATTGTACCTTTGGTGTCAAAGTTCAAAACGTATTCGAAACAGGGGATGCGGCCGGGTTGATCGTCTACAACGATGTCGACGGCAGTCCGATTGCGATGGATTTTGGGGGCAACACCCCGTCACGGCCCGCCGTCATGATCACCCGCTCGGACGGCGAAGCGCTGACGGAGTTTCTGGACGGCCAACTCCCTTCCGGCCCCCCCCCAGGTTCTGGTCGAGGCAACGTTTCTGACTGTGGACGACCTGCGGCCCTTCGCCACGACCCCGGATATTCTGGCCGGGTTCAGTGGTCGGGGCCCCAGCGTCGACCTCCGGATCAAGCCCGATCTGACGGCCCCAGGCGTAGCAATTCACACGGCTTCGAATGGAGATGGCTTTACCCTCGCGGCCAACGGGACCAGTTTTGCCACACCCATCGTTTCCGGGGGTGCCGCCCTCCTGGTCCAGAAGTTTCCGAACTGGAGTGCCGCGCAGATCAAATCGGCTCTGGTCAACTCGGCGGTGCGGGTCGTGAAGGTGGATGGTGCCCCGGGGCTTGCCAACCAGGTGGGTAACGGGCGCCTGGATCTTGGAAGGTCCTTGCGCGTGCCGGCGTTTATGAATCCGGTCAGCACGAGCTTTGCGAACATGCCGGCGGCCAGCACCACGCGACGCAATGTTGAGGTCACAAATGCCGTGAGCCAGGCACTGGACTGCGCTCTCTCGGTTGAGGTCCTGGCCGGCGGTAGTCAGGTCATGATCGAGGTCACACCCGTGCTCCTCCAGCTGGACCCTTTCGAGGCGGCCGCGGTCAGCCTCGATGTCTCACCCATGGGAGCCGCGACGAACGGCGCCTTTGAGGGAGCGCTGACCTTGAGCTGCGAGGGGAGAATCAGCATCCGGCAGCCTTTCTGGGGGACCCTCGCGCCCAACTCGATCGATACGCTGCTTGTCGGGCAGTCATCCAAGCAGGCTCCGTTTACCTCACTGGGAGAGGCGCTGTTGGAGGCCGGCCCGGGTGACACGATTGAGATCATCGACAGCTCCGTTTACGACGCTTCCATTGTGCTTGATCTAAACCGGGACGGAACCCGGCTTTCAGGGATGACCTTGCGCGGCGCCGCGGGCGAGTTGCCGACCATCCGAGCCTCCGAAGAGAAACCGGCTGTAGAAGTTCGAAATCTCAGGGATGTGACCCTGCACAACCTGCTCGTCCAAGGGACAGAGACCGGAATCAAGGCCCTGGACTCCAGCATCAAAATGATCGCCGTACGAGTGGAAACCGAGGGTCCGCCTTCCGATCAGAGCGGGGCCGTCCATCTGGAGCGAAGTGGCGCGCACATCGTCGACAGCGAGCTGGCGGCAGCGGCAGGCAACGGACTGGCAGTTTTTACCTCGGACGCGCTGGTTTCGCGAACCCGTATCGGAAGTGAGGAGAACGGCAGCGCGGTCCACGGCGTCTTTGCATCGCCGGGAAGCACCCTTTCGGTCTTCGACAGTTGGATCCTGAGATCGGGAGAGTCCTCCACGGGTCAGGGGATCAGAGCTTCGTCCAGCCGGATCCTGGTGAAGGGAAGCCTTGTCGGGAACAGTCAGGGGAGTCTGGGTGATGGGGTTCTGGCCGTAGGCGACAGCCAGTTGAACGTGTACGACTCTCTGGTCACGAACAATCAACGCGCCGGGGTTTCTTCCTTCAACGGCGCGATGTCTTCGATCAAGGGAAGTGAGATCGAAGACAACCAGGTCGTCGGTGTGCTCTCGCAGGCTGCCGCGGTCCAGGTCGCTTCGTCGCTTCTCGCCGGCAACGGCAAGGGGGCGATGGCTCTGGAACTCGGACAGCTGGACATGAGGGACACGATCATCGCTGCATCCGAGGGCGACGGTGTCCAGGCCACGGACAGCCAGCTGACTCTGCTCAATGCTACGGTCTTCGGGAACCAGGGAGCAGGAGTCCTGATCAACTCGACTCCGGCCCACGTCGCCAATTCGATTCTCTTTCAGAATCTGGCCGGTGACGTGCAGGAAGATGGATCCAGCTTCTCGGTGATGTTCAATCTGGTGGGGGATCTGGCGCCGGCGGGAGCGGACCATAACTTCACGGGAAACCCGGCCTTTTCCAACCCTCAGGGACTCGATTTTTCGCTGACGGCCGATTCGGATGCTGTGGACAGGGGGACCCACGACGTGCCGGTTTCGGCAAACGATCAGAAGTTCCACCGCCGCGTCGTCGACGGCAACGGTGATGGTGAGGCGAGGGTAGATGTCGGTGCGCTGGAATTCGGCTCGGAGGTTGCTGAGCCGCTGATCCTTCCGGTCCTTACCAGTGAGCCGGGCCATTTCATCGGCCTGGCTCTGGCCAATGCTTTCTCGAGTGCCACGGTTTCCCCGCTCCTCAATGAGGTCGAAATACTGGCCTATGACTCGGCGGGTAGCCCGCTTGAGAGCTTCCGCGTGGACGTTCCGAATCTGACTCAGGACGCCTTTGTCGTGAGAGAAAGGATTCCCGATCTGGAGGAAGGCTGGCTCGAAATCCGCCCCTCTTTGAAGGATCTGATGGGCTTTACTCTGACCGGGGACGCGGCATTGACCGGTATGGATGGCAGCCGGTTGTCCCCTCCCCAGGGCTCTCGGCTGTTCTTCCCGGAGATTCGCAACGGGGAAGGGGAGATGACGACCCTTTTTGTTGTGAACCCGAGGCCATCCCCCTTGGATATGACCTTCTACTGGCATCCGTCCGGGTTGGAGAAGGCGGTCATTGCGGTGGTCACCGTGCCCGCCAGCGGGTCGTTGAAAACGACACTGGAAGAGCTTGGAGAGTCGGGTGCCAGCGGCTATTTGAGCGCTGAAGCCGCTCGCTTTTTTTTCGCCATGGAGCTTTTCGGAACTCGGGATTCGTGGGGTGGCCTGCTGGCACTGGACGCCGAGTCATCAGACTCGGTCCTGTACGGCGCTCAACTGGCCGTTGGACCGCAGGTCGATACGGTCCTCAACCTCATCAACACGGGGCCGGCCGAAGTGGACGCCAGCCTGACCGTGATGAGTGAGGCCGGCGAGATCCTGGCTTCTCGAGTCCAGGGACTGGACCCCAGCGGGCACCTGAGTGCCTCGGTCCGGGATCTGTTTGATCTGGGAGACGATGTCGTGGAGGGATGGCTGGCGGTTGAATCCGCCAACGGCCAACTGCTTGGCTCGGTCTCGTTCGAAGGCCCCGGTGGCCAGTATCTGGCTGCCCGGCCTTTGCAGACCCGGGGGGGCCGGGAGTTTCTGCTCAGTCAGGTGGCCCAGACCGATGATATCTTCACCGGTGTCACGCTTTTCAATGTTTCAAAGGGAAGGGCCCTGATCAGTGTGGAGGTTTTTACCTCGGAAGGAGCGCTGCGAGGGACGGCTCTGCTGGAACTGGAAGAGAATCAGAAAGGTGCGTTCCTTCTGTTGGAACTCTTCCCCCCGCTCGGAATCCAGCAGAAGGGTTGTATTCGGGTACGTGCCAACCGACCGATCCTGGGTTTCGAACTCTTCGGGCGTCGGGACCTCGAATTCCTGAGTGCGGTTCCCCAGCAGACCGTGGTTTACTGACGCGGGCGACCACCAGGGTCGCCCCTACGGATCCTGTTCGATCGGGCAGAGTGTCGTAGGGGCCGGCCTCGTGCCGGCCCGAATGACGGGCGACCCCCAGGGTTGCGCTAGAGCCGCTCGGCCCATTTCAGTTTCTGTCGAAGCACGTCGAAGAAGTCTCTCGACGTTGCCCGGATCAGCTCGATGGACTTTCCGGCAAGTCGGCAATGCACCTGGTCTCCCGGTCGCATCTTGGTTCCTACCTGGCCATCCACGGTCAACATGACTTCTTCGCCGTCGCTCAAACCGATTCGGACTTCACTGGAACGGGGAATGATCAGAGGTCGGTTGGTCAGGGTGTGAGGGCAGATGGGAGTGAGCACGATCAGGTCCTGGGTCGGTACGACGATGGGTCCTCCTGCGGACAGAGAGTAGGCGGTCGATCCGGTCGGTGTTGAAATGATCATCCCGTCCGCCTGGAAGTTGGCAATGAAATCCTGGTCGCAGTAAGCTTCCAGGCTGATGATTCGGGCCAGGGCTCCCTTGTTGATCACAGCGTCATTGAGGGCGCTGTACTCGGCTGTCGTTCCATCCTCGCGGGCCAGCCGGACTTCCAGAAGCGACCGGCGGCTGGTTCGGAATTTCCCTTCCACCAGCTGAGTTGCGGCGATTTCGAACTCCTCCAGGGTCACCTCGGTCAGAAAGCCCAGGGAGCCGAGGTTCACGCCCAGAATCGGGCAGGTTTCATCCCCGATGAGACGAGCCACGGAGAGCAGGGTCCCGTCACCCCCGAACACGATGAGAGCATCGGAGATCCGGGGCAGTTCTTCAGGGGGACGGCCCTCGAAGTGGTCCAGCCGGAAGTCCTCGACGATCTTGCAGTCAAGAAAGACCTCACAACCGGCTGCCTCGAGATGCTCCAGAATCCGCGTCAGCTGGCTGGAAAACTCCTGGACCCGGGTTTTGGCTATGATTCCAACCTTCAAGGTCACCTCAACGGAGCAGCACGCGATTTCCAAACAGGGCCTGCCGGGGCTTCAGGACGCGGCAGTCTGTCGAGCTTCTGATTTGAGGTAGTCATCCCGGCAGCTTTCTGAGCAAAATAGCAGCGTTTTGCCCGAGTGAACGGTTGGCACCGCAAGTTCGGGAGCCACATACGTCCCGCACTGCGGGTCCCTGATCATTTTTCCTCGCGTTGGAGCCGGAGCCGAAGTCCGCTTCTTTGCAGCCGGAAACCCCCGGGGTGGGGACCTGAACTGTGAGATGAGCCAGCGCACCAAACCGAGGAACAGGATGAAGAAGAGGAACCTCAGGATGCCTGGCATCTTCAGGAATGTTCTCCCTGCAGTTGTCCTCTGGCCACCTCCAGCTGCTTCCTGACCGCCTCAATCTGTTCGTACTCGGGATGCGCCTGAATCAACTGTTCCCAGGCCTCGATCGCAGCTTCGGGGTTTTGGGATTGAAACTGAACCCAGCCGAGGTTCTGAAGGGTCTGCGGATGGTCCTTTTCGATCGCCAGAGAGCGGTGGAACAGCTCGACCGCTTTCGCGGTATTGCCCGAATAGAAGTAGGACGTCCCCAGGTCGGTGATTACGTTGGGGTCCTGGTCGCCGCGGGCTACCGCCTCTTCATACCACCGAATCGCGGCATCGAACCGGCCCATGTCATAAAAGGCGTTCCCCAGAGCGATGCGAGCCTGGAGATCTTGCGGATGTTCTTCGGCATGCCGCTGCAAGGCCTGGAGCTGCCCGATGAACTCCGGTGAAGGGTGATCCTCGGGCACAGAGGACTGGGCCTGTGCGGGCGGGCCCCCGTCCACTGGCAAAGTGGGACCGGACTCGACCGGCGCCCGGCTCACAAAAAAGCCGGCCACAAAACCGATCAGGACGCCGACGACGCCAAAGGAGAGCTGCTTGCTGGACATGGACAGCCGTATGTTAACATAGCGCGTTGTTCGAAAAAGACGCGCGTTGACAGCAGGATAGGTCATGTACCGTGGAAAGGACATTGGCAACAAAGAAGAGTTGATTGCAACTTGTCACGGACTGCTCCAGAGAGGAAGCCTCGAGCGTCTCTATTCGGTGTTGCCTCACATGAGCGTCCTGCGTTGCCCCTCCTTCCTGGATCCCCTTTCAGAGCTCCTTCGCTCGGGAACCCGCAGCAAGCAGATTTTCGCGGCTATGGCCCTGGGCGCGATTGCCCATCCCGGTGGACTGCTCGCCCTGGTGGACCGCTTTGAAGAGCCTTCGGCCCGGACCGGCCGAGGTAGTCGTTCACTTCAGACGGCCATCATTGTTGCCATGGGCGAGATTGGGAGTGAAGAGGGGGTCGAGGCGCTGCACAAGATCTTTGTGCTCGAGCAGGCAGGCGATGCCTTTACGCGCAAGCGCCGGAGGATGGTCGTGGCTTCGATGGGTAAGCTTCTGCAGCAGGACGTCGAGGCGGCACGAGGGGCGCTACTGGGAATGTTGCGGCATCCGGAAGCAGGGGTCAGAGCCCAGGCGGCACTGGAGCTGGGAACGGGGTACTGGCACATCCCGGATCATGTTCCCGAGCCGGTCATCCAGGCGCTGGTCGAATCCAGCCAGGACTCGGTGCTGGAAGTGAGAATGGCTGCCTTTTCAGCCATTTACGGACTGGCACAGATCGGTTGTCCGGCCGCCGGTGACCTGTTCGAGACCCGGGGCGGACTCTGAGGCGCTGCTCAGCCCAGTGCCTCTATCATCATTTGGGCCATCTCCGCATTGGGGCCTCCCGGAGTCAGTTCGAGGTACTGCCTCAGATGCTCCAAACCCGCCGGAATGGTTACCCTGCGCTGGCTCAAGAGGATCCCCAGTTGATAGTGGGCTTCGGCATGGTTGGGGTCAGCCTCCAGCGCCTTCAGCAGCGCTTCCCTGGCTTGTTCGTTGTTTGAAGCATTGATGTGGCCCACGGCCATATTGTAGAACGTGCCTGCCGTAACCGAGGGATCGCTGCCGACGCTCATCTCGAGGGACTTGTCGTACATTTCCTGAGCCTTTTCCGGTTCCTTCAAGTCACCGTAGATGTTTCCCATGTTCTGGTAGACGGCAGCGTTGGGCTCCAGCACCACGGTCTTTTCATAGGCTGCCAGAGCATCCTGGGGCCGTTTGACTCTCTGATAAGCCTGGCCCAGAGCCGTCCACATCGCGGGTTGTGCCTCGTCCAGTTGGATGGCCGACTGGAAGACCTCGATAGCATCGGCGTACTGTCCATTTTTCAATAGTTCTTGACCGTGGTCGAACGCTTCGGTGAGTTGCTCTTGCAGGGCCGCCGCTCTTTCCTCCTCCGTCACCTTCTTGTTGATCCTGGCCCGCTCTTCGTCGCTCAGCTCAAAAGCGAGCTGGGCATTAGCGGCTCCTTGCGTGAGCTCGAAATCGTAGGTACCCCTCTCCTTATCAAAGGGATCCATGGTGGGGCGGGCTCCCTCGAGGTAATCGCGCTGGTACCCTTCCAGGGTGACGATAATCCGGTAGCGGCCCTGGTAGACGATGCCCACATGCATGTACTTGCCCTTCTTGTTGGTTTTGAGCTTGTACTTGCGGTTCACGCCCATGCCCTCGATCCGGATCTCGGCGCCCTTGAGTGGGTTGCCGGCACCGTCAGTCACCGTGCCCTGAATGCGGCCCACCTGGGCCAGGCCTGCGGCCGGTGTGGCGAGCAGGAACACTAAAGTCAGGAAGAAGGATTTCACGTTCATAATTTTTGGCTCCCGTTTACGTGGGATGCTTGATCCAGGAGGAAGTTTCTCAGCGAATCCATGTTATCGGTGACTTTACACTTTGGCAAGCTGCGCACGAACAGCGGGCCGTAGCGCCGGGTACAAATACGGGAGTCGAGAACTGCCAGGATTCCGGTGTCGTTTCGGGACCGGATCAGGCGACCCAGGCCCTGCTTGAGCGAGATGATGGCTTCAGGGACCGTATAGTCCAGAAAAGGGTCGCCACCTTGTTCTTGAATGCGGTTGAGCCGGGCCGCCACCACCGGTTCCGTAGGTACCTGAAAGGGCAGCCTGTCAACGATCACCGCGCGCAGCGCCTCACCCTTGACATCGACACCTTCCCAGAAACTGGAGGTGGCACACAAAACCGCATTGGGGGTCCTCTTGAATTCGCTCAGCAGAAGGTGCCGCGGCCTGTCTCCCTGCTGGAACACCGGGTAAGGCACCATTTCCAGGAGCGAAGAGTAGAAGCGCTTCATGTTGCGAATGCTGGTACAGAGGACGAAGGCGTGTCCCCTGGTCATCTGCAAGAGTTCCACGACCACCGGGAGGGCTCTGGAAAGAAACTGGGGACTTCCGGGCTGGGGCAGGTCGCGGGCAACGAAGAGAATGGTCTGTTGCTCGTAATCAAACTCACTCTCGACACTCAATTCCACGGGTTCGGGTATTCCCAGTCGCTGCTTCAGATAGCCGAAGTCTCCGGCTGTGCTCAGGGTCGCGGAAGTGAGGATGACGGTGTCGGTCTTGCGGAACAGCTTTTCGTACAACAGATGGGCGACGTTGATGGGAGTGACGTGCACGAAGACCCCACCCTGACGCCGCTCGTACCAGTAGACGTTCTCGAAGTTGTCGCGCGCGAAGATTCTGTCTAGATCCTCCGTCAGCTGCTCCACCCTGCGCACCAGCGCTTCCCACTCGTCGGGGCGCGGGCGGACCAGTTGAAGTTCAGAGTAGAGCACTCGCAAAGTGCTTCGGAGGCGGGCGTAGCCAGGCCCCAGTTCGTCCCGAAGATCGACAACGCCGTCTGAGGAGGGGAAGAAATTCAGCGAGTAGCGGCTGTCCTCACCTGGAAAAGCTGCAAAGAAGTGGCGCGAATCCTCCCCCAGCCGGCTGATGGCCGGCGGCGGATTCTCAGCCCCGGCAAAAGCCCTTTGTAAATCGCCGGCCAGATCGTCAAAACGTCGATTACTCAGGTGGCTGCCAAAGTGCTGGGCCACGATGTCCTCCACCCGGTGGGCCTCGTCAAGAATGAGCACACCATAGTCGGGAAGAATCCTGCCGATCTCATCACTTTCCATGGCCAGGTTGGCGAAGAAAAGGGCGTGATTCACGACGATCAGGTCGGCCTCGAAAGCTTCCTGTCTCATGCGCGTAATGAAACAGCGGGAAAAATCGTCGCAGGCCTGGCCAGTGCAGATCTCGCTGCGGGCGTCCATCTGGTGCCAGAAGGGATCGTCGTCCGCCAGCCAATCGATTTCGCTGCGTTCCCCGGAGGCCGACCCCTTGGCCCACTCCGCCAGATGCGTCAGCCTTCCGCGGTCTTCGGAGAGGAGGTAGCCCTTCCCCAGACCTTCCTTCAATCGTCTCAGACAGAGATAGTTGCTCCTCCCCTTCATACAGGCCACCGACAGGTCCGGCGCCAGATGATCTCTCAAAAAGGGAAGGTCGCTCTGGATCAGCTGGTCCTGGAGTGTTTTGGTGGCGGTGGAAATGATCACCCGTTTCCGGGCCAGGAGGCTGGGGATCAGGTAAGCCAGAGTCTTCCCGGTTCCCGTCCCTGCCTCCACGGCGAGGTGGCGGCGGTGAAGAATCGCATCCTCGACGGCCCGGGCCATCTCGAGCTGCGAGGAGCGGGGCTCATACCCGTCCAGATGCGACGCCAGCAACCCCCCGGTGCCGAAGATGTCGTCCAGACCTGGACGGGTGAGAGACATGAGCGGACTGTTAAGCCTCGTCTTGGGAAAGACGAGATTCGTAAAGAGGAAACGGTCCGGTCAAATCCTGGACCTGGGCTTTGACACGGTGCCGGATTTTTTCGTCGGCCGGGTTGTTCAGTATTTCGCCGATCCAGTCGCCGATCAGCTCCATCTCCGCCTGCTTCATTCCGCGAGTGGTCAGGGCAGGAGAGCCAATCCGGATGCCGCTGGTCACCAGCGGCGGGTTTTCATCGAAGGGAAGGACATTCTTGTTGACCGTGATCCCGGCGTCCTCGAGCATTTTCTCCGCGTCTCTGCCCGTGATACCGCGGGAAAAAACGTCGACCACGAACAAATGGTTATCGGTGCCGCCTGCAACAATCCTGAAGCCGCTTTCGGCTATCCGTTCGGCCAGCGTGCTGGCGTTGGCCAGGACCTGTTTCTGGTATTCACGGAAAGCCGCTGTGCCGGCTTGCTTGAGAGCGACGGCCTTGGCCGCGATGATGTGAACAAGAGGACCACCCTGCAAACCTGGGAAAACGGCCCGGTCGGCTGCTTTCTGGTGTTCCTTCCGACAAAGAATGAGGCCGCCGCGGGGACCCCTCAGCGTTTTGTGGGTTGTAGTAGTGACGAAATCGGCATGGGGAACAGGCGTCGGATGGAGGTCCGCTGCCACCAGACCGGCGATGTGAGCGATGTCCGTCATCAGGTACGCACCAGCTTTACGGCAGATCTCCTCCATGCGGTCGAAGTGAATGGTGCGGCTGTACGCACTGGCGCCGGCTACGATCATCTTTGGCTTCTCCCGCAGGGCCAGGGCTTCCAGCGCGTCATAGTCGATCCGCTCCCGGCGGCGATCGACACCGTAGGCCACGAAGTCAAAAAAGCGCCCCGAGAAATTGAGAGGATGGCCGTGGGTGAGGTGGCCGCCGTGGGAGAGGTCCATGCCCAGAACTTTGTCGCCTGGATTCAGTGCCGCTACGTAGACAGCCGAGTTGGCTTGAGTTCCGGAGTGGGGTTGAACGTTGGCGTGCTCCGCACCGAACAATTCCCTGGCTCGAGTTTGAGCCAGTCGCTCCAGATCGTCGACAAACTCACACCCTCCATAGTAGCGACGGCCGGGATAGCCTTCGGCATACTTGTTGGTGAACACGGAGCCGCAGGCTTCCAGGATGGCCTCGCCGACGAAGTTCTCCGAGGCGATCATCTCCAGTGTACCGGCCTGACGGGCCGTCTCCGCGCGGACAATTCGAGCGACTTCGGGGTCAAGCCGACTCAGTGATTCCTGCATGACGTCGTCTTCGGCTTCGTTTGGTTCCGGGGTAATGAGCACTTCCTATTCTTTCCACTTGATCGGTGCCAGGAAAGGACGAGCCCGGGCAGGGAACATGTTAGCAGCCCGCGGACCCCCAGCACAGTACTCGTCAGGGCGCTGCGAAGCACCAGAAAGTCCTTTTTTGCTTGACTTTGGAGTTTCTTGGATCAAAATAGACAAAATAGGTTACGATAGGACAAATGGCCCCTGTAGCAACCCGAATATGTTTCGCGGAAACTTCCCAGCCAAGATCGATGCACAAGGTCGGATCAAGATTCCGTCGGCGCACCGGAAGATTCTAATCGCGACCTATGGCATGGAAGTCTTCGTCACCAGTGTGACGGGAGAAAATGTCCTGATTTACCCCCTGCCTGAGTGGGAAAAGCTGGAAGCAAAAATGAGCGAGCCGCCGAAAATGCTGCCCGGGAAACTCAAATTCCTGCGCAACACGAGTTACTTCGGACAGGTTGGCACGGTCGACCGCCAGGGGAGGGTGTTGATTCCCCCACATCTTCGGGAGGCGGCAGGAGTCGAGGGAGTGCAAGTGGATGTCATCGGGCAACTCAACTCCCTGGAGGTCTGGAACCGGTCGCGCTTTCAGAAGGTTTTGGAGAGCGATCCCTACACGGATCAGGATTCCGTGTCTCTGGCCGATATTGGGATTTAGAATGTCCATGGTTGCCGCCCGTCATACGCCCGTCCTTCTACAAGAAGCGATGGGCCTGTTAAAAGTGACGAAGGGTGGCACCTATGTGGACGGCACCACGGGTCTGGGCGGGCACACGCGGGCCATCCTTGATCTTCTCGACGGCACAGGGAAAGTCATCGCCCTGGACCGGGACGAGGAGGCTCTAGAGCAGGCCCGGGAACGTCTGGCCCCCGCCGCCAATCTGTTCTTCCACCACGACAATTTCCGGAACCTTCCCCTGATTCTAAACGGGCTGGCTATTTCCGGTGTGGACGGGTGTCTGTTGGACCTGGGCCTTTCGTCATTTCAGCTGGAGAGTGCCGAACGTGGTTTCAGCTTTAGACTCGACGGTCCGCTCGATATGCGTCAGGACCGAAGATCACAGACCACCGCCGCGGACCTCTTGAACCGGTTGCCGGAGGAGCAGCTTGCCAAAACCTTCTGGCGCTACGGTGAAGAGCGCCGCTCGCGTTCGATTGCGCGCGAGGTCGTGCGCCGGCGCCAGGTGGAGCCGATACGAACCACCCGGCAACTGGCCCAACTCGTCGAACGGGTCACACCGGCTCGCCGCCGGGGTGGTATTCATCCGGCCACCAGGGTCTTTCAGGCCTTGCGCATTCGCGTCAACCAGGAGATCGAGGGGCTGGAGGAGTTCTGCACCGAAGCCATTCAGCTGCTGAATACAGGGGGCAGACTCGTGGTGATTTCCTTCCATAGTCTGGAGGATCGACTCGTCAAGACGGCCTTCCGCAAGGCAGCAGGCCGCTGCGTCTGCTTTCGTCCGGCTGAAACGTGCACCTGTTCCCGCGTAACCCTGGGTCGGATATTGACCAGGCGACCCGTGAGGCCGGGCCGACAGGAACTGGATGAAAACCCCCGCTCTCGCAGTGCCAGGTTGAGAGCCTTTGAGAAGTTTGGAGAAACCGCTGTACTAGAAAAGGGTAAGGGAGTGTGATGATGGTGGATTTGTCGACGCTGGAGTTGAACAATCAGAAGCTCAACAGAGGAGAAAGATCGTCCCGCTGGGAGATCTGGGGGTGGGTTGTGACGGGTGCGCTTCTGGTTTGTCTGGCTCTGGTCTACGGCTGGAACCAGCAGCAGATTATCGGAACCGGCTACCAGATTGAAGAACTCAGGGAAGAGAACAGGAAGTTGTCTGAGAGACAGCGTGTCCTGCGAGCCGAGTACCAGACTCTGACCCGCGCAGACCGGCTGAACCGCAAAGCTGAGGAGTTGGGTCTGGTCAGTGCCAACCGGCCGGAGGTAACGATTATCGAGGCCGGCGCCCCGATGAGCAGGGCCCGGGATATTCTGGCCTCGGCTCGAACCGCGAGCCTGATCGGTCGGTAATGGAGCGGGCAGCGGCGTTCTGGCTCACCCGGGGCATTTTCGTGCAGAGGCTGCTGGTGGTCTATGTTCTCGTCGTTGGCTGGTCTGTGCTCATCATGGGTCGGCTCCTTGACCTCCAGGTCCTGCAGGCGGACGTCTATCGCCAGGAAGCTGCTCAGCAGGTCTTTGGCTTCCGCGAACTGATCGGCAGGAGGGGAGATGTCTTCGATCGGCAGCTGGGCGAGCTGGCCGTAAGTGTTCCAGTCAAATCTCTGTCGGCGAATCCGAATCATATCGAGAATCCGGCGGAAGCGACCCGCCGCCTGGCTCCTTTGCTGGGCGTTGAGGAAGAAAGGCTGTTCGACCGTCTGCAGCAAGATCGGGTCCATGTCTACCTGCAGCGCCGTCTCGAGCCGAAGGTCAGCGAAGCGATCGGCCGATTGGAGATCAAGGGACTGTATCTGGAGCGGGAATCGAAGCGCTTCTATCCGGGAAACCAGTTGGCCGGCCACATCCTGGGGTTCGTAGGGGTGGACGGGAAGGCCTGGAGTGGAGTCGAGCTGGCTTACAATGAGAACCTGAAAGGCGTTTCAGATCGGGTCGAGCTCAGTGTGGACGCGAAACGCCGCAGCTTCAGCAGTCAGAAGGGCTCTCGAGCGACGGCTGGCGATTCCATTATTCTGACACTTGACAGCACCATTCAGTTTGCGGCCGAGCAGGCACTCAGCAAAACAGTAGAGGCAACCCGGGCGATCAACGGAAGTGCCATTGTGATGAATCCGCAAAACGGCGAAATTCTGGCCATGGCCTCCTACCCTCCCTTCGATCCCAACCTCTACAACACCGATCAGACCCGGCACCAGAGAAATCGCGCCATCCAGGACATGTACGAACCGGGCTCCACTTTCAAGGTGGTCACTCTGGCTGCCGTTCTCGACCAGGGGGTGGCCGCTATAGATGAGACGATTGATTGCCGGGTGGGCACATTACGTCTGGCCGGAAAAGTCTATCGTGAGGCCAAGCGCAGCTATGGAGAGCTGACCGTCGAGGAAATTCTCGCAAAGTCCAGTAACGTGGGCACCATCAAGCTGGCATTGCGGCTGGGAAATGAAAAGTTTTACGAGTATATCAAGCGCTTTGGATTCGGTGAGCAGACGGGCATTGACCTGCCCTTCGAAGTAGCGGGGCGCATCAGGACACCGCCGGAGTGGTCAAGGATCTCGATCGGTGCTCTGGCTATTGGCCAGGAATTGAGTGTGACGGCTCTGCAAATGCTGCGAGCGGTCTCGGTCATCGCCAACGGGGGTTATCTGGTGGAGCCACGGGTGGTGAGCCGGATCGTCAGCCCTAACGGACAACTCGTTGCCGCCCCGGCCACAGTCCGGCGCCGGGTGATCAAGGCAGAGACCGCCCGGGTGTTGCGCGGAGCCATGAGTCAGACCATTGAGCACGGAACCGGAAGACGTGCCCAGTTGTCCGGGTTCTCGGCCGGGGGTAAGACGGGAACGGCTCAGAAGTTCGTCGGCAGAGGGTACTCCAGGACCAAACACATTTCCTCCTTTTTCGGCTTCGGACCTGTCGAAAATCCGGCTCTGGCCACCATCGTCGTCATCAACGAGCCGATGGGAGGGTACTACGGCGGATTGGTGGCAGCCCCGGTGTTCAAGGAGATCATGGAACGCGGACTGATCAAGCTGGGGGTTCCACGAGACGGGCCGTCAGGCTTGCGAATGGCCTCCGACAGGAAAAGGGCGGAACCCGTTGCGGCCCCGGGTGTCTCAGAAAAGAGGGACCTTTCCATGGAAGGTCTCCATCAAACCGTGGCGGCCCTGGTCGGGAGCGGCCGGGACGGCGCGGTGGAAGGGAACGTCGTGACCCAGTTGACGAAGGGTATCCATCTACCCGACTTCAAGGGACTGAGTCTACGAGAAGTGGCGATTGCCAGTGCGCGTTTCGGCCTGTCCCTGAGCTATACGGGCAGCGGCCGGGTAGTGGGCCAGCGACCCCCTCCCCGCACCCTCGTCGGCCGGGGCACGGTGTGTGAGGTGGTACTCTCGGAGCAGGGAGAGATAGAAGTTGCGACTCGAGGACCTTATCGCGGCGCTTCCGCCCAGGTCAGTGCAGATCGGCACGGAGCTGGATTTGAAGACTGAAGTCTCTTCTCTGGAATACGATTCCAGGGAGACAGGTCCCAATTCGATCTTTTTTGCGATCGAAGGCCATGACCTGGACGGCCACCAGTTTATCCCTCAGGCTCTTTTCAAGGGTGCCGCGGCGATCATTTCCGAGCGCGAGGCTCCGCCGGATTTTTCGGGGACCTGGCTACAGGTCGAGACGATCCGGCGCTACATGGCAGAAATGGCCGGCCACTTCTTCGGGCATCCGTCCGAGCGGCTGCAACTGGTCGGTGTGACGGGAACCAACGGGAAGACCACCACAGCCAGCCTCATTCATTCCGTTTTGAGCAGGGCAGGCCCGGCTGCCCTGCTCGGCACTGTTGAAACGATTGTCGGAAATGACGTGATGGAGTCTATTCGGACGACCCCCGAGGCGGCCGAAATCCAGAAACTTCTCGCTCGTGCGCTCGAGCAGGAGTGCCGGGCGGGGGTGGTCGAAGTTTCCTCTCACGCTCTGGCACTTGATCGGGTCTACGGGTGCAGATTTGAGGTAGGAGTCTTCACCAACCTGACCCGGGATCATCTCGATTTCCATGACACCTTTGAAAACTATCTGGCCTCTAAGCGACGGCTCTTCGATCTCTCCTACACTCCCGCGCTGCGTGTCGCCATCCTGAATGGGGACGATGCGAGCGTTGCCGCCTGTCCCCTGAACGCTTCGGTTCGTGCCGTGACTTTCGGAATGTCGGACCGGCATGATGTTTACCCGCTGAGTGTGAATACGGGTTTGGATGGCACTGATGTGCTGCTCAGTGTGGAGGGCCGGCAGGTCAGGCTCTCGACTTCACTGGCGGGAGATCACAACGTCTACAATCTGATGGCGGCCGTGAGCGCCTGTTCGCACCTGGGCTTTCCGGATCACCAGATCGCGGCTGGTGTCCGGGCACTCGAGCGGGTCCGGGGCCGTTTCGAGAAAGTGCCGCTCGACGCACCGTTCACCGTGTTCGTAGACTACGCACACACCCCCGATGCACTCGCCAGTGCGCTTGGCCTGGCCCGGGGTCTGTCCCGGGGTCGGGTGATCTCGGTCTTCGGCTGCGGGGGTGACCGAGACCGAACCAAACGCCCGCAGATGGGACGGATCGCGTCCGAGTTGGCCGACATTCTCGTGCTGACCTCGGACAACCCCCGTTCCGAATCACCCCGCGAAATCATTCGCCAGATTGAACTGGGTATAGGTCCAGATGTTTCCTTCGAGTCCGTCACGGACCGCCGGGAAGCGATCAGTCACGCCTTTCAGCTGGCCGGCCCGGGGGACATCGTTCTCATTACCGGGAAGGGGCACGAGAGATACCAGGAAGCTGCCGGCGGGAAAATCGAATTCAACGACGCCCAGGTCGCCGCAGAAATTTATGATCACAGCCTCTCTCGCTGAGGTGGCTGAAGTCCTGGAAACGACCCTTACCGGGCGCCGGGTCGACTCCAGGTCAGAACTATTGCCACCGGTATCGATCGACAGCCGAACGATCGCTCCTGGAAACTGTTTCGTAGCCGTTTCCGGAGCCCGTTTCGATGGGCACGACTTCATCGACGATGCCGTTGGAAAGGGGGCTCGCGTCGTGGTTCATTCAGAATCGGTGTCGGCGGGAGCCAGAGCGGCTGATTGTGTTTTCCTGAGCGTGGAGAATACGACCCGAGCACTTCAGAGACTGGGTTCTCTGGTTCGGGAGAAGTGGGCGGGCCTGGTGATCGCCGTGACCGGAAGCATGGGTAAGACGACGACCCGAAGCTTCACTTCGACACTGCTGAGGCAGCGCTACCGTGTTCGCGAATCACCCGGCAACCTGAACAACCACTTCGGCGTTCCTCTGAGCCTGCTGGAACTGGAGGAGGCCGACCAGATCGCAGTCCTCGAGCTGGCGATGAATCACCCGGGAGAAATTCGAACTCTCTCGCAGATCTGCCGGCCGGACATGGCTGTCATCACCAACGTGGCCCCGGTACACCTCGAGTTTTTCGATTCGATCGACCATATTGCCGAAGCGAAAGCCGAGATTCTGGAGGGACTGAAACCGGGAGGAAGAATCATTTTTAACGGCGAAGATTCCCGGGTCCGCGCGATTGCCGTCGCCTTCGACCCGAGCGCCATCCCTTTCGGGACCTCGGATCGTTGCCGGGTGAATGTGACCACGCAATCCCCACCCGACCTTCGCCGCATGGAGGTCACAGTTCAAACACCGACGGGCCGGTTCCCGGCTTCTCTCCCCTTCTCGGGGAGCCACTACGTGTACAACCTGGGGGCGGCTGTTGCAGTCGCTGTGGCTGTGGGCCTGAACGACGAGGACGTGCAGAACGGTCTTCGCCAGCTGTCGACCGTGTCCCGCAGGGGTCAGGTCAGATCGCTCAGCCCGGGCAGGGGGATCGAGGTCACCCTGGTTGACGAATCCTACAACTCCAATCCGGAAGCACTGAATTCGGTTCTGGAAGACTTTTCCCGCTGGCCCTGGGGCGGCCGCAAGCTGGCCGTGCTGGGAGATATGCTGGAGCTCGGAAGCTCGGCAGCGTCGTACCATCGTGAGACGGGACAGCACCTGGTCGATTTGCGTCTTGATCTGGTGGTTACTGTGGGCGTACTGGCCCGGGAGATGAGCAGAGCCGCTCGCGACGCGGGGATGCCGGCCCGCCTGCTCGTTCATGCCCGGGACAGTACCGAGGCCGCTGAACTCCTGCCCGGATTGCTGCGCAACGGCGACCTGCTGCTTGTCAAAGCGTCTCGTGGGATCGGCCTGGATCGAATGATCCGCCTGCTCGAGGCGGGTTTTGAAGTGGGCGAGGTGTCTCGTTGATCTACTATCTTCTCTATTCCTTCCACGACTATCTATCGCCTCTGAATGTCGTTCGCTACATCACTTTTCGCACGGCCTATGCTTCTCTCACGGCCCTGCTCATCAGTCTCCTTCTGGGCCCCTGGGTGATCAGGAAGCTGAGAGATTTTCAAATCGGGCAGGTCATTCGCGCGGAAGGTCCATCCAGTCACCACGCCAAGGCCGGCACCCCGACCATGGGAGGGCTGTTGATTATCATCAGCATCGTCCTTCCGACTCTGCTGTGGGCCGATTTGACGAATCTCTACGTGTGGATCGCCCTGATCTCGCTGCTGGTGCACGGGGCGATTGGATTCGTGGATGATTTTCTGCAGGTCTCGAGACGGCGGAGCCTGGGCCTGAAGGCGCGCCACAAGCTGATACTTCAGTTTCTGGTGGCTCTTGGCATTGGTGCGACCCTGGTCCTGCTGCATTCGCAAGAACTCTACAGCACCCAGCTCAGTGTGCCCTTCTTCAAGCAGTTCACGCCCGAACTCGACCTCGTGATTCTCGGCACTTCAACCTTCCTCCCGCTCATCATCTTCACGGTCCTGGTTCTGGTTGGAAGCAGCAACGCGGTGAACGTGACCGACGGCCTCGACGGGCTGGCCACGGGGCTCGTGATCATCGCGGCGTCGGCGCTCACGGTGCTGACGTATGTCACCGGGCACGCCGAGTTCGCGACCTATCTGGATCTGATCAAGAACACCTATGCGAGCGAGTTGACGATTTTCTGCGGCGCCATGGTGGGGGCCATGCTGGGGTTCCTCTGGCACAATACTCACCCGGCGGACGTATTCATGGGCGATGTCGGCTCTGTGTCCCTGGGTGGAGCCATCGGGACGGTGGCCGTTCTGATCAAGCAGGAACTGCTGCTTTTTTCGATTGGAGGCATTTTCGTGCTGGAGATGCTTTCGGTCATCGTGCAGATCGGCTCCTTCAGGGTTCTGGGTAAAAGGCCTTTCTTGATGGCGCCCATACATCATCATTTCGAGCTGAAAGGATGGGCCGAGAGCCAGGTGGTGGTGCGCTTCTGGATCGTGGGCCTGGTGTTCGCCCTCTTCAGTCTGACGACTCTCAAGTTGAGATAGCGCCGTGCTGCAGCTAAGCCACAAGAGGGTTCTGGTAGCCGGCCTGGCCCGCAGCGGAGTGGCCGCCGCCAACCTTCTGCTCTCAAAGGGAGCCCGGGTCCGCGTCACCGATCTGAAACCCGCGGGCGAGCTCCGGGAGCAACTCTCGCGTTTGCAGGGAAAGGTGGAGACGACATTGGGGGGGCATCGGGTGGAGGATTTCCTGAACACGGATCTGATCGTTCTGAGTCCAGGTGTCCCCAGCGATATCCGGCCGCTGCGAGAGGCCAGGTCTGAAGGGATTGCCATGCTTCCGGAGGTGGAACTTGGCTTCCACTTTCTGGATGGCCCGCTGATCGGAGTCACCGGTTCCAACGGCAAGACCACGACCACGACCCTGATCGGAGAGATGTTCGAGAGCGCCGGATCTGCCGTCGCAGTAGCTGGAAACATTGGAACGCCCCTTTCCGAGATCGCCCTCCTGCGGCCGGAGTCCGTGACGACGTCGGTGGTCGAGTTGTCTTCCTTCCAGCTGGAGATGGTCCAGCAATTCCAGGCCGGCATTGCTCTGGTTCTCAACATTTCACCGGACCATCTGGATCGCCACGAAAGCCTCGAATCCTACGTGGACGCCAAGCGGCGGATTCTGCTCACGCAGAGGGCCGGGGACTGGGCGGTCCTGAACGCTGACGATCCCGCGACCTTCGCCATGAAGTCCCGGACCAGAGGGCGGGCCTGTCTCTTCAGCCGACGCCCTCTGAAGCAGGGGATCTGTGTCGAGGCGGGCCACGTTATTGCCAGGCTCGAGGGAGGGGAGGAAACCCTGCTGCCGGTTTCGGAGATTGCCATCCGGGGACAGCACAATCTGGAGAATGTTCTGGCCGCAGCGGCAGCGGCATTTCTATCGGGAATCCCGGGGCCGGCCGTGGCACAGGCGGTTCGAGACTTCAAGGGGGTTGAGCATCGCCTGGAGAGGGTCGCCGACGTCGACGGAGTCTCTTACTACAATGATTCCAAGGCGACGAACGTTGATTCGGCAAGGCGGGCGCTGGAGTCCTTTTCCGGCCCCATCGTCCTCATCATGGGTGGCCTCGATAAAGGGGGAGATTTCAGGCGGCTCGAGGGCCTTGTGAAAGAGCGCGTCCGCGGCCTGATCCTGATCGGGTCGGCTGCGGGAAAGATCGAGAGCGCCCTGGGTCGCTCCACCATGGTATCGAAGGCCAAAGACCTGGAGGAGGCCGTTGAGCAGGCCAGTCGGTGCGCCCTTCCGGGCGACGCGGTCTTGCTGGCCCCCGGGTGCGCCAGCTTCGACATGTTTCGCAACTACGAACATCGGGGCCGGGTGTTCAAGGAAAGTGTCGCCCGCATCCCTCATCATCGAGATCGGAGCAGCTAGCCCATGAGAAACCGCATCCCGCCAGACAAAACGCTGCTGCTGCTGATTTTCGCCCTCCTGGGCTTTGGCCTGGTCATGGTCTTCAGTGCGTCGGCTGTGGCCACGGGAAGTACCCGGATGTTTTTTCGCCAATCCCTTTTCATGCTCTGTGGACTTGCCGTGATGCTGGTCATGGCGCGCGTTGACTACCGCTACTTCGGCAGCAAACCGGTTCTGCTGTTAGTAGTGGGCCTGAACTATCTTCTGCTCCTGGGGGCACTGGCTTCTCCGGCGATCAACAACGCCAACCGCTGGCTCGTGGTGGGGCCCTTCAGGGCCCAGCCGTCGGAGCTCGCCAAGCTGGCGGTCATCTTTTTGACGGCCTCTTTTTTCGTCCGCTGTAGAGAGGGAGAGGCCGGTCGACGGGAAGCCTTCACGTATCTCTCGATCCTGGGCTCGATCCTGATTCTGATCCTGGTTCAACCGGATTTCGGCACGGCCGCCTGCATCGCGATCATTGCGGCCCTTCTTCTTTTCCTCTCCGGGCTGCGACCGGGCTACTTTGGAGCCGCTCTGCTGGCTGCCGTTCCCTGCTTTTTCTTCCTGGTCTACCAGGTACCGTACCGACGAAATCGAATTCTGGCTTTCCTGAATCCGGAACAAGATCCGCTGGGCGCCGGCTATCAGATCCTCCAGAGCCTGATCGCCATCGGGTCGGGCGGACCGGGTGGACAGGGTCTTGCTCAGAGCAAGCAGAAGCTGGCCTTCCTTCCGGAGGCGCACAACGATTTTATTTTCTCGATCATAGGAGAGGAACTCGGGCTGGTGGGAACGACCCTGCTGGTGGCCTTGTTCCTGTTTTTTTTCTGGAAGGGAGTCAGAATCTCATTGCGATCGGACACGGCGTTCGGAACCCTTGCGGGCCTGGGAATTGTGCTCATGATCATGATCCAGGCGCTGGTCAACATCAGCGTAGCCATGGGTCTTCTCCCCACCACAGGTATTCCCCTGCCTTTCATTTCAGCTGGAGGATCGTCGCTGTTCGTGACACTGGTCTCTGTCGGAATCCTGCTCAACATCTCTGCTTATCCCCGTAGTACGACGAGTATTCCCTGGTATGCGACGAGGTCATGATTCCGGGATCGGGCCAGGAGAGCGGGACACGTATCCTTTTTGCGGGCGGCGGGACCGGTGGCCACGTCTATATGGCGGTGGCGATCCGGCAGGAGTTGGAGAGGCGGGATCCCGGTAGCCGATGTTTGTTTGTGGGTACCGATCAGGGCCTCGAGACGCGCATCCTGTCGCCGCTGGCGTTTCCTTTGAGAACAATCCGTGTCGGCGGGCTAAACCGGGTGGGCGGTCGGCGGATGGTCCGGACCGTGCTCCAACTTCCCGCCAGTTTGATCGACTCCCTCGCTATCGTGCGCGAGTTCCGGCCCTCCGCCGTGGTGGGACTGGGAGGCCACTCGTCCGGTCCTGTTGTAGTGGCCGCCTGGTTGAGACGCCGTCCGGCGCTTCTCATCGAGCCGAATTCCCACCCGGGCCTGACCAATCGACTGCTGGCCCGGTTTGTGGAAAAGGCGGCCGTAGCTTTCCGCGAGACGGCACCGTTTTTCGGGTCCAGGGCGGTGGTTACCGGCATACCGGTGCGGCGAGAATTCCATGAGGTGCGCTCCCGGGCTGTGAGCGACCCGGCCCGGCTGCTCATCTTTGGGGGCAGCCAGGGCAGTCGTCCCATCAACCGCCTTGTCTCGGACGCTCTGGCTCACTTACCGAAGGGTCTTCGGATCACACACCAGACCGGACCCGATGACGTCGAGTGGGTCCGGGAGAGCTATCGAAGCGCGGGCATCGAAGCTCGAGTCCGTGACTACCTGGAGGATATGCCTTCCGCCCTGGCGGGAGCTGACCTGGTCATCTCCAGGGCGGGCGCCTCAACGGTGGCGGAGCTGACTGCGGCCGGCCGGGCTTCGGTCCTGATCCCCTTTCCGGCAGCGGCTGACGATCACCAGCGCAAGAATGCGCGATCGCTGGAGCGAAAGGGAGCGGCACTACTCCGGGAGCAGGCCGATCTGGACGGGCCGGCCCTGGGTCGACTCCTGGAGCAGCTCCTGGGGGATCAGAAGAGACTTTCGACGATGGCCAGTGCTGCCCGGAGTCTGTCCAACCCGGACAGTGTCGGGCGGATCACCGATCTGATCGAGGAGCTTTCACAGTGAACGATCTGGGTTTTTTCGGTGGCCACTCCATCGAGCCGGTGCATTTTGTCGGGGTTGCCGGTATCGGGATGAGCGGTCTGGCTCGCATCCTGGCTCAAAGCGGCGTCGTCGTCTCGGGTTCCGATCTGGAGGAGAGTCCCCTGCTCGAGGATCTTCGAGATCTTGGCGTACGCGTCGAGATAGGCCACCGCGAAGAGAATCTCGGCGAAGCTCGATTCGTGGTCACTTCGAGCGCAATTCCCCCCGACAATGCAGAGCTGGAGGCAGCCCGCCGCAGGGGCCTGCAGATTCTTCACCGCTCTGAAATGCTGGCGGAAGTCCTGCGCTATCGAATCGGGATCGCGGTCTCCGGGACCCACGGAAAGACGACGACCTCAGCCATGATCGCAACTCTTCTGAACGGGGTTGGAATGGATCCAACCGTCATCGTCGGGGCGCACCTTCCCAATCTGGGAAGCAATGCACTTCTGGGTTCCGGCCCCTACGCCGTCTGCGAAGCAGACGAGAGTGACCGGAGCTTTCTGAACGTGCCGGCTGTGTTCAAGGTGGTGACCAACATCGACGTCGATCACATGGACGTTTATCGGGATATGACGGATCTCAATGCGGCCTTCCTGGAGTTCATGAACTCGGTCCCGTTCTACGGGGTGGCCGTTGTCTGTCGTGACGATTCGGGGCTTCGGGAGCTGACCAAAAAAGTTCACCGTCGAGTGTTAACTTACGGCCTGGATGAAGGTGCCGATGTGTCGGCCAAATACCTGGAAAACAAGGCTTTCGGTACTGTGTTTACCTGTTTCCAGGGAGAGCGGGAGCTGGGCCGGGCTGAGCTACATGTTCCCGGTCGGCACAACGTCCAGAACGCGCTGGCAGCAATAGCCGTGGGCCTGTGGCTGGGAGTCTCCTTTGAGGAGATGGCCGAGGCGCTGGCCAGTTTTCAGGGGGCCGAACGTCGACAACAGTTCAAGGGAGAACGGGATGGAGTGGCTGTGATTGACGACTATGCTCACCACCCCACCGAGATCGAAGCCACGCTGGAGTGCCTGCGCACAATCGGCAAACGCACGATTGTCGTCTACCAGCCACACCGCTACACCCGAACGAGGTACTTGATGGACCGAATGGGTGACTGCTTTGAAGCTGCCGACCGACTCTTTGTGCTGCCGGTCTATCCTGCCGGGGAGAAACCCATAGCCGGGGTCGATTCGGAGGCGCTGATTCGCAGTCTGCCCGACCGAAACCCGGCCACTTTCGTGGAAAACCATACGGCCATGGTCCATCTCCTGCGACAGCAAGCCGGCCCCGGTGATCTGGTTGTCACCATGGGAGCGGGAGATGTCTGGAAAGTGGGGGAGGAGTTTCTTGGCTAAACGGAACACTCGGAACCGCACCCGCGAGAATCTTAAAAGGGTGGCTCGATTTGGTGCCCGCGTGACTCTGCTGGTTGTCACGGCCTCAGGGCTCCTTTTCGCCGGCCTCGTTTTCAATGACCTGACGGCCTCTGCGCGGATCTTTCATCTGGATCGAATTGCGTTTGAAAGCCTGCATGAGGCAGACGGCGCCCACCTCGAGCAGCTCGTGCGTGGCGCGATCTCCGAGAACGTTCTGACGGTCAGCCTCTTTCGCGTACGTACGCTCCTCGAGTCTGAAAACTGGATCAAATCGGCCGTGGTGCGGAGAAGATTACCGGATCAGCTGGAGATCCACATCCGGGAACGGATACCGGAAGCGGTGGCGGCCATCGATGGCGAACTCAGAGTAGTGGATCGGCAAGGCGTGGCGCTGGCCCCGTTTGGTCCCAGATTTCAGTACCTGGACAGGCCTATCGTCAAGGGAATGATCAGTTCCGCGGTCGAAGGTGCGGGGGCCTGGAACTCTCGGCGAATGGATGTCTATTTCCAGATTCTCGGTGAGCTGGACAGGGGAGAGCGGCACTATAGTAAAACCATTTCCGAGATTGATCTGAGCGAGGTCGGCCGGGTCAGGGTGATTCCAGCCGGGGAGCCGATCCCCGTGCTCCTGGGTGAGCAGGATTACCTGAAACGATACGAGACCTTCATGTCCCGAATGGATCTCGTCAAGGAGGTGAAGACCCGGCATGGAAAGATCGACTGGATCGACGTGACTTTTGCCAATCGCATTATCATCCACACGCCGCGAGGACAGCAACAATCTGCCTCGGACGCGCTGGATTCAGACTGACATGGGAAGGAAACCACGGCTTCTTGCCGGCATTGATGTCGGCACCACGAAGGTTTGTGCGGTGGTCGCCGCCGTGGAAGGGTCGCAGCTGCGTGTCCGGGGATCCGGCACCGTTCCCTCCGTCGGAATTCGGAAGGGAGTCGTTGTCAACCTGACGGAAACGGTCGAAAGCATTCGAGCGGCTCTGGAACTGGTGGAGGAGCGCTCGAAGACGGTTGTCGAGTCGGCTCATGTGAGCCTGGGGAGTGCCTATCTTCGGGGGATCAACTGCTCCGGTGAAACCGACGTTCGGGGCCGCAACTACGAGATAACCCAGGAAGACGTCGAGCGCGCGGTAGCGGCGCGAGAGGTGGATATTCCCGATGACCACGAGATCATTCATGTCCTGACCCAGAAGTTCAAAGTCGACGAACAGGACGGGATCGACGATCCCGTCGGGATGTACGGCCGCCAGCTCAAGGTCAGCCTGCATCTCGTCATGACGGCGTCAGCCGTGGTGCGAAACATCGTCAATGCGGTCAACAAAGCGGGAGTGGTCGTGGACGGGGTGGTCATGCAGCAACTGGCCTCGGCCGAGTCGATCATGACTGACGACGAAAAAGAGCTGGGTACCTTTCTCGTCGACATTGGCGGCGGCACGACCGACGTGGCGGTCTACAGTCAGGGGGCGATCTGGCACTCCGAAGTCGTTCCCCTGGGGGGGAACCTCATTACCAAGGACATTGCTATCGGTACCAAGGCCCCGATCAAGGAAGCGGAACAGATCAAGAAAACGGTCGGCAGCGTCTTTCCGGAAAGCGTCCCGGTAGAAGAAGTCGTGGAAATCAGTGAAGTGGGATCGGGTCGTGAGAAAACCCTGCCCAGGCAGTTCGTCTGTCGCATCATTCAAGCCCGCTGTGACGAGTTATTGCACCGTGTGGCCAGGATCACGCAGGCTGTGGACGTCAACAATGAACTGGCGACCGGCGTCGTGCTGACCGGGGGAGGGGCGATGTTGGACGGACTGAGGGACCGCGCTGAAAAAATCCTGAAAATGCAGGTGCGGATCGGGTATCCGGTGAACCTGGTGAGACACCGCGACGAAATCTATCACCCATCCTTCTGCACGGCCCTGGGTCTGTTGCGCTACGCACATGAGCTTCGCAAGAGTGTCCCCCCGGCTCGTAAGAGGTTGGTCCTGGGGCGATCGAAGGCCCGAACGGATCGAGTGAGAACCTGGCTTCTAGAGACGATTTCGTGAAGGGATAGCGGGGAGTCTAGACACAATACAGTAGCGCGCACGCAACAGTAGCGCGCACGAAGTAAGCGCGTGAGTTACGAGAGAGACAAACTCTCGAGGAGACATCTGTGAGCCGACTGAAGTTCGATGAAAAGACGGTCAAGCTGGCCTTCGAGGAAGGCCCCCTCAATGGGGCCCGCATTAAGGTAATCGGGATAGGCGGCGGCGGATGCAACGCGGTTAATCGGATGATTGAGGCGGGCATCGAGGGTGTTGAATTCATTGCCGCGAACACGGATATGCAGGCCTTGCGCCTTTGCCATGCCCCCCTCAAGGTCCAGCTTGGCAACAAGCTCACCAAGGGCCTGGGTGCAGGGGCCAATCCCGAGATCGGTCGACAGGCCGCGCTGGAAGACACTGAGAAGGTCATCGAACTTCTGGAAGGCGCAGACATGGTCTTTGTGACCGCCGGTCTGGGCGGAGGCACCGGAGGCGGAGGGGCCCCCATCGCCGCCAGCCTGGCTACCCAATTGGGCGCCCTGACCGTGGCAGTGGTCACCCGGCCCTTCGAATTTGAAGGTAAGAAGCGGCGACTGCAGGCCGAGAGGGCTCTGGAGGAGTTGAAAGACAGCGCCGATACCGTCATTACAATTCCCAACGAACGGCTCCTGGACACGGTGCCGGAAGGGACTTCTCTGGGTGATGCGTTCAAGTTTGCAGACGATGTCTTGCGCCAGGCCGTCCAGGGAATCAGCGACCTGATCACGGTTCCCGGTGTGATCAACCTCGATTTCGCGGACGTTCGGACCATTATGACCGATATGGGCATGGCACTGATGGGTACTGGCGTCGGTTCAGGCGAAAACCGTGCGGCGCAGGCCGCCCAAAATGCCATTTCCAGTCCACTGCTGGAGGACACCACGATCCAGGGTGCTCAGGGCGTGCTGATTAACATCACGGGAAGCCGGAGCATTACGCTTCATGAAGTGAGCCAGGCCAGCCGCATTATTCAGGAATCGGCGCATCCGGACGCCAACATCATTTTCGGATCGGTCTTTGACGAAGAGTTCGACGACGAGATCAAGATCACGGTGATCGCAACCGGG
>CBDBHK010000008.1:0-153615 GCA_965205615.1 Acidobacteriota bacterium | reverse complement strand
GGGATTATATACGAAAGTGGCGAAATAGGTGGACGGCTGCTTAAAGGTACGCTAAGCTAGAAGCCGTACAGCGAAACGCCCCGGTTCCAGCCGGGGCGGTGGATAACCCTTAACCGGCTGGTCCAATGGGTGCCTAAGCCTCAGACCAGCTACTGGAGTACAGCTACGCCCAAGACTATCCTCAATGTCACCCTCCCGTCAACCCTCGCGCTCAATACGGTGCTCGCTCAGGACATCAAGGTCCTGGCGAAGGTCGATCAAGCCATGGCCAAGCCAAATGCCATCGTCGACCAGTCGTTCAGAAAGGTGAACCGGGTCATCGATGCGGCGATGGCAAAGGCGACCGCGGCACTGGTCTCCAACCCCCACGTGGGTCGTTAGACAAGGCCCATGATGCACGAAAACATCTCGATAGAATTGGGACCTATGGTTCGTCTGTTGCTGGAACCGTATGAGGCGATCCTTGACCGCCTGCTTCGAGAGGGCCGGATTTCGGCATCTGAACGCGATCAGTTCCATCAGGAAGTGCTTGCGTCACGAGATCGATTAGAAGCGAACCCGGTATCAATACCCGTGAACATACCCGACCGTTATAGGTCAGATTGAGCGTCACCGTCCGCGCGTCTGGTTCTGAAGTCATCATGGCAGTCTACGTGAACGCGGTTTTGGCCGCAACCGCCGAATCCGCACGGGCCGAAGCAACGCCTGGATCGCCTGTTTGAAGGTGCCCTTGATCCGTAGGTCCGCGTCCAGTTCTGCCTTGCTCGGCTGATAGGCCTGGTGAACGATCTGAACCTCTGGAGGGGTCTGCTTGGCGGGTAGGGTCATGACCGCGCTCCGTTTTCCAGGCCGTTAGCTCGAATCAACCGCTCGTAGGTGAGCCGCTTGCCGTCCATGCCGTCCGCGACGGTTGCCATCTGCTCGATGGTGTCCTGCTCGCGAACGTTGTGCCGGCCGGCAAACTCCTGGACGTAGCGGTCCAGGTGCTTGGGGCTGAGCTTGTGGAAGGTGCCCTTGTGCGCTCGCTTGAGCATCGACCACAGCGATTCAATCCCGTTGGTGTGAACCTCGCCCTTGACGTACTCGGAGAGCGAGTGCTTGACCGTGGCGTGATTGAACCGTAGCGACTCGTAGGCGGTCGCATCGTCGGTGTAGACCGTCGCACCAGGGGCCGCGTGTTCCTCGACGAATCCCTGCAACGTTTGCTGGTCCGTCGCATGAACGACCTTCGCGGCCACGCGCTTGGTTCGGCGGTCCTTCGCTCCGACTGCCGCCGTCTTGCCGACGGGTCCACGGCCCGTGTTGGCCAGGGCCTTCCGTCGGGTGTTGCTCATGTTCCGGCGACGACCGCCGAAGTATGTTTCGTCGATTTCAACGGGACCGGCGAACCGCACCCCATCCTGCGACAAGGCCGCCCGGAGCCGCTGCGCGAGGAACCACGCGGATTTCTGCGTGATACCCAAGTCGCGGTGGAGCTTCATGCTCGACACGCTCTTGAGGCTAGTCATGATCTGGAAGATGGCGATGATCCAGTCCTGATAGCCGATCTTCGAGCCTTCCATGATCGTGCCGGTCTTGACGCTGAACTTCTTGCCGCATGCCTTCTCACGGCAGCGGAACGGCATCGTCTTGTGCTTGCACCCCGTCTGCACGTTGACGGAGCCGCAGTCGTGGCAGCATACGCCGTCAGGCCACCGCTGCTGGATGAACCACCGCTCCGCCGTCGCGTTGTCGGGGAACATCCGCATGATCTGTTTGAGGGAAATGCCTTTGCGGAACGCTTTGCCTGGGGCCTTCTTTCTCATGCCCCTAGTTTATAGGAAAGTGGCGGCGTGTCAAGAGTAAACGCCACTTTCGTATATAATCCCCTACACATACATACGAGAACGATAAGTGAGAAAAGAACAAAATGAGCCTTCATTATGCCCTCCTAGCTTCAAACTGGCAGTCTCTTCAGCCACAAAGTGGCGGTAATGTGGGAAGTTCCTCTACCCCCCCCTGACGCTCGCAACGAGTTTAAGAACGGCTAAGCAACTGTTTTTCTGTAATTTGACTGAGAGTGATCTGAGATCGGATTCTCCTGTGGTTTGAAATCGACCAGGCTGAGGTACTGTTTCCCGATCAGCCAGTCTTCGTGAATCTCCTCGACGACAGCGGTGATGAGTCGTAGTGCGGACTCGGTGTTTGGAAAGATACCGACGACCCGGGTACGCCGGCGAATCTGACGGTTTAGGTTCTCCAGCCCGTTGTTGGTGCGAATGCGCCGCCAGGTAGAACGTGCAAAACGAAAGACCGTAAAGCCTTCCGGCAGATTGGTCTCCATCCAATCGGCCAGCTCCGGGTTGCGGTCGTGGTATTGCTCGACTCTGGCCCGAAGCATCGCCTCAGCTTCGCCTCCAGACGGGGCATTGAAGATGTCTCGAATGTCAGTGGCGATGGCGGCACGTTGGTCGGATCGGCGGGCGTATCGCTGAGCATTCTGGCTCAGGTGAAACTGACAGCGTTGCCAGGGCACTGAAGGAAAGACAGCTCTTCTGGCAGCTCGTAGTCCTGAGTGGTCATCGCTGACAATCAGCTGCACACCCTCCAGACCACGCTTTTGAAGCTGCTGCAGAAACTCTCGCCAGTGGACCTCCGCCTCGCTGAGTCGGCAGCTGACCCCAATCACCTCCCGCTTGCCCCAGCAGTTGACTCCGGTCGCTTTCAAGACGGCCACATCCTGAATGCTGCCCTGGCGACGGACCTTCTCGTAGTGGGCATCCAGGTACACAACTGGATAGCTGCCCAAAGGGCGGTTGCGAAACTGCTCGAGTTCGTCGTCCAGCAGCTTGGAGATTCTTGAGACCTGGCTGGCGGAGATCTCGGTGCCGCACAGCTGCTCGGTAATCTCAGTGACCTTGCGCGTCGACACGCCCATCACGTACATCTCGGCGATGGCCAGCTTCAGGGCTTTCTCCGAGCGGCACCCTCGCTCCAGGGATCGGGGATAGAAGTCCAGGTGACGTACTTGTGGAATCCGGATTTGAAGCTGTCCCACTCGAGTTGACAGCGTCTTGGCCTTGTACCCGTTGGCGTGGTCTCGACGCTGCTCGCTCCGCTCCCAGCGTCGAGCTCCCAGAAACTCTTCTCGTTCCATCTGCATGGCGGTGTTGAGCAGTTTCTCCAACACTCCTCGAAACGCGTCGCTGCCTTCTTCGATCAGTTCTTTCAACAATTCTCGTGGTAGCCTCTGTTCTGGGTCTGGGGTCATTCGGATCCTCCTTGCTCTTGTCTTGAGTTTTTGGAGAAATCCTGCCCCAGACCTCTGATCCTTTTAGCTCACCTTCCTCAAATTACAGAAAGAACGGTACACCCCTTTAAGAACCAGGGCCCCAAAAGTCAATGAAAAACGTGACTTGGATCACACCACACGTTTTGTCTAAGTAGAGATTTACATAAAACATCTCGCAACGATTCGAAAGGTTTCGATTTGCTCATAGAAAGAAGATATGGGAGGTCTTTGAAAGATTCGATATCGATTGATGGGGACCGGTACAACTTATTCGTCACGGGACCGACTTGAGGAACGGAAACCGAGTCGTTTTCTGAGTACCTCTCGAGGCTTGGCTCCTTTCAGCCACGCAGCTTTGTTCTGCATGATCACCAGAATGAACAACAGCTCAAAGCGTGGAACGGAGAACTTGGAACCTTTAACTTTTAACCTTTAACTTTTAACCTTTAACCGTTAACCGTAGAGCCACCAACGTCGAGACCGGTGATCATGAGACACAGAACTCCCTGGCTCGCCTGCCTCCTCCTCTGCCTGGGGGCCGGCTGCAGCCGCGAAGACTTGAACAACCGCGACTGGCCCTACTATCTGGGGGACCCGACCAGCTCCCAGTACTCGCCCCTGACCCAGATCAACCGGGAGAATGTCAGCCGGCTGGAAGTGGCCTGGACTTATCACACCGGAGATGCCCGCGAGGACAACCGCAGCGAGATGCAGTGCAATCCCCTGATCATTGACGGGGTTCTCTATGGCAGCACGGCCGGGCTCAAATTCTTTGCTCTGGAAGCGGCCACCGGCAATGAGCTGTGGCTGTTCGACCCGCACACCGTCCGCCAGCAGCAGGGCCGGGACAAAAACCGGGGCGTGGCTTACTGGACGGACGGCAACGAGTCCAGAATCCTGGCCGCTGCCTCACGCTACCTCTTTTCCCTGGATGCGAAGACCGGGAAACCAGACCCCGCGTTCGGAGATCAGGGAGTCGTTGATCTGCGCCAAGGCATGGCTCCTCATCTGGAGGATCCCTACGTAGGAGCCCGGACGCCCGGGATTGTCTTCCAGGACCTCTTCATCATTGGGGGCGTCGTGGATGAAGTTGAAGGTGCGGCTCCCGGGCACATCCGCGCCTTTGACGTCAGGACGGGCGCGCTGGTCTGGATTTTTCACACCGTTCCCCAGCCCGGCGAGTTCGGCTACGAAACCTGGCCTCCGGATTCCTGGTATGGGAACGGAGGCGCCAATTCCTGGGCGGGGCTGGCTCTGGACATGGAGCGGGGCATGGTTTTCGCCCCCACCGGCTCAGCATCGTTCGACTTCTACGGTGGAGATCGAGTGGGCCAGAATCTCTTCGCCAACTCGGTACTGGCCCTGGATGCACGGAGCGGGAAAAGGATCTGGCATTTCCAGACCATCCACCACGATATCTGGGACCGTGATCTGCCGGCGCCAACCAACCTGGTCACCGTCACGCACAACGGCCGCCGAATCGACGCCGTCGCCCAGATCACCAAAACGGGACAAACTTTCGTGCTTGACAGGGAAACCGGCGAACCCCTGTTTCCGGTCGAAGAAAAGCCCTTCCCCCCCTCCGGTCTGAGGGGTGAACAGGCCTGGCCGACACAGCCCATTCCTACCCTGCCGGAACCTTTTACGAGACAGTTCTTCGGTCCCGAGGACGTCACTACGATTTCTCCGGAAGCGAATGCCAGAGCCCTCGAGATCTTTGAGTGGATTCGCTGGGGAGCTCTGTTCGTTCCCCCCAGCACGGAAGGGACCCTGGTCTTTCCCGGTTTTGACGGTGGAGGCGAATGGGGCGGGGCTGCCTATGACCCGAACACAGGAGTACTCTACGTCAACGCCAATGAGGGTCCCAACATCATCACCATGTTCGAGATCGTCGCGGCGGATGAGGCAGACACGATCGGGCAGGGCCGCAACCACTATCTGAAGTACTGTGCCCGCTGCCACGGAGCCGACTTGAAGGGCGGGTCCTTCATGGGAGAAGTTCCCTCCCTGATCGGCATTGCCGATCGGATTCCGCTCTCCGAAGTGGGCCAGAACATCCGCGATGGCAAGGGCTCCATGCCCTCCTTCGGCCAGCTCTCCGAAGAGCAGGTGATCGAGATCGCCCGTTTCCTGCACAGTGGGACCGACGCCAAACCAACCGCAGGGAGAGAGACGACCGGCGACGATGGCGAAGGGCTGCCCACGTTCTCCTTCACGGGTTACAACCCCTTCCGTGACAGCCAGGAATACCCGGCCATCAAGCCCCCCTGGGGAACCTTGAATGCGATTGACCTGAACACGGGGAAGATCCTGTGGAAGGTAGCGCTGGGCGAGTTCGAAGAACTGACACTGCAGGGCATTCCGGTCACGGGAAGCCAGAATTACGGGGGGCCTGTCGTGACTGCTTCCGGCCTTTTGTTCATCGGGGCAACGCCGGATGAAAAGTTTCGCGTTTTTGACATAGACAGCGGCGAGATCCTCTGGGAGACGATGCTGCCGGCCGCTGGGTACGCGACTCCGGCCACCTATTCGGTGAACGGCAAACAGTATGTCGTGATCGCCTGTGGCGGGGGTAAGCTGAAGACCAAGTCAGGGGATACCTACGTGGCCTTCGCCCTGCCCGACTGAAGAGTTTCACGGTTCCACGTTTCACGGTTCCACGTTCCAGGTATTCAACCTTCAACCGAAAGTGGGAGGTAGACTCAGGGCAGCGATCGTTTAAATCCTCCCGGGAGCCGCCCTGAGTCTGCCTCCCACATTCCAAAGCGAAGAATCACGTTGCAGGCCAGAAAAACGCGAGAGGAGGGACGGGCACGGGCAAAGGCAAAGGCAAGGGCAAGGCGACCACAAGGGTCGGCCCTACGGCTCTTTGCTGGCCAGAAAAGCGATCAGATCCCGCAGGTGAGAAAGTGGGAGCGAGTCGACCACGTCTTCGGGCATGCCCGACTGAGAGCTCCTTCTGATTTGAATGTACTTCTTCTGAATCACGACCTCTTCCGTGAGAGGAGCCGGAACTTCCTCGGCAACGACATCCACTTCACTGTGCGGCGCCAGGCCGTCCTTGGAGTCAAATTCGTAAAATGAAATGTCCTGCTCCAGGACCAGTTTCTCCTCATCTTCACGCAGCACTCGCCCACTGAAGTCGCGGCCGTCCTTGAGGATGATGTCGACCATCTCGTAGCCTTCGGCGATGGTCCGGTTGGGATCCACTATCGCTTCCAGGATCTCTTCCCTTGTCAGTCGCTCACTCAGATCGCTCAGGTCGGGTCCAGCCATGCCTCCACCGACTCCGTCGACCACATGGCAGCGCTTGCAGTCGGCACCCGAATTGAAAAAGAAGATGGCGCGGCCCGTTCCTTCGCTCCCTCCGTCCATGGCCGTCCTGTAAAGCCCGAATTGATCCCACTGGTCAGCCTGCTTTTCGAAACGGGCCACCCTGGCTTCAATCTCCGGAACTTTCGAAGCCCTGCAGGCCTCCAGAACATCCAGTTGGATCGCCGGGTCGAGGGTCTTCTCCTGCAGTTGATCCATTAGCTCCAGAAGCAGTGCGTCCGTCTCGGGCGTTCCCAGTTCCGAAACAAGCTCCAGGGCGGCCTGTTTTTCCAACCTCTCCCCCTCACGCAAGGTTTTCTCGATGCGCGACTTCACGGCCGGCGGATCCAGCCGGGCCAGCATTTTCAGTGCGACTCCCCGGAGCCGGGGAGAGGGAGAATCGAGAGACTCTCGAACCGTCTCCAGGGCCGTTGCTCCCCCGATGTCGGTCAGAGACTCGAGCGCCGCCGAGCGAATCGGGTCGCTTCTTTCCCCCAGCCTGGCCAGAACCGGTGCAGCCTCCTTGATTTCATAGTGGCCCACCAGCGCCATCGTAGCCTGCAGCAGGTCGTCCCGCTCGCTGTGCAGAAGTCCTTCATAGACAGCCAGGGCTGCTTTTCGGCCCGGCTCGAGCGAGTTCGACGAAAACGGCCTGTAGACCCCCAGCAGGGGGTCCAGTCTGGCGTCCACATCCCACTCCGTCAGGCGCCTCAGCGACTCTCCCCGCAAGAGCCAGTGCGCTTCCCGGCTCCCGGCCAGTCCAGCCAGGGCCTCAGCATGCTCCGCCTTCCCCACTCTCCAGTTGGCGTTGACTACACGCAGCAACAGGGGGAGTGTGTAGCGCAGCGATGGGTCGCCGCCTTCCAGCACCTCTTGATCACGATAGTCTGTCAGCGTCTCCTTCAACAGCCCGCCGGCGGGGGCCAGGTCCAGAAACCTTTCCTCCCCAATCAGAGCGGCCAGGTCGGGGAGAGCCGCCTCGATGGGAACGTCATGGATGGCCCGGGCTGCGGCAGTGACGATTTCCAGCTGCGCATCTCTCAGAAAGCGGGATACACGCGGGTCCCCAAGCCGGCGCAGAGCCAGAACAGCGCTCATGCGGACGGCGGGTGAAGGATCCGCTGCCAGTCCGGCGAGGTCGGCTGCCCGGGCACAACCGGCCAGGCTCATGACCGCCGCGTGGCGCAAATAGGGATCCTGGACTCCCGCCTCCCGGATCATCTTGAGGAGCGGGCCGACAGCCTGCACGGATCCAATCTTCCCCAGGCTGAGGGCAGCCACAGACTTGAGCCTCGAGCTCTTGTCCTGGAGCAGCTCGATCAGGGCCGGAACGGCCTCGTTGGAGGAGAGATCGCCCAGCACCCGGGCTACCTGCGCCCGCACTTCCGCATCTCCATCCCGGGCCAGGGAAATCAAGTCCCGCGCCACCGGGACACCGCTCCGCCCCAGCTGACCCAGGCCCCAGACGGCATGGATCCGACCCAGTTGATTCTGGCCGTCTTTGGCCTCCGACTGCAGTGTTTCCCGCGCCTCTTCTCCCTTGTCCGCCAGCGCAAACTGGGCCCGCAGTCGGATTCTCTGGTCGCGGTGGGCAAGCAGACCCGCCAGACGTGCGTCTTCGAGCCCGCTGAAATTCTCGGTCAGAAGGCGAGCGGTTTCCTCGACCCCTGTATCATTGGCTGAGACGGGGTCGTAAACTCGATAGATTCTTCCCTTCCCGGTCAACCCCCAGCCTCGCACCCAGTCGCTGAAGAAAAGACCCGGGGCAGGCCCGAAGTCGACGTCGGTGAAAAGAGCTCCGGTGGCGAAATCCTGCCGATCCACCACTTCGAAGGTGGCACCGCGGGGGCGAACCCGGAAGGAGTGAATGATGGTGGCCGGGTTTCCCCGGAAATCGCACAGAAAGAAGTGGCCCTGATACTTCTCAGGCAAGCCGGTGCCGGGATAATAGGCCAGTCCTGAAGGGCCCGCGCCGATGTTGGCAACCGGCGGAACGATGTAGGACGCCTGCCCCTGGAAGTGAGGAAGCCACAAGCGCTCCAGGTTCCAGGGCCCTCGCGGGATCGGTTGCGTGAGGTATTGATATCCCACTCGCCAGCCGCTGTCTCCTCCCTCAACGACCTGCACCCAGCGAGCCAGGTCCCCAGCGTCCGAGTTGTTGTCCGCCGTAAAGAGATTGCCGTAATCATCGAACGCCAGCTCCTGAGGATTCCGCAAACCCCGGGGCACCACCTCCAGGTCACTGCCGTCCGGATTGCAGCGCAGAACGGACCCCTCATCGGGATACCCAACCGTTCCCTGCGGGGTCTCAACATGCAGACCCCGATCCCCGATGGAGAAATAGATCTTGCCGTCCGGACCCTTGATCAAGCCGTGCAGATCGTGCCCGTAGAACCCGAAACGGACGCCGTAGCCGGTGCTGAGCTGCTGGCGGGAATCCGCCTGGCCGTCTCCGTCTGAATCCCGCAGTTTCCAGAGGTTGGGTATGTTGGCGTAGTAGACGTCTTTTCCATCGACCAGTACTCCCGAGCCGATTCCCGAGAGATAGGTGTCGAATCTGTCGGCAAACACGGTGTGTTTATCAAACTGACCGTCCCCGTCACTGTCCTGAATGAGTTTGACCCGATCGGTGGCGCCGCGATAGGACTCGAAGTCCTGCCCGAGATTGCGCCGCATCGTCTCCAGACGGTCCTGGATGGTCCGGTTGGACAGATCGTCCTCCAGCCAGCTCGGGTTGCGGCGCATGTCGGTCACACCCTGGTGGAGCCGAAACGTTTCGGTGACGTAGATATCGCCATTCACGTCGATATCGAAGGAAACCGGGTTGGCCAGAAAAGGCTCGGCGGCCACCAGCTCGACCAGAAGATGATCAGCCGTGCGAATATGCCGGATGTTCTGCACACCTTCGCTGGAAGGTCCTTTTACATCCGGTTCGAAGGGAACCGTTACATCAGGCTCGGGGTCGGAGCAACCAGACAGGCACAGGGCCAGAAGAATCAGAATCAGCGCAGCAGGAAAGGTTTTTGTTCGCATAGGCTCTCTTTCTTCAAGTCGCTCATTCTAGGGGCAGGGCTCCGGCCCAGGCACAGCTTCGCCCCAGCTGACTGAGCGCGACCGCCATGTTGGCTTCAGCTCCAGCCGGGTTCACGTGAAAACGAGTCGCACTCTCCAGCCGCTTGCCGGCAGGGACGCTGAGCCGGATCAGCGCCTCTCCCAGCGTAGCTGCATCGAAGCGGGGGTCAGGCATTGGCTCTGTCCCATGCCTCTCGAAGCGCACGCGCACGCGATTGGATTTCCACCATGTCCTGGTCAGGTCCCGAAATCAGAGAACCCCCGACTCCGACAGCACGGGCACCGGCCCGCACATAATCGGGCAGGTTTTCGGGCCCGATGCCACCCGTAGGAACAAATCCGATTTCGTCGAGGGGGGCCCTCAGCGCTTTCAGGTAACCCGGTCCGAGAAAATCGGCCGGGAACAACTTCACCAGCCGACTGCCGAGGCGGGAAGCCTCTTCCACCTCGCTTGGGGTCATTACACCTGGAAGATGAATGACGTCGAGTCGGGCAGCTTGCTCCACAGTCTCCCGATCCAGGCTGGGTGCCACAGTAAAGGCAGCTCCAGTCTCCAGGGCAAGGTCGAACTGCTCCAGCGTCCGAACCGTGCCCGCTCCGACGAGCAGGTCGGCGGATCGAAACTCCTGCTGCAGAACCCCGATCACCTCCAGTGCACCAGCGCTGTTCAGCGTGATCTCCAGGATCGATATGCCGTTCGTGACCAGTGTCTCCGCAATTCCCAGAACGCGGTCTATGCTGAAATCCCCCCGCAGGATGGCGATCACCCCGGACTGCTCGATTCTCTGAATCGTCTCTTCGATGTGGCTGGTGGTGTTCTCAATCATCTGGCTTGAACTACCCGGATAGTCTAGCCCGGATTATGCAAAAACCGGTTAAGCAACCGTTTTTCTGTAATTTCCTCTAGGGCCTGTAGGGAAGAATTGCTCCACTTGTTTTTTCCAGCCGGCCAGGTTCAGGTATTGCCGGTCGGTTAACCACTCCTCGTGTATCTCTGCAAGCACAGCCGAGATGAGCCGCAGCGCCGATGCTTCGTGGGGAAAGATTCCCACCACCCGGGTTCGTCTCCGGATCTCCCGGTGCAGTCTCTCCAGTCCGTTGATGGTTCGGATCCTTCGCCACCAGCTCCTCGGAAAATCAAACACTGTCAGCCCTTCATCCAGGTTGTCTTCCAGCCAGCTCACGAACTCCGGTGCAATCTTTTCGAACTTCTTGACGACTTTACCCTTGAGCTCCTCGGCATCCTCTCGAGACGGGGCATCGAAAATGTCCCGCATGGCCTGGGCGATGCGGGGCTTGTCCTCTTTGCGGCGAGCATATTGTTGGGCGTTTTTACTCAGGTGAAACTGACAACGGTTCCAGGGCACCGACGGATAAACTGCCCGCCTGGCCGCCTTCAGTCCTTCGTGATCGTCACTGACAAACAGCTCGATCCCTCTCAATCCACGCTTGTGCAGATCTCCCAGAAACCCTCGCCAATGCACTTCCGCTTCACTGATCCTGGCGCTCAGACCCAACACCTCCCGCGTCCCGAAACGATTGACTCCTATGGCTTTCAGGATGGCCACGTCCTGCACCCTGCCGCCTCTTCGAACCTTCTCGTAGTGGGCATCCAGATACACGATCGGATACTCTCCCAGCTCCCGGCTTCGAAACTCTTCCAGCTCTTCGTCCAGCATCCCGGCCACTCTCGAGACCTGGGTGGCCGAGATCTCCAACCCACACAGCTGCTCCGTGATCTCGGTGACTTTCCTCGTCGAGACGCCCATCACATACATCTCGGCAATGGCCAGCTTCAGGGCCTTCTCCGAACGGCAACCCCTCTCCAGCGACTTGGGATAAAACCTCAACCCACGCACCTGTGGAATCTCCAAGTGCAGCTCTCCCACTCGAGTCTGAATCCGCTTGCCTTTGAATCCGTTTCGATAGCCTCGCCGACTGGCTGTTCTCTCGTACGCTTCCGCTCCCAGAAACTCGCTTCTTTCCAACTGCATCGCCACGTTGAACAACTTCTCCAGGATTCCTCGAAAGGCTTCTGTTCCTTCCTCGATCAACTCCGCCAGGATCTCCCGTGGTACTCTCTTTTCCAGGTCTGGGTTCATTTGATTCTCCTTGCCAGATTCTCGTTTCTGTTTTTGGAGAATCCTGTCCCAGACCTCTGTCTTTCCGACCCAAGGCCTGACCAGAAATTACAGAAAAAAAGTTACACTACTCAAAAACCGTAGTCCGGTGTTGAAAAACGAGTCGAGAAGTGGCCCAACTCGGAAGCGGGCAGGTGTGACAGGCGGATTTGCGAAGAATATCGGTTGGGGAGGCGTTTGAGTGGTTGGGGGAGTGAATTTCAGACAGATCTGGGCCTGGATGAGTATCGGAAGCGGTTTTTTGGGGAACTGGGAGAAGCTAGCTGGAGTTGAGGCGACTCAAGACGAGGTGGAAGAGGGGTTGTTCGGGAAAGGCTGAGGAAAGATGGACCCAGATGCGTCGAGTGGTTTGTCGGATGCGGGCCCCGATCTTGAGGACACGACGACGTAAGGTTTCGATTTCGAGCTTGTGCCAGGGAGTCCCGTGCAGATAGTCGCGGAGGCGCACGAACATCTGGTAAGCCAGTGCATGCAGGAGGAGTCGAAACTGATTGGCCAGGAATCGATGACAGCTGAGTCGGTCCATGCTCAGATGATTCTTGAAGGCCTTGATGAAGTTCTCGGTCTGCCTTCGGTTTGTATAGTGGTCATAAAGTGATTGGGAGCAGAGATCGTCCCGGTTGGTGACCACAAAGCGACGATTGATCCCGCGCTGATCGACCTCCACTTTGACAATGACGCGACGGGATCGATCCCAGCTCTTGGCTCGATAAAGAAACTCGTCAAACTGACGCTGTTTTTCCTCCAGCTCAACGAACTGCAGCCGAGTCGAATCCAGCAGCGGCTCGACCACTCGCTGCAGGCGAGGGTTTCGACTTAACCCAATGACATATTGGAGTTGATTCTCTTCACCTTCACAGAACTCGTAGAGCCGAGGCGTGGCAAAGCCGCTGTCGGCCCGAATCTCAATCTCGACATCCGTCCCCACTCCTTGTCGGATGGCCTCCACGACTCGCTTCAGAATGGGCACGATGTGAGAGGCAGCCCCCTTGTTGCCAGGTCTCAACACGACACACACCAGGTCGCCCGTGTCGGCATCGAAGATCAGCAAAGGATGCAGAATGTGGTTTCGGTAATACCCATGGTAGAAGGAGAACTCCTGCTGACCGTGAGTGTGGTCGTCGGTACTGTCCAGATCCAGGATGATCTTGCTGGGACGTCTCTTCTTCAGGGAGCGCACATAACGGCCTAGCAGCCACTGGCTCAGACGCATCAGATCCTTCTTGGTGACGGAGTTCTCCAAACGGGAGAAAGTCGGCTGGGTGGCCAAATCGGGATCGCTCTCGGGCAACTGATCACAGACTGTCTTGAGCATCGGATCGGAGCGTAGCGTATCGGCGTCATTACAGTCTTCGTAGCCGGCCACGATCTGCAAGACTCGTTGTCGAATCAACTTCAACAGGTCATGACGAACGTAGCGTCGGTCCCGGCTTTCCGAAATACACGAACTGAAGCCCTCGCACAACCGATGTTGCCGATCCAGCGATCCAAACAACAACCATCCTGCGTCGGAAGTCAGACTCCCCCCATCAAAACGCGCCGTGATCTTTCGGTGGCTGTGAAATAGCAGGGTATTCTGGCAGACTGCTTTCAACATTGCCGTAGCTCCTGTTTAGGGTCGTTGTTTATGTAAACCCTTTTATATCAGAGAGCTACGGCCTTTTTTCTGGGCCCAAATCTCACTCGGATTCAGATCTCATGCATAATCCGGGCTAGGCGTTCCACGTTCCACATTTCACGTTTTCGATCACCAAGCGAGGGAGGGGGCAGAAAGGCCCAAATCACGGTTCGGCAACAGGCTCTCAAACTTCCGCACTCCAGGGATCGGATCACGGAGGGTCCTCCCACAAAGTGGATCTGACGTGAAACGTGGAACGTGGAACGTGAAACGTGAAACGTGGAATTACCTAAGTTCCACAATCGAAATCTCGGGAGGAACCCGGAACCGTACCGGAAGCACGCTGGTTCCGAGCCCGGGACTCACGAAGAGGTACCGGCCGTTTTCTTCGACGATCCCGGCTGCAAAACGCTGTCCATAAACAGAGGGTACGATCGGTGGCCCGATGAGAGGAAGGGACACCTGACCCCCATGCGTATGTGCAGCTACTGTGAGAGCGACACTGTCTGGAATCTCCGGAAAGATGTCGGGATTGTGGGTGAAGGTGATGATGACTTCCCCGACCGGGACCGGGTCAAGCGCCCGTGGAATATCGTGTTTTCCCTCCCACCAATCGCTGATACCGACCAGCCAGAAATCGAGGCCTTCCTGCCGAAGATGAACTGCTTTGTCTTCGAGGACGATTATGCCCGCTTCTCTGAGGCTCTCCGCAACCTCCTCTGCACCCCACCAGTAGTCGTGGTTCCCAAGGACCGCGTAAACGCCGGCTGGGGCCTGTAACCTCCCCAGAACAGAGGCGATTTTCCGGGGATCGACCTTAGTTCCTCCCAGCACTCCCTGGATCACATAATCTCCAGCCAGCAGGACCAGGTCCGGCCGCTGGAGATTCGTCACCTCCACAATCTCTCGCAGCTTCACCAGATCGTTGAACGGTGAACCGACATGAAGGTCTCCCAGCACTGCCATTCGGAGTGCCGGGTTGGCGGCGCTCCACTTCGGAACCTGAATCACATACCGGCGGACGCCGAGTGACGAGGGCTCCAGGTAAAGGGCCCAGCCGGAGAGCAGCAATCCCAGCAAGGAGGCGAGGAGGAAGGCCCCCCATTTCATTGTCTTGTTCATGTGTCCGCTCGCCTGGGACGATGTAGGGCAGGCCAATCTGGCGTGCCGAACCCGACGGAACAGCAGGGTTACCCTCGGGGTGGAAAGCCTTGCCAACGGGTGCAGTTCGGCACGGTTGATAACCGTGCCCTACGAAACCATCGAGTTCCCCACATACCCTCCTGCATCCCTGGAGCCCTATCACCTTCTGGTCAACACGTAATAAATCACATACACCCAGGAGAAGACCCCGTGCAGGATGGCCCAAAAGACTGACTGGTGAAGCGACCAGGAGATCGCAATCGCCAGTGCCGTGCCAAAGCCAACGCCTGATCGGGCAAGGCCCTTGCTGTCCATCGTCAACCTCCTCTCACGATTCTTTCAATCGTTGCGGCCAGGAGCCGGTTGAACTGTTTCGGTTTTTCCAGCATCAGGTAGTGCCCGACCCCCTCCATTAACACTGCGTCAAAATCGGCGTAGTTCTGATTTGCCTCGATTTCCGTGTCAAAACTGCTGGGCGAATAGGGTTTGGCGTTGATGCAGCGAACCGGAACCTTAACCCCGGAAAGAGCTGCCCTGGGATCAAAGTTAGGAAAATCCCGGACGATGGCCAAAACAGCCTCGGGATTGGCCGCACTCGCCTTGACGGTGACCCACTCGAGCACTGACTCGTCGGCGTTCTCGGGGAAATTGGCAGCTACAGCCGTTTCCATCATGCCCGTGAAATCTGACTCGAATCCCTGGACCAGGTTCTCAACCGCCTCCCTGGGAAACTCGAAATCCACACTGTGGATCGTGTCGACACCAATCACGCCCACGATACGATGGGGCATCTGGACAGCAGCGACCAGCGACACGGGTCCCCCCAGCGAGTGACCGATCAGGATGCATCGTTCCAGCTCCAGTTCTTCGATGACCGCCTGGACATCGCCGGCCAGCCCCGCAATGGACCACTGTTCGCGGTCCGTCCCCGAGGCCCCGTGCCCCGCCAGGTCCAGGGAGACAACCCGGTAGTAATGAGAGAAAACCGCCAGCTGCTCTTTCCAGAAGGACCGGTCGCAGGCCCAGCAATGGACAAAGACCAGTGACACCTCCCCCTTTCCACGGGAGTCGAAAGTGATGGATACCCCATCGGGCGCTGTTGCGACACCTTCCACGACCGCGAGCGCGGTCTCAGGGACCGGTTCCTCAAGCGATGGCGGCGCAGAGCAAACAGAGAAAAGGAGCAGTGTGCAGAACCCGACAAGTGAGAGCTTCATGTCCCCGACCAGAATAATGGGACCCCGGCTCCGGTCGCAAGCGGCAAACCAACCGTGAACCGTGAAACGTGAAACGTGAAACGTGAAACGTGGAACGTGGAACGTGGAACGTGGAACGTGGAACGTGGAACGTGGAACGTGGAATACGTTCCCATGGTCCACGATCAAGAGATGTCAGGTCCAGGGTCAAGAATGAATCGCAGTGCGACTAGGCCTGAAAGCATCTTCGCTACTTCCCGCCAGGTTTTCTTCCCTGCTCGTCTCCCTCCTCCTGATGATCACGGTCTATCCCTTTCTGGAGACCACCGGGCGCGGCGAGTTCCTTTTTTCGATCTTCTTTAGCGTGGTGCTTCTGAATGTGGTCTACACAGTGTCCAGCCGGCGCAGAGTGTTCTACCTGGTCATCGGCTTGACGCTGGTGACCCTGATCGTAGACTGGGTCGGAAACGTAATCGAACTGCCCGCGGAGCCTCTCATCCGGGCGTTTTTGAACGTGGCGCTTTTGGGCCTGGTCGAGGTGGTCATTCTCCAGGACGTATTGCGGGCCGAAAAGGTGACGGCCGAAAAAGTGTACGGCGGCGTGCGTGTCTACCTGATTCTGGGGATCCAGTGCGCCATCCTGTTTGCCGCGCTGGCAGCTCAGGACCCGTCTGCACTGAATGTTCCGCTGGAGTCGGGGCACCCCATGACTCAGATGCTGTACTTCAGCTTTGTCACCATGACGACTCTGGGCTACGGGGACATTTCGGCTTACTCTACCTCGGCGCGCGCCCTGGCCTCGGTGCAGGCCCTGCTGGGACAGCTCTATCTGACCGTCCTGGTGGCCCGGCTGGTGGCCCTGCAGATTACGCACGAGCGGTGAGGACATTCCACGTTCCACGTTCCACGTTGACGCGCTCACGAAAGTGGGAGACATTTGAGCTGATAAGTCAAGAGAGTTTGACTCCTTTTTTCTGAAAGTTATCCACAAGCCGGTTGTATCAGACCTTGTTGCATGGATCATCCCGAAGGATGCCTTATCATCGTGTTTTTCAACACCGGGGATAACCTAGATGCCACATAAGTTCAACGCAGCCCGACGGCACAAGTTTGATAAGGCGCAGTATCGGGTGATCAACTGGGCGGAATATAACGAGAGCCTGCGCCAGCGGGGTGATCTGACGATTTGGGTCAGTGATGAGGCTCCAAGTGTGTGGCGCGCGCCGCGCCGCACGTCACGGGGTGGCCAGCGGAGATACTCGGATCTGGCGATCGAGACATGCCTGACGCTGCGCACGGCGTATCGGCTTGGGTTGCGACAAACGCAGGGGCTGATGGGTTCCATTGGCACGCTCATGGGGCTGGATATACGGGTGCCGGACTTCTCCACACTGTCGCGTCGCGCAAACGGCTTGAGCATCGCGCAGGTGATGAGGCAAGCCGGGTCTGTGCCTGTCCATCTGGTGGTGGACAGTACCGGCCTCAAGATCTTCGGCGAGGGAGAATGGCTCGCGCAGAAGCATAAAACCAGGGGAATACGCCGCCGCTGGCGCAAACTCCACCTCGGACTGGACCTCCATAGCGGTGCGATTGTTTGCGCCAATCTGACTCACGATGACGTTGGAGACAGCACCGCCTTACCCGGGCTTCTGGATCAACTCGATGCCCCGGTCACGGGCTTTCTGGCGGACGGCGCCTATGATGGAGCGTCCACACGGGATCTGCTGAGGGAACGGTATGGGGAGACTCTGGATGTGGTTATACCGCCGCCGAAGAACGCAGTGATCCGACCGCAATCGGCGCGGGATCCAACCGTTCGGGATCGCCATATTGCCCAGATCCGCAGCAACGGCCGCATGGCCTGGCAGGCGGCCACAGGGTACAACCAGCGCAGCCGGATAGAAACGCAGATCGGCCGGTGGAAGAGCGTCATCGGCCCCAGGCTCAGATCCCGCAGCTTCTCCAGGCAGATCACGGAGATCCAGGTCGGCCAGAAAGTCCTGAACACAATGACCGCACTCGGACGGCCTGTGTTCGAACGTATCGCCTGACGCTACCGCTTGGGAAAGGGCGAATTCCATCTCCGCCCCGATCCATGCAACAACGCTGGTCCGATCGACAGCGAAAAAACGAGCAGCAAAACCGAAACATAACCGGTGCTGATACTGATTCTGAAGAGGGGTACCGTTCCCTGCCGTGCCGATCCCGGACGGCTGGCCAGGGGCGGATACACAACCGGCAAAAGAAAGTAAAGGATTGCCACCAGTAACGCCGCCACGCCAAAGGTCACAAGATGAGTCACAACCCGCTCCCGTCGTCTCGACCCGCTCACCATTCATTCACTCCATTTCAGCGATCCTGACTCGATCCCGCAACTTCCCTTTCCCAGGCGGCCAGCCTCTCCTTCAGGTCTTCGACCACGGCCGGATTCTTGTACACCAGATCATTTCGTTCCCCCGGATCGGCAACCACGTCAAAGAGCATATCAGCCCCATCGCGGACGTACTTCCAGCGGCCCCTGCGCACAGCTTTCTGCTGTCGGGAGCGGATGCGGAAACGCCAGAAGAACTCCCGCTCGACTGGAAGCTGATCCCCTTTCAAGATGGGAAAGAGGTGGATGCCATCCAGGTCCCGCCCGGCAGCTGCTTCGACTCCAGTCGCGGCCAGAATGGAAGCCGTCAGATCCATGTGGATCGCTAGCTGATCGGACACGCGGCCCGCGGGCAACTCACGGGGCCAGCGCAGCAGGCAGGGAACACGCAGGCCTCCCTCCCAGAGTGTGGCAAAGCCATGGAAAAAAGGGTAGGTTCTGGAAAGTTCCCGCCCGCCGTGGTCATAGCTGAAAATCACCAGGGTGTTGTGGGCCAGTCCCCGCGTGTCGAGGCGAAGCAGAATCCGGCCGATTCCCGCATCCAGCGCCTCCACGACCCCGGCGTAGTCCTGGCGGGTACTGGAGTCCCAGCTTTCCCGATCCCGGATGTCGGAAGGACGGCCGGGGGGCTGAGCGGGTGGAAGAGCCGCGTTGTAGGCCACGTACAGGAAGAACGGATTCGCTGCCTGTTGGTCGATGAACGAAACCGCTCGATCGGTCAGCAACTCGGTAATGTATCCCTCCCGTTCCACCGGGGTGGTGTTCTCGTAGAGGCCCGGGGCCCCCGAATGGGTCCGATGCGAGTAGTAGTCGACCGTCCAGTCATGGAAACCGAAGAACTCGTCAAATCCGTGGGCATTCGGCCCGAAGCGGGGCTCGTAGCCCAGATGCCACTTTCCGAACATGGCGGTAGCATAGCCGGCGTCTTTCAGGAGGCGCGGAAGGGTGGCTTCGGACGTGGGCAGGGCAGTGGAAGCATCATCCAGCCGGGCATTCAACTCCCTTCCGGCCCGGTGCTGATATCGACCCGTGAGAAGTGCAATTCGCGAGGGAGTGCAGATGGGAGCTGCCGCATAGAACTGAGTCAGCTTCACTCCCTCCCGTGCCAGCCGATCGAGATGGGGGGTGCGGATGTCGGGGACACCATAAGGTCCAATATCCCCGTAACCCATGTAGTCGCCCAGGATCAGAACGACATTGGGACGATCTGGTGTTGGGGAGGGGGTGGTTGGCGGTTGAGAAAACCCCGGAAGGCAGTGTGACGTGAGGAGCAGGAGCGGGATCGATTTTGAAAGGATCCAGCCAGTCAACCTGGAACCGCAAATGGGATCCGTGTGTGCCCAGCAACGATCCTGTGGTGGCATCGGTCAAGCATAGTCAGGATGGTAGCGTGAGGGCAAGAGACACTTGGGCCGTGAAGTACACATTCTTGACAACCCCGGCGGATGTCGATTATAAATATTGGATCCACGGATTCAATCCATTGTCGTAGGAAACCAGTTGTTCACCTGCCCGGGGGGGGCATGGCCTTTCATTCCGTATTGCAGCCACACACCCGGATCCCCGTCGACCACATCTTCGCTGCCCGGGAGCGGATCAAAGATCTGGTTCTCCGCACTCCGCTCGTCCGACTGGAGGGTGACAACCTGCCGGCTGAAATCTTTCTCAAACTCGAGAATCTGCAGCCGATCAACTCATTCAAGCTCAGAGGCGCCAGTAATGCCATCGCCCTGGCCGCTCCGGACCAACTGGTTGGCGGAGTCTACACCGCCAGCGCCGGCAACGCAGCCCAGGGAGTGGCCTGGAACGCCGCGCGCCTGGGACTCGAGTGTTCGATCGTAGTCCCCGAACGAACCCCGGTGACGAAACTGGAGGCGATACGCCGGATGGGTGCCTCGATTACCGAGGTCAGCTACGACGACTGGTGGCAGGTCCGCGTCGACCACGGCTACGAACCACTGGCCACAGCTCTCTATGTGGATCCGGCCAGCGACCCGGCCGTCATGGCCGGAAACGGAACCATCGGCCTGGAAATCCTGGAGGATCTTCCCGACGTTGACACGGTAGTGATTCCCTGGGGCAGCGAGGGGTTGAGCTGTGGCATTGCCTCGGCTCTACGGGAGCTCAAGCCGGACATCCGCCTCTACGCCTGTGAGGTGTCGACAGCGGCACCTTTCGCCGCATCCATGGCCGCCGGCCTGCCTCAGGAAGTTGAATACGTCCCGTCCTTCGTCGATGGCATCGGAGCCAAGGGCATCCTGGCAGAAATGTGGCCTCTGGCCAACGACCTGCTGGACGGCTCACTGGTCCTGGAACTCGACGAAGTTGCCTCCGCTCTGCGGCTCCTGGTGGAACGAACCCGGATCGTGGCAGAAGGTGCCGGAGCTGCTCCCGTGGCAGCTGCCCTGGCTGGAAAGGCGGGGTCCGGCAAGGTGGTCTGTGTGGTCTCGGGCGGCAATATCGATACGAGCGTCCTGGTGACCATCCTCCAGGGCGACACTCCGGAATAGGTTCTGGGTTCTAGGTTCTAGGTTCTGGGTTCTAGGTTCTTGAACCTGGAATCTGGAGTTCTCGCTGGAACGTGGAAGGTGGAGAACTAGTAGAACCCAGAACCCAGAACCCACTATCCCTTGATCTATCGATCGGAGGTCGCAATAATGGCCGCCATGCTGAGAATCGTTTTTGCCTGGTTTCTCATTCTGCCCGTCTTGCCCTGCCTGGCCCCGGCCGAGGACTTCGATCTGACTTTCCGTCCACTCCCGGACGGCTCCGTGGGACGTGATCTGTTCGTTCCGACCCGGGATGGGCTTTTCGTCTACGGTTACGTCAGGAAACTGGCCGGCAACGGTCCCTTTCCCGGAGTCATTCTCGTGCACGGTGGCCTGGGGGGGAGCTGGAAAGGATCGCGAGGACTGGCCACGAACACTTCGGTTGCAGACTCCCTGATCAGGGAAGGATATGCCGTCCTGGGCATGGACTACCGGGCCAACGACTGGTTGACCGAGGCGGAGGACATCGTGTCTGGATACGAATTCTTTCGCAGACTGCCCTACGTTCAGGACGATGCAGTCGCCATGATCGGGGGTAGCCACGGAGCCAAGCTCACGCTCGAGATCGTCACCAGGATGGATCTTCCAGCGGCGGTTTACTGCGCCGGCTTCCACAGCCTCTCGGACATTCCGAAACATGTGCAAGGCAAAGGGGCAAAGCTTTTCAACACCCCGACTTCCAGTGGACGCCAGCGTCCTGGCCTGCAGGCCGTTGCCGAGCTCACCGAACAGCTGGGTGGAACTCCCGCCGAGAAGCCCAAAGCCTGGGCCGAGCAGGACCTGATCCCCAGGCTCGGAAACGTGAACACACCCCTGCTCATTGTCCACGGGAGAAAGGACGTTCTGGCCCCATTCGAATTCAGCGAGGAGGTAGTGGCGGAGCTTCAGACTCTGAGAAAGCCCTTTGAAACCTATTTTCCCGACAACGGGCCCCATGGCTTCTACTGGGGCATTAACGCTCAGCCCGGCGGGGACTATCGGCAGGAGGAAACGGACAACTTTGTCACGCGGACGATCGTGTTTCTAAACAGGCATCTCAAGTAGCCTGCCCTGATCAGGGACAGGCCCGTCTGGAGGGAACCCATCCGGTGAAAAGCTTGATCCGCTCGCTCTTCTTTCTGACCCACCCCATCCCCACCTGTCTCCTGCTCGCACTGCTGACCTCCTGCAACTCCCGGGACTCGAGTCCGTCTCCGCAAACCGGGGATGCGGGGCAAAGGCCCAATTTCGTCATCATTCTGGCCGACGACCTGGGCTATGGAGACGTCGGCTCCTATGGAGGAGAGATCCCGACTCCTCGGCTGGACCGGATGGCGGCCGAGGGAGTTCGTTTCAGTGATTTCCACTCCAGTGGGACCGTCTGCACGCCCACCCGGGCCGGACTGCTGACGGGCCGCTATCAGCAGCGAGCCGGGCTGGAAGAGGTGATCCTGGTCGGTTTCGATCAGAATCGTCACTGGGGCCTGCAGGAAGGGGAGACGACCTTGCCCGAACTGCTCAGGAGGTCCGGATACTCCACCGGAATTGTCGGAAAATGGCACCTGGGCTACCGTGAACAGTACAACCCGCTGCTGCGCGGTTTCGACTTTTTCCGTGGCTTTGTCGGAGGCAATATCGACTACCGCGCTCACATCGACCGGGCGGGTGTCTACAACTGGTGGAACGGTCGGGAGACGGTCGTGGAAGACGGCTACGCCACCCACCTGATCACGGACCACGCTCTCCACTTCATTCGAGAGAACCGGACCCGTCCCTTCTTCCTGCTGGTGGCCCACGCGGCTCCTCACTTTCCCTACCAGGGACCCGAAGACGCTGCTTTCCGAGTCACCGGAGAGATGGTCGAGAGCGACCTGGATTTCCATACCTCTCCCCAGACTTACGGTGAGATGGTTGCGGCCATGGACCAGGGAGTCGGGCGCATCCTGGACACTCTCCAAGAGCTGCACCTGGCCGAGAATACCCTGGTCTTTTTCTTCTCCGACAATGGGGCCAATCGCAATGGCTCAAACAGCCCTCTGCGGGGCTCCAAGACCCATGTCTGGGAAGGCGGCCACCGGGTTCCGGCCATTGCCTGGAGGCCGGGCAGCATCCGCGCGGGACATGTCTCCGACCGGCTGGTCATCAGCCTCGACCTGATGCCAACGATCCTGGCGCTGTCTGGCGTTCAAGTTGCGCAGGACCATCCGCTCGACGGCGGGGACCTTCGCACATTCCTGCGCAGAGCCAGCTCTGCAGGAGAGCGCACACTTTTCTGGAGATTTCGGGGCCGAACGGCCGTTCGCCGGGGTCACTGGAAGCTGGTTGAGGGAGAAGAGGATCAGACCGGTCCGGCCCTGTTTGACCTCAGTCAGGATCTGGGAGAGAAGATGAACCTGGCAGATCAGTACCCGGAACGAGTCGAAAGCATGCGCCGGGCCCTGGCGGAGTGGGAGAGGGACGTGGACACGGGGGCGACCGTTCAGCCGGAGCCTTGAATTCCAAACGTGAAACGTGGAACGTGGAACGCGATTTACCGGTAGTCCACCCAGATGGGGCTGGCCCAGGCCACGTGTCCGTCCACCTGCTCGACCCGGACATAGTAATAATGCTCTCCAGCTGAGAGGTCGGCTTCCATGAACGTGAACTCCATCCTCTCCCCTTCACCGTCTCGCCGGTACACATACAGGTTGTCCCGGACCACCACCACCTCCTTGATCCGGTTCGTGCCCACCACGTTGACCCACAGGAGGGGAACATTGGGAGTTGAAAAGGCATCCCCGTGGATGTACTCGTCGGATCCGTCCCGCAGGCGGAAATCGAGCAGGATGTTACTGGTGGCAGCATAGGTGTGACGCTGCTTCATCGCATTGAGCAGCCCCTGCCGCGTGAATTCCTCGGCCAGGACCATGGCATAAGCAATATGGGTGGAGACATGGTCAGAGCTGGCCTGCACACCCAGCTTGTAGCCCTTCTCCCAGGCTTTCCAGACAAAGCCCAGTGGGCGGTAGCTTCCTGCCACCAGATCTTCCCTGTCTTCAGAAGGAGCCAGGGGAGCACCCTCGTGCTCGGCCGAGGTTCGAGCCCCCTGGAAAATCTCCACAAGGGGCTCCAGCTCCGGATCGTTGTCCCTCCAGTCGGTTCCCATGCGGGTGTGAGAGGTGTGGGAGATGGCGATCCCACCCGTCTCGCGCAGGTGCGGGTAGAGGAAATGGACCCGTGCTGCTCTCCCACTCTTCCCGGGTCGCTCGCAGCGGCCGGTGGCCTCGCTCAGCGAAAACAATGTTGCGGTGGCCGTTGGGATAATTGAGACTCCGTTCATACCCGAAGAGCGTCACAAAGCTCCCGGGCAGGTGGAACATGTCTTCCGACTTTTCAATCCGCCACCAGCTGTATTCGTGGTTCGTCCCCGAATTGTGGTCCGTGACCAGGTAGAAATCCATGGCCGCAGCATCCAGCATGTAGCGGTAGGAGTCGAAAAGGCTGCCGTCTCCTCCCCCGTCCCGGGAAATATCGGTGTGGCGATGCAGGTCCCCCCGGTACACCCGGTAGGTTCGCCCTCCTGCGGTGAGCTGGTAATTGCGAATCTCCGCCACCTGCTCTCGTTCCCGCGGCTCGGTGGGAAGGCGCGCCGGTGGCTCGCTTCCAGCCGGGCCCAACCAGGCCGGAGCAGGTGCTTCTTGGCTCAGCTGGTTGACCATCCCTGCCACTGCCACCTGGTGATCGCCGGGTGCAGGACCATAATCCCCCCCGCCCCAGAGGCGCTGATCCGTGACCCAGGCCACAAACACCTGACCCGACTGTGTGGCAGCAACATCGAAGGGGCCGCCGTTGCGCCCCACGCTTTCGGGCAGCACAGTGGCTTCCGACCAGCGGTCTCCGGAATAGTAGGAGGCCATCATTTCCCACTTCCCGGCTGCAGCCCAGTCCGATTCCGACCGGTTGGCCACTGTGCGGGGGCGGAACATCATCCACATCCGTCCCGCAGCATCGTGAACCAGCCGTGGGGTCTGAAGGTATCGTCGTACTCCGGGCAGGACGGATCGGCTCACCGGCTGCCGGGGAGCCAGCCAGTTCGACCCGTCATAGACAAGAACGCGGATGTCACGCGACTCATAAATGCCGGTCCCTCCCTGGAGGAGAAAACCCGTATCCTTTCCCCAGTTCTCATCGGCCAGCTCCCAGGCCACCCAGACCCGGTCCCGGGTGTCGACCGCGACGCTGGGCCTGCTATGAAAGCGGGGGGAATCCGTGACTCGAAAAACCTCCCCGGCCCGGCCGTCGCGAACCTGCCGGAGACGAATGTTGTAGCTGCCGCCATGGTAGCTGTCCCAGGCCACCCAGGCAGCTCCGCTGCTGTCCACAGCCACATCGGGATGCCAGTCATTGGCAGACCCATTCTTGGCCGGGTCACTCAGCCTGATTAATGGGGACCACGATGGACCCGACAGAGATCGATAATAGATATCGAAGCGCCCGCCCGTGGCGCCCTGCCAGGTGAGGTGAAGCTTTCCTCGGGCATCCGCAACCAGGCGGTGAAAGAGATGAGTGCCGGCGCCCCAGGTGAGTCGCTCGATCGGACCCCAGGAGAGTCCGTCGAACCAGCGCGCCTCAAGGTGCCAGTGGACGCCGTCGCGCCGAGACCAGACCACCCAGACCCTCCCCTCAGCGTCAATAGCCGAGTCTGTACCGTACAAATCTCCCGGCTGTTCGGTGGCACGTACAGGCGACTCCCAGACACCGCCCTTACGCTGGCGCAACCAGACCTCGTCGGCCCGTTCCCGGTAGGCGATCCAGGTGACCGAAAGAGTCCCGTCCTTACCTGCAGTGATGGAGGGGTAATCGTCGTCGTGGTCCGCAGTCGTGATCTGTGCGACCGGGGGAACCCTGTGGACCTTCAGGCGCGACTCCAGAAAATAGAGTGGTTCCGTCAACGGAAGGTCACCGAGACGGAAGGCAAAATCGCCCTGTTTCGTCGTTACCTTCAGTCTGGCTGTCGCAGGAGCCCGGTAGTAGACGGTGATGCCAACCGCCATGGCGCGCGTGGCGTGCGGAAAGGGGACCTCGCGGGGATGCATCACCTGGTGGGAGGCAGGCCAGGATGTGCTCCCCGCCGTCCAGGTGTGGCCCTCAATCCGGTGCTCGGCGGTGAAGTGATGACCGCGAAGCTGGAGGATTTCCCCTCCCGAGAGCGCCACGGATCCATCCCACAGAGTCGATTCGTGATCCCGGATACCGAACTCCAGCATGAGAGCCTCGAGTTGCAGAGATTCGGATTGCGATGGCGGCGGGAGACCACGAGCCTGGACGAAGGGCGGTGGTGCCGCCATCCGGGTAACCAAAATGAGCAGCGCAATCAGGAGTGCGGCCGTGACACCGTACCTGATTTTCTTCATCTACTCAGCTCTAGCTACCTAGTTTTTGTACAAAATGCTCCTGGATTGTGAAGGAAACAGGGGGAGAGGGGGGGTCGACTGCCAACCCTGAAGTTGTTGAAAATAGGCGTTTTCAGGAGTGAGTCGCGCGGAGAGGCCGCTACGTTTGCGAGCCACGAATCCGGGAGTTTTTAAAACGTCTCGGATGAAGCGCTTCAAACCGAGGTGGTTCAGCCTCAGTTCCCGTCGGAACCAGATCATTTCCAGATTGGCGATCAGGGTCAGAAGGGCCAGCGCTTGCATGCCATTAAACGACCGCTTGCGCTTGTGTTTAAGACCCAGGACCGTCTTTATCTGCTGGAGCTCCTTCTCGATCCCCTGACGCTGGTTGTAGAAGAGGACATGCCCCTTGGGCCGGACCCATTTCTCTAGGTTACTGGCCAGGTAGGAGTAACGATACCCGGGAAGCTTCGTGCGATGCGTCCGGATCAGCAGACAACGGTGGGGACTGGTCAGCTTGGGCGTGCGACCCCTCTCGTAAACGTCCTGGGTGGAATGAACTCGTCTCCAGGTGCTGTCCGGAATGGAGCGCGCCCAGGCGGCCGCTCGTTTGTCCGACAGCCCCTTGGCCACCACCCGATAGCCCCGGCGCATGAGCCAGGACAACTTGCCATCGGACCCATAGCCGGAATCCAATCGCCAGCAGATGGTGCGGCGGGTATTTCGTTGCCAACCATGGGCTTGCTCGAGGGTCTGAACGATCTCTTCCAGGGGAGCCGCCGAATGGACGTTACCAGCGTGCAGGAACAGATCCAGCGGCTCCCGGTAATGGTGGTTGTAGACCACACTCAGCTGCCGCACGGTGCGGCCTCTCTTGCCCGTCGTTCGTCCCTTCAGAGCGCCTTCACAGCGACGCGAGCAGGGAAGGTCGGTCATGTCCAGGTCCAGCACCGTGAAACGACCCCAGCGAATGCGCCTCAAAGCCCGACTGTGCTGGGACAACAAGTTGACGATGTCTTGGCGCAGCTGCTTGAGACTCCGTTCCTCGAAGGCGTCCAGGGTCTGGGACATCAGGCTCTGGTCCGCCAGGCTCGATCGACCCAGGGCCAATGTCAGTCCCCGGTCGTAGCGCATCCGAACGTCGATCTGCCCGAGGCTCTCGACACCCGTCATCAGGCAGGCCAGTAGATCCTCGAGCTTGGAGCGAGGTGTTCTTCGCACCGTCTTCAGATTCAGCGGAATGTGGTTGAGAACGCGCAGCAACTGGCATCTTTTCAACCAGTCCCAAAGTAGCGCCACACCAGCATATTCGGTGTTGTAGGCAGAGAAACTTTCGGGAAAACTCGACATGGCAGATTCCTCCTTTTTGGCGATTTAGCTGTGCCAAAAAGTCTAGAATCGGAGCCTGTCTTTCCCTATAATCCTTTGATTATTAGCGATTTAAGGCGAGAATCGAGTCATTTGCAAAGTGGACCCTTTTTGTACAAACACTAGGTAGCTATAGCTAACGCTTCATCGTTCTGGGCATTTCCCCGCAGAGCGGCTCACTGCCCGCGATTGGAGGGGGCCATGGCCTCGAGGATGTCCCGGCAGCCTGTCGTCATCAAATCCACATCGGTCGAGATGGAGACCAGTCGGAACCCGAGTTCGATCATGCGGCGGGCATAAGGGGCTGCGCCATTGTGGATCCCGGCCACCACTCCCTGCGCGTTTGCTGCCTGGACGACTCGATCGATCGCCTCCAGCAACACTTTCTCCTCCTGGTCGAATCTGGGCGTCAACCCCAGGGCAAAAGAAAGATCGGATGGTCCTACATAGACCGCATCCAGACCGGGCACGGCCACAATCTCTTCCAGATTGTCCAGCCCACTCCGGGTCTCGATCATGGCCAGCGTGAGAACCGTCTCATTGGCGTGCTCGAGATAGTCCGCTCCCCCGTAGAGACGGGCCCGGAAAGGGCCGCAGCTTCGATTCCCCTGGGGCGGGTAGCGGCAGGCTGCCACGAATCTTTTGGCTTCCTCGGCGCTGTCGATCATGGGACAAATAATGCCGTAGGCCCCCGCATCCAGCATCTTGCCGACCATCCCGGGGTCCATCCCGGGAACTCGAACCAGAGGAGTCGTTTCGGTGGTGGAGATGGCCGTCAGCATGTGGGTGGCCGCCCGTTCATCGATGGCCCCGTGCTGCATGTCAACAAAGAGGAAGTCCCAGCCCTGGTGAGCCAGCACCTCAGCCGAGTAGGCACTCGGGGTCAACAGCAGGAGACCGGTCGCCGTACGGTCCTCCCTCCAGATGCGGCGCAACCTGTTTTCGCGCATGGATTATGCAGATTCCTCCCCCAGCTCCTTCAACAACTCCTGCAAGGCCTCTTCCGGCATCGCGTAGCTATGATCTGCGTCGGGAAAGACACCCTCGATGACCTCTTGGCGATAGGTCTTGACGGCTTCCAGCATAAGGGGCCCGATCTTTGCGTATTGCTTGACATACTTGGGCACAAAACGGTCGAAAAGGCCCACCAAATCGTAGATCAGGAGAGTTTGTCCGTCACAGTGGGGTCCGGAACCGATTCCAATGGTGGGAATTTGAACTCGCTCCGTAATGAGCCTGGCAACCGGGGCGGGAACCGCCTCCAGGCTCAGGCAGAAAAGCCCGGCATCTTCCAAGGCCAGCCCATCATCAATGAGTGCCCTGGCGCTGGCAACGTCTTTGCCCTGAATACGATAACCACCAAACTTCGAGATGTGTTGTGGTGTTAAGCCGATATGACCCATCACCGGAACGCCAGCGTCTACAATGGCCTTCACCGTATCGGCCATTTCACGGCCTCCCTCGATCTTGACCACATCCATGCTGCCCTCTTTGAGGAAACGTCCAGCATTGCGAATGGCTTCTTTCACCTCCACCTGGTAGGACATAAACGGCATGTCGCCCACCAGAAGAGGATGCCTGGCACCACGGGCCACACCTTCGCAGTGGTGCAGAACCTCCTCCATGGTGACCGACACGGTATGGTCGCGACCCAAAATGACCATGCCCAATGAGTCGCCCACCAACAGAACATCAATGCCTGCCTCATCTGCAATCTTTCCCGTGGCATAGTCAAAGGCGGTCAGCATGGTGATCTTCTCACCTTCATCTCTTTTTCGCTGTAGATCCAGAACCGTCACCTTCTTCCGCTCCATGGCTTCTCCTTCTTCCTACTCGTTTACGAAATTCAGCCACCCGTGGCGATCTTCTACTTCACCCCGCACGATACCAAAAAAGGCAGTTTGCAAGGCTTCTGTGATTGGACCTCGCTCACCCTCACCCACGGGATGTCGGTCCACGGAACGAATCGGCGTGATCTCTGCTGCAGTGCCCGTCATGAACACTTCGTCGGACAAATAGAGCATTTCACGGGCCAGGAGTTCTTCGCGAACCTCATAACCCAACTCAACCGCCAGAGTCATCACACTGGCGCGCGTAATCCCGGGCAGCAGCGAAGCCCCCAGTGGGGCTGTGTAGATCAAACCGTCGCGGACAAGGAACAAATTCTCCCCCGGTCCTTCACTGACGTGACCGTAGACATCGAGCATGACCGCTTCGGCGAAACCGCTGGTCTGAGCCTCGCGGGCTGCCAATTGGGAGCTGATGTAATGCCCGCCGAGCTTGGCCATCAGGGGAAGCGTACCCGGGGCCGGTCTCCGCCAGCTACTCACCGCTACGTCCACACCCTGTCCGTGGGCCTCCGACCCGTAGTAGGCCTCTCGCTCCCAGCTGGCTACCACGACCTCGATGCGGTTTTCCTCCGTCAGGAACAAGTCCATTTCCCCATACCCGCCAAAGATAATAGGCCGGATATAGCACGACTTGTGTTGATTGGTTCTCACGGTTTCTCGAACGGCTTCTTTGAACTCGTGTTTGGAGTAAGGCACTTCAATGTAGAGAACCTTACAGGAGTTGTACAATCGATCGACGTGAGCTTCCAAACGAAAGATGGCGGGTCCACGCCCGGTCGAATAGGCTCGCATACCCTCATAGGCACTGGAACCAAAGTGGATGGCATGGGAGAGCACATGAACTTGTGCTTCGTCCCAGGGTACCAGCTTGCCGTTCATCCAAATCCACTCCGCTTTAGGAATTGCCATTGATCTACCTCTTGTAATGGGTTCTAGGTTCTGGGTTGTGGGTTGTGGGTTCTGGGCTCTAGGTTCTGGGTTGTGGGTTGTGGAATCTCTGAGTTGGGACAGGGAGCCTCAGGACCGCAACCTCACTACACCTCCGCGTGGGTATCGGGGGGCCAGACCCGCGGATAATGCGGGCAGCCGTCCAGAGGATCACCGTCATGGAGCCCCGGGTCCCTGGCGTTGATGGCCAGTTCGCCCTGCACTACTTTGTAACGAGCGTCGGCTCCGGCCCAGTGAGTAATCAGAACCCGTCGCCGCTCCTTGCTGCGGCTGTTCCCCGGTGCGCCATGGATCATCATGGCGTGCAGAATCAGACAGTCCCCCGGCTCCAGGTCGTAGGACACGACCTCGTAATCCTGGCGGTTCGATTCGATGTCGGGAATCAGGGGAAGTCCGGTTCCCTCAAAGGGTTGCCTGGTCGTGAAATGGAACGGGTTGTAGGTCTCCCCTCGGTGAGCGCCACGGATCACTTCCAATGAGTTGTGTGCCGAGACTGCATCGAAAGGCGTCCACAGGGTGATGATCTGCCACCCCTGAACCGCCCAGTAGGGCTGGTCCTGGTGCCAGGGAGTCCGCTGCAGCGTGCCCGGCTCCTTGACAATCAGGTGGTCGTAGAAAAGGTTGATGTGGGGGGATCGCGTGAGTCGGGCTGCTATGGCAGAAGCCGGCGAATGAAAAACGAAGTTACGGAATTCCGGGATCCGTTCCCAGCAGGCGTGATCGCCCCAGGAGCGTCCCGCTTCCTCCGGCTTCGTGTAGACCTGGGCCAGCGGACCGGGGTTGGCGGCTGCCTTTTCGACGGCTTCCCCCATGTACTCCATCCAGTCCGTGTGAAATACGCCGCGCAGGCAGACAAAGCCGTCCTTTTCATACTGCTCGACATGACGGTCCGTGATTTCCGTCTGGGGTTCGGAAGGTAGCTTGAACGACATTCCAGACCTCCTCCTAAGAGATCAATGTATTCAGGACGGGATCAATGTATCCAAATCTCAGTTCGGTGTCGAGTGGGATGTTCATGATAGAGCCGCCTGCGGTGAATCGATTGCAGCCGAGGCAAGTTTTGAATGTGGGCGGTCCCTTGGGGCGCCACGGTCCGGGGTTCATAGGGCACGGTTATCAACCGTGCCGAGCTGAGCATACCGCCAAATCCCCTCCATCCCGGCAATCGTTGCCAGCTTGCAACGTTCGGCACGCCAGGTTGGCGTGCCCTACACCCACATCAAACAGAAGGGCTTCGCGGCAGGGATACTCTGCCTCGGAAAGCCCCCTCTTCATTGTTGAACGCAAGGCAAAACTTCATTGTTGAACAGGAGACAGAATACTCCTTGACAGCCGAAAACGCTGCCTTTACGATGCGGAGTCACCGATTCATTTAACTTGGGAGGAGGCCAGCTTCGAGGAAGCTCGTCGCGGGTTTGCCGCATTCGGTGCCGGCTGAGTGTAGCAGTAGCGCGTCGTATCGAGGCACCTTGTCATCCACTGGGAAGAAAAACGTATGCGGATCAGTTTAAAGTTCACCTACCTTTTGCCTGTTTCCCTGCTGGTCATCAGCACAGGCCTGGCCCAGGATTCTGGAATTCAGGGCGTGGTCACGGACGCCAGCCAGGCAGTCGTGCCCGGTGCGGAAGTGACTGTGACCTATCCGGCAACCGGAGCTTCCAGAACGGCCGTCTCCAACGACGTGGGTTTTTACTCGGTGCCCTTGCTAAGAGTAGGCACTTACCGGGTCAACTGTAGTTTGAGCGGCTTTTCTACCCAGGAGACCGAGATCAGACTCCAGGTCGGTCAGATCGCCCGGGTCGATTTCGAGCTGGAGGTCGGCCAGGTGGCGCAGGTGGTCGAAGTCTCCGCCGAGGCCGCCCAGTTGCAGTCCAAGACGACCGATGTGGGGCAGGTCATCGACGAAAGACGTGTCAGGGAGCTACCTCTGAACGGGCGGAATTACCTGAGCCTTGCGCTGCTGAGCGCCGGGGCGGTGCGTGCGGGCGCTGCCGGCCGCGGGCACCGGGGATCGGATGAAGGCGCCTTCCAGGCAGCCGGTATCCACATCGCTCAGAACAATATTCTGTTGGACGGAGTGGACAACAGCGCTCGGATCTCCACCATATTTCAATCCCCCCTGACCTTCCAGGTCCAGGCAGTCAAGCCGTCGATCGACGCCGTTGCGGAATTCAAGGTGATTACCAACAACATGTCGTCCGAATACGGATACCGGATGGGGGCCAAAGTTATCGTTTCGACCAAGTCGGGCACCAACGCATTTCATGGCACGCTTTTCGAATTTCACCGCAACAACGCGATGGGAGCCAATAACTTCTTCTTTAACCGGCTTGGCCAGGAAACGCCCCAGTTCATCCGCAACCAGTTCGGTGGAACCGTGGGTGGGCCGATCGTCCGCAACAAGACCTTCTTCTTCTTCAGTTATGAAGGCACCCGACTTCGCAAAGCCGCGACGAGTGCCATCCAGACGGTTCCCAGCCAGGAAGTGAGAAACGGCAACTTCTCCCTGCAGCCGAGTATTCGCAACACGATTTTTGATCCGCTCACAACCGTGGGTGAGGGAGCGGCTGCTGTACGGCAACAATTCCCCAACAACACGATTCCGCAGAGCCGCTTCGATCCCGTTGGCGCACAATTCCTCGGCTTTTACCCGCTCCCCAATATTCCAGGCCTGGAGAATTCTCCCAATAACTACTTCGCCTCCCCTGGCGCCACAAACGACTCCGACGGGTACGACATCCGCGTCGACCACAACATCAACGATGCTCACCGCATCTTTGGTCGCTTCTCTTACAGAGAGCAGGCGGCAATCGATCCTCCACGTCTCCCGGCGCCGGCCTTTGGAGGCGGGGGACTGCTGACGGCCCTGGAGGCCCAGAACATTGCCTTCAATTACAACGCGACCATCAGCCCCACCATGCTCAACGAATTTCGCTTCGGCTTTAGCCGCTTACCCAGCGCCTTTGATCTGGTCGATCCTAGCGCTCCCAGCAACCAGAGTATCGGGCTGACTGGACTGCCGGAACCGGGTGAACCTGGCACTGCTTTGTATCGTGTCGACGGCTTTACCCCTATAGGCCCTCCTGGTGATACTCCAAAAGTGGATAATCTGAGGGGTTATCACCTCTCGGAGAATGTCCTGTGGGACCGGGGCAATCACAGCCTCAAGTTTGGCTTTGAATATCGGCAGATGCGCCTCGAGCGGCAACCGGCCGGCTGGCGCCGTGGCTGGGGAAGGTTCCAGGGTCGGTATACAGCTGAGTTTCCCAATGTAGGCTCCAGCCGGGCGACTACGGGCAATGGGGCGGCGGATTTGCTCCTGGGCTGGGGTGCCGCCGAAGTGGTGGGCACACCCACAGGCGAAACCAGCCTCGTCCCCTACTACGGCTTTTATGTCCAGGACGACTGGCGGATTACACCCAGGCTGACGCTCAACCTGGGCCTTCGCTATGAGCTCTTCGACGGTCCCTATTACCCGGGTGGGGCCGCGGAGCAGCCCCAAATCGCACGGCTGAGCTGGACCGGCGACATCACCAATGAGACCCTGGACCAGTTGCCGATCGAGTTCACCGGATACACGTTCCCGAGTGGCGGCGGCGATTGCGGTTGTGATAGAGATACCAACAATTTCGCTCCCCGAATCGGTTTCGCCTATCGCGTCACGAACACGACGGTCATCCGCGCCGGTGGAGGTCTCTATTACGAGGGAAGCCGATTCTGCCGGCTTTGAAGCCGGGCGCTATCAGGAAGGTCCTCCCAATGCCGTCATTGAGCAATTCAATCCCGGAAGCCAAGTGGAGCCTGCCTTCATCTTGTCCACGGGGATGTCACCCCTCCTGCCACCTGACCCGACCGTTTTACCGCGAGGGACCATCGTCCGGGTCAACCAGAAATTCCTGCCCCAGATGTATACCGGCCAGTGGTTTCTGGATGTTCAACACCAATTACCCTGGAATGTCCTGCTGACGACCGGTTACACCGGCAGTTCGAGCTCGCACCTGTCCTGGTGGCGATTCGTAAGCCACCCGCTCACTCCCCACGAAAGCCTTCCATCCGGCCGGAGAAGGCGCACCTCAGAGAATCTAAGCAACATCAACCTCAATTATGTCAGCAACCTTCTCAACGCCAATTACAATGCCTTCACCTTCCGCACCGAAAAGCGCTTCAGTGATGGCCTGACCTTTCTCAGTTCTTTCACCTGGTCGAAGATCATCGACTACGGGCATGAAATTGCTCTCAACGGGACTGAAGGTAGTGGGAAAAGTTCGAATTTCGTGAGGGACCTCTTCCGAAATCGCGGACGATCCATCCTGGACCGGACCCTGAATTACAACTTCAGCTTCCTGTGGGAGATTCCGGCCGGGCCGGCCCGGGGACGATTCGAATCCGGGCCTGCCAGCTGGGTCCTGGGTGGATGGCAGCTGGGCGGAATTATGTCACTGCTTTCCGGAGTTCCTCTGGATAGCGCCTTTCGCCCCGACACCATCAACCTCGGAGGCCGCTTCCGCGGGGACCTGGTGGGAAATCCGAATCTTCCGGAATCCCAGCGCACCGTGGACCGCTGGTTCAATACCGACGCCTTCGCGGCGCCTGTGCCGCTTGAGTTTGGAAATGCCGGCCGCGCCATAATCGACGGTGCGGGGTGGAAGAACTTTGATTTCACCGCCTCCAAGAACTTCTATCTGCCCTGGGAAGACCAGTATGTGCAGTTCCGGTTCGAGTCGTTCAATTTCACCAACACCCCGCACTTTGGTTCACCCAACCTCACCGTGGGCAGCACGACTGCAGGAGTCATTACCAATGCGGCCGATGCAAGGACTATCCAGTTTGCTTTGAAATACGTTTTCTGAGTCAGGCGAACTCAGAATCCTCCCACAAAGCGTCTGGATCCAAGAAGAGCCGCTCCCCGCGAGCGGCTCTTCTGTTTGTGAGGGCTGGTAACGGGTATCCCGTAGGGCACGGTTATCAACCGTGCCGATCTGAACACAGGGGCATGTTGCATCTATTTCCAGTCATTGTTGCCAGCCTGCAACGTTCGGCACGCCAGGTTGGCGTGCCCTACAACCCAGAATCGGTGCTTCCTCAGGTAGACTGTGTTTGAGCACCTGCCACCTGATTCAAAACAGAATGCGTAAGAAGTGCCGCCGAAAGACAAAACCACAAATCTTGACGGCTTACCCCCTGATTTTCCTGCTGCTCGGATTTCAAGCTCGAGACCTGGTCGGGTCATCCAATTCCTCCTTCTCCTTCGTGGACGTGACCGCACAAGCCGGCATCAGGTTCCTCCACCAGAACTCACCTACTCCCAAAAAGTACGTCGTCGAAACCATGGGGTCGGGCTGCGCCTTCCTAGACTTTGACGCAGACGGCCACCTGGATATTTTTCTCGTCAACGGCGGCTGGACTCCCGGGACCGACAAGAGTCTCTCCTTCGATCACGCACTGTATAAAAACCGGGGAGACGGCACCTTCCAGGAGGTGACCTCAAAGGCGGGAATTGAGTCCAACCAGTATTACGGAATGGGAGTGGCCGTCGGAGATTACGACAACGATGGTTTTGACGATCTCTTTCTCACCCATTTTGGCGGTCCGGACATCCTCTATCACAACAATGGGAACGGCACCTTTAGCAATGCTACCCGGGTGACGAGGGTAGGGGGAGATGGTCGATGGAGTACCAGTGCCGCCTTCCTCGACTATGACCATGACGGCGATCTGGACCTCTACGTGGCCAGTTACCTCGACCATTCCTTTGAGAACAACAAGATCTGTGGTTATGAACCGATCTTGACCCACTGTGCGCCGGAGGCCTACAACGGCGTCTCCGACGTCTTGTATCGAAAGGGAATTATAAATAAAGGTTGACGAACCACCTTGCCCCGGTGATATACTGATCCCTGATGCAGAAAGACCAGGCTGGTGGCCTGGTCTTGTTGCCCTGCTAAATAAGCTTTTGAGAGGCACAGCAGGTACGTTCTCGAGACGGTAATATAGCTTTACCGTTTCCACGCTTCAAGTCAAGTGGCTCTCTAATAAGGAGGGTCACAATGGCCTTGAAACTTGAAGAACTGCTATCTCATCTACCCGAGAAATACCGTGAGTCCTGTCTCCGGCTTCCCAAGAAAAATCAAGAGGAACTCCGTAAGTACATCCTGGCGTCGGAACGGTTGCCGCGTTCGAAGGACGATCTGATGTGTGCTCCGGGGACGGTCTCCGGTCCAGCCATCGGGCGCACCAGAATAGTGGAGCGTGGATTCGTCGAATTAGGAAAGTTAGTTGGACGGTAGCCCTAGCAGCCCGTGGTGGAAGTACGTTTTCTGAGCTCAGGTGGTACCCACGGGTGGAAGCAGCGAAGGGGTCGCTGAGTTGGGTTTTTCGGGCCAAGCAGCCGGAATCAGTCCGAACAGGCCCTTAAGACGCTTGAACAGCGACAAAATCAGTAGCATCAGGGCGCAAATCCGCCCCTGCAGACCCCGCGGCGTTCCCACACCCAGGCTCTGACGCATCAGCATCCCCAGATTGAAGGCGCTCACCTGGATCAGCAGTCGCTTCAACACATTCTCATGTCCCCGTACATGCAGCCGTCTCATCCCTCCGCTCCCGTACAGATGCGCACAGGGTCGCTCCAGCTGCTCTCCTCGTTGCCGCAGCAGCCGCTGCCCTCGCTCTCCCCGGATGCGCCGCCGATTCGCATACACCGCTTCCTGCCCCTGCCGGTCTCCTCGCCAGCGTCGCTTCCCTCGCCTCGGTTCGCTCACATAGCTGCGCAGTCCCACCGCATCCAGGTCCACCATCCGCTGCGTGCTGTGATACCCCTTGTCGGCCACCACCTCTTCGATGCCTCGTCCCTCCGGCAGCGCTTGTTCCACCTTCTCGGCCGCTTCCGTCAGGGTCTTCACCATGGTCTGCGTGTCCCCTTGATCGGCTCCCTGTACCGTCACCGAGACAATCGCTCCGGTCTCCAGATCCACTGCATGCTCCGCCTTGTGCGCCAGGTGCGTCCGCCCGTCCTTCATTCTGGTAATCCGCGCATCCGCATCATGCGGGTGCTTCCAAACCCGGTTCGATCCTTTGCCCGTGCGCTTGCGGTCCAGTTTGGCCAGATCTTCCCGTCGCGGCGTCTCAATCCCGGAGGCTTTCGCCAGCTCCATCAAAAACTCTTCATACCCCTGCTCGCTGTCCCGGCGCACGATGCTGCGCAGCGCTGCATTCGCTTCCAGCGTAGTGGCATCGATGCCGATCGTCTTGCCCCGCAGCAGGCCGCTCGCCCCGATCCGCTTCAGTACCCAGTCAAAGACTGCTTCGTGGGTAGCCACATCGATCAGTCGTCGGGTTCGGGAGATCGTGGAGTGATCAGACGGCGACTCGCTCAGTTTCAATCCCAGAAACTCTCGCAGTGCCAGAGAATCAGCTGCTCTCCAGGCTATTCCTCGTTCCGATCCGATCCCTTCGAAATACCCCACCAGCAGCAGCCGAAAGTACACTCCCGGAGCCAGGCTCGGTCGCCCCATCTTGTCTGCATAGAACTTCGCACACAGTCCCTCCACGAAGTCGTCAAAGCCGTGTTCGTTGAAAAGGCCATTCAGTCTTTCGTAGAAGGGATGGCCGGCGGTGCGGGGCAGCTCACTGGTGGCGACCCACAGGTCTTCTTGCTGTCGACGTTTCTTTTTCCCCATTGCCATGGGGTCAGTCTAGTGTCGCTGTGTGACCCCTTATCCTCGACTTTCACCACGGGCTGCTAGCGACGTTTTCTGGGGTGTAGTGTATTGCTAGTGGTTGCCAGTAGGTGTACCCACAACTGGAGGATCTGACGCGATGAGTAATGATGACATTCAGGAACTAGAGGGTCGGATTGTTGCACTAGAGATTATATGTTCCCTTATCATCGACCAATTCGCCAGAAACCCGTCTCTCCGTTCTTCTATCGCTGACGCCATCATTGTTGCCGTGAGCGAGATTCCGGATGGCCCTGGAGTCCATGGCCGCGCAGGATTTTCGCATACCCTCAATAAGATTGCGGACGATATCATCCGGGACCCTATCGAATGATCCATGCTTAGGGGTCGACATGATAGAATTATACCACCATGAGACCACCGATGTTAGATCCAAAACGAGACCTCAAAGGCGCAACCCCAGAGAAGCTGGCGAAGGCCCTGTTTCGTCGCTCAGTCCCGAGCAAACCGGCTAAGGCCGTTGTCAGCGATCAGGTCACGGTAGAGAAGGTTACGACCAACAAGCCTAGCAACCGTCTCCCGCATCTGCGCAAGCGTTCCTGAGTCTCGCATGTTGTGCTTTCCGGCGAACTCCTGCACGTAGCGGTTCAGGTGCTTGGGTGACAGCTTGTGGAAGGTTCCTTTGTGCGCCCGTTTCAGGGTTGCCCAGAAACTCTCCACGCCGTTTGTGTGAGCCATGTCACGGACATACTCTGAGACGCTGTGCCGAACGGACTCATGGGGGAACGGCAAGCTATCATAGGCGGTTGCGTCGTCCGTGTAGACCTGGGCTCCTGGCAGGGCGTTATCCTTCACGAATCCCTGCAAGCTCTCCGAGTCCACCCGCTGTGTGACCTTGGCCCGGACTTGTTTGGTGGCCCGGTCCTTGATTCCGACAACGGCGGTTTTTCCAACAGGACCACGACCCGTATCGGCCAGTGCCTTGCGGCGGCTGTTGCTCATGTTTCGGCGGCGGCCGCCGAAGTAGCTCTCGTCCACTTCAACTGGACCTGCAAAGTCACCGCTGGGCTCGTCACCCCACGCTTCGCGGATGCGGTGCAACATAAACCAAGCCGTAGGCTGAGACACCTTGATATCCCGGTGGAGTTTCATGCTCGACACGGATTTAAGGTTGGTCAGGCAGATGTAGATGGCAAAGGCCCACTTGCGAAGGGGAACCTTGGAATTTGCCATGGACGTTCCGGTTTTGATGCTGAAATAGCTTCGGCAATCCGAGCACCAGTATGGCATTTTCTTGTGGCTGGCTGGCTGAGTTCTGGTGCTCCCACACTTCCCGCAGTATCGACCGTTCGGCCAAAGTACGTCCTCAAACCATTTGGCAGCGGCCTTCTCAGATGGAAACATCTCAAAGAGTTCAATAAGGGAAAGACCTTCTCGGTGGGATCGCCCTGGTGCTTTTCTTCATCATAGGAATAGCATACAGGGTCAACTCGGTTCTGTCAACCTTTCTTTATAATTCCCCAACAAAGCTGTCGGCGAAAAGACGCCCGAAGTAGCGGCGTGAACTTTCCGGACAGTGCACTAGCACTGCTTGAGATCAATGGGGAAATGCGTAAGATATGAGCACAGCTTCAAACAGAGGTTGCCTTGATGAACATCCGGGAGGTGCAATGAGCAAGGAACTGTGGCCCTACGCCGATTCGTACGCATTCATGGAGAAGATCCGGCAGGGAATGCCGCCTGCAATTATCTGTGTTGCCTGTAGCGGGGGCATTCAGGGAAAAGAATACAATGAGAATCTCCCTGAGACGGCGGATGAAATCGCTGATTCCGTCTATGAGGCGTACCAGGCGGGGGCTTCCATGGTTCACGTTCACGCCCGTAATCCCAACAATCTCCCGCAGCCTGCCAGCACGACAGAGGACTGGATCGAAGTCAACACCAAGATCCGGGAACGCTGTCCCGATCTCATCATCAACAACACGACGGGCGGCGGGTACGAGATGACGATGGAAGAGCGGCTGGCCTGCCTGGATGCCAACCCGGAAGTCGCTTCCCTGAACCTTTCGCCGGAGATGGCAAAGTTCAAGTTCAAGGCCCGGGAGGCTCCCCTGCCCCATCCCCGTCCTGCGCTGGAGTACAACGGCTGTATTCCCTGGACCTACGAGCAGATCGGCTGGTATGCCCGGGAAATGAAAAAGCGGGACATCATCCCCGAACTCGAGATCTATCATCCCGGGTGCGCCTGGGTCATCCAGGACCTGATCAGTCAGGATCTGGTTCAAAAGCCATACTGGATTCAGACAGTGATGGGGTATCAGACCTCCAGTTACCCTACGGTCCAAAATGTGGTCGACATGCTGCGGGAATTCCCCGAAGGGAGCCTGTGGCTCTGTTCCGGGATCGGGCCCTATCAGCTCCCCATGACCACCCTGGCGACTCTAATGGGCGGACATGTGCGAGTTGGCCTGGAGGACAATATCTATTACCGCCGCGGCGAAAAAGCGGGAAGTAACGCCCAGCTGGTGGCACGGGCCGCCCGCATTATTCAGGAGCTGAATCGGGAGGTTGCGACACCCTTGCAGGCTCGGCAAATGCTGGGACTCTCGGAAACTCCCACCCGCTAGTGCACTAGGACTGAGAATGTGGGAGGCGGCCGCTCCCGCTTTATTAGTCAGACGGTGAACTCGCCAAATTTTGCCGGAGGCAGAACGAGCCAGATGTAGGCCTTGATCCCGGCCGGCAGGGCCCCCTGAGTCTTGACCGCCTCAATCAGCTGCTGGTGACGTTCGGCAAGGTTTTCATTTCGCTCTTCGGAATAGCTGGCACTGACGACGATCTGCAGATCAAATTCAGTCACCTCAAATCGCCCCGGCGTTCGGACCCTGATATCGACGTCCTTCACGGTAATCGGCGTTCCCGGGGCGTTCAGGGCTTCGGCCACGATGGTGGGCAGACCCCCCAGCAGCGACCGGACCACGTCGTCACTGATGATCTGGGCGTCTCTGGTCACTTCCACAAGTGGCATAACACTGGCTCCTAGCACTCTTCCCGGTACCGTATTCATAGGAGTACCAAGCATACCGGAAGCAAAGATCTGTGGATAGGATTGACGGAACCCGGCCAGTTCCCGATAATGGCCCGCAAGCCCACTGAAACAGTGAAAGAGAAGGATCCTCGAGGGCCCGACACAGGAAAGGAACAGGAACATAGCGGCGGTCGATTGGGTTCTCTTTATCGGGTATGTAGTGGCCGTGGTCCTGATCGGCCTGCGGTTTGCGCGACGCCAGCAGTCCAATGAGGACTACTTTGTCGGTGGTCGACGCATGAACTGGCCGGCCATCGGCATCTCCCTCTTCGCCACGGCGTTCAGTTCACTCTCATTCGTGGGGCTGCCGCGGGAAGGCGCCTATGCCGACTACCATCTGTACCTGGCGATCCTCCTCATCCCGCTCTGGGTGGTACCCGTGGTTGCCTGGGTGTTCATCCCCATCTATCACCGCATGCGCCTGACCAGCGCCTACGAGTACCTGGAATGGCGTTTCGGGCGCATCCATCAACTGCTGGGGAGTTTCCTCTACACCTTATACAACCTCGCCTGGATGGGCTCCCTGCTCTACGCGGTCGGCATGATTGTGCAGGTTGTGCTGGGTCTGAATGAAAGCGAGCTCAGATGGGCCATCGTTCTGATGGGGCTGTTTACCACCCTCTACACGGTCGTGGGCGGATTTGAAGCTGTCATCTGGACGGACGTGCTGCAGGCCCTCACGCTCGGTTTCGGGATGTCTATTGTTCTCTTTCTGGCCCTCGGACACGTCGAAGGCGGTCTGGCAGGAGTGTGGGCCCTGGGAGCGCAGTACGACAAGTTTCAGATGTTCAATATGCAGCTGAATCGGCCGGACGGGGGGACATTTTTCTCCGCCGTGGCCCTGGCCCTGTTCGCTTACCTGGGGATCTACGCCACGGAACAGACCATCGTTCAGCGCTACGTGGCCATGCCCAGTGTGAGCGCTGCTCGCCGCGCCCTGGCCCTCGGCATCCTGATGAGTCTGCTTATCTGCTCTCTGTTCTTCACCGTGGGATCCACCATTTTCGCCTTTTACCACCAGAACGTACCCCCAGGCGCTGCGGCAGGAAGTGGTTTCCCCGAACTGGCCAGGCAGGATCAGTTACTGCCTTATTTCATCAAGAATGAAATCCAGCTGGCGGGACTGCTGGGGCTGCTCCTGGCCGGGCTTTTCGCTGCCGCCATGAGCAGCATGGACAGCGGCATCAACAGCCTGACGGCGCTGGTGGTCAGCGACTGGCTCCCGGGCCGAGAGCTGGGGCTGGGATTGACCCGGGTGTGCTGTGCCGGCTTTGGCGTGTTGGTCACGATCGCTGCGTTGCTCGTCCCCTATCTGGGTGAAAACGTCTACGAAATCATCATCAAAATCATGGGAACCATGGGGGGTCCCCTGCTCGGGATCTTCCTGCTCGGGATGCTGAATCGACGGGCCAATGCTCCCGGAGCCCTGGCCGGCCTGGCAGCCGGTATCGGCATGAGTCTGTTGGTAGCCCTGGCGCAACCGTTTTCGCACTGGTGGTACGCGGCTGCCACATCCCTGACCACCGTTGGGGCGGGAACCGTGGTGTCTGCCTTCTTCCCAGCACCACCGGCCCAGCAGGTCAAGGGACTCGTGCTGGGCCAGGGGTGTGAACTATTGAGGGATGTGGATGGCGAGGTGTGATTGGAATGTGGGAGGCGCCTTCGGGCGGTCGCGGCCCGAGGCCCCTCCCACTTTCAGTTCCAGATTACACTTTCGTGGAACGTGGAACGTGGAACGCGGTGAGTCCTTTGCGAATCATCACCGGTTGTATCAGTCACGAAACCAGTACCTTCACACAGGTCCCCACCACCCTCGAGAATTTCCGGGAACACTTTTACGTCCAGGGTGAGGAGGTGCTGAAGACCTTTACCGGGACCAACACGCCTACCGGAGGTTTTATCGAGGGCGCCCGTGCCCACGACTTTGAGTTGATCCCGACTGTCTTTGCCGAGGCCTATCCGAGCGGTCCGTTGCCGCGCCCTCTTCTGGAGGACCTGCTCGACCACATACTGGAGGGAATTTCAGCAAGTCACCCGGTCGACGGAGTATTGCTGGAACTGCACGGGGCGATGGTGGCCGACGGGGTCGATGACGCGGAAGGGTACATGCTGGCGGCGCTTCGCGAGGCGGTCGGTTCCGGGGTCCCCATTGTCGGACAACTGGATATCCACTCCCACATCACCTCGGAGATGGTCGAACAGGCAGATGTGCTGATCGGACGTGACACCTATCCCGAGGTGGACATGGCCCAAAAAAGACGGGAATGTGCCGACGTGCTGGCCCGCATTCTCCGCGACAACCTGCACCCCACCATGGCACTGTGTCAGCTCCCCATGACTGCGGTGGCTGGCAACGACGTCACCGCCCTGCCCCCCATGAAGGAGGTCATGGATCGCCTCCAGGCAATGAAAGAAAAGTCCGGCGTCGTGTGCGCTTCTCTGAGCCACGGTTTTCCCTTCGCGGATGTCGCCGACATGGGTATGTCGGTTTTCGTAACGACGGAAGATGACCAGGCGCTGGCGCAGAGCTGCGCGAATGAATACGCCGGGTGGCTTTTCAGCAAGCGTCATGTGCTCTGGGATTTTCCCAGACTGAAGACCACCGATGTGCTGCAACGGCACCGGCAGGGGCCTTATCCGGTGATTGTGGCGGACACCAACGACAACCCCGGCGGCGGTTCTCCCGGAGACAGCACCGGCGTTCTGCAGGCGTTCATGGAGGCGGAGTTGGAGGACGCCTGTGTCCTCTACATCACCGACCCGGAGGGCGTCAAGAAATGTATGGAGGCAGGGAACGGATCCACCTTGAGCCTGGAGGTGGGAGGCAAGTCTCCCCTCCAGGGAAAACCGGTTTCAATGACTGCGAAAGTGGTGGCCTGCTCAGACGGGTCCTTTCAGTACGAGGGACCGATGTATGAGGGCCTGGGGGGATCTCTGGGCCCCTCTGCCCATATCGTGGAGAATGGAATTCACGTGATCCTGGTGAGCAAACGAGAGCAGCCCCTCGATTCGGCTCTGGCCAGAAGGAGCTACCATCAGAAGGTGTGTAAATAGCATAGGCGGTGAGTATCCTTCCGGGTTGATTTAAAACCCAGGGCCGAAAGGCCCGCAACGGAAGGAGTACACACCGCATGAGCAAGCAGAACATTGAGGAAAGTGTCGAGTCAAGAGTTTGTTTCGAGGAGCTGGAAGATTGGGTGCGGGAGAAGATCCAAGGCTGGGTTCAAGAGCTGCTGGAGGAGGAAGTCACGGAGTTATTAGGGCGGCGTAAGAGTGAGCGGCGAAGGGCCGTGGACGCTCCGTCGGGCTATCGCAATGGATATGGGAAGCCGAGGCATCTGACGCTGAGCTCGGGGACGATCCAGGTTCGAAGGCCTCGAGTGCGGGATCTAGAGGAACACTTTGAAAGTCGGGTGTTGCCCCTGTTTGCCAAGCGGACGCGGCAGGTTCGAGAACTGATCCCTGAGCTGTACTTGCATGGTCTGGCGCTGGGGGATTTTGATCTGGCTCTGAGAGGGCTTTTAGGGGAAAAGGCGCACCTGTCGTCCTCCACGGTGGCCAGATTGAAAGAGAAGTGGCAGGCCGAATGGGAGGTCTGGCAGAGTCGACCCTTGAATGATCTGGAAGTGGTGTATTTATGGGTAGATGGAATCTACGTCAAGGCGGGTCTGGAGAAGGAAAAGGCAGTCCTGCTGGTGGTGCTGGCCGCCTTAAGTGACGGAAGCAAAGCCGTGGTGTCGGTCACGAGCGGCTATCGGGAATCGACCCAGAGCTGGTCGGAAGTACTGCGCGACTTGAAGCGCCGGGGGATGGGCTGTCCACGGCTGGTGATCGGAGACGGCCACCTGGGCATCTGGGGAGCTTTGCGCAACGTCTATCCCCAGGCCGAGGAGCAGCGCTGCTGGAATCATCGGATCGTCAACCTGCTGACCAAGCTCCCTAAGCGAGTGCACAAGCCGGCCTTGCTGATCCTGCGGCAGATCCCTTACGCCGAGACTCGAGAAGAAGCACAACGACTCAAGAAGGTTTTTCAGCACTGGTGCCGGCAGCGAGGGCTGACTCTGGCGGCTGAGCTAATCGAGCAGGACTGGGACCGGATGGTGACCTTTTACAACTATCCAAAGAAGCAGTGGCAGCATCTGCGAACCACCAATCCAGTGGAGTCACCGTTTGCCGCTCTTCGGCTGCGAACGGACGCGGCCAAGCGATTCAAGAAAGTGGAAAACGCCCAGGCGGTGATCTGGAAGATGCTGCTGGTGGCGGAGCAGCGATTCCGCCGGTTGAAGGCACCGGAGCTGATGAAAGACGTCTACCAGGGCGCCAAATATGTCAATGGAGTCCCGGTCAACCAAGTCCCGGAGGAGAAAGCCGCCTGATGTTTTTCCACACCTAGTGACAAGAGCTCGGCCAGAAGCCTGGGACTGGATACGCGTCGCATGCGCTTTATCGGCCTCAAGTCGAGCGGCCATTTCCGGGCCAGTTTCGGGCCCTGGGCGGGGGTCATCGAGGTCGTCTACGAACCCTGCGTTCACGACTTCACCCTCGAGCACACGGAGTTTCAAAAGTTGCGACGTCCCAAATTCCCGCTGGATGAGGTGTCTGACTGGAGGCCGTAGGCCGCAAGCCAACCTGGCGTGCCGAACGAATGGAGATGGCAACGATGGCCCGGAAATGGATGATCTGTGCAGACGAGTTCAGTTCGGCACGGTTGATAACCGTGCCCTACGGCCTGCTCTGCTCGAGGAACACGTGTTGTGAGGGAGAATCGTGATGGCAAGATCCTTTGTTACGGATGAACACATCCAGACCTTTCAACGTGATGGAGCCATCTGCCTTCGTGAAGTCTTTAACGAACAGTGGCTGCAAGCCGTTGCCAGCGGGATCGATCGGAACCTGGAGACCCCCGGCCAGTTCTCCGAGTTCCTGAAGGGGGACAAGGGTCCAGGTCGCTTCTTCAACGACTACTGCAACTGGCAGCAGATCGACGAGTATCGTCAATTCGTCTATGCGTCTCCGGCAGCAGAAATCGCCGCGCGCCTGATGCAGTCTGAAAAAGCCATCTTCTACCATGAGCATGTTCTCATCAAGGAGCCCGGCACCACGAAACCGTCACCCTGGCACCACGATCAGCCCTATTACCCGATCGATGGCCGTCAGATCTGCTCCATCTGGATGCCGCTCGATTCCGTGCCACTGGAGAGCAGCCTCAAGTTCGTGAATGGTTCTCATGCCTGGGGCCGCATGTTTTTCCCGCGCAAGTTTGCGACGGCCGTGAACTATCAGTTGAAGGATTCGAGCCGGGCGGGCGAGAGTGCGTCCTTTGAAACCGTACCCGACATCGATGGAGAGCCGGATCGATATGAGATCCTGTGCTGGCCTGTGGAGCCGGGCGACTGTGTCGTCTTCCACGGGATGACCCTCCACGGAGCAGCCGGCAATGTCTCACTGACCACATCTCGGCGGGTCCTTTCCACGCGCTGGCTGGGGGATGACACCCGTTTCGCAGAATGACCCTGGGATACGTCTCCTCCCATCAGCGGGGGGCTGAAGCCGGGAAATCCGATGGCCTGTGCAACTTTCCCGGTCGTCTGGTCCCGCTCCTGACGGAAATCCTCTATTCAGGAGACGTCTGGCTTCTCCACAACATCCCCAGTGTAGTCTGCTCTGTTGCCCCCTTTGAGGCTGGCGGCCCCGATGACCAAGCATCGACTTCCTCCTCGTGCCTTGCCAGCAAACGTAGATCCCTGGCGGTCGAACCATGCTCATTCACCTCTCGTGCGCTTGAGCGACCTGTTGCAGACAGGCTTGCATTAGGGGATGAACCCCTGCAAGATAATCCCACACCAGGAAAGCCCCCGGGAAGGTTCAGAGGGAGAAGCCCGATGCAGAAGAAGGCCGCCACGATCTCGAGAAAGCACCTGTTTGACAGAACTTTCCAGGGCCGAAACAGGCTGCTGATCCTGGTATCGATTCTTGTCCTCGGGAGCCTGCCCGCCCATTCCCAGGGCAAAGTGCGCCAGCTTTTCGACGTCCGCATTCCGATGCGGGACGGAGTGGAGACCTCGGCGGACATTTGGCTTCCGTTGGAAGAAGGCAGATATCCGGTGATTCTGATGCGAACTCCCTATCTGAAGACCCGGGCCCTTCTTGAATCTCCTCAATTCGGTCGATATTTTGCCAGCCGGGGTTACGTCTGGGCGATCCAGGATGTCCGCGGGCGGGGGGACTCGGACGGAGAATTCGCGTTCTACGCGGCGGATCGACCGGACGGCTACGACACGATCGAGTGGCTGGCCCGGCAGCCCTGGTCCAACAGCCGAGTCGGGATGATGGGAGTGTCCTATCTGGGTGCAGTGCAGTGGCTGGCGGCCCGGGAGAGGCCACCCCATCTGGTCTGCATCGTCCCCACTGCGGCGGCCTGCTTCAACGTGGCCCACAACTGGCAAAATGGGGCGCTGCTGATGGAGTGGGCCCTGACCTGGACCAACACCGTGATGGGACGGATCCTGCAGGGACCGAATGCAGCGGGAATCGACTGGGATCGTGTCTATGCTCACCGACCCCTCCTGACCATGGATGAGGCCATGGGACGCAAGATGTGGCTGTACCGGGACTTCGTCCAATACCCCGACCAGGATCCCCACTGGAAGGATATCCACTACGGGCCCGAGGTGTTCGAGCAGATCGGCATCCCGGCCCTGCACGTAGCCGGCTGGTTCGACGGTGACCAACCCTCTCATCTCCACTACTGGAGGGGAATGAGGAAGCACTCACCTGCGCGGGACCAGCAGTATGTGCTGCTCGGTCCCTGGACACACCGCCAGACCTTTCTGGGTGGTGTGACCAAGCTGGGCGAGATGGAGTTCTCAGGCGACTCAATCGTGGACAACAAGGCGCTGCACCTTGAGTTTTTCGACCATTTTCTCAAAGGCACGGCGGAGCGGTTTGACTTTCCCAGAGCCCGTGTCTATGTCATGGGGGATAACCGCTGGCGCGATCTAGACGAGTATCCACCCACCCAGGCCGAGTTCCGCAAGCTCTTCCTGCACAGCGGGGGCCGCGCCAATTCGCTGCTGGGAGACGGTTCTTTGAACTGGACCCTGCCGGCTGACGAACCGACCGATGGTTTTACTTACGATCCTCACAATCCGGTCCCCGGGTATCTGGGAGCGGAGGAATTACCGCTCGACCAGCGCCCCATCGAACGCCGGGACGACGTCTTGGTTTACACGAGTGAGGTGCTGATCGAACGCCTGGAGATCATCGGCAACCCGAAACTGGTGCTCTATGCCGCCAGCGACGCGAAGGACACGGACTTCACGGCCAAGCTCATCGACGTCTATCCGGACCAGAGAGCGGTGCGCCTGGGGACCCTGCCCTGCGGAGTTGTCCGAGCCCGTTACCGCAACGGCTATGGCGAACCCCAGTTCCTGGAAGCCGGTCAGGTAGAGAAGTACGAAATCCCGCTCTGGGACCTGGCCCACACCTTCCTGCCCGGCCACCGGATTCGGATCGAGGTATCCAGCTCGGCCTACCCCTTCCTGGCGCCCAATCAGAACACCGGGAACCCGATTGCGACCGACACCGAGTGGAAGGTGGCCCATCAGACGATCCACCACGGCCAGCAGTATCCGTCCCACCTGCTGCTGCCGGTCATGCCCGACGAGTGATTGTTCCAGCCTGATTTCGGTTGACGTCTCCAACTGTTGTGGGTTTCTATCTAGGTACTTATGACGAATTGGAACGTTTCTCCGCGGGCTGCCGAAGTCCATGCGAATGCCCTGGTCTGGGACAATCATGCCTGCGTGACCCTGGATCTGGACAACAGGTACATGCCGGACCTGAGACGCTTCAGGGACTCGGGTGTGGACATGCTGGTGATCAACGTGGGTTTTGACGCCTATCCCTGGGAGCGCACGATTCTGCGACTCGCCCACCTGCGGAACTGGTTGCTGACCCATCCTGAGGACTATGTTCTGGCACTCACGGTGGATGAGATTCTCAGGGCCGGCCAGGAAGCCAAGTTGGCAGTTTGCTTTGACATCGAGGGGACTGTGGCGATTGAAGAGCACGTGAGCCTCATCCGTCTGTATTACGATCTGGGCGTTCGCTGGATGTCCATTGCTTACAACCTCACGAACCGGGTGGGAGGAGGCATCCACGACGACGATCCGGGGCTCACTGATTTCGGGCGCCGGATGCTGGATGAAATGGCCAGCGTGGGAATGCTGGTCTGTTGTTCTCACACCGGCCACCGAACCTGCCGGGACGTGTTCGAGTATTCGCAAAACCCGGTACTCTTCACCCACTCCAATCCCAGCGCTCTCAAGAATCATCCTCGCAACATTCCAGACGACCTGATGAAGGCCTGTGCAAAGAGCGGCGGAGTGGTCGGCATCAACGGAATCGGAATCTTTCTGGGCGACCTCCAGACCAGAACCGAGAGCATGGTTCGCCATATCGATTATGCGGTTCAACTCATCGGCGCCGACCACGTGGGGATCGGCCTGGACTACACGATTGATCCCTCCGTGTGTGAAGTCGACTTGACGACCGTTTCGAGCGTTTACCCGCCCGGTTGCGAGTATGAAGATGGGGTCACACTGGTGCAGCCCGAGCAACTCCCGGAGGTAACCGAAGGACTTCTCAAGCTGGATTACAGTGATGAAGAGGTTCGAGCCGTTCTGGGCCAGAACCTTCTGCGGGTGGCCAGGCAGGTGTGGAAGTAGGGACGGGGCAGGATTCCCGATCGGAGCTTCATGAAGACATGGGCGGGAGCAGCACTCGGCGCACTTCTTGTCCTGTTGTGGGCACTATCTATTGAAAGTGCTCCCTCCGTAGTTCTGTCAGAAGCCGTCGCCGCCGGCAGTCTTCCGAATCAGGAGGCTGATTTCCCCCTTCGCGCCCTGAATCTCGAGTTGGGAATCCGTGACCACGAACCGACACAGTGGGATGGATCCATGCGGATCTCCCAGGGGCAGATCATAGAGTTGCGCGGACATCACTTCAGCGACGAAGCCGAGTTGGTTCAGGACCACAGTTGGGAGGCAGCCACCAGTGCCTGGCCCGAATCCAGGGGTACCATGCATTTGAACGAGCTTCCGGTTCCCCATGCCACCCGTGCCATGATTGTGGGCGTGACGGTCTACTACAGGGCTCCGGATGACGCACGTCTCGAGGTGAAGACGGAACAGGGAGATTTTGCTTTCCGGGTGGGCGACGTTCCAGAGACGACCCCCCTGTACTTTCTGGTAACACGGGTTAAGGTTTCCCGGGTTCCCCCCGTCGAGCACCTCACCACTGAGGAGTACGAAGACGATTATCCTTCCATTGTGGAAAACGGGGAGGGCCACCTCTATTTCGCCTGGATCGGTTACCGAGAGGAACGTGATCGCGTCTTATTTCGCCGTGCTCAGAATGGCATCTGGGGCAAGCCGGTGGAAGTGACGCGGGAGCCTGGTGATCTGTTCGGCACAGAAATGGCCATCGACGAGCAGGGTCGAGCCTGGATCGTCTGGTCCCAGCGAGCCGGGACCGATTGGTATCTGAAGGGCCGCTGGTTCGATGGAAGTTCCTGGGGCGACATCGTTGAGCTGACTTCTACACCCGGCAATCATCTGTTTCACAGGCTGGCGGCAGACGATCGGGGCAGGCTCCATCTAGTCTGGCAGGCGGGGCGGGGGGGACGTTTCGACATTCACCATCGAACGCTGGAGGGCGGTCGCTGGTCTGCCGAGACAGTCTTGAGCGATCCCGGCAAGAGTCGGCGCACCAATGACTGGCATCCGCACGTGGCCGTGGACAGCCGGGGAGTCGCCTGGGTGGTCTGGGACACCTACGACGGGGGCAGCTATAACATCCGCATGCGCTCGATACGGGAGGGGCATCCCGGATCCATCCTTCGTGTCACGGACTCAGCTCGCTTCCATGCTTATCCGAGCGTTGCCGTAGATGCTCTGGATCGCGTCTGGGTGGCCTACGACCTGGCAGAGGAGAACTGGGGTAAAGACACGGGCTTTCTTCTGACCGGTGGAACCGGATTGTACGAGGCTCGACGGATTGGCGTTGCCATCTATGATGGTTCCCGCTGGCTGGAGCCGCGAGACCGGTTGGGACGCCTGCTGCCGCCCGGCCTTGATCGCTATTCCCACAGTCCCCGCCTGACCTCGGACTCGCAGGGTCGGATGTGGATTGCTTTTCAAACGCGAACCGTAGCCAATCGCTCCGAAACGAACTGGGGGTCTGGGACCAAGTGGGAAGTGATGGCTTCCTTTTACGATGGAGACCAGTGGTCACATCCCATCTTGATACCCGAGTCCGTTGGCCGGAACGGCCGGCCGGTCGATACGACGGTGACTTCCCAGGGTGAGGTTTACCTGGCCTGGGTCACGGATCAGCGTCTCTGGGGAAACAGCAGTTTCGGAGATCTGCCGCGTGACAATCAGATTCTGATCGCGGATGTGGCGAACCAGCTCAAGAACAAGCCATCTCAGCCCCCTGTTCTCGGTCCCCGAGGGGGTGAGGCTCCCACCCGACTCCCCACCGAGCCCCGGGAGCAGGAGCAGGTGGCCTCCCTCCGGGACTACGCGATTACGGCTGGGGACAAGACCTATCGGATCTACCGGGGAGACCTGCACCGGCACACCGATATCTCTGTCGACGGAGCCGGCGAAGGGAGCCTTTTCGATTCCTATCGCTACATGCTAGATGCAGCGGCCATGGATTTCTACATGGTCAGTGACCACAACTCGGGCGAGGACCAGGAATACACCTGGTGGCGGATCGAAAAGTCGGAAGACATGTTCCACCTGCCCGGTTTCTTTGTGACCCTGTTCGGTTACGAGCGCAGCGTCAGCTATCCCAACGGGCACCGCAACATCGTCTACGCCAGGAGGGGCAACCGGACTCTGCCCATTACCGAAGAGGAGAGAGAAAGCAGCAGCGGGCCATTTCTCTATCCCCACTTGCGGGCAACCAACGGCATTGCCATTCCCCACACTTCCCACACCTATATGGGTACGGACTGGCGGGATAACGATCCTGAGCTGGAGCCGGTGGTCGAGATCTTCCAGGGAGCCAGAACCTCGGCCGAGCATCCGGGAGCACCACTGGCTTCCGCCGAGGATCGTACCGACCTGTGGGCGGGGAGTTATCGTCCCCTCGGCTTCGTCTGGGAGGCCTGGGCCAAGGGTTACAAACTGGGCGTCCAGGCGAGTTCCGATCACATCTCGACTCACACGTCCTACGCCATGATCCTGGCCGAGGACTTCACACGGGAGGGCTTGCTCGAAGCCATGCGTCAGCGCCACACTTACGGGGCCACCAGCAACATCCTCCTCAACTTTCGACTCCGTGACGGCTCCGCGGACCATATCCACGGCGACAGTTTTGCCACTACCAGGATCCCCACGCTCTACGTCAAGACCATCGGCACCTCCAACATCAAGGAGATCGTGCTGGTCCGTGACAACCAGTATGTTTTTCGGCGACCCGGCAGCGGTGAGAGAATGGAGTTCACCTTTCTGGACAGCGACCTGGAACCCGGCGAGCACTACTACTATGTGCGCGTCGAGCAGCACGACCGCAACCTGGCCTGGGCCAGTCCCATCTGGGTGAAATTGAGGTAATTGGAATGGAGAGAGGGAGGGGGAAACGAAAAGAGGCCCCCGGCCCCAAAGGCGACCCGCGGCTGGGAAGCCTGCCCGAGCTGCGCAAAGATCCGCTGCACCTTCTTGTCGAGAGCCGCCGCCGTTATGGCGATATCGTTCGCTTTCGACTGGGACCCGAGCTGGTCAGCCACCTGATTGCGCACCCTGACTACATTCGACACGTACTCGTCGAAAACAAGCGCAATTACACCAAGGGGTATGCAAAACGAGAGCGTGATCGCATCCAGATGCAGCGGCGAAGTGAAGGTGACGGATCATCCGACGAAATGACCCGACGAAGAGGCTTTCTTCTCTCCTTCAAGCTCCTCATGGGCGACGGCCTGCTTTCCAGTGAGGGAGAACTCTGGAGGCGCCAGAGAAAACTCACGCAGACGGCCTTCCACAGGAAAGGGTTGGACTTGCTGGCCGCCAGGATGACCTCCTCCACCAGGGCACTTCTGGAGCGCTGGGCAGAAAATGCCGACTCCGACCAGCCCTTGGAGATCTCGAATGAGATGATGCACCTGTCCCTGTCCATTCTCCTCGAGTCCCTCTTCAGCATGGACCCCTCGAGTGAAGAAGCGCTGGCCGTCGACGAGGCTCTGACCGCCTACCTGGGAATCATGAAAGAGCTGAGGGAGGTTCAGGAAGATGAAACAGAGACCTCCAGCCTGGTTGAGAACCAGTTACTGGAAGCGGAGCAGACGCTCGAGAAGATTGTCTATCGGCTCATTGAAGAGCGCCGCCGCTCCGGAAAAGACCAGGGAGATCTGCTCTCCATCTTGCTGCGGGCCCGAGATGAGGAGAGAGGAGAAGGAATGACGGACCGCCAGCTCCGGGATGAGCTCCTGACCATGTTCCTGGCCGGGCAGGAAACGATCTCGACCGGTATCGCCTGGACCTGGTACGTGCTCTCCCGTTACCCGGATGTGGAGCGCCGGGTGCACGCAGAATGGAGGGAGGTCCTGGGTGGACGAACACCAACCGCGGCAGATCTGCCCCGCCTCGAATACACGATGATGGTGATTTCCGAATCGATGCGAGTGTATCCTCCCGTCTGGTTCATGATGCGAAACGCAGTCGAAAACGACGAGATTGGGGGCTGTGAGATAGCGGCCGGCTCCGACGTGTTTATCAGCCCCTATGTGATCCATCATCATCCCGATCTCTGGTCCCGTCCAGAGGAGTTCGATCCGGAGCGATTCCGGCCGGATCGGGTGGCCCGCCGACCCCGCTTTCACTACATGCCTTTTGGAGGAGGTCCGCGCATCTGCATAGGAGCCAACTTTGCACTGATGCAGACCCAGCTGGTCTTAGCCACAATAGGACAACGTTATCGATTGGAGGTCGTACCCGATCAGCCCGTGGAACCTCAGGCCGTTTTCACGCTGGTCCCGAAGAACGGTCTCCAAATGACTCTGCACAGGAGAATGTAGAACCGGTCGGTAAATCAGCGTAGGGGCGACCCTTGTGGTAGGAAAGAAAGGGGACAGTCTACTTTCTTTCGGGTGCTGGAAGCTTCAGGAGCACAGAGGTCAGCCACGACCGAAAAAAGTAGACTGTCCCCTTTTTTCCGCCGGCACCAGACCCGCGGACCAGGAGAGGTTGAACATGATTATTTGCAAACCCGGTCGCATGAGCCAAAGAGGCGCCCTTTTCCTCGCCTGTTGGATCGCCGTCACGGCCGTGTCCTGGGGATGGGCCGAAGAAGGACTCGAAGTCAGAAATCTTTTTGACGCGCGCGTTCCCATGCGCGACGGCGTGACCCTCTCCGCCGACATCTGGCTGCCTCTCCCGGAGGGGCGCTACCCGGTTCTCCTCATGAGGACGCCGTACCTGAAAACGATGGCCCGTCTCAAGTTCCCCGATCTGGGACACTACTTTGCCAGCCGGGGATATGTTCTGGCGGTCCAGGACGTGCGCGGAAGAGGCGACTCCGACGGAGAGTTCGGCTTCCTGCCCGATGACAACGAAGACGGCTACGATACCGTCGAGTGGCTGGCCCGCCAACCCTGGTCCAGCGGCCGGGTGGGCATGCTGGGGGTCTCCTATCTGGGAAGCACTCAGTGGATGGCGGCCCGCTCCGGAGCTCCCAGCCTGGTCGGACTGGTTCCCACCGCCTCGGGAGGCTTTGACGCTGCTTTCAACTACAGTGGCGGAGCTCTTCTGGGCTGGACCTTCGGCTGGACCAACGTGGTTCAGAGTCGCATCTACCAGGGACCCAACACGGCAGGTCTGGACATGGCTCGGGTTGAGGCCCATCGTCCGCTCATCACCAGAGACGAAGTGTTCGGGCGCAAGATGCCCCTCTTCCGGGCGTTTCTGGATCACCCCGACTGGGATCCCTACTGGGAGAGCATTCAGTTTGGTCCGGAAACCTATGCCAAGATCGACGTGCCGGCCCTGCACGTGGCTGGGTGGTTCGACGGAGACCAGCCTTCGGCAGTCGAATACTGGAAGGGAATGCGGAAACACTCTCCAGCCCGCGACAGGCAGCACCTGCTGCTGGGACCCTGGACCCACCGCCAGACCTTTCTGGGGGGCGTCACGAAATCGGGAGAGATGGAGTTCTCGCCCGATGCAGTGGTGGACAACCGGGCGCTGCATCTGGCCTTTTTTGATCACTACCTCAGGGGGTCTACCGAGACCTTCGACTTTCCGCGGGCCCGAGTCTACGTGATGGGCGACAACCGCTGGCGGGACCTGGACGATTACCCTCCTCCTCAGGCCACCTTCAAGAAACTCTATTTCCACAGTCGAGGACAGGCCAACACTCTGTTTGGTGACGGAACACTGAGCTGGAGGGCACCTGCGGCGGAGCCGATCGACAACTTCACTTACGACCCGAAGGACCCGGTGCCCGTCAACTCTCCGTGGTACGAGCCCGTCGATCAGCGCCCCATCGAGAGGCGTGAAGATGTCCTGGTGTACACCAGTGAAGTTCTGGAGCAGAGGGTGGAGGTCATCGGCAATCCCTTTGTCGAACTGTATGCCGCCAGCGACGCCAGGGACACGGATTTCACGGCCAAGATCGTGGACGTCTATCCCGACGGGAGAGCCATCGGGATCGGGGCTATGGCGGTGGGCGTGATCCGGGCCCGCTTTCGCAACGGCTATCAGAATCCACAGCTTCTGGAGCCTGGAAAGGTCGAGAAGTACCGGATTCTGCTGCGCGACATGGCCCACACCTTTCTGCCCGGCCACCAGGTCCGGATTGAGATCTCGAGCAGCGCCTATCCCTTTATAGTAGTCAATCAGAACACGGGGAACCCGATCGCCACGGACACGGAATGGAGAGTGGCTCACCAGACGGTCTATCACCAAGAGGGTTACGGGTCCCATGTGGCCCTGCCGGTAATGCCGCGGGAGTAGGTGACTTGTACAGAGCGCAAACGGACCAACAAAACGGTGAGGTGTCAGCCCACCCAGCTCACCGTTTCCTGGGCTCAACGGCGAACTTCTGGAGGACACAATGAGCAACGGCAAACTCTTACCCTTGATCCTGCTATGGCTCCTGCCGGGGCCTGTCGTCAGCGCCCTTCAAAATGAACAGTCTGTCCGAGCAGAACCCCGACACAAAGTCAGGCTGCAGAAGAGTGTCCTCGTCGCCATGCGCGACGGTGTGAAGCTCTCGACGGATCTGTACATTCCAGAGGGAATCAGCCAGAAACTTCCCGTGATACTGATTCGTACCCCGTACAACAAGAGCCCGCAGCGAAGAGCCGGCTCTGACGCCCATTTTTTCGCCGGACAGGGCTATCTGGTGGCGGTCCAGGACGTGCGCGGTAGATTCGAGTCGGGAGGCGTCTTTACGATCAATGCTGCGGAGCGGCAAGACGGCTATGACACGGTCGAGTGGCTGTCCCGCCAACCCTGGTCGAACGGCAAGATCGGCACCTTCGGTTGCTCCTATCTGGGTGAAAACCAGATCCAGCTGGCAGCGATGCGACACCCCAATCACGCCACAGCCATCTCCCAGGCAGCCGGAGGAGTGACTCGCTGGGCCGGCATCCTCAATGGCGGCACCTTCGAACTGGCCATCTCCTTCGGCTGGTTTCTGAACAACGGCAGCAAGCTCTTCCTGAAAGCTCCTGCCCAGGCGGGCGATGAGTTCTGGGCCAGATACGGGGACTTCTTCAACCCCCGACCGCGTCCCCCCGACGCCGACTACCGGGAAGTCTGGAAATCACTTCCATTGGTCGATATGCTGGCAAATCTGGGTGGCCCTCCCACCGACTTCGAAGACTTCCTGATACACGAGCCTCTGGAGCCCTGGTGGGAGAAGCTCGGCTATGTGGACGAGTCGGATCGCTTTGATGTTCCGGCCATCCATGTGAATTCCTGGTATGACTATGGCGCCGGCGAGACCCTGGACCAATTCAATTTGCTGCAGAAGAACGCGGAGAGCGCCAGAGGACGCGACAATCAGTTCGCCATCATCTCTCCCACCACGCATTGCCTCTCTGAAGAAGCCTCGGAGACCGCGGCCTGGGAGACGCCCGCCTCGACTACTGGAAGATCTATCTGGACTGGTTTGGCTACTGGTTGAAAGGGGAAAAGAACGGCATTACCGGGATGCCGAGAGCCCAGCTCTATGTGATGGGCCGAAACGAGTGGCGAGAAAGCGACGCCTGGCCACTTCCGCGGACCGTCTTCACAGAGTACTATCTGCACAGCGACGGGAGGGCCAACAGCCGCTTTGGGAGCGGGACGCTCAAGCCCGACCCGCCCTCTGTGGCCCTTGCCGACAAGTTTAGCTACGACCCCCGCACACCGGTTCCCTCCCTGGGCGGGCCGATGTGCTGCACGGCCAGTGCTGACGCAGCACCGGGTGCATTCGATCAGTCCGAAATCGAGATTCGCAACGACGTGCTCGTTTACTCCACACCGCCTCTGACTGAGGGAGTAGAGATCACGGGCCCGATGGAACTGGTTCTGTACGTCTCTTCAACAGGAAAAGACACGGACTTCACGGGAAAGCTGGTAGACGTCTACCCGGACGGCAAGGCCTATAACGTGCAGGAAGGCATCCTGCGGGCTCGCTACCGGGAAGGCCTGGGCCGGAAGGTGTGGATGGTCTACGAGCTCCGAATCAATCTTCACGCCACCAGCAACTACTTCGGCCCCGGACACCGCATCCGGCTGGAGGTGTCCAGCAGCAGTTTCCCTCGCTTTGATCGGAATCTGAACACGGGCGGAAACAACTATGACGAGTCGAGCCCGGTGGTGGTACAGAACACGGTTTACCACAGTGAGGAATACCCATCGCACCTGCTCCTGCCGGTGATACCGTAAGGGCCGCCGTGGGACTTGCCAGCCATGCACGAACGATCAGCCACTGAACCTCAACCCAGAGAACGAAACAGGGGAGCCGACCTTTTCGTCGCTGTGCTGAAGTCACTCGGAGTTCGCCAGGTCATGGCCCTCACAGGTGGAGCGATCATGGAAGGACTGAATGCTGTCCATTCCGACTCGGAGATTCGCACCCACTTTTTCCAGAGCGAAGCCGGAGCAGTATGGTCGGCCATGGGCTACTCCCGGACCACTGGCAATGTCGGAGTCTGCATCGTCACTTCGGGTCCTGGAGCCACCAACACGATTACCGCGATCGCCGACGCTCATCGAGACAACGTTCCACTGCTTGTCGTCACCGGCCAGGTACCCACAACCGCCAGGAACACCGACGCCTTTCAGGAAACCAACATCACCGAGATTGCCGCACCAACCACCAAAGCCGTCTACTACCTGAACCGCGTTGAAGACATAGCCAGCGCGCTGGCAGAGGCATTCAGTACCGCCAGGAACGGTCGCCCGGGACCCGTCCTGATCGACTTCACCAAAGATGCCCAGCAGGCGCCAGTGGGGGAGAAGCAACTCGAAGAGGCTCTGGCGCGCCGGCCGGAAACTCCATCTGAGGGAGATTCTCTTCCCCAGCGAGAACTCGAGGAAGCGGCTCGTCTCTTGGAAGAATCGCGGAGGCCGGTCCTGGTGCTGGGCTATGGGGCTGTTCTGGCTGGAATCCAGGACGAGATCGAGGCCCTGCTGGAGCAGGTGCACTGCCCGGTTGTTCACACTTTGCCCGGAAAGCCGTCCATAAACAGCAACCACCCGCTCAACTTCGGCATGCTGGGCATGCACGGCTTCTACATCTCCAACTGGCTGATCCAGCATGCGGACCTCATCATCTCTCTGGGATCTCGTTTTGACGACCGCATCACAGGCGACGCAGCCAGGTTCGCCCCCGGGGCTCGCCGCCTGGTACATTTCGACATCTCCCAGAAGCAGGTTCTCAAAGTGCTACCCGAGAGAAAGCTGGGCGTGGTCGGCAACTTGCGGCAGACCTTTCCGGCTTTCCGGCAGCACCTCCGGGATTCGAATATTGACTACCCCGAGTGGTCCCAAGAGATCTCCAGAGCCATCCAAAGCCATCCCTCTTCTTACCAGAAAAGAGACGACCGTCTGCAGGCCCAGTTCGTCATCGAGACACTGAACGAAGTGGTTGGGACCTACGCCGACCGCACCAACCGACCGATCGTCTATGCGACCGAAGTGGGCGATCATCAAATGTGGTCGGGGCAATACCTGCGACTGGAGACCGCCTGGGGCTTTCTGACTTCCAGCGGTCAGGGTGCGATGGGGTCCGGCCTTCCCATGGCGATCGGAGCACAACTCGCGGACCCCCGGGCTCTGGTGGTCTGCCTGGCGGGCGACGGCAGCCTGCGGATGTCAGAGGCAGAACTGGAAACGATCGTCGAGTATGATCTTGCAGTGAAGATTCTCCTTTTCAACAATAGCGGTTACGGGATTGTCCGCATGTGGAACCACCGCTTCTACGGAGGTCGCGAGACCGGGGTCGTCAAGAATGGGAAGAACTGGAGGCTGCTGGCCCGGGCCAACGGATTTTCCGAGGATCAGGTCGGGCTGGTGAGCGCTCCAGAGGATCTCAGGAACAAACTGGTAAGGGCGATTGAAACACCCGGACCTTCTTTCCTGGAATTGCGAACACCGTACGAGGAGTGTCTGCCGCTGATGCCCCCGGGCAAGTCTTTCGACGACATCATTTTGTGAGCGGTTCTGGCCAGTGACATGATTGGAATGGACGTTTCGTCGAAGGAGGAGGACTGTCATGAGGATTGAGAAGGTGGAAGCGACCCCGGTGAACATTCCTCTCGAGGCGCCCTACCTGTGGTCAGTAGGCAGCCTGGCAGGATTCAGCAAGGTCATCGTACAGGTCCATACGGACGACGGTCTCGTCGGCCTGGGAGAAGCTCCGTCGACTACCTGTCTGCCGGTGATCACTGAAGTCCTGGGTCCAAAACTGGTGGGGTGTGATCCTCTCGACTTGGCGTCCTGCGCCCAGCGTTGTTTGCCCGAAACCCGAACCCTGAGCTTGACAGACGAACGCACCGTGCTGAAGGCCTTCGGTGGCCTCGAGATCGCCCTCTGGGATCTGAAGGGAAAAGCCTGGCAGAAGCCGTTGTACCTCTTGCTTGGAGGAGCCCATCGAACGGAAATACCCTTTTGCGAGTATTTCGCTCCTCGGCTCAGGCAGGGAAGTGCCGGGGGTGAGTCCTCGCCCCTGGAAATCGCACGTTATTGCGCCAGAATGCGTGAGCAGCATGGATCCACCTTCTTCGAAGGCAAGTGTTTCAGTGGTGCTCCGCATACAACGATCGACCTGGTTCGGGAAATCCGAGAGGCGGTGGGGGAGCGAGCCGTGATCAGGCTGGACGCAAATATGGGCTTCACTTTAGCTTCGGCCCGTTATCTTCTCAGCCGAATCGAGGACTACAACGTGGCCAACATTGAGGACCCGGTGCTCGACCTCACAGCCATGGCCAGGCTGAGAGAACACAGCTGGATACCGTTTTCAACTCACTCAGGCGACCTGCCGCTGGCGGTTCGGCTCGGTGTGCCCGACGCATTTGTGCTGAACTTATCGTCCCTGGGCGGGATTTCGCGCACGCTCAAGTTCATCTCGGCCTGTGAGGAGATGGGAATCGATTTTTGGTTTTACAGTGGGGACGCGGGCATCATGACGGCCGCCTATTTGCATGTGGGAGCTGCCATGGCTCATATCCACCTGCCCAGTCAGTCGCTGGGGCGCTGGCAAACAGACGATGTCATCGAAGAGGGAGTCCTCAGGGCCAAAGACAATGTCATACCGGTGCCGGATGGCGCGGGCCTCGGCGTTCATCTATCTGAGTCGGCTTTGCAGAGGTGCCACCAGCGTTTTCTCGATGAAGGTCCCTACGACCAATACTACAATCCGACCAACCCGGGCCGCTATATTCGCCTGCCCGTCGGTTGATTCGAAACGGCTGACAACATGGTGCGTTCATGAAAATACGTCAAATACTTGAACCCGGACGGTGCAGACAACTCGCTCTCGGGATGATGGTCCTGGGCCGGCTGTGCTGCCCCGGCCTCGCCCAGAATGGGTCACCGGACACCCGACCCAATGTCATCCTGGTCCTGACTGACGACCAGGGCTGGTGGGATGTGGGTGTTTATGGGAATCCTCACATTCAGACTCCCGTCATGGACCGCCTGGCCGGGGAATCCGTGCGCTTCACCCGCTTTTACGCACAGCCTCTCTGTGCCCCCACCCGGGCCGCCCTGCTTACTGGCCGCCATTACCAGCGCACTGGAAGCGTTGATACTTACATGGGACTCGAAACGATGGGCCTTCAGGAGGTGACCCTGGGGCAGGTGTTCCAGGAACAGGGCTACCGGACCGCCCTGATCGGCAAGTGGCATCTGGGACGCTACCTCAAGTACCACCCGACCCGCCGCGGCTTCGACGAGTTTTTCGGTCTTCCCCTGGCACTCGTCACTCGCTACTTCGACCCGGATCAGCTTTACCAGGGCACGGAGCCGGTCAAGACCACCGGCTACATCACGGACATTCTCACCGATCAGGCCATCCAGTTCATCAAGAGAAGCTCTGATCGTCGGTTTTTTCTCTACCTGTCTTACAATGCAGCTCACGGGCCCTATCTGGTTCCCGACTCCTACATCGAGCCCTATCTCGAGCAAGGGCTGGCTCTTCGTGAAGCCAGGATTTACGGCCTGGTCACTTCGCTTGATGACAATCTCGACCGGCTCCTCAAAACGGTGGACGATGAGGGCCTGCGCGAGAACACAATCGTCATCTTCATGGGCGACAACGGCGGCATGAGTCGCCACTTCCGAGGCGGGCTGCGAGGGGAAAAGGGACTTGTCTACGAAGGAGGCGTGCGAGTGCCTTTCATGGCCCGCTGGCCCGGACGGTTCCGGGCCGGATCCGTGGTCGACGCTCCGGCCCAGGACATTGATGTGTTCCCCACCCTGTTGGCCCTGACCGGCCTTCCCTTGCCGGACGGTGTGAAGCTCGACGGAAAGAACCTGGCTACTCTTTTGACTACGGGTAAGGGACCCAGTCCGCATGAGTATCTCTTTCATCAGTGGAATCACATTCGGCCCGTCATGGATCTGCCCTCCCCTCCGATCCCCCACCCATCGCCCCCCAACTGGCTTGCAGATCATCCGGTGGTTCTGGGCGCGGTGCCGTTCTGGGCAGTCCAGGAGGTGCAGACCGGATACAAACTGGTCCGTTGGACCTATCGAAAAGACGGGAGATTAGAGCCGAGCGATGCGCTCTACAACCTCCGTTTAGACCCGGGCGAAGCCAGGGATATCGCTGCTCACAATCCCGAGGTCGTCAAGCGCCTGCGGGAGCGCTTTTCAACCTGGTTCTCCGATGTGACCCGGGGGCAGGACTATTCTCTCGCAGCCATCGAAGTGGGACACGAACAGGAAAACCCGGTCGAGATCGAGCTCCTTCGCGGGCACGCGACGGGTCCGGATGTCAAACTTACCTTCAACCGCCTCTTTCGCGACTTCATCGAGCAGTGGACCGATGTTGGGACATCCGTTCAATGGGATATTGACGTGGTCAAGCCCGGTCGCTACGAGGTCATCCTCGACTATGGCTGCGAGCCGGAGGAAGCGGGGTCGAAAATCCTCGTCCGAATCGGAGAGGCTGAGCTGTCCCATGTTGTGAAAGCCACCGCGGGGACGACTATCTCGCGACCTCTGAGCCTGGGGACGCTATCGCTGGGCAAGGGACCGGCGGTCCTGGAAATCAGGCCCCTGACCCTGAAAGGCCAAAACCTGATGAACCTGTACGGGATCAGGCTGCGACGTCTTGAAAGTGGGAGGTAGACTCAGGGCAGCGACCGTTTAAATCCTCCCGGGAGCGGCCCTGAGTCTGCCTCCCACTTTCCCCCGGAAGCGTTACCCATCAAGGGAGCGCCGGGCTTGGTGTCAGGTCGCCGCCCCACGGCGCCTCCTAGATTATTGACCCAGGAGTATTGCAATGACAACGAGTCCGAAGCTAATCTATCCTTCATTCGAAGCAGTCTTAGTGCTTGTGTAACGTGAGGTGGTTCAATGGGCAAGAACAACCCGGATGTCATCATCATCGGTGCGGGGATCATTGGCTCATCGATTGCTCTGGAGCTGAGCAAGAAAGGGTTCCAGACACTGAACATTGAAAAGCTTCATACCGCGGGTTATGGGTCTACCGCCGGCTCCTGCGGCGTTATTCGGGCCCATTATTCCACCGAGGCGGGCGTTCGTTTTGCCTACGAGGGATTCTTTTACTGGCTGGACTTGGAGAACCACATCGGTACGGAAGATGATCTCGGATTGGCCCAGTACATCAATTGTGGAACGGTCCTTCTCAAGACCAAAGGGCACGACTATGAGAAGGTCCTGCGGCACTACCGCAAGGTGGGCGTGGAATACGAAGAGTGGACGAATGAGCAGTTGCAGGGGAGAATCCCGATTTTCGATACGAAATCCTATTACCCTCCCACTCGTCCCGACGACAAGAAGTTCTGGGAGAGGCCGAACCGGGATATCGAAGGAGCGATTTTCACACCGGAATCAGGCTATTGCACAGATACCAGCCTGGCCACCCACAATGTCATGCGGGCTGCCGAGGCAAAGGGAGGAAAGTTCCTTTTCAATCAGGAAGTCAGTGAGATCCGTAGATCGAATGAAAGAGTCCAGGGGGTGACCCTGAAGAGCGGAGACAGGATCGACGCTCCCGTGATCCTGAATTGCGCCGGTCCCCACTCCTTCATCGTCAACCGCCTCGCCGGTGTCGAGGAAATGATGAACATCAAGACCATGGCTCTGCGCCACGAGGTGCATCACGTGGTGGCGCCGGAGGGGTTTGACTTTGGAAAGGACGGGATTCATACCTCGGACGGTGACAACCGAATCTACCTGCGGCCGGACACCGGGAACAGCATCCTGGTGGGGAGCGAGGACCCGGAGTGCGATGAACGGGAATGGGTGGAAGACCCGGACAATTTCAATCGGAATGTCACGGAAGATCAATGGAAAGCCCAGGTCTATCGGGCTGCCAGACGGATTCCCGCTTTGAAGATACCCAACCGACCCAGCGGTATAGCGGATCTCTACGATGTGAGTGATGACTGGATTCCGATCTATGACAAGTCGGATATGAAGGGCTTTTACATGGCCGTCGGAACCAGCGGCAACCAGTTCAAGACAGCTCCGGTAGTCGGTTGGGCCATGGCGAATCTAATCGAGCGCTGTGAAAACGGCCAGGATCATGACACCGACCCGGTGACAGTGAAGGCGGTTCACAAGGGCTATGACCTGCCGCTGGCACCGTTCTCGAGGCTGCGTGAAATCAACCCGGAAAGCAGTCTCAATGTAAACGGCTAAATGGACTCAGCCACAAGAGCGACAACGGGGCGTCATCTCATTATGCAAATCAGGGCTTGCTCACCTCTTCTTCTGGCACTACCCTCAGCACGAATCCAATACGTGATCCAGGAGGGTGGCAAAACGCTGGGGCTGGAGTAAGAGCGCTCGCTGCGCTCGCGCCGTTCCACGTTCCACGTTGTAGACCCGTAGTGGGATCCTCCGTGGTCCGATCAGATCGATAGGCCCCGAGCGACCACAAGGGTCCGCCCCTACAAGGCTGATCTAAGGGCGCAACAACGTGGAACGTGGAACGTGGAACTTGGAACTTGGAACGCACTAGGGCCGGCGCTCGCCGATGCAGTACAAGTACCTCTCCGTTCGGACAAAGATCTGGCCCTCCGAGATGGCCGGTGAGGACAGGGTGTAGCCCTCCAGTTCGTTCTCCGCCACCAGTTTGAACCGGGGGCCTGCTTCCACCACGCTGGTCACACCATCCTCGCTGGTCACATAGATCTTGCCGTCGGCCAGAACCGGGGAGGCGCTGTAGGTTCCAGGTCGCACTCGCTCCGGCCCCCAGACCACTTCTCCACTGCGGGCCTTCAGGCAAAGCATGACTCCATTGTCCCGAAGCACGTACAGGTACGTCCCGTCCGTCACCGGGGTGGGGACGTCGGGGCCGTCAGTGGTCTGCCAGAGCTGGTTCGGCTCTCCGCCGCCCAGCTGAAAGGCAAGCAGGGGATTTCTTCGCGTGGAAACGTAAACCATGTCGCCGGAAACCAGCGGGGAGGCGATGATTCGATAGTTGCGGGCCCTGTTGGGGTTGAGACCACCAGCCCGCCACAGCTCCTTTCCGGTGACGGGGTCATGGCCTGTCACATAGTCGCCGCCGCTAACAACGATCGCGGTTTTTCCCTTGTAGCTCAATACTGCCGGGGTCGTATAGGAGTCGGGAGACTCAGCAATAGCGTCCGTCGGCCTCTCCACTCGCCACCTGGTGGAGCCGGTAGCAGGATCGATTCCCAGCAGGTAAGACGGATCGTCCGTTTTCATTCCGTGAAGAACCTGAACGTAAAGGGTGTCGTTGTAGAGCAGGGGCGAGGAAGCGTAACCCCACATAAGACCGAACTCTCCATAGTCGGCCTGGATGTCCCGGCTCCAGATCTCGTTGCCTTTGAAGTCAAAGGACTTGAGGATGCCGGTCCCGGTCATGACCCACACGTGCTGACCGTCGGTCACGGGAGAGGGAGAGGACATGTTCTGCTTCATCAACTGTCGATTGCTTCCGCCCAGACTCCGCTTCCAAAGGACCTTGCCGGTGTTCCGATCCAGGCACCAGAGAGCCAGTTCCTCCGCTTTCGGATCCGGTTCCTCCTCTTCAGCCGGTGGTGGTGAGGAAGTTGGCCGATCTCCAGGGGGCTGACCCCTCTGTCCCCGACGCCTGCGTCCATGCCCCGGCGCTGTTCGCTTCCCTCCTTCGGCTGCGTTCAGAAAGATGTAGTCACCCCAGATAATAGGCGTGGCACCGCTCCAGGCTGCCATGGGGACCCTCCAGGTGATGTGTTCCGTCGTGCTCCACTCGACCGGCAGGTTCTTCTCCGAGCTGACGCCGTTGCCATCGGGGCCTCGCCAGTGGGGCCAGTTTTCCGCCCGGGCCCAGATCATCAGTAGAAAGGTGATTCCAATAAACCTCACTCCTGCTCGCATCGATTTTCCTCCGGGTCGAGTCTAGCGGCAGGCCCGGGCAGGATCAAATGAACGTGGAACGTGGAACGTGGAACGCGAAACGTGGAATTCCGGACCCCCGGAGTACAATAGGCCAACCATGAATATTCTGAAGCGACGCTGGTTGGCCCGGGCAATCCGGACTCTGAGCCTTTCCTTGTTCCTGACGGTAGCCCTGCTTCTGATGTGGAAGTCGGGGATTCACGCGCGGGAGGCGGAGACCGGAAAGCTGAGATTGACCATTCTGGACGCTCAGACCGGAGAACCGACTCCGGCCCGAGTCGAAGTGCTCGATCAGGAAGGCAAGGGCTACATCGCTGAAGATGCCATTCCGGTCGACGGGGATCGCACGGACCGAAAAGAACCCTGGACCGGAACGGCCGAAGAGGCCCTGGCCCGGCTCAACCCGGAAGTTCAGAATCGCTTCAGCCGCACGGTTCAGTTTTACAGTGGCGGAAGCTCCAGACTGGTGCTGCCTTCCGGTCCTTACGATGTGAAGATCCGCAAGGGATTCGAGTTCGAAACGGTCGAGCAGCACGTGGAAGTCCTGCCCGGCCAGGACAGTGAACTGACGCTCCGCCTGCCCCGCTGGGCCGACATGAGAGCGCAGGGCTGGTACGGCGCCGACCATCACCTCCATATCGCCCGCTCCCACCGGGATCTGGATCCGGTCCTGTCCCCGTGGATGCAGGCGGAAGATATCCACATCGCCACGTTCCTGCGCTGGGGGCATTCCCAGGGCTTCCACAACACGCCCCAGTACGCCTTCGGCTCCGACAGCGTGTATCGCTCGGGCAACTATCTTCTGGCCTCGGGACAGGAGAACCCCAGGACTCACATACTGGGCCATACCATCATGCTGGGCGCTCGAGACCCCATCGATTTTCCGGATCGCTACCTGATCTACCGTCTCTTCCACGAGGAAGCCCACCGGCAGGGGGCGCTGAGCGGCTATGCGCACGGCGGATTCGCTCTGGGGGCTCTGAATGGCCTCAGCATCGACCTTCCCCTGCAGCTCCTGAAGTTCGTTGAAGTGCACCAGATAGCCACCGGCTATTACGACGTCTGGTACAACATTCTCAACACAGGCTTTCGCATGTCGGCGGTGGCGGGCACTGATTATCCCTTCAGTCGCAGTCTTCCCGGAATGGAGCGCTTCTACACTCGGATCGAAGGACCTTTGACCTACGAGTCCTGGCTGGAGGGAATCCGCCAGGGTCGCACCTTTGTGACCAATGGGCCGCTGGTTGAATTTCGTGTGGGCGGCAGGGCGGCAGGCGACGAACTGGTCCTCACAGAGCCCGGACCCGTCCGTGTGCAGGGCTGTGTGCGCTTTGATCCCTCCCGGGACGACGTGCAGGAGATGGAGATCATCGAGAACGGACAGGTCAGGAAAACATTTCGTCGCGAGGGCAAGTCATCCAGCATTTGTGCCGATTTCGAAGCGGATGTCAAGGAGTCGGGATGGTGGGCTCTGCGCGCCTCCGGCGACAAACTGGATCCGCCCAACCATCCCGCTAGCTGGGCTCACTCAGGCGCCGTGTACGTTATGGTTCAGGGTACGCCTCCGCTTTTTCAGCATGCACGGGCCAAAGCCCTGGCCCTGACCTGGGCCGTTCGGCTTCAGGAAATGGAATTCAAACTGTTCCACCGGTTTGATTTCATCGGACGCTCGCACGGCTTTGACGAAGTGCAGCGGCGCTACGTTCTCCGCAACCGGGAGGAGCTGTTGAAAGAGATCCGGCGCTCCAAAGAGTTCTTCCAGAAGATGGCCAGGTAAGGGGTTGTGGGTTCTAGGTTCTGGGTTCTAGGTTCTGGAATTTCACATTAATGAGGACATAATGAACAAGGCTCTGCGAATGCTTCGTCCTTTCTCCGTCATCGGCCTGGTCTGTCTGGTGTTTCTTGGCCATGATCATGTCACACAGGCCCACGAATTCCACCAGCCCCAGCACCCGCCCCCTCCCGCCCACGAAATGCCGACCCATCAGCTCCAGTACATTACCCACACTCCTCCCTCGCGATGGGAGCTTCAAGGGGTCATCACTCCCAGGGATCTTGCCAGGCTGCTGCTGCGCCGAAGCCTGAGCCAGGCAGCCAGACAACCACTGCAGCCCATTGCTCTCGGCGGAACGGGAGGTTACACAAGCGAGCACTTCCAGAATCTGAATGGCCCTGATCTCATCAAAGTGGAAGTCGCAGACTCTGGTTTGAATGTGCTCCAGGCCCCGGCTCGCATCGTCGTGATGGATGGCGACAGTTACATCCTGCCCCTCCTCGCCTGGAACGATCGCTCATCCATCGCAACGCTGCTCGTAACCACTCCCTGGAGAAACTTTGAGTTTCCATTGCCGGCCCATTCGGCCCGGGGCTTCTGCTTGAATCTCTCCCGTTTTTTCGGTGTCGGAGAACGCCGGGCCGAACTCTTCGTTCGATCAGGAGGAAACACTGCAGAAGTCGATTTCAAGGTGGATGTGCGGGCGACCGGTAGCCTGGTCGTCCGACTGCAGGACAGCACCGACGAGCCCGCCGCTGCCCGGGTCTATCTGAGCGGGGCGGATGGTTTCTCCCATATGCCCGGGGGCGGTGTCCAGCGGATTGCGAGGCAAACCGGCGAGTACTTCTTCTATGCCGGGGACTCCTTTGAGATCGTCTTACCCGCAGGAGAAGCCACCGTCGAGGCGGTGCGCGGAATGGAGTACGCCCCGGTTCAAGAAACGGTTCTGGTCCGGGCCAATGAAACTCGGGAACTGGAGCTGCAGCTGGATCACCGGTTTCGGCTCAAAGAGCGGAACTGGTACTCCGGCGACGCCCACATCCATGCCAATTACATCAACAATGAACTGGTGGGCGTGGACGACATCCACCTGCAGGTTTCGGGCGAAGGGCTCGATGTGGCCAACCTCATGGTGGCCAATTCGGGAGGAGCCATCGTCCACGATGAACGATTCTTTGAGGGGAAGTCCCATTCCGTGAGCCGAGGTTCCCGGATCCTCTACTGGAATGAAGAGATGCGCAACCGCAGGCTCTACGGCCACATGTCTTTCTTCAATCTCAAGGAGCTTGTCTATCCGCTCTATACGGGGTTCCCCGGCACTCCCCACTGGGAGGACTACCCGCCCAATTTCAATCAGGCTGAGAAAGCCCGGGCCCAGAATGGAGCCGTCACCTACGTTCACCCGGCCATCGGGTCCACTTTGAGGGCGGTGGGATTCGGTGGAGCCCGCGAGTTCCCCGTGGATCTTGCCCTGGGCGAAGTGGATGCTCTGGACGTGCTCAGCAACTCACAGGAGATGCCTGCCACGGAACTCTGGTACCGGGTGCTGAACACGGGAGTGCGCTGTGCTCTCTCGGCCGGCTCGGATTCCTTCACCAATCTCATGATGCACTGGGTCGCGGGGGGAGGCCGCGTCTATGTTCAGGTACCGGGCGAGTTCTCCTATCAGGGCTGGATCGACAACTACCGCACGGGAAGGAGCTTTGTCACTAACGGCCCCATCCTCGCCCTCGACGTCAATGGGAAGGGGCCAGGTGAGGAGCTGCAACTGACCGACAGGGACCAGCCCGTCACGCTCAAAGCCGAAGTCTCCTCAATCGTACCCGTCGACAGGCTGGAGATCGTGGTCAATGGCTCCGTCGTGGCCTCGCAAGCTGTGCCAGGCCAAACCTCGGCCAGGATCCAACAGGATGTGCTGCTGGAAGAGAGTTCCTGGGTTGCCGCCCGGGCGCTGGGGCCGGGTCATCGTCTGATCATGAACGATCCGCAGGGCTTTGCCCACACCGGCCCGGTCTTCCTCTATCTGGACAACCAGCCCATCCGGTCCCCGCAGGATGCCCGTTTCTGGATCACCTGGATTGATGATTTGATCGAGGATGTCAAGGACCGCGGCTCCTTTGCCAGCGAGGAGCGCCGCGATGCGGTCATCCAGCTGTTCCAAAAGGCCCAGGAGGTGTGGGCCAACCTGGCGCGGTGATAGCGCGCTACGCGCGCCGTTTCACGTTCCAGGTTCCAGGTTCCACGCACAACGGTGAGTTGATGCTCTACCATTCTGTGGCTTTTCTTGACACCAGTACAACCGAACGGCAAGGCGTGAGCCTGCCGTTTCCCCACCAGGAATCCGGAACGCGAAACGTCAGGGCAGCTGACGCCAGATCTGGACCAGTTCCCATTCCCTCTCTTCCCGGGGCAGGCCAAAGTTCCCAAGAATGATGTCGGTGCGACCGTCACTGTCGATGTCACCCAGTTCGAGGGTGACGTAGTCGCAAAGCAGATCGGGAAAGGAGCGGGGTTCAAATGATCCGGGTTCGGTTTGCTCGTACCAGACCACTCCCGGAAGGTTGAACTCACGGCGCTGCTCCTCGCTCAGGCCGGGAAGGTAGGAAGATGCCACCAGGTCGAGATCTCCGTCCCCGTCGAGGTCCGCTGCCTGGGCACGGTAGGCACCGTAGTAGACATCCACCGGATGATGGAGGAAGGAAAGATCTCTACCCCGATTCTCCAGCCACGACAGTCCGTGATAGGGCCTGATCTTTCCCAGGTCGTCGAGAGTGTCACCGTGGGTGAAGATCACGTCCAGATCCCCGTCTTTGTCAAGATCGATGACCTCAATCCCGGTTGAGCCCCAGTGCGGGTGAGAAGCCGTGAACAGTTCCTTCTTTTCGAACACTCCCGCTCCCCGGTTGAGGAAAGCCACCACTGTTTCATGTTCCTGGGAGAGGAGGGCAATGAAGTCGGGCCGGCCATCCTCATCGAGGTCGGCAATGGGAACATGGATCGCTCCGACTCGGTCGTCCACTTCCACGGACCGGAAGGATTCTGCTCCCAGTTCCGGGCCCGTAGAAGTGTTTTCCAGATAATGGATGCCCCCCACGGTCAGCCAGCCGAACGCGGCTACGATGAGATCCAGATCCTGATCTCCGTCAAAATCAGCCGCCTGAACATCGGCGACCCTGCCGATTCCCCCCAGCAGACGGTGAACCTCGAATTCCCGCCTCCCGGTGCGCCGGAGCCAGGAGACTGAGCCCGTACGTTCGTCCGTGGGCAGGGGCGCTCCGAGCTCGGCGACCAGCAGGTCGATCTGACCGTCCCGGTCCAGGTCGACGGCTTCGGAATGGCACGGGTTGCGGAGCTGGACGATGGGCTGAAGGTCCATCTGAGGGTCGTCCGGGTCGGTCCAGCTCACCCACCCGGAGTGCATGTCGGACACCACCAGCTCAGGGCCCTCCAGGTCGGAGAACAGCTCCAGAAGGCGCACATTGGCGGCACCGGGCTGAGAGCCGCGAACAGTCCCTCCCCTGAGAAGCCGACGACTGAACTGGAGGTCTGGTCCGCCGCTCTGCGGCATCCAGGGCCGGGTGTCCAGGCCGGCAGGCGCCTTCGACCGGAAGTAAGAGGCCACCCGCAATGTGTCGATCTCCCACATCGGTTTATCGTGAGACTGGAGAAGGGAAATATTGGCCAGTCGGAACATCTTTTGAATCATGCCCGGCCATTCTCTGGCGGGAAGAATCTCTGGAGGTGTCCACTCGTGGCACTGGGTACAGGCCTCCCGGATCTTCTCTTCCTGGTCCGCTGGCTGGAGGCTGAAGGGATAGTGCAAGGGCTCGTGCGCGCGTAAGCGCCCGGCGGCGGCCGGGCGGCCCGGCTGGAGCAAAAGACTAGTTAGACACAGGGCCGAGAGAGAGGAGACGACTGCTTTTCGCACCGGGCTAGTGTAGTGATTCGCCCAGGGAGCAACAACCCGGAAAACAGAACGGCAAGGCTTTCCTTGACACCAGTACGACAGGCGTCGACACAGCCCAGTTGAAACGTGGAACGTGAAACGTGAAACGTGGAACCCGAAAGGCCGGGCGTCATAAAATACTCCCATGCCCACAGCCCGCGAGTGGCGCAGTTCGCCGATCCTACTTTGCCTGTTCCTGATCGGTGGAATCCTGCAGGCCCAATCGGAGCAGCTCGAATCCACCGACTCCCCGGCCTCCATTCTATTCACGGACATCGCACTCCTCTCCGACTTCGACTATCGAACCAACAACAACTACACCGGCCGCAAGTACTTTCCCCAGCCCATGTGCGGCGGCGTGGCCATCTTTGACTTCGACAGCGACGGCCGGCAGGACATCTTCCTTAGCAACGGCGCCAGGCTTCCGGAGCTGAAGAAGGTGAACCAGTCCTTTCACAATTGCCTGTTGCGCAACCTCGGCGACGACCGGTTCGGGGACGTCACCGAGCAAGCCGGGCTGACGGGGGTCGGCCTGGGCTATTCCTTTGGCGTGGCCGCGGGCGACTACGATAACGACGGTGACGCCGACCTGTTCATCGCCAACGCCGGGCCCAATGCCCTCTATCGAAACAACGGCGACGGCACTTTCAGCAACGTGACAGTCGGATCGGGCCTGGACACCAAGCCCACAGACCTCTTGAGCGTGGATGCGGCTTGGTTTGACTACGATCAGGACTCGCTCCTCGATCTGGTGGTGACCCACTACACCTACTGGGACCCTCACGCTGACAAGCCCTGCTACATGGGAGACGGAACCGAGTTCTACTGCAACCCGCGGGGTGTCGTCAGCGTTGCCAACAGCCTCTACCACAACCTGGGAGGAGGCGAATTCCAGGATGTGTCCAGAGAAGCCGGTTTCACGTCCGCACTGGGGAAAGGCATGGGGCTCGGCATTGCCGACTTCAACAGCGATGGCCGCCCGGATGTCTTCGTAGCCAATGACACGGTGCAGAACTTTCTTTACCTGAATCAGGGAGACGGAACGTTCCGGGAAGTGTCCCTGATGTTCGGCGTTGCCTACAACACTTCGGCCGCAGAGGTCTCCGGCATGGGTGCCGATGCCAAAGACTTCAACAACGACGGCCTGGTGGACATCTTCTACAATGACCTCAAGAATCAGATCCACGGGCTCTTTCAAAACCTGGGGGGACGCTATTTCGAATACGCCAGCCCACGGACCCAGGTGGCGAAGCTGAGCCGAAAGTTCTCGGGCTGGGGCAGCGGCTTCATCGATTTTGACAACGACGGTTGGAAGGATCTCTATTCAGCCAACGGGGATGTCGAATACCTGGGCACGAATTCGGCCCAGCATGACACCATGCTCAGGAATGTGGACGGGAAGACCTTCGTGGATGCGTCGAAGAATCTGGGCCCTGACTTTCTGCGGGTCGGGTATCAGCGCGGCTCCGCTTTTGGAGACCTCAACAATGACGGGTTCCTGGACATCGTCGTGACCTCACTGAACCAGAAGCCGCGGATTCTGCTCAACTCGGCAGACAACGGAAACCACTGGCTGCTGCTCGACCTGCAGGGAGGGGCCAGCAATCGGGATGCGATCGGGGCGGAGGTCAAGTTGACGACCGGATCGGGCCGGACCCTCTACAACCACGTCTCTTCCACGGTGGGTCTCCTCTCCTCTCCGGACAAGCGGCTCCATTTAGGACTCGGGAAGGAAGAGGTCGTGGAGTCCATCGAAATCAAGTGGCCGTCCGGAAAGGTCCAGCTCCTGGAGAACGTAAAAGTGGACCAGCTTCTGAAGGTGGTGGAGTCGGAGTCGGAGTGGGAGTAGGAGTACGGGGGGCGGTTCTAGTTTAGTGTAGCTTCTTGCGGGCCACTTCCAGGTTCATCTGGAACTCCGGTCGCTCCGGATCCAGTTCGACGGCCGCCCGGTACTCCTGCACCGCCTGCTGCGTCTGTCCCTGGCTGAAGTAGAGATTGCCGAGCAGATTCCGAAGACCCGCGTTGGAGAAGTCTGCTTCTTTCGCCCGCAACCCATAATCGAGCGCCTGCCCGTAATCCCGGCGCTGGTACCAGTGCTGGGCCGTCAGGAGGAGTCCTATGGGTGACAGCGGATCGATCTTTTCCATTTCTGAGAGGTGGGCGTAGGCCAGGCTCAGCCGGTCCTGGGAAAGGTAAATGTCAGCCAGATAGCTGCGGGCCACCCAGTGTTCGGGCTCCGCCCCCACCGCCTGCTCGAGCAATCTCAGGGCTTCCGGAACCTCTCCCCGGGCGATCGCCGCTTCTCCTTCATCAACCAGTTTGTCCGCCTCCATCCCCTGAGACCGGCTCTGAGAGACAGGAATCGCCGGCTGAGGTTGTTGAGGGGGCCCGACCGGCGGAGCCACAGGGTTTCTCTGTGCCTGATAGGCACTTTGCAAGAGACGGGGTATATCCGGAAAATCGGCGGCCGCTGGTCGGGCTCGCTCCAGGTACTTGATCGCCTGCTCATAGTCCCCCAGCTCCAGACACAGCGCACCGAGTCTGCGCAGGTGATCCGGGTGGGTGGGATCCCAGTCAACAGCCTTGAGAAAAGCTTCTTTCGCTCCGGGCTTGTCTCCCAGCTGATAGCGGGCTGTTCCCAGCAGGGAGTAGGCCGGGCCATTGTTATCTGGCTGTTTTTCAATACTTCCCTGGGCGGACACCCGGGCACGTTCATGATCCCCTTTGAGGAGATGGATCTGGCTCCTCATGAGATCGACATTCGCATTCTCCGGATCCTGCTCAGCCAGGAAATCCAGTACCTCGAGAGCCTGGTCGTGCTCTCCTATCTGGTAATAGGTGTCGCCCAGGAGCCAGGCCAGCCGGGGATCCAGTTGCTGCCACGGCGCCTTCCCAAGCGATTTCAGAGCCGCGCGCGCCAGTTCATGCTCACCCGCTCGGGCTAGAGCATTTGAGTGGGAAATGATGTACTTGGGGTTGCCGGGATCCAAGCGGACAGCCTCTTTGAACTCGACGACGGCTCCTGACCAGTCCTGCGCTTGTGAAAAGGCCATACCCGCATAGAAGTAGGGCTGGGGATCTGAGGGATTAGCCTTCTTCTGGCGCTCGAAGAGCGCTATGGCCTGTGAGAATTGTCTTTGTCGGATCAGGTGCTGTCCATCCTGATTAGCCCGTAGGCCCTCGGCGGCAACACGGTGGCGTTCGGCATCCTCTTCCCGTCCCAGGCGATAGTACAGACCGGTGAGAGTGACCTGGCCATCCAGGAAATCAGGAAGTTCTTCGACGACCTCCTTTACTGTCTGAAGGGCCTCTTCGATCCGATTGGCGTAGTTGTACACCAGGCCGATCTGAAAGCGGACACCCGCGTCACCTGGTCGCGTGCGCAGGGCACGTTCAAAGCAGGCCAGCGCCTCATCGTATTTCTGCTCGTTTTCAGAGAGATACATGCCATGGAAAAGGTTGGAATCATAGTCATCTGGATTGATTTCGAGCTCTCGCAGGAAGGCCTCGTTGGCCTCGTCGTGCCTGGTCATGGTTCGGAGCAGCTTTCCGTAGGTGGCGTTCAGGGAAGGGACTCTGGGGTCGAGCGCGATGGCTCTTTCCAATTGGCTGGTGGCTCCAAAGTAGTCACCCTTCTCCAGCAGGGCTCTCCCCAGCATGAACCGTACCTCCGCCGAGTCTGTTTGCTGCAGGCCAGTCTCTACCAGCGGTGCCCCCCTTTCGACCTGGCCATTCTCAACCAACGCAACACCCAGCAGATAGGCCAGCTCAGGAGACTCGCCCAGTTCCGGCTCCAGAGGAGAGAGCAACTCGATCACCTTCTCCCCTTCACCCAGCCTGAAGTGAGAGGATGCCAGCAGCTGAAGGGCTTCCCGGTTTTCCGGCCGTTCCTGGACAATCCCGGACAAGAGATCCCTGGCTTTTTCGAATTCTTCGGCCTGGAAATAAGTCCAGCCCAGAATGAGTCGGGCGGCGGTTGGATCTGTGAGGTCCCCGCTTTGGAGAGCCTGTTCATAGTGGGCGATGGCTTTTTCAAACCTGCCGGCCTGCCCGTAGGCGTCCCCGAGGGTGAAACGAACCGCCGCTGCCTGGGGATACAGGGCCAGGAAGGCTTCATACTGCTCAATGGCGCCTTCCAGGTCACCTGCCTGCTGCAGTTCCACGGCGCGCTTCAGGAGCTGGTCTGGAGCGACCGGTTCCGGTTGCGACCAGGCCCGCCCCCCGGCGATCTGCGCCACCAGCAGGATCCCGCCAAGAGCCTGGAGTGTCCTGGGACGAAGCATGGAAGCCATCGTAGCACGTGGCCGCGGGACGGGCGGCGGTGGTTACCTACCGTTGCCCTTCTCTCATTGAATCCAAACCCCGCCTCTTTTACCATTAGTGACGGTAGGAAAACACTCTGAAAGCAACCGGATGAGGACGTTTACGTCTGCCCTCACACGAGGTTAGGAGGAAGGCATGCGAGCACAAGTGAACACTCTTTTGGTGCTGGTTCTCTCTTTGGGGATTACATCGGCTGCCAAGAAACCAAAACTGACGCCCGAGGAGGTCATCCAGCGCCACCTGGAATCCCTGGGTCCGACTGCCAGCGTTGCCGCGCGGAAAAGTCTCAAGGCCGAGGGTCAAGTCCTGTTCGAGGTCATTGTGGGAGGCTCGGGACAGCTCCAGGGACCGTCCACGTTCATTTGCGACGGGAGAAAGCTGCGCATGTCGATGGTCTTTGATATCAACGATTACCCCGGAGAAGACGTTGCCTACAATGGCGAGGGACGCGTTGAAGTCGGTTGGATCCAACCAGGTGTACGCTCTGCCATGGGCCAGTTCTTTTACCAGTTTGACGAGGTCGTTACGGAAGGTCTTTTTGGGGGCGCACTGTCAACCGGATGGTCCCTTGTGAACCTGGAAAGTCTGCAGCCCAAGTTGAAGTACGAGGGTTTGAAGAAGGTGGGCGGCAACCCGTACCACACGATCAAGTACCAGCGGCGCAAGGGCGCGGACGTACAGACAAGGCTTTATTTCGAGCCCGAGACGTTCCGGCACACTCACACGATTTACAAAGTGAGGATCAGCTCTCCGATTATCGCCAACAATTCAGCCGCCTCGGCCACCCAGGCGGAAACCTGGTATACCGTCCAGGAGTCCTTTGCCAACTTCGTCGACATACGGGGCCTCAACCTCCCCACCCGCTGGACCATCGAGTATTCCAAGGAGATTGGACGAAGGGGCAGCGTGCTCCGCTTCACCACGCAGTACGAGGACATGTACCCGAACGTGGAAATCGAAGCCGCCGAGTTCAAGATTCACTAGAGAAGTACAACTTCTAGGCACGGCAGAATAACCTGAAACCTCACGGGGCGCCCCTTTTTTTTGTGGAGGCAACTTGACAGGTCTACCGTAGGGCACGGTTATCAACCGTGCCGAACTGGACCCATTGGCAAACGTTTCCATCCAACCAGAATGCCTGCCTCCTAGCAACGATCGGCACGCCAGATTGGCGTGCTCTACGACTCACTCGACATCAAGTCCAATACACCCTGAACCCATCCGCAGTCTGGTAAGATCAGGCCGGCCGGCAGGAACCGAGATGACACGAAATCCAGCACGAGTCGCAGTTCTCATACTGGCCCTTTCCGCCCTTCTCAATGGCTTCACCGGATGCTCCTCACCCGCTGCGCCGCCGCTGCAGCAGCCGACCTTACCTGACGCCCTTCTCTCCGGCATGGAATCGGATGTTCGCCGCCAGATCATGCAGGCCTATCAGGCAGCCAGGGAGAATCCTTCCGACTCGGAGCGTAGCGGCCGGGTCGGCATGCTGCTTCACGCCTACAGACACTTTGAGTCGGCCGCCCTTTTCTACCGTTACGCAATATCGCGGTCTCAATCCAAGTTTCGATGGACCTATTATCTGGGACTCGCTGAGAAGGAAGCCGGACAGAGTGAGGAGGCGGTTGAAAGCTTCCGACAGGCTCTGAGTCTTCAACCCGACAACCTTCCAGCAAAGCTCCGATTGGCTACCACCCTGATCGACCTAAACCGAATGGAGGAAAGCGTTCCTGATCTTCAAGAGATTGTGAAAAGACGACCCGACCATCCACTGGCTCACTATGATCTAGGTCGCGCTTACGCAAAACTGGGCAGAAATGACGACGCGCTGAAAAGCCTGTCTCGGGCCTGCGAACTGGCTCCCGACTTTGGGGCGGCCCAGTATGCTCTGGCCCTGGCCTACCGGGACCGGGGAGACCAGGAGCGATACCAGCGTCACGCTGCTTTGTTCGAGAAGCACAAAGACGGCCGCCGCCCCCCCGCCGATGATCCCCTGCAAGAAGAGGTCTGGAAGCTGAGAGCAGGGGTTAGTACCCTCCTTGAAAAAGCAGCACTGCTGCAGAAAGAGGGCCGGAAGGAGGAGGCCATTGCTGAGTACAGGAAAGTGCTCCGGATCAGGCCCGAACATGGAATGGCACACGCCAGTCTGATGGGGCTGTACCGGCACCTGGGGCGTCTGGACGAGGGCGAAGCGCAGTATCGGGCGGTTCTCAGGGTAAATCCCGACATTCCGGAAGTGCACTACAACTACGGATTCCTGCTGATTGACAGAGGAAAACCGGAAGAGGCGATCAATGCCTTTGAGAGGGCTCTCGAACTGAATCCGTCCTATGCCGACGCGCACGCCAATCTGGCCGTGTTGATGACCGGATCTGATCAGAGTTCACGGGCCATCACCCATCTTCGGAAAGCACTGGAGATTGATCGAAACCACCGTCTGGCCCGCTATAACCTGGCCAGACTGCTGCTCCAGAAAGGCGAAACCAGCGAGTCGATTCAGTTGTTATCCGGGGCGCTGAGAGAAGAAGACCAGGAGACAGCAGAGATCGAGGCTCTGCTGACCACGGCCTGCGCAATGGCCGGGCTGTGGCCGCAAGCAGAAAGGTACGGCCGCCGCGCACTGAGGTTGTCCGAAAAGTACGGACAGTCCGATCTTGCCCGGACGGTTCGATACGATCTGGGCAGGATTCTCTTCCAGTTGGGTAACTATCGCGAAACCATCGATCTACTCAGTCCCGCAGCCGAATCCGAGGACGAGCAAGTCCCGGCGCTCCTTCTGCTTGTGGCCAGCTCTTACTCGAAGATCGGTCATGAGGAACTGGCTGCTCAGCATGCCGCAAGAGCTCTGACTCTGGCCAGACGCTATGGCCAGCATGAACTGGCGGCCAGGATTGAACAGGCCCTCGGACCCGGTGGCGGCAGCAGGCAATGATCAGGCTGACCTGCAGCATTCAGTGGAATCCTCTTCGAGCACCAGCCGGTCAGGCGATGGGCAGGATGTAGAGCACACCAATCTGGCGTGCCGAACGCTGCGAGATGGCAAGGATGGCCGGGAAATGGATGATCTATGCAGACGAGTCCAGTTCGGCACGGTTGATAACCGTGCCCTACGAACGGCAAGCTTGCGACCTCCGAAACAGCGCCTGGCTCAGCAGTTATGGCGAGCCGCACTAGGGATGTTGGCACTGACAGCGGTGAGCTGATAATCATAAGGCGACTTCCTCCTCGTGCCTTGCCAGCGAACGCAGATCCCTGGCGCGCGACCGCGCGACTTTCACCACGGACTGCTAGTGGTACGATGACGGACAGCTAAAGACCGAGCCAAGATGAAAATGCCTACCCCTTCCCGTCTCCTATCGGTAGTCCTGCTGCTTTTGTTCAGTTCAGCTCAATGGATCCCGGGTAGCCATCGCCTGGATCGCCCCTTCTTTGAGGAGATCCCCGCGTCCCAAAGCGGCCTTCGCTGGGTCCACGACAACGCCATGTCGGAAGATCGGCACCTGCCTGAGACGACCGGGCCCGGTTGTGCTTTTCTGGATTACAACAACGACGGCTGGATGGACATCTACCTCGTCAATTACGGGACCTGCGATTTCTACCGTCCCGCCCAACCTCCGAGCAACGCCCTGTATCGAAACAACAGAGATGGCACCTTTACCGACGTGACGGCACAGGCCGGTGTCTCAGGTGGAAACTTCGGAATGGGAGCGGCGGTTGGCGACTATGACAACGACGGAGACCCGGACATCTACGTCTCTGCCTACGGAAAAGCCATCCTTTACCGGAATCAAGGCAACGGCACTTTCCAGGACGTGACGGCAGCTGCCGGTGTGGCAGCCCCGGGTTGGACCACCAGCGCGGTGTGGTTTGATTTTGACAATGACACGGACCTTGATTTATTCGTCTGCAGCTACGTGGAGTACGGGCTGGACAACCCCATCTCTTGCGGCATCAACCCATTGGGCAAGACCCATTACTGCCCTCCCCGCGTCTTTCGCCCGACTCCGAGCCTGCTTTTCCGCAACAACGGTGACGGCAGCTTCACCGAGGTGAGCCAGGAAACCGCGATTGCCCGTGTCAGGGGAAAGGCGCTGGGAGTCGTAGCGACGGATGTCAACAACGACCGGCTCATGGACCTCTTTGTTGCCAACGACATGGTTCAAAACTTTCTTCTCATCAACCGCGGTGACAACCAGTGGGAGGAGGCCGGACTCCTGGCCGAAGTCGCCTTCAGTTCAGCCGGTAAACCGCGATCAGGAATGGGAGTTGACGCCGCTGATTTCAACGGGGACGGCTGGCAGGATCTTTTTGTCGCCAACCTGGACCAGGAGATGTCCGCTCTTTACCAGAACTACAAGGACGAAACCTTTCGCGATGTCTCACAGGCCCATGGAGTCGCCCAGGCCACCTTTCACTTGAGCGGCTGGGGCCTCAAGTTTCTGGATTTCGACAATAACGGAACCATCGACCTGTTTCTGGCCCATGGACACCCGGACGACATGATTGACTTGTACTCGAACCGGGTGACCTACAAGATGCCCCTACTCTTTTTCAGCAACGACGGGACTCGTCTGCATAACGTCAGCTCGGAGTCGGGCCCTCTTTTCGACAAGATGTTTCCTGCCCGTGGCCTGGCCGTCGGCGATTACCAGAACGACGGCCGGGTGGACATTCTGATCGCCAACAACGGGCAGCAGGCCATGCTGCTCCAAAACAACGGTGCCGAGGGCAACCACTGGCTGGGCCTGAAACTGGAAGGTCGATCCTGCAACCGTGATGCAGTAGGTGCCCGGATTCGCTGGTCGATTGATGGAAAAGCTCATGCCCTGATCAAGAACAATGGCGCGAGTTATCTGGCCTCGCACGACCCGCGCGTCCTGATGGGTCTGGGCAGTAGCGAGAAGATCGACTGGCTGGAGATCGAATGGCCGGCACCCAGCCAGCGGGTCGATCGATTTGAGGCTCCCGCGATTGATCGCTACCTGACCATCGTCGAAGGCGAAGGGGTCAGGTAGAGGTTCTGGGTTCTGGGTTCTGGTTCTGGGTTCTGGAGGCCCCAAGGGTTGCAGTTTCTCTGGGGTATAATGCAGTTTCGGAAAGATGAAGAAAACCCGACCCGTCCGGGGATTCTGCAGTCCGCTTCTTGCTGTCCTGTTTCTCGTCTTGACCCCGGTGAAGGGACAGACCGCCAACCAACCCCAGTCTGAGCAGAGGGCCCAGGCCCATTATCAGTCCGGGATGGACCACCTCTCACGGAAGGAACTGGGAAAAGCCTACGTTTCCTTTAGCCAAGCCATTCAGGCCTTCGCTGCCATGGATCCGGCCTTCCATCATTTGGCTGAGATCGATTTCCTGCGGGGGAAGTATGCCCGAGCGGCCGATTGGATTGGTCAAGCTATTCAGCTGCAACCACAGAAAGCTGAATACCACTGCCTACTGGCCTCGATCCATATCCAAGCGGAGAGGAACCGTGATGCGCTGAGCGTAGCTCAGAAAGCCCTGCTTCTGGATCCGAAGGGCGCCTGTGGACACTTCCTCTTGGGATTGAGTCATAAGAGGCTTCACCAGACCGAGGAGGCTAGAGACTCGTTTGAGCACACGATTGCCCTGGATCCGTCCTTTGCAGCGGCTTACTTCTTACTGGGCTCACTTTACAGCAGGGAGCAAGAGACCTTTCGCCAGGCCTCCGAGAACTTCAAAAAAGCGCTTTCCCTGGGCTTGGATCGGCCCGACGTCAGGAAGAGCCTGGCATCTGTGCTCGTCAAGCTGGAAGAGTACGAAGAAGCCGTCCGGCTACTGGACCGGGCAGTGAAAGACAGTCCCGCAGACTCAGAGCTTTACTATTTCCTGTCAACCGCCTACCGGCGGCTGGGAATGACCGCGCAAGCAGCGTCTGCTCTGGAGAAGTACCAAGCCCTCTCCGCAGCGGAGAGGGAAAGAAAGGATGCCAGCACAACAGCCCTCGCACACTATAACACCGGGATGAAGCACTTCTTGAAGGACGACTTGGAAAAGGCTTACGATTCCTTTTCCAAAGCCATCGACTTCTTATCGGATATGGACCGGGCTCTCCACCGCCTGGCTCTGATCGATCTCGAGTGGGGCAACCGGCAGCGTGCGTCGGAATGGATTCGAAAAGCTATCCGAGTGCAGCCGCAAAGGGCCGAATACCACTTTGTGCTGGCCCAGTGTCTGGAGTTGACGGACGTTTCAGGCGCTAGGGAAGCCATTCAGCAGGCCCTCGATCTGGACCCCTCGGTGGCAGGTTTCCACAACCTTCTGGGGAATCTCCTCTTTTCTCGCGGCAATCCACATTTACAGATCATTACGCTGCGCACTCGCCAGGAACAGGATGAAGTTTTCTCCAGACTGGAAGCTGGAGCCAGCTTTTCCGAAATGGCCAGGCGGCACTCAACCCACCCTACAGGACCATCCGGAGGGTACCTCGGAGAGATGCAACTCAATCATCTTTCGCAACCATTGAGAGATCTGGTGGAGGCGATGGAGGAGGGATCGCCGGCCCGACTGGACGACCCTGGCCTGGGATATGCAATCATCCTCGAGTTGAATCCGGAGCAGGCCCGATCCGCAACCGCCCAGCGATCCCTGGGCCGCGCAATCCGGCTGCTCCGAGAGGGATCGATCGATCCAGCTCTGCTGGAATTGAATCAGGCAGTCTCACTCGATCCGTCCTCTGCTCGTGCTCACCTGCTGCTGGGCTGGATTCAGCGTCTTCATGGATCCCCTTACCGAATCCAGCAATCGCAAGCCGCTTTCCAGGAGGCCCTGCGGCTCGACCCCACGTCCAGTTGGACGAGACTACACCTGGCTCTGCTCTATCTAGAGTCTGGCCAGCTCGAAGAAGCCTCGGCGGTCCTGAAAACGCAGACAAGAGCCATCTCTGAAAGTCCAGTCGTGCTGGCATTCAGAGGAGAGGTGGCTCGAAGGCTCGGCCATTCAAAGGAAGCCGAAAAAGTCCTTGGTCGAGCCCTCCAGCTGGCCCCTGAACTGGCAGCAGCACGTGCCTATCTGGGTCTTGTCTACCTGGAGTCGAACAGGCTCGAGGAGGCCGTGCAAGAGATCGAAGCTGCGCTCCAGGATACTTCTGGCCGGTCCGACCTCCACTTAAAGGCGGCCGGGGTGTCGCTGCAAGCGGCCGGACAGGTTTCCGGGCCGGAAGCTTTCAGACTGGATCCGCCCTACGCAGAAGCAAGGCTCTCGCTGGCCAGAGCGTACCGGCTTCTGGGCAAGCCGCAAAAAGCTCTGGATCTACTGTACCGGCTGGAGCCCTTTCTAATCACCCTGCCCGCGCGTTCTGTCCGCCGCTCCACATTGAGGAAGTGGCAGCAGGAGATGTCATTCCAGGCAGGGCTCAGCTACGAGGCTTTGGACGCGCCCACAGATGCGATACGCTTCTATCACGAGGCCCTCCAAATCCATGAAGAACACCCAGCATCGCGCCGTCGGCTGGCGAATCTTCTGTATGAAAGGGGCTTCTACACGGACTCGCTAGTACAGGCTGCACAGGCCGAAGCCCGGGGGGCACCGATGGGAGATTCACCACTGGGAAGGCGAATCGCGGAGGTGAAGAAGTCCAAAATCCCTTTTCCGACCCCGCCCGGCTCCGAAACGTCCGTCCTATCCAGGTTTCGGGGTCTGGCCTACCAGTTGCGCAATAGTCTCAATGAGTACTACGGATCTCTGCAAATCCCCCTCTTGCAGAACCTGCTGAAGCTACCCGGCTTGAGCCGCGAACAAAGCACAGATCTGCATGGAAACCTCAGTCAACAGCTGCTCAAGATGGGTGAGATTGAAAGAGCCATTCACCATCTCGACCTCGCCCTTGTCCAGTCTCAATCTGCGGAGGTGTATTTCAGGCGCGGAGTCACTTTCCTTCGCCAGTCGGAGGTCAAGAACTGCCTTGGGAGACATAACGCAGACAGCTGTCTCTTGCCCCTGCAGGGAGGTGGTCTGCACGAGACACGCCGACCCGCCGAGAACGCTCGGAAGAACTTTGAAAGATTCCTCGAGCTCGAGCCGGACTCACTGACGGGTCGCTGGCTTCTGAATCTGACCAGCATGGCCCTGGGCGACTACCCGGATGGGGTTGCAGAGAAATACCTGATTCCTCCCACAGCTTTTGAGTCCGACTATTCCATCGGTCGCTTTCCGGACATCGCTCCGCAACTAGGGCTCGACACCTTCAACCTTTCTGGTGGCTCCATCGTCGACGATTTTGACAATGACGGGTTTCTCGACATCATGACCTCGACCTCCGATCCGGACGGCCCTCTCAAGTTTTACCAGAACCTCGGCAACGGGCGTTTTAAGGACTCCTCTTCGTATTCGGGTGTGGACCAACAGCTTGGAGGGCTGAACAGCATTGCTGCTGATTACGACAATGACGGGGACCTGGATGTGCTGATCTTGCGGGGCGCCTGGTGGCTCGCTCAAGGAAGAATCACGAACTCGCTGCTGCGTAACAACGGCGACCGGACATTCAGTGACGTGACCCGGACTGCCGGTCTGGCAGAGCCGGCTCTACCCACTCAGGCCGCAGTCTGGGGCGATTTCGACAACGACGGAGATCTCGATCTGTACGTTGTCAATGAAGACCGGTGGGAGGACCCCACCTCAGCAGAAGCTTATCCCTCTCAACTGTTTCGCAACAACGGAGATGGCACTTTCACCGACATCGCCAGGGCCGCAGGAGTGACCAACTATGGTTACGCTAAAGGGGTTACTAGCGGAGATTTCGACAATGACGGCGACCTGGACCTCTACGTGTCCAACGTAGGGCCCAATCGACTCTATCGGAACGAAGGGAACGGAACCTTCGTCGACATGGCTGAGGAACTGGGAGTGATTGAGCCAGTCGGGCGAAGTTTTGCTCCCTGGTTTTTCGATTACAACAACGATGGCTGGCTGGATCTGTTTGTCTCTGCCTACGACGCTGCCATAGAGAATGTGGCAAGAGACTACCTGGGCCTTCCCCACGGTGCCACCCGGCCCCGACTGTACCGGAATGATGGTGGAAAGTTCACGGAGGTGGGCAGGGAGCTCGGGCTCGACCACCCCTACCTCCCGATGGGAGCCAACTTCGGGGATCTCGATCACGACGGATTTCTGGATATCTATCTGGGCACCGGAGACCCCGCTTTTGAGACCCTGGTGCCCAACGTGATGCTCAGAAATGACCGCGGAGAACGCTTCCAGAACGTGACCACGTCGGGAGGCTTCGGGCACTTGCAGAAAGGACATGGCATCAGCTTCGCCGACATCGACAACGACGGCGACCAGGACATTTACCACCAGCTGGGAGGACACTACCCGGGAGATAAGTATAGCAATGCCTTGTTTCAGAATCCGGGTCACCAGAATCGTTTTCTTTACCTCAAGCTGGTTGGATCGATAAGCAACCGGGCAGCTGTTGGAGCACGGGTCAAACTGGTTCTAGAAACGCCGGAAGGTGTTCGGGAAGTGCATCGCGCCGTGGGTTCTGTCAGCAGCTTTGGAGGATCACCCCTGCGCCAGGAAATCGGCCTGGGGAAGGCGAATAGAATCCGAAGACTGGAAGTCTGGTGGCCCACCTCAGGAAGACGACAGGCGTTTGTGGACGTCCCTCTGGATCACCTGATCCAGATCACCGAGACAGAAAAGGGATTTCAAATTCTGCCGCTGGTTCCGATCCGCCTGGGGCACTGAGGGACAAAAACGGCAAGGCCTGAGCCTGCCGTTAAACTCCTTGATCCTTTCACACCCGTAATGTACCCTTTCGCTTATTTTCAATGTTAAGGTTAAGAAATTCGGACCCTGGCTCGTCGCTTCGGGCGAGCCAAAAGAATCTATGAAGTTGGATTTGCGCGCTCCGCGCGTAGATAAGCCAATTTACTGGATCCAGGCGTGTGTGCTTGGCTGCTGTTGGTTTAGCTAAGTAAAGAAATGACTGCACTTAGTAAGCTTCTTGAGTCATGTGGCACGTTTCTTGCAAGAAATGACGTATCCGTTTATCGACTTACAATGCCTTACGAAAGTCATGACGTTTTACGAGGTTGAAAGACATGCTTAGAAATTCTATTTGCCTCAAGTCCATATTCATCCTGGCGGCGATTCTGCTGCTGGCTTCAGCCACCGGCTGGGCCCAGGACGCCAGAATTCAGGGTACGGTCACCGACTCGACCGGAGGAGTCATCCCCGGCGTTGAAGTCACCGTGACCAATCTGAGTACCGGGGTCTCCAGACAGGCCGTGACGAGTGATTCGGGTCACTACTCGGTGCCGCAGCTGTTTACCGGGAATTACCGGGTGAGTGCCAGCATGGCCGGCTTCGACGCTCAGCAGCTCGAGCTGCTGCTGGATCCCGGGCAAACCACCGAGCAGAACTTCCAGCTCTCGGTAGGGGCTCCGACTACCGTGGTCGAGGTGGCCTCTTCCTCCGCTCGAATCAATGTCAATCCCTACGATCAGGCCACGGTCATCGAAGAACACCAGCTCGAGCAACTGCCCCTCCTCGGGCGCAACGTCCTGGAACTGGCCAACCTGGCTCCGGGAGTCCTGAAGGGCCGGCAGGGCGCCAGAGGGAACCAGGCGGAGGACGGTGTTCGAGCGGGCGGAATGGCCATGGAGCATGTCAACATTTTACTGGACGGGATCGACAACGCTACTCGGGTCGTCTTCGGCCCGCTGGCTCAGCAGTCCCAGAGCGCCAAGCCCCCACCCGAAGCCATTGCTGAATTCAAAGTGATCACCAACAACACCTCGGCCGAGTACGGGGCCAAGGCGGGAGCTACCATTCTCATCTCCACCAGGGGGGGAACCAACCAGTTCCACGGCGGCGTTTATGACTTCCATCGCAATGCCGCCGTGGCCGCCAACAATTTCATGTTCAACCGGGATGGGCCGCGCGATTCCAACGGTGAACTCACCGTAGATCCGCCTGCCTTTATCCGCAACCAGTATGGTGGCACCATTGGCGGGCCCATTATTAAAGACAAGACCTTTTTCTTCTTCAGCTTCCAGGGGACGCGCCAGATCGCGGGCGGGAATTCCTTTCTGCGCTCCGTTCCCACCACCCTGGAAAGGCAGGGTGACTTCTCGCAATCAGATTGCCTTGCAATGGGTCGCTGCCCTGATATCTTTGACCCGCTCACCAATGTGGGCACGCACCCGGATGTCGAGCGCCAGCAGTTCCCCGGCAACGTGATACCGCAAAGCCGCATCGATCCCATTGCCATCCAACTGCTCAACCTTGCCCCGTTGCCGAATGGGTCGGGTCAGAACAACTTCTTTCATGTTGCAGAGAACAAGAATGACAATGAGGTGTATGACACTCGGATCGACCATAACTTCAACGATCGACATCGCATCTTTGGCCGCTACTCCTACCGCACGGAGGACGCACGTCGAGGCGGTTCTCTTCCTTTTCCGGCCAGGGTCAGTAATATCAACGCGTTCCGAACCAAGCAGTTCGCCCTCAACTACAATGCCACGATCACTTCCACAATCCACAATGAGTTTCGGGGCGGTTTTTCCAAGTTTAATGCCGCCCGCACCGACGACTGGGGTGTGTTGGGCATCGATAAGAACGAGGAGTTCGGCATTTTGGGTTCGGCATCCGACCAGCACCCGGAGCGGGCCGCGGATCCATTGAGCCAGACTGGTCTTTCCTGGTTCATTTTAACGGGTTATGAAGATCTGGGTGGAGCTTCCGGCGGGGGTACCCTTTCCGGTGTACTGGATACCTTGACGTATGCTGACAACCTCCTCTGGGACGTTGGGCAACACAGTCTCAAGTTTGGCGCCGAGTACCGAAGGTGGGACAACAGTCGCAGCCAGTTATTTATTGGGAATAAGGGGCAGTTCCACTTCGACGGCCGCTACACGGTCCAGTTCCCCAATGACTCCACCAGTCGAAGGGACACCGGAAACGCGGTTGCCCAGGCCATGCTGGGCTGGGTAAACAACGCCCCGAATCAGTTGCCTGGAGGGGAAGACATGCACATTCCCTATTGGGGTTTTTATGTCCAGGACGACTGGCGAGTGACACCCAAGCTGACAGTGAACCTGGGCCTGCGCTATGAACTCTTCATGCAGCCCAGGGTGAACCTGGGCGGGGCAGGGCTCCAGCAGGCCCAACAAGTCTGGGACGGCGACGAGGGCATGCCCGAAGAAGGGCCCCTCGACCTCAGGTTCCGCGAGTGGCGCTTCCCCACCAGCAGCAGCGATTGCGCCTGCGAACTGGACAAGAATGACTGGGCGCCCCGAATCGGGATTGCCTATCGGATCAAGGCCAACACGGTGATTCGATCTGGCGCCGGACTCTATTTTTCTGAGAATGCAACTGCCGGGATCGAATCGAACCGGTACCAGTCCGGCGGGCCGCTGAATCTAAATAACAATGTAAATGCGAACAACTTTGTTGAAGCAGACGTCTACACGGTCCCCGTCACGACCGTAGAGCAGGGGTTTGCTCTCTACGACATTGACGAGAACCCGCCGTTGGATTTGTTTGCCAACTGCGGCGGCACTTGCAGGGCAAATCCTGTTGTTCCCGTCTTCAAGAAGACCATCAACACCTACCAGTGGTTTTTGGACGTTCAGCATCAGCTTCCCTGGGATATCCTGATGACGGTCGGCTACAACGGCGTCTCCGCACACAACATACCCTGGTGGCAGCGGAACTTTGCCGTAGACGGTTTGCCAGGGGAAATACCTGCGGGTTCCATAAGCAGGCTGCGTATATCGCAGGATCCCGCGGACACGAACTCGATTAGGCGATTGAGTGGTTATGTCGTCACGGGCGATAACATCCTCAACTCCAACTACAACGCGTTCACCTTCAAGACCGAGAAGCGTTTTAGCGGGGGGCTGAGCTTCACCAGCTCCTTCACCTGGTCCAAGGGCATGGACTACGGCCTGTCCAGCATTAACGAGCGAACCGAGAATCTTGTGGGTGGAGGCGCGCCCCACAGTCCTTATCAAAGGGATCTGCATCACAACTACGCAACCGCCGGACTGAGCCGGGATTTCGCCTACAACCTGAGCTTTCTCTACGAACTGCCGGCCGGGTCAGGCAAGGGGCGTTTCGAGTCCGGGCCGGCCAGCTGGGTCCTGGGGGGATGGCAGCTGGGAGCGATCATGCAGCTGCAGACCGGGCCCTTTGGAACCGTGGTGATACGTCCTAATCGGGCGTTTGTTGGGGGGCTATATCGCGGCGATCTGATAGGAAATCCCAATTTTCCCGAGTCCCAACGTGATTCCACGGCCTGGTGGAACAAGGCTGCCATCGGGGTTGGAGAACTCGGTCGACGGGGCACTGCCGGAAGGGCCATCATGGAGCTGCCGGGCTGGAAGAACATGGATCTTCTCTTGTCAAAGTACTTTGAGCTACCCTGGGAAGGCCACCGCATTCAGTTCCGCTTTGAAGCCTACAACGTCACCAACACAGCCCACCTGGGTAATCCCGGGAACTCCAACGGGGTAGGCCAGGTGATTGCCAGCTCAGGAAATGGGGATCGGATTTTTAGGGCCGATGCTCCGCGAATCATCCAGTTCGCGTTGAAGTACAGCTTCTAGGCGAGGCGGAATAACCTGAAACCTCACGGGGCGCCCCTTGCGGGCGTCCCTTTTTTGTAGGGGCAACTTGACGGGCCTGTCGTAGGGCACGGTTATCAATCGTGCCGAACTGGACCCATTGGCAAGCGTTTCCATCCAACTGGAATGCCTGCCTCCTACCCACGATCGGCACGCCAGATTGGCGTGCCCTACAACCCCTCAATCCCCAGTTTGGTAAACTCGAACTACCCATGCCGGGAAGAGTCGAGATCACTAGAGTCGCAGTTCTCATACTGGCCCTCGGCGGCGGCGGCGACAGGCAATGATCGAACCCCTGGCTCACTTTTTCCGGGCAAATCCTGTTGGAGCTGCAGCCGGTCGGGTCATCGGAGAGACGGTGCTACAGATCCCGGGGCAGCGCGTCGAGAATGTTGAATCAAACCCTGCGGCCGGTAGAATCTGGAGTGCCGAACGCTGCGAGATGGCAAGGATGGCCGGGAAATGGATGATCTATGCAGACGAGTCCAGTTCGGCACGGTTGATAACCGTGCCCTACGAACGGCAAGCTTGCGACCTCCGAAACCGCGCCCGGCTCAGCAGTTATGGCGAGCCGCACTAGGGATGTTGGCGCTGACAGCGTTGAGTTGCGTTGATTCCGGGCTCCCTGAGGGGCCTGTGACCGGGCCTGAGCTGGAGAAACCGGCCCGGTACCGGGAAGCGGCCGAGTCGGTGGGCATCAGCTTTCGTCATAGCAGTGGGGCCCGGGGGGACTATCACCTGCCCGAGATCATGGGATCCGGGGCTGCTCTGTTCGACTACGATTCGGACGGTGACCTGGATGCCTACCTGATCCAGAGTGGAGTGTTGGATCCTGCGGAGGGCCCGCCTGAAGGTGGCGCCGGGGATCCCCCCGCCAACCGTATGTTCCGCAACCTGCTGGCCGAAAACGGAATGCTCGAGTTTGACGATGTAACGGATCAGTCGGGTCTGGGAGATACCGGCTACGGCATGGGCGTGGCGGTTGGGGATATCGATGGTGACGGAGATCTTGACCTGTATGTGACCAACGTGGGATCGAATGTTCTCTTTCGAAACAACGGAGACGGAACCTTCTCCGACATCACTCAATCCTCGAGAACCGACGATCCTCGCTGGAATGTCAGCGCCTCCTTCTTCGATTACGATCAGGACCAGGATCTGGACCTGTTCGTGACCGCTTATGTCGACTTCACGCCGGGCGCGCTCGACTGCTTCCATCCCTCGGGAGCACGCGGTTACTGCAGCCCCAAGGTCTATCGCCCCATCGTGGATCGACTCTTCGAAAACCGGGGAGGGGTCTTCCAGGACGTCACTCAATCGTCCGGGATAGGAGAGACCTTTGGCGCCGGTCTCGGCGTGGCCTGCAGTGACTTCAATGGAGACGGCTGGACCGATGTTTTCGTGGCCAACGACGGGACCCCCAATCAACTCTGGATCAATCAAGGGGGTGAATCGTTCGTCGATCGTGGTTTGATCTCAGGCACGGCTTACAACGCCATGGGGCAGACGGAAGCGGGAATGGGAATCGCGGCCGGCGATTTTGACCAGGATGGAGACGAGGACCTGTTTCTGACCCACCTGATCCAGGAGACGAACACGCTGTATGAGAACGATGGCGAAGGGAACTTCGTGGACGCCACCACGGAGTACGGCCTGGGTGAACTGAGTCTGCGCATGACCGGCTTTGGGACCCGGTGGCTGGACTTAGACCAGGATGGAGATCTGGATCTCTTTGTCGGCAATGGGGCGGTCACTGCTCTCGAGTCACTCCTGGGGCAACCCTTTCCCTACCCTCAGCCCAATCAGCTGGTCCGGAGGGAGGAGTCGGGTTTTAGACTGCTGGGTCCCGAGTCCGGTGTCGGACACCTGATCGAGTGTACTCGAGGTGCCGCCTTTGGAGACGTGGACAACGACGGAGACATCGACATTCTTCTCAACAACAACGGCGGCCCGGCCAGGCTGCTGCTCAATCAGACGGCCTCTTCCGGGCACTCGATTCAGCTCTCTCTGGAGGGGGAGGAGAACCGCCATGGAGTGGGCGCCCGGGTAGTGGTGACGCTGGGAGACGGCAGGCAACTCTGGAGACACGTCCAGAGTGACGGCAGCTATGCCAGCGCCAGTGATCTGCGGGTTCATTTTGGTCTGGGAGAGGAGCAGGTTGTCAGGTCCATCGAGATCCGGTGGCCTTCCGGCCAGGTTCAGATGCTGAAAAACGTTGCGGCAGACCAGATTTTGGGGGTAAAGGAGCCTGCATCCTAGGAGCGGCATCAGAAAGTGGGAGCGGCCTCCGTGCCGCGAACACAGACAACACAGCCCATAGGAGTTCGGACGGGCACGGGCACGGGCAAAGGCAAAGGCAAGGGGAAGAAGCCTGCCACCTGTGGATTCCCTTTTCGACTGAGGGAGGGGAGACCCCTGCATCGTAATTGACAATATGACCATATATAGTCATGATAGGGTCATGAAGGAAGTCATGGTCTCGCAGCTCAAGGCCAAACTGAGCAGCTACCTGTCCGCCGTTCGTAAGGGGGAGACTGTGATCGTTCGGGATCGTCGGACCCCGATCGCTAAACTGGTCCCCTATTCGCGAAGCGCCGAGGAATTCCGCCTCGAAGGGGCGGAGCAGGCAGCCAGTGAACTGCAAGGACTTTCGCCGGTAAGACTGCTGAAACCATTGGATGTGGTGGAAGCGCTACGGGCGGATCGAGAATCCCGGTGATCGTCTATCTGGACACCAGCGTCGTCCTGAGAGCCCTCTTTGGACAGGAGTCCCGATGGGACGGCTGGGGCGGGTGGGACACGGCCTGGTCGAGCGAGTTGATGGGAGTCGAGGCGCGGCGGACCATTGACCGATTTCGCCTTCAGGCCGCGCTGGATGACAGAGGGGTTGCGGAGGCTCAGCAGTTGCTCAGACGAATAGAAAATACGATTGGCTCGATTGGCCTGACGCACCCCGTGATCCGCCGTGCCTCCATGCCCATGGCGACGGTAGTCAAGACCCTGGATGCCATTCATCTGGCCAGCGCTCAGCTGTTTGCCGAGCATCAGGATGTGCAGCCCGTTTTCGTCACACATGACAAAATCCAGGCCCTGGCGGCCCGGGCCCTGGGTTTTGAAGTGGAGGGCACGACCTAGTCTGCCGTTTCCCAACGGTGAGCTGACGCTCTACCGTTCTGTGGACTGTGCTGATAGGCTGACAGGAAACCATACAACAAAGGGTTTGACCCATGCAGAAAATACTGTTCTGGATCGCTCTAGTGCACTGTCCGGAAAGTTCACGCCGCTACTTCGAGCGTCTTTTCGCCGACAGCTTTGTTGCGCTACCTCGAGATACTCCCGGCATTGCTGCGTCGCGCTCCCTCACTGACGACGAAAATCCATCCCGAATTAACGACGCGAACTTCCCGGACAGTACACTAGCCACTTTTTCCTTTCCTTTGATCGGATGTCAAACGACGAGAGAACCCCGCCCTCCCAACATCATCATCGTCTTTGCTGACGACCTGGGCTACGGCGATCTGAGCTGCTACGGTCACCCGACTTTGATCACCCCCCATCTGGATCGCATGGCCAGGGAGGGAGTGCGGCTGACCTCGTTCTATGCCCAGCCCAGTTGTACACCCTCACGGGCGGCCCTGCTGACCGGGCGCCAGCCGATGAGATCGGGGATGTACCGGGTCATCTTTCCCGAAGAGGACGTCAGTCTTCCAGCCTCTGAACTGACCCTGGCCGAAGCCTTGAAGGGCCAGGGCTACAGGACAGCAGCGATCGGCAAGTGGCACCTCGGGCACAAGGACGTTGAGGACTATCCGATCTCCCACGGCTTCGATGAGTACTACGGTCTCTTGTACAGCAACGACATGACTCCCCCCTGGGTCCCCACGGAGGCACCACTCAAGCTCTATCGCAACGCCGAGCCCATTGAGCACCCGGTCGATCAGCCTACCCTGTCGGAACGGTACACCCAGGAAGCCGTCAAGTGGATCCGTGAATGGAAGGACTCTCCTTTCTTCATTTACCTGGCCCACGCCATGCCCCATCAACCGATCTCTGCATCGGAGAGATTCCTGAAGACTTCCCCCCGCGGCCTCTATGGCGACGTGGTGACCACCATCGACTGGGGCGTCGGCCGGATTCTGGAGGCCCTCCAGGAAGAGGGGATCGACGAAAACACCCTGGTGATGTTCAGCAGCGACAACGGACCCTGGCTGACTCTGAACCAGTACGGTGGAACCGCCGGACTCCTTCGAGAAGGAAAGGGCTGGACCTACGAAGGCGGGATTCGAGTGCCTTTTATAGCGCGCTGGCCCGGACGTCTGCCGGCCGGACTGGTCAAAGGAGGCATCGCCTCCACCATGGACATTTACTCTACCTGTCTGCGCCTGGCCGGGGCGGAGATTCCTTCCGATCGGATCGTGGACGGCAAAGACATCCTTCCTATGCTCAGCGGGCAGGAACCGTCTCCCCACTCCACCTTCTTTTACTATGCCGGTGACCGACTGGAGGCGGTTCGGGAAGGAAAATGGAAACTGAGGATCGGACGCTCCAGCGCTCTGGATGGATCGATCAGCGAAGAGCTTTTTGACCTGGAAGTCGATCCCTCCGAGAAGTTCAATCTCGCCGCAGCCTTCCCGGAGAGAGTCGAGGCATTAAAAGGTCTCCTCGAGAAGGAAAAGAGTGAGATGGTCCCCGGTCCCGCCTATGAAAACAATCAGAGGAACCTGCGGATACTGAGAGAACTCTACAGGCCCCGGGGCGGAATCAAGATCAACCCCCCCGACCCGGCAGAAACCGTCAGATGACAACGGTGAGCTGACGCTCTACCGTTCTGTGTGGGTGGCCTTGACACCTGATTCTGCCGGTTGGTGACAACCGACACAAGCTCCCTGTCGCACGCGCTCCAAAAGCGTATTCCAGGTGCCATTCGTCACTGACTTGCGCAGCTCTCAGCCCCTATACTCACTACATCTCCCCCACCAGTAAAAGAAGCAAGGTGATGAGTCCGGTCAACTGCCGGACGGGAGGGATGGAGCACGATGAGACAAGAACGAAAGTCTGAGACGGGTGTAGCGGTCCTGGAAACAGCCATCGTCATGTCGCTACTTTTTCTCTTCCTCTTCGGGATCATGGAATTCGCCACCCTGTTTTTCAATAGAGCGGTGATCATCAATGCCAGCAGAGAAGGAGCTAGATTCGGCTCCGTGTTCGATCTGGACACGGCCAACGGCTATGTGGCCGCGCCCAAGACGGATGCCGAGATCATCCAGAGAGTGAATGATTACTCGGCCGGCCATTTGATCAGTTTCTCGTCTTCCTCCGGATCGGCGCCGACCGTCACTGTGAGTCCCAACTGGGCGACGCGGCGGGCCAACAGCAACGGAGGTCCGCTGCGAGTCGATGTCAGCTACCAGTTCAGTTTTCTGCTGTTGCCGAATCTCGCCTCCTCGCTGGTGGGGGGAACCAATCTGTCTGTAGAGACATTCATGCGAATGGAGTAACCATCGTTCTCCGGCGGGCAGTGCAGGCTTCTCGGGCCCGGCAGAGACCATAACGGGAGTTGAATCATGGGTTTTGAAATCGAAAAGCGAAATTCCGAGGAAGGGACAGATCGAGGCACCGTGGTTGTCGAACTGGCCATGATGCTGCCTTTCTTGATTATTCTCCTTCTGGGAATCATGGAGCTGAGCATTATCGTCCACAACAAGAGTGTCATCACCAACGCCAGCCGGGAAGGAGCTCGTTACGGCATTGCAGAGGTGGGGGGATTCAAATCGGATGGCGACATCCAGCAAAGGGTCGACACCTTCGTGAAGAACCGCTTGATCAGCTTCTCGAGTTCCTACGAAACCACCACGGTTAGCCGCGGAGGCAAGTCGACACCAGGCCAGTTGAGAGTCAAGGTGGACTATCCGTACCACTTCCTGGTTCTCCCCACCCTGATCGACGACTTCAGCGGACCCATCTCGCTCAGCGCCGAGACCAAGATGCAAATGGAGCAATAGGAGTCCCCAATGAATCACCTGAGAAAACGGCTCACGAGGGCTGTCCCTCGCTCGGATGCGCGCGGGATGGTGGCGGTTACGGTCGCTTTGCTACTGGCCGGGCTTCTGGGCTTCGTAGCTCTGGCGCTCGACATCAGCTCTCTTCTGCTGGTCCGGAATGAGCTGCAGAATGCGGCCGACGCGGGGGCACTGGCAGGCGCCGGCGAGTTGTATCTCAACAGCGGGGAGCAAATTAACACGGGCTGCAATGCCGTGGCAGTCTCTGCCGCCACCGCCAACAGCGCTCAAAACCTCGCAGTGGGGGTCACTGCAGACACGGCCAACAACGCTGGAGACGTGCAGCGGGGCCACTGGAGATGGTCCAATCACTCCTTCACTCCCGGCAACAGCCTGGCCGCCGTCGTGCTGGATGACGTGACCAACGCGGACCTCGACGCCAACATGAACTTCATCAATGCGGTCCGGGTCAGAACAGGGAGGCAGACAACCCCGGCCGTTTCCTTCTTTTCATCCCTCATTGGCTTCGACAGTTTCCAGATGCAGGCCGAGGCGATTTCCTACATCGGCTTTGCCGGGTCGCTGCTTCCGGGCGAGGCGGCCGCGCCAATTGTCCTCTGCCGGGAGGCTCTTCTCAACGCGCAGGGAGCATACTCATGCAATACGGGGCGCATGATCAACAGCGGAGGAGGCGCCACGCACAACACGGGCGGGTGGACGAACTTCACTCAGGATCCCTGTGAGACCGCCAGCTCCTCATCCACGAGACCGTACGTCGGTTGTAGTGCGATTCCCTCTCTTGAGATCAACCTGCAGTATGATCTGGGTACGACAGGGGGACAGCTGCAGGCCGCTTTTGACGATTTCTTAGACTGCTGGGAGACGACTGCCGACACCGATGCTGACGGCCGCCCGGACACCGTCTACAACATGACTCTGCCTGTGATCGAGTGTCCGGCAAATAACATTGGGAACTGCTCGAAGCTGGTGGGTGCGGTCAATGTGAACATGGTGTGGATGATCCGGCAGGCCCAAAACAGTTACAACTGGGTTCCGACCGAGATGAGCGGACCCGACCCGTTCCCGGACTGGGTCTGTCCCGACTCCATCACGGGGGGCGAGCCGTTCCGGAATCTCAGCAAGAACCAGCGCCAGCAGTGCTGGGCGGACTTCGTTGATCACTTCAATCTCGTCAACTACGAAGGCACTCCAATCACCGATCTTTCGCCGCTGTCCCAACTGAACAAGACCCTGTATTTCGTCCCCGATTGCGCAGTACACGTCCCCGTCGGACTCACGGCCGGTCCCAATCTGGGCGTTTTGGCCAGGATCCCGGTGCTGGTACAGTAGGGCACGGTTATCAACCGTGCCGAACTGGACCCATTGGCAAGCGTTTCCATCCAACCGGAATGCCTGCCTCTTAGCAACGATCGGCACGCCAGATTGGCGTGCCCTACGGAATCCGGGCCCACCGCGGAAGGCCAGGTTGACGTGCGCTACGGTTTGACGCTGACCTCCAGCAGGTACATGACCATGACCTGATCTTTCCCGAAGCTCAGGTGAAATGCATCGGAGAGTTCCTCCACCCGCTGAATCTGCTCGATGTTCTGGTGGAACAGGTCACTGAAGGGGAAGAAGCTGAAGTCGACTACCCGGCAGTCAAAGCCGGTTTCCTCCAGCAGCTCGGCCGTGCGCAACTGGCTGAGAACCGAGATCTGCATCAGGTAGGCAACTCCATTCTTCTCGAGCAGATCCGGAAGCAGTGAGATCAGGTGATCCAGCATGTTGCGGCCCCAGAAGTCGGCTGAGCGATGACTGGTCGTCTCTCCCATGGGGTCTACAGGCATCTGGTAAAGGCTGGCGACGACCAGGTCGTAGGTTTCCTTAGGCCTGTAGGTGTAAAGGTCCACTACCCGGCCCCGGACCCGATCCGAGACATCATTGCGGACAGCGTTGGCCAGCGTGTTGGCCACGGCTTCGCGCTGAATGTCAATCGCGTCGACGTGTCCGGCCCCGTTGAGCGTCGGCTGGATGGCCAGGACACCGGCGCCGCAACCCACATCCAGACAGCGTTTCCCTTCACCCAATCCGGACTGAAAGAGGTGCTTCCAGACCAGAAAGCTTCCCTGGGCCAACTCGTTTTCATGCATGCGTTTTCCCGGGCAGCGGGCCGCTTTTGAAAAGGGTGAGTTCGCCGAATAAAGTGTTCACGCGCCGCAGGCAAGGCTGATCGTGAACCGGGAACGACGCTTTCGGCGTATAACGGCGAGCTGACAACGGTGAGCTGACGCTCTACCGCTCTGTGGGTTGCCTGTTCCTGAGAGCGAATGGGTCTGGCATACTCTTCGGAAGCAGGATTCGAGCTGCCCCATGAAAGAGTTGTTTCGAGAACCCCTCTTTCAATTCCTGATGATTGGAGCAAACCCGAGGATGGCAGGATGGGAAAACTGAAACGAAAAAAGTACCAGAGAGAACTGGAGAAGCTTCAGGTGCAGTTGGTCGGTCTGCAGGAGTGGGTCAAGAAGACGGGTGCGCGGATCGTCGTAATCTTTGAAGGGCGAGACGCAGCCGGCAAAGGGGGTGTGATCAAACGCATCACTGCCCGCGTCAGTCCCCGCATATTTCGAGTGGTGGCTCTCCCGGCCCCCACCGAGCGGGAGCAGTCACAGCTCTACATGCAGCGATACATCGCCCACCTCCCGGCTGCCGGCGAGGTCGTGCTTTTCGATCGCAGCTGGTACAACCGGCTGGGAGTAGAGCGGGTGATGGGTTTCTGCACGGATGAGGAGTACGAGCAGTTCCGGCGCAACGTGAGGACCTACGAACGGGCCCTCGTGGAAGACGGAATTCTCCTGATCAAGTACTGGTTATCGGTCAGCAGCAAAGAGCAGGAGAGTCGATTTCACAAGCGGATTGAAGACCCGCTTCGGCACTGGAAGTTGAGCCCCATCGACATGGAAGCCCTGCGCTGCTGGTACGACTATTCCCGCGCCCGGGACGCCATGCTGGAGGCCAGTGACACGGACTACGCACCCTGGTACATCCTCCGCTCCGACGACAAGCGCCGGGCCCGGTTGAACTGTATCCACCACTTGCTGACCCTGATCCCGTATCAGGATGTAGCCGAGGCCGAAGTGGGGCTGCCCGGACGGGACGAATCGGACTCCTACGACGACCTGCAGGCGCTGGAAGGGCGGCGATTTGTGACCGAGACGTACTGAAAACTGGAAAACGGGGACAGTCTACTCTTTCCTACTAAATAATGCCGTCGGCCGCCAGTTCCTCAATTTCTTTACTGGAAAAGCCGGCCTCGGCCAGAATCTCCCGGGAATGCTCTCCGACCCGGGGAGCCCCGCTGCGAAGCCGGATCGGCGTGCGGGAAAACTTGGCGGAAGGGCCCGTCAAACGATAGGTTCCACCCAACTTCCCGGTGACCTGCTGAATGGCCTCCCGGTGCACAACGTGAGGATCTCGAGCCGTCTCGGCAGGGGTCAGGACAGGTCCGGCGGCGAGCTGCTCCTTCTCGAAAGCCCGGACGATCTCCTGGCGAGTTCTCGAACGGCACCAGTCCGACAGCATCTGGTCGATCTCCTGTCTCTTTCCCAGCCGGGCCTGGAGAGTGGCATAGTCCGGGTCGTTCGCGAGTTCCGGTCTCCCCAACAACCGGGAAAGCCGCCTCCAGTGCGTGTCGAGCACCAGGAGTGCGTAGACCCAGCCGTCGCGACAGCGGTAGGCATTCGCGGGGGCTGCAAAGATGTAGGTATTCCCCAGCCTGGGAGTCGGAACTCCCTGGGCGGCAAGGCTCAAGAGACCCGTACTGGAATCGATCATTGAGTCGAGAAGAGAAATATCGACATGTTGTCCTTCCCCGGTCCGGTTTCGATGGTGCAGCGCTGCCAGGGCAGCCATTACCCCGTGCAGGCCGGCGATTTCATCGGCCAGGAACACGGGTGCCTTCATCGGCATGGCTTCGTCGCTGGCTGCATTGAGCTGCATGAAGCCCGACATGGCCTGGGCGATGGGATCATAGCCGGGCCGCTCAGAATAGGGCCCGTACTGGCCGAAGCCTGTGATGGAAACATAGATAATGTCAGGTCTGGTCTTGCGCACCTGTTCATATCCGCAGCCCCAGCTGCCCATGGTCCCGAGCTTGAAGTTCTCCACCAGGATATCCGCATTCTGGACCAGGAGATGAAAGACATCTCTTCCGCGGGGGCGACGCAGATTCAGGCTAATGTTTTTCTTATTGCGGTTGATGGTAGCGTGCAGGTAAGAGTCGGGCGGATCCGTCCCGGGCAGCGTGGGCGGCAGACGGCGAGCCACGTCTCCGGGATCTCGGACTTCGATCTTGACCACCTCGGCGCCATAGTCGGCCAGCACGCAACTGCAGCGAGGGCCGGCTACCGTCGTAGTCACGTCCAGCACCCGAACTCCCTCGAGTGGCCCGTCCAGATCCGACCGTGCCTCCCGATAGAATGCGTCTCTGGTTCCCACGGGTGTCCTCCTCTCTAATACGACTGCTCTGGGGTTAGGGCAGAACTACCTGGAGTCCCTTTCAGATGCTCTCAAAAGAGCCCTGCCGGCCCAAGCCGCCAGCAAAGCGACTGGCACCCCGGCGGGCCTCCTCCCGCAGCGGTCGATCTCCATTCCGCCCCTCAAAAAGCAGCGCCTCGGCCAGATCCTTGCCCCACTGACGGTGGCACGACAACCGGTCCGCCCGCATGCACACCTGAGGAAAGCGTGCCATCTCGCGGGCCAGATTCTCGGCCTCCGCCCGCGCCTGGCCGCCTGCAACCACGCGGTTGGCCAGGCCGAAAGCCAGGGCCTCCTCAGCGCCCACCGGACGACCGGTCAGAATCATGTCGAGTGCGCGACCGGCACCGATCAGCCGGGGCAGGCGGATGGTGCCGCCGTCGATGAGTGGTACGCCCCAGCGCCGGCAGAAAACGCCGAACACCGCATCGACCTCCGCCACCCGGAGGTCACACCACAGGGCCAGTTCGAGGCCGCCTGCCACGCAATAGCCGTCCACTGCGGCTATAACGGGTTTGCTGAGGAGGCGGCGCGACACACGAAGCATCCCCTCGCCTTCCGGATCGTAGATCTCCGGGATACCGTCGGTCGCCATCGACTTGAGGTCCCAGCCCGCACAGAAGCATCCACCAGCGCCGGCCAGCACCGCCACGGCTGCTTCCTCGTCTTCTTCGAAGGCCTCGAAGGCCGCCAGCAGTTGGCTGGCGGTCTCTTCATCCACTGCATTTCGCAGCTCCGGCCGGTTCATGATCACTGTCGTGACCGAACCGCTCCGCTCGACCAGCACATTCATCGTCGCTCTCCCCGACCGAGGATCTGCACGGCCCAGAGCCGCACTCGAGGTCCTCAGGTCATCATGATGGTTCACGGTTATGAGGGCGGGTAATCTCCTGCTCCACCGTTGATTGCGCAGGGAAACTTCTATCTCAGAAGTGCTGGAGAAGCAAGCGAAATCCCGGCTTCGTCTCGAAGGCCCCTGTTGAAACTTTCCACCAGGGTATTCCCTAAACAGGGGAACAAAAAGGATCTTGGAAGTGATAGGGTTGGGACAACATGCTGAACTCAAGACTGCATCGACAGGCTCTTCTATTCATCTTTGTGGCGTTCACGAGCACCACTGGAGCCCTCTCCCAGTCATCGGAAAAGCCGATCGAACCGCTGAGTGGACTGAGCAGATCTCTGGAGTCCCTGGCTCAACGCGTCGGCCTGGCCACGGTTCAAATCTTCTCGCTTCGGTATGCTCCCCCATCCAGACAAGTCCCCTCAGGATTCGGGGTGCTGTCCGAGGAGCGAGCCACCGGGTCCGGAATTCTGGTCTCTTCCGACGGCTACATCGTCACCAACGCTCACCTTGTCTCAAATGCTCGCAGCGTTCAGGTCGTTCTGGCGACTACCTTGGAAGACGCTGAAGGTCTGCGCTCCATTCTGAAGCCCACACGGGCCCGCCTCACAGCTGAGATTCTCGGGACCGACGCCGAAACGGATCTGGCAGTCTTGAAGATCGCTGAGGAGGGTCTGCCTTTTCTGGAGTTTGGCGACTCCGATGAACTTCGCCAGGGACAGCTTGTCATGGCCTTCGGCAGCCCTTTGGGTCTTCAGAACTCGGTGTCCCTGGGTGTGGTTAGTTCGGTGGCACGCCAGCTTCGCCCTGACGACCCGATGATCTTCATTCAGACCGATGCTGCCATTAACCCGGGCAACAGCGGTGGGCCACTGGTGGATATGACTGGAAAGCTTGTGGGTGTCAACAGTTTGATCTTTTCCCAATCCGGTGGAAACGAAGGGCTCGGTTTCTCGGCGCCCAGCAACATTGTGCAGCACGTCTATCACCAGATCAGGCAAAACGGTCGAGTCCGCCGTGGCTGGTTGGGTATCGGTGTCCAGTCAGTGAACCCGGTTCTCGCGGAAGGTCTGGGCCTGTCCCAGTCCTGGGGTGTGTTGGTCTCCGACATTGCTCCCAGCGGGCCCGCCTCTCTTTCTGGAACCAGGGTCGGAGACTTGATTCTCACCCTGGACGGGAAAGTGATGGAAAACGCGAGACAGCTGGAGGTGAATGTCTACAGCCGCGCTCCGGGAGACACGGTCTGGATGAACCTGCAGCGAGGATCGGAGAAGGTGCTGGTTCGCACTACGGTCATTGAACGAGAGGACAGGATCGAAAAGTTTGCTGCGATGGTGACGCGGGATCATAATCTGATCCCGCAGTTGGGAATCCTGGGAGTTGATGTAGATGGGGACGTGGCGAAGTTGCTTCCCCCACCCAGCAAGCTTGGTGGAGTCGTTGTCGCAGCATTAGCCGCAGCTGGTGGTCTTGGGTCGGACGGCCTTCTTCCAGGCGATGTGATCTACGAGGTCAATGGCCGGGGTTTCAGCGGGCTGGCTGGGCTCAGAAAAAGCATCGACGGCATCCAGTCCGGCGCTGCCGTTGTGATTCAGGTTCAGCGAGCGGGAGTACTTCGGTATGTCGCCTTTCGAATGAAGTAGTGTAATGTAAGAACCAGGCATCCTGGAGTCACTGTCGGGATAGTTACCAGTAGCGCTCAATGTGGAGACTACCGGCTTCTTTTGTGGAATGGAGACGGAAGCCCATCTCTTCAAAGCGTCCCTGCACATCTTTGACCATCTCGGGGTTCCCGCAAACAAAGACGCTCAGCTTGTCTGGATCAGGCTGGCCGCCCAGATAGTTTTCGAGCGTTCCATCTTCAATCAGCTTCTGTATACGACCTGCGTGGCCCTTCCACGTTTGATCTTTGTCCACCCCGGTTACCGTGGGAAGATAGGCGAAAAATCAGATCCGGATTCAATTCAGCCCTCTGAATCACAGTCGCATTGGAGATGTTTCCAGCCACTACTGATCTTCCAACACACTCACACTACCGAATCATCCTTACCAGGCATGGTAGACAGTGCCCGTGGGCTTGCTTCCGGCCGTCTTGACCGTGAGTCCACCGCTCAGCAGAAAAGAAAATTCTAATTAGTTGTTCTTCGTCCAGCACGGTGCCAACATCGTAGCAAGAATGGGTACGAGAAAAGGTAAAATCCGCATTCTGATCGCCAAGGTGGGGTTGGACGGCCATGATCGCGGGGTCAAGATCGTGGCACGCGCTCTGCGTGATGCCGGGATGGAGGTGGTCTATACCGGATTGCACCGATCTGCTGAGGAAGTGGTGCTCACTGCAATCCAGGAAGATGTGGACATTCTGGGCGTCAGCCTGCTCTCCGGTGCGCATATGACCGTATTCCCCAAGATTCTCGATTTGCTGTCGCGGCAAAACGCCCAGGACATCATCCTGGTGGGTGGTGGTGTGATGCCCGATGAGGATGTGCTGGCACTTAAGAGGATGGGCGTACAGGAGATCCTGCTACAAGATACGCCACCGCGCTCCATCGTCAAGACGATGGAGCGTCTGGTGGCCAACCGCGAGCCGCGGCCAGAGAGCTGCTGAACCAAATTGGCCTGGAGACTTGACGATGAGCAATGATAGCTCTTCCGGACATGGAGAGAATGGCGATGCATTGGAACGTTTTGCGCACCAGTATGAGGCCTGGGAGAAACAGGAACTGGCAGAGTTTCTGAAGCGCCAGCCGGAACGCAAACAAGAGTTTCACTCAAAGGGTGGTATTCCGCTCAAGCGGGTGTACACGCCATTGGACTCGGCGCATATCCCGCTCGAAGATATCGGCTTGCCAGGGCAATATCCTTTTACGCGCGGACCCTACCCGACGATGTATCGGGCGCGCCCCTGGACCATCCGTCAGCTTGCAGGGTTTGGCACGGGAGAGGATACCAACGAGCGCTTCAAATACCTCATCTCGCAAGGGCAAACCGGTCTCTCAGCCGTTTTCGATATGCCCACACTGATGGGCTACGATTCCGACCATCCCATGAGTGAGGGCGAAGTGGGACGGGAGGGCGTCGCTGTGGATACGCTGGCCGACATGGAGGCACTGTTCAGGGGCATCAACCTGGAGGAAATCTCGGTCTCCATGACCATCAACCCCACTGCCTGGATTCTGCTCGCCATGTACGTGGCACTGGCCGAAGAGCAAGGATACGATCTGCACAAACTATCAGGGACGATCCAGGCAGACATTCTCAAGGAATATATCGCCCAGAATGAGTGGATCTACCCAATACGGCCATCGGTTCGTCTGGTGCGCGACTGCATCCTCTACTGCGCCCGGAACATGAAGCGCTACAATCCGGTCAGCGTTTCGGGCTATCACATCAGCGAGGCCGGTTCATCTCCCCTGCACGAAGCGGCGTTCACCCTGGCCAATGCCTTTGTCTATGTGGAAGAAGTGGTCAAGGCAGGCATGTCTGTAGATAGTTTCACCCCACGGCTTTCTTTCTATTTTGCGTGTGGGTCAGACTTCTTTGAGGAAATCGCCAAGTTCCGAGCCGCCCGTCGCGTCTATGCCAAGGTGATGAAACAACGATTCTGCGCCCAGAATCCAGCCTCCATGCGGCTCCGCTTCCACTGTCAAACCGCGGCCGCCACGCTGACCAAGCCCCAGTATAAGATCAATCTGATGCGCACGGGCTTGCAGGCATTGGCGGCAGTTCTGGGGGGTGCCCAGAGCCTGCACACCAATGGCATGGATGAGGCCTTCGCGATTCCTACCCAGGAAGCCATGAAGCTGGCCTTGCGCACTCAACAGATCATCGCCGAAGAGACCAACGTCACGGATGTGATCGACCCGCTGGGTGGGTCACACTATGTTGAACATCTGACCAGCGAGTATGAACGCCGCATCTTTGCCGTTTTGGATGAGATCGAGGAGGGGGGTGGCACGATTCGTCGGATCGAAGAGGGGTGGTTTCAGCGTCACATTGCCGACTTTGCCTGCCAGACGGCCCTGCGGAAAGCCAGTGGTGAACTGCCCGTAATCGGCGTCAACAAATATGTAGAGGAAGAAGGAAGTGCGGATATTGAAGTTCATCCATACGACGCATCTTCCGCCCGGCGCCAGATCGACCGCCTGAAGCAGGTACGGGCAGAGCGGGATGAAACACACCTCCAACAACTGCTCTCAAGACTCGGAGAAGTCGCCAGAGACGAATCGCAGAACATGCTGCCCATCACAATTGAGTTGCTCAGGGCAGGAGCATCCATGGGAGATATTGTGGAGGCGCTAAAGGAGTTGTGGGGAGTCTACCGAGAGACCCCGGTTTTTTGAGGAGCAGAACGGTAGAGCGTCAGCTCACCGTTGTCAGCTCACCGTTGGGGAAACGCAGGCTTGGGTCTAGTGTACTGTCCGGGAAGTTCGCGGTGTTAATTCGGGACGGGGTTAATTCGGGATGGATTTTCGTCGTCAGTGAGGCGCGCGACGCAGCAATACCGGGAGTATTTCGAGGTAGCGCAACAAAGCTGTCGGCGAAAAGACGCCCGAAGTAGCGGCGTGAACTTTCCGGACAGTGCACTAGGCCGAGTCGATCAGTTCGAGGATGAGCCGATTGACCTCAGCGGCAGCTTCCATTTGAACCATATGCCCGGCACCGGAAATGACAGCAGTCCTGGCTCTGTCGGTGACTGCCTGAGCATGGGAGCAGGGGATAATCTCATCATCTTCACCCCAGATCACCAGCAGCGGAGCCGCCAACTCTTCGAGTCTGTCCGCCAGGGCGACTCTCTGGATTCCCCCGGCAACAAGCTCGTCGGCGATCGTCTGCAACGCGTTCTGCACTCCGTCGAGACGCTTGAACCTCAGGATATCCTCCAACATTCGACGAGTCACCAGCGAAGGGTCGCTGAAGAGCTTGGCGACTTGAGATTTCAACTCCTTCCGCCTTCTTGCCCTGGCGAATCCGTCGATATAGGAGGCGTTGATTTCAGCTCCCAGGCCAACGCTGGCAATCAATGTGAGCGAGGCAGTACGGCCCGGCTCAGCCAGTGCGAAAGTCAGCGCCACGGCACCTCCCAGCGAATGGCCAACCAGGTGGGCCTTGCCAATCTCCAGAACCTCCATGAACCCCTTCAAAACTTCAGCGAAGTCATCCGTGCTGCCTTTACCCACGTCCTTGCTGGTTCCGCCATGCCCGGGTAGATCGAAGGCGTACACTTCACGACCGTCTGCGAGTGCCTCGCGGTTGAACAGCCAGTTGTTGAGATTGCCGCCAAACCCATGCACGAGAATAATGGGCTCACCCCCTCCACCAGACCGGAGAAAGCGAATGGTTCGATCCCCTACAGTCACAGTTTCCGTGGCGTCGGCCGATGCTGCTTCGTCTCTTTCTTCGACGACAGGGTGGGCCTCGAAGTCCAGCACAAAACTGTCGATTTCAGAATCTGCGGTGTCTGGATCCGCAAGAACCGCAAGGAGAGCGCCTACGGGGAGTACCTCACCTTCCTGTGCCACACGTCGCCGCAGCGCACCTCCCTGTTGGGTTTCCACCGAAGCCACAATCTTGTCGGTCTCCACTTCAACGATCTCATCGCCGGGGGCAGTCTGATCGCCCTCCGTGACCAGCCATTCCGAAATTTTACCCTCACGCATTGAGATGCCCCATTTGGGCATCAGCAGAGGGTGAATTCCTGTACTCATCGTTGGAAATTCATGACCCCTCGGACCGCCTTCTCGATGCTGGGGACATCGGGGATGTACAGGTCCTCAAGCGCGTCGCTAAAGGGCACGGCTGTATGAGGAGCCGTCACCATTCTAATCGGTGCTCTCAGGGCACCGAAAGCGGTCTGAGCGACGAGGGCGGAGACATCCGTCGCAATGTTGCAGCGTGGGTTGGCCTCGTCAACGACCACCAGCCGACCCGTGTTCTCGACACTCTCGAGAATCGTTTCTTCATCGAGAGGTGATGTTGTACGCAGATCAACGATCTCGCAATCGATTCCGTCCTTGGCCAGCACCTTCGCAGCCTCGGATGCCAGGTGAACCATTCGGCCCAGCGCCACAACGGTAACGTCCTCACCTTCTCGCACTAGATTCGCCTCACCTAATGGAATCGTGTAGGGTTCCTCGGGTACCTCCCCCTCCATTGAGTAGAGCATCTTGTGTTCGCAGAAAATGATGGGATCGTCGTCGCGAATGGACTCGATTAGCAGCCCTTTGGCGTCGTAGGGTGTCGAGGGAACCACACACTTCAGACCGGGAATGTGGGTAATAATCGGGTAGAGGCACTGCGAGTGCTGGGCTGCGGCCCGGAGCCCGGCACCAATCATTGTGCGAATGACAACCGGGGTTGTGGCCCTGCCTCCGAACATGTACCGAAACTTGGCAGCCTGGTTATAAATCTGATCGAAACAGACCCCGAGAAAGTCGATGAACATCAGCTCGACTACAGGACGCAACCCCGATGCGGCCGCCCCAATTGCCGCCCCAATGAAGGCCGACTCGCTGATCGGTGTGTCCATGACCCGATCGCCAAACCGGGTCCAAAGCCCGCCGGTCACGCCAAGTACGCCGCCCCAGGCATCCATCTCTCCGGGCGAACCCGACCCTCCCACGATGTCCTCGCCCATCAGGATCACTCGTTCGTCGCGCTCCATCTCCTGCAGCAGGGCCTGGTTCACTGCCTGCTGATAGGTCATCTTCGCCATTTCGTCTTCTCCCTAATAGGACACGTAGACATCGGTCAGTAAGTCTTCCTTCCCTGGCTTTGGGGCGGCCTTGGCCTGGATGACCGAGTCTTCGATCAAACTCGCTACTTGCTTGTCTACCGCTGCCAGCTCGGCCCGGGTGAGCAACCCTGAAGAAGTCACTTTTTCGGTGAAGTTCTCAATGCAATCTCGCTCTTCCCGCAAGCGCCTCACTTCGTCCTTGCCGCGGTAGGTTTGGGCGTCCCCTTCGAAGTGTCCGTAGTAACGGTTGACCTTACACTCGATCAAGCTGGGGCCGGCACCCTGGCGGGCTCGCTCCAGGGCCGCACCGGCTGCTTCCCAAACACTGAAGAAGTCGTGCCCATCCACTACGACACCAGGCATGTTGAAGCCAACCGCACGGTCTGCGATGTCGTCGCAGGCGGTCGCGTATTTGACCGACGTCGCCTCCGCATAGCCATTGTTTTCAACCACAAAAATACAGGGTAGATTCCAGATAGCCGCCAGGTTCAAGCTCTCCAGGGTCGTTCCCTGGTTGGCCCCTCCATCACCAACGAAGGCTACGGCAACCGTCTTCTTGCCTAGTTTCTTTGCTGCCAGGGCGGCACCGCAAGCCAGCGGAGGACCTCCTCCCACAATCCCGTTGGCACCCATCATCCCCTTCTCGAGATCGGCAATGTGCATCGAGCCTCCCTTTCCGCCACACAACCCGGACTTCTTGCCGTAGATCTCGGCCATCATTCCGCCAACGTCACAGCCCTTGGCGATGCAGTGCCCGTGCCCGCGATGGGTACTTGCAATGCTGTCCTCGGGCCCGAGATGAATGCAGACACCCGTGGCAACAGCTTCCTCGCCGGCGTAAAGGTGGACGAAACCAGGGATTTCACCGGTCTCAAACTCTACGTGGAGGCGTTCCTCAAACTCTCGGATCGTTTTCATGATCCGATAGGCCCTCAATGCGTCTTCCTTACCGAGACTCATTGTTCGTTCCTCGCCCAGGCTCATGATTCGTTCCTCACTAAGACTCATTATTCGCTCCTCCCTCGCCGCTACTTTGAGCAGCCGTTTAGCCTCCAAGTCTATCAGACGTGGACTCGGGCTAACGCCAACTACTTTTTCGCTGGGGAGCACTCATTGTCGTTGAACAAAAGTCGGGTCAGCGAAAGAAGATTCGACGAACTCCTGGCCGAGCAAGCAGCGGGACGGGACTGTCTCCATAGCATTCTGAGAGAAACAGGATTCAGGAAGGAATTGATCGGTGTTCTCCTGAGTGCTATCTTGCGTCAGAAGAACGTCCACCACAACTGGCTTCATCGTTTGGAAAATGAACGACTCGGCTTGAAACGACTCGGCTTGAAAGGCTAACAGTGCAATCCATCACGTGCATACTCTTGATTCTGTTCTGCTTGTCATTCGGGCACCTGATGGCCCAACTCAGAGGCTACGATGATGATCTATTTGACGGAAACCCCGCAGTCATCGCCCACATCGAGGAGCTCTTGTCACTAGGTGTGGAAAAACATCAGGCGGCTTTCTCCTCCGGGACTTGGTTGACCGGGACTCCATTGACATATTTGGCGCCCTGGTAGACGTCTTTCATCAGCTCCGGTGCCTTCAACCGGCGGAATCGCTGCTCCGCCACCAGCAGCATCTTCCAGATCACCGCCTGGGCGTTTTCCACTTTCTTGAATCGCTTGGCCGCGTCCGTTCGCAGCCGAAGAGCGGCAAACGGTGACTCCACTGGATTGGTGGTTCGCAGATGCTGCCACTGCTTCTTTGGATAGTTGTAAAAGGTCACCATCCGGTCCCAGTCCTGCTCGATTAGCTCAGCCGCCAGAGTCAGCCCTCGCTGCCGGCACCAGTGCTGAAAAACCTTCTTGAGTCGTTGTGCTTCTTCTCGAGTCTCGGCGTAAGGGATCTGCCGCAGGATCAGCAAGGCCGGCTTGTGCACTCGCTTAGGGAGCTTGGTCAGCAGGTTGACGATCCGATGATTCCAGCAGCGCTGCTCCTCGGCCTGGGGATAGACGTTGCGCAAAGCTCCCCAGATGCCCAGGTGGCCGTCTCCGATCACCAGCCGTGGACAGCCCATCCCCCGGCGCTTCAAGTCGCGCAGTACTTCCGACCAGCTCTGGGTCGATTCCCGATAGCCGCTCGTGACCGACACCACGGCTTTGCTTCCGTCACTTAAGGCGGCCAGCACCACCAGCAGGTCTGCCTTTTCCTTCTCCAGACCCGCCTTGACGTAGATTCCATCTACCCATAAATACACCACTTCCAGATCATTCAAGGGTCGACTCTGCCAGACCTCCCATTCGGCCTGCCACTGCTCTTTCAATCTGGCCACCGTGGAGGACGACAGGTGCGCCTTTTCCCCTAAAAGCCCTCTCAGAGCCAGATCAAAATCCCCCAGCGCCAGACCATGCAAGTACAGCTCAGGGATCAGTTCTCGAACCTGCCGCGTCCGCTTGGCAAACAGGGGCAACACCCGACTTTCAAAGTGTTCCTCTAGATCCCGCACTCGAGGCCTTCGAACCTGGATCGTCCCCGAGCTCAGCGTCAGATGCCTCGGCTTCCCATATCCATTGCCATAGCCCGACGGAGCGTCCACGGCCCTTCGCCGCTCACTCTTACGCCGCCCTAATAACTCCGTGACTTCCTCCTCCAGCAGCTCTTGAACCCAGCCTTGGATCTTCTCCCGCACCAATCTTCCAGCTCCTCGAAACAAACTCTTGACTCGACACTTTCCTCAATGTTCTGCTTGCTCATGCGGTGTGTACTCCTTCCGTTGCGGGTCTTTCGGCCCTGGGTTTTAAATCAACCCGGAAGGATACTCACCGCCTATGCTATTTACACACCTTCTGATGGTAGCTCCACATCGACCCCTTGACAGGACTCGCCTCCGTACCGGAGGAATACAACACTTGCAATTCCAACCCCCCAAATGCGGTCTCCAGTGCCGACTTTACAAGTGGGCTGGCCTACGTGGGAGACACCCTCTACGGCCTGGAGTGGGAAGGAGGTTCGGGGCCTAGAATCTTTCTCTACCGATTCAAGAAAACCGGAAGTTGTGTTGAAAGTAAGCGAGTCGGCGCGCTACCCGTCGGGATTACCGACCTCGAAAGCCTGGCCTATTGTCCCACTACGGGAGACTTGTACGCCACTACGTTTTCCTTTGGAACTCACCTGGGTGGCCTGGTCAGGATAGACCGTGCGACCGGCGTGGGTGAATTGGTCGGAGGACCGATGGCGGTTGACGTTCGTATCGTGGGATTGACCTACGATCCTTTCACCGATTCCCTGCTGGGGATCTCGTCGGCGTTCGCCACGCGAGATGTCGAGCTTCTCCGAATCAATCAGCAGACTGGCCAGGAGACGTTAGTCGGTCCCATCGGCGTAGCTCCCAACACCTTTGAGAGTCTCGCGATCGATAACTCCGGGGCGGAACCGATACTGCTGGCGGCCGGTACGCAGATGTATCGACTCGAAACCCCCCTTGCCGAGCCAAGTTTTCCGGCAGGCGGCGCCCCGGTGCCGGCAACTCTACTTGGAGGGAACTATACGGGCACAATCTGGGCTTTGGCGTCCGGCGAGCTGGAGGCACCGCCCCTGTACCTCTTTGCCGCCGGGACGCCGTGCACACCGTGTCCAGACGAAGAGCCCCAGTTCGACGGCCTGGCCCTGACCAACTTCGCGAGCACGGAAGCCAATGTCAACCTGGCGCTCTTCCTTCTACCTGAGAACGGCAGCTCTCCCAGCCAGGTGTTGCCCCAGGGCGGCAACCAGGCGGCCCTGGTCCTTCCCTCCGGGGAGCAAGTGGCCCGGTTGAGAACCGACCTTTTTGGCGGAGATGCTTCCTCTCCCGCCTGGATCGAGCTGACCGGGGATACCGGTTCCCTGGGGACCTTCTTCCAGTTCGGAACCGGTGCCCTTTCCCAGCTTGACGGCGGCGTGGCCATTACCGAGACCAGCACCCGTTTCACTTTTACCCGCGTCTTCGACGGGCCCGGTACCTTTCGGGGCCAGGATGCCGCCACTGCGATCACGATGTTCAATCCCAACAATGATCCCGTCACGGTCGAGCTGACCTATCTGTTTCCTGCTCCTGCCGGTTCCACTCAGGCTCTACTGGAGGCCGTCGTGGAGATTCCGGCGCGCACCATGACTGGCGGACAGCCCTCGGAGGTCTTTGGTGCCCCCGTGGGGGGAGGAGTCATCACAGGAGAGGTCACCCAGGGAGACGGAGTCGTGGCCTTCGAACTGATCCAACTGGTGAACCAGACTACGATCCTGGGCCTGAATGCCGCCATCGGCAATCCCGGCCTGGTCGCCTATTCGCCCAGCTGGCCAGCCAGCCCGGACTCTTTACCAGCGTCAATGTCACCAACCGGGGCGACGGACCCAGAAACGTCACGCTGAGTGCCATTGGAGAAGACGGCAGCAGTCTGGCCGACCCGGTTCAGCAGCTTCTGCAGCCGGGGCAGATCTTCACCGCCGATGCTGCGGATTTGTTCGGGGGCGGGCTAGCCGGCAAAGCGCCCTCCGGGCCGGTCAACCTGGTCGGTTCTCTGGTGGTGGAGGCAGATGGCGACGGGATTGTGGGAGATGTCATCTTTGGAGACGCGACCAACTTCCAGTATGCCGCTTCCCTGCCCCTGCAAACGCAGACCTTCGAAGAAGCGCTTTTCAATCAGGTGGCCAACATCGCCGGCTTCTTTACGGGACTGGCCTTCTTTTATCCGGGAGAATCCCAGGCAAGCCCCCAGGGTGAAGTCCCCGCTGCCGAGATCACAATCCAGGTCTTTCTACCCGACGGCACAATGGTGGGAGAGTCGGTTCAGACCCTGGCCGTGGGAGAGAGATTGTCACAGCTGGTGGCGCAGCTGGTCGAAGAAGCCGTCAACCTGGCAGGAGGTTATGTCCGTATTTTCTCCACCCGGCCGATCATTGGCCAGATGCTCTTCGGTGTGGTCACCGAGCAGGAAATCCAGTTGTTCTCCGCCGTTCCCCCGACCGTGATCAAGTGAGGCTGGGCTGAGAGCCGAATCAAGATGAGTTTCGTGCCAGGGCCGGGGCATACTCGGGTGGGGAATCGTTTGCCAGTTATGAGCAAAGGACGGCAAGAAAAGAACCACTTCTGGGATTCTGGGCCCCTGACCTCTTCGATGTCCAGGTCGCTGGAAATCTCGCCGTGGGGGTTGGAACTGTTCAGGCCGGAGCGATGAAATACGAAGGCAAATATCTCGTGGTGTGGAAAAAGCAGGAGGACGGCTCCTGGAAGCTGTATCGCGACATGTGGAGCTCCAACCTGATGCCCGCGGAGGAAGAGGAGCCCGAAGGAGAGCCTCGTCATGAAGTTTAGCCTGTCCTTTGTTGGAAGAATAGTCGCCGTGGCAACCTTGCCGCTTTGCGCCGTTGCGTCGGCGCCACCCGCGGGCGCGGAGGCCGGCGCCTCCGATTCGGTGGCCGAGCACCGCCGGCTGCACACGGCTCACGGTCTCGGTACCTGGCAGAATGTCAAGGATACCGCCCAGCTACGCTTCGGGCTGCTTCGCTCGGCGGAGATCGTTCCGACCGCCGTGATCGCCCGCGAGGGCCCCGTGCGGATCCTGCCCCAGGCGCCCATGCCCGAGGTCGGGCGCATCACCGTCGACTCGCCGCTCGGGAAGACGACGCTAGACGACTTCGTCAAGCGCTCCAACACCGACGCGTTCATGGTCGTCCGCCGGGGGAAGGTGGTATACGAGCGCTACCTGCACATGCGGCCGCACGACCGGCACCTGTACTGGTCGATCTCGAAGACCATGGTCAGCGTGCTCGTCGGGATGCTCGAGGACGAGGGACGCGTCGACGTCAGTCAGCCGATCGAGCGCTACATCCCCGCGCTCGCTTCGAGCGCCTGGAAGGGCACGCGCGTTATCGATCTCCTCGATATGGCCTCCGGGATGGGCTGCCTCGAGAACGACGACCCGGATCCGCTGCATCCGAAGTCCCCCTATTACTGGTTCGAGGCCACGCTCGGCCTGCTGCCCCGAACGGCCGAAACCGTCGGCACGACATACGAGTACCTTGCCAGCCTCAAGCGCCTCAAACCGTCCGGCACGGTCCGCGAGTACATGTCAGTCAACAGCGTTGTGCTGGGCTGGCTCGTCGAGGAGGTCACCGGCAAGCCGTACGCGGAGGTTTTGCGCGAACGGATCTGGGCGAAGATCGGCGCGGAGTCGGATGCCGCCATCTTCGTGAGCGCGGACAATGGCGCGGCCTCGAGCCACGGCGGCGTCATCAGCACGCTGCGCGACCTGGCCCGCTATGGTCTTATCTTCACCCCGAGCCGGAAGGTCGTGAGCGAGCAGCCAGTGGTCTCGGAGGCCTACATGAAAAAGGTCCGGACGGCGGCGCGACCGGAGCTGTTTCACAATCGGGCCCGGTACTACCCTGAGGAAAAGCCTTTCGCCGGTGGCTACGTGAGCACATGGCACTGGGACAACATCTGGCCCGACGGGGACATGTACAAGGCCGGCTACCAGGGGCAAGGGCTCTACGTCTCGCCTTCCCGAGATCTTGTCCTGGCGGGCTTCTCATCCGGGAAGCCGTACGCCACGGGGGCTCATTATCGGGACCTGGCGCTGGCAATGCCGTAGAGCCGGGGCGTTTTTTGGTTGTAGGACACAAACAACAACATTGCCACCGCCAAGAGTACCGTAGAAGACTCGTACCGGTGGACACTCTTGCCGGATCGAGTGTGCTAGCGCTGACTCCATATATTCAGGAAACGAGTAAAGCATCCAGACTCGGCCTAAAGAAGAGGAACGGACGGTTTGAAGGTCATCCCTACTCTTTATGCCTTGCCACTTGCGGTCGGAGCTACCATCAGAAGGTGTGTAAATAGCATAGGCGGTGAGTATCCTTCCGGGTTGATTTAAAACCCAGGGCCGAAAGGCCCGCAACGGAAGGAGTACACACCGCATGAGCAAGCAGAACATTGAGGAAAGTGTCGAGTCAAGAGTTTGTTTCGAGGAGCTGGAAGATTGGGTGCGGGAGAAGATCCAAGGCTGGGTTCAAGAGCTGCTGGAGGAGGAAGTCACGGAGTTATTAGGGCGGCGTAAGAGTGAGCGGCGAAGGGCCGTGGACGCTCCGTCGGGCTATCGCAATGGATATGGGAAGCCGAGGCATCTGACGCTGAGCTCGGGGACGATCCAGGTTCGAAGGCCTCGAGTGCGGGATCTAGAGGAACACTTTGAAAGTCGGGTGTTGCCCCTGTTTGCCAAGCGGACGCGGCAGGTTCGAGAACTGATCCCTGAGCTGTACTTGCATGGTCTGGCGCTGGGGGATTTTGATCTGGCTCTGAGAGGGCTTTTAGGGGAAAAGGCGCACCTGTCGTCCTCCACGGTGGCCAGATTGAAAGAGAAGTGGCAGGCCGAATGGGAGGTCTGGCAGAGTCGACCCTTGAATGATCTGGAAGTGGTGTATTTATGGGTAGATGGAATCTACGTCAAGGCGGGTCTGGAGAAGGAAAAGGCAGTCCTGCTGGTGGTGCTGGCCGCCTTAAGTGACGGAAGCAAAGCCGTGGTGTCGGTCACGAGCGGCTATCGGGAATCGACCCAGAGCTGGTCGGAAGTACTGCGCGACTTGAAGCGCCGGGGGATGGGCTGTCCACGGCTGGTGATCGGAGACGGCCACCTGGGCATCTGGGGAGCTTTGCGCAACGTCTATCCCCAGGCCGAGGAGCAGCGCTGCTGGAATCATCGGATCGTCAACCTGCTGACCAAGCTCCCTAAGCGAGTGCACAAGCCGGCCTTGCTGATCCTGCGGCAGATCCCTTACGCCGAGACTCGAGAAGAAGCACAACGACTCAAGAAGGTTTTTCAGCACTGGTGCCGGCAGCGAGGGCTGACTCTGGCGGCTGAGCTAATCGAGCAGGACTGGGACCGGATGGTGACCTTTTACAACTATCCAAAGAAGCAGTGGCAGCATCTGCGAACCACCAATCCAGTGGAGTCACCGTTTGCCGCTCTTCGGCTGCGAACGGACGCGGCCAAGCGATTCAAGAAAGTGGAAAACGCCCAGGCGGTGATCTGGAAGATGCTGCTGGTGGCGGAGCAGCGATTCCGCCGGTTGAAGGCACCGGAGCTGATGAAAGACGTCTGCCAGGGCGCCAAATATGTCAATGGAGTCCCGGTCAACCAAGTCCCGGAGGAGAAAGCCGCCTGATGTTTTTCCACACCTAGTGACAAGAGCTCCGAACACCACGGTGCTTGGGTACCGGCCGAGGCTTGTGGAGGTTCATGGTAGACTCAGTTAGGCGGGTTTTTGGCGTTTTTCGAGCATGCGTGACCGCGTGAGAAACCCAATCCTCGGGAGAGAGACCATGACAAGAGTCGAGCGAATCGAACAAGAGATCCAGGGACTCACTCGCTCCGAAATTGCGGCCTTGCGGGACTGGTTTCGCCGCTATGACGCTGAGGAATGGGATCGGCAGATTGAGAAGGATGCCGCTTCCGGAAAGATAGACCAGCTTGCAGAAGCCGCCCTCAACCAGCACAAAGCCGGTAAGACAAGAGAGCTTTGAGGCATCTGGCTTCGCCTGACTTCTGGGCCAGCTACCAGAGGCTTCCGTTGGCGGTTCGAAAACTTGCCGACAAGAACTTCACTCTGCTGAAGAGCGATCCAACCCATCCCTCGCTTCATTTCAAACAGGTCGGTCGGTACAGGTCTGTTCGCATCGGTCTGCACTATCGGGCCCTTGGTGTCGAGATTCCAGAAGGCTTGCTCTGGTTCTGGATTGGCAGTCACTCGGACTACGACAGGCTGCTGGCTTGAATTGTCCCTACCAGAAACTCGTAACCCTTTAAATCATTGAGGTTGGGCGTGGTCGAATCCATCATAAAGATCGCTGGACCACTACAGAGATGCGCGATCTGATTCGCAAGCTGAGCCGAGAGACACCAACAGAAACCGCACAATGGTTCGGTCTCGTTTGACAAACACCCACCTTCAGTCGGTAGTGAGGTTGCGTTCCAGTTCTTCTGCCGAGAGTGTTGGCTCGCCTCGCCGTTCTTCGATCAACTCCCAAAACCTGGAGCTGGTCTCGAAGACCACCGTTTCCCAGTCCTTGCCCTCGACCCCCAGGAGCACGGCCGCCGGCTTGCCCCGTCGTGTGACAACAACGCGGTCGTCCTGCGCCGAATCCACGGCTTCCTTGATATTCTTCTGTAGATCTCGCACAGAAATCGTCTTCACAGTATGTCCTCCGTCGTCCGGTAAGGTGGCTTGCGCCTCACCGCTCGCACGAAGACCCGCCTTTCGCCTTCGTCCACATCGTAAAACACTCGATGGTCCCCAATCCGTAGTTGCCAGATCGGAGGCACAGTTTCAAAGGCGGGCACCAGGTTCCGCAGCTGCTTGATGTGCTTTGTCGGCCTACCGGGTTCATGGCTGAGCTTGCGCTGGACCTCACCCAGTATTCGCCGCCTCTCGCCGGCTCGGAGTTTCTTCAGATCCCCCACGACACCAGCTGCGAAGCAGATCTCGTACACATATATATAATTGCATATGCGTTCCGGAATAGCAAGCTAGCGTAAGTCATTGCTCTAAAAGGTGGACGGGATTTTTCGGGGGGACACCCCGCCTCACGAGAGGCCCTGGCTTGTCTTTGTGAGAGTTGCTGGTATCCGCTCTATGTCTACGTGCGCCGACGCGGCTATGATCAGAGTGCGGCCCAGGATCTGACCCAGGGCTTCTTCGCTAAGCTCTTGGAAAAGAAGTATCTGAAAGAAGCAGATCCCGAACGAGGTCGGTTCCGCGCTTTTCTGCTCACTTCCCTCAAAAACTATCTTGCCAATGAATGGGACAAGCAACGAGCCCAGAAGCGAGGAGGTGGAAAGATTCTCCTGTCACTGGACTTCGAAAATGCCGAAGGCCTGTACCAGCTGGAGCCTGCTGACGGAAGGACTCCCGAGGAAATCTACAACCGGCGCTGGGCCCTGACTCAACTTGATCGAGCCATCGATGAGCTGCGCGGGAAAATGACCCAGGGTGGCCACGCGGAACGCTTCGAGGCACTAAAAGGATTCCTGACCGGAGAGAGTGAAGAAACGCCTTATGGTGAGGTCGCCGAAAGCCTCAGCTTGAATGAAGGGGCTGTCCGAACCGCCGTGCACCGGATGCGCCGGCGTTTTGGTGCGCTGCTGCGCCAGCAAGTTGCTCAAACCCTGGCAGACGAAAAGGACGTTGATGAGGAGATTCGATACCTCTTGTCAATCGGTCTCTTCTGAACGTCCGGCGATCTCGAGAGGACTAGGAATCTTACGAAAGACAGCGCATCGTAGAACGGAGAGCCTGTAACAGTTTCTCCTCCTTTCTTCAGTAGGGAGCAAAAGCCCATGAAAGGAAGGAGACCAAGATGAAAAGGAAAGTTCTTGCAGGTCTTACAAGCTTGGTGATGCTGGCGCTTAGCTGTGGCGTGATGGCCGATGCCCCAACCTACGGCAAGGTCAAGTACCTGAAAGCGGCGGATCGCAAATCGGAGAAGATCGAAGTGAGGATGAGCTTCGAACAAGATGAAGTTACCGTTCAGCAAAGAGGGACGCGCGCGACCCTGTCCGTGATGCGCTATGCTGAGATCGACGGCTTTACTTATTCCAGGAGTGCTCATCCCCGTTGGAAGACTGGATTGGCCACGATACCGGCACTGGGTCCTTACGCGATTTCGTTTTTCTTCATGAAGGGAAAGAAGCACTGGCTGACGATCAAATGCGGCGGCGAGATGATGGCTTTTCGCCTCGACAAGAGGAACTACAACATGATCATTGCCGAGTTGGAAGCCAAGACCGGCCGGCAAGCTCAGCGAGTGATCGAATAGTCTGACAAGTCTGACATGACAGACAATCGCCTCTGTCCAAATTGCGGCGCACAACTTCCACAGGATTCCAAAGAGGGTCTGTGCCCCCAGTGTTTGATGAAGCTGGCCCTGGGGGAGGGTGACCCGGAAGAGTCATCGACCTCGTCAACTACTGAGCTGACCTCACCGCCGCACGACTGGGTGAACCCCGAGCAAATCGGCCCCTACCGCATCCTGGAAACCCTGGGCGAAGGTGGAATGGGGGTCGTCTACCTGGCCGAGCAGCGAGAGCCCATTCGACGAAGAGTGGCTCTCAAGGTCATCAAGCTCGGGATGGACACTAGGGAAGTCATCGCCCGTTTTGAGTCTGAGCGCCAGGCCCTGGCATTGATGAACCACCCCAACATCGCCAAGGTTCTGGATGCAGGTGCGACCGAAGGGGGACGCCCCTACTTCGTGATGGAGTACGTCAAGGGTATTTCCATCACCGAGTACTGCGACCGCAATCGGCTCAGCACGAAGCAGCGGCTGGAGCTCTTCATTCCTGCTTGCCAGGCCATTCAGCACGCCCATCAGAAGGGAATCATTCATCGAGACATCAAGCCTTCCAACGTTTTGGTTGAACTGCAAGACAATGTGCCCGTCCCGCGCATCATCGACTTCGGTCTGGCCAAGGCCACCAACCAGCGCTTGACGGAAAAGACGTTCTTTACGCAGCACGGAGTCCTGCTGGGAACGCCGGCTTATATGAGCCCTGAGCAAGCTGAATTTGGAGCGTTGGACGTCGACACGACCACCGACATCTACTCGCTGGGAGTACTGCTATATGAGCTTTTGGTGGGAGCTCCCCCGTTTGACGATGAGACTCTTCGCAACGCCGGGTATGTGGAAATGGTGCGGGTTATTCAGGAAGAAGATCCCCCGACCTTGAGCAGCAGGCTGGACAGTCTGGGACACACAGCAAGTGAAGTGGCCCGCAGACGACACACGGATCTTTCCAGGCTATCGAAGGAACTCACAGGAGACCTGGACTGGATCACACTGAAGGCACTGGAGAAGGATCGGACGCGCCGATACCCGTCGGCTTCCGGACTGGGTGAAGACATTCGGAGGCATCTTGACGATGAACCGGTCACGGCTTGCCCTCCGAGCTGGGCCTACCGTGTCCATAAGTTCATCAAGCGCTATCGGACGTTTGTCGCCGCGGCGTCCACTGTCTTCGTCGTTCTATTCGCAGCCGCGATTGTGAGCACTCTTCTTTACTTCCGGGCTCAGTCTGCCACCAAAAGAGCCGAATATGGGAGGTATGTTGCCGCAATACGTGCTGCAGACCGGGAGCCTCGCGGAGGGTGAGGCAGGCGAGGCTAAGAGGCTCTTGCAGGGATGCGCAGAGAACCTGCCGATCCACCGGAAGAGTTCTAAGACGCCTGCTCGGACATGAAGCGCCTGTTACTTCGGTAGCTGTACACCCAGATTCAACCCTGATCGCTTCGGGCTCTCGAGACGGGACGGTTCGTCTCTGGTCGAATGATCGGGGCAGTGAGATTAGCTTTCAGTTTGGAAGCGGTGACACGGTTCGGTCAGTGACCACAACTCCGGACGGGAAGCGGCTCATAGTTGGGGGCCACAAATCGATCCACGTGCTCAATGCGGGCGATGGAAGTCAACTGGTCGAATGGACGGGCCACGAGGACATCATTCGGGACGTCACGGCGCCAGACGGCGGTAAGGTCATCTCGGGCAGCGCCGACGGGATCATACAAATCTGGGATGCCGGAACAGGCCGAGCGATCTCTGCATTGGCTGGGCACCAAGACGCAATTACTTCGCTTGAGAGTGATCGAGCCGGTCGCCTTCTTTTGTCTGCCTCAAAGGACGGAACGATTCGGGTGTGGGATCTTGAAACCGAGGTGACGCAACTCGAGATCGAGATAGGCGATACTGGAGTCAACTGCGCTTCGTTTGGTCCAAACGGTGAGTATCTCGTCTCTGGTTCTGAGGACGGTATCGTGCGGCTCTGGGAATCCAAGTCTGGAAGACTTCTCTCAAAGCTGCAGAGTCATAAGGGCGGTGTCAGCGCCATAGCGGTGGATCCGAAAGGCAAGTTCATCGCTTCGGGAGCCAACGACGGGTGGATTCAAACCTGGGATTTGCAGCGTGCCCGAAGGCATTGGGTCTCCAAATGGCAGAAGGGATATCTTACATCCATTGCCTTTTCGCCCGACGGGGAACGTCTCGTCTCAACGCGGGTTGTGCGAACGGAAAGGGCGGGATTTTGGGCGGGAACGATTAGTCTTTGGGATCCGGACGCAGGACAACTCTTGATTGAGCGAACCGTTCCGGGCGAAGCTGCGCCCTCGGTCCTGTTCAGCCCGGACGGAAAACGGATCATCTCTTCTTTGATTCCTTGGGACCAAGAAAACGCAAATAACATTGTCCGAATCCTGGAGAGCGAATGAGACAGCGGGGAAAACGGTCGGGCCCCTCGCGAAAAACAAGGGGACACACCAGGATCGGCCTCGGGATCAACCTGAACTGGGTTGCCGGGTTGGGTCGTCAGCCGGAGTCAGCTCAAATCAACCGGAGTCTCGTGGTGGCCACAATCTTTGGTAGGTACGAGAGGCCTAGTCTCTGGTCAGTGAGCGGTGGGGCCGAGGACAGGCGGTGGAGGTCGGTAGTGAGAGCAGCGGCGGGCGTGCTGTCTATTGCGCTCTTGTGGGCTCTGGTCGTGGATCGTGGAGTCTCAGGCGCCTGGAGCCAGTGGCGGCAGGAGGCCATGACGGCGGCCGAGCTGCAGGAGGTGCGCGACTTTGCCGCGAGATTCACTCAACGCCTTGGCGAGACGGGAGACCTGACTCCGTTGTTGAAGGGTTTCTTCGTGAGCCATTTCCAGCGTCACCTACGGCGCCTGATTCTCCTGCCAAGTCCGTCGACCTCGGGCATCATCGTGAATAACGAGGATCTCTACCTTTTCTACTTACGACCAGATCTTGTTAGTGAGTTGTCAGGTGATGATCTGCAGCGCTATTTCGTGCACACGATCAACTTCTGGTATCTGATTATGAGGTACGCTCTCAGTAGGTCCGTCGCACCCGAGCCGCTAGGAGACGAACCACTTGAAAGCCTGGTCCCTGAGGAGGTCGAGAAGCTGTTCCGGAACGAACAGACCTTTCAGGAGTTGCTAGCACGAAACTTGGAAACGCTGGAGCTACCATCAGAAGGTGTGTAAATAGCATAGGCGGTGAGTATCCTTCCGGGTTGATTTAAAACCCAGGGCCGAAAGGCCCGCAACGGAAGGAGTACACACCGCATGAGCAAGCAGAACATTGAGGAAAGTGTCGAGTCAAGAGTTTGTTTCGAGGAGCTGGAAGATTGGGTGCGGGAGAAGATCCAAGGCTGGGTTCAAGAGCTGCTGGAGGAGGAAGTCACGGAGTTATTAGGGCGGCGTAAGAGTGAGCGGCGAAGGGCCGTGGACGCTCCGTCGGGCTATGGCAATGGATATGGGAAGCCGAGGCATCTGACGCTGAGCTCGGGGACGATCCAGGTTCGAAGGCCTCGAGTGCGGGATCTAGAGGAACACTTTGAAAGTCGGGTGTTGCCCCTGTTTGCCAAGCGGACGCGGCAGGTTCGAGAACTGATCCCTGAGCTGTACTTGCATGGTCTGGCGCTGGGGGATTTTGATCTGGCTCTGAGAGGGCTTTTAGGGGAAAAGGCGCACCTGTCGTCCTCCACGGTGGCCAGATTGAAAGAGAAGTGGCAGGCCGAATGGGAGGTCTGGCAGAGTCGACCCTTGAATGATCTGGAAGTGGTGTATTTATGGGTAGATGGAATCTACGTCAAGGCGGGTCTGGAGAAGGAAAAGGCAGTCCTGCTGGTGGTGCTGGCCGCCTTAAGTGACGGAAGCAAAGCCGTGGTGTCGGTCACGAGCGGCTATCGGGAATCGACCCAGAGCTGGTCGGAAGTACTGCGCGACTTGAAGCGCCGGGGGATGGGCTGTCCACGGCTGGTGATCGGAGACGGCCACCTGGGCATCTGGGGAGCTTTGCGCAACGTCTATCCCCAGGCCGAGGAGCAGCGCTGCTGGAATCATCGGATCGTCAACCTGCTGACCAAGCTCCCTAAGCGAGTGCACAAGCCGGCCTTGCTGATCCTGCGGCAGATCCCTTACGCCGAGACTCGAGAAGAAGCACAACGACTCAAGAAGGTTTTTCAGCACTGGTGCCGGCAGCGAGGGCTGACTCTGGCGGCTGAGCTAATCGAGCAGGACTGGGACCGGATGGTGACCTTTTACAACTATCCAAAGAAGCAGTGGCAGCATCTGCGAACCACCAATCCAGTGGAGTCACCGTTTGCCGCTCTTCGGCTGCGAACGGACGCGGCCAAGCGATTCAAGAAAGTGGAAAACGCCCAGGCGGTGATCTGGAAGATGCTGCTGGTGGCGGAGCAGCGATTCCGCCGGTTGAAGGCACCGGAGCTGATGAAAGACGTCTGCCAGGGCGCCAAATATGTCAATGGAGTCCCGGTCAACCAAGTCCCGGAGGAGAAAGCCGCCTGATGTTTTTCCACACCTAGTGACAAGAGCTCAAACGCTGTCTTCGGACACCAAAGGCAAAATGACAGTAGACAGCTTGAGTGAACTGCGTGCTGCTACTTCCACGCTAGAGAAGGCCGGGGCGCTTCTCCGACCCCAAGCCCTGTTAGAAACAGAGCATCTTAGACAAAACCGCCGGCATCGGGAGGACCTAGTCCGGGACGTTCCAGTGGATATTCCTACTCTGGTCACGCGGGCCACCATATGCAAAAAGAATTGCGGCCTGCTTCCCGGGGGCACCAGGTTCCTGGAAATCTGGGTTCCGGACTACTTGCATTTGCACCTCGTCAAGACCGGGGGACGGCTGAAGATTCTCTACATTGACCTCCCGAGCGACTAATGTAAGCCGGACTTTCGACACTCTCCAGTCAGGAAACCCTTGAGTACCTCGAAGCGTTCCGCGTGGCCTGTCCCCCCGAAAAATCCCGTCCACCTTGTGCAGCAATGACTTACGCAGATCTTGAGGTGGAGCTCAAGGCCTCGTATCCTGCGGGCCATGAGAGAGATTCGTTGCCTGTTCCAGCTCATCCTCAGGACCATTTCTGATCTCAGGCAAGCTGCCGGATTCGTCTGTACATTTCTAGCGGCACTTCTCTGTTCTCGGGCAACTTTGGCAGCAAGGGTGCTGGCAACAGAAAGCCAGTTGGCGGTGTGCAAGTGTCGGATCGAGAAGAAGGATCAACCCCGACCCCGATTCACTCGGGCCTTCAGGCTGCTTTGGGTATTACTGTCCAGAGCCTGGGATCCGTGGCATCAAGTGGCTCGTCTGATGCAGCCAGCCACAGTCAAGCGCTGGCACACCACAGCCTTCCGTTTCTACTGGCGCCGGAAGTCGCGAGGCCGCCCTGGCCGGCCTCCGGTGCGGAAGGAGATGCGGGATCTGATACCTCGGCTCAGCCGAGAGAATCCCCTATGGAGTGCTGAACGAATTGGGGACACCTTGCGACTTCTCGGGTGTGATCCTCCGTGTGACGACACCATCCGCAAGTACATGCACCGGCCGAAGAATTAGCCTGACAAACCAACGAACTGGCTGCCCTTCCTGCGTAACCACCTGGAAGTCTCATGGGCGATGGACTTCTTTACCGTCATCACGGTCGGCTTCTCATTTTTGTACGTGTTTGTTGTCTTCGAACATAATCGTCGGAGGGTGATTCATTTCTCGACGACGTACCACCCCTCCATGGAATGGGTCATTCAACAGCTTCGAGAAGCCACACCGTTCGGTTGTCAGCCCAGATTCTTGTTCCGTGACAATGACGGCATCTACGGCCACGGAGTCCGGAAGTTCCTGGAGAGCTGCAACATTGAAGAAGTGCGAACGGCCTACCGGAGTCCTTGGCAGAACCCTTATATAGAAAGATTTTTCGGAACCCTACGCCGGGAACTACTCGATCACGTCATTGTGCTCAGTGAAAGGCACCTGAACCGTTTACTCAGGGAATACATTGAGCAGTACTACCATTGTGCCCGGCCACATCAGGGACTGGACGGTGACACACCCATTCCAATCCAGAAACCGGCAGTGGTTGATGGGCCAGTCAAGCTGCTCTCGTTTCCGATCTGCGGTGGGCTTCACCATCGCTACGAACGGGTGGCAGCGTAGGACTCAAGGTCACAACCGACTTATTCCCTCAACATCTGTCCGATACGGGCAAGGTCTGTCTGGGAGGCTTCTTCAGCCGCAAAGCAACGCCTGTCCACTAATTCTCATCGTGGTTCGCAGTGCTCGCCGAGGGATCACTTCAAATCTGCCACCTGTGGCTGCGCGAACGGGCTCCCTCACCGGTTGGATGGAGTTTTTCGGGTGGACACCCATGGCATTTCGGCGGCCAAGGGTAGTCGCTTGCGGAAGAAGCTCTGTGAACTGGATTTCATCACCGAGTCCAAGCTGAAACAGGGCCGCGGCCGCCCCATTTCTCTTGTTCGCCTGACCGAAAGGGCGGAAAGACACCTGAAAACAACCCGTTAGACTGCGAAAAAAGGAGCACTTGAATTGAAAACAATAAAGCTGAGCAAAAATGAGGAAATTGTGACTATTTTTGATTTCTCGAAAACGAAAGAATCAAACAGGTACCCCTATGCTGTGTGTCGCCCGGAAGAATCTCAGAGAAATCGCGAGTTGCGACTCGTCGCTGCAAATTCGCCCCCAGCAAGGGATGGAATGCTAATTTCAGGGTTCTTCTTCAAAGCTTCAGCCACCAGCTTTGTTGTTTTGGTGGTCACTCTTCTACTCGCTCCCTTTATCGCCGGAAGTCAGATGGACTTCGCTGGGTTCATGCTGTTTTCGTCGTTCATCGGTTTCTTCTGCGGTGTCATAGCTCGTATTTGGGAAGCTTAATCTGTATTGAGAAAAGAGCACCGTCCCTAACAGCAAAAGGGGAATCCAGGATTGAGCATTTCCAATTTCCAACAATCCATTCAATCAGAATGGGCACTCCTGACCGTCGAGGAAGTCGCCGCCCTGTTGAAAGTTCCAAGAAGCTGGATCTACGAGAGAACCAGGCGCCGCGGAGCTGAGCGACTACCCCACATCAAACTCGGCAGATACCTCCGCTTCGAAGAGAAAGCACTCCGAGAGTTTCTGGAAAAACGAAAAACAACGTGAGAAAGACACCCAGAACCAATAGAATTACGGGCTACCCAAGCTAGAGGTCGAAGAGCCAAAGAAAGGAGAATAAGAAATGGCTCGAAGACCCTATGGAAGTGGTTGCCTATTGAAAGTGAAAGGCGGTTACGCCATCCGATGGCGCGAACGCCAGATGCTACCCGATGGCTCGACCAAACGGATGCTCCGATACAAAACACTCGGAGACGTTTCCAAGAAGGAGGCAAACCGGATTCTCAACGAGAAAATGATCACAGGGCACGTCTTGAGGCCGACCGCAACATTCCAAGAGCTCGTGTCTTCCTGGGAAGACAGTGTATTGCCGCTATACAAATACTCAACTCGAATATCTCACCAGTGGATCCTGGAAAAGTATCTCCTGCCACGATTCGGCGACTATTCGGTTCGAGACCTGACTCGGCAGCACGTCCAGCATTTCATCGGATGGCTCGTGAAGCGCGGCTATGCCCCCAACACCATCGATCACTGCCACAATGTGCTCAGCACAATACTGACAAAGGCGGTGTCGTGGGGTTATCTGGCTGAGAATCCCGCCCATGGCGTTGACATGCCACAACTCGTACCTGTCCGGCCCCGGATCGAATTGACAGTTCAACAGGCGCAACAGCTCCTGAAAAAACGGCCGCTCCGCTCTCGAACAATGGTCGGTTTGAGTCTGCTGACCGGTCTGCGGCGAGGCGAGATCTTTGCCCTCCGCTGGGGCTCAGTCGGCGAGGACACGATCAAAGTGAAAGAAGCCGTTTACCGGGGCGTTTTCGACGCTCCGAAAACTCCAACCAGCCGGCGCGTGATCCCGCTCTGTCAGGCTGCTCTCGAGCTATTGGCCGAGTGGAGGTTAGCGGCTCGCCGGAGTGGACCCGACGATCTGGTCTTTGGAACCCGCATTGGCAAACCACTTTCACCCAACAACGAACTTCGACGGAATGTTTATCCGGCCTGCGAGGAGCTCGGGTTGCCTCGATCCAGCTGGCTCACGTTCCGCCGCACCTATTCTTCCTGGGCCCATGATGGCGGCGTCCCCGACAAAGTCATCGCAAGGCTCATGGGACACGCCAACGTTCGGACCACTCTCAACGTGTACACCCAAGTGATGGACGCTTCAATCCGGGTGGCCGCCGAAAAAGTGGGCGAATTGTTCAGTAATGATCAGTAATCGTGCAGTCTTTGCCCGTAGGAATTCCGCCAACTTGTTGAAAACATTGGTGGAGGTAACCGGATTCGAACCGGTGACCCCCTGCTTGCAAAGCAGGTGCTCTGCCAACTGAGCTATACCCCCACGCTGGCTCGAGAAGTCGGTATTTTAGCACGGGCGCCCTGCAGTTACTGGCTTCTGGTTGCTGGTTAACAGTTGGGAGTCGGAAGGTTGAAGATTCCAGACTCGGGACCCGGAACAGCACAAGCCGCGACGAGCGCCCGCCTAGCCAGCAGCCCGTGGTGAAAGTCCCACCTGCTGCTCGAGGTTGTTACGTGGACTGCGGAACGAGTAACGTGGAACAATACCTCGCATGTCGAGCCTGGCGCCCAAGAACGATTTCATTGGACTCGAGGGATGTGTCCACCTGGCCGCTGGCGGAGAGCCCCCCCAGCTCAAGACAGTCAAGAAAGCACTCGACAGGTTCGTCACGGACAAGAGCCACGGCTCCAGAGGGCGAGCCCGATTCTTTGATGTCTTCCGGGAAGCCCGGGAACGGCTGGCAGAGATCATGCAGGTGCCCCCTTCTGATATCGGCTTCCTGGGGAGCTGTTCCGATGCCATCAACCTGGTGTGCTGGTCGCTGCCCTGGGAGCAGGGTGACAACGTGGTCGTCAACGATCTCGATTACCCTTCCATGATTTATCCCTTTGCCCGCTTGGAGTCACGCTATGGAGTGGAAGTGCGAGTCGTGAAGAGTCGTAACTTCGATCTCTCTACAAGTGACTTCGCAGAAGCGATCGACTCGCACACCCGACTGGTTCCCGTCAGCCATGTCAGCTATCTGACAGGGCTGCGCCATGACATTCATGCCATCGCCGAGGTGGCTCATCGGAGCGGGGCTGCTGTCCTCACTGACATCTCTCACTCCCTGGGCGTTGTGCCACTGGATTTGAGCGGGATCGACTTCGCCGTGAGTTGTGCCTACAAGTGGCTCCTGGGCATTCATGGCCTGGGCATCTTCCATTGGAACCGACGCCTTCAGCCACACTTCGACCCCCTGTTCATCGGGGAGGCCTCCGTTGAGGAAAATCCGCCCATTTCTGATCCGACCAGGATCACTCCCAGCAACGACGCCAGCCGGGTCACGGTTGGAAATCCGTCCTGGGTCAGTCTTTACGCCCTTGTCAACGGACTCCGCTACCTCGAGGCACTGGGCAGCGAACAGGTGTACGATCATGTCCTCGGCCTGGCCGCCCTGGTTCGGGGGCGCCTCCAGGAACTTGGTTTCAATGTAATCACTCCTGCTGATCCCGGACGTCACGCCGGCAACGTGGCCTTCCTGTGTAAAAAGTGGCAAGAGCTCTGGGATCGACTCACAGAAGCCCGGATCCTGGCCTGGGGCGCTCAAGGTCGAATCCGTGTCTCTCCTTTTGTTTATAACGACGAGCAGGACGTGGAGGCGCTGGTTGAGTTTCTGAAAGCTGACGGGCCGAGGAGCTGACAGAATGACTCCCGGCAGCTTTCGTGCTGCTGTGCAGTCACTGTCCTTTCTGCCTTCTCATCCCTATCTCTGTAGTTTCCTTGATTGTCACTGTTGCTGGCGGAATGTGGGAGGCGCCTTGGGGCGGCGACCGGGGGTTTTGAACATCATCCCGGGCGGTCGCGGCCCGAGGCCCCTCCCACTTTCATGAGAGCGCCAACGTGGAACTTGGAACAGCGCGAGCGACAGCGAGTGCCATAAGTTGACTTTTAACCTGATCTCACAGATCATAATCACGCCCTCGGAAGTGCCGTGGTTCCGGGACTTGGATTCGGAGCGAAAGATCAATTTGTCCACGGTAAAGCATGGCAACAAATGGAGTTACTGAGCCACGACATTCTGATCGTGGGGGGTGGCGGAGCCGGTTTGCGGGCGGCCATCGCGATTGGCGAAGAGAACCCGAGCCTGAGCGTAGGTGTCGTTTCAAAAGTGTACCCGATGCGCTCGCACACGGTCTCTGCGGAGGGTGGCGCAGCCGCGGTCATCAAGCCCAACGACAGCCTGGACGAGCACGCCTACGACACCATATCCGGCGCCGATTGGATGGCCGACCAGGACGCTGTTGAAGCTTTTGTCAACGAAGCTCCAGGAGAGATGATTCAGCTGGAGCACTGGGGATGCCCCTGGAGCCGCGAGCCCGACGGCAGCGTGGCGGTACGGCCCTTCGGCGGCATGAAGGTGGAGCGGACCTGGTTTGCTGCCGACAAGACCGGATTCCACATGCTCCATGCGCTTTTCCAGACAGCGCTGAAGTTCAACAACATCACCCGCTACGACGAATGGTTCGTAACCCGGCTGCTGACTCACGACGGGCACTGTCAGGGCGTGGCGGCGCTGGAACTGCGCAGCGGGCAGATTCGTCCGATCGCGGGTAAGGCCGTCATTCTCTGCACCGGTGGAGGGGGACGGATTTTTCCCTTCACCACCAACGCGGCCATCAAATCCGGCGACGGCATGGCACTGGCCTACCGAGCCGGCGTTCCCCTCAAGGATACGGAGTTTGTCCAGTACCACCCCACCGGCCTGCCGGGAACGGGCATCCTGATTACCGAGGCCTCCCGAGGCGAAGGCGGCATCCTGGTGAACAAGGACGGATACCGTTATCTCCAGGATTACGACCTGGGGCAGCCGCTCGACGTCAACGACCCCGGACACCCGCAGAAAAGGTCGATGGAACTCGGGCCTCGAGACCGCCTGTCTCAAGCCTTCATCAAGGAACGGGAGAAGGGCCACACGATTGAGGGGCCCTACGGTGATTATGTGCATCTGGACCTCCGGCACATGGGCGAGAAGACGATCGACAAGAAGATTCCTTTCGTGCGTGAATTGTGCCGCAACTATGTGGGGATCGACCCTGTGCATGAGTTGATCCCTGTGCGCCCCGTAGTTCACTACATGATGGGCGGAGTGCACACCAATACCGATGGAGAAACCCCCCTGGCGGGATTGTTCGCAGCCGGCGAGTGTGCCTGCGTGAGCATCAATGGGGCCAACCGGCTTGGTTCCAACTCGCTCACTGAGCTGCTGGTGTTCGGGGCGCGGGCGGCGCGGGCAGCGGTTCGTTTCAGTGCCCAGCATGACAGGATCGCGGCTGAGGAAATCCAGGCCCAGGCCGAAGCGGAACAAAAACGAATCCGGGAACAGTTCTTTCGGCCGAAGGGTGGAAAGGAAACCATCGCCGGGATTCGAGCGGAAATGACCCATCAGATGGAAATGGGGGCCGGCATCTATCGAAACGAAGGTTCGCTGCAAGAAACCTGCGCTCAGCTTCGGGAACTTAAAAAGCGATTCCGCCAGGTCGAACTGGCGGACCACAGTCTGACATTCAACACAGAGTTGACCGCCGCCCTGGAACTCGAGTACATGCTTGACGTCGCTGAGGCGGTCGCCCACAGTGCCTTGATGCGCACCGAATCGAGAGGCTCTCATCAACGTACGGATCATCCCCGGCGCGATGACGAGAAGTTTCTCAAACATTCGCTGGCTTATCAGACCGAGAACGATCCGCGAATCGAGTATCTCGACGTGGTGGTGACCCGCTGGCCTCCAGGAGAACGCAAGTATGGCAGTCCGGTGCGTAGCGACGGGCAAGAAGGAGACTGACAGGAGGAGGGGTGCAGACCACCCCGGGGAGCTTATGCCAGAAAAGACAATGACCTTAGAAGTCTTCCGCTATCGACCTGACGAGGAAGACCATCCCCGATACCAGAAGTACGAGATCCCCTTCCGCGAGGACTGGGTGGTGCTCGACGCGCTCAATTACATTAAGGACCAGATTGACGGAACGCTGTCCTATCGCTGGTCCTGCCGGATGGGTGTTTGTGGAAGCTGCGGGATGATGGTCAATGGCGATCCCAAGCTCACCTGTGCCACTTTTCTGCGGGACTATTATCCGAACCCGATTCGGGTTGACCCACTCAACTACTTCCCGGTGATCCGGGATCTCATCATCAACATGGAGGACTTCCTGCACAAGCTCGGCGAGGTGCAGGCATGGCTCATCCCCAAAGAAGAAAAAGCAGTCGAGGAGGGTGTGTACCTGCAGACTCCGGCAGAACTGGCCCACTACAAGCAATTCAGCATGTGCATCAACTGCATGCTCTGCTACGCAGCCTGTCCGGTATACGGTCTGAATCCGGAGTTTGTTGGGCCGGCGGCCATCGCTCTGGCCCAGCGCTACAACCAGGACTCACGGGACGGCGGTGCTGAGAGCAGAGCTGAAGTGATTTTTCAGGACGAGGGGATCTGGGAATGCACGTTCGTGGGAGACTGTACGCGGGTCTGCCCGAAGAACGTCGATCCGGCCGGGGCCATCCAGCAGGCCAAAGTCACGCACACCATGCAGTGGATGAAGGAACTGCTGATGCCGTGGGGAAACAGCTAGCGCGCGCTGCGCAAGACTTCGAAAATCGAGCCTTTCCCGTGGGTGCATCAGACACCTGGAAACAGACATGACAGACGAAACGGCTAGGACCAAGGGCGCGCCCGGCACGAAGACCCGGGAATACCTGCGCCCCATGCCCGCCACCTGGTGGCTGAGGCGGAAAACCTACTTCCTGTTCATGGTCCGTGAGCTGACTTGCCTGGCGGTGGGAGGATACGCCGTGCTGCTTCTGGTGCTGGCAGCCTCCGCCCACGACAGAGAGTCGTTTCACTCGGTCTTTGCGTGGATGAGCGAATCTCGATTGAGCAAGGTTCTACATGCCATCGCCCTGCCCATGGTCTTGTATCACAGCGTCACCTGGTTCAACCTGACGCCAAAGGTGGTTGTCGTCTGGCGGGGAGAAGAGCGGCTGAATCCCCTCCTGATTGTAGGCTCGAACTACCTGGCATGGGTCATTGTATCGATTCTGATCGTGTGGATCGTGTTGAGGTGAAGCCGATGGCCAAGTCAAATGAGCCCGCCTTCTGGTCGCTGTTTTCCGCAGGAGGTGTTGTTGCCGCTCTCTTCGTCCCGGTTACTCTCATCTTGACTGGAGTCGCTGTTCCCGGGGGGTGGATCAAAGAGGACGATCTGCTTATCTTGATCCACCATCCCCTGACCAGAGTGTATCTGTTCGTGCTCATCTCACTCTCCCTGTTTCACTGGGCCCACCGCTTTCGCTATGCTGCTGCGGACCTGGGTTTGAAAGGTCTTGGTGTTGTGTTGCCGATCGTTTGTTACGGGGCAGCGATTCTAGGCACAGCCGCGGCCGTGTTCGGTCTAGTACGGCTATAAATGGTTCTTCGGGACTGGGCTTTTTTTCAATAGCTGCTAGAGTACGCGCTACAAGTCAGGGTTCCAAAACGGGTCAAATGGAAACCACGGACTGGAACCGCATCAAGGAACTGTTCAGTCGCTCTCTCGAGCGTGGACCCGAGGAGCGCCTCGACTTCCTTCGCCGCGTGTCGACTGATGACCCATGGCTGGCCGGAGAGCTGGAATCCCTGCTAGCCGTCAACCGTTCTTCGGGCAGGGAGGGTCTCCCGGCTGCCCACAAAGCGGCTGCTGTCCGCCATCCGACTCCGCTGACCTTCGATGCCGACATCGGACCTTACCGGATAGTCAAGGCAATCGAGCAGGGGGCAACAGGCACCGTTTACCTGGCGCAACGACTCGATGACGGGTCCGGAGCGCATGTCTTGATCAAGATGATCAGGCCGGATTCCCTCGACCGGGAACTCTCCGCGAGTATCGACCAGCATTGCTGCCTGCTGGCGGCTCTCGACCATCCGAATCTGGTGAGAGTGCTCGACGGCGGGACGACCGAAGCAGGCTTCCCCCACATAGTGATGGAGCATTTCAGTGGCGAGGCTCTGGATCGATACTGCGACCGCCGGGAACTTTCGATCAGAGAACGCTTGCAGCTATTCGTTAAGATCTGCTCGGCTGTCAACTACCTCCACCGGCGTTCCATCCTGCACCGAGACCTGAGACCGGCCAACATCCTGGTGAAGGAGGACGGAACACCCCGCCTTGTCGGCGTTGGGATCCCAAAGCGGATCGCGAGCCCCTTCGTCAGCGCCTCGGCGCGGCCGTGGTCGAGCGCGCCCCGCGGCACGCTCCACAGGACCTGGAACCGGCCCGGCGAGGAGCGCACGACATGGGTGGGCGGCGGGAGCTCGCCCGCCTTCGCGTCGGCGAGGATGCGCGCCAGCGCCCGGTCGCCGTCTTCGTCGATGTCCAGGTACACCCGCATGACGTCGCCGATCGCGCTCTTCGTCCGGCCCCGGGCGCCCGGGCGCACCGGATTGACCCCGAGGAACAGGTCGTGGCGCGCGGCGTTGAGGTGCCGCAGCCAGGCCTGCGTGCGGTCGGCCGCGACGATCTCGGCGGAATAGACCTTCTGCACGACGTCGCCGCCGCCCTCCCCGCGGGGGATCGCGACGAGCGCGACGCGGTCCCGCGCGTCGAAAAGGGATCGGATGTAGTCGCCCGGCCTCAAGCCGCGAGGGTATCCCGGTCGGCGGCCGGAGTCCAGCGCGGCGCCGCGGCTAGTAGCTCTGGGAGAGCTGTCGCAGCTTCTGCTCCACCCGCGCGCGCCACCGCTCGCGCTCTTCCTCGGCCGTCTCGATCACATTGCCGAATTCGTCGTAGTCGTCGTCCGGCTCCCAGTAGGGCGCCGCCCCTTCGCCGGCAATGGCATTGACTTAGTTGCAGAAGCGCATTGACTTAAGAAATTCGGGTTCGGGCTCGATTTTCGACGGTGTCAGGCTATAGCTGGACTTGCGGTTCCGGCTGCCTTGCGGTTCCTCCACTTCATCTCGGGCTTGCGCGAACGGCGCGGGTAGGAGCGGCCCGGACGCCGCCGCTGGCGGCTGGCCCCGATCCCGTCCAGGATCCGCTGCAGCACATCGCCCACCGCCTTGGCGCGCTTCAGGAACAGCCCTTCCAGATGGCGCCCGACCGTGTGCAGCGTATGGCGGAAGTTGGCCAGCACCGCCGGCCGACCGTGCCCGTCCGGGCCCTCCCGGAAGGCCTCCTCGCTGTGGTTGGCGAACAGCCGGGACAGCGCTGCCAGCGTGAAGTGGGCGTACAGCTCCTGGCGCACCAGCCGCTCGCTGCGGCCCCGGAACTGCTCCACGACGAGCATGGTTTTGCTGATCTTGTAGTACTCCTCGAGGCTCCAGCGGCCATGCTAGAGCCGGGCGAGGTCCGGCCCCCGGTAGAGTGCGGCGTCGAGCAGGGTGGTCGCGAGCGAGAAGACGGTCTGGCCGACGGTGTACTTGACCAGCCGCACCCGCAGGGGACGCCAGTCGGCCGCGGGCTGCTGGCAGCGGGCCTCAGCGGTCGGTGCGAGGGTCACGACCGCCTCGTGGCGGTCGGATTGGATGAAGGCCTTGAACGCCGTGTTGGCGTTGCGCTGCAGGCGGAACACGGCGTGCAGGCCGCGCTCGGCGTGGGCGTGCAGCAGGGCGAAGGAGTAGTAGCCGCGGTCATAGACGACGACGTCGCCGGGGGCGAGGGCGTCGAGATGCAGCCGGGCGGCACGGCGCTCGTCAGCGTGGGCGTGCAGGCCGAAGTCGATCGGCAGGCGGGTGTGCAGCCGGTACAGGCAGCTGAGCAGGCCTTGCGGGTAGTCAGCCGTCGGGGAGGGTGTGCGGTAGCCGGACGCGACGAGCGGGCGGGGCAGGTTGAGCTTGGAGCCGTCGACGGCGAAGGTGCGGTGGCCCAGCCACAGGCTGTGGGGCGGGTCCGGGGGGCCTGCGGCGAGCACGGCGCGGTGGATGCGCAGGAAGACCTCCTCGCTGACCTTGGCGCGGGCCCGGCAGATCGCGGCCGGCGTGACCGGCCGCTCCGGCAGTGCGAGGTCCAGGGCACGGCACTGCGCCCACAACTCCGCCAGCACCGTGGCGTAGCCCCGGCTGTCCGGCGTGAACACGATGCGGTACACGAACAGGACCACCAGCAGGGTGTTCAGCGTCCGCTGGCGGCGCACCCACTCGCGGTCGTACGCGGACGCCACCCGCGTCAGCGTGCCGATCAGGCCCTGCCACAGTTGCACGAACGAGGCGTCGACGCTGGCGGGCTCGCGCCGCTGGCGGGTGCGCTTGGGCGGGCCGTTGAGCAGGATCGAGCGAAAGTCCTGCCGCAGCGGGCGCACCCAGACCTGCTTGGGCGTCCTGGCCGGCTGCGAGGCGGTCGCGCGCGCCCCTGTGGTGAGCCCCAGGCACTGCCATCCAGCCGCCCGGTAGCAGGTCCCCCGGTGGAGTTGCGGGTCGACATAGGTCTCGCACAGAACCGGTCGCGAACCGTGCGCCCGCTGCCAGTCGTCCGGCAGCTGGCGGGCCGCCAGCCCCAGCGCGTGGCTGGCCAGATGCTGCACCGAGACCCACGGGAACAGAAGATATCTTGCATTCCGCACCACCAGATGCAGGTACTTGCGGTGGGCCTGCCCCTGCCAGCCGATCCACTGGTCGCGGCAGCCGAGTTGGACCGCCGCGAAGTCGAACAGCAGGCAGCCCAGCGAGCGGCCGTCACGGTCGCGCAGGAAGTAGCGCAGGTGCTGGCCGAGCGGCTGGCGGTAGCCGAGCGGGTGGTAGCGTGCGACGAATTCGTTCCACTCCGCGACCGCCTCAGAGCCGCTCGCGACCTCCAGCCGCAACGGGGTGAGCGCGGCCAGGGGCACCTCGATGGCGGGCCGGGGAGCGGACCGCGGGCCCGGCACGAGCGGCTCTTGCCGGCCCCGTCCGGGGCGCTGCCTGGGCGGCAGGGTCAGGATCGAGAGCCGTTCGAGTTCCTCCAGCAGACGCATCGCCAGCTGGATGCGGTTGCTGCCGGAGGGGGTCTGCCACCGCAGGTGCTCGCAGATGGTTTGGCCCAGTTCGTTGCGGCTGAGTTTGGGGAACGTGCGGACGACCTCCTGGATGTCGGCGATCTGCCGGCGGGTGAGGCGTCGGCCGCAGAAGCTGGTGGACTTGAGATTCTGGATCAACGGGTCCAAAGCGGTTACCCTCCCCATTCAACCTGCCAGAATTGGCCGCTAAAGTTAAGCGCATTCGCAAGAAAATCTTTCCTGAGCCATAAGCTGCTGATCTCAAGGCGATTACGCTCCGAGTCCACCAGGCCTAAGGCTCCACGCACTCGGTAAATGCCATTGCCTTCGCCGGGGGGCTCGGGGTTGTCCCCCCCGGCCGGGTCGATGCTGTCGAGGTACGCCCACAACGCCGGCAGGTTGCCGCCCCAGTGCGCCTCCAGCCCCGCGCGGAACTCGTCGATCTCACTCCCGGTGGGAGGCACCACCTGCGGCGCGTTGAGCCCGGCCTGGTCCGCCGCCTCGTCGAAGGCGTCGCCGTCCAGCTCATAGTCGGAGCCCTCCTCCTCGCCGAGCCGCTCGTACTCGTCGACCGCCTCCGGGTCGGGCACGTAGTCCGGATCGCCCGGCTCCTGCGCCAGCAGGTTGCCGCCCAGCGCCAGGCCCAGCGCAACGGAAAGCAGGACTCGCGTCGTCATGCCCCGGATTGTACACCGGGACCGGGGAACTGGATCAGACGCGCCCGGACCTTCGCCGTCGTGCTCGCTCTATCCCTTGTCGCGCAGGTACCCGCCCGGACGTCATGGGACAGCGTCCGGGCCATTCCCGCCGGTATCCGCGTGACAGTCCGGCTGCTCGATGCGGAAGCGCCGCAAGGCAAGCGGACGGTCAGGGGCATGCCGGACTCGGCGACAGCGGACTCGATCGCGGTCCGCTCGACGTCCTGCGGACGACCCCTAGGCTGGCGGTCGAACGGGTCAGAGGGCCTACCGTCCCGCTTGAAAATGCAAGCACGGGCTTCCTACGACCCTGTTTTTGTCCAGATCAGCCCTGTATGGCGGCTTTGGCCTCAGATGCAGGAGTATTGCTCTTGCGATCAGACGGCTCTCGACATTCATCTGGTCGCCGACAACTACGCGACCCACAAGCATGCCAAGGTGCGGGCCTGGCTGGCCAAGCATCCGCGCTTCCAGGTGCATTTCACGCCGACGTACTCGTCCTGGATCAACCAGGTCGAGCGCTGGTTCGGCCTGATCAGCCAGCGGGCCATCAAGCGGGGCAGCTTCACCAGCGTGAGCGATCTCGTGCGTCGCATCCACGCGTTCACGCGAGAGTACAACCAGAACGCGAATCCGTTCGTGTGGGTCGCGACAGCGCAGTCGATCATCGACAAGATCGAAAGATTATCTACGCGAATTTCAGACTCAGCACACTGGTTGACATAGAATACAAGCCCTCTACACTTAGGGCACACGATAAATCATCGTGATGGCAAAAACAGTTTTGCCAGAAGGATTAACAAATGACGAATTTCACTGGCAGATTCTCAGTAATCGCAACCATGCTGTTCGCAGGATTGGGCCCGTTAACGGCTCAAGTCGACACGGGGGTCTTATCGGGCTACGTCTATGACGACTCGGGAGCTGTCATTCCAGCTGCCGTTGTCACGGCCCGGAACACGGGAACCAGCTACGAGCTTGATCTCGAGACGAATGCTGCTGGCCTTTACGTCAGCCCGCCGCTGCCGCCAGGAACCTACCGGCTGACCGTTCAGCAAGAAGGATTCGCGTCGGCCGCGAAAGAGGTATCGCTGTATCTCTCAGAGCGGTTGGCGGTCGACTTCACGCTCCAGATCGGATCGATTACCGAGACCGTCACGGTCGAAGCTGTCGGTGAGATCCTGCAAACGGAGAACACGACGCTAAGCACGCTCCGGACGGAGCGGGAGGTTAAGGATCTTCCAGTCAACAGTCGCAACTTCGCGGAATTGCTCCGGTTCAGTGCGGGTGTTGTGCCCGGCCAGTCGCAGGCTGGCGGCCTGGCGCTTTCCCAGTCCAGGGGCAACACGACAAGCAGCGTGAACGGAAACGATTTCGGTGACAACAACTTCTCGATCGACGGGGTACAGAACAACAGCAACCACCAAGGTCAGGGGATCATGAACTTCATCGAAGTGGAGGCGATTGACCACTACCGGGTCGAGACTTCGGTTCCTGACGCCCGCTTCGGCCGGTCCGGCGCCACAATCAACGTGGGCTACAAGTCTGGAACCAATGAATTCCACGGCGTCCTGTTCCACTTCCTGCGCAACGACAAGCTCGACGCCCGCAACTATTTCGCGCGCGGCAACAGGCCACCGCTCAAGCGCAACTTCTACGGCGGTACGTTCGGCGGTCCCGTGGGCGGCAAGCAGGCCAAGACGTTTTTCTTCCTCTCCTACGAGGGCCAACGGAGCCGACAGGGCATCACCCACCTCGCGACCGTGCCGACTGCGAGCATGAAAGGCGGCGATTTCAGCGAGCTCCTGGCAGGGGGGAGCCCGGTCACAATATTCGACCCGCTCACGCATCGGCCAAACCCGGCGGGCGGGGCAGCTATCCGCGACCCGTTCACGGGCAACGCAATTCCACGCAGTCGCTTTAGCCCGCAAGGGAAGGGAGTGATCGACCTCTATCCCGATCCGAATGCCGGCGGGCTTGCGGCCAACTTCTCGACGACTTCCTCCCAACCGACCAACGGCGACCAAGGGACCGCCAAGGTCGACCACGACTTCACAGACGGCTCCCGGGCGTTCTTCCGCTTCACCAAGGCACATTGGGAGTTTGTCGACTCCAGCCGCCAGACACTGACGCCCGATGCCACTCCATTCATCGGGATCGCCGTGCCGTTCTGGCAAGCAGTCGTCAGCTACACGAAAGTGCTGTCGTCCCGGACGATCAATCAAGCGCGGGTCGGCTTCTCGCGCCAGCCGCTCGTGAGCAGCAGCTTGAATGGCGGACGCAACCTAGCCGAGGAACTAGGGATACCAAATGTCAACGTTGACCAGTTCTCGACAGGGTTATCCCAAATGGATGTAACAGGCATGGCCCGGCTAGGAGACTTCCAGTTCCGGCCGGCGGTGATCGTCTCGAACAACTTTCAGGTGAGTAACAACCTCGACACCAATCGGGGCAACCATGCGGTAAAGCTTGGTTTCGAGGTCGTCCGGAGGCAGACAAACGTCTTTCAGGCGCAGCGGCCCCGGGGCCGCTTCCAGTTCGCCCCCCTGTTCACCAACAACCCGTCGCAAAGGAGCAATACAGGTTCCGGGCCAGCCGAGCTCCTAATTGGCGTTCCCCGTCGCATCGATCTGAACGGCATCGTGGGCACGAGGGGCTTGCGACGCACGGACTGGGGAATGTTCGTCCAGGACGACTGGAAGATCACAACCCGGTTAACGTTCAACCTCGGCCTCCGTTACGAGGTTGCAGACGACTTCCCGCAGTCGGAGGTCAACGGCCGGATGCTGCAGTTCGACGTTGCCACCGGCAACCCAGCCCCCATCGGGAGCGGCAGCGGGGTCGACACGGACTTGAATAACTTTGCCCCGCGCGCCGGACTCGCATTTCGAGCGACCGACTCGACCGTGATTCGAAGTGCTTACGGCGTCTACTATTCCTTGATCCCCATCGCGCTGGGGGGAACCTTGGCATCGAATCCTCCATTCTTCGTCAACACCGCAGTTGTGAACAATCAGAACCGGTTCGACACGGCACGTACGTTGGCCGACGGACCTCTGAGAACCAGCGATCCCGACGCCCCGAACCAGAGACGAAGAGGCATTGCCGACGACTTTACCGTTCCCTATATCCAGCAATGGAATCTGGCGGTGCAGCAACGGATTCCCGGGCAGCAGCAGGTGACGATTTCATATGTCGGCTCGAAGGGCACAGGCTTGAGGCAGGGCGTAGATCTCAACCAGGCGGTGCCAGGCGATGGATCCGTTTCGAGTCGCCGTCGCTGGCCCCAACACGCGAATGTCTTGATCTTGCAAAGCCGCGGGCACTACACCTATCACTCCTTGCAGGCGAACCTGGTTCGGAGATTCTCAGCTGGGCACTATCAAGTTGCGTACACCTACAGCCACTGTATCGATGACCGGTCGATCGGCGGGATACCTGTCTCCAACCTGTCGCTGGCCAAGGGTAGCTGCGGCTTCGACATCCGTCAGAACTTGCGCGCGACATGGGGCTGGGAGTTGCCGTTCGGACGCGGCAAGGCCTTCGGCGGGGATATCGAGCCGGCGATCAACCACCTGATCGGCGGCTGGCAGATCAACGGAGGGGTGAGCCTCTACGGCGGCATCCCGTTCAGCGTGGGTGCGGGCAGCAACACATTGAACAACGGCGTGGGCGGCGTGCGCCCGGATCGGCTGAGCGACGGCAACCTGCCCCCCAGCCAGCGTCAGGTAACTCGTTGGTTCGACACAGAGGCGTTTGCAAATCCGGGATTCCGGCTCTACGGAACGGCGGGCAGGAGCATTCTGTTCGGGCCGGGCACCAAGCAACTCGACTTGTCTCTGTTCAAGAACTTCCAGGTGACCGAAGCCGTTCGGCTGCAGTTTCGGGCCGAGTTCTTCAACGCATTCAATACGCCGCAATTCAACAACCCGAGCGGTGCCGGCGTCCGGGTCGGAGCAGGCGCTATGGGGCGAATCACGAGAGCTGGCAGCGAAGCCACATTGCAGCGTACGCAACGGCAGGTTCAGATGGCGCTGAAGCTGTTCTTCTGAGTTTTAGGACAAGGTGTGCGAGCAACTCGGCCTTGCCAGCGCTTTTGGGTAGGCCGGAGTCGTTTGGCGCTTGCCGCGAAGTGGATTCGTACACTAGAAAAAGCGGCGGCCGGGACGGTCGTCGCGGTCGCAGGCGAAAGCCTGCGGCCAAAGGCGCGAAGGCGATTAGCGTGCTGTTGACATCCCTCCCTCGGCTTGCCGTGGTCCGCGAGGCGGAAAAGGACGCTTCGAATGCCAGTAAAAGGCGGAAGCATCGATTGGCACTTGTGTATGTAATTCCCCTTGAATAGCACTCGAACCTGAGGACAAGCCATGAGGAGAACGTGTGCAAAGAATGACGGAACAGTCTGCTTGGCGGATCCGTCACTACGTTGCCATGGTGATTGCGTTAGTGATTCTGGCGCTGATGTGTCGCCACGAGTCATTGTCACGAAGCATTCATACCGCCAATGGCTAGTCCTCGATTGGGTCTTCCAAATTGAACGATCTGCGCGTGTCATGGGCAAAGTGGATGCAATCCCAACGGCAGGACGAGGCCAAGTTACGCGCGATGGGCCCGCCCGCCTAGGTCCGCGCAGCAAAGAAATTGCTGCTGGCACTAGGCCGTAAGCGTTGCCATTGGGTGCACAACGTACCGGCCGCATTTGTGGACGCGATCGGACTGTGTACCGTCATGTAGCGCGCATTCGAAGTTTTCCCTCGGTAGGGCATCGATCTTGAGGCGGGAGAAACGTTCGGTTGTTCCGATCATGCAGCGTCCCACGGGTCCAATACATCGACCCCCATGTCTTGGAAGTCCCGAATGTTGCGCGTCGCCACCGCCATGCCGCGGGAGCGAGCAATCGCCGCAATCTGGCCATCAGCCTGGGAAACCGGACGCCCAAGAACACGGCGCGCCGCTACGATCTCCGCATAGGCGCGGGCCGCGTCACTATCAAATGGCAACACTCGTCCGGCAAACAAGCTGCCGAAGGCACGCTCGCAAGCCTCCGCAAGGCCCCGACGGCGTCTACCCTCGGGCAGCAACGCGATGCCGGTGCGGACCTCTGCCTCCGTTACCGCCGTCACGAACAGATCTCGTGCCGGCCGGTCGTCCATCCAGGCCAGAACCTCAGCGCTCGGCTCGGCGCGCATCAACTCTGAAACGATATTGGTATCGATCACCACCATCGCCGACACCTCACTCGAAGCACGGCGGCTCGCGCATCGGTTCGCGGGGCGGCAACTCCAGCTCAAGACCGCCGAAGGGCTTGAACAGTTCGTGGATCGCCGTCCCTAGCCCCTCTGCCGGAGCGGTCTCCCGATCAACTGCCTCGGCCAGGATCAGCCGTGCCTCCTCTTCCATCGAAATCGGCCCTTGGCGGAGGCGCGAACCCGAAGACGGGTCTTCACTTCGTCGTCCAGATTGCGAATCGTGATGCTTGCCATTGTCACACCACCCGGTGGGAACAAGCTTATACGATGATTGCGTTGCAATCAAGGCTGTCTGGCTATGCATATGTGGCTGGGCGGTTGTGGTCGGCGTCCGAGCAGAATCGATAGTCACTCCAGGAACTCGTCCACGTAATCCGTTTGGGACCGGAAACGATGGTCGGGTGTAAGCGAGGTTGAGGCACGGCTAGGACCCTTTGTGGAATGGGACATAGAGCGGACGACCCTCCCCAGGGCCACAAGCCGCGTGACGAGTGCAGTATAAGGCCCTTGCGAAGGACCGGCAGGCCCCGACAGCCTCCGAAACGGCCTCCGTGCGGCCGCTGCCACCGTGGACGCGCCGGAGAGGTAACCCAGATCCGCCCGGGTACGTCCGAACCGTCACTGGAGACGTAATGTTCGGACGCGACAAGACAGACAGGAAAGAGCACCTCAGCGACCCCTACCCGGGGCTGTTCCAGAACCCGCCCCTGCTGGATCCGCAATTCGACGTCGACAAGCGCTTGCCCCTGGTCCGCTACCGGATCCTGGTCGACGGCGAGGAGGACGCGGCGGGCGAGTTCCATTGCGACCACCGATTCGCCCTCAGCACGGCAACGGGTATGATTCACGCGCGGGCGGTACGCCCGGCTCGGGAAGCGCCTGGCCGAGGTCGAAGTCTACGATGCGGACGGAAACCTGCTCGGCCGCGACAAGCAGGTCCGCACCAGGGTGGCCGGCCAGAAGACGGTCCAGTGGCAGAGCATCGCCGACCGCGGGAGCGATCGGGCTACCGGACCGCGGCCAAGGTCCGCGCGATGGGCCCGCCCGCTTCGAGCCGCTAGCGCTCCAGCCCGGGCAGCGTCCTGGCCCGCTCGGGCAGGTCCGCCGATCGCGGCAGCTTCGCGCCGTCCCGGCTGGCCCCTTCGAGCTTCGCCCCCGCCATCCGCGCCCCGGCGAGCCGGCTGCCGGCCAGATTGGACTCCCGCAGGTCCGCACCGGTCAGGTCCGGCCCCCGCCGCTCGGGCGACTCGGCCCCGGCGAGCACGGCCCCCCGCCCCCGGAACTCGCGCATGTCGGTGTTTTCCAGGGTGGCGTGGTGCAGGTTGACGCCCGCCGCGTTGGCGCGCGCCATCCGCGCGTTGGTGAGATCGGCCTGCCCGAGGTTGGTGCCGCGCATCGAGGCGTCCTCGAGCACGGCGCTGCGCAGGTCCGCATGGCGCAGGTCCGTCCGCTGGCCGCCGCTCTCCTGGAAGAGCGCCTCGGAGAAGTCCGTCCCGACCGCCCGGATGCCGTACATCCGCGCCCCGTCGAACCCCGCCCCGCGCGCGTCCGACCCGCTGAAGTCGGCCGCTCCCAAGTCGGCGTTGGAGAAGTCGGCGTGCGACATCCGCACATCGGTGAAGCGGGTGCCGTAAGCGACGGCTTCGCGGAGCGTCGCCCTATCAAGATCTCGCCCCGTCCAGACGGGCGTCAACCAGCCTGGCACCGTCCAGATTGGCACCTTCGAGCCGCGTACCGTATAACCGCCCGTCGGTCAGGTTCGCCCCGCGGAGGTCGCCCCCTCCAAGGTCGCGCCGTCGAGCCGCGCCCCGGCGAGCCGCGCGCCGCGCAGGTCGGCGCCTGAGAAGGTCCAGGTTCGACAGGTTCAGCCGCTCGAGGTTGAAGCCCCGCAGGTCCGCCTTGCGGCCGTCCTCCCCGCCGGTCTGGAGCCAGACCTGGTGGTCGGCGACGATCTTGCGCAGCTCTTCCGCCCGCTTGTGGTCGACGATCTTCTCCGCGACGATGTCCGCGAACTGCTGCAGCGCCCGTTCCTCTCCCGGCATGGCCGCCCATCACCTCCCGGGCCGCGGCCAGAAGCGCCGCGTTTCCCAGCCGTCCCCCTGCGCCCTCAGGACGTGCACGGCCGAGGACACCCCGCGCCGCCCGTCCCGCCGCTCGACATGCACCACGAAATCGATCGCCTGGGCGACCTGCATGCACAGCACGGGCCAGGAGATCCCCTCGCTCCCCTGCAGGGCGCAGGAGGCGAGCCGCACCAGCGCGCTCTCGGCGTCGTTGGAGTGGATCGTGCTCAACGACCCCCCGTGGCCCGTGTTCAGCGCCTGGATCAGGTCCGCGGCCTCGCCCCCGCGCACCTCGCCCAGGATCAGGCGGTCCGGCCGGTGCCGCAACGAGGCCCTGACCAGGTCCCGGATGGACAGCCCGGACCCGGTCAGCTCGCGCGCCTCCATCTGCAGCAGGTTCGTCGCCTTGAGCTGGATCTCCGTGGTGTCCTCGATCACGAGGATCCGCTCGTCATCCGGGATGACTCCGGCGAGCGCCTGCAGCAGCGTGGTCTTGCCGCTCCCTGTCCCGCCGGCAATCAGGATGTTCCGCCGCGCGCGCAGGTGCTCGGCCGCCTCCTCGTACACGGCCGCCGGCAGGGATCCGGCCGCGACCAGGTCCTCGGCGCTGAACTGCCGCCCCCCGAAACGGCGGATGGTGATGGCCGCGTGCTGGACGACGGGAGGCAGCGCGATGGCGACGCGCGAGCCGTCGTCCAGCCGGGCGTCGACGATCGGGACCTTCTCGCCGGCCTCCAGCCCGAGCGGCCGCGCGATATGGATCGCGGCCGCGTAGATGTCCCCGGCGGTCAGCCCGGCGGCCGCGACCTCGACCGGCTGGCCCCCGTCGCGCTCGACGAAGTACTTGCCGGGCCCGTTGATCATGAGCTCGCTGACGGTCTCGTCCTGGAATGCCTCCCGGACCACCTCGGGCAGCAGGGACATGACGCGGTCAAGCGCCGGCATCAGGACCTCCCGCCGCGGGCGTCCCGCGGCCTTCGCGTTGCAGTGCGATCATCCGTTCTCTCCTTTCGCGCCCAGCGCGCCCTCGCGGACCGCCTGCCAGTAGGGCTTGTCCGCCGGCAGGAAATAGGGCTTGAGATACACCCGCCTGGCGGCCATCGCGTTGTAGCCGTCGAACGGGATCACGATCGCCTGGCAGGTGCCGAGCGCTTCGAAGTCGTTGGGGTGGAAGCGCGGCTCGCGGCGGCCCTGGTAGGACCTGCCGGCGCCCATGCTGGCGCGGGCGCCCCCGGCCTTGCCGCTCAGCAGCGAGACGCCCGCCTGCGAGGTGTTCTCGCTGAAGTTGTAGCTGGCCTTCAGGCGTTCCACGGTGCCGCACATCTCGGATGCGGCCTTGGAGGTGTCAGGGTCGGCCGAGGTCAGGAACACCCGTGTCCGGAACGACTGCAACAGCGTCTTCCAGGCCTCGCCCCGCGTCGCGCTCTTCAGGGAAGAGATCGACTGCGTGGCCACGATCGGCACCACCCGCGACTGGCGTGTCAGGGGGAACGCCTTCTCGTCGCCTTGCGGCTCGTCCTCGCCGACAACCGCGAATGACTGGTACTCGTCGCAGACGAATACAGCGGGCCGCCAGTAGCGGTCCGGCTGGGCGGCCATGTCTGCGGGCCGCCGCAGGGCCGCCTGCAGCCAGGCCCCCTTGAGCATGACGCCGACCGCGCGGGCCAGCGCGGGGCTCGTCCCGGCCGGCATGTTCAGGCAGAGCACCGTGCCGTTCTCGATCAGCTCGCGCAGCCGGGGCAGCGGCTGCAGCAGCGCGGGGACGACCCCGCTGAAGGTCGCCCCTTCCTCCGGGACCTCGCCGACGGCCGGCGGCCCGGGGCAGAACACGCGGGCGACCTCCGGCTGGTCGAAGATCCCCAGGAACGACGAGATGCCCTCCACGACCGACGTCCGCAGCTTGCCATCGAGATTCTGCCAGTCCTTCTCGAGCCACAGCTCGAACGCGGCAAGGCGCCCCTCGGCGTCGGGAGCGACAGGCGGCCTGGAGGGCCGCTCGCGCCGCGCCTCGATGCCGGCCTCCTCAATGGCGTCGAGCAGGTCGCGCGTCATGGCCGCGGATAACCTGTCCCCCTCGCGGGCCCAGGGCCCGAACCGCTGCAGGTCGGCGGTCCGCGGCGTGAAGTCCTCCGCCCGGACCGTCACGCGCCTGGCCGGCTCGTCCCGCACGTCGGCGCGCGCCTGCACGAGCCGGCTGTTCAGCAGGCCGCTGTCGATCGCGCAGCGGTACAGGTCGCGGAGCGTCACCCAGCGGCTGCTGTGGATGCGGTGCAGCTCGATCAGGTTCCGCAGCAGATTGGTCGAGGCCTGCTGCCAGAACGGCTCCTTGCCCTTGCCGAAGAGCTGGTTGAGCAGCGAGCTGAGCTGGTACGCCAGCGAATAGGAATCGACCTCGGGCGCGTCGAGCGGGTTCCACTGCCAGCGGCCGCCGATGCCGATCTCGGCGTAGTCGCCCTCCCGCTGGCAGGCCTTGAGAATGGCGCGGACGTGGTGGCAGAAGTCGCCCTTGACCTCGAGCACCAGACCGCTCGCCCGCTTGTCCGGATCGGCGGCCTGCCAGCTGAAGAGCTGCGCGACGAACGGCCGCATGCAGGCGGCCGTCTTGCCGGAGCCCGTGGCCCCGAAAACAGCCGTCCCGGTGAAGAGGCCCGCAGCGGGGACCGTCAGCCATGTCGGCCGCTCGACCTCGACGGGATCCACCGGGTGGTGCTGCTCTCCGATGACGATGGCGGGCTCGGCCTCCCGGCCGCTGAGCGGCCACTTGGGGAGCGTGCCGCGGACAGCGGCGGGGCCGCCGCGCGGCCCCCACACATCCCAGGCCGACAGGGCGAAGGAGCCGGCGACGCCGACGCCGGCCGCCGGCCAGGCCCAGCCCCACAGCCAGAACGCCCAGTACAGCGCCGGATCGTAGACCGCGACCAGGTCCAGCGCCGGCGCCTCCCCGGGAGCGGGCCAGGGCCAGAAGCGCCAGCGCGCCAGGACGGCCACCGCGCCGAAGGCACCCCACGCCAGCATGCGCGGCGTCATCGCGCAGCCCCCCGGGGCGGCGGCACGCCTTCCCGCAGGGATGAATTCGTAGGAGCGACCCCCGGACGCGGGATCATGTTACGCAGTGACGATCCCGTGGTAGTCCGCAGGGCCCGAAAGGGGGGGGGTCGCTCCTACCATTTCCCAACCACCTCGACTGCCACGAAACAGCAGCGGTGCCCCCCCGGAGCAAGCCATTGGCCCCCAAGCAGTTGCACCGCCAATGCGAATGTTACAGCAGCCTGCCCGGACGACGTTACACGCCCTTGATGGAGCCGTAACAGCCTGGACTACCACGACACGCCCCTCAGCGCCCCGCAACCATCCCAACCCAGTCAAGCACGCGCGTCTGAACCTCGTCCGGACGGAAACGGTCCTGGCGGTCCTGGCCCGCGGCAGCCCTCCGCCGCTGCAATTCCGCGACGCGCTGGATGGTGCCGTTCAGCCCGCCCCACCTCGACATCGCCGGCCTCGTCGAGCGAGGCCAAGGCCCGCTCGCCGACCCTCAACTCGTCCATCTGAGCAGCGCTCATGCCGACCCCCGGTCCGCTGAGTCCGCACTCTTTCCACTTGCCCAGGATGTTCTTCGCCTCCGTCAAGCGGTCACTGGACAGCGACACCGCGACAAGCTCCACGCGCATGCCGCGCTCGGCGAGCGCGGACCACAGGGGGGCATGCTCCGCCCCCCAGGAGAGCAGTTCGTCATGCGTCTCACCACCGGTGTCCACGAAAGCGAACCGCGCACGACCGCCGCCGAATGCGACGGGCATTTTCCAGCCGAACGGCCTGACCGTCCGGCCGCCCTTCTTCGACCCGTAGACACGCTTCGGAAAGCGCCGCCGCTCGATCCCCCAAGGACTCGAACGCCGCCACCTTCTCGGGCTCGGTCGGAAGCCAGGGCGCCTCGAGTTCCCCGAGGACGAAGTCCAGCGACAGCAGGCGACGGAGGACCGTGCCGCGCGGCGTCCCGGCGATGCCGGATGTGCTCGGCGCCCAGCGCGCGGTAGACAGCGCGGGATTTCAGGCGGCAAAGCTGGCCCAGACCGGGCACATCGGAATCGGCGGCCAGCCCGCGACGCAGAAGGTCTGTCACGAGACGGCCGGCTCTGCATACGGTTGATCCGCCGACGGAACCGCCCGTACTGAGACCGCAGGAACACGCCGCTGTGGAGCGCGACCAGCGCGATCCACTCCGCCGCTCTCGGCCTTGAAACCCGAGCTCCTCGACGGCCTTCTCGCGGCCCTGCAGATGCGCGATCACAGCTCCAGCAGCCCCCCGGCGCCGCGGCCGCCTCCTCCGCCGCCTCCGCCGCCCTCGAGGGCCGCCAGGTCGAGCTTGCGCCGCGCGCGGCCGTCCGCGGCGTGCATGCGAAACCCCGCCGCGAGCTTCGCGGAGATCTCCTTGGCGCGATAGTGTCCCGTCGCGACCTCGACGTTGATGCGCCCCCCGCGACCCTCCGCGTCGACGTACTCGATCTGCAGGTCCGGATAGATCACCTTGCCGTCCACGACCGGCACCCCCAGCGCCGCGGCCGCTCCCTGCTTGACCCGCTCGGCGGCCTCGCGCCCGGACCGGGCGCGGGCCTTCTCCGCGGCCTTGGCGACCGCCGACTTGAGTTCGGAGTCGCAGCGGATCCGCCGTACCGTCGCGCCTTCCCCTTCGAGCTTGCGGCACTCCTCCCGCCCGGCCCGGTAGACCGCGGCCTCGTGGGAGGCCTCGCGCGCCTTCACGCGGCCGCCCCAGTAGCGCTGCCCGGGATCCAGCTGCTCGCGACGCTGGCCGGCGGCCTCGCGCCGGCCAGCCTGGGTGAGGTGCAGGACCTTGAACGGCCGGCCCTTCGGCCCGCGCGCGGAGAACTCCTCGACCAGGCCGCGCCGCTTGAGCTCGTCGATCCCGCGCCGCGCGGCGTAGGGATGGCCCCCGAAGCGCTCGGTCGCGATGTCCGCCACCGCCGCGCAGCGGTAGATCCCGAGATCCTCCAGGGTCCGCGCCTGGCGCGTGGCGAAGCTGACACGCTCGCGTCGCGGATCGTGTTCCCGGCGGTGTCCGGTCCGCGACGCACGCACCCGGCCCCGGCCCTGCTGGCGGTCCCGCTCGACCTGCTGGGCCCGGCTCATCGGCCGCCCCGCAGCGCCGCCGACCCCTTGACCATGACAGCCGCCTTGCCGGCCGTCGCGGTGGCCGCCAGCGCGCCCAGCATGCCGCCTCCGCTGACGCTGCCGGAGACCAGGCCGGACGCCAGTTCCGGGATCTTGAACGTGGCCAGGATCCCGGCCAGGGCGAGCGCGATATACGACACGATCCACATCAGCGCCGCGCCGAGGGCCGACAGGTCAGGCGTGAGCGACTCCCAGATGCCGTCGCTGGCCGCTCGCACGGCTGCCAGGAAAACGCGCAGGACGCAGGCGGCGACCGCCGAGTACAGCGAGTACGTCAGCAGCGTCCGCAGCCACCCCCAGAAGAGGAAAGCGAGCGGCTCGAAGAGCAGGAACGGCACGAAGATCGGCCCGAGGGCGACCGCCACCGCGATCGCGAACTGGGCCCAGATCACCTGGGCGTAGCTCAACAGCACCAGCAGCAGCGAGACGATCGCCATGAACACCGCCAGGACCGCCAGCACGGCGCCGGCGATCAGGTTGCCGCCGATCGCCCCTATGTTGAATATCCAGAAGATGCCCCAGTCGCTCGCCGACGCGATCGCTTCGGTGAACGCCCGCGTGACGAACTCCCCGAGCCACCTCCAGGTCGACGAGTAGCTGTCGCGGGTAACCATGTCGGCGACCCACGAGCCCATGCCCACGATCGCCTCCGGCAAGGTCAGCCCGCCCACGGGCATCGGCGTGTCGTAGTAGAACAGGATCGCCCGCGGGACCATGATGGCCGTCACCAGCCGCACGAAATCCCAGCCGGAGAAGCCGCCGCCGGAGAAGGCGATCCGCACCCCGGTCCAGACGATGACGATCGCCGCGAGGCCCTCCCACATCTGCTCTCCCGCGCCCAGCAGGGGCGCGGCCATGTCGGCCAGCAGGTCCTCCGTCAGGCTGTCCAGCATGGCCTTGATCGCCCCGGGGTCGTTCGAGTGGATCTGCTGGGCCCGGCTCAGGTCGACCTGCATTGCGCTCCTCCGCTTGCCTCGAAGACGCCTTCCCCGCTAGTAGGCCGGCAGCTGCGGCGCGGTGAAGGCGTCGTCGGCCTCCGCCGCGTCGTAGCGGGCCATGATCGCGGCGGTGCCGGCGAACGCCGCCTCGACCCCGGCCACCGCCGCGGCCTGGTGCGCGGCGACGGCCTCGCGCTGGGCGGCCGCTTCCTCGACCGCCAGCTCCTCTTGCAGCGCCGCGAGCAGCTGCGCGGCCAGCAGGTCGCCGCTGGCCGCGGCGGCGCTGATCTGCTTTTGCTGCAGCGCCGTGGCCGAGACGCCCGGGTCGGCGGCGATGCCCTCCAGCCGCTGCCGGATGTCCTCGAGCAGTTGCGCGTTGCGCTCGGCCGCCGCGGCCCGCGCGCTGGTGAGAGCGTCGAGCCTCCGATCACATCGGCGCGCTCCTGCGCTACCCGCGCGCCGATGTCAGCCCGCGTTTCCGCGGGCGGAGCCACCACCGGACGTGCCGATCGGAGTGGTCACGGGCGCCGCCGCCCAGGCGCCGCGGATGTCCGCTTCGGTCGGCAGCGCGGCCAGCACGCCCGAGGCCAGCTGCTCCGCGCGGGTCCGGACCTGGCCGGCCCGGGTGATCCAGCCCTGGACCTGGCCCGGGGCACCCAGCACCGTGGCAACGGGGAACATCTGGTTCCAGTTCGTGAGGGCGCCGATGCGCCCCTCGGCGAACAGGAAGGCCTGGTTCAGCTGCGAATCCAGGGTGTTGATCATGGTCGTGGTGTTGGTGATCAGCGACGCGATGCCCGCGAGCTGGGCGTTGGAAGTGATCGCGTTATGGACGCGCTGCCCGAAAGCGGCGATGTCGAAGGTGGGGAAGCCCGCGCTGGCGCTGGCCGCCAGCAGCAGAACGGCCGCGAATGCGCTGGCCAGAGTGCGGCGCTTGCGCCTGGATTTGGTCATGGTGTCCTCCTGGAAGTGGAATGCAACTGGAACGCGGGGCGCGGCACCAGCGCGTCGGAAGTGAAGATGACGCGCAGCCTCTGCCCGGCGCGGATGGTGACTGTCGGCAGCCTGTTCAGGTACCGGTCGAGAATCGTCTCGCCGGCACGGCCCATGCCGGTGCCGGCCCCGGCGCGCGCCCCTTCGCTGCCGCCCGCGTAGGGCTGGGAGCCGCGCAGCGTGAGTCCGGAGATCACGCCCACGGCGCCGGCCGCCCCGATGGTGGACAGGTAGTGCCGGTTCACGCGGTCCTGCAGCCCGGACGCCCCGGACTGGTCCAGCCCCCCGAACTCGAGACGGATGTAGCGCCCGTCCGGGAACACGAGGCGGTGGAACGAGACCGCCAGGCGCGCCTGCTGCCAGGCCCCGACGGCTTCGGCGCGGCCGATCGCGCGGGTGCCGCGAGGGATCAGGATACGCTGGCGGTCCCGGGACCACAGGGGGGCGGAGACGATGGCAAGCGCGGGACCGGGGAAGTCGCCCCGGAGCTGGGTGGCCAGGACGGCCTCGAGGATCTGGCCCTCGAAGATCCGCTCCCAGCCCGGAGGGTCGTCCGGCGGCGTCGGCGGCGTCGGAGTCCCGTCGGCCGGCTCGGGCACGCCAGCCAGCGCCCGCCAGCCCCTGCAGTTCGGCAAGCTCGCCGGGACCGGCAACCGCGGCCGGGGCAGGCGCCGTCCTCGCAGCTGGCGGCATGCCCGCCTCCGCGGCGGGGACCCCGGCCGGATCCGCCCCCGGCCGCAGGGAGAACGCCACCACCGGCGAGGAGAGGGCCTCGTGCTCCCGCCGGATCCGGGCCAGCCGCAGCTCCTCCCTGAGCTGCCGCTCGGGGGTGTCCGGCTCCGGACCGCTGCCGGGAGAGAGGCCCGGCACGGGCCCCTGCGCGCCGGCCGCCGGCCGCCCGGGCAGGCCGCCGGCGGCAGTCGCCGCCTGCAGGCGCGCCGTTTCGTCCGCCTCGCGGGCCGCCTGCAACCGGGCGGCCTGGTCCTTGAGCCGCGCGATGGCCGCCGAGGTGGGCGAGACGACCGCCGCGCCCCCCACGGCCTGCTCGCTGATCGCCGTCGTCGGCGGCGGTTTCCCCGGCAGCGCCGGCCTCGCCCTCCTCGTCGCTCGATGGCGAGGTGAGGATGACCAGGGCCATGATCACGGCCCCGCCAATGATCCCGACCTTGTTGATCACCCCCTTCGGCAGCGTGCCGAGGGGGTTGCGCGGCCGCCGGATCCAGCCGCTCACAGCAGCCCCTTGGCCGGCAGGTAGACCCAGTCGGCGCGCTGTTTTCCGATCTGCAGCCAGCCGTCCCGCAGGACGCGCTGCGCGACGTACAGGCCGTCCGCGGTGAGCTCGTACTCGACCAGGCTCGGCTTGCCGTCGCGGGACTCGTAGATCGCCGGCGACTCCGGCGCCGCGCTGCGCAGGTAGGTGTGCCGGCCGTCGTTCCACATCGCCACGACGCTGAAGGGGTCCCGCCGCGCCTTGGCGTCGAGCTTGTACTCGAACTTCATGGCGCCCGGGTACGCCGACCGGAAGGCCTCCACCTGCTCCTCGATCGTCCGCTCCGCCGCGGCCCGCGCCCTGGAGGCGTCCTCGATGGCTTCCCGGGCCGCGTCCGCGTAGCCCGCGACCTCGGAAGCGGCGACGAAGGCCGGCTGGTGGACCGGCGAGCCGATCTTGCCCCCGCCGGGATCGGCGGGCTCGCCGACCTCGACATGCACCACCAGATCCGGCTCGCCGCCGCCCTCCCGGCACAGGAACGAGTAGATGTTCCCGCTCCGCGTGACGAGCGCCACGTTCGTTTTCTCGCCCTTTGCCTGGGGCTTGAGGTAGGCGATGTTGGCCTCCCCCTTGAGCTGCCAGAACTCGGTGTCCCCGGCGACGAAGTCGGCGATGAGCTCGTCCGCGGGCAGCGCGATGACCGTGGTGTGCCGCACGGCCGCGCGGATCTCGATGATTTCGTCGAGCGAGTCCAGCCGCACCCTCCGCGCCTCGGCACCCCCCGCGACCTGGATCGCGGCCAGCGCCCACACGGTCGCGAGAACAACTTGCTGCGTCGGAACTTTCGTCATTTTCAGTACTCCCCCCTGGCGAGGCGGTCGAGCGCTCCGGACAGCCCGTGCTCCTCGATCGCCCGCGCCCGCTTCGCGGCATCCCGCGCCGAACTTGTGTACAGCCAGTACGAGCGCCGGTCGACGTGCAGCCGCAGCACCTCGGCCTCGCCGGTCCGGCGCAGGTAGATCTCCTCCTTCGGGATCAGCCCGCGGATCTGGTCCACCTCCGCCCGCGTCAGCTGGAAGGTTTCCGCCAGCTCCTGCGGGAACTCCGGGTTGGCCAGGAACAGCCGGGTCGGCGTCGCTTCCAGCAGGCCCCTGGCCGTGTCCGCCCGCGACAGGTCCGCGCCGGACTGCGTGGCGAGCAGCAGCGCCGCATTCTTTTTCCGCCAGGTCTTGGCAGCCTCCGCCAGGTACGCGCTGACGGTCGGGTCCCGGAGGAATTTCCAGGCCTCGTCGACCACGGCGATCTTCACGCGGCCCAGGTCGCAAGGGTCGTCGATTTCGTGCCGCATCTTCTCCAGGTAGTAGCCCAGCGCCGCCTCCACCAGGTCGTCGTGCTGGGCGGCGCTGGCCAGGTCGACGACCTGCCACTCGCCCCAGGCGTCCTCCGCACCCGCGGCGGGCGGGTTGTCGAACACCGCGCCCCAGGTGCCGTTGCCGACCCACCGCGACATCGCCGGCT
>CBDBHK010000007.1:0-18859 GCA_965205615.1 Acidobacteriota bacterium | reverse complement strand
AGTTATGGCAGGGTAAGAAGCCAGGCCCTGGCCGGCCCGGCAGCGATCAGAACCCGGACTTGTATTGGCTGTCCCCAGGAGCCCCAGGCAGTCCGCAGGCGTATAAAAACAACGTGGTCGTCGTACCCATTCTGACTTACCACTCCATCGACGAAAGCGCCTCGCCAATCACCGTTTCCAAAGATCAGTTCCTCGGGCAGATGTCGTTTCTGGCTGAAAGTGGGTTTTCGGCAATGTCGCTGAGTCACCTCCGACAGCAGTGGAGCACCGGGGGTGAGCTGCCTGCCAGACCGGTCGTTCTGACCTTTGACGATGGCTACCGAAACACTCTTTCGGATGGAGTTCCGGTCCTGCGGCGGTTTGGTTTCACCGCGACCATATTCGTGGTCAGCGGTTACGTGGGAGCCACGAATGACTGGCCCACCCAACCCTCCTGGGTGCCCCGTCTTCCCCTGCTGGGCTGGAACGAGCTTCGGGAACTGTCTGGCCAGGGGTTCGAAATCGGAAGTCACACCGAGACCCACCCTTCTCTGCGGGGCCTGCCGGCGCATCGTCAAGATCGGGAGATCGTCGGATCGCGGCAGACAATCGAGGATCGCCTGAGCCTTCCTGTGACGAGTCTTGCCTATCCATACGGAGAATCGGACGATTGCAGCCGCCGTCTGGCATCACTCCAGTATGAGACCGCCTGCGGAACCAGCCTCCGCTCGGGAAAGCCGTCCGACGACCTGCTCAACCTGCCCCGAATCGACACCTACTACCTGCGCCCGGCGGGGTTCTTCAAGCTTCTGGCCACCCGGCCCGGATCCGTCTATCTGGCCCTGCGCCGGCTGGGGAGATGGGGACGTCGGACCGTTGACCCTTGACCGTTGACCCGGAACTCGGAACCCGAGTCAACGTTCGACGTTCAATGTTCCACGTTCCACGTTCCACGGTCAACGGTCAAACCCCAGAGCCACCCTTCGTACAGGAACAACTCGAGCAGGCCTCCCAGTAGCTCCTGGATGACCAGCCAGAGGGCAGCTGCCAGGATCGCCGACTCGAAGAAACCGTATCCACTGCGAGCCCTCAGGAAGAGAAACGTGAAGAGGGGAACTCCAATGGAGAATCCCAGCGACCAGATGAAAAAGGGACAGAGTAAAACCCAGGCGAACACAAGGAGTTCTACGCTGGGGGACGGGACCTCGATAAGCGAACGAGGCGTGGTTGCAGAAGGAGTTGGACTGCGCTGAGCCGGGTGCCGCAAAATCCCGACACGATTGAGAACTATTTCAGCTGCCAGGAGCAGCAGCGTCAGACCGACCACTACAAGCGGAATCGTGCGGGTCCGGGGGCTCAAGGGAAAGCTCCCCATCAGAAACAAGAGAGTCACCACCAGCAAGAGGATTCTGAATCTGAACCCGCTCTTCACTGCCGATCCCCCGGCCTTGCGCCCCCGGGAAAATACTTCTTGCGGAGGGTTAACAATAGCGTACCAGTGAGGATGACCATTACCAGAGTCAGCGGGCGCCCCCAAAAGTGGATTCTCCCCAGTTCGTGAAGGCGAATGGTGATGAAGAGATAGCCCTCAAAAAGCGGACCCAGCACCAGCGCGATCACAAACGCGATTCGAGGCCAGCCAAACTTCTTCAGGTAATAGCCGAAAACACCAAATCCGAAAGCCACGAAGATATCCGAGACCCTGCTGCGGTAGGCAAAGGCCCCCAGACAGGCGAAGCTTAGAACGATAGGTGCGAGGCGATCGATTCCAACCAGCGTGATTCGAGATACGGGTTGGGCACAGGCAATACCCACTATGGATGTGATCCAGTTGGAGAGGAACAGGGACCAGATCAGTACGAATACCAGGCTCAACTGGGTGCTGAGGAGCTCCTTACCCGGCACCAGTCCGTGGAGAGTCAGGGCGCCCAGCAAAAGGGCAGTCCCGGCCCCGCCGGGGATGCCGAAAGCAAGGGTGGGAAGCAGGGCGCCTGCATCCTTGGCGTCATTGGCCGTCTCGGGTGCCAGAACCCCGCGGATATCTCCCTTCCCGAATCGTTCCCTTTCCGATCCGGCACTCCGGACCGCATGGCCGTAGGCGACGAAGCCCGCTACCGTCCCTCCCACTCCGGGAATCATGCCCACGACGGTCCCGATGGTCGAACAGCGCAGGAACAGGCCGAAGTTGCGAAAGACGGCCGAAAAACCTTCACCGATGCTCCCGGAGAGCTTTTCGATTCTGGTTTCACCGGAAATAGTGTTCCGCCCCTGGACCAGTTGATGGATCATCTCCGCGACCGCAAAGATCCCCAGGAACACGGGAACAAAGCTCAAACCATCGTGGAGACTGGCGGCCCCCAGGGTGAAACGAGACTCTGCCGTGCGGGGGTCGAAGCCAACAAAAGACACCAGCAGGCCCAGGCCCGATAGAACAAGGCTCTTGAGCAGGGAACGCCCCCGCGCAGCAGCCACCATGGTCAGCCCCCAGACCACCAGCAGGAGCAACTCGGCGGGGCCCAGAATGAGAATGGCCCGGTGCATGAACGGCAGCAGCAATATGAGAACCACAACACCGAAGCTTGAACCCAGGGCGGAGGACAGCGCGGAGCAGGCAATTGCTGTTTTGGCCTTTCCCTGACACGCCATTGGGTAGCCATCCAGCAGAGTAGCCGCGTTAGAGGCTTTCCCCGGTATGTTGAGAAGAATGGCGGTGACCGAACCCATGAAAGTCGCTCCTCCTACCAGGGCCCCGAAAAGCAGCAAGACCGGCACCGGCTCCCAGTCAAGGGTAAGAGGGATCGCGAGTGCCATGAGTGTCAGGCCACTCACCCCCGGCATGGCCGAAACCAGCATCGCCACACCGGTCCCCACAATGGGATAGAGAATGTTGGGCCATGAAAAGACCAGGACAAAGCCCTCTCCACAGGCCTGAAGGACGGCGTAAAGACTCATGTCGCGCTCCCAAACGTTGCTATATTCATGGACGCGAGTACTTTACCCGGATGATTCATAAATTTTCTACTGCAGCGTGAGAATCTCCCGCCCTGACTGCGTTACGCTCGGTCGGCCTCCTCGGCGTACTGCACGAGTACGCCTCCGGGGGCCTCGGTCGCAAGCCTTGTCAGAACGGGTCTTCCCCCGCTTCGCTACGAAAACTTATGAATAATCCGGGTCTTAACCGCGTATCTTCGCGATTTCCCTTCGAATCAAAGCCAGATGGCGACTTGCGATCCGAGCTGCCGCTTCGAGGTCCCTCCGGGCCTGGTGGGCCCCGGCCACTTCCAGCGGTTTGCCCTGTGTCCGGGCTGCCGTCCGAAGGTCCGCCCTGGAGAGTGTCTTCAAGAGAGTTTCTTCCAGGCATTTCTCGAGGCCCTGAGGCATGCCGGCCGGCCCCGCGATAATTCTTCCGCCCCCCAGCAGCTTTTCCAGCGCGGCGGCTTCCTGGCGGGCCGACTCCGTACCCGTCCCAAGCTGTCGGGCGCGATCCGCCGCGATTCCGTCGGCTCCTCCCAGCAGAGGAATCGAATGGAGCAGGGAATCCGGACTGACAGGGCTTCCGCTGATTTGGAGGATCGGCCTCAAGTCTCCCGACCTTACACGGCCCGCGACAGTCTCCCAGGAATGGGAAACCAGATCCACGTCCCCTCGGATGGCAGCCAGGCTCCCTGCTTGACTACCCTGAAAACCCGTAACTACCTCACTGGGAGTACCGAGCAGCTGAGCTGTCAGAACGATGCCTACGAACGCCAGACCTCCGACGTTGTTCACCGCAAAGACCAGCGGCCTCCTCCGGCTCAGATCGAACACGTCCTGCATGGAGTGCAGCTCCGAATCCGCCCCCGTGACCCAGACGTGGCGATTTCGGGCAATGCGAATCAGGATGGTGAAATCCCTGAGAGGCTGGGGAGCTGTGGAAACTCCGGCCAGAGAGGCAACCAGCAGGCCCGGACCGTTCAGGATCCCCAGAACGGTGCCGTCTGGAGTCGCCCGGCTCAACTCTCCGGCCGCCCAGATCCCGGCCGCACCGGGAAGATTCCGCACCACGATCCTGACCCCCAGTTCCTGTTCGAGAAAGGGCGCCACAAGCCGGGAATAGGCGTCATAGGAACCGCCCGGAGCGTTGGGAACCATCCACTGGACCTGTTTCCCGGCCAGTTTGCAGCCCGGCTGAGTAGTGAGGGTGTCGGAAGGAGACCTCCGACAGGCTGTTAAGGATCCTACGGCCAGTCCAGTCCAACCGGCCACGAAGGCCCGCCGACTGAGCGCTCGTGCTAAGACGGCTGATTCGGGGCTTTCTTGATGCATAGGCGGCGCCTGACTGCTCTCGCTCACAGAATCTTTACCTCTGCCCGTTTGCCCGCGAAGGGGGCGAAGATTGCAGGCCGGGGCCAATCCCGGAGGGCATCAAGTCCGTGGATCCGAGTTGTCGATACTCCATGCGTCTGAGCCGAAAGAACTGCTGGCAGCCGATGCGGAAGCGAGCCCCGAGTGCGCTATGATCAGCATCCAAACGGCGCAGGGGATGAACCGAGAACTACAGCCTTGAATTTGCTCGTTTCCGATACACGCAGGCTTATGACATCATACGTTCCCTGCGACCCGATGCAAATAGAATCGTTGCTGAAAATCTATGCGCATAATGGTGAATCCAGTTCTCGACCTGGCCGTATGAACCAGGCAAGGATCTGGGCTTCTCAACGCTTGCCTCTTTTGTTTTGCGTGTTTTGTGGGGTGGCCCTGCAAGGCCAGAGCGGCGACGGCTCCATGTTCGGGACGGTGTTCGACGAAAGCGGCGCTGTGGTACCCGGGGTGCGAGTCGCTGCTGTCCATGCTGAGACCGGCCGGGTTCGTCGAGTCCACACCGACGACCGCGGCGGTTACAGTGTGGTGGGTCTTCCTCCAGGCCGGTATGAGGTCAGAGCCGAGATGCCCGGATTCAGGACGGAGAGACGAACCGGTCTCGAACTGGGCGTAGCTCAAAATCTGGCCCTGGAGTTTACTCTCCGAGTCGGAGAGCAGGTGCATTTAGTCGTCGTCGACGACACGGAGAATTCTGCTTTGGTTGAGCGCCGCAGCCCGGCTCTCGGTGAACGGGTTCTTTCCGGGCAGATACGGGAGCTTCCCTTGAATGGCCGTGACTTGACCGAACTGGGACTCCTGCAACCCGGTGTGGTAAGGAGCCGCGGCAGCACTCGGGACATCAACGTGGGCTTCGGAACCAAAGTCAGTGTATCGGGGGCACGCCCCAACCAGAACCTCTTCGTCCTCGATGGGGTAGACGGGAACGACGCCCTCAACAACACACCTGCGGCGGCCACTGGACAGGTCACTGGAGTCGAAACCGTTCAGAAGTTCAGGGTTCTCACCAGCACCATGAGTGCCGAGTATGGCAGAGCGGCCGGGGGCGTCTTCAACATCGTCACGAAATCGGGCAGTAACCTGGTCCATGGGTCCGCCTTCTGGTTTCACCGCAACGACAAGCTGGATGCCAGGAACTTCTTCGATGCAGCGAAGCCTGAGTTCAGGAGACATCAGTTCGGCGCCACGCTGGGAGGCCCGCTGGTACGGGACAAGACCTTCTTTTTCGGCAGCTATGAGGGACTCCGGGAGGAGAAGGGAGTCAGCCAGATCGCCTTCGTTCCCGGCAAGGCAATTCGGGAGTCGGCCCCGGGGACCGAGATCTTCTTTCCGAAGGCGGATCGAAGTGCTGTACTCAGTGCTGAAGTTGTGCTTCTTTTGAACCTCTTCCCCATGCCAACCGGGCCTGAGGTGGTGCCGGGCACCCACGTTGAAGAGTTTCGAGGAGTGCTGGACCGGTTTGGTCGGGAAGACTTTGTCTCGATACGGATCGATCACCTGCTCAACGATGTCTCTACTCTGTTCGGGCGCTACGCCTACACGGACTCCGAGTTTCTGCTTCCCGTTCTCTTCCCGGACTTTCCGAACCTCACTGCCAATCGTCGACAACTGATCAGCCTCGGCGAAAACCATGTGCTCGGGCCAAGAATGTTCAACGAGTTCCGCTTTGGATTCAATCGCAGCACGCCTTCCGAACTGGTGCCCAGTCCCAGCCCCGAACTGAACCTGCCTCTGATCGCAGGCAGGGATCTGGGATCGATCCGGGTCACGGCCGGGGACGGGTTACCCGGTCTGACCGAAGTGGGGACGGATCGGACCAACCCGAAGCTGTTTTTCAACAACACCTTCCAGTTAAGCGACACTCTGCAGGTCAGCCGGGGCCGCCATCTGCTGAAGCTCGGCTTTTTGACCCAGCGTTTTCAGTTCAACGGAGACTCGCAGAGCCGCACCCGCGGCCGGCTCGAGTTCCGGAGTCTGATCCGACTGGTGGAGGACGATCCACGGCGTATCGAAGGGGCTTCAGCCAATTCTGACTTTTCGCGTGGGTACCGGCAGTCTCTGTTCGGATTCTTCGTCCAGGACACTTTTCAGATCCGCTCCGACCTGACCCTTTTCGCGGGACTGCGCTGGGAGTTCGTGACCACTCCCCGGGAAGTGAACGGGAAAGTCTCGAACCTGACCGACTTCCGCGACCCCGGTGCCGGGATTATGGTTGCGGAGGAGCGCTTTGCCGGTATTCCGGGTGATGTTCCAGTGGTGTGCTGTCGCGAACTGTTTGACAATCCGACCCTCGGCAACCTGGCTCCCCGCATCGGACTGGCCTGGCAGGTAGGCGGTTCTAACTTTACGGTTCTTCGGGCCGGATTCGGAATCTTTCACGAGCAGCCGCTGTTTCACGTGTACCGCAATCCGATTTTCCGTTCTCTTCCCTTTGTGGAGCGCTCCCGGATCAATGCCGACGACTGGCCGGGAGGGCCCACCGTGGCTTCGCTTCCTCTGGATGGAGCCATTTTTTCTTCTCCGGGGGGAGGCCAGGACACCGAGGCCATCCAGAGCGATCTCAACAGCACCTACTCCCTGCAGTACAACCTCAATCTGCAGCAGAGCCTGGGACGAAATGCCGTGCTCACGGCAGCCTATGTGGGCTCCCGTGGAGTCAACCTGATGGGCAGGGGAGACACGAATCTGGCCGTGCCGGAGTTCCTGCCTGACGGCTCATCCTTTTTTCCGAACTCAGATCGACGGAATCAGAATTTTGGACGGGTACTCACCAATTTGCAGGGCTTCAACTCCTGGTACAACGCTGCCCAACTGGGTGTTGTGAAACGGGCCGGCTCCGGTCTGACCCTGCAGGGAGCCTACACGTTTTCGAGGTGTCTGGATGAGAGGTCCGGATCGGTCGGGAGACAGGAACAGCGCTTCGGCCAGGCTCGTACCTTTGATCCGTTCGATCGAGGAAGTGACAAGGCTCTGTGTGACTTTCACGTGAAGCACAACCTGGCGCTCAATCACCTCTACAAACTGCCTTTCGGTCGAAAGCTGACCGGCGTTGCCGGCGTGCTCGGGAAGGACTGGCAGGTCAACGGAATCCTGAATCTGGCTTCGGGGGTTCCTTTCACGGCCTTTGTGGAAGGAGATCCCGACGGCGACGGCTCCGACGCCAACGGCGCCCGGCCCGACTTGATCGGGGACCCTCTGCAAGGATCCTGTCCCAACGGCATGCCGACAGGAACTCCGGAATGCTGGTTCAACCCCACGGCCTTTGCCTTTGCACCGGAAGGCACCCGCGGCAACCTGGGTCGCAACACTCTGCTAGGACCGGGTCTGGCCCTGTATGATCTTGCTTTCCTGAAGCTGGCTCGCATCCGAGAGGGCCTGCAGCTGGAGTTGCGGGCGGAGTTTTTTAATCTCTTCAATCGGACCAATTTGAATCCTCCCTCCAACACCGAAGATGGTGCTCGCGTTTTCGCTGAAGATGGCGCCCTCGACCCGACCGGGGCCACCATTTCAGAGCGCTCGGGAACCGCCACCTCGTCACGCGAAATCCAGTTCGGGATCCGGATCCTTTTCTGAAATCGCCGGTTTCAAGGAACCTGAACTATACTGGAGCAACCGTTTTCATCGCTCTCAATCCGCCTCAGTGTGGGAGGACCCTCCGTGGTGCGAACAAGGAACCTGCCGGATAAACTAGTTCCACGTTCCACGTTAGCGCGCTCATTGGCATTCGCGCCTCTGTCCATTCGGCGACGGGACAATTGAGCTCCGGGACCGGCTGGGAAGCCGCAAGGAACAGCTGCAGTCAAGGAAATTACAGAGGCAGGAACGCCAGTGACTGCGCAGCGGCCGCCAGGCCGCTCTCTTGCAGGAACGTCAGTGACTGCGCAGCCGCAGCCGAGCCACGCTTTACCAGCCAGCGAAACCACGAAGCATGGAACCTGGAACGCTTAACCTGGAAACGTTAGTATTGCGACCAGGTTGCGACCACTTAACTTCCTGCATCTGACGACCTTTTACCCGCCCTACAGTTTCGGCGGGGATGCTGTTTTCATCTACCGCCTGGCTCATGCGCTGGCGGATGCAGGTCACAACGTCGATGTGGTGCACTGTCTGGATTCCTACCACTTGCTCCATCCCGGACCGCCGCCGGTTGCCTATGCAAGTCACCCCGCGGTGAAGGTTCACGCTCTTCGATCCCGTGGCGGGTGGCTCTCGCCTCTTCTGACCCATCAAACGGGCAAGCCGGGTCTGAAGGCACGCCCACTCAGGACCCTCCTCGAGTCGAAGTCGTTTGATATTCTGCATTTCCATAATATTTCGCTGCTGGGCCCGGGTGTTCTCACTCTGGCTCCCCGAAACCGGAGCTGTCTCAAGCTGTTCACGTTGCACGAGAACTGGCTGATCTGTCCGACTCATGTCCTCTGGAAGTTCAACCGTAGACCGTGTGAAAAGCCACAGTGTCTGGCCTGCACGATTCTGGCCCGACGCCCTCCCCAATTGTGGCGGTATTCAGGTTTTCTGGACCGTTGTGTCGCCCACCTCGATGCCCTCATTTCTCCCAGCCGGTTCCTGGTCAAGATGCACCGGAAGCGGGGCTTCGCCCATCCCATGCACGATCTACCCTACTTGATCCCCGAACCTGCAGTTGCAACACGACCCGATCCGGATCTTCCGCAGCAGCCTTATTTTCTGTTTGTGGGACGTCTGGAGGCAATCAAGGGACTGCAGACCCTGATCCCGCTCTGGCACAGGGTCTCCAACGCGGACCTGATTGTGGCCGGGACCGGGCAATTCGAGTCCACGCTTCACCGCCTTGCCGGGCCCAACCCTAGAATCCGGTTTCTGGGCGTGCAACCGCAAGAGAGGCTCGCACACTTGTATTCCAATGCACTGGCCTGCATCGTTCCTTCCACCACTTACGAAAACTTTCCGATGGTGCCGATCGAATCGCTTTCCTACCGGACTCCTGCAATCGTGCGGGATCTGGGGGGCTTCCGGAGTCGGTCCGACAAAGCGGTGGCGGCATTATCTATCAGAGTGATGAGGAACTGCTTGCCGCCATTTCCAGGATCCAGTCGTCTGAAGGCCTGCGTCGGGAACTGGGTGATAAGGGCTATCAGGGGTTTCGCGACCGGTGGTCCACCACGGCTCACCTCGAGAACTACTTCCATCTCATAACCACGTTGGGAGCGACTCTCAGCCCCCCACGCATATGAACCTGCTGATCACGAACACGCAAGAAGACCAAGCCTACCTGATACTGCGTTGTCTGGTTGATGAAGCCCGCAAGATCATCGTAACTGTCGGCGGTGACCATCTGGTTCAGCGCTGGGCCGGAATGGCTCAATGGTCCCGGCATGTCAGTAAACGTTGCCGTGTGCCTGATTGTGCCGCTGACTGGCGGGCAGGACTGGTTCAGGCCGAAAATACGCCGGACGAAGAGCGCTATATACAGCGTATTGAAGAGATCTGTTCGGCACAAGCCATCGACGTCATCTTTCCTTCTTACGATCCGGACGTCTATGTATTCGCCAAGAACAAGTCGCGCCTGGCCAGCCAGGGTATTGTCGCGGTGGTTCCCGACTACGATGGGCTCACCGGAATCCTGGACAAATCCCTGACCATGAAAGCGGCTGCAAAGGTTGGCTTTCCTGTTCCCAGGACCTGTGTGCCCGCCGGCCCGGAAGGGCTTTCAGCCGTTGTCCAGACAATGAAACCTCCCTGGGTCCTCAAGCCGCGGTGCGGTGCGCACGGCGCCAACATCAGGCTGGCCGAGGACCTTGCATCCCTGGAAAAAACCTACGGCACTTTAAGCGCAATCCAGGAAAGACCGATGGTGCAGGAATACATCCCGGCGGCCACGAAAAGGAATTATTACGTGGTCGTGGATCGCAATTCGGAAATCGTTTCCCTGTTTTCACCTGAAGTCCTTCGTACCCGCAAGGCTGGGATCAGGACCCCGTGCGCAGCCGTCGTGTCTTCTGCCGACGTACCCTATACGGATGAGATCCGGGCGCTGCTTCGCGAGCTGGGTATTTGGGGGGGTATGACCATACAAAGCATCGTGGACGCAAGAGACGGCAAGCCAAAGCTAATGGAAATCAACCCCCGGTTTGGACACAACCTGTGGTACCAGACCGAGCTGGGTGTAAACGGACCCTTGATATTCCTGCGCATAGCAAGAGGGGAGGCCCCCGGGTTTCGGGAGGGTGTGCTGCTGCTCGACCCGCTGTGGGATCTTCTCCACCTCGCCGGCCAGGCGATCGATCAAACCATCGCCTTTTTTCGAGCGAAAATCAGGGGCGCCGAAAGCGAAGGCGGCCCTTTCGAGAGGGAATCGATCCACCAGCTGCTCAAGGCTTACAAGTCAGACTATTTCAGCCAGACCGACAGGGTGACCAGCCCGCTTGGCCGTGGGTTTCTCTCCGACCCGTTTCCATGCATCGTACGGATATGCAGGACCCTGGCTGAAGCGATTCAAAGGCGCGCTGCATGAGTCGATGGCATCTTGACCTGGGACTTTACTCCGCCTGGATGATCGCATTTGTGAGGTTTTCTAACTCACGGACCTTTTCCGGGTATTTCTCCGCCAGGTTCTCTCGTTCACCGATGTCGGCATCCAGATCGTAGAGTTCCACGACTTCCTTGCGGGTTTCATCTCTCGCATAAGAAGCCTCGCCGGGTTTTGCTTTCAGGAATTTCCACTTTTTCTGTCTGACCCCTGCGCCCGCTTCGCTACGAAAACTTATGAATAATCCGGGCTAGTCCGCCGGTCTACAGAACTTCCATGGGTGGTCATCTGGTATGCTAATACCATGATTACAACCATTGATAAGGCAGGTCGGGTGGTGATTCCGGCGTCCATACGTGAGGCGGCGCGTCTAACACCCGGCACCAAGGTGGAAGTCGTCTTGGATGACTTCTCAGTTCGGCTGCTGCGGGCCGTGGCAGGCCCTAAGATCGTGCGGGTCGGCAATCGCCTGGTCGCCCGTCCCGAAGTGCCTCCCGAAGAGGCTCCTTCAGTCGACCTGGCCGCACTTGTCGAGGAAGAACGGAATCGGTGGCCGCGCTGAGTTCGTTCTTTTTGGACACCACTATTCTGCTGGGAGGCCTGATTGAATTTCCCACTACCGATCATTGCCAGCGCATCCTCGATGCCGTTGTCAAAGGGGGCGTCAAGGAGGTGCACAGCTCCTGGCACTGTTGCCTGGAATTCTATTCGGTTTCGACGCGGCTTCCGGAAGAATACCGTTTGACTCCGGACAGCGCGATGCTGCTCATCGAGAAGGAGATCCTATCCAGGCTTCAGATTCATCAGCTTCCGGGCGACTCTCGGCGGGAGTTTTTCCCATCGGCGGCAGCGGACCGAATCGTGGGTGGGAGAATCTACGACAGGCACATCGCCGAGGTTGCTCTGGGTACCGGCTGCCGGATCCTGGTGACCGAAAACCAGCGCCATTTCCGATCCCTGCTCCGTCATGGCCTCAGTGTCCTGAACGCTGAAGAACTCACCTCGAAACTGGACTTGTGACTCCCGATGTTCGGTCTTGGTTCGCCATGGAAAGCCTGCACTCTGTTTCTACCGGATTGAGTGTATGAACAGGTCGTTCGGGCTGTTGCTGCTGTACATTACGACCGTCCCGATGATGTCGGTGTTCCCTCTCCGGCTGGGCGGCCAGGTGGTCCTTCTCTGCGACCTTGTGTTTGTGCTGGTCGTCCTGTTCTGGCTCCCCACGGCGTTGCGGCAAGATCTGCGGCCCCGCCCTTTCGAGGTACTCCAGGTCTAGGGGGGATGGCACTGGCTCTTGGGCTGTCCGCACGCCGCTTCCGGGGAGCGATCGCGGTGGGTCTTGTATTGGCCGTTCTCAGCGTGGGCATGATCCTGGTTGCGCGTGGGTCTCTCATGGAGGGAATTGTGAAACCGTCGGTTCGTGTCCTCCTGTGGAAAGAGGCACTTCGAGAGTGGGCCGCTCATCCCATCACAGGGGCGGGACCGGGAGCCAACAGCATCGGAGTCAGCTACCGTGTTGCCAGCGGCGCAATGAGGCATTCCACCGACGCCCACAACGTCTGGCTCAGCGTGGCATCCCAGACTGGGGTCCTGGGCCTGGCTGCCCTGCTGTCATTGATTCTCTACAGCTTGCGCAGGGCGCCCTCCCGGCTTCCCGGCCTACGGGACGCTCTGAGGATAGCCGTGGTGGGCGCCTGGCTGATCCACGGGCTGAGTGGTTCGTTCGAAGACACGCGTCACCTCTGGGTTCTGCTGGGAATGCTGGCAGCAACCGAGGATCGTTGAACCTGGAAAATTCATAAGTTTTCGAAGCGAAGGGCCGCCAGCGCGGATGATGGGGGCGCTGCAGCCGAAAACTTATGAATTTTCCGGGTTGAAGGGTTGCCGCCGCCGCCTCGGCTATTCCTGGGAATCCAGCCAATTCAGGTACTCGACGATCGCGTTGAGTTCCTCGTCATCGTAGTCCCGGGTCATCGACTCGTGGGACCAGGCCTGAGCGTTCACCAGTGAGACGACGGTTGACGCCGCAAAAGTGCGCAGTACGGGCGGGGCTGAAGTCAAGTCATACAGCTTGATCCAACCCTCGGTTCGCTCAAACTGCAGCGCCGGAAAAACACATCGATCCTGCAAGGTTGCCGTCAGTACCTGCCGGGAGCGGGAGGCCCGCACCAGCGACACAAAGCGATCCCGATCGGCAACGGTGGGGCCGGCCAGTCGGGGACCGATGGCAATCCCTCGTCCACCAGCCGAGTGGCAAGTAGAGCACTGTATCCCCCGGGTCGCGTCGAAGAACAAGTCACGCCCCCGCCGGGCCTCCGCCGGGCCGGGAAAGTCCACATAGGCCGCCGGGCCCACACCTGGAGGCATTGGATGTTCCGGCAATGCTTCGGCATGCTCCAGGCTCATCACATAGTCGATCACTGCTGAAAGGTCCGGTTCAGAGAGGAGATCCTTCCAGCCCGCCATGGCCGATTGCGGGATGCCGTTGCGAACGGCCTCGGAGACATGATCGCGGTCAAGACTCCGGCCTCTGAGTCTGGGTCCACGCCCGGCAGCCCCGGCAGCCCCGTGACAATAGCCAGTGGCGCAGCTTTGAGCAAAGACAACCTCTCCCCGGTGCAGCACTTCCGGATCGGCGACCGACTGGAGCAGGAGCAGAGAAAGCCAGATCATTCCTCCTCCTTCGGGAGCGCAAAAACAAACAGGGTTGAGCCCGCCCGAAAGTCTTCCGATTCGGGCCAGAGTTGGGGGAAGAGTCCACCTACGGCCGATCCCCAGCCCGAAGGGGTCGCGATGTACTGCCTTCCGTTCACCGCGTAGCTGATGGCCGAACCGCGGTGACCCGACCCGGTTTGAAAGCTCCAGACCTTCTCGCCCGTCTTCGCATCCAGGGCGAAGAAGTAGCCCTCGGCGTCTCCGCTAAAGACCACATCACCGGCAGTTGCCAGCAGCGAGGCCAGCAGAGGATACTTGGAACGATAGCTCCAATATTTTTCTCCGGTCACCGGATGGTAGGCGTCCAGATGCCCGTGCGGTTCTCCCTTCGGGGGTGGTCTCAGATGGAAGGCTCCGCCAAAGAAGTTGAGTCCTTCGACCGGGTCCTCTTTCTTGGCGACCACGTCCTGGCACCATTCAATCCCGGTCGTGTAATACCAACCGGTGCGGGGTGAATACGTCCCCTGATTCCACTGTCTCCCCCCGCCGATGCTGGGACAAATGAAGGTCGACTCACCGACGATCGGCTCATTGCGGCCGAGTAGCCGGCCCTTCTCGTCGACACCGGTGATCCAGTTGATATTCTCTGCCACCGGCCAGGCCGATACGAAGCTCCCGTCGGTGCGGTCCACGACGAAGGTGTAGCCTCCTTTGTTGGTATTGAGCAGCAGCTTCCGCTTCCGGCCCTCCACTTCCAAATCCAACAGCACCGACTCGTAGGCAGCATCCCAATCCCACACGTCATGGGGCACTTGCTGAAAGTACCACTTCAGCTCTCCGGTGCTCGGGTTCAAGGCCACCACGCAGTCGGTGTACAGGTTGTCCCCCCTGCGGGCGCCTCCATAGAAGTCGGCTGCCGGATTGCCGACTCCCCAGTAGACCAGGTCGAGGTCCGGGTCATAGGAGCCCGTCATCCAGGTGCCTCCGCCCCCATACTTCCAACTGTCCCCCTCCCAGGTTTCGTGGCCCTTCTCACCGGGTCCGGGGATAGTGTAAAAACGCCAGACCATTCGTCCTGTCTCGGTGTCGAAGGCACTCAGGTAGCCGCGATGGGCCGAATCTCCTCCGGTGACACCGACGATGACCTTGTCCCGCACGACCAGAGGTGCCCCGGTGATGTTGCAGCCACACTGACGCATATCCTCCACGTTGACCTTCCACAACTCGCGACCTGTCTTCTGGTCCAGGGCGACTACGTGGTTGTCCAGGGTTCCCATGAAGACACGGCCACGGGAGACCGCGACTCCACGGTTAAAGGGGCTGTAGGCGATCCCGACCTGGCGTGGATTCTCGAAATAGTAGTGCCAGAGTTCCTGGCCTGTCACTGCGTCAATGGCGAAGACGCGATTCCAGGAAGACGAGAGGTACATGATCCCGTCCACCACGATTGGGGTCGCCTGCAGTCCTCCGTCTTCCACACCGGTTTGAAATGCCCAGACGGGAGCAATCTTCTTGATGTTGGCCCGGTTGATCTGGTCCAGCGCGCTATAGCGCCAAAACTGATAGGAGCCTCCGTGGTGGGGCCAGTCCCGACCGGTACTGCCATCCCGGCCCATCAAGAGGGTTGTACCCAGTAAGAGGCAGAGAATTGGAGGAAAGAAGGATGCCTTTGGGGCACTGAGAGCGGAGAATAAATCCTTCACCACGGCGGAGTCTAAGCGCCCCGGCGGGGACATGTCAAATCGCCTCAATCTCCTTTCTCCTCGCCCCGCCATTCTCTACTGTCCCACTCGGCGGCTGTTGTATAACCGCCGTCCACGACCAGCGAGGTGCCGGTAATTCCGGCGGAGTCTTCACAGGAAAAGTAAAGAATCGCGCGGGCCATCTGCTCCGGCAACATGACTTTTCCCGAGGGCACGCGGCGGAGTCGCTCCGCCAGCTTCTTTTCGGGGTCGGGGTATTGTGCCAGATGCGCCCGCAGCCCTGGAGTATCAGTGATCCCCGGGCAGACACAGTTGCAGCGGATCCCGTCTGCGGCGTAGTCCAGAGCGATGGTCCGCGTCAGCCCCAGGAGCGCATGCTTTGAAACGGTATAGACGGGGGTATCGGCCTGGGCAACGAAGCTGCTGATGGACGCGACGTTCACGACATAGCTCTGGTCGACTCTGCGCAAATGAGGGTAGGCCGACTTGAAGGAGAGGAAGGCCGCTTTGACGTTGACCGCCATGACTGCATCCCACTCGTCCCCGGAGCACTCGTGCAGCGGGTCATACTGACCAATGGCCGCGTTGTTCACGACAATGTGAAGACCGCCGAAAAGATCGACGGTCGCCCCGATTGAACGCTCCATCTCATGCTGCCCGGAAACGTCACACCGGGTCGCCAGGGCCCGCTGTGAACCTCCCGAGTTGATCTCATCGGCCACTTCCTAGCCACGTTCAACGTTCACATCGGCGATGGTCACGCGGGCGCCCTCTCCGGCAAACAATCTCGCAGTCGCCGCACCGATTCCGGAGGCTGCGCCGCTGATCCATGCTACCCGGTTCGCTAGTCGTGAGCTGGCCATTGATTACGGGAGGGATTTCTCCTGATTCCGTCTCCGACAACCGGTTGTTTGCATCAGAGCCATTCCTCAGGCCGCTTCGGTTTGTTCCGAGCGCAAGACCCAGATTGCCGCTGCTGTCAGATGCACGAAGCTGGCCACAGCCAGGTAATCCTTGAACGTCGCCAGGCGGATCTCATATCCTTTTTCCCCCATCAGGCCCACCCACAGGGCAAGCCCCAGGCACGCGGCCAGTGACAGGGCGCCGATCGCTCCGCTCACAATCTGAACGGCAGACCAGGAAGACCGGGACGCTGGATCGGGCGTGGCACGAGCGTCGGCCGCCCGGGCACGGGTGCCCGGCGGTGCTGAAAAATGGAGCTCTCCGGAGCCCTCTTGGCGGGCGCCGGCCAGCGCTGCCAGAGCGGTGTACAAGACCACCGTTAACAACCAGCCCGGGGCGGGAATAAACACGATATGCAGGAGCTCCGACCTCCACAGGCCAAGGCAGACGACCTCGGTCGCGGCCCAGGCAAGCAGCGCCGGCCAGTTGACGATGCCTCCCGAGTGGCCGAACCAGAAGCGACGCAGGCCAATCCGCGGAAAAACCCAGTGCTCAACGAACACCACTGCCGCAATCGGGGTCATTAAAAGGGCGAAAATACCTGCAAACTCGAGTAGATATCGAAAGATGAAAGGAAAACAGGCGATGATGACCGTCCCCGTGCCGGCCAGCAATGTGACGAACCACCGGGGCCAGCCCGGTGTAATCGCCTGCAGTGCGAGACCGGCTCGATAGAGGGTCGGGTTCGACGTGGCCCAACCGGAGACGATCACACACAGAGCGCCCCCCAGACCCAATGCCTGATGGGCCACTTCCCCGGAGTCCAGACTGCTCAAGGGAGTCTTCAGCAGCAACGCCGCCCCGGCTCCCATCACACCCGAGGCGATCCACACCAGAAAGTGGCCCATGTACATCCCGCAGGCGGAAAACAAACCATAGCTGGCACGCGGCGCATAGCGCAGCAAAGCCATGTCCGAGAGTCCTACATGGAATGCGAGATTCGCCATCCAGGCAAACCCGGCCACATGCCAGAGGCTGAAGACTGAATCCGGGCGTCCGATCCAGACGCGCTCCTCCGCCAGGCGCCACAAATCGTCCAGGCCTCGAACGGAACTCACTTCGGGAGAGCTGGCCGTCAATTGCGGCAACACGGCCAGAGCGCCGGCAAAGAAGATGACGAAGATCCAGGGGACGCAGATCGTCGAGAACTGGGCCAGACGCCGGAACCCCAGGATCGCAATCGTCACGACGACGGCGCCGACGGCCACGACAACCAGCACAAATCGCAGGTCGGTCGGGTACCAGTGGGTTTGCGGCGGGATGCCAAAGGGGATGCGAACGGCTGATGCTGAAACCGTGATCATGGCTCCCGCCAGGCCGCAGAACAAAACGCCGTTCACAACGTTGTAAATGGTGGTCACTGCCGGACCGGCGATGCGCCGTAAATACCAGTAGAGCGTCAGCCGTGTCTGCACGGCAATGGGGGCACAAATGAACGTCCAGGAGAGAACGGCCAGGAGATTGCCCAGCAGCAGACCGAGAATGAGGTCCCGGGTTCCAACTCCCCAGGAGACGAATAGCGCGCCGATGACGAATTCCGTACCGGCGACATGCTCGCCGGCAAAAACGGCTGCGAAGTGCCGACGGCTTTCCAGACGATCGGGAGTGACGGGCTCCCGCTCGAATTCGTTCAGCTGGTCGAGTCGTTCAAAGAGGGAGGGCGGTTTGAGCGTCGCAGACGATTTCCCGTTGTTACGGACAGGCATGAACGTCTCTCTCCATTGGACCGAACCACCCCAGGGGTGCGGTCAACGGTATCCTGGCGGACCCCCGTCTTGCAAGCAGCCCGGGAAGGGAGGAGACGGTTTTGACGGCTGGCAGATGAAGAACATCTACGAGTAGAAACGTCTTGCTTTCTCGACGGCACTCCGGATAGAACCCTTATCGTTGGGCAGAAATGAACGAAAATAGTAACCTGAAATGAAAACAAAGTTTTCTGATGAGCAATTTGAACGCGCTTATCCGGACGGCATCGAGTACCACTGGTGGCACCTGGCGCGAGGCAGAATTGTAGCAAGCGCGATTAATGCATTTGAGGGTCCAGAATCCTCTGTACTTGAGATAGGGTGTGGACGGGGCATTGTAGTCAAGAGTTTGCGAGATGCAGGTATAGATTGTTCCGGGGTGGAACTCGCAGAGGTGCAGGCTATCTACAATGTAGAGAAACATATCCGTACGGGCATAGACGCTGTCGATCTTTCGGACACGGAGCGAGAGCTTTATGGCACGCTCCTACTGCTTGATGTCATTGAACATATTCCTGAGCCAGCTCCGTTTCTACAGAATCTAGCCGATGCGTTTCCCAACGTGTCTCGTATTATCATAACCGTGCCTGCTCGCCAGGAGTTATGGTCGAATTATGATAAATTCTACGGGCATTACAGGCGATACACGACTGAAATGCTCGAAACACTCTCAAGCGAACTCTGTTGGAGTCTCCGCCGGAAAAGCTATTTTTTCCACCTGGTATATCTTCCAGCGTGGATCATGGCCAAACTGAAGGGGAACAGGGAAACACGTCTTAAGCCTCCACAAGAATCAAATAGATGGATTCATAGGCTGATTTCGTACGCTATGATCGTTGACTACTACTTGTTTCAAAGGCGCCTGGCAGGAACGAGCCTCATCGGTTGTTTCCACCTTGGAGAAAATGCTGCCCAAAAAAACACTGCACCTGACCGCCTTTCCGCGA
>CBDBHK010000006.1:0-132915 GCA_965205615.1 Acidobacteriota bacterium | reverse complement strand
CCCTGGTCGTGGCAAATTCGAGAACGGCGCCCTCGACCCTCTCTCCGCTTCCGGTGCTCTCCGAGAGTCTGGCCGGTTCCTTCCAGGGGTTCCGAACCCTGCACTTTTCGCCCAGGCGGGATTCGATCTCGATGAACTGCACCTCTCCCTGGCGCCGGGAAGCTGTCACCAGGAATCCACCACGGGCCAGCAAGCGAAAAGAAGCCTGCCATTGTTGGGGCCAGGCCGGGAAAACGCTGATCACCTCGGGCTCGCCCGGACGCGCAGAAACGCTCTGCAGCAGACTCTCCTGCAAAGTGGTGCTGAGTATCCCCAGGTGCTCGATCGAATGGGCCGTCTCGCCCTCGAAGTTGCTGAACCCGTTGGCCAGGGGGGCAAAACCCTTCTGGTAATAACTGGCCATCATGACCGGCAGCTCCTCGCCCCGTCCCATGCGCGCACCCGAAATCGGGGTGCGCACGGCCGTGTTGAATTCGCCTCCCTCGCGGATCGCGATACGAGTAGGGTTCAACTCGGCAATCTTGTGAACGATCCGGTCGGTCTCCGGATGGAGGGTCTCCAGGGTCCAGTCCTCATACGGAAAAACCGGCCACTCCAGGGCGGTACCGATGACGTGATGTCGCCCCGGGACGTCACCCAGATGCCCCACGGACCAGACGTCTTCAGCCAGAACACCTCCCTCCAGAGCCTTCGATTCCGGATCGCTGCCCATCGCATAGGGGGCCAGGTTGTCCAGGAACTCCTGCCAGCCGGCACTCGGCTCCGAATCAAGATTCAATATCCCGGCTGCCCGTATGGCCAGGGGGATCGTCCCCCGGATGGCCGCCAGGTCCAACTGCCCGTCGTGCACGCCCCAGAAGGCCTCGTGCTGATTGGTCCCAAGAATATGATAGCGACCGTCCGGGCCCTTTTGGGCAAGATTGCGATAGAACTCGGCTGCCCCCCTGAGCAGCGGATACGCCTGCCTGCGCAGCTCCCCCACATCGCCGGTATATCGGAATCGCCACCAGGCCTGTACCGCCAGCTCGCTGCCCGAAGAGACCATATGAGAGATCCACGAGTATCTGGCGCGGCGCGTTGCCGTCACGGCCCGCAGGCCGGAATCAAATCGACACCAGTCACGAGTTTTCTCGGACAGTCGTTCTTTGGCTCGTCGTCCCAGGTAAATCTCACGAAATTCCCGGGCGACGTCAGAAGGCAAGACGAGTGGACCGTTGAACGCCGTCGTCTCCGGATAAAAGGCTCCCTCGACACCCCATCTCTGGGCCCCGGCTTTCCAGGCATTCGGGAGTTGTGCCACATACATGCGAAAAAACGGCTCGGTCAGCTCGATGGCATCCGCTGCGTAGAGCGGGTAGTAGGCACTCTCGGTCGTCCAGACCCAGAATTGAGAGCCCCACTTTCTCCGGTCCCCGTCAACAGCGAAGAGCGAACCGTTCCACTTGGGGGGAAGCAGGCCCCGAGAGGTGCTCGCCATATAGTAGAGGTGCAGAGAGCGGACCCTTTGCATGAATTGAGCGATGTCGTCCGTACTCGTCAAGTGCACGAACGTCCGCGACCAGAAAGAGGCCCACCAGCGCGCGTGTTCTTTCCTCAAACCCTCGGTGCCGATCGTCGATGCTTCGTCCAGAAGACGATGAGCCTGGCGGGTCGGGTCTTCCTCCGGTTGCCGGGACGCCGAACTGGCGACCAGCACCGTGGTCCTTCCCTGTTTTGGCGAGGCGAGGATCGTCCTGGCTGTCTCGCCCTGATTCTCAACTTCGATTTGTTCGGCGATGACGGTGGCGGCCACCACCGAAGAAGAATAATGAGCCCTCTCTTTGAACTCCTGAATGACGAGGACCTCGTCCGGGGTCGACTCGAAAGTGTAACGCGCCAGGTGGCGCCCCGTACGGACCTCCGGTGCTCTCCACATCGAGAGGCGCACGCTCACGGGCTGTGGCTCTTTTCGATGATCGGAAATCTCCAGGGTCAGCAGATCCCTCAGCGAGGAAATGAAGCAACGCACGTCGACGCCCTCTCCTTTGATAGTGCACTCCGCGTCGTAAAGAGAGGTCCTCTGCAGAAACCGCTGGCCCGGCATGAAAGGCCGGCCTTCAACATCGATGGTGATCCGGGCGCACCCGCCACAATAGTCCACAGCATCCCACTGATCACCCCAATGATTGATGTCGACAGCGAAAACATCACAGCGGTTGATCTGCAGGTGGATTGAGCCGGGGGACGTCCACACCAGAGTCCCCATTGTGCCGTTGCCCAGGGGATGCCCTTCGACCGCCATCTCGGCGGGACTCTGATAAACCAGGTCGGCTTGCGACACCAGGGCCTGGTAGTCCACGTCCAGCAGATCCGAATCCCCGGCTCGGCTCCGGCATCCCGGTGAAGTGATCCAGGAGACCCCCGAGACGAGGGCGCCAGTCGCGGCACCTGTGGTTTTCAAAAAGCCCCGCCGATGGAGCCGGAGGTGTTTAGCGGAGTTCATGACGGATCCCTTTCGCACTCTGTTCCTATTGCACATAGCCGAGCGAGCGGAGTTCCTCGAGCAGCTGCGGATCGAGGTCCGCTTCATCTCCCCTGGTCTCACCCTGGGCAGCGCCCAGTACAGCGGTCAATGTGGTCTCCAGGCGGCGCGTCAGCTCGGGCTCCCGGTCGGCCAGGTTGTGACGCTCGGCCGGGTCATCCCCGAGGTGGAACAACTCTGTGTGTCTGGAGGGCCCACGCCGCCCGGTCCGCCCCAACTTGAACGGCCAGTGGATGATGGCACTCCGTGGAGGGCCGTAGAGTGGCGCCTCGGCCAGGAGAGGCCGGGGCGCAAGCACGTCGCCACGCAGCATCGGCCCCAGCGAGCGCCCGGGAAGGCCCGCGCGTACTTCGACCCCGGACCCACGGACCACCAGGGGCACATGCAGCAACTCGTCGTACATGGTGTGTCCGTGCTCGAAGCCGTCGTGGTCAAAGAACTCCTCGCCGTGGTCGGACGTCAGGATGACGAGCGGGGGCTGGCCCTGGCCCTGGCGGTCGAGGGCCGCCAGGAAGCGGCCCAGTTGGGCATCCACGAAGGCAACTTCCTCGTCGTAGAGGGCGCGCAGATAGGCCATATCGGGGCGTTTCCCCTTGCGCAAGAGTCTCCGCAGTGCCGGTAAACCGGTTCTGCGCGGGTTCCCGGTCTTGGGCACGGACTCTGAGAACCTGCCCCGCGTAAACTCGGGCGGGTCGTAGGTGACATGCGGGTCCATCAGGTGCAGGATCAGAAAGAACGTGCTTCCACGGCGCTCGTCGATCCACTCGAGGGCGCGGTCAACGGCCCTGTCGGCGCGGCGGATTCTTTTCTTGGTACTGCGGCGGAAGTCATATTCGTCGAAGCCGCGGTCGATCCCGAACTGAGGGCTCAGAAAGCTGTTGCTGATCACCGCGCCGGTCGCCAGGCCGGCTTCGCTGAGGCGCTCGGCCAGGGAGGGCAGCTCGCGAGCCAGTCGTCGGAATTTCTTTTTGGGGCTCGTAGCGCCGTCTTTCGCCTTTTGGAAGGTACCGGCCAGATGGGTCGATGGCAGCTCCCCCGTGAGGAGCGTTCCGAAAGTGGTGAGCGTCCACGGCGACACCGAATAGGCGTGCTCGAACACAGCACCACCGGCCGCCCAGGCATCGATCTCGGGGCTGGTTGGACGACGCGAGCCGTAGACGCCGATGGCGTCGGCGCGTAGGGTATCGACGACGATCAGAACGACTGAATCCCGGTGCGGCCCGTCCGGGACGCAGCTTCCGTCTACTAGAGCGCCCATGGCGACCAGCAGCGCCGCAGGCAGGCCGGCGCGTAGCGACCCGAGGCGAGCACGGGGTCTCATGGTGTCACCACGAGGGTTACGGGCAGGTCCGTGTAGAGCTCCAGCGCCGCCGGGTCGCCGGCACGGCCGTAGAGTGCGAATGCAGCGCCGGGCACTTCCGCCAGGCCCGCCTCCAGCCCCATGCTGACCGCCAGCTCAGCCATCGCCGAGCGCGCCGGCTCAGTGGGCGCCGGATCGGCGACAAGCAGCAGCCGTTTGCCGGCCGGAACGGCGGCCAGGAGTTCGGCGAAACGCTCTCCAGTCAATAGCGGGGCCGGGGCCGATTCCAGAGCGATCGGCAGGATGGCCTGGATGCGCTGCCGGTCGGGGTCGATGATCGCCAGCACCGCAGATTTCTCGACTGGCATCAACCGGGTGCCGTCGCGCACGATCTCCAGACCGCCTTGATCCCTTCCCCGTACCTCCAGCAATTCGATGGGTCGAGAAGTCCCTGTGGCGCACACTTCGGTCTCGGAATCGGTGAGACGCCGACACACGAAGTCCGCGTGGTAACGCTCGAAATAGCCGCGCACCTCGTAGTCGGAAAAGTAGAGCGGCCGGTCATCCAGAAACCTCCATTCCTCGTCGAACACCCGGGTCGCCGTGAGGAGCTCGATTCCAAGTGTGCGCTCGACCTCAAGACCATGGCGATAGTAGCTATTGAGCTGCACTGAGCGGTAGCCGGGACCGGCGTAGGTTACGGCTCCAGCTCCGGCCGGTACTGCTGCCAGCAACTCTGACCGGTCCCAGCGGTTGGGGTCGACGGTCAACGCGACAGCGTCGGCGGCCCCGCTAAACAGGAGGGAACTCGCCCACGCGGCCGTGACAGCGACCCGCACGCCCAACCCCCGGCGGCTCAGTTGGAGCGCACCCGCCGCCGCCGCGAGAGCCGCCACCAGCCAGCAGGGGGCCAGGTACGGGCTCCAGTCGACGAGCTGATAGAAGGACAGCCAGGCCATGGGGATCGCGATCCCCAGAGCCAGGAATCCGGCTAGCGCCGGCTCCTGCCGGGCCAGGAGTCCGATTCCAATAAGCGCCAGCAGCACTGCAACTGGCCCAATCTGAGCCACTGACTCCAGAGGGAAGCGCACCCAGCGGCTCCGCAACTCGGTCCACCCCTTGCGCAGCAGGTTCCGGCTGACAAAGCGCTGTCCCCTGATGGTCCCGACCAGATCACGCACCCGGGCGTCCCGGGGAATACCTTCAAGCACCGGCGTGTCGCCTCGAGACAGAATGACCAGTACCAGGTACTGGCTGAAGCTCAAGGCCACGAAAAGCGCGGCGATGCCTACGATTTGCATCCGCAAGACACTCCGCCGGTCCGTGCTCAGAAGCAACCACACGAGCCCCGGCGCCAGGGTGATCATCATCGGGTGATTCCCGAAAGAGAGTGCATAGAGCAGCAGGAGAAGCAGCAGGCGCCCGTGGCCCGGGCGGCGGCGCCAGCGCAGTGCTGCCCAGGCGACCGCGGACAGCCAGGCCAGGTTGAGCGAGTAGACCTCGGCCTCAGTCGAAAAGCTCCATACCGAGGGTGCCAGGAGCACCGTCGCAGTCGCTGCCGCTGCAATCCAGGGGCCGGCCCCGAGCTGGGCGAGCGCCAGCCACAGAAAGACCCCGGCCACGAGCGCAAAGAGTGCCGAAAGAGCGTTCACACGCGTGGCCAGCTCACCCGGCAGCGGCACACGGACCCAGACAGCATTGGCCATCAGATACTGCGGGAAGCCAGGCTCGTGAGGCACGCCCAGGATCTTGCCCATGAACTGAAACTTGGCCGAGTCGCCGACATTGGTGCGACCGCCGACACCTGGATAGAGCGTAGCCGCGTAGAGTGCGGCTATCACGACCAGGACCGTCGCCAGTGCCAGGATCGATCCGAGTGAGGTCGAGGCCGGAGCCGACAACTCATGGCGGCCATCTCGCGACGTTGCTGGGGTGCTCGCTCCTGAACTCATGGCAGACGGTAAGTACGTGGTGAAAATCACGGACTGCTAGAGACCCCGGGGATGGTATCGAACGCCAGTGGATGGGGCAAGCCACACGGCGGGCGGCAGGCCGAACGAGGCTGTATACTGTGCCGGACCGGAGGTGCTCGTCACAGAATCTCGCCGCCCAACAAAGGAATGAAACTCATCCAGGCGGCCCACCGGGGTAACCCGAGCATGAAGCTACAGCTTTCCCTCGATCTTGTGGGCATCGACGAGGCACCCGGGATCCTGGGTGAAGTCGCGGACCTGATTGATATCGCGGAGGTCGGAACTCCGACCATCATCCGCGACGGCATGCACACGGTACGGGAGTTGCGGAGAGTGTTCCCGACGATTGTACTGCTGGCAGATCTCAAGATCATGGACGCGGGGGAGCACGAGGCCACCCTGGCTTTCGAGGCGGGAGCGGACATCGCAACCGTTCTCGGCGTTGCCGACGATGCCACGATCCGGGCTGCTCTCGCCGCCGCCGGTCGCCACGGCGGCGAGATCATGGTCGATATGATCGGCGTTCGGGACATCGCCGCGCGAGCGGCAGAAGTCGACCGCCTGGGCGTGCACTACGTGTGCGTCCATACGGCCTTTGACCGACAGATGGAAGGGAAGCATCCCGCGGGCGAACTGCAGATGCTCAAACAGGCCCTTCAACGCGCACAGGCAGCCGTGGCCGGGGGCATCACTGCCGCTACAGTGGGCCCCATCGCCGCGTTGAATCCCGCCATCGTGGTTGTGGGCGGCGGTATCATGAACGCCCCGGACAGAAGACAGGCGGCACTCCTGGTCAGGAAAGCCATGCAATGAAGCACACTTCGGAAATCACAAAAGCCGTCATCGACGAGATCAGCGCAACGCTCGCGGGGGTTTCCCACCAACAGGCGGCGGCCCTGGTGGATGAGATGGAGCAGGCCGAGCACATCATTGTCGCGGGTGCGGGCCGGTCCGGGCTGATGGCACGGGCATTCTGTATGCGGCTCATGCATCTCGATTTACGGGCGTTTGTCGCAGGCGAAACGGTTACACCTCCCCTGAGTAGGCGCGACCTCCTGCTGGTGGCGTCCGGATCGGGAGCAACGGAAAGCCTCGTCGTGATGGCGGAAGAAGGCAAGAACCGCATCGGCGCCCGGCTCGCGCTCGTCACCATCGACGAAACGTCTCCGATCGCCAGAATGGCCGATGCCGTGCTTGTTATTCCTGCGCCGTCACCGAAAGTTCAGCGGCAACTCGAGCACTCATCGGTCCAGCCTCTGGGCTCGCTCTTCGAGCAGAGCCTGCTGCTTGTCCTGGATGCACTCATCCTGCTGTTGATGGAAAGAAAAGGGATCTCTCCATCCGCCATGTTCGGGAGACACGCGAATCTGGAGTAGACCAGGCAAGGCCCTCTCCCGGTGGGCGTGCAAGAGCGGCTGAAGTGGTATTTGTCGATTATCTCGTCCTCATCCTTTACTTCGCTTTCGTGATCGCACTGGCGATCTGGTATCGCAGGCAGGCCTCCAGGAACCTGGAGTCCTATTTTCTGGGCGGAAAGCGCATGCACTGGTCGCTCCTCTCCATGTCGGGAGCGGTCTCCAACTTCGATATCACCGGCACCATGTGGATGGTCTCGGTGGTCTTTCTGGTGGGCATGAAGTCCTGGTGGCATTTCCAAATGGCCGGCTTCATGCTGCCGGCCTTCGGCCTGGCTTACATGGCGAAGTGGGTGCGGAGAGCCAACGTGCTCACCGGCGCCGAGTGGATGATCACTCGTTTTGGCGCTGGCCGCAGCGGACGCGTGGCGCGTTACTCCTATGCCACTCTGGCGGTCGTGACGTGCACGAGTTTCATCGGTTACGCATTTCAGGGCATTGGCAAATTTGCCAGGGTTTATCTGCCCCTCGAGGGCATGGCCGACTACCTCCCTGTCTCCAGAGAGACCCTGGTGGCGCATGAGGGAAACATTCTGGCCCTGCTGATTTTTGCCGTCACGGCTCTGTACATCGTCCTGGGCGGCCTTTTCGGAGTTGTGATTACCGACGCCATCCAGACACTGGTTCTGGGCCTGGCCGCATTGCTGATCAGCTACACCGCGTACGCCACTGTTTCTCCCGCAGTTCTGGAGTCCAGGTTGCCCGAAGACTTTCAATCGCTCATGCCGGTGTGGCGGATGGATCAGTTCGCGGGAACCGAAAACTGGATCTACGAATTTTTTGGAGCCATGGTCATTGTCTGGCTGCTCAAGGGTTTTCTGCTCAACGCCGGTGGTCCGGCTCAGCTGTACGATCTTCAGCGTTTTCTGGCAGCGCGAAATCCCCGTGACGCGGCCAAAGTCGCAGCGGCCTGGCCACTGTTCGGCACCGTCCGTTTCATGATGGTCATGGCCATCGCACTCCTGGCTCTGTCCGACTTTACAGACGTCAGGGATCCCGAGCTGGTCATGCCCAGAGTTCTGGAAGAATACCTCCCGGCCGGACTTCGAGGACTCGTCATCGCCGGATTGCTGGCTGCTTTTATGTCCACCTTCAGCTCTACCGTCAACAGTGGTGCGTCCTACATTGTGCGCGACATCTGGCAGCCTGTTTTCAGACCGGTGGCCGATGAGCGGCACCTCGTGCGCTACAGCTACATCTCCAGCGTCGGGGTCGTTGTCGTGGGCGTCGCCATCGGATTTCAGGCCGAGTCCATCTCTCAGATCTGGGGATGGATCATGATGGCGCTGGGCGCCGGGGTGATCATTCCCAACGTCTTGAGATGGTACTGGTGGCGGCTCAATGGCTGGGGCTATGCAGCCGGGGTGTTCGGAGGCATTGCCGTTTCGCTGATCATTCTGTTTTTACCGGAGAAGACACCGGCATATAAGACCTTTCCCGTGCTCTGTGCGGTCTCGACGGTGGCCAGCATCGCCGTCTCGTTGCTCACTTCTCCAGTGGAGCCGCGCGTACTGAAGCGCTTCTATGAAACCGTGATGCCATTTGGACTCTGGGGTCCCGTCAAGAAGAACGCCGCGCCAATCACATCTCGAGCCGAGCGTCTGTCGGAGTCCCCCTGGCTCACGGCTTTGAACACGGTGGTTGCCGTCATCGTTGTTTCCGGTCTCTTTATCTTTCCCTGTTACCTGGTGGGTCACTGGTACTCCCAGAGTTTGATGTGGGCAGCGGCGGCGGTGGTGGGAATGATCGTTTTGTATTTTACCTGGTACAGGAACCTGCCCCCATCGACTTCCGATCACTTCAATTGAGGGCCGGGTACCCGGTCTCTTTTCAAGGCCGCCGCCGGGCCGGAATAGTTGGCAATATGCGGCGCCAGCTTTTTCTTGAACTGCGACGGCCAGTCCCCGATCTGGGTCTCGGCAAGATCCGTGTATTGCTTCTGCGCCGGCTCGGTCAACCCTTTGAACGCCGGGTGGTAAAAAAGCGTGATCACGGTCCGCTCCTGGTCCGAGTCGTTGTCGTGAGACGCATGCAGAATCCGGGAGTCTCCGATGACCAGATCACCGGCCTTGACGAGCACGTCCACCTCACCTGCATACGCTCTGAAAATGGGTGAGTCGAGGTTCAGAGCGGCGCGGGCCCCGGCGTTGTGAGCCACGCCGGTCAACTCGTGGAGCGGGTGGCGGCGGCGGTGGCTTCCGGGAAGGACACGCAGACAACCGTTGTTGCGTGTGGTGTCGCAAAGGTAAAACATCAGAAACAGCTGCGGGGTGAGATCAGAGTAGGCGCGCGGCTCACCGCTCCAGACCGTGAGGTCCTGGTGCCAGAACAGCCGGGGGCTTCGTGGGGGCTTGGAGATGAGGTAGGCACGCGCGAACCTGTTGTCAAAGAATCCGAGATCGGCGAGAGTCTGCAGGGCGGGCGGCCAGATAAAAAAGTCTATCAGCTCCGGCATTTCACCGGAGGCGACCATCGACCCGGTGGATTTTTGCTCGTCGCGGTGCTCGGCGCTGAGCCCCGCGACAATTCGACTTGCGATGTCCCTCACCCACCCCAGGTCATCCGGAGACAGGATGTCCTTGACGATGCAAAACCCGTCGCTTTGCAGCTGTTCGCGCTCGGAGCGCAGTCTGATGTCCTGGTCGGTCACGACGATTCGTCTACTCTCGGGATCCTGAGCGTTGAATGAAAGCGTCGAGTTCCGCCCGCGTCGGCAGGCCGGCAATGACCCCCAGCCGCGTGGCAGCATAGGCGCCGGCGAAGGTCGCCCGGCCCACGGCACGGCGCAGACTGGAGCCCTCACAAAGGGCCACAGCCAGGGCAGCCGTGAAGGCATCGCCCGCTCCCGTCATATCGACGGCCTCGACCGCGACCGGGGGAATCGCCTCCACTTCATCGCCCCGGACGATGAGGGCGCCCTCTCTTCCCTGCGTCACCACCACCTGAGCCACCCCCAGTTCCATCAGGCCGGGAGCCAGTTCCTGCGTCGACCCGGGATCATCGGGCGGCAGTCCAAGCAAAATGCGCGTCTCGTTTTCGTTCGGGGTCATCACATCGACATGGCGGGTTATGTCGGGGGCAAGAAGCTGCCCCGGGGCCGGGTTCAAGAGTGTCGGAACGCTGTGTTTCCCGGCCAGTTCCAGGGCCCGCTGCACCGAATCGAGAGGCGCCTCCAGCTGTGAGATCAGCATGTCGCTGTCGGCTATGAGTTCCTCGGCGGCCTCGACCCGGGCGGTAGAGAGGTGAGTGTTGGCACCGGCGTAAGCAACGATAGTGTTGTCGCCGGTCGGGAGGAGGCTGACGCACCCCACGCCGGTGTTGACACCAGGAACCCGGTGGATCCGGGTGGTGGCGAGGCCTTCCTCCTCGTAGACCTGGAGGGCCATGTCTCCGAAAACGTCATCGCCCACACAGGCCAGCAGCCGCGCCCTGGCGCCCAGCCGGCTCACTCCGATGGCCTGGTTGGTGCCCTTACCGCCCGGTCCGAGATCGAAGCCATCCCCAATCAGGGCCTCACCCAGAACGGGCAGGCGCGGCACGCGGATGGTCAGGGCGGCGAAGTAGCTGCCGAGGACAAAGATCTTAGCCATCCTGTTCCTTCCTCGACACCTCGGGCGCGGTCATTCACTTGCCGGAACAATTGACTAAGGACAGCGGTGCGGGGTCAACCAGCAGCGCCCCAGAGAAACTCCTAGACTTGGACCCTTCGTGTCCCATCGTCGCTGACAGCCTACAGCAGCCTGGCCCAGGATCGAGTTTCTTTGCGGATGCTCTTCTTGAGAGCCCGAAGTTCAAGCCTCATCGCTTTCATGAGGTCTCTATCCGGGTTGGATCTTTTCAGGGAGGTCAGGCGCTGCTTGAGCTTTTCCCAATCAGCCAGCTTGCCGACCAGTCGATCGGAAACCAGGACGATCTCCTTCTTCAGTTCGACCATCTTGAGTTGATCTGCCTGTTCTCCAATCTCTTCCAGCATCAGTCTCCGATCCTCCAAAACGAGTTTCTTCTTGATGGTGGAAGCGTTGACTCTTCGGAGCCCGGAAGCCAACCCCAGCCTGCCGGCCAGCCAGATGAAAATTTTCGTAATGTCGTACTGGTAAAACCTCACACCGTTCCGGTAGTCGCCGGCAAAGGTGTGATGAAAGTTGTGGTATCCCTCGCCCATGGTGAGCAAAGCCACGATCCAGTTGTTGACCGCCGAATGCTCCGTTGAGTAAGGCCTGGACCCCCACATGTGGGCCAGCGAGTTGATGAACCACGTGGAGTGATGCACCAAAAACATGCGGGCCAGCAGACCGATGACGACGGCACCCATGTAGTCATTGAACAGCCAACCCATCAATAGCACCGGGACCATATTAGTAAGCAGCAGAAGCAGAGCGTAGTGTTGATCCTGGAAACGAACCAGGCTGTTCTTCATGAGATCAGCGACCCGCTGCTCTTCGAATGACTCACGCTTCTTGAACATCCACAACAAGTGGGAGGGCCAGAATCCCTCGCTGGTTCTGTACGGATCCTTGTCGGTGTCGACATACCGGTGATGCAGCCGGTGATCGTAGGCCCAGCGGAGGGCACTCCCCTGAGTGGCCATAGTTCCCAGCCACAGCAGACCAACTTCCATTACTGGGTGGGGCTGGTATGTCTTGTGAGAGTAAAACCTGTGGTATCCGGCTGTAATGCCCAGGCCTCCGAGCACAAAGAACAGGAAGGCCGAAGTGATCAGGCCGACGTTCAAGGGCACGTAAGCCAGGTAAAGGGGCAGCGAGATGAGCAGAGCCAGGTGATAGCCAGTCAGAAACAGACCCCCGCTCCAGTTAAAATCCTTCAGAAAACCTTCCTTTGCAATGGCCATCAATTGTCCACGTGCCAATCTCACCAGGGTGAACGGCTTCGGCTTCGTCCGCCAGGAACCCTGATGATAGCAAACGATCCCGGCCTGGCAAGCGCCACGTTGCCCTAACTCCACCACAATCCTCGTTCATTGAATGTGACCGGAGACGTCCGGGCGTTTTGAGGTGATGCAAACATGCAGTTTGCCGGGGGCATTGATGGCAGGGGCAAAACCGTCACAACAGTGTTAAGGTGTCCGCGGAGCGATGACGATGACAAAGGGCGATCAGATCTCGCCGGGAGATCAAAGGACGGGCGGTTCGCAATGGAAAACCTACGAAAACGCGCGCCGTGAAGCGCTGGTCGTCATTGCCATCTGGCTGGCAGCGATTCTCTACATCATTCCTTATTGTTATCTGAGGGGACAGTCACCTGCAGACGGGGAGCTGAGACTGGTGTGGGGTATGCCGGCCTGGGTATGGTGGGGGGTGGTCGTGCCCTGGGGGGCGGCCAACCTGATCACGGTCTGGTTCTGTCTCTACTTCATGTCGGATGATGACCTGGGGGAGGACCGGAGCGACGAGGCTGAAAAGGCCGACTGATGGTTCACACCGGCACCATCTTCGCATTTGCCACCTATCTTTCGGCTGTTTTTCTACTGGCGGTGCTGGCCTACCGCTTTCAGAAGCGCCGTGGATTCCTCAAGGAATACTACCTGTCCGGCCGGTCACTGGGCCCCTGGGCCCTGGCCTTCACGGCTGCTGCCACCAGCGCCAGCGCCGGAAGCTTCATGGGCTTTCCCTCGTTGATCTACAGGTACGGCTGGATCATGGCTTTGTGGGTCGCAGGCTACGTGGTCGTTCCCCTGGTGACCATGGGAATTCTGGGCAAGCGTCTCAATCAGGTGGCCCGCCGCCTCGGCTCCATCACTATCCCGGATCTCCTGCGTGATCGCTACCGGAGCGCAAGGCTGGGGGTTCTCGCCAGCCTGGTCATCATCATCTTCCAGACCGCTTTTATGCTGGCCCAGTTCAAGGCGGGCGGGCTGATCATGCACACGCTGTTCGGCCTTCCCTACGAGACGGGTCTGCTCATTTTCGCCCTGTCGGTGGTGTTGTACACCTGCTTCGGCGGTTTTCGAGCGGTGGTCTGGACCGATGTCATGCAGGGTGTCGTCATGGTAGCGGGCGTCCTGATTATGTTGCCCCTGGCTTTGAAAGCGGCGGGCGGGCTGGGAGCAGCGACCTCTGCTCTGTTCGAGCGGGACCCGGGGCTGGTGTACGTGCCCGGTCCGGACGTCGACGGCGGCCCTTTCCTGCCCCTGGGTCTGGCGATATCCTTTTTTTCCATCTGGACGGTCGCGGGAATGGGCCAGCCCAGCAAGATGGTCAGACTCATCGCTTTTCGGGATTCTCGTTCTCTGGCCCGCGCACTGCTGGTGGTGTGCTTTTATTTTTCACTTATCTACATTCCGCTCGTGGTCATCTTCACGATCGCCCGGGCGATCCTTCCACCCCTGGAAGTCTCCGACCAGGTCATGCCTCTGATGGCGACTCATATTGCACCCCCCCTCCTGGCCGGCGTGCTCATCGCCGCACCCTATGCGGCCGTCATGTCCTCGGTGGACTCATTCCTCCTCCTGGTGAGTTCCAGCTGCGCCCGCGATATCTATCAGCGCGTTTTCAACCCGCAGGCCTCCGAGATCACCATGCGGCGCATCTCTCACGCCACCACCGCCGTCGTGGGTGGTGTGGTCCTGCTCCTGGCCTTGAGACCTCCGGAGCTGCTCCAGTACGTGATCGTCTTTGCTTCCTCGGGTCTGTCGGCGGGCTTTCTTGCGCCCATCGCCATGGGCCTGTTCTGGCGGCGCGCTACGGCCCAGGGTGCCATTGCTGCCATGCTCTCGGGAGCCGGAACCGTGATCCTGCTCTACAGCGCCCGACCGATCCTGTTCGTCTTCGGATTCGCCGACCTGGCAACCGGCCTTCGGCTTCCTTCCCTGCTCGGGTTTGACCCCTTTGTGTGGGCTATTGCTGCCTCCTGGGCGGCCGGGATCAGCGTGTCGCTGGCCACGTCCCTGCCGGCTGACCGGAGCATCATCGAAGCACTCTTCCCACCTCGGGGAAAGTGAGTACCGCCGCCCAGACTACTGCGGGTCAGAACCGCCTGTTCGCGTTCTTATCAAACTCAGGGCACTCTCCATTGTTTCCAATTGGACGTTGAAGCGCTGTGACTCCGTGATCGGAGTTGGCGTGCCAGGTCGGATTGGATCGACTTGTAGTCCGCGTCCTGTGCGAGGTTGGTATAGGCCTTCGGGTCGCTACTCAGATCGTAGAGTTCTGCGGGACCGGGGGAACCCCAGGCAGTGAACCGCCATTGCTCTGTCCGGACTGATGCCGCGAGGTAGGGACTAACCCGAGGTGCCCTTTGACAAACGCTGTACGCGGTCTTCCGAATGCTCCTGGATGGATCCTTGAGAACGGAAACGAAACTGGTACCCTGCAGGGCATCCAAAGCCGGGATGTCGCAAAGCTCCGCCAACGAGGGAAACAGGTCGACCAGCTCAACCAGGGACCTCGTGATTGAACCTTCAGGGGTGATCCCAGGCACCCTGACGATGAGCGGAACGGCAAGCGCCTCTTCGAACAACGTGTTCTTACCCCACAGAAAATGCTCACCGAGATGGAATCCGTGGTCACTGGTAAAGACGATGATCGTTTTTTCCCAGAGTCCGTTTCTTTTCAACGCATCAAAGACAACCTTCCGCTGCGCGTCCAAAAAGGATACGCAACTCAAGTATGCCCGCAAGATGCTGCCGGCTCGCTCCCGATCTACCTTCCCAAGCTCGAAGCCATACTCTCGATACAATCCACTTCTGGCCCGGCGAGGGACATCGGACCAATCATCTAGAGGGGGGACGACGGCGTCTACCGCACGAGCCTCGTAGAGTTGGTGATAGCCTGGCGGCACAGAAAAGGGTTCATGCGGTTGAGCGATGCCATAGTAGAGGAAGAAAGGACGGTCGCTGTGTTCCTTTTCGTCCAGCCAGGTTGCGATTTGTCGAGCAGCCACACCGTCGCGAAGCTCGTCATCCCGGCGATCGGTAGGCTCTCCCAGCGGTCCTCCAGAGCGAGGGGTCGATGTCTCCCCGGGTACGGGTCGGCCAACGTCCCTGGACGAGCCCGGAGCGACTCGTCGCTCGAACCCTGCAGTCCCCAGTCCTTCCGCGGCCTGTGGGGTCAGTCGTGCGGACCAGTTCATAGGCTCCTGATTGATCTTATGCCCGAGGACTTTCCCGACTGCACCCGTCCAGTACCCGGCCCGGACGAAGGCCTGGGGGAGTGTAACCACTGCAGGCCGCGTCTCGAAGAGACTCTGTTCATTGTTCAAGACCCCGGTCGACTCGGGATACAACCCCGAAAAAAGTGAGGCCCTCGACGGACCGCAGACTGGAAACTGGACGTATGCACGGTTGAAAGTGAGCGATTGTGCGGTCAACCGATCAAGAGTCGGTGTCTCCGCCAGCTCTAGGCCTCGGTTACTCAAGTCGTCTGCCAGGATGAAGAGGACGTTGGGACGGCTCCCCGAGTTCACGTCCACTATTTCATCGGAGGGCACTCTGCTGCACCCCGCCAGGGTGAAAGCCAGAAAGAGAAGCACATCAACGACAGCAGGCTGTTCGTTTCTCATCTGCGACCTCGAGTGAGTATCCCACAAACAGGGAACACTGTCCCGCGACCGAGATCCTTGGATAGCGGGCCAGAAGGGTTCTCGAACATGGACCGACGTTTCCCCCGAATTCCTTCCGCAGCCTCTGGTAAACTTCTTCGATGCCGCTCGAAGCGATTGTGGTGTTGGCGATCCTGGTTGGGGCCGTCGTGCTTTTCGTCTCCGAGAAGTATCCGATCGACTTCGTGGCGCTGCTCGTACTCGGCACACTGCTCGCCCTAGGCCTCGTTACCCCTGAGGAGGGACTCTCCGGCTTCAGCAATCCGGCGACGGTGACGGTGGCGGCGATGTTCATGCTGAGCGCGGGGCTGCAGAAGACCGGCGCCACGGCCGCGGTGGGGCGTCTACTGGTGCGCTTTGGGAAGAGCTATTTCTCGGCGCTGGTGGTGATCATGGGGACGATCACCGTCATCTCGGCGTTCATCAACAACACGGCAGCGGTCGCCGTGTTCATTCCACTGGTGATCGTGGTCGCCAACCGGCGCAAGATTGCGGCCTCGAGGCTGCTCATCCCGCTCTCGTACGCCTCTCAGTTCGGCGGTGTCTGCACGCTCGTCGGGACCTCGACCAATCTGCTGGTCAGCTCCATCTCCGACCAGGCCGGCTACGGGGCCTTCAGCATGTTCGAGTTCAGCCGTATGGGACTGATTCTCTTCGTGGGAGGGGTCCTCTTCTTCCTGCTGTTCGGACGCTGGCTGCTCCCCGAGCGTCAGTCTCAAGAACTCGCCGCCACCTATCAACTGGGCGAGTACATCACCGAACTGCGGGTCCGTGAGAACTCGCCGCTGGTTGGCAGATCCGTCCTGGAAAGCCGGCTGGGCGAGGAACACGATGTCACGGTCCTGAGGATCCTGCGCGTCGGCCAGAATGTCTGGGCACCTCTCCGACACCAGCTCCAACCGGGCCACGTGCTGCTCGTCCGTGGCAGGATCCGTGAGCTGATGCACCTTCGGGACACAGCCAAGCTGGAGCTCAATGTCGAGTTCAAGCTGCGCGACGAGACTCTCCAGACCGAGGACCTGAGGCTGGTCCAGGCTCTGGTCGCACCCGGATCGAAGCTGATCGGTCACACTCTCAAAGATCTGGACTTTCGGAACCGCTACAAGTCGCTGGTTCTGGCGATTCTGCGTCGTGGAGAAACGATTCGCGAAAAGCTCAACTCGGTCCGGCTCGGCCTGGGAGACGCACTGCTCATCCAGGCGCACGAGGCACAGATCCGTGAGCTGCGCAGCGACTCGGCCTTCATCGTGCTCGACGAAGTGCCGGGAACTGAGCTGCGCCACAAGGCCCCTCTTGTCCTTGCGATCCTGGCCGCCGTCATCGGGCTTGCGGCCTTCGAGGTTCTACCCATCTTGGTGACGGCCATCGTCGGCTGCCTGGCCATGGTGCTGACCCGTTGCCTGCGCCTGGAGGAAGCTTATCAAGCCATCAACTGGCAGGTGATCTTCCTGCTCGCCGGCATCCTGCCGCTCGGCATCGCCATGCAGAAGAGCGGTGCCGCCGGCTTCATCGCAGGGAATGCAGTGGGTATGGTCGGAGCGATGGGGCCTGTCGCCGTGCTCGCCGTCGTCTACCTGATGACGTCGGTAATGACCGATACGATGAGCAACAATGCCGCTGCCGTGCTGCTGGCGCCGATCGCCATCTCGACGGCGGAGCAGATCGGGGTTGACCCGCGGCCCTTGCTGATGGCGATCACCTTTGCCGCCTCAACCGGATTTTCGACGCCTGTCGGCTACCAGACGAACACCATGATTTATAACGCGGGCGGCTACAAGTACACCGACTTCCTGCGCACGGGGGTTCCGCTCAGCATCCTGTTCTGGATCCTGTCCGTGACCTTCATTCCGCGTTTCTGGAGCTTTTGAGCCAACTCCGGCAACTGCCCCTGGCGAGTCGTGGCGACACCGCAGATGAGCACGGGACGCTAGGGCACGATCAAGATCCCTCCGCCGACGACATCGTCAAAGATCTGGAAAACCTGCTGGGCGGAGAGTATGTCGATCAGTTGCGGTCCCGGTGAGGTCAACGGCAAGAAGGCCGTCCCCGTGGCACTGCCCTGGATCGTAAATTCCAGATCGAACAGATCCTGCTCGGGAATGAACGTATAGTTCTTCTCGGCATCCACCACCAAAAAGCCCAACTCGCCGCTCGCACAGGTCGCATCGTGGCGGACAAAGACCAGAAAGTCCTCGGCCACGTTGCTGATCACTCCGTCGGGTATGCCGTCCCCCGTGTCGGACTCGTCAAAGGTCAGACGCGACTGGTCGTAGTCGAGCGAAAAGAGCAGCACGTGGGCGTCTTCCGGCCCGGGGCGGAAGAAGATGCTGGTGCTCACGGCAGTGCCGGGGGCTGCGCTGCTCGTGCCCACCACCAGATCGGGTCCCGGTGCTTCAGAGCTGTTAGAAGCAGCGTTATTGACCGGGGCATTGGGCGCCACTTTTTCATAGACGTCCCCGACTTCTACCCCGGCCACTTCATTCTCGCCGCCTCCCCCTCCATTCGGCACCTGGTTGAAGACCACCGAGCCATTGGGGGTGAGCGGCGAGGCAGGCACCAGCGTCAGATCCATCGCACCCTCGGCCGGCACCCAGGGCCGGATGACAATGTCCAGGTCGGGGATCAGCAGAGTGAGCTGATCTGCTTCGACCACGATCAGATGCAGGGACGGACAACTCTGACCCTTGCGGTACAGACCCAGCATCTTGCCCGGCCCTTCCACACCGTCCAGCCTCTCGAAGATGCTGTTGTCGGAACGCTCCAGGGCGACGATCCTTCCCGGGGGCGAAAAGTAGATCCGTCCCGTGCAGGCGTCCACGTGCATTCCACGGACTCCGGGCAGGTCGAGCTTGACGCCCTTGCCCCGATTTCCGGCCGGTTCCTGCTGCACCTCAGCCCCCTGGGCCGGCGTCAGATCGCCCTCCAGCTGCTGGCGCCCGATGGTGGAGATCCCCTCGGCATCGGCCACCAGCAGACTGCCGTCGATGTCGAATGTGATCGCCTCGGGAGCATTCAGCCCATCAGCTACCGTTAAGGTGGCGGACGTCAGTGGGTCGAGTCGAGTGATCCGGCCGCTGGCCCGGCCGGCCAGCAACAGGTACTCCCGCCCGTCGCGGGCATGGAAGGCCACCATCTTGCTCACGTCCTCGTCCGGCAGGTTGATGACCTCGCTGCGCTCTCCCTGCTCGTTGAACTCATAGACGCTGCTGGAAACGCCCCCCTGCGGACCCCCGGCCGGTCCTGGAGCTGCACCCGCAAGCTCGGCCGTGTAAAGTCTCTGCAGACCTGTGAGATAGCTCAGCGACTGGACGATACCCAGGTTCTGCAACAGTGTCTGAGGATTGACTACGTCTACCGCACCGGCCGCCGCCCGCCCGTCTCCTTCGGCCGAGACCGTTATGGGCAGCAGCGCCGGCACCAGAGCCGGAGCGCTGTAAAGACCCGCCGCGGTGATCGTGCCGCTCTCAGCGTCGCCGCCCTCCACTCCGTTGACCTTCCACTGGACCGGGCCCTGGATCCCCATCGACCATAAACTGCTGGCCTTCCACAGGCGGGAGCACGCTCAACGGAGGAGTCACCTCGGCCTGTGCCACCGAAGCGTCGGGCACAAAGTCCGGCGGCGAGATCTGAGACGGAATGTTGGCAAAGACCCGTGCGTCGAAACTTCCGAACAGCGAGATGAAAAAGGCCGGGTAGTTGGTGCGCATCAGGATAAACCCGCCGTTCTGGCCCGCCGACCCCGGAATGATGTTTGTCATCAGCTCGCTGATGCGCTGGCCAGGAGCCAGCACCGTGTCGTACGTCCCCAGCACTTCGCCGCTGACCGACAAGGCCACAATGCGCAGGTCGATCGGTAACGACGAGGGTTCAGACCGGCCACCCCGGTAAAAAAGCCTCCCACGGTCGCCAGGTGGGAAATGAACGCAGAAGTGGCTCCCTGGGCCACCGCCGCCACCGCCGCCGCCGCTCCCGTGGGGGGAACCCGGTAGGCAAAGAATCCATTGACCGCCTGGGAGGTGGACTCGACCTCCAGCCATCCCTCGACCGTCGCATCTCCCTGAAACCCAACAGCACGGCCACGTCCCGGCGCACGCTTTCACCCGGGCCCAGAGCCACCACCACCGGATTCTCCAGCACCTCGCCCACTCCAAACAGCTCGCCGTTGGGCTTGTGAACCGTCACCGTCGCCAGCACGCCTCGCGAGGAGTAGTTGACCAGGCCCAGTTCCGATTCGATGATGCCCAGCACTGCAATCTGCGGGATGTAGATCCGATTCAGCACCTCCAGAGCGCCGCGTGCGTTCAGACCCTGCAGGTCGCCGTCGGCCGAACGAATGAACTGGAATCCGAGGATGTCCCGGTCCGCTTCCACCAGGACGTAAAGGGAGCTCTCGGCAATCCTCACCGGAGCCTGGCCGTCGAGCTCGAAGAATTCGGCGGCGTCCATACGCGCTGTACCCCTTCCGGCAATCTCGATGTTTCGCTCCACCGGACCCTCTGCGGAGATCAGCGTCAACCGGATGCTGGCCGCGTCCTCACCCGGATTGACCACATTCAGTTCGGTAGAGGCTCCGCCGGTGGTCTGCACCGTGTTGAAGACGATCGTCCGGGCCCGGGGAGGCAAATCGGCCCCGTCCAGCTCGCCAAAGGTAGCAAAGTTCAGATCCAGAAAGAACCCAGAGAGCCCCGGCGCCGGACTGGTGACCTGAAACCAGCCCACAGTTCCTTCCGGTAGTCCGGGAAACAAATCGAATGTCAGAGCCGGCAACTGCGCGCCGCCGGGCACAACCCCGCCCGTCTCGGCCAGCATCTGGCCCGTCTCCCCGTAGGCCCGGAAGGTCACCGGCGCGTCAGCAGGGTTGGGATTGGCGATGGCGATTCCCGTCAACTCCCCGGCTGCGACCGCCAGGCGCGGAAAATCGAGCACGCTCAAGGCCTCTGCCCCCAGGGGGAAGGCCCCCGGTTGCTGTCCTCCACACTCCTGGTTCTCGTCGAAGATCAGCTCGGCCAGCGCCGGGATGTCTTCGGTCGTGATCAGATCGTCGCCGTTGACGTCGAAGGCCTCCGTGCCGGGGAAAGTCCCCCCGGCCACATCGCCTACGTCTTCTCCATCGTCGTCGTTGAGTTCCTGCACCAGTACCGAGACGTCCAGCGCATCCACCTCGCCGTCCTCGTTCAAGTCACCCGGCTGGAGGCAGGACTCGGCACTGAAGGTCTGTCCCCAGCGGGTCGCCAGTTCGTGATTGACCAGGTTGGTTTCCTGGCAGGACAGGGCACGGCTATAGATGATGATCTCGGCGATGTCGCCGGCGTAGAAAAATCCAAAGGCCGGAAAGTTCCCCAGCGCAGCCCCCTCATAAGAACTGAGCGGCGCCGTGCTTTCGTCCGTCACTCCGATTTCTCCGAAGCGGTAAATCCGCCGGCCTTCATTCATGTCGAAGCGAAAGGTCGATAGGGCGAAGTCCTGCGTTCCGTCATAGGGGGGGACGCTCAGGTCCAGGTCGTTCCCAAAATGAGCCTGCCGAAACAGCGTGAGGTTTTCATAGCCCAGGATCAGGTTCTGGTTGGTGGCGGCCGCGCTGCCGCCCAGAAAGAAGTTGGCCGCGCCGAAGCGGTCCCGGCCCTCCACGGCAAAGACGGTGTAGTTGGAGTTGGCCAGAAAGGTCCCGTCAGAGGGGAGGCTGTCCTGGTCGAAACGGACCGTGGGCAGTCCGTTGAGGGAGTTCGACAGCGTGGGCTGGAGCTCCGGGTCGGTTTGTGTGGCGTGCCTCTCGTTGCCCGACAGGTCCAGCCAGGTGTTGATGCTTCCCTTGCCCACGGCTCCCTGATCGGCCCGAAACCAGGCCTCCAGGCCGCCGTCCACACCTCCGGGAGCGCCGGACATTGATCCGTCGAAGATAGCCGTGGCCTCGGATGCATCCTCATCACCGGGGTTGGTCTCCGGCGCGGAGGAGACAACACTGGCGGTATTCTGGACGAGGCCGGCCACGTCCGCTGTCACGTCAATGGTGAACTGGACGCTGGTATTGGGGGCGATGGTTCCCAGCGTGCAGGTTATGGGAACTGTACCGGGATCCTCGGCGCAGCCCGACGTCGAGTCCAGGCTGACCCCTCCCGGAAGATTGTCGGTCACCACCACGTCGGTGGCCTGGTTGGGGCCGTTGTTGGTGACCGTGAGCGTGTATTGGAAGCTCTCCCCCAGGGCCACGGGGTCGGCGGAATCGGTCTTTTCCAGGACCAGATCGGTCCCGCAACCCAGCGACAGTCCGCAGATCATTCCTTCGGGGTCGGCCAGGGCCTGGAAGTCTGCGGTGCCGGGCACGCACAGACTGGAAAGGTTGTTGGTCATGTCACAGGTGTCCGCTGCCGCTCCCACCGTGGCCACCGGCAAAGGCACGGGGTCACTCAGTTGATTGTTGCGTAACAGCAGATCGGTGAGGTTGCCCAGGTTCCCGAGCTCCGGCGGGATCGGCCCACTCAGCTGATTCGAGGCCAGGTCAAGATTCGTCAGGCTGGTCAGGTTGCCGATCTGGACCGGGAGATCACCGCTGAGCCCATTGCTCGACAGGGAGGCGTGCTCCAGGCCGCTCAGGTTGCCGATCTGTGGGGGGGTCGATCCGCTGAGTTGATTGCCGGAAAGGAGAAGGTGGGTCAGGCTGCCCAGGTTGCCGATCTCGGGCGGGATGGATCCGCTCAGTTGGTTACCGGCCAGGTTCAGATTCGTCAGCGCTCCCAGGTTTCCGAGTGCGGACGGGATGGCCCCGCTCAACACGTTGAAAGTCAATACGAGGTCCGTCAGGCTGCCCAGATTGCCCAGCTCAGGCGGGATGGGGCCGCTCAGCTGGTTGCGGGTAAAATTGATAAAAAACAGGCTGCCCAGATCGCCGATCTGGGGCGGGATCGAGCCGCTCAGTTGATTATCGTTCAGAATCAATAACTGGAGGTTGCCGAGATTGCCGATCTCGGGCGGGATCGACCCGGTGAGCTGGTTGTGATTCGCCAGGAGAAAACCCAAATTCTCCAGATCGCCGATCCGGGAGGGAATGGCTCCGCTGAATGAGTTGAAGGCGAGGCCCAGAGTCTCGAGCTTGGTCAGGTTGCCGATCTCGGGCGGGATGGTCCCGCCCATGCTGTTGTTTCCCAGTCCGATGATTTGCAGGTCGGTCAAGCTGCCGATCTGCGACGGGATAACGCCCCCGAGCTGGTTGTTCCTGAGGTCAAAATTCTGCAGGCTGGTCAGGAGGACGATCTCGGTCGAAATGCCGCCGCTGAGCTGATTGGCCACCAGTGACAGGCTGATGACGTTCCCCCCTCCGCAGGTCACTCCGAACCAGGAACAGGGAGAGTCGTCCTGGTTCCACCCCGGGTTATCGGTCCAGCCGTCACCGTTGGCGCCGATGACGAAAGAGACCAGTGCCTCGCACTCGAGCTGCGTCATATCCGATTGAGCCGAGCAGTCGGTGCCCGCTCGCGCGGCAGGAGTCAGCAGAATCAACAGGAGAAGGATCGCCGGCAGCGTGAAGCCGATCAGTTTCGTTGCGTTCACTCGGAGCCTTCCTCGGCCAGCAACGGTGTCATACGAGGACGGCTTTTGCAAGGCAGGGGGGATAGGCCAGCCAACGGGCGCAAACCCCTGGCGCGCTACCGCGCGCGACTCTTACCACGGACTGCTAAAATCATGCGTACCATGTTTTCAAAAGCCAGGATTGTCGTTTACTTGAGTCTCGCCTTCTCGACGTCGCTTTTGCCGGGCGGGAACGGAGCTGAAAACTCCCTGCTTATCACACCGGTCGTGGTGCAGGGTGATCTTCTGCCCTCCCGGCATCTGCAGACCACTTTCAGAATCGTGAACCTGGTCGATCGACAGATCGTACTCAGGATTGAGGGGTTGAACGATGACGGAGTCGTGGAGCAGATCTTCTGTCCGGGCCCGGTGGTCGGGGGCCCCGAGCGAACCCTCATGCTCCCCGCCAACGGCGCCATCAATCTCGGCAGCGGGGGAAATGCCTTCGGCGGATGGGCCAGGATCACGTCACAGGAGTCCCTGACCGAAAGCGTCCAGATCATGACCGAGGTCTCGATCATCAGGGGAGCTTCGACGCCTTGCCCCCCGGTCATCTGTACACGGCCGTCGGACGAGATAGTCAGCAGTATCCAGTCGGCAGCCATCGAGCCGGCCTGGCGCTTCCGAGCGCAAGCCACCATCGCGTCTCAACGCGAGAGCGCTGTCGCGATCGTCAACCCGTCGGCGACTGAGCGGGCCCAGATTCAGATCCTGGCCCGGGACCGCAATGGCCAGGTAGCCGACGCCAACGAACTGACCCTAGAGCCGGGTACTCGTGTCAGCCTGCTGCTCTGGCAGCTCCTTCTCCTCAACAAGGTTTTTATCGTCCCTCCTGAACGCCCCGGCAACTTTCACGGGTCGATCGAAATCAGCAGCGACGTTCCGGTGGGCGTGGGCGGGGCCCATGTCCTTTTACCGGAAGGCAAACTGGTGAATCTGCCCGTGCAAGCCCTCGCGAACCAGCAAAAAAAAGGGACAGTCTACTCTGCCACCAATTCTTCGAGATGAAAAAAAGGGGACAGAGTAGACTGTCCCCTTTTTTCGCGGAAAATCAGCCCAACCTTTTGCCGGCCAGAAATCGAACGCCCAACCTTGAGGTGAATCGTCTAGACTGTTTTTGTGGTTAGGTTCCTTCCAGAGATCAGGCTGCAGGAACGGCAAGAAACCTATTTCGGGTTCTTCACCCTCTTCGGAATCATGGCTGCCCATGCCCTCCTGGAGACGGCCCGCGATTCTTTGTTTCTCGCCCGCATTCCCCCTTCACATCTGGCCTGGGCCTATCTGGCGATCGCCTTGCTTTCGCTGGCCATTTTCCTTTTTCAACGGCGAGAAGGGTCCGATCAGAGCCGGCTGGTGATCTGGCTTCTGGCATCATCCGGGGTCACCCTGGCGTTCTGGTTTCTGGTGGGGAAAGGCCACCTCTGGGTCCTCTATCTTCTATACATCTGGTCGGGAGTCTTTGCCACTCTCGTCATTGTGCGCTTCTGGGCCATGCTGGCCGGCTTTTTTACCGTTGGTCAGGCGAAACGGGTTTTCGCGTTTGTGGGTGTGGGGGGTGTGCTGGGTGCAATCACCGGGTCCGCTTTAGCGGCCCTGTTGGCCACCTGGCTGGATCCTCGCCACCTTCTGCTGGCCGCCGCGGCGATACAGACCATGACCGTCCTCGGGCCTTCGCGCCTGAAAGCCCCAAAGGAGCCTTCCAGCGCCCAATTGGTTGCAAAGAGCGAATCATTCGACGGCAATCCGTTTCATTTGTTCGAAACAATCTGGAGCAGTCAGTATCTTCGCAGGTTGGCTGGCATCGTCCTGCTCTCAACGATTACGTTCACCCTGGTCGATTTCCTCTTCAAGCATGCCGTTGCGAACACCATCGAAGCTCCGCAACTCGCCTCCTTCTTCGCCGCAAGTTACTTCGCCCTCAATGTTCTGTCTCTCCTGGCTCAGCTCTTTCTGGTTGGCTGGCTGGTCCGTAACCTCGGAATAGATCGCGTTCTCTCTATCCTGCCACTGTTGTTGGGTGTCACGGCATTGGGGATCGTTGCGGGCGGTGGCCTGATCGCTTCTCTGATCGCGAAGGCCTTTGACGGCGCCCTCAGGCACTCACTTCATCGGACTGCGACTGAAGTCCTTTACGTCCCGTTGGCTGCAGAGCTGCGCTCACGCGTCAAGGCATTCATTGACGTGTTGGGTCAGCGGGGCGGCCAGGCCATCGCTTCGCTCCTGATTCTCGCGGTATCGGCTCTGGTCGAGCCGACGATTCTCCTCGGAGCATTCGTACTCCTTCTATCGGCCCTGTGGATCCGAATCGGAATTTCTATCAAAGACCACTACCTGGACCTTTTCAGAGCGAGTTTGAGCGAAGTTGCCATAAACACCCGCCTCGAGTTTCCGGAGCTTGACCTGGCGTCGCTGGAGACCCTGATTGCACGCCTCAATAGCAGCAACGATGCTGAGGTTGTAGCGGTCATGGAACTGCTTGCTGAGCAGGATCGAGTCAAACTTCTTCCTGCACTGATTCTCTACCACCCCTCTCCTCGTGTCGTCGTTGCGGCGCTGGAGCTGTTCAGCCGAGCGGGCCGCACCGATTTTATACCGATCACTGAGCGTCTCCTGGAGGGTGCCGCACCTGAGATCAAGTCGGCTACACTGAGGGCTCTCGCATGGGTAGCCCCGACGGCAAGCCTCTATGACCGCTTCCGGCAGGAGGAGTCGCCAGGTGTCAGAACTACCGCCCTGGTCGGACTTGTTTCTTACGGAGATACATCGCAATCGGCGAGGGCCTTGAACTCGATTCGGACTCTTGCCAGATCAGGCTCCAAAGAGGAGAAACTTGCTTTAGCACGGGCTATCCTCTACAGCCCCGGAGCCGTCTACAAAGACATCTTGCTGCTGCTGTCAGAAGTGTCCGACACGACGACCCGCAAAACTGTGGCACAAGCCATGGCCGAGATCAGACATCCTGAATTCATCGGAAAGCTTCTGCAGATGTTGCCGGAGAGCGCGCTTCGAAGGCAGGCGCGAGCAACCCTGGTCGCCATCGGGGACAAGGCTCTCAGCAGTCTCAAGGGTGTCCTTGCTAACCTGGCATTGGACTTTCGGATCCGTCTGCAAACACCGCGGACCGTTGCAGAGTTTGAACCTGAACCGGCCGCCGAAATCCTCCTCCACAATCTCGCGACTGAGCCGAATGGCTCGGTCCGATACTGGAGTCTGAGATCGCTTCTTTATTTGCGATCCACTCATCGCGAGCTGGAGCTCAACCGGACGGTCCTGCAGAAACAAGCCGATCGAACTCTCACCCGCGTTTTCAGACTCATAAAATGGCAACTGCTCATCGCCCAGGCCAACCAGAAGGAGCCCGTCCCGGGCCACGCTGGTGCAAGAATTGATCGTCGACTTGCTGGCGGAAAAAAGAGAAACAAAGCGTCGAACGGTTGTTTCAACTGCTCTCACTACTTTATCCGGAAGAAGACTTGCGGAGCATGTACAAGGGAGCAACCAATGTTAAACGCCAGGTGAGGGCAAGCAGTGTGGAGTTGTTGGAGAACTTGCTTGAAACTCCTTTACGCGAAGCCGTCATAGCGCTCATCGATGATCTTGCTCCTGAGCAGAAACTCAAACGCGCAGGTCCCTATTTCACGTCAGCTCGAGTCGAGTACGACCAACTTCTCGAGCAACTTCTCGAAAGACCCGGAGTGGGTCTCCGCTGCCTGGTCGCTCACCACATAGCAGAACTTGGGATTGAAAGTCTCTACTCCATCTTGAGGGAGTTGCCGCAAGATTCCGCCGGGTTCGTGAGCAGTACTGTAGAACGTGCTCTCGGTGTTGCCTCTGACAGGCCGCATCGAAAAGAGGGAGAAATCTAGTGGAAGCAAGGGCGAGACTCCTGGGACCGCTTTAACGGGCACTTCACCTGAAGACTGTCCCACCTTTACAGGAGCTTTCTCCGAAGCAGCTGTCGTTGGTGGCTCAATACGTCCACGAAAAGCAGTTTTGGGCAGGTGACGATCTGCATCGCAGGGATAGGAGGCTCAAAGAGCTCTTCGTCATCGTCGAGGGCCGAGTTGCGGTCGGCGGTGGAGAGTATGGAACGGGAACTGTTGGATCCTCCGAGGCTCTAGCCCGCATAGATCACCGATTTGGAAATGAAGGTGATTTTGGCAGGCCGGAACGGTTTTCTGAGAGTTTCGCTATCGATCCGGTCCAGGTCGAGTGATGCGGTGGTGTGGATGGTCGTGAATGAACCGTTTTTCGGGTTCGGAAGAGCGTGACGGAATGCATTCAGGCAGAGCTCGGCCTGAGCGATGGAACGATTTCGTTTTTGGGGGCGTTTGATCGGGACAGACCTCAGCAGCGCAGAGGAATGGCCTGGAGGTTTCGAACGACGGCAGCGAAGACCTCGCTGTAGGGATAGGCTTCCGACATGGAGATCCAGACGTGGCGGACCGTGAGGCGGACCTGGGCGCCGATCTTCAGGAGCTTCAAGCGAATCGTCTGACACTGAGCGCGAGCCAGGGGGGTCTGCTTCAGTCCGAGACGACGCAAGGCGTGCATGAGCATGTAGGCGGCGGAGGACAGATACAGCCGGAGTTGATTGGCGCGCATCGTTGCCGCGCTGGTCCGGTCGGCGAACAGACCCAACTGCTGTTCTTTTATGCGGTTCTCCATGTCGCCCCGCGCACAGTAGAAGTCTTCGTAGAGCGCGCGGGCCCCCAGGCGTTCCGGCGACAGGGAGGTGACGACGAATCGGGGATTGGCGCCTTTGTCCAGGAACTCGGCCTTGCCGACGACGCGTCGCTCCGAGGTCCAACTGTGGCGAGTCCGGTAGCGGAAATCCTTGAACACCCGCGCCGGTCGCCCGGTGGCGTTGAACTCGGCTTCGGCCTGAGTCATCGCTTCGGCGCTCTCTGACTTGAGCCGATCATTGTTGGCCAACCCCATCACGTAATCCACGTGATGGTCTTCACACCAGCGGAGCAAGTCATCCCGGCAAAAGCCCGAGTCGGCCCGGATGACGATCGAGACCTCCGGCCAGCTCTGCCGAATCCGGCCGACGATCCGTTCCAGTTCCTCCACCGATCCCGCGGCCCCATCGATATTGGAACACCGCAACCGGGCGCACAGCAGATGCTCCCCCGAGAAGATGTACAGCGGGAGATAACAGTAGTGGCGGTAGTAACCGTGAAAGAACCGGCCTTCCTGCTGGCCATGGATCGGGTCGTCGGTCGCATCCAGATCCAGCACCATCTCCTCGGGCGCCGATTCGTGGGACTCCACGAAGGCATCCACCATCCAGCCGTCGATCCGGTCCGGGTCCATCGCGATCTTCTTGTACCGCTCCTGCTCATCGACCTCGGCGCCGGTCAACTCCAACCGGTTCAGCGTACACCTGCCCGCCAGCGCCTTCCCCCGATCTGAGGCCTGCCGCCGCCTCTCCCCCAACGGATCGGCCTTATTCACCGCCACCGCCAGCATCGGATCGGTGCGCAACTGATCATGATCGTTCAGATCCTCGTACCCCAGACAGAGTCCGTAGATGCGCTGCCCCAACAACTCCTCGACCGTGTGTTCGATCAACCGCGGATCCCGGTGATCCCTGAAACACTCAGCCAGTCCGGCGATCAGACCCGTCCCCCTCTCGACCTCTCGCAACAGCAGCACCCCTGCATCGGAGGTGATCTTCCCGCCGTCGAACCGCGCCTTCACTTTGCGTTGAAATAGTCCGTGAAATTCGAACCTGGCTTGTTTACACTCTGTTCTCATAAGGGCCGCCTCCGTTTGGCTTTGAAGTCTTTCATTCAAAACGCTTTATACCAAACAGGGCGGCCTTTTCAGGTCCCATCGGTGAGAAATGGCGGCTAGGACTGCTTAGCCTGCTGGCCAAATCTGAGGGGGGTCTGGATGCACGCGCCGAAGTAGACACTTTGGCTCTGGTGCTGCGGGCAGAGGATCTCGAAAAGGTTTTTGAGGATCATTTCGAAATCCTCCTCAGTCAGATCAGACACCTGGCGGGGCAGATCCTGGAGGCCCGTATAAAGATACCTGACGGCACCTTTCTGGCTTCGAGGCGTGGGCCAAAACCGGACACCCTGGCTGGCATCGACCTGATCGACCGCATTCTCTACTTGCGCCAGGGCGACAGCTTCAATCACGTCAACCTGGATGCTCTGGTTGAAATGGCGGTCCGGCTGCGCGAGACTCGATTCGAAGCAAACACACAGCTTTGGCGCTTAGGAGACCCCTCGAACTTTGCCTATATTTTAGTAGAGGGGACGGTATGCGGCAATTGCGACGAAGGCCGACGTCGGTTCCGGGCAGGGCCCGGCTATCCACTTGGGAACCTGGAGTCGATCTGTCAGGCACCCCGGTGGTATGAAGCCGTTACCGAGACAGCCGTGGTGGCTCTCGAGGCGGACACCAACGTTTTCCTGGATGTCCTTGAAGATCACTTCGCGATGGCTATGGGTTACGTTTCCGGCCTGGCAAAAAGTGTGCTCGCTGCCCGAAAAGAAGCGTTGGCAGGGGCTACGAAAGAGCTCACGGCTTGATGGGGTGCGGGCCCATCGGCGCGTTGCTTCGGGAAACTACTGAACCTCGATCCCCTTCCAGAAGGCAACATAGCCGGCAATCTGTCGGGCTGCCTCCGAGGGTTCAGGATAGACCCAGGCGGAATCTTCGTTGGTCTCTCCCTGAACCTGGATGGTGAAGTAGCTGGCCGTCCCTTTCCACGGGCAAAGCGACCGGGTGTCACTGGCTGCGAAATACTCGCGCACAAGCGAGGAAGGAGGGAAGTAGTGGTTGCCTTCGATGACAATAGTCTCTTCACTGTCAGCTAGAACGACCCCATTCCATACTGCTTTCATCGATCGACTCCCTTAGCCGGTTCGTGTTCGATTCATCCCGTCAACTTGTCCGATGATACCATTCCTCTCAATCAGGCAATGAGGTCGTCGACAACTCGCCCGTGAACATCTGTCAGCCGCATTTCTCTCCCCCTAGTGTCTTCGAGATGTCTGAGAACGTTGGGCCCAACGGCAGATTGTTATCCCGGATTTCCGGAGCCCGCCGTTGAGCCGACTCCGCAGGATCGAGACGCACCGCCGTGTAACCTTTCTTGCCGCTTTCTTCTGCATGCACCATTGCTTTCCTTCCTTTACTGCGACGGTAACTGGTTCAGAATCTTGAAACTGCAGAAATCTGCAATGGACATGCGCCATCCTCCTCGTAAAGGGTCAGTGATCGAAGGTCAGAAACAGTCGGATCTGCTCATCCTGCCTTTTGAGGTGAACTTTATTGGCGTAGTGGCGGAGGAGCAGCCCGGGAAGACCCAGATCGGTGGGGTCGGACTCCAGCAACGTGGCTTTCGAAGGACGCCTGGTCGGAAGTGGCAGCGGCTCGCCTCGATACCGGATGTCCACCTTGATTTGCATTTCGTCGAAGCTCAAGCTGATGCTCACATCGTTCTCAACCAAGTCGAGCTGCGAAGCCGCTTCCATGAACTCAGTGAGGGCTCCAGTGACCCGGTAGATAACGTCGCTTCGCGCACCCCATTTGCCGCCTTCGTCTTCCGTAAAGCTCCGCACCTTCTCTATAGCGTCGGGACCGGTGGGTAGAACCAACAAGGCCCGCTTGGAAATTCCAATTCGAAACAACAGGTTCAGGGTCAGGGCCACTATTGTACACAGCGTCAGAGCTGATCCCGCCAACGGCTCCAGCAGGTCCGGCACTTGTCCGTAAGCTTCCGGAATGATGTAGACGCTCAGGCCGGCAATCAAAGATATACCGACAATGAAGATCTTTCGTGAATCCATCAGCCGCGAGGTAGCAATCTGTAATCCGGCGACAATCATGAAACAAGCCACGTAGAGCAGAATCGCACCACGAACCGGGCTCGGCATGATCACAAAGACGATCGCCAGCTTGGAAATAAAAGCCAGGGCGATAAAGATGGCCCCGGCACTGAAAGCTATCCAGCGGCTGGTGGCTCTCGTAGCAATGGAGAGGCCCACGTTGCTCGACGAGGTTGACGGTGCCATGCCACCCAGCAAGCCCGTGAACACAACCCCCAGCGAATCGGCCAGAACTCCCTTCGACAGGGAACCCATATCGGGTCGCGCCCATTCCGCGTTGTTGATCCTTTGACAGGTTGTTAAGTCCCCAATGCTCTTAAGGCTGGACGCCAGCCCGGCAATCAGGAAAGGGATCAGCAATCCAATCTCGAATGATAGTCCGTTGAAGGTTAAAGGGTGGGGTAGCGCGAACAGGGGCGCGGAGGTGAAATCCACCAAAGCTTGTTCCGGCAACAGATTCAAGCCATAAGCAATAGCGAATCCGATCCCCACACTAATGAGGAGGCTGAATAGCTGTAGCATTCCTCGGCCCCAGACCGAAAGACCGACCATAAGGGAAAAAGTGGCCGCGCCGGTAAGCACCACATCCCTGCGAATAACAGAGACACCTGCGGTGTCACCGAAAAGATTGGACACGCCAAGCGGGATCACTACAACGCCCACCATAGCGACGATGACGCCGACAACTTCGGTGGGAAACAGGCCTCGCATGCGCTGAAGGAATCGTGAGAGTATCGCCTGGAACACCCCGGTAACAATTATCATCCCGTAAAGAAGCGCCAGGCCTCCTGTTTTCACCGCCAACAGCGACGCCGGCAAAAAGGCTGGGCCTACGAGCTGGGGACACAGATAGCCGCTTCCAATTCTGAACCGATTCATCGCTTGCAGGATGGTGCCAACGCCAACCCCGATCATCGACAATCGGACCACGTCTTGCGCCAGGGATGTTGGCCAAGCGGCTGACGGTAAGACCACCGCGACGAATACCAGCCCGCTCGACATGGCCAAGGTGTGCTGCAACCCCAACAGTAGAGTGAGAGGCAACGGAGGCCGGTCCTCAAGCCCACAGATCAGACTTGCTGGTCTTTTCATGACAGATCCAAAGGTTTCTTGTTGCCTGGTGCCGGGAGTCGTCGAATGAGTGCCCTTTAGTTCAATTCCTTGAGATAAACGTTCCTGAACCAGAGCGGCGGACCGTGATGCTCAAGGACAATCGGACCCCTGGACCGCTTGAATTCGGCGGCAAATCCGTCGATCACCAGCTGGTCATTGAGATGGACCGTCACCAGATCGTTTTCGAGGCGGATCTCAAAATGGTTCCACTCGCCCACCCGATGATCAGCCGTTCGCAGTGGTTTCCGCTCTTCGACGTTGTAGCCGACAATTCCACCCGACCCCAGGGGAGAAAAATAAAGTTCCGACGTTCTGTCCCAGATCTCCACTTGTATCTCTTCAAACTCGTGGTAGTCCTCGTAGTCGGGCCGCAGCACGATTCCACTGTTGCCATCTTTCGCGATCTTCCAATCGATCAGCAGAATGAAATCCCCGTACTCTTTTTCGGTGCGCAGATTTTGCGTGTGGATGGTGTCGGGCATAGGCTTCCAGCCCTGACCGTCGTAGACAAGCAGACCGCTTTCCACCCGCCAGTTCCCGCTCCCGTCGTAGGTCCAACCGGTCAGATCGTGACCGTTGAAAAGCGACGTGAAGCCTTCGGGCGGCCCATCGGTGGAGACCGATCTACACCCCACCATCCCTGCCAGAACAGTGACCAGACAGAGCAACCTACAGCTTCCCCGCCATGAACTCTTTCCTCCTGTTGTCGCCAGCCAGCGATCCTCCGGTCTCTGACCGTAACACAAACCGGATTTCTAACCTTCAGCTTGGTCCAAACTATGGGTAGCGGACCACCTCGGCTACGGTGTGCCGGACGGCAAGCTGGAGGGCCTCCCATAAGATGCCGTCCGTCTACGACGCTACTGGCAAATAGCGATGTCATTCAAGGGAAGATGAAGAAGTTGAGCGACGAGCGCGCCAAGTTCCTGGTCGCCGAGCGCAAGAAGATTGCTGCGGAAAAGGGCGAGACGCTGGACGAAGCGATTATCGATGCGGCGCGTCATCGGGCGAACGCGCAAAAACTATTCGCTAACTAGACCTCAACTGGCCAGGGGATCTTGAAGGGCAAGCAGCGGCCGTTGTGCGTTTCCGGCTTGGATCGGTCCACGTGCGCCCGCCCAAAGCGGCGTGACGCCGTTTGCATTCCAGATCGAAACAGACGAGACTCCTGGTTTATCCGTTAAGATCAAGATTGGCTGGAGGTTAATCGATGATTCATGCGTTTCGGTCTTTCGTTATGCTGGCTCTGATAACTGCTCTGGTGTTTCTGAGCCCGGCTGGCGCATCCGCCGATGACTTGTGGGTGACGTATGAACCGGCAGAGGGCGCGGGAGAAGGCAGGCATATTGTGCTGGTAGCAGCCGAATGGGAATACCGTTCCGAGGAAAGCTTGCCCATGCTCGCCAGAATCCTTTCCCAGCGTCATGGATTCAAATGCACGGTGCTGTTCCCCATCAATGCCAAAACGGGCGAAATCGATCCGAATGTTATCGACAATATTCCCGGCCTGGAATTGCTAAAGAGCGCCGACATGATGGTCATCCTGGCGATGGATCTGGAATTGCCGGACGAACAGATGAAGCACTTTGTTGAATTCGTCGAATCGGGACGGCCGATTCTGGGAATTCGTTGCTCACTACTCACTTTTAAATACAAGAAGAATCCGAATTCACCCTACGCACGCTACAGCCTGGGGTCAAAAGAAGGCGGCTTTGGCGGAATCGTGTTGGGTGAGGCGTATCGAGGTCATCATGGTCACCACGCTGTCGAAAGCACTCGCGGGATGGTCAACGGCCCCCCGCGCGGCCATCCAATTTTACGAGGCGTGGGCGGCGACATCTGGGGTCCGACCGACGTCTATCGAATTAATCGACTCCCCGAAGACGCAACGGTGCTGATTCACGGACAGGTCTTGAAGGGGATGAACGCGGATGACGCGCCAAATTACGAAAAGCCGATCATGCCCATTGTCTGGACGCACACGTTCGAGAGCCCGTCAGGAAAGAGCGCGCGCGTAGTGACCAGCACGATTGGGGCGTCGCAAGACCTGGAGAGCGAAGATTTGCGGCGAGTGGTGGTCAATGGGGTGTATTGGGCGCTGGGGTTGGAAGACAAGATCCCCGAGCAGTCGAATGTCGACTACCTCGGGGATTTCAAAGCGATCCCCTTCGGCCGCAATAAATTCAAGAAAGGTGTTCGGCCGCAAGACCTGGCGCTGCCTGGGAACTAGTGTCCCACTTTTGGCCCACAGGTTGGAAAGAGCTTGAAGGCTGGAGAACAAGCTTTAGAAGGTGCTGTTGTCCTTCATATATTCCTTTCTAATGCAGAATGATTAACGAGGAGAAAAGCAATGGGCTCACGTAAGGGGCAAACACGTCGTTCGTTCATCCAAAGATCAGTTGCATGCGGATCCGTCGCTTCGTTTCCGACAGTTCTCTCAGCCAGGGTACTGGGCCGCGGTGGAGGGATACCACCCAGCGACAAGATCACACTGGGCATCATTGGTATCGGTGGGCGTTGCAGGTACAACCTCGAAGAAGCGATGTTGGAACTTCCCGACATACAGTGCGTGGCTATAGCTGACGTACAGGAAACCAGGCGTGATGCAGGTAAGAATCTGGTTGATGAGTACTATGGCAATGACGATTGTGCGCTCTACCACGATTTTCGAGAATTACTCGAACGCAACGATATCGACACGGTGATGGTTGCCACAGGAGATCGCTGGCATGCTCCAGCTTCCATCATGGCGGCCGAGGCTGGCAAGGACGTCTACAGCGAAAAACCCTGCGGGTTGACAATTGAGAAGTGTCAGCAACTTGCCGAAGCCATGGAAAAGAATGGTCGCATCTTCCAAGCAGGTACCCAAAGGCGGAGTGTCCCCAATTATCTCCAGGCCATTGATCTCGCCCATTCCGGTAAACTCGGCAAATTGCACACTCTCTACGCCGCTGTATACCAACCTGTCATCACGACCGCCTGGTTGCCACGGGAGCCAACGCCTCCGCCGGATACCTGCGACTGGAACCTTTGGCTCGGGCCAGCACCGTGGCGACCCTACAACAAGAGGTACGTCGAGGGCCGCTGGCGCGGCTGTTGGGACTTCGATTCCGGTGCCAGGCTGCTCGACTGGGGGGCGCACACCGTCGACCTTTGCCAGTGGGCCAATCAGGCAGATGACACCATGCCCATCGAGTACGCTCCCAGCAACGAGAACATTACCTGCCGCTATGAAAATGGCGTGAAGTTGATTTTGGATTTTGTTTCTAATCCTCAAGGCGAGCGACCCGGTTGGGTACAAGAGGTTGGCACTTGCCCAGTGCGTTTCGTTGGCGACGAAGGATCGGTCGAAACGGGAGACAGCGGTGGTATCGTTGCTTCACCTGAGTCTCTCGTGAAGGCCGGATACTTCCCTCGATACCACCGACGTGGGTTGGACGTGGCAACACACGCTCGAAATTTCTTTGACTGCGTCAAGTCTCGCAGTCAGACCGTAGCGAATCCTGCGGTTATGCGACGCTCGCATATAGCTTGCCATGCAGCTGCCCTTTCCTGGATCCTGGGGCGAACATTGAGGCTCGACCCCACCACCGAGACTTTTGTGGATGATCCTGAGGCGAACAGCCTGCGATCGCGTCCTGAGCGCGATCCTTGGAGCGTGTAGCGCAGATGGCTATCGTTGCGATTCTTGGCGCCCTTGATACCAAGGGTGTAGAAATTCAATTCCTCCAGCGGCAGATCGAAAATCGCGACCATCAAACCCTGGTCGTTGACCTGGGCATCTTGAAGGATCCTCCCTTTGAACCCGATGTCTCCCGGGAACAAGTGGCCCAGAGTGCGGGTGAGGATGTCCGGGAGCTGGCAGCCGGCGGCGACCGTGGCCGGGCTGTGGAGGTGATGGCTCAGGGAGCGGCCAATACTGCTCAGCAACTGCACGCCGACGGGGCTTTCGATGCGCTGATAGGGATGGGCGGAACTGCCGGCACGGCCATGGTTACGGCAGCCATGCGGATTTTACCTCTGGGAATACCTAAAGTAATGATCTCAACCGTGGCTGGTGGCGATGTAAGCGGCTTTGTCGGTGTGAAGGATGTCGTGATGATCCCGTCCATCGTCGATATCAGCGGACTGAATCGGATCAGTCGCCAGGTCATAGCCCAGGCGGCGGGCGCAGTCTGCGGAATGGTTGAGACGATGATTGAGAAGCAGCAGGACAAACCTCTCATCGCTGCCTCCATGTTTGGAAATACGACAGATTGCGTGGAAGCGGCACGGGCTCGGCTTGAGGAAGCTGGCTACGAGGTGCTCGTCTTCCACGCCACAGGCACCGGTGGACAGACGATGGAGAGCTTGGTCGAGGCGAATTATATTCAGGGTGTACTGGATGTCACAACGACGGAGTGGGCCGATGAAGTTGTGGGGGGGGTTCTAAGTGCCGGGCCCTCCCGCCTTGAAGCAGCGGCACGCACTGGAACTCCCGCAGTGGTTGCACCGGGTTGCCTTGACATGGTGAATTTCTGGGCACCCGATTCGGTCCCGGAGAAGTTCGCTGGACGACGCTTTTACCCCCATAATCCCAACGTCACGCTGATGCGGACCACCCCCGAAGAAAATACGAAAATCGGTCGAGTCTTTGCCGAAAAATTGAATCTCTCGAAGGGTCCGGTTGCCGTCTATATACCCCAAAGAGGCCTTTCCGTTATTTCGGCACCCAGCGGTCCATTTCACTGGCCAGAGGCAGACGATGCCTTGTTCAATGCGATCAAAAGCAACCTGCGCCCAGACATTCCGGTATATGAAATGGATGTCAATATCAATGACCCGTCTTTTGCGGAGGCGATGACGCAGGCTTTACTCAAAATGCTGGAGTAAGGAGAGTACTTCCCATGGCCAATGACCGTCCCAGGTTATCTAGAAAAGAAATCCTGAAACGACTGGAAGAACAGGTCTCGAGCGGAATCCCGATTGTCGGTGCTGGTGCGGGTACAGGAATCTCCGCAAAATGTGCACAGGCGGGTGGAGCTGACCTGATTGTAATTTACAACTCAGGTAGATTTCGCATGGCTGGACACGGATCCCTGTCGGGCTTAATGCCCTATGGCGACGCCAATTCTATCGTCGTGGAAATGGCTCGTGAGGTTCTACCGGTTACCACCATCCCGGTATTGGCCGGGGTGTGCGGCACCGACCCTTTTCGACTGATGCATCTCTTTCTGGGCGAGCTGCGGGCCCTGGGCTTCCTCGGTGTTCAGAATTTCCCAACGGTGGGTCTGATCGATGGGGTTTTTCGCCAAAACCTGGAAGAGACCGGTATGAGTTACTCGAAAGAAATCGAAATGATCGGATTAGCACATGAGCTCGATCTCCTGACTACTCCCTATGTCTTCACGGTGGAGGAAGGAGTGGAGATGACAAGAGTCGGGGCGGATGTGCTCGTAGCTCACATGGGTCTGACCACGAAGGGGACGATTGGCGCTAAGACGGCGAAGACGCTGGATCAGTGCGTGAGCGAGATTCAAGCGATTCACGATGCGGCCAAAGAAGTGCGCGACGACATCCTGGTCATCTGCCACGGAGGACCGGTGAGTGAACCACAGGATGTGGATTACGTTCTCAAGAGAACTCGAGGTGTGGTGGGTTTCTTCGGTGCCAGCAGTATCGAGCGCCTGCCAACGGAGCAAGCCATTACCGCGCGCGTCAGCGAGTTTAAGAAAGTCGACCTGGAAGCGGTCTAAGAAAGGGCTATCGCTGGGCTCGGCTGGCCTCCAGTTGGTGCGGTAGGTGGAGGTGCGAAGTGCTAACTTCTTCGTCACCACTTCAAAGTTCGAACTTTGCAGTTCGAACTTTGAAGTGGCTCCTCAGGTTGGACTCGAACCAACAACCCTCCGGTTAACAGCCGGATGCTCTGCCAAATTGAGCTACTGAGGAGCATGTCGGCAAGGCCTGGAAATATAGCGGATGTCCGCCGATACGGTCAAGATTGGCCAGGCTCTCATCGGAACTGCTGTTTCAAGTTTCGGCAAAAGGCCAGTCACAAATTTTTCAGGATGAAGTCCATCATCAACCCACGCATATGGTAGACCTGCTCCCCATCGCCGACGTGGTGTCCGGACTTTGGATAGATCATCAGATCGAACTGTTTGCCCGCCTCCTGCAGCCTGTGGACGAGCTGAATCGTGTTTTGGAGGTGAACGTTGTCGTCGACAGTCCCGTGAATGATCATCAATCTTCCGTGGAGGTCGCCGGCTGCTTCCAGGACGGAGCTTGATCGGTACCCTTCCGGATTGTTCGCGGGAGTACTCATATAGCGCTCCGTGTAGATGGTGTCGTAGAGGTGCCAGTCCGTCACCGGTGCTCCGGCAATCCCGGCCTTGAAGCTGCGGCTGTGGGTCAGCGCGTAGGCGGTCATGTAACCCCCGAAACTCCATCCCCACAGCCCGATCCGCTCACCGTCCACCCAGGCATGGGACTTCAGCCAGGACAGCCCGTCTTCCAGATCGCGCAATTCCAGCTCGCCGAAATTTCGATACAAGGGCCAGGCTGATTCGATGCCCTTTCCGCTGGCCGTGCGATTGTCACAGATCCACACAACATAACCATTCTGTGCCAACAGCTGGTGCCACAAGTGGGCCTTCCCCACCCAGGCGTTTCGGACCCTGGGAGAATGGGGTCCACTGTAGGTGTGCGACAGCACCGGGTACTTTCGGGAAGGATCAAAATCGGGTGGCTTGATGAGCATCGCTTCCATGACAAACCCGTCTCGAGTCTTGACCTGATGAAACTCGGGCCGGACCAGCCGGTAGTCAACGAGTTTCTTGGGCGGCTTGTCGAAGATGGTTCGGATCTCCCTTCCCTGTGAGTCGTAAAGGTGGATCTGCACGGGTGTGCTGATGTCGCTCCAGGTGTCGAAGTAGAGGGAGAACTGGCGGTTAAAGCTGGCCCGGTGAGTGCCCCCACGCCGAGAGAGCCTCTCGGGGTTCCCACCCGCCAGCCGGACGCGATAGACCTCGCGTCCGATGTGAGAGCGTCTTGTCCCAGAGAAGTAGACCCACCCCAGTTTGTCCACACCGTGCAGCTGCCGGACTTCCCAGTTTCCCGAGGTCAGGGGGCGAATCAGTTCCCCTGTAGCCCGATAGTGATAAAGGTGGCGCCAGCCGCTGCGTTCACTCTGCCACAGGAAGGAACCGTCCGGAAGCCAGACGGGACGGCCCAGAACATCGACCCAGGCTTGGGTCGCCTCGCGAAAAAGCCGCTCCACCCGGCCCTTTTCGGGATCCGCCAGGTTGAGGTCCAGCCAGGTCTGATCCTTATTCTGAGCCTGAAAGAGAATCCGGCTTGAATCCTGGTTCCACCCAACCCGGACAATCAGAAGGTCAGCAGGGATGTAGCCGCGAAGGTCGACCCACCGGGTTCGACCACCCGTGCTGGAAACCACGCCCAGCCTGGGAAGCGGGTTGGGATCCCCTGCTTTCGGGTAACGTGTGACCTCCTGGCTGGGACGACGGGAGGTATGGTCAATGACAGTGAAGCCTGGAACCGGTGACTGATCCAGTTGCAGGTAGACGATTTGCCTGGAGTCCGGGCTCCACCAGTAGCCCCTGAAGCTCCCACGGCCGTAGAGTTCCTCCTGGTAAACCCAGTCGAGAATGCCGTTGAGCAGGTTCTCGTTGCCTCCCCGGGTCAGCCGCTGTTCCCGTTGGCGATGAAGGTCATAGACGAAGAGATCAAAGTCGCGGACGTAGGCCACCTTCTTCCCATCCGGGCTGAAAGAGGGCTCTTGCTCGGGCTGCGCGGTGCTGGTCAGCCGGAGCGTCAACTCGATGGTGAAGTTGTGGTAGAAGAGGTCCCCTTCATAGCTCCACAGGACAGCCGATTCATCGAGACTGAGCCGAGGGGACCCCTTGGTTCTGAGACGGGCTGCCTTTTCTTTATCAAAACCCTCCAGACGAGCCAGAGCCTCACCCACCGCCGACGTATCGAAAAGGGAAGCGACCTCACCCGTGCGGGCATGGACGCGAACCAGCTGCGGGCGCTTCGAAGCCCGATCAACTCTCCTCTGAAGATAGTGCTCCCCGTCCTTCATCCAGCGCACGATGGAGGGAACCGCAGGAGTGAACTTGACTTTTTTCTGAGGATGGTAGAGGTCGTCGAGGGTTAGGAGCTTGCCCTGGCCCAGGGCCAGTCCGGTGATCAACAGCGCTAGCGCCAGGAGCGCCATGCTAAGAGTTGAAAGTTGAAGGTTGAAGGTTCCGTGATGGCATCCTTTACACAAACCCTTCAACCTTTAACCTCTAACGTTCAACTCTTCCAACCAGTAACCAGTAACTAGTAAGCCCTCGCCCAGACCACTCTCTGGGGACTGGGTGCTCCGGTGAAAATACAGGTGCCGGGCCCTTCTCCTCCTCCGTCGGTGTCATCCAGGGGAATGCAGCGAACAGTGACTCCGAGCTCTTTCTGCATCTGATTCGCTATTTCCTCATCCCCGCACCAGTGTGCCAGCGCAAAGCCACCCGAGATCTGAGATCCCGATCCCTTGCTGCCAAAGAACTCGAAGAACTCCTCCCGGCTGTTGACAATTTGGGTGTGGCGGGAACGAAAGCTTCGACCTCGCTCGAACAGCTCATCCTGGATTTCCTGTAGAAGCTCGGCGACCGAGTCCACAAACTCGCTGCGGGAAACGGATTTCTTCTCACGGGGAGAACGGTCCCTGCGGGCCATAAAGACGCTGTCGGACGCGATATCCCGGGGACCGATCTCCAGGCGAATCGGCACACCTTTCTTGATCCATCTCCACACCTTGTCACCCCCGCGCAAATCGCGATCGTCGAGTTCGACCTCGATCCGGCGCCCGTCAAAGGTCCGGGCCCAGAGCTCGTCCCGCAGGTTACGGCAGTAGTCCAACACGTGCTCCGGGTCCTTCGCCTTGAAGAGAATGGGCATGATCACGACGTGAGCCGGGGCCAGCCGCGGTGGAAGAATCAGGCCATCGTCGTCGGCGTGAGTCATCACCAGCCCGCCAACCAGTCTGGTCGTCACTCCCCACGACGTCGTCCACGCATGCCGCTGCTCCCCCTTCTGGTCCAGATAGGTTATGTCCTGGACCCTGGCAAAGTTCTGGCCCAGGAAATGTGAAGTTCCGGCCTGCAGCGCTTTTCGATCCTGCATCATGGCCTCGATCGTGAGCGACCTCTCCGCGCCCGGGAACCTCTCTCCGGGCGTTTTCTCGCCTTTGATAACAGGCATCGCCATATAGTCTTCAGCGAACCGCGCGTAGACATCGTGCATGGTTTGCGTCTCGTGCCAGGCGTCTTCACTCGTGGCGTGGGCTGTATGCCCCTCCTGCCACAGGAATTCAGTGGTTCTCAAGAAGAGGCGGGTGCGCAGTTCCCAGCGGACCACGTTGCACCACTGGTTGATGAGCAGGGGAAGATCGCGATAGCTGTTGATCCATTTGGCAAAACTGGCTCCGATAATCGTTTCGCTGGTGGGACGGACGATCAGGGGCTCTTCCAGTTCACCGGCCGGGACCAGCTTGCCATCTCTTTCTTCAAGACGATGGTGGGTGACGACGGCACATTCCTTGGCAAATCCCTCTACGTGCTCGGCTTCCTTCTCGAGAAAACTCCTGGGAATGAAGAGCGGGAAATAGGCATTCCTGTGGCCAGTCTCCTTGAACCTCGCATCCAGGATCCGCTGCATGTTTTCCCAGATTGCATAGCCCCACGGCTTGATCACCATGCACCCACGGACCGGGGATGCCTCGGCCAGGTCGGCCGCTCGAACCACCTGCTGGTACCACCCTGGATAGTCTTCTGCGCGAGTCGGTGTGATCGCAGTCCTGCTGGCTTGCCTGCTCATAAAGCACGGATTATGGCAAATGCCGGGGTCGCAGTTCCAGATTGTGTACTACTCAGGAGTGGCGCGCTTCGTAGGGGCCGGCCTCGTGCCGGCCCGCGGGATCTGCGGCGAACCGTAACAGCGGGCGACCACCAGGGTCGCCCCTACGGGGCCCGGTCGGATCTTTTTCTAGGGGCCGGCCTTGTGCCGGCCCGGGTGGCGGGCGACCACCAGGGTCGCCCCTACGGATTATTCCCTTGCAACCACCCGGTGGCTTTGAGCCGGCAGCAGTGTCAGAATGAGATAAGCGACAGTATGAAACAGGGGTAGAAAATGGAGTCAGCACAGCCCACCAGTGACCGGCCGGGTGGAACACCACCCAGTGTATTCGACAGCCTGGTGGGTATCTTTCTCGATCCCGGAACAACCTTCAGAAAGATCAACCACGCACCCGTCTGGTTCATTCCGTGCCTGGCACTGGTGCTGCTCGCACTGTGTTCGACGTATCTGATTGTAGAAGGCATTGGCTACGAAAACCTGGTGCGGCGACAGATCGAGGAAAGTCCGTTTACAGCCGATATGTCAAAAGAGCAGAAAGAGGAAGCCATCGAAGGCGCCCTGGCATCCCCCGCCGGAAGATCCATGGCGCTGATCGGTCCGATCCTGTTCCCGGTGACGCTTTTGCTGACAGCCGGCATTCTCATGCTCATCCTCATGGTGCTGGGGCACGCTCCGGGATTCGCAAAGCTGTTTTCCGTAACGGTGCACTCGTTCTGGGCCTACTCGGTGATTGGATATGCTCTGGCTGTGGCGGTGATCTCCCTGGCTCAGGATCCTGCCTCCCTCGACGTGTCCAATCTCGTTCAATCCCACCTCGGCGCCTTCGTGGACGCCGCCGAGTCGCCTGTTCTCTTTACTCTGGCAGCCTCTCTCGATCTATTGACCTTCTACAACCTCTTCCTGCTCTCGCTGGGGGTATCTGTGATCTGTGGACGGCGGGCTGGATTCGGAACCGGCCTGGGAGCCGTTCTCGTTCTCTGGGCTCTGTGGGTCATCACCAAAGCGGGATTCGCACTGCTCAGAAGCTGACGACACTTGCAATTTGTCAGAGCTTCGAGCCAAAATTCGCTGATATGAGCGACAACAAACCCCTCCCTATCTGGTTGTGGATTTTTATCGTCGGCCTTTTCGGAGTCTGGCTGCTCTACTGGCTGGTCTTTTAGAGCATCGAGCTCAACGGCCCGGGGGAGTGCGGGTCAGCGAACAAAGAGTGCCACCCGAACCGAACTACTTTTCGGTTCCGGCGGAGCTGTCTTTATCGACTAGTTCGATCAAGGCGAGGGGTGCCGCGTCTCCCTTGCGATTGCCCAGCCTGATGATCCGTGTGTAACCTCCAGGACGCTTTGCGTAACGAGTGGCAAGGGTGTCAAAGAGTTTGGAAACGACCTCCTTACGACGAATGACGGCCAGAGCCTTCCTTCGCGCATGAAGCGTTTCGCGTTTTCCCAGAGTGATCATCTTCTCGGCAAAAGGGCGCAGTTCCTTCGCCTTCGCAACGGTCGTGATGATCTGCTCGTGATCGAGCAGTTCCGTCACCATATTGCGGAACATAGCCCGGCGATGGCTGGAAGTTCTATTCAACTTCCGACCGGCTTTTCGATGTCGCATGGCGCTTCCCCTCCCTGATCGATCCTGGTGGCGCTAGTGCGCTAGTCTCCTTCGGCTTCCACGAGCGGCTGACCCATCCCGTTCAGTTTCATGCCGAAACTGAGCCCCATGTCTGCCAGGATTTCCTTAATCTCGTCCAGCGATTTCCGGCCGAAGTTCTTTGTCTTCAGCATTTCCGCCTCGGTCTTCATGACGAGTTGTCCAATGGACTGGATGTTGGCGTTTTTGAGGCAGTTATAGGAGCGGACCGAAAGCTCGAGCTCTTCGACGGACTTGCCGAGATTGTCGTTAATCGCCTCCAGGTGATGATCATCATCGCCGACAGCCTCGGGCTCTTCTTCAAAATTGATGAAGATGAACAGTTGATCCTTGAGAATCTTGGCTGCCTGCGCGATGGCATCTTCGGGCCCCAGCGATCCATCGGTCCATACGTCGAGATTCAGCCGGTCGTAGTCTGTGGCGCGTCCCAGGCGAGCGGCTTCAACCAGGAAATTGACTTTCTTTACCGGTGAATGGACCGAATCCATCGGGATATACCCGACTCCCAGTTCCTCCTCGAAGTTCTCATCCGCCGGTTGGTAGCCCCGCGCTTTGCGAACTCGCATCTCCATTCTGATGGCGCCGGCATCGTTCACGGTCGCGATCTGAATGTCGGGATCGAGGATTTCTACGTCGGGATCGGGCTTGATGTCCCCTGACTTCAAAGGGCCCGCACCGTTTGACTCGAGGTATACGGTCTTTGGATGATCGGTATGCAGTTTCACTGGAATCCGCTTGAGGTTCATGATGATGTCCGTGACATCTTCATGGACACCCGTAATGGACGAGAACTCGTGCAGCACACCCTCGATCTTTACAGCCGTGATGGCCGCTCCTTCAATTGACGAGAGAAGAATTCTTCTCAAAGCATTGCCGAGCGTTGTCCCAAAACCGCGCTCGAAAGGCTGCGCATAGAAGTGCCCAAAACGAGGGCCAAGCGTTTCCGGATCACAGGCGAGTCGCTTCGGACGTTGAAAACTGCTCATGCTGGTCTCTCCCTATCTATCGTTAGGTGGGAAGGGGCACTAATCGGTGTTCCCCTCCGATTCAATTGACTTTATATTCGGTTTTCTGTTCTTCAGACCCGTCTCTTCTTAGGGGGTCTGCACCCGTTGTGTGGGATGGGCGTGACATCTTTGATATTTCGGATCTCCACACCGGAAGCCTGGATCGAACGAATAGCAGCCTCACGACCCGAACCCGGGCCCTTCACTTTGACGTCGCAGTACCTCATCCCGAACTGGTCACGGACGGCGGCCGCAGCCCGGTGGGCGGCCTGAGAAGCGGCGAAAGGGGTACTCTTTCGACTCCCCCGGAATCCCTGCCCTCCGGCACTGGCGTGGGCCAGGACGTTTCCCTCCAGGTCCGTAATACAGATGAGCGTGTTGTTGAAGGTCGCCTTGATGTGAGCAATACCATGGACAACAGTCCGCCGTTCCTTCTTTTTCTTCGTCTTCCTTCCGCCCTTTTTGTCTTTGGCCATGTGCTACTTCCTGCGCCTGCGAATTCCTGTTTTCTTAGGGCCTTTTCTGGTTCTGGCGTTGGTGTGGGTGCGCTGTCCCCGCACCGGCATACTGCGGCGGTGTCTAAGGCCCCGGTAACACCCGATATCCATCAGGCGTTTTACATTGAGCTGTACTTCCTTGCGAAGGTCTCCCTCGATCCTTCCCTCATCCTGAATGATCTGGCGAATCGCATTTCCCTGCTGCTCGGAGAGTTCACCCACTTTGATTTCCCCGCCAACATTGGCTTTCTCGAGGATACTGAGGGCTCGAGTCCGGCCTATTCCATAGATGTAGGTCAGACCAATGTCGATTCTCTTATGATCCGGAACGTTGACTCCCACGATGCGTGCCATAACGATTCCCCTTACCTGGCCCTCTAGCCCTGGCGCTGTTTGTGCTTGGGATTGGGACAAATGACCCGCACCACTCCGCGCCGGCGAACGATCTTACAGTTAATACAAATTTTCTTGACTGAGGCTCGAACCTTCATGGCGACCTCCCGCCTTGACCCGCTCGATGATTCTTCCCCGCGACCGATCGGTAGGAGAGATCCCCAGCCGGACGCGATCGCCGTCGAGCAGGCGAGTGATGTGAATCCGTTTTTCCACCGAAATGTGAGCGGTGACCTGATGGCCGCCCTCGACGGTCACTCGAAACAAATCCCTGGGCAGTCTCCCCGTCACCTGGCCCGGAACGCTGCTGTGCTTCTCCTTCATGAGGTTCCTAAAACTAATCGAGCTGGCTCAAGATCCAGGGCCCATCACTGGTCAAGGCTACAGAATGCTCGAAATGGGCGCTGTAACCCCCGTCCGTTGTCACGGCTGTCCACCGGTCTTCCAGGATCCTGGCTCCCGGCCCTTTGCTGTTGACCATAGGTTCGATGGCGAGAACCATTCCTTCACGAAGCCTCGGACCGCGGCCAGGCATTCCGTAGTTGGGTACTTGCGGGTCTTCATGCAAACGCTGTCCTATGCCGTGCCCTACAAAATCTTTGACCACGAAAAAGCCGTTCTTCTCAATGTGATCCTGCACGCTGGCCGAGATGTCGGAGACCCGATTTCCGACGACTACCTGCTCGATTCCTTTGAAAAGAGACTCTCTGGTTACTTTCAGAAGCTGCTGCATTTCGGAGGAGATCTCTCCCACCGGAAAGGTTCGGGCTGAATCTCCATAAAAGCCCTGCCAGCGGACACCAACATCGAGACTGATAATATCTCCTCCCTCCAGGGGCCGCCCGTTGGGAATCCCGTGTACGATCTGCTCATTGACGGACGCGCACAAACTCGCCGGAAACCCCTGATAGCCCTTAAATGCGGGTTCTCCGCCCGCTTCCCGAATCATATCTTCAGCCACTCTATCCAGATCGGCAGTCGCCACCCCCGGTTGAATAAGCTGGCCCAGATGATCCAGAACGCGAGCCACGATCAGGTTCGCCTCCCTCATTTTCTGGAGCTGGTCCCTGCCCTTACAGACAATCATCCCGCACCCTGCGGACAGAAACGGCACATTTTACCAGAATTCAACTCTCGGGCGCCAACCGTCCGTTCCAGCCCGCGCCTCATCGCCTTCCTCTCACTCTCCCCTTTTTCAAAAAGCCTTCGTAGTGCCGCATGACCAGCTGGGACTCAATCTGCTGGATCGTGTCCATCGCGACTCCCACCACGATGAGCAGCGACGTTCCTCCAAAGTAAAAGGCGACCCCCATCCCCAGAGTGATCCAGGCCAGGCCGTTCTCGGTGAGAAACTCGTCCAGCCCGACACCGATCAGGGGTATCGGCTGTACCTTGAAACCGGTGATCAGAAACTCCGGCAGCAGGCACACGAGCACGAGATAGACGGAACCTGCAAAGGTCAATCGAGTCAGCACCTTATCAATGAATTCCGAGGTTCTCCTGCCGGGTCGGATCCCTGGAATGAAGCCTCCATACTTGCGGATGTTGTCTGCCACTTCGTCGGGGTTGAAGATGATGCTGACGTAGAAAAAGCAGAAGAACATGATGGCGCTGATGTAAACAACGTTGTAAAGCGGATAACCCTGTTGCAGCTGGTCTGCCATGCTGGAAAGCCATTCCCATGGAAAGACGAGCTGGAGGGTTGACGGAAATGCGACGATCGAAGCGGCAAAGATCACCGGGATCACCCCCCCCGAATTGACTTTCAGGGGCAAATGGGTCGCCTGACCGCCATACATCCGGCGGCCGACCACCCGCTTCGCATATTGGATGGGTATCCTCCGTTGACCCCTCTCCACGAAGACAATCGCGGCAATCACCAAAACCATCATGACCAGCAACGCCGCGACGAGAAAAATGGTCATTTGTTCGCTCTGCAGATTCAGCCACAGAGACCAGGCGGCACCGGGCAGACCCACGACGATGCCGGCAAAGATGATCAGCGAAATCCCGTTGCCGATGCCTCTTTCCGAAATCTGCTCGCCGATCCACATGACGAAGATGGTGCCCGTGGAGAGCGTGAGCATGGTCATGAGCCGGAATCCCCACCCGGGGCTGGTAACAATGGGAGGCGAACTTGCCGTGCGTTCAAGGGCAGTGGCCGTGGCCATGCCTTGAAAGAGACTGAGTCCTACGGTGGCGTACCGGGTGTACTGATTGATTTTACGCCGACCCAGTTCTCCCTCCTTGGAAAGTCGCTCCAGGTACGGCCAGACGACTGTCAAGAGCTGAAAGATGATGGAGGCCGTGATATAGGGAGTGATTCCCAGCGCAAAGATGGAAAGTCGTGAAAGGTTTCCTCCGGAAAAGATGTCCAGAAATCCGAAGATCGTACCTGCCTGGCTCTGAAAGAATCCCGCCAGGGCAGTGCTGTTGATGCCCGGAGTCGGAACCCAGCTGCCCACCCGGTAAAGCGCAAGCATGGCGAGCATGAAGAGGATTCTCTTACGAAGCTCCGGAATATTGACGATGTTGCGCAGGGTCGCAGCGAGACTGTTGAAGTCGGCCATGCTAGCTCACAACCTCCGCCGTGCCACCGGCCGCCTCGATCTTCCGGCGTGCTGACTCACTGAAATGACTGGCCTTAACGGTGAGCTTCTTCTTCAGCTCACCCTGGCCCAGAATTCGCAGTCCGTTGTAGGTTTTCTTCACATATCCGATCTCTCTGAGCATCTGTGCAGACACCTCGACCGCCTCGTCGAACTGATTGAGATCGCGAACGTTGAGGACCACGTAACGTTTAGAGAAGATGTTGGTGAAACCGCGCTTCGGCAGGCGCCGATAGAGAGGCATCTGGCCACCTTCAAAGCCCCAGCGTCGCGAATACCCGGATCGCGATTTCTGGCCTTTGTGGCCGCGCCCGGCGGTGACGCCGTGACCTGATCCCGGGCCCCGGCCCACCCTCCTGCGCTTTTGATTGGCTGCGGGATGTGGTTTGAGGGAGTGCAATTTCAGGGCCATTCTCACGCTCCTTCCACAATGCGAACCAGGTGGGGCACCTTCGCCACCATACCCCGAATTTCCCGGGTATCGGGGCGCTCCACAATCTGCCTGAGCCTGCGCAAGCCTAAACCCCTGACAACCCTGCGTTGCTTTTCCGGTCGTCCGATCATGCTTCGGAAATATTCGATCCTGATCGTCTTGCCGGCCTCTCTCCCCATCACAAATCCTCGACCGAGATACCCCGTATTCTGGCGACTTGCTCAGGACTTCGCAGACAACTGAGGCCCTGAAAGGTCGCTTTGATGACATTGTGGGGGTTCTGGCTTCCGAGCACCTTGGTGACGACATCTCGAATACCGGCGGCCTCCATGACTGCGCGTACGGCGCTCCCTGCGATGACTCCGGTGCCTTCCGGTGCAGGCTTGAGCATAACCCTGCCCGCCCCGAACACGCCCTCGACCATATGGGGAATCGTTGAACCGCTGAGAGGAACTCCCACAATCGATTTGCGAGCCCGTTCCAATCCCTTGCGGATAGCGGAGGGGACTTCCTTGGCCTTTCCGAGCCCATAGCCCACCCGGCCCCTCTCGTCACCTACAACAACCAGCGCATTGAAGCTGAGATTCTTTCCGCCTTTGACAACCTTGGTAACCCGGTTGATCGAGATGACGTGATCTTTTAACTCAGATTCTCCCCTGTTCCTGACAGCCATATTCGCTCCTAGAACCTTAAGCCCTGCTCACGTGCAGACTCCGCAAAGGCCTTGATTCGTCCATGGTAGATGTAGCCACCCCGATCAAAGACGACGGATTCAATTTTCTTTTCTTTTGCCGTATCCGCCATTATTTTCCCCAGGGCCCGGGCCGCTTCAATGTTGGAGCCCTGCTTCTCTCCACTTCTCAATGTGGAAACGGATACCAGGGTCACTCCGGCTGCGTCGTCGACGAGCTGTGCATAAAAATGTCGCAGGCTTCGGAAAACCGCCAGGCGCGGCCGATCGGCGCTGCCCTGTACCTTTCTCCGGATTCGCCTGTGGACCTTGAGTCGGCGTTGATTCCTGCTGGGTTTCTTGGCCATATCCCTTCGATCGCTCAGTGCAGTTCCACTCCTTGAGTGTTTCCCTGCAGAAAAGTCTAGGCGCCCTTCTTTCCAACTTTGGTTCGGACAAGCTCATGGCGGTAGCGTATGCCCTTGCCCTTGTAGGCATCCGGGGGGCGAACCTTGCGGATGTCCGCTGCCACCTGGCCAACCCGTGCCTTGTCGATCCCGGTAACCGTCAGAGTCGCCACATAATTGGCAATGTTGCTCCTGCCTTTTTCTACTTTGATCTCGATTCCCTCTGGAAACGGGAACTCTACTTTGTGTGAGAACCCGACGCTCAGACTGAGCGCTTTGCCCTGAATCTGCGCGCGATACCCGATCCCCACAAGGTCAAGTTCCTTGCTGAACCCCTCGGAAACGCCAGAAACGGCGTTGGCTATGAGAGACCGAAACAACCCGTGCAAAGCCCGCGTTTTCTGGTTCTCGTTATCTCGCTTTGCTTCCGCGACTCCGTCGTTGAGCTCCAGCCGGAGCCCGGCTGGAATGGAAGTCTCCAGAGATCCCTTCGGCCCCTCTACGACGACTCGGGCAGTCTGGACGTCAAGCTTGACGCCCGCTGGGATCTCAATTGGCTTTTTACCGACACGCGACATGAGTCAAACCCTCACCCGGCTTCTTCTGACCGGGCCGGCCATCAATAAACTTCGCACAAAACCTCGCCGCCAACTCCCTGGTCGCGGGCTGCGTTTCCCGTCATAACTCCCCTGGAAGTAGAGAGAATCGTTATCCCCAGCCCTCCCAGAACGGACGGGATCTCATCCTTTCCTGTATAGACGCGCCTCCCAGGCTTGCTGATTCGCTTCAACCTGGTGATCGTCGGGGAACGATCATGCTGGTATTTGAGGATCACCTTTATGAAGCCTACAGGCTCGTGCTCGACCAGCGAGTAGCCGATGAGGTATCCCTCGTCCTTCAGAATCCGCACAATTTCCTCACGAATTCTCGAATAAGGCATCTGGGCTGTTTCGTGCCCAGCCATGAGTGCGTTGCGAATCCGATTGAGCAGATCCGCGATTGGATCCGTCATCATAATTGTCCTTCTCCTCCCGGCAGTTTTAAGCCGTTGTCAAAAGACCAGTGCCCGACGCTCCACGTCGCCCAGGGGGACACCGATTTTCTCCAGCAGCACTCGACCCTTCTGGTCGTCGCGCGCGGTGGTAACGATGGTGACGTTCATACCGGTTAAACGCTCTGTCCTGGCGAGATCGATTTCTGGAAAGATGAGTTGGTCTTTCAACCCGATCGTGTAATTACCTCTACCGTCGAAAGCCTTGTTGGAAACTCCGCGAAAGTCCTTGACTCTGGGCAGGGCAACATTCAGAAGCCGATCCAGGAACTCGAACATGCGGCCTGCCCGTAAAGTCACCTTGACGCCTATGGGCATCTTCTCCCGTAATTTGAAGCTCGCGATCGACTTCCGGGCGCGGCGGATGACCGCCTTCTGTCCCGTGATTTGTGCCAGCTCTTCGGCGGCCTGATCGAGCAACTTGGCATTCTGGATCGCCTCGCCCATACCGATGTTTACGACGACCTTCACGAGCCTGGGAATAGCCATCGGATTACGGATCTCGAACTCCTTTGCCAGGGCCGGAACCGCATCTTCCAGATATCTCTGCCTTGTGTTCTTCATCCAGCTACTCTAGCTACTTCCAATCGTAGCTTTGCATTTTCTGCACACTCGAACCTTCTCTCCATCGGAGAGCAGGGTGAATCCAACTCGACTCGGTTCTCTGCATTCCGGACAGACCAGCATCAGGTTGGAGAGATGGACGGGAGCTTCCTTTTCCACCACCCCTCCCTGGATATTCTTCTGAGGATTGGGGCGGGTATGCCGTTTGATGAAGTTCACATTCTCGACAATCACCCGGTTCCTCTGCGGAAAGACTCTCAGTACCTTTCCACGGGCCCCTCGGTCTTTACCAGAGAGGACGACAACTTCATCATTTCTCTTGATGTGCAGCATTCTGACTACAGCACCTCCGGAGCCAGTGAAACGATTTTCATGAAACGCTTTTCTCTCAATTCTCGGGCAACGGGGCCAAAAACGCGGGTCCCGATCGGTTCCTTCTGGGGGTTGATCAAGACCGCTGCGTTCTCATCAAATTTGATGTAAGAACCATCTCGACGCCGGTTGCTCCTGCGGGTCCGCACCACTACGGCCCTGACGACTTCACCCTTCTTGACGGTTCCGTCCGGGGTCGCTTCTTTGACTGAGGCCGTAATCACGTCTCCCAGTCCGGCTCCCCGGCCGGTGTCACCTCCCAGCGGAACGATGCAACAGATACGTCGCGCGCCGGAATTATCGGCAACGTTCAACATGGTCTGCATCTGAATCATGACGGCTCCTTGGTATTCATCCCGGGTGCAAACCTGTACACCCGGCAGTGCTAGACCTTCGCCTTTTCCAGAACCTCTTTCAATCGCCAGCGCTTCCTCTTACTGATGGGGCGGGTCTCTTCGATCATGACCTTGTCGCCGACCTGGCACTGGTTTTCTTCGTCGTGGGCCATGAACCTGGATGTCCGCCTCAGAGTCTTTCGATAAAGCGGGTGTCTGACCAGCCGGTCAACGGCGACCACGATTGACTTCTCCATGGAATTGGAAACGACTCGCCCGATACGCGTTGCCCTTGTTCCTCTTTTTGTCGTCTGCTGCTCCATACCCGCTACGTCCTCGTTATCAATCGGCTCCATCAGGATGGGGTGGCGACACGGTGCTTTTCATTGAGCACTGTCTTGACTCTGGCCAGGTCCTTGCGGGCTTCCCGCACCCTGCGCACGTTCTCGAGTTGACCGGTGGCCAGTTGAAAACGCAGCTTGAATAACTGTTCTGAAAGATTCAGGGCCTCCGCTTCCAAATCCTCAACCGACATGTCCCTCAGTTCCTCGGCTTTCATCTATCCACCCAGTCTGGTCACAAACCTTGTTCGGAGCGGAAGCTTGTGGGCGGCCAGCCGCATCGCTTCGCGAGCGACCTCCTCCGTTACGCCTTCCATTTCGTAGAGAATCCGGCCTGGCTTCACCCTGGCAACCCACCCTTCCGGAGCGCCTTTGCCCTTGCCCATGCGGGTTTCTGCGGGCTTCCTGGTAAAAGGTGTATCGGGGAAAATACGGATCCACACCTTCCCGCCCCTTCTGATGTACCGGGTAATGGCAATTCGGGCTGCTTCGATCTGCCGGTTGCTGATCCGTCCCGGCTCCAGGGCCTTGAGGCCAAACTCGCCGAAGTGAACGGCACTGCCGCGACTGGCCTTCCCCCGCAGTCGCCCCTTCATCCGCTTACGATACTTGACCTTTTTGGGCTGTAACATGATGGCACGCTACCTTCAGTTCTGTCCGAGTTCGTTGGGGTCGAAAATGTCGCCCTTGTAAATCCAGACCTTGACCCCGATAACACCGTAGGTCGTAAAGGCCTCGCTCATTCCGTACTCAATATCAGCCCGCAAAGTGTGCAGAGGCAAGCGCCCATGAAGATACCATTCGGCACGCGCGATCTCGGCTCCGTTCAGACGTCCGGAACAGCGGACCTTGACTCCTTTGGCACCGAAGCGGAGAGCGGTGTCGACCGCGCGTCTCATGGCCCGGCGAAAAGCCACGCGCTTGACCAGTTGCTGGGCAATCGACTCGGCCACCAACTGCGCGTCGAGCTCGGGCTTGTGGATCTCCTGGATGTTGATGAAGACCTCGCGACCCGTTCTCGCCTGCAGTTCGGCTTTGAGACGATCGATTTCGCTGCCCTTTCGACCGATAACGATGCCCGGTCGAGAGGTTCTAATCACCAGCGTAAGCTTATTGGCCGCCCGCTCGATCTCAATAGAAGAGATGCCGGCATGGAAGAACTGCTCTTTCAGATCCCGCCTGATGCGGAGGTCTTCCTGCAGAAGCTCTCCGTAGTTCTTGGTCGCGAACCAGCGCGAGCGCCAGGTTCTCGTATAACCAAGCCGAAAACCGTAAGGGTGAACTTTTTGGCCCAAACTGCTGCCTCCTCCTATTCCTGACCGTCCGAAACTCGAACCGTAATGTGACTCAGTCTTCTCATTTGACGGTGAGCGCGACCCATTGGTGCCGGTCGAATTCGGCTTCGCCGCTTGGTCGGCCCGATGCCTACATACGCCTCTTTCACGTACAGCTCTTCAACTTCAAGAGCCGGGGCTTTTTGCTCAGCGTTGGAAATGGCCGAGCGCAACACCTTTTCGATCGGCCGAGCGAACCTCTTGTGAGAAAACCTGAGAATGGTCAGCGCTTCCTCCACCTTCTTACCCCGGATCAGGTCGATGACAAGTCGGGCCTTCTGAGGCGATCCCTTAATGTATTTCGCTATGGCTACTGCTTCCATCTCTCACCGCATTCGAGACGCTTTCTCTGATCTCCGGATATGCCCTCTAAAGGTCCTGGTTGGAGAAAACTCACCCAGTTTGTGGCCCACCATGTTCTCGGTGACAAAGATGGGAATGAAGCGCCTGCCGTTGTGCACAGCGATCGTCAGAGCCACCATCTCGGGAACAACGGTAGAACGCCGCGACCAGGTTTTGATCACGCCGCCGTCTTTCGTTGCCACCGCATGGCGAACCTTCTTCATCAGATGGTCATCAACGAAAGGTCCCTTTTTGACGGATCTGGGCATGCAAAACTCCTTCTTCTATCCGCGTACGTTACTTCTTTCTCCGTACAATGAAACGGTTCGTCCTCTTGTTGTTTCGCGTCTTGTAACCCTTGGTCGGCCATCCCCAGGGCGAGCAGGGATGCCTGCCGCCCGAGGTGCGACCTTCGCCTCCCCCCATGGGGTGATCGACCGGATTCATCGCGACACCCCGGACCTTGGGCCGGCGACCGCGCCAGCGGGAGGCACCTGCCTTTCCCAAGGAGACGTTCTCATGGTTGGTGTTCCCAACCTGCCCCACAGTGGCCCGACACAGGATAAAAATCCGTCTGACTTCCCCCGAAGGCATCCGCACCTGCGCATAGCGCCCCTCTTTGGCCACGAGCTGGGCTGAGGCCCCTGCACTCCGAACCAGTTGCGCCCCTCTCCCGGGAGTCAGTTCCAGATTATGGATGGTTGTCCCCAGCGGAATATTGACCAGTGGAAGACTGTTTCCCGCGACAATGTCGGCGTCAGGTCCCGATACCACCGTGTCCCCGGGTTTCATGCCGGCCGTTGCCAGGATGTAGCGTTTCTCGCCATCTGCATAGTGAAGACGGGCCAACCAGGCACTGCGGTTGGGGTCATATTCGATACAGGCGACCCTGGCGGGGACCACGTCCTTGTCACGGCGAAAATCAATCACCCGGTACCGCCTTTTGTGCCCGCCGCCTCGGCGCCGAACACTGATGCGCCCCGAGCTGCCACGCCCGCTGATTCGCTTTTTCCCGCCCGTCAGCCGCCTCAGCGGCTTGATGTCCGCCAGTTCGTCTCTGCTGTCGACGGTCCGAGATCGTCGTCCCGGGGATGTCGGCTTATAACCCTTAATCGCCATGGAAATTAAACACCTTCAAAAAACTCGATTGGTTTCTCTCCCTCTCTGAGGGTCACGTAGGCCTTCTTCCAGCCCGGGCGCCGGCCCACATTACGACCCTGTCGCTTGAGCTTCCCCTGAAAATTGGCCGTGCGAACCTTTTCGACTCTGACCTTGAAGATCTTCTCAATCGCCTCGCGAATCTGACGCTTCGTCGCCTGCTTTTCGACTTTGAAGACCACTACCCGTCCCTCGTTGTCGTCCCGCACAAGGGTCGCCTTCTCAGTGACATGCGGATACTTGAGGATATCGAACCGAGTGAGCTTCATGGTCTCAGACTCTCCTCGAGCTTCTCCACAGCCTGCCGGGAGATCATCAGATGCTCACAGTTGAGCAAGTCGTAGACGTTAACTCCGCTGGTTGGAACCATTGTGACTCCGGGAAGGTTTCTCGAACCCAGGTAGAGATTTCGGTTTTCGTCGTCCACCACGAGGACTTTGCCCGTCACGTCGAAAACCTTGAGAAGGGCCGAAAAATCACTGGTTTTGTGGCTTTCCAGCTGAAAATCTTGCACCACAATGATCCGCTCATTTCGCAGTTTGTCCGAAAGCACCATCCGAACCGCTCCCCGTTTCTTTTTGCGTGGAAAGCGCTGCGAGTAGTCCCGGGGCTGGGGTCCAAACACGGTGCCTCCAGTACGCCACAGCGGACTTCTCAGACTGCCCACCCGGGAGCGTCCTGTTCCCTTTTGACGCCAGGGTTTTCCGCCGCCTCCCCGGACCTCAGCCCGGTTCTTGGTCTTGTGCGTTCCCTTTCTGCGTCCGGCCAGAAAGGCTCGAACCGCTTCCCAGACGAGGGTCTCGCTGGCACTGTAGTCAAAGACAGCGTCATTCAACTCCAGTTCTCCGACCGGCTTGTTCTTAAGATTCCGGATTTGAACCTTAGCCATTCCGGGGCTCCTTGATTTCACCTCTCATGAATTCATTGTCAGCTTGTTCTGTAGATCTGAACGTAGTTCCCGCGGCTCCCCGGAACCGAGCCCTTGACGAGCAGCAGATTGCGTTCGGGATCGACCTTGACGACTTTTAGATTCTTGGCCTTTCTAGGTCGGTTCCCCATGTGGCCGGGACCCCGCATGCCCTTCATCACCCGACTGGGAGAGGCACTCTGTCCAATCGAGCCGGGCGCCCGATGAAACATCGAGCCATGGGTGGCACGTCCACCCGAGAAGCCGTGGCGCTTGATCACGCCCTGGAACCCCCTTCCGATTGTCCTCGCGGCGACATCCACCCGGTCGTCGACGGCGAAAACGTCCTGCACCAGCACCTGGTCACCCACGGAGATCTCCGTGTCCTCACCCTCCGCAAAGGAGAATTCTCTGAGCCTTCGACTGGCAGCAACCCCGGCTTTCTCGAAATGTCCACTCATGGGTCGGTTGGCCCGAGCCTTCCGGTCTTCAACCAGACCCAACTGAACAGCCTCGTAGCCGTCGTGCGCGCGGGACTTTTTCTGAACCACCACACAGGGCCCGGCCTGGATGACGGTCACGGGAATCACCAGTCCCTGTTCGTCAAAAACCTGAGTCATGCCAAGTTTCCTGCCGATCAAGCCCTGTACCATAACTATTCCTTCTCGGTCCCGAACGCCTTGATTTCGACATCGATAGCCGCCGGAAGATCCAGCTTCATGAGGGCATCTACCGTTTGCGGGGTCGGTTCCAGAATGTCCACCAGTCTCTTATGAGTTCGGACCTCGAACTGCTCTCTCGACTTCTTGTCCACATGGGGCGAACGCAGCACCGTATAACGGCTAATCTTGGTCGGCAGCGGAACCGGTCCCGAAACCCTGGCACCCGTTCTCTTGGCGATATCCACGATTTCGCGCGTGGACTGGTCCAGGACACGATGATCGAAAGCTTTCAAACGGATCCTGATCTTCTCATCCAGCATCGGAATTCAATGCCCCTTTCTTCTTAGTACTTACTCCAGAATCTCGGTAATGGTACCGGCTCCGACGGTTCGTCCACCTTCCCGGATGGCGAATCGCAATCCTTTCTCCATCGCAATCGGGGTGATCAACTCCACATTCACCGACACATTGTCTCCCGGCATCACCATCTCCGTACCTTGCGGCAGTTCCACGACTCCCGTCACATCCGTCGTCCGAAAATAAAACTGCGGTCGGTATCCCTTGAAAAACGGCGTGTGCCGCCCTCCTTCGTCCTTTGTCAGTACATACGCTTCCGCCTTGAAATTCACATGCGGCGTGATCGAGGCTGCCTTCGCCACCACCTGGCCCCGCTCCACATCATCCTTGTCCGTCCCTCTCAACAACAACCCCACATTGTCTCCAGCCTGACCCTCGTCCAGCAGCTTCTTGAACATCTCCACTCCCGTCACCACTCGCTTCATCGTCTCCCGGATCCCCACGATCTCCATCTCCTCCCCAACCTTCACCATCCCTCGCTCGATCCTCCCCGTCACCACCGTCCCTCGTCCGCTGATCGAAAAAATGTCCTCGATCGGCATCAGAAACGGCTGGTCCACCCCTCGCTCCGGCACCGGTATGTACTCGTCCACCGCCGCCATCAACTCCCGGACCTGCTCCTTCCCCGCCTCATCTCCTTCCAGCGCCTTCAGTGCACTCCCCCGCACCACCGGTATCTCATCCCCCGGAAACTCATACGTCGAGAGCAGTTCCCTCACCTCCAACTCCACCAACTCCACCAACTCCTCGTCGTCCGCCATGTCCACTTTGTTCAAAAACACCACGATGAACGGCACTCCCACCTGCCGCGCCAGCAAAATATGCTCCCGCGTCTGCGGCATCGGCCCGTCCGCTGCACTCACCACCAGGATCGCTCCATCCATCTGCGCCGCCCCGGTTATCATGTTCTTCACATAATCCGCATGCCCCGGACAATCCACGTGCGCATAGTGCCGGTTCTGCGTCTCATACTCCACGTGCGCCGTCGCTATCGTGATCCCTCGCTCCCTCTCTTCCGGCGCATTGTCTATCGAATCAAACGTCCGTATTTCCGTCGACCCTTCCGACTCCGCAAGCACCTGCGTGATCGCCGCCGTCAGCGTCGTCTTCCCATGATCCACGTGTCCTATCGTCCCGACGTTTACGTGCGGCTTTGTCCGCTTAAACTTCTCTTTCGCCATGACGGTATTCTCACTCCCTCTTCAAATGATTTACCGAGACTCTCCTACCAGCCTGCCCTGCGTTTTCGCTATTGTTTCGGCGGCAGTCTGATCCGGCACCTTGCGGAAATGGTCAAAATGCATCGTGTAGTTCGCGCGGCCCTGAGTCAGCGACCTGAGCGTCGTGGCGTACCCGAACATTTCAGACAACGGTACGACCGCTGAAACGACCCGACTGTTCGCGCGTGACTCCAACTGTCCAATTTTGCCGCGGCGCGCACTCAAGTCCCCGATGACGTCGCCGGTATAGTCCTCGTCCTCCGGCATAACGACTTCGACGCTCATCACGGGCTCGAGAAGGACGGGACCGGCAGCTCCTGCGGCCTTCTTGAAGGCCATCGATCCGGCGATCTTGAAAGCGATCTCCGAAGAGTCGACTTCATGAAAGGAGCCGTCGAGCAGCGTGACTTTAACGTCCTGCATTTCGTAGCCGGCAAGGACACCGTTTTCCATGGCCTCGCGAACACCCTGTTCGACGGGTCCGATAAACTCTTTGGGAATCGCCCCTCTAACGATTCGACTCTCAAACACGAAACCTTCTCCAGGTACCGGCTCGATCTCGATCTTCACGTGACCGTACTGACCCCGGCCGCCCGTCTGGCGGACGAAACGGCCCTCGGCCCGGGCGGAGGAGCAAATCGTTTCCTTGTAGGCCACCTGCGGCCTTCCTACATTGGCCCTGGCATCAAACTCCCGGAGCAGCCGGTCGACAATGATTTCCAAATGCAATTCTCCCATCCCGGAAATGATTGTCTGGCCGGTCTCTTCATCGGTATGAACCTTGAATGTTGGATCTTCCTGCATCATTTTCTGCAGCGAGAACACAAGTTTTTCCTGATCAGCCCGAGTTTTGGGTTCAATGGCCACGGAGATCACCGGCTCGGGAAAATCCATCGCCTCCAGAATGATCGGGTGCGCCGGGTCACAGATGGTGTCGCCGGTCGCGACACGTTTCAATCCGACAACCGCCGTGATGTCGCCGGAGTGCACCTGCTTCATTTCCTCCCTTTTGTTGGCGTGCATGCGCAGCAACCGGCCAATCCTCGCTTTCTTCCCCTCGCGACTGTTCATCACTTTCGAGCCCGTGGGAAGGGTGCCTGAGTAGACTCGCATGAAGGCTAACTGGCCCACAAACGGATCGGTCATGATCTTAAACACGAGACCGGAGAAGGGAGCTTCATCGTCAGCAACGCGCTCCAGTTCCTGTCCCGTATGGGGGTGCGTTCCCAGCATGGGCGGAATATCCAGCGGGCTGGGAAGATAGCTGACAAGGGCGTCCAGCAGGGGCTGGATGCCCTTGTTCTTGAAGGCGCTCCCGCACAGGCATGGGGTAAATTCCAGCCGGCAGGTCCCCTTGCGGATGGCGGCCACGAGTTGGGCGGCTTCAATCTCCTGGCCGGCAAGATATTTCTCGAGCAGAGAGTCGTCGCTTTCGACGACCAGCTCCACCATTTTGTCCCGCCACTCGGCTGCCATTTCCAGATGCTGCTCCGGAATCTCCTGGATCTCGAATTCCGCCCCCAGAGTCTCCGTCTCGTAGACAACTGCTTTCATGGTGATCAGATCGATGATCCCTTCGAAAGTTTCCTCCTGGCCAAGAGGAATCTGAACCGGAATCGGTTTGGCCCCCAGCTTTCTTCGAATCGACTCCAGGGAAGCAAAGAAATCCGCACCCGGTCGGTCCATCTTGTTCATGAACGCGATCCTGGGCACCCCATACTTATCCGCCTGTCTCCAGACGGTCTCCGACTGGGGTTCCACCCCGGCAACGGCATCGAACAGAGCCACCGCTCCATCCAGGACCCTGAGAGATCGTTCTACTTCTGCGGTGAAGTCGACGTGGCCCGGGGTATCGATGATATTGATGCGGGTCTTACCCCACATGCAGGTGGTTGCCGCGGAAGTAATCGTGATCCCCCGCTCCTGCTCCTGCACCATCCAATCCATGGTCGCCGTCCCGTCATGCACTTCACCCAGCTTGTAGGTCATGCCGGTATAAAACAGAATCCGCTCGGTGCAGGTCGTCTTACCTGCATCGATATGCGCCATGATCCCGATGTTTCGGGTTTCGCTTAAGGGAACTTTCCTAGACACTTCTATTTCTCTATTCTCCGTGCTTTCAGTAGCCGGAGTTTTTCTGCGATGCAATGCTTTAGTGATTCGTACCAGTGCAGCGCTTCATAGTCCTGAACCTTGGCTCGAAATTTATGAGCCGTTGCACCAGCCAGGGCGGGTCGAACTACCAGCGGTAATGCGCAAAAGCCTTGTTGGCTTCAGCCATGCGGTATACGTCCTCCTTCTTCTTCACCGCCCCACCTCGGTCATTGGCGGCATCCATGATCTCATTCGCCAGACGTTGGGCCATGGTCCGTTCGTGCCGACCCCTTGCATACCCAATCAACCAGCGGATCCCCAGCGAAACGCGCCGGCGGCCACTGACGTCAATTGGAATCTGATACGTTGATCCGCCCACCCGACGAGACTTCGTCTCGACCATCGGTTTGACGTTATCCAGTGCCCGGCGAAAGATTTTGACCGGATCATCATTGGATCGTTCTCGGATCAGCTCCATAGCAGCATAAAAGTTGTGCTCGGAGACAGTTTTCTTGCCATCCTTCATCAGCTGATTGATAAATCGCGAAACCAGCTCGCTGCCATAGACGGAATCCGGCGGAATCGGACGCCTCGGAACTTCTCTGCGCCTGGGCATATCGATGGCTCCAAAAACAAAAACAAGCTGCATTCGACTTCCATGCAGCTTGGAAAAACCAGTTCCTTGCGACTATCCCTTGGGCCTCTTGGTGCCGTACTTGGAGCGTCTTTGTTTCCTGTGCTCGACTCCAACGGCGTCCAGAGTGCCCCGGATAACATGATACCTGACCCCGGGAAGATCTTTGACCCGACCGCCCCTGATCAGAACGATTGAATGCTCCTGCAGATTGTGCCCCACCCCCGGAATATAGGTTGTGACTTCAATCCCATTGGTCAAACGGACCCGAGCAACCTTGCGAAGCGCCGAGTTCGGTTTCTTGGGAGTCTGCGTGTAAACACGCACACACACACCTCTTTTCTGAGGACAGCCCTGAAGAGCCGGGCTCTTGGTTTTGCTCTTCTGCCGCTTGCGTCCCTTTCGGACCAACTGGTTAAACGTGGGCACTGCCTCGCACTCCTAGAAACAAAAAAAGATGCCTCAGCATCATCAAAACGGGCACACTTCGTTGTCAAATAACGAGCCCTAAATATTAAGCCCGCTGAGGATTCGCTGTCAAGCCGATCCGGGGACCTTATGCTCGAGATTTCGAGACCCTCTACGAAAGCATCCTGAGGACTGCCCCTCAGCGTCTGTTAGGATGAGCCACGGCGGTCATCGTTTTAAAAAAGAATGTTGCGGCTCGTGCATCATCTCTATCCCCTCATCTACACTCTCGGTCTCCTTCTCTACTTCCCTGTGTATCTGGCCCGGATCTTGACCCGGAGCGAAGGACAGGTCCCGATCCTGGAGCGCGCCGGTCGACTGCCGCGGAGACTTGTAGAACTCCCCCCCAAAACGGCTTTCCGCGTTTGGATTCACGCCGTCTCTGTTGGCGAGGCCAACTCCATACGCACCCTGGTGAAGCACCTGGCCCTCCCTCCGGATCGGCTCTTTCTCTCGACAACGACGCCCACCGGCCAGAAAGTCGCCCAGGGACTCTTTGCAAAGGAAGCGACGGTTTTCTACTTTCCCCTGGACTGGAGAACCAGCTGCCGGCGCTATCTGCGGGCCGTCGACCCGGATCTGGTCATCCTCACTGAGACGGAGCTGTGGCCTTCTTTTATAGGATGCGTCAAAGAGACCGGGACGCCTCTTCTTCTCATCAACGGCAGATTTTCAGACCGGTCCTTCGAGCGCTACCGCCGAATCCGCTTTCTCACCACCGCTATGCTGGGCGCATTTTGCAAGCTGGGCATGCAGAGTCGCGCAGACCAGGAAAAGGCCATCCAGCTGGGCGGTCTTTCGGATCGTATTCATCGGGTTGGAAATCTCAAGTTTGACTACTCCCTGCCGGAGAACCCCGGGGCCACTCGGGCCGGGCGGCAGCTGGGGCGATTGCTGGGCAATGAAAAGGGCCGCCTGATCTGGGTCTGTGGAAGCACTCACGAAGGGGAGGAGGCGATTCTGCTCGACGTCTTTCTGGCATTGCGCCGGGAGTTTGATCAGCTCCGCTGGGTGGTGGCACCGAGGCATCCTCACCGGGCTAGTGCCGTTGCGGATCTGCTCGGTAACAGTCCGTTGAACGTCCTGCGCCGCTCTCAGATGGACACCTTTTCATCCACAGAGGCGCATGTCGCCGTGCTCGACACCATCGGGGAGCTGGCTCACCTGTATGAGATTGCCGACGTGGTTTTCGTGGGCGGAAGCCTGACTCAGGCCGGTGGACACAACCCGATCGAAGCGGCTCACTTCAAGAAACCGATTCTGTTCGGACCACACATGGAGAACTTCAGAGAGATGGCAGAGGTCTTCCTTCTCTCCTACGGCGCCCTGCAGGTGAACTCCCCTCAGCAGCTTCAGACCAAGATGCGAGAACTTCTCCTGGATGGCTCTGCGCGGAGATGGCTGGGGCGCAACGCTCGGTCGGTGGTTCGGGAAAACCAGGGTGCCGTACGTCGCACTCTTGGACTGATTCGCCACTGTGCTCCCGGGATACTGCCGCTGGACCCATGACTTATCTGCTGTCGCTGCTTTACCGGATTGGTGTCGAGGCTCGCTGGCTTCTCTTCCGATGGGGAGTACTGCCCATCCGCAGACTCCGCTTTCCAGTTATCAGCGTCGGCAACCTCACCGTCGGGGGGACGGGCAAGACCCCCTTCGTGGCCTATCTGGCAAAGGCCGTCCAGCAGTTGCACTACCAGCCGATCATCTTGAGCCGGGGCTACCGCGGACAGCGGGAAAAGGACGGGGCGATCGTCTCCGATGGAAAAGAAGTGCTGCTCGAACCGGTGGCATCCGGGGATGAGCCACATATGCTGGCCCGTAGACTTCCGGGAATCCCTGTCGTGGTCGGAAGAGATCGCTATCGGGCCGGCCGCTCAGTCGAAGACCGGTTTGAGAATAGCATTCACTTGCTCGACGACGGGTTCCAGCACCTGGCCCTGTCAAGGGACCTGAATATCCTGCTCATAGACGGCACTGATCCTTTCGGTGGGGGGTATCTTCTTCCCAGAGGCCGCCTCCGCGAACCCTTGAGAGCCATCTCCAGAGCGGACATGGTCATCATTACACGCGCCCATCTGGCTACGCGGACAGAGGAAATCGAACGAACCGTGCGGACTCATCATCCCACCGTGCCGATTGGCTACTTTTACCATGACGCCACCGGGCTCCGGGACCTGGCCACGGGGACGCCCTTCCCGGTCAGGGACCTGACGGGTCACGACGTGGTAGCACTGGCGGCTATCGGCAATCCGGACGTGTTTCTGCGGGATCTCGCCCACTACCAGATTTACGTTTTGGACCAGTTTTTCTTCCGAGATCATCACGTCTTTCGGCAGCATGAGCTGGACGAAGTTCTGGAGCGGACCAGAACGCTGGGAGCCCGCAATGTGGTCACGACGGAGAAAGACGCGGTTCGCCTGAGCCCATTGCAATTCGAAGAGGGTGAACTCCTCGTATTCGAGATCGAGGCTCGCCCTGAGGATCGGGACGAGTACATGAAGATCTGGAAACAAGAACTCGAGGATCTGCTGATCGCCGCCCGGGGGGGCGCATGAAACGCCAACTGCTGGTTCGCGCAAGTAACTGGATCGGGGACTGTGTGATGTCGGTCGCTGCGCTCCGGGAATTGCGGCGACTCCAGCCGGAAACGCGCCTGACAGTGGCCGGTCGCCGCTGGGTCACCGACCTTTTCGAGGGGCAATCGTTCGTTGACCGGGTCTTCACCTGGGATCGGCCCGGGTACTGGAATCGGTTTCGAGCCGTGGGCTCTCTCCGAGGCTCAGACAGCGTCTTGCTCTTTCCTAACTCCTTTTCCTCTGCGCTCTCGCCCTTCCTGGCTAGAGTCCCGCAGAGGCTGGGCTACCAGACGGACGGACGGTCCTTCCTGCTGACGCATCGCGCGCAACCCAGAACCAAACAACTCGGACTTCACCAGGCCTTCTACTATCTGGATCTTATTCATCAGCTGGGGCTCTCAGAAACAGACTATGTCGCCCGCGATGACTTCGCTCCCGACATCAGTCTGGAGGCACCCGGGTCCGGGGTTGAAGAGGCCAACCGGCTGTTGAGAGAGATTGGAATCGACCGGACGCGACCTCTCGTGATCTTGAGTCCGGGCGCAGCCTTCGGTCCTGCCAAACGATGGTATCCGGACCGCTACGCTGCCGTTGCCGATCTTCTTGTGAACCAGGAAGGGGCACAGATCCTTCTGGTGGGCTCGGCACAGGAGCAGCCGCTGGCCGAGCTCGTGCTCGTACACATGAAGAGGAAGGCTCACGATCTGAGCGGGCGAACCACTCTGGCAACTCTAATGGGACTTCTCAGCGAGTGCGATCTTCTGCTAACCAACGATTCGGGTCCCATGCACCTGGCGGCAGCGCTGAATCGGCCCCAGGTGGCGCTTTTCGGATCGACTGACGAGATCGCTACCGGTCCCCTGTGTCGCCGGGCCGTTGTCATCCACAAGCACGTCGAGTGCAGTCCCTGCCTGCTCCGGGAGTGCCCGATCGACCTGCGCTGTTTCGACCGGATCACCGTTGAAGAGGTTTTCGAGGCTGCCCGGGGACTGCTGACGGCAAATCAGAGCCCCCGGCGGTAGCCGGGGGGAGGACCGAAACGGTCTGCGAACTTGCTTCCCGGCCGCTCCCGCGGCCGGCTCTGATCATCTCGCGGAACCTGGAACCTGGAAGCTGAGCGCCAAACCTGCGAGAATTCTGAATACTCACTTCCATAAATATGATGATGTTTGTTCACTTCGCTCACTGCGGTTCCTGGGCCAGGCCAACATTGCCTTTACCTGACTTGGCCTCAAGATGCACACTGAGCCACCGACTTGAGGTTGGGAGCGCGACGGAGATCAGATCAAGGCGAGACGACGAGTCGATGCAGGGACATCGGCGAGGAGGAACAACGAAGAGATGGGCCTGTCCCGCCCCAACCCTGCGGGCGGATGGGGGTTGCGGGCGATCTCTTTATCGTTCGTCGTCAACGATGCTACTGCATCGCCTCCTCCTCTCTTCGCAATCTCACCTCGCAAGACCCATCCGCAAACATCATCATATTTATGGAAGGGAGTACTTAGAGATGGCAGAAACGGGTACGATTGCAGATCTTTCTGCTTCTCCGGGCCCCGACCGGGCGCCTCTTCTTCGCAGGAAAGCGGTCTTTCTCGACCGGGACGGGACCCTGATTCGACATCGAGAGTATCTCCCGGAGATTTCCGATCTCCAGATGTTCGAAGGTACCTGGGAAGCCGTGCGGCTTCTCAACCAAAATCGGATCCCGGGCGTCGTCGTCACCAACCAGTCGGCTGTTGCCCGAGGACTTCTCAGCGAAGAAGGACTGAAGGCCATACACTCCGAGATTCAAGCCAGATTGCGGCGCCGCGGGGTCTTCCTGGATGCCTTTTACTATTGTCCCCATCATCCGACGGCTGGGAACGACCCTTACCGAACCGCCTGCGCCTGCCGCAAGCCACAGCCCGGCTTGATCCTGAGGGCCGCTAATGAGCTGGGTCTGTCTCCTGATCTGAGTTTCATGGTGGGCGACTCGGAAAGCGACATCGAGGCCGGCAGGAGAGCCGGCTGTCGCACTGTGCTGATCACCGATCCCACGGGTGAGCCGTCCGGCCCGCGGCCCCGGGGCGGAGTCGCAGCTCCTGATTTTGAAGCAAGGGACATTCTCCAGGCCGTTCAATGGATACTGGGAGAGATAGTTGAGAACAAAGGCTAGGAGCCGCTTCCACGCGGCGATCGAATCGGACTGCGTAGGGGCGACCCTGGTGGTCGCCCGTCATGCGGGCCGGCACGAGGCCGGCCCCTGCGGTCACCCGGAAATGCGTAGGGGCGACCCTGGTGGTCGCCCGTCATGCGGGCCGGCACGAGGCCGGCCCCTACTACGTTGGGGATTTGGAGAGTTTGTTGAGAGATCTTGAGAAACTGATTCGTGCTATCGGGGACACCCACGTCCTGGTGCTGGGCGATTTCTTGCTCGATGAGTTCATTTTCGGCGAGATTACCCGTACCTCCCGCGAGGCTCCCGTGCTCATCCTGAGATACCGGAAGCGGGACTGGCGCCCTGGTGGCGGTGCCAACACGGTTGGCGGCGTGGCAGCTCTGGGCGGGCGTGTTACTCCCGTGGGAGTCCTGGGCGATGACCGATGGGGACAGGGTCTGCTATCGGCCTGGCCCGAATCGGTGGCGACGGAGGGCGTGGTGCTTTCCAGCCGGTTCAAGACCAGCTGCAAGAGCCGCCTGATGGCCGGGTCGTTTCATTCTTTCCGCCAACAGGTCGTCCGTCTTGACTACGAACACAGACATGAGCTGGACGCCCGGACCGAATCCCGGCTCCTCCACAACCTGGAAACGTCCCTCCCCGAAGTCGATGCCGTTATTATTTCCGACTACAGCCTCGGTACCATTACGGGTTCTCTGGCCTCGAGGGCTGTGGAGCTGGCTCGTTCCCGCGGAGTGCCGATCGTCATCGATTCCCGGTTTCACCCGGAGCGCTTCACGGGGGCCACTTCCATCACCCCTAATGTCAGTGAAGTCGAAGAGGCCAGGTCGGTGCAGATCGGCCGGAATGAAGAGCGCCTCGTCAGCACCGGCCAGGGCCTGTTGAAAGAATGGGCGCTGAAGGCCCTCCTGGTTACGCGCGGAAGACTTGGTATGAGCCTTTTCGAAGAGGACCGGGTCACGCACATCCCCGCCTTTGGAAGCGATGAAGTATCCGACGTGACCGGGGCGGGAGACACCGTCACGGCGACCTACACGGCCAGCCTGGCCGCCGGGGCCAGCTTCCGGGAAGCGGCCCGGCTGGCCAATGTGGCCGCAGGTCTCGTGGTTATGAAAAAGGGCACTGCGACGGTTTCCCATGACGAACTTGCGCGAGCAGTGAGTCATGCCTGACAAGCACACATCTGCCAAGCTCGTAACTCTCAAACGGGCCCTGGAGTTGCGCGAGAAGGCGAGAGCACAGGGAAAATCCGTAGTCGTCACCAACGGATGCTTCGATCTGCTGCACGTGGGCCACGTTCGCTATCTGACGGCTGCGGCCGCGGAAGGCGACTTCATGTTCGTGGCACTCAACAGCGATCGCTCGGTGCGAGCGCTGAAAGGCGTCAGCCGCCCCCTCTTTCCGGTGAGCGACAGAGCTGAGATCATTTCCGCTTTCGAATGTGTGGATCGGGTGATCATTTTCGACGACCCGACCGCCGACCACCTGCTCGAGCAGCTACGACCCGACGTTCATGCCAAGGGGACGGACTACACCGCCGAAACGGTCCCGGAACGCGAGACGGTACAAGACTATGGAGGCCGAATTGCGATCGTGGGAGACCCCAAGGACAGGTCGAGTGCCGGCCTCCTCCAACGGATTGGAGGAAGAATCGGAGGTGCACAGCCGGGGAAAAGAAAACCTTGAGGGTGCAGCGGATCCGCGTCCCCGCCGGCTTTCTTTTCGCGCTGATCTTCCTTCTCTACTGCCGACCTCTGCCTCCCACGCTGGCGGCGGGACTGCTGGTCGCTGCGGCAGGACTCGGGCTCAGAATCTGGTCGGCCGGGCATCTCGAGAAGTGGCAGCAACTGGCGGTCAGTGGTCCCTATCGGTTCACGCGGAATCCTCTCTACCTGGGATCCTTCCTGATGGGCCTGGGTTTCACTGTGGCCTCTGGGCGGTTCGTGCTGTTTATCCTCTTTTTGTTCCTTTTTGTCCTCCTCTATCGACCGGTCATGCAGAGAGAAGAGAAAGAGTTGTGCGAACTCTACGGAGAGAACTACCGTCTGTACAGACGGCGGGTGTCGCTCTTTTTTCCGTGGAAGCCCCTTGCCCTCGGGGAGAGTCAGAAGAGTTCCTCGTTTCAGTGGGACCGGGTGTGGAATAATCGGGAGTACAATGCCGTTCTGGGGTATCTAGGGCTCAGCCTTTTTTTGTACTTGAGACTCAAATGGTCCATGTAAATGGATTTCAGAAATTCTGGTGCTGGTGTGCCCTGGGGGCCCTGGTGCTTCACTCGGCAGCTTTCGTTTCTCCAGCGATCCCTGCCCTTCCGCTGATTGATTCGACGGTCCCTGCTTCGTTCCCTTTTCAAGACGGCGAGCAGGTCCGTTTCGAGGTGAGCTGGAGGCCCCTCCCCATTTCCCCCTCCTTGAAGGCCGGCGAAATCGATTTTCGGATCCGGAAACAGGAATACCTGGGGACTCCGGCCTACCGGATCACGGCTCAGGCTCGATCGGGGGGTGTCCTGGCCTTTATGGGCTGGGAGATCGAGGACGAGTTCGAATCGATCGTTGACGCTCGAGACTTTCGGTCCCTCAAGTTCATTCACCGCAAACGGCACCGGAGACGGAGCACTGAGGAAAAGAAGAAGAGGGATCTCGAATTGATTGTTGACTATCAGGCCGGCCAGGCGCAGGTGCGCGAAATCGACCTGGCCAATAGCCAGGCATGCACCGTTCGAAGCCAGAAGATCGAGGACCTGCCCGGCGCTATTTCGGATGTTCTTTCGGTTTTCTATGCAGGCCGTCTGCGTGAGCTCCGCCCCACGCAAAAGTACCTGATTTACCTCCACGACAATGGTCGAATCAAGCACGTCAAGGTTGAGGTAGAAGCGCTGGAAACCATACGCTCGGGTCTGGATTCACATGACTGCGTACGTCTTCGAACCGAAGATGGAATCTTCCGCGGGGGCGGCCACTTCCGTATCTGGTACAGTCGGGATGCTCTCCGACTGCCGGTGCGGTTTGAGGCATCGGCGAAGCTGGGGACCGTCTTCGGCAAACTGATCTTCGTTCAGACACCCCGGTTTTCGAAAACTCGGATTCGGATTTCATAAGGGCTGGCGGGCACGAGATGATCAGAGCCGGCTGCGGGAGCAGCCGGACGGAATGGTTGCGACCTGGCTCAGATGCCATCCCCCGGCTTCCGCCGGGGGCTCTGATTTACGACCCGCTGGTAACCAGCACGCAGGCCGCCGCCGCGTTCCGCGTGCTAGAATGCTCACGGGCAAGTAGAGAGGGTGATCGCCGCCCGGGCTGGCCCCGGGGGGAGGAAAGTCCGAACACCACAGGGCAGCGTGCTTCCTAACGGGAAGGGGGGGCGACCCTACGGAAAGTGCCACAGAAAAGATACCGCCATCGTGAGATGGTAAGGGTGAAAAGGCGAGGTAAGAGCTCACCGCCCCGGTGGTGACACCGGGGGCAGGGTAAACCCCACGCGGTGCAAGGCCAAATAGGCTCCGTCAGAGCACGCCCGGCTCATCCGTCTCGTACGGACGCGGAGCGGGTAGGCCGCTCGAGGGCCGGGGCAACCCGGCTCCTAGATGAATGATCACCCGCGCCCCCGGGCGCGACAGAATTCGGCTTACATCTCAACTTGCCCTTTCCGACAGCGGGTTCCCTGGTTGAGAGTTGAAGATGAAAGCAACAGAACGGCAAGGCCTGAGCCTGCCGCCACGCTTCGCGAGCGACGAGGCCGACAGTAGCGCGCGTGATAACAAGCGCGTCCCCGCCAGGCTAACACGCGCTTACTATCGTGCGCGCTACTGACTGTCGGGCGAGAGTGCACGAATGGCTCGGTTCCAATCGTTCCCGCAGCGATTCTCTATGACCTCGGGGTTGCGGATCCAGGAAATCGCCCGGATCAGGCCTCCGGCTATCGCGCCTGCACGGTAGCGTCTTCGGGGCCCGTCGCGGAGGGAAACGTCGGGGCCGAAACCGGGACTACAGTGGGGAAGATCCTGGGCATGAAACGCGCTATGAAGGGCGGAATCGGCTCGGCCTCAATACAGGTTGGAAGCCCGACCGTCGCGGCTCTGGCTGCCGTAAATGCAGCCGGGGACATCATGGATCCACAAACGGGAAAGCTGGTAGCCGGAGCTAGAACAACCGACGGCCGGGGGCTGGCTGATACTGTGCAGCAGATGCTGGAGGGGAAGGCAGAGCCGTGGGGGCTGTCATCCAGAACACCACTCTGGCTGTAGTCGCCACCAATGCCCGATTGGACAAGACCCAACTGACGAAGATCGCGCAGATGAGTCATGATGGGTTCGCCCGTGCCATAAACCCGGTTCATACCCCCGGCGACGGCAACACTGTCTTTACGCTTTCGGTGGGCAAAGCCGTGGAGGCACATCCCGGGCTGGTTGGAGCACTGGCAGCCGAAGCCACTTCGCGCGCCATAGTGTGGGCTGCCCTCAAAGCGCGCGGCATCCCCGGACTGCCGGCCGCCTGCGATTTGTGATGGGCTTTAAAGTGGACCGCGACAGCCGGACATGAATCGTAGGGGCGACCCTTGTGGTCGCCCGCCTCATCGGGGCGGCACAAGGCCGGCCCCTACGGGTCGCGAACCTTCGACATTCAACCAGTAACCGCACGAGCGCCAGCAAGCGCTAAAACCCCACCGCCAGCCCGGCCATCACCCGCCGGCCGGGAGAGGCAAAGCCGGCGATCTCTTCATAGTCCCTGTCGAGCAGATTCTCACCGCGTAGCGTCAGCGCCACATCGCCATCCGAGCCCAGGGGGAAAATCGAGAAACGCAGACTGCAGTCCACCTTCAGGTAGCCCGGCAGCTCGACCCTGGCGCTGCTGAAATCGGGAAAGAATTGCCGATCCGCACGCTTCCCCTTGAACTTGAAATCGATTCGCCCACTCAGACGGCGACCAGAACGGGAGAAGTAAAGGAGCCCCGAATGACGGGGACGTCGCAGGAGGCTTTCACCTTCGACGAAGTTGCCACCCGGCGTGGAACCTGAATCCGTCACTTCCGTATCGGTGAAAGTGTAGCCTCCCCCCAGTTTGAAACCGGCCAGGATCTCACGGAAGGCCTCCAACTCCAGGCCCTGACTTTTAGCCTTTTCGACGTTCAAATAGTTGGGGCTACCGGGTGCTACGGCGAAGGTAAACTCGATCAGGTCCGAAAAACGGTTCAGAAAAAAGGTGGCGGATACGCCACTCAAACGCCCCGGCAGACGGAAGTCTACGCCCGCGTCCATTCCCAGGTTTTGTTCCGGACTCAGTTCCGGATTCCCCAGTATTCCAAAGCCGGGAAAGCCCAGGATCTCATCAAACGAAGGAGATCTGAACCCGTTTCCGACGCTGGCACGCAGGCGGGCCTTCGGGTGAAGCTTGAAAGAAGCCGAGAGATTGGCGGATACGAAATCTTTGAAGCGGTCGTTTTCATCGTAGCGAAGCCCGCTGGTAAGAGAAAGCCGCTCGTTCACTGAAAACTGATCTTGAACATAGAAGCCCACACTGCGGCGTTGCTGCGAGCTGGTGATGGACACCTCCCTGTCATAGGACACTCCCATTGTCATCAGATGGCGGCGGCCAACCGCAAGATCATTCTGCCAGTCGAGGTAGCTTCGGCTATCCTCCCGGTGAAGCGTAAAGTCGAAGAAATCGCTGACTCCGTCGGCAATAATGAAATCTGAGGAGTCTCTGCGATGGTATCCGTATTGGATGCTGGAAGTGTAACTGGAGTTCACGACCTGCTCGAAACTCACGGTATAGAGCGTATCTTGACCGGTTCGGAAGTCATTCGGATCTACAGCGGCCCCGGTCCCGTCGGTGGCGAACTGCTGTTCTGAAGTGCGGTGACGCACCGTTGTGGTGAGGGTGGCCCCTGCCCGTGGCTGGAAATCGAAGCGGCCCGAGAGTTCGCCTCTGTCGTAGGCGCTGTTGAAGGGCAGGAATCCATCCGTTTCAGAGTACAGTCCACTCAAGGAGTAGCCCAGCGCTTCGCTGCCTCCGGAGACCGATCCACTGCCACCGTAGCTGTTGAAGGTCCCGCCTTCGCCACGCAACTCCCCTGCAGGGCGTCCCTTCCCCTGGGCGCTGATAATGTGGATGATCGAGGTGACGGCCCCGGATCCGTAGAGAACGGAGCCCGGGCCCCGAACGATTTCGATGCGCTCCACGTTGGCCGTGGAGAGATCGGCAAAGTCGAGGGAGCCGCCTGGCTGATTGATTTGAACCCCATCGACCATGACCAGGTTGAAATCGCTCTCTCCTCCGCGAACGAAGACCGAGGTCGGTCCTCCAAAGGACCCAGAGCGCGCGACGTTGAAGCCGGGCACCGTTTCCAGAACCTGAGCAATCGTGTAGGCGCCCTGCGCATCGATCTCTTCCCGCTCGATGACGTGAGTCGAAAAGCCAATCTGATCGACGGACACGGAATTCCTGGTAGCCGTGACCGTCACTTCGAATGCGAGCGGTTCGGCGATGCCCTCACTTTCCTCCTTTGAGGGCTCATCGTTCTTGGGTTCCGGGCTCTGGGTCCCGGGTCCCGGATTCTGGATGCCGGGTTCGGGGTTGCGGGTTTCGGGTTCAGTCTGGCTCCGGGGTCGGCCGGTGAGCGTCCCCGCTCCGGCCGGCAAGAGCAGCAGGCACAAGACGATCCGAGTTTTCATGCGGGCCTCCAGGGCGATTCGATCATTTCAGGGTTTGGTATCAGGTATCAGGCGCTCGAAGACGTTGGGGACACCAGGGAGCGCAGATCCGAGTCTCCGGCTTACAGTCCGTAGTGGACTGCGAAGGTCAGCCGGAGTGATCGAAATTGCCCGTGAGGTTGGAGCACCTGTGGTGGCGGGACATTTTGTCCTCCTTTCGCTCCCCCTTCGGAAGCAGAGAGGCACGACCGGATCGGTCTCCTGGCTCTCAGCCCTTACCAGCTCCAGCCTTCCCATTCACCCGGTGAACAGTGGCAATAGTCGAACTGGCGTGACTGATTACAGTTGCGAGGGCAGCGTCGGACTCTCACCGACTTCCCACACATCCAGGTCGTGGCAGTTTATGTTTTTTCAGCTGTGAGTTTAGGCAGGCAAGAGGACCCTGTCAAGCCTGGCTGTCCCACGGACTGCTAGTGGGGGATCAACCTTACGGGAGTCCCCTCTACGGAAAAGCGAATCCCGTCCGGATGCCTTTCGAAGCGCCCTTCAGCCTGAAGTTGAGGGGACGCGGCCAGTCTGCGCCCGCCGGTGGAATCCGCATGCAGATCCGCGGAGCTGATGAGGTTGACGTCCTGCTGACGCGGATCGAGCAGAATCGGCCGGCCCAGAAACGAGGAAACCACTACGAAGCTGGCACCGGCCTCGGAAAGGTAGACCTGCGCCTCACCATCTTCCTCTTCGTCAACGAAAACGGTTGCTGACACCGGCACGAGTGCCATGTCCCGCACTCCTTCTTCCGCAAAACGCAGCGCGTCGCCGGCCGCCACCAGAGAGGGGGATCGAGCCATGAACAGGGCAACCGCTGCCGCTGCTCCGAACGCTGCAATCGAGCGCCATGCCGGGAAGGTGAAGTCACGCGGCAACAGGCGAATTGCCACCAGAAGCGGGAGCCCCAGCATGAGCAAGTCCTGCCAGAAAGCCTCGGCGGCAGTGCGCTGGATGAGGCTTCCGAAACAACCGCAGGTGGCATCGGGATCACGCAGACCCTCGGCCACCAGCCAGTAGTTTCGCCCCGTCAGATAAAGGAAAAAGGAGATAAGAACAGCGGAACCGGCCAGCACAAAACGGTTCGTAACCCCAAGCAGCAGAAGGATTCCGAGAATCGTTTCCAGGAACATCGCAGCGACCGCGATCAGGGTCGCCGGAAGCCAGAAGTCGAGGCCCTCCAGGTGGATTTGCTCGACGAAGCCTCCCGGCTCGATCAGCTTGGCATAGGAGGCAAAAAGAAAAATCGCGCCCACAACGAAACATGCTGTCTTCCCCAGGATCCGATCGCGGTTTGAAGTCGGGCTCGACATGGGCAGGGACAGGGTATCATGATCATCGCGCCACCCCGCCCTTGCGATATGATGGTATCAGGGAAGGTTCGATCATGAATACGAGTGGCCCGGTCGTCCTCTATGATGGGGGCTGTGGGCTCTGCACTCGCTGCGTCCTGTTTCTCTTACGACGGGACCGAAAAAAGGTCCTGCGCTTTGCCTCTCTGCAGTCGGAGATCGGACAGGATCTCATGGATCAACGGGGTCTGGGGAACCTGGACCTCTCCACCATGGCTTTGATCGAGGGGGAGCGGGCCTACATTCGCAGCAAGGCAGCGTTGCGCGTACTCAAGTTACTCGGGGCACCATGGTCATTTCTGTATCCGCTGATTCTTGTGCCCCCGCCGATTCGGGACCGGGCCTACGCCCTGCTGGCCGGACACCGTTACGAGTGGTTCGGCCGGCTCGACACCTGTGAGGTTCCGGACGCCGGAGCTGAGGATCGTTTTCTTGACAACCCGAAGCCGACACGGGTTCAGCACTGAGTCCGTCAGCCCGCGGGTTGCATGAGGCTAAAACACCATGCAGGGACTCTGGAGATACGCGGGGGCAGTCGGGATCACGCTAGTCCTCCTTCTTGCCCTTCAGATCTTCTGGTCTGAATCGATCGTCACCGATCAGAACGCTTCCGGAGTGAAGATCGTTTCTCTGGCACCAAATCTCACTGCTATCGTTTTTGCACTTGGCCTGGGTGACAGTCTGGTGGGGGTGACGACCTACTGCGACGATCCTCCCGCCGCGCGGTCCAAGACCCGGGTTGGAGACTTTATTCAACCCAACCTCGAAGTCATCATGACATTGAAACCGGACTTGATTCTGATCCAGGCTTCGGAATCTTCCCGCAGTACGCAAAGGCTTCGGGATCTGGGCCAGACCGTAGTCGAATTCGGTTCTCCGTTCTCGATCGGAGAGGTTTACCGCCTCATCGCATCGGTGGGAAAAACACTGCACAAAACCGACGAAGCTCGCCTCCTGATCGAGTCGATGAGAGACAAAGTTGAAAAGGTCAGAGAGAGAGCACGAGCACTGCCGGTACGACCCAGCATCTACATCGAAAACGATGTTCCTACCTGGACGATTGGTGGCCCGACCTTCACCAGTGAGGCCATTGCAATCTGCGGAGCCGACAATATTTTCGGAGATCTGGATCATCACGCTCCGCGGGTCTCCGAGGAGACGATCATCCGGCGCAATCCCAAGCTCATCCTTTCATTCGTTGCCGAGGCCGACGACATTCTCTCCCGTCCCGGATGGGGCAGCATTGACGCGATAAGAAACCGTCGAATTATTGACCAGTTTGAGCACCGGCTGCTGGTGCGAGGGAACCACCGACTGGCAGATGGGATGCAGTCATTCCAGCAGATTCTCTTTCGTCAGTTCGGGGTTTCCGAAAGCAGGTAAGAGGCCTGTCCAGCTTCTCCAGGCATCAGTCGAAAGTCCAGCCTGCTATTATGCTGGTCGATTCATGAAGAGTCCCCAGAATTCGACAAGCATGCTTCTTATCCTGACCCTGCTGCTCGTGGTGTGCGCCGGGGTCAGTGTTTTTGTGGGCCCCGTCGCTGAGGTGGACTGGCAAATAATCAATCAGGTGCGGGTTCCGCGCGTTCTACTGGCCATTATCGTGGGCTTCGGCCTGGCTACGGCGGGTGCTGTGCTCCAGGGAGTACTGAGAAATCCGCTGGCCGACCCGTTCATTCTAGGCACTTCGAGTGCCGCCATGGCCGGAGTGATGCTGGCCGGGCTCGTAGGGCTGCGCTCTGGCCCTCACTTCGTCTATCTCTTCGCGCTCGCTTTTGCGCTGCTCTCTATCCTGCTGGTGTACAAGATCGCGCAGACCCGGGGTAAGACCCCTGTGCAGACGCTGATCCTCGCGGGCGTCATTGTGAGTCTGTTTTTCAACGCCTGGGTCTTTGTGTTCTTTTCCGTCTTCCACCGGGAAGAGCACAACGTACTCTTCTTTCTCCTGGGCACCCTGACGGAAGGTGAAGGGTTGAAAATCACTGTCTCTTCTCTGCTCATCGTAGCCGGAGTGGTGGTCTCATGGATGCTGTCGAGAGATTTGGATCTCCTGACTCAGGGGGAGGAGGCCGCTTTTCACCTGGGCTTGCCCGTTGAGGTATCGAAGAAGATCCTGTTTGCAACCGCCTCCACGATGGTGGCAGCGTCCGTCGCAGTGGCGGGGATGATAGGTTTCGTGGGTCTGATCACCCCGCACCTGATGAGAATGATCATCGGCCCAAACCACAAGAAGCTGATCCCTGCCTCCGCTCTCGCGGGGGCCACCTTTCTGGTACTGGCCGACGCGCTCGCGCGCACAATTTATGCACCCCTCGAGATTCCTGTTGGCGCCGTTACTGCCTTGATCGGGTCACCCTACTTCGTATACCTGCTGCGCAGCCGCCAGCGGGCGGGAGAGTTCTAAACCTTCGGGCGCATCCGCAACGGAGCGCTTGCCGACAGCCTGATATGGCACACGTCGAATTCGACCAGGTCGCCTTCTCCTACCCTTCCGGGTTTTCGCTGGTCGGCATCGATCTGAAGATCCCCAGAGGAACGATACTCGGCATCCTGGGCCCCAATGGAAGTGGGAAAAGCACCCTGGTGCATCTGCTGAGCCGGCTGCATCGCCCGACCAGCGGGACGATCCGACTGGAAGGCGTGGATCTGGCTGACTATACCAGCCGGGCATTTGCGCGCCGAGTTTCCGTCATTCCCTCCGACAGCTACTTCGATTTTCCCTTCAGCGTGGCTGAGGTGGTGCAGATGGGACGCTATCCGTATGTGGGCAGACTGCAGAGTCTGCGCGGCGAGGATCACGAGTGGATCCGCAAAGCCCGCCGGCTCGCGGAGGTGGAAACATTCTGGGAGAGGTCGATCTCGGAACTGTCCAGTGGTGAGCGACAGCGCGTGCTCATTGCCCGGGCACTGGCCCAGAACCCTTCCCTGTTGATCCTCGATGAGCCCGGCACCCATCTTGACATCAACCATCAGATTGCGGTCTTCCGTATGCTCAGGGATTTCAACCGAGAGTACGAGACCAGCATTGTGGTGGTGCTGCACGATCTGGCACTGGCAGATGCTTTCTGCCAGCGGGTGATCGTCCTCAAGAGCGGCAGGCTCGTCAAGTCCGGGTCTCCCCGAGACGTGATCACAAGTGAAACTCTGAGGTCTGTGTTCGAGGCGGATGTACAACTCGACAGAAAGCCGGACGGGGCAGCCAGCCTCAGTTTCCGGCTGCGTCGCCCGGACGGATCCTGACAGCTTCGGGAAATTACCTCGACTTCAAGGATCAGGGTGGTGCACCTGGATGGCGAGCTGCACCACGTGCCGAAGGCTTTACGAACTGAATGTCGTCTTCCAGTTGAATCGTGATGGAGCTGCCGCGGGGAAGCTCGACATGCTTCCCTTTCTTGAGTAAACCGACCACAGCACCCGCTGCCGCTCCAGCGGCGGCGCCAATACTCGCTCCCTTCCAGCCGCCGGCAATCGCACCGATTCCGGCTCCCGGTATCGCCCCTTTGGTGGCCGTACCGGCAGCATCGGCACCCTGGCTTCCCTGTCCCTGCATGGTTCCGTCCTCTCGTGTCGGGTCGAGCTTTTGACCTTCAGCCGACGAAAGCCGCGCCTGGATCTCGCGTGTCGTACCACTGGGAAGTATGACGGTGTCGAACAGCAGTCTCATCTGGGACTTCCCTTTCACGCGTCCGGCGGACTGGGAAACGTCCACGTGACCGATGATAAAGCTTCCTTTGGGGATGATGATCCTGTCTTCAACCGTCACCGGAACTTCGACCTGACCGTGGAAGCGATCACCCGTCCTCGCCGTTTTGGTGTTCAAAGAGCGCTGGATGCGAACGAAGATCTCCGTCTTCCTGGGAATCACAGCGTCGTCCAGAGACTGGGCTATCGAAGAAGTTGCCGATGCGAGCCCCAGGAATGCCACGAGAACGGCTGGTATTGCGGCTGTCATCTCACTGTTAATGATGCGGGCAGGCTCCCTAGAGTTCAACCGGAGGAGGGCGCCCCAGGCCCCGCGCCAAATCAGAGCCGGGTGCGGAAGCGCCCGGATGGAAAGCGTGGAGGTCTAGCCGCCATTTCTCACCGATGGGACCTGAAAAGGCCGCCCTGTTTGGTATAAAGCGTTTTGAATGAACGTTTTCACACGCAAACGGAGGCGGCCCTTATGAGAACAGAGTGTAAACAAGCCAGGTTCGAATTTCACGGACTATTTCAACGCAAAGTGAAGGCGCGGTTCGACGGCGGGAAGATCACCTCCTATGCAGGGGTGCTGCTGTTGCGAGAGGTCGAGCAGCGGGACGGGTCTGATCGCCGGACTGGCTGAGTGTTTCAGGGATCACCGGGATCCGCGGTTGATCGAACACACGGTCGAGGAGTTGTTGGGGCAGCGCATCTACGGACTCTGTCTGGGGTACGAGGATCTGAACGATCATGATCAGTTGCGCACCGATCCGATGCTGGCGGTGGCGGTGAATAAGGCCGATCCGCTGGGGGAGAGGCGGCGGCAGGCCTCAGATCGGGGGAAGGCGCTGGCGGGCAGGTGTACGCTGAACCGGTTGGAGTTGACCGGCGCCGAGGTCGATGAGCAGGAGCGGTACAAGAAGATCGCGATGGACCCGGACCGGATCGACGGCTGGATGGTGGATGCCTTCGTGGAGTCCCACGAATCGGCGCCCGAGGAGATGGTGCTGGATCTGGATGCGACCGACGACCCGATCCATGGCCAGCAGGAAGGCCGGTTCTTTCACGGTTACTACCGCCACTACTGTTATCTCCCGCTGTACATCTTCTCGGGGGAGCATCTGCTGTGCGCCCGGTTGCGGTGTTCCAATATCGATGGGGCCGCGGGATCGGTGGAGGAACTGGAACGGATCGTCGGCCGGATTCGGCAGAGCTGGCCGGAGGTCTCGATCGTCATCCGGGCCGACTCGGGCTTTTGCCGGGATGACTTGCTCCGCTGGTGTGAAGACCATCACGTGGATTACGTGATGGGGTTGGCCAACAATGATCGGCTCAAGTCAGAGAGCGCCGAAGCGATGACTCAGGCCGAAGCCGAGTTCAACGCCACCGGGCGACCGGCGCGGGTGTTCAAGGATTTCCGCTACCGGACTCGCCACAGTTGGACCTCGGAGCGACGCGTCGTCGGCAAGGCCGAGTTCCTGGACAAAGGCGCCAATCCCCGATTCGTCGTCACCTCCCTGTCGCCGGAACGCCTGGGGGCCCGCGCGCTCTACGAAGACTTCTACTGTGCGCGGGGCGACATGGAGAACCGCATAAAAGAACAGCAGTTGGGTCTGTTCGCCGACCGGACCAGCGCGGCAACGATGCGCGCCAATCAACTCCGGCTGTATCTGTCCTCCGCCGCCTACATGCTCATGCACGCCTTGCGTCGTCTCGGACTGAAGCAGACCCCCCTGGCTCGCGCTCAGTGTCAGACGATTCGCTTGAAGCTCCTCAAGATCGGCGCCCAGGTCCGCCTCACGGTCCGCCACGTCTGGATCTCCATGTCGGAAGCCTATCCCTACAGCGAGGTCTTCGCTGCCGTCGTTCGAAACCTCCAGGCCATTCCTCTGCGCTGCTGAGGTCTGTCCCGATCAAACGCCCCCAAAAACGAAATCGTTCCATCGCTCAGGCCGAGCTCTGCCTGAATGCATTCCGTCACGCTCTTCCGAACCCGAAAAACACTCCATTCACGACCATCCACACCACCGCATCACTCGACCTGGACCGGATCGATAGCGAAACTCTCAGAAAACCGTTCCGGCCTGCCAAAATCACCTTCATTTCCAAATCGGTGATCTATGCGGGTTAGCCCGGATTATGCAAGAACCGTAGTTCGGTGTTGAAAAACGACTCGAGAAGTGGCCCAACTCGGAAGCGGGCAGGTGTGACAGGCGGATTTGCGAAGAATATGGGTTGGCGAGGCGTTTGAGTGGTTTGGGGAGTGAATTTCAGACAGATCTGGGCCTGGATGAGTGTCGGAAGCGGTTTTTCGGGGGAGCTGGGAAAAGCTAACTGGAGTTGAGGCGACTCAAGACGAGGTGGAAGAGGGGTTGTTCGGGAAAGGCTGAGGAAAGATGGACCCAGATGCGTCGAGTGGTTTGTCGGATCCGGGCCCCAATCTTGAGGACCCGACGACGTAAGGTTTCGATTTCGAGCTTGTGCCAGGGGGTTCCGTGAAGATAGTCGCGCAGGCGAACGAACATCTGGTAAGCCAGTGCATGCAGGAGGAGTCGAAACTGATTGGCCAGGAATCGATGACAGCTGAGTCGGTCCATGCTCAGATGATTCTTGAAGGCCTTGATGAAGTTCTCGGTCTGCCCTCGGTTTGTGTAGTGGTCATAAAGTGATTGGGAGCAGAGATCGTCCCGGTTGGTAACTACAAAGCGACGATTGATCCCACGCTGATCGACCTCCACTTTGACAATGACGCGACGGGATCGATCCCAGCTGTGGGCTCGATAAAGAAACTCGTCAAACTGACGCTGTTTTTCCTCCAGCTCAAGGAACCTTTCCCGAGTCGAATCCAGCAGGGGCTCGACCACTCGCTGCAGGCGAGGGTTTCGGCTTAACCCGATGACATATTGGAGTTTATTCTCTTCACATTCACAGAACTCGTAGAGCCGAGGCGTGGCAAAGCCGCTGTCGGCCCGAATCTCAATCTCGACATCCGTCCCCACTGCTTGTCGGATGGCCTCCACGACTCGCTTCAGAATGGGCACGATGTGAGAGGCAGCCCCCTTGTTGCCAGGTCTCAACACGGCACAGACCAGGTCTCCCGTGTCGGCATCGAAGATCAGCAAAGGATGCAAAATGTGGTTTCGGTAATACCCGTGGTAGAAGGAGAACTCCTGTTGGCCGTGAGTGGGGTCGTCGGTACTGTCCAGATCCAGGATGATCTTGCTGGGACGTCTCTTCTTCAGGGAGCGCACATAACGGCCTAGCAGCCACCGGCTCAGACGCATCAGATCCTTCTTGGTGACGGAGTTCTCCAGGCGGGAGAAAGTCGGCTGGGTGGCCAAATCGGGATCGCTCTCTGGCAACTGATCACAGACTGTCTTGAGCATCGGATCCGAGCGCAGCGTATCGGCGTCGTTACAGTCTTCGTAGCCGGCCACGATCTGCAAGACTCGTTGTCGGATCAACTTCAACAGGTCATGACGAATGTAGCGTTGGTCTCGACTTTCCGAAATACAGGAACTGAAGCCCTCGCACAATCGATGTTGACGATCCAGCGATCCAAACAACAACCATCCTGCGTCGGAAGTGAGGCTCCCCCCATCAAAACGAGCCGTGATGTTTCTGTGGCTATGAAATGGCAGGGTATTCTGGCAGACTGTTTTTGACATTGCCGTAGCTCCTGTTTAGGGTCTTTGTTTCTCTAAACCCTTTTATATCAGAGAGCTACGGCCTTTTGTCTGGGCCCACATCTCACTTGAATTTAGATCTCTTGCATAATCCGGGTTAGCGAACACGAGCGTGGAACTCAAGAGTACCTGGCTGTCTCCTGTCGTTCTGACCGCCGGAACCACCTACTCCCCCTTCCTCACCGGCCCCCAGCCGCTATCTGCTGGAAACGGTCGTGGGAGTTCGTATACCGCTCTTCGGAAATCTTAATTTCGGCCTGGACTTTGCCAACGACTTCGACAGCGACCCTCCTCCCCCGGACGTCCTCCGGAACGACTCGCGTTTTCTCACGACCCTGGGCTGGACCTTTTGATCGCACGTGCCTGATGGAGATGGTTATACTGCCTGGCGCAACAGTCGGCTGACATGAGAGGTCGAATCATCCGGAGTTCTTCCCATCCATGAGAGAGCGTCGATCACGACTCATTTTCTCCGCGGTGGTGTGGGTCATCCTGCTTTCGCTGGGGCTTGGATGGACTCTGAGCTCGCGCCGGGTGCGAATCGCCATCGCAGGCGGGCCGGCCGGAAGCGAGAGCTTCGAGCTGGCGTCGGCGATCGCAAGGGTGCTCCAGGAAGCGGTTCCACGCCTCCGGGTTGACGTCTACGAGACCGGTGGTACAACCGACGACATTCAGTTGATCCGTGAAGCGCGCGTGGATATGGCGACGATCCAGTCGGACGCGGAAGTCGACGACCGGGTACAGGGGTGGCTTCACTCTACTACGACGCGTATCAGTTGATCGTGCGCGAAGAGAGCAGCGTCCTCGCCTTCGCGGACCTCCGCGGACTCCGGATCGCCGTTGCTCCGACGGACAGCGGGCAGAATCGGTCCTTCTGGTTCGTGGCGCGCCACTTCGGCCTCGATGCCGACGAGGTCATCGCCCTGCCCATGTCGGAGGCCGCCGCAGACTTCGCGATGATTCACGGTCAGGTTGATGCGGTGTTCCGTGTTCGCACCCCGGGCAACAGGGCGATCAGGAAGCTCGTCGGGAAACATCCGATGCGGATCGTCCCGATCTCCCAGCCCGAGGCGCTGGCGCTCGCGCAGCCCAGCGTCTCTGCCGGGATCATCCCCATCGGCTCCTACCGGGGCTACCCTCCGCTCCCGCCGGAGGACTTGACGACAGCCGTTCTGGAACGGCTGCTCGTGGTCCGGGCAGACCTGGACAGTGACATCGTCTGGGATCTGACGCGCGTCCTTTTCGAACGGCGCGCCAACCTGGTGGCCGCCACGAAGTTGGCCGGCTTCATCCGGCCCCTGGGAGACACCGAGCGGCTGCCTTACCCGATTCACGCTGGTGCGCAACTGTACTACAACCGGGAAAAGCCGGGGTTCTTGCAGCAAAATGCCCGGACTCTTTCCGGCATGCTGTACGTCCTGGCCGTCCTGACGTCAGCCCTGGTGGCGCTTCGGACCCGCTACGTGAGGGCGCGCAGGGTCCGCATGGGGAACTACAATCTCGAGTTGATGGACATCGCGGAACAGGTCCGCCGGACCACATCGCAGGAAGGACTCCACGCGATCAAGGACCATCTTGTCCGCATACTGCGTCGCGTGGTGGAGGACCTTGACGGGGAACGCGTAACTCAGGATGAGTTCCAGCACTTCAGCTTCACCTGGCAGGCCGTCAACACGCTGGTGCGCGACCGGCTTGCACAGCCGCCGCCGGCATCGCCGGCTGGTGTTGGGGACGTCGCGTCCAGGGGAGAGCCGTAAGGGTGTCCAAGACGCATACAGGCTGGAAATGGTGGATCGCCGTTGCCGGGGTTTTCGCCATCGTTTTTCTGGGCCTTGCTTTCGCTCTGGATCAATACTATCTGCGAACCCGGGTCGCCGAGTTTTCCAGTCGATTCAAGCTGCTGGGTGAACTGCGGCGGGATGCGCTGCGCGGATACTTCGATACGGTTCGTACGGAGATCACCTTCTGGAGCATGAACGCCGATGTCCTGACGATACAAAAAGAACTGGTCAGGGAATGGCGCCGCCTGGAGCGCCAGGTCGGCGATCCCGGCACGACGCTGCGGCCCCTGTACCTGGAGAACAACCCGTTTCCCCCGGGTCGCCGGCGCGAGCTCAGCGATCCCGGCGATGGCTCGTCCTACAGTGCGGTGCACGCCCGGATACATCCCCTGGCCAGGCTGTTCGTCGTGGAGCGTCGCTACTACGACTTTTTCCTGATCGATCCGGAAGGCAACATTCTGTACAGCGTCGAGAAGGAGAGCGACTTCGCAACCAGTCTGGTCCATGGCCCATGGAAGGACATGGGTCTCTCCGATGTCTTTCGGCAGGCCATAGCGGGGCACGAGCACGGTGAATCAGCCTTCAGCGACTTCTCGAGCTACCCGCCCAGCAACGACGCTCCGGCAATGTTTGCGGCCCGGGCGATGGCGGATGCCGAGGGAACGGTCCTGGGGGTGCTGGCCCTGCAGGTGCCCACCGACCATATCCAGGAGATCATGCACTTCACCGCGGGTATGGGGGAGACCGGAGAGACCTATCTGGTCGGGCAGGACAAGCTGATGCGCAGCGACTCGAGGTTCTCGAAGGAATCTACTATTCTCCGCACCATGGTTGATACGGAAACCGGCAGGCTGGCGCTGCGCGGTGAGAGCGGCGTCAGCTTCACCGACGACTACCGTGGAGTGAGGGTGCTCTCGGCATACACGTATGCCGACATCCACGGGGTTCGCTGGGCTGTCCTGGCGGAAATGGACGAAGAAGAGGTCGTCCAGGACCTCGCCGATGACCGCACCGTCTTCTCCGCTTCGCTCACGCTGTTGTACGCGGTTTCGCTGCTGCTGGCCTGGTTCGTCCGGAGCGGCGAGGTCAGCGCCGGCGGATTGAATGCGCTGGAAGCAGATCTCCCCGTCACAGAGGATTGAGTACGACGTCTGCCTGGAAGGCGGTGGCGGCGTCCTACGGCACGACCTTCCCTTGCTCTTCAGTATTTGTGCCGAGGATCGAGTCGCATGCGTCGCAGACGTCTCCGACCTGAATCGCCAGCATAGAGGCGTTCGTCGCCGCCCGGCGCTCCCGTTTGCTGCCGGACAAGGTCATCTTTTGAATGGCGACGTGGGCGGGCCCATAAGGCCCGTTGCGCCGGTAGGGAGTTGGCCCGAAGAGACCGACACACGTTGCTCCCACGGCAGCCGCCAGGTGCAGTGGTCCGGTATCGGATCCGATGAAAACCTGAGCGCGACCGGCCAGAACGGCCAGTTCGGTGAGGCTTGTCGTCGGAGCCAGCCGGGAGTAGCCATCCGACCCGTCTACAATCTCTTGCGCCCAGGACAGCTCTTGTTCGCCCGCCCAGGGCACCACCGACGGCAGACGATGCACGGTCCCCAAATGGCGCGCCACCGCTGCGTATCGCTGGGTGGGCCATAGCTTTGAGGGCCAACCCGCACCGGGATTGATGACAGCCGGTTCACCCCTTATTCCAGCTTCACGAAGGTAGTTATCGACCGTGCCCACGTCGTTGTCGTTTCGCGGCACGTCAAATCTCACGGCTGGATCGCGGATACCGAGTGGCTGCAGCAGCTCAAGGTTGCGATCAATGACGTGGACGGTGCCGGGGTGGACAAGCTCATTGTTCAGCCATGAGCTGAGTTCGCGGCCGTCGACGCCGGCAAATCCGATCCGATCCGCCGCGCCGGAAGACCAGGCAGCCACCGCGCTCTTGGTCAATCCCTGCAGGTCGATGGCCACGTCAAATCTGAGCGCCCGCAAACGTCGGCGCAGTCGCAGCATTTCTTTCGGAGACTTGCGCCACGCACGCGGCACGCGGACAAGTTCGTCGACGGCTGCATGGCCCTCCAGCAGGTCGCCGGTCCTTCCTTCTACAACCCAGGCCAGGAACGCATCCGGCAAATGGTCACGCAAGGCGCAAAGAACCGGCATGCCGTGAACCACATCGCCAACGGCACTAAGGCGCACGATCAAGATGCGGGAGCGCTCGGGTTCAGTCGTCCGCATCTTCCTGGTAGGCCCAGGGTCCCTGTGCAAACAGACCGCCGTCGACAAACAGGGTCTGGCCCGTGATGAACTCGGCATCGTCCGAAACCAGGAAGGCTACAGCCGCGGCCACATCTTCCACCTGTCCCACCCGCCGGACGGGAGTGATGCGACCCCAGGTTCCGGCGTAGTCCTCAACTTCGGCTCGGGTCCTCTCGATCTCAATTGCCCCGGGAGCCACACAGTTGACGGTGATCCCAAACACGCCCAGTTCTACGGCCGCTACCTTCGTCATCATCTCGATGCCGCCCTTGCTGAAGTGTAATCGATCAGTTTGGGGAAGGGCGTTCGGTTGCTGCCCGATCCGATGTTGATGATTCTCCCGGGCTGTTGTGCCGCAACCAGTTCTCGAGCCGCCCTCTGGGTGCAAAGAAACGTTCCCTTTAGATTCGTGCGCAGAGTGCGATCCCAGTCCTGCTCTTCCAGTTCGAGCAAAGGCTGCCAGGTCTGGATGGCCGCGTTGTTAACGACGATGCGGGGGACGCCGAAATGGTCCAGGGTCTGGTCAAAAACCCGGTCAACATCTTCCTTCAGCCCAACATCTCCTTGAACCACGAGAGCGCGCCGTCCCCGTTTGCCGACCACCCGGGCAGTCTCCTCTGCTCCGGACTCGTCGCTGTGGTAGTTCACCACGATGTCGTGGCCCTCTCGAGCCAGCCGATAGGCGATCCCACGCCCGATACCTTTGCTGGCCCCGGTGACGATCGCGATTCCGGTTTCAGCTATGTTCACCGGTCCATCCCGTGTACGGTGGCGTGTGGGGGATCTTTCAAGGAAGCGTCAGCGAGAGCGGAAACTCTCTTCGGCATGGCTATACATTAGCATGTTTGAGGCGCCTCTCCCCGGGGGAACATCGTCATACTCACAGGCGCTGCCCGGATCTACGAATTCGCCCGGGGATGCCGGTGCAAGAGAACAGTCCGCCCCTGCCATCATGGCCCGCCGCCGACTCTCTTGAGCTTCATTTCAGTACTTGCTAACCTCAGCTTGAAAACAAATTCTTATCTTTTCTGTGAATGGGTTCTCGGGACTTTGGTTGTAACGCGACCCTGTCGTCCAGGGTCCCGATTTGATTTGAGGAGAAGATCACGATGAGACGTAATCGAGTGCGGGAACTTTTTGACTCTGATGAGCTTTTGCTGGACACCCGGATGCACAGTCCCTGGGCCAACGAGATCGATATGATCGGGTGCAGCGCTCTCAACACGGTGCAGGTTGTTGCCGAATATGGCGCCCTTGAAACGTTGGATTTTGAGAACCTGTGCCGTGCGGCAGAAGCGAACGGCCTGGGTAAGATCATTAAGATCGACAGTGCCGGGCAACAGCTCCGGGTGCAAAGGGCAATTGGCGCCGGCTTTGAAGCCGTGGTCTTCGTCGATGTGCGTAACCGCTCCGAGGCAGAAGAGTGCGTGCGCATTATTCGCGCCACCACACCTGAGGAAGGGGGATTGAATCCGGTTCGAACCGTTCGGGCTTTCTATCCCGGTTATGGCGGTACACAAAAGTCGATTGAGGCGCTGAGAGAAATCGTGGTGATCCTCATGATTGAGAAGGCCGAGGCCGTTGAAAATCTGGAATCAATCCTGACCGTTGAAGGCGTTGATGGGATCATCTGGGGACCCGCGGACTACTGGCAGAGTAAGGGGGAACTCGAAAAAAGAGGCACGGAAGCCGATCGAGCGCTACAGACCGAGGTCTACCGCGAGGCTCTGCGGGTGGGGGTTGAACCCATCGTCGAAATCAACACCTTCGACAAGGCGGCTCCATGGCTCGATATGGGGATTCGCATGTTCTCGCTGGGAACGACGATCAGCATTCTGCATGATTACTGGCGTAAACATGGAGATGGACTTCGGGAACTGCATGCACGGCGTCAACAAAGCTGAAGTCATTCAGCCGGGGACAATCGTCGCCTTCACGCACTGCATGGCTGAAGGAAAACTGCGTTTGCATCAAGTGCCACGGATAGCGCTCCCCAACACGGTGAATCATTTGAATGCCGAGGGGAATGTCGTTGGCCGTAAAGGCCCAGCTTCCCAGGATGGTGATGTCTTTCGTGCAGATGCGGTGCCAGTTTGTGTCGATTGCAGTGCAGTGAAAACTCTCGAGAATCCGCTCCAGCTCTAAAAAAGTAAAATAAGCCATGCCACAAATGAACGGTCCAGCCATTTTCCTCGCCCAGTTCATGAGGGATGAGGAGCCTTACAACAACATCAACAACATTGGAAAATGGGTCGCGGAGCTGGGATTCAAGGGTGTACAGATCCCGGGCTGGGATCCACGCGTCATCGACCTCGACAAGGCCGCGGAATCCAAGACTTACTGTGATGAATACAGAGGCAGACTCCAGGAGATGGGCCTGGAACCGACAGAGGTAGCGGCCTACCTGGCGGGACAGGTCCTGGCCATGCACCCATCCTTCGAAACCTTGTTCGAAGCGTTTCATCCCGCGGGCTTGACAGGTGATGCGAGAACTGAGTGGGCGGCGGGTGAATTGAAGAAATGTATTTACGCTTCGGTTAACCTGGGCACCAGCGTCATCCCGGTCCTGTCCGGTGGCTTTGCATGGCACACGATGTACCCCTGGCCTCAGCGTCCGGAGGGGATTATCCAGGAAGCCTTCAAGGAGCTGGCCAAACGTTGGCGGCCCCTTCTGGACCTGGCTTATGACAAGGGGGCTGTGTTCGCCTATGAGCTTCACCCTGGATCAGACGTTTACGATGGCGCGACCTACGAGATGTTCCTCGATTACACCGATGATCACGCCGCCGCATGCTTGAACTACGACCCCAGCCATTTCGTGCTGCAACAACTCGATTACCTGGAATTTATCAGGCTGTACGGTGAACGGATCCAGGGGTTCCACGTCAAGGATGCCGAGTTCCGCCCGAGTGGCCGCGTTGGTGTGTACGGGGGCTATCAGTCCTGGGCCGGGCGGGCCGGGCGATTCCGGTCCGTGGGAGACGGCCAGGTTGACTTTACCCGTGTCTTCACGCTGCTCACCGAGGCCGGTTACAGCAGCTGGGCGGTCCTGGAATGGGAATGCTGCGTCAAGAGCCCCGAGCAGGGGGCGGCCGAAGCCGCGCCCTTCATTGCCAGGCACATCATTGAGACCACCGAGGTGGCCTTCGATGACTTCGCGGGCGGCCAGGCAGACCTTGCCCGCAATCGGAAGATCCTGGGCTTGAGGTGAGTCCGGAATATTCACCGGAACCCGATATGGGGAGCAACTGATCATGGAATCGTGGGAACGCAAACTGCGAATGGGTATGGTGGGCGGAGGGCAGGGCGCGTTTATTGGCGGCGTCCATCGCATCGCAGCCACCCTTGATCAACAGGTCGAGCTCGTCGCCGGCTGCTTCTCCCGGGATCCAGAGAACACCAGGGTGACCGGGGAACAACTGTATCTTGACCCGGCTCGGTGTTACGACAGCTTCGAGGACATGGCAATCGTCGAAGCCGGACTTCCGGAGGGCGAGCGCATCGATTTTGTCACGATCGTGACGCCCAATGTCTCCCACTTCGCGATTGCAAAAATCTTCCTGGAGGCGGGGTTCCATGTGGTTTGCGATAAGCCCATGACCTACGATCTCGATGAGGCCAAAGAGCTTGCTGATCTCGTGGAAAAGTCAGGCCTCGTGTTTGCGGTGACCCACAACTATACCGGCCATCCTCTCATCAGACACGCTCGCCATCTCTTCCATTCGGGTGAAATGGGTACGGTCCGCAAGGTGCTGGTCGAGTACTTTCAGGACTTCCTTATGGTCGCGCACGAAAAACTGGGCCAGAAGCAGGCGGCCTGGCGGGTCGACCCCGCTCAGTCGGGTATCGGCGGAACCATGGGTGACGTGGGTACTCACTGCGTCAACCTGCTGGAGTACGTCACGGGTGATCCGATTACCGAACTGTGCGCGGATAAGAGTACGTTCCTCCCGGATCGGACGCTTGACGAAGACGTCAACGCGCTGCTCCGCTTCAAGGGTGGCGGAAAGGGTGTACTGACGATCAGCCAGGTGGCCACAGGAGAAGAGAATGCACTGACCCTCCGCGTTTACGCCTCCGAAGGGGCCATTAAATGGGCCCACGAGAATCCAAACTATCTTGAACTCTATCGTTACGGGGAGCCGAGGCAGACCCTGACTCGTGGTCAGGGCTACCTTTCCGAACCGGCGGCCGCCAGCACACGTATCCCCCCCGGGCACCCGGAAGGGTATCTGGAGGGGTTCGCTACAATTTACGTTGGAATTGTCGAGGCCATCCGGCGGCACATTGACGGCGAACCGATGAAGACCGAGGACTACGACTTCCCCACTGTTTATGACGGACTGCGAGGCATGCAGTTCATGTATCAGACGGTACAGTCCTGCAACAGTGGTTCAACCTGGGTAAGGATGTGAACCCTATGAGCGATGACGCACCTTCCGCACACAGACTCGACGACCTGGTCGCAGTGGTGACCGGAGCCGCCCAGGGTCTGGGCCTTGGGATCGCGGAACAACTCGCCCGTGACGGCGCTGCCGTAACCATTGCCGACGTGCAACTTGAAAAGGCCCGGACGGTGGCCGAGCAGTTTCAGCGCCAGGGCTTGAAAGTGCAGGCGGCTCTCTGTGACGTTGCCGACAGCGCAGGCGTGACTGCGTTTTTTGACGAGGTGGCCGGCGAACACGGACGGTTGGACATCCTGGTCAACAACGCCGGTCTGGGTCCGAATGTAGCCCCTGTGGTCGAGTTGAGTGATGACGAGTGGGAGCGTGTCCTGAGTGTCACTTTGCACGGGACCTTTTACTGCTGCCGCGCGGCCGGAGCGTTCATGGAGCGTCAGGAGTCGGGCTGCATCGTCAACGTCGCCTCGATTAATGGGCACAGTCCGGCGGCACTGGTTGCGCCGTATAATGTGTCCAAGGCGGGCGTGATCAGTCTGACCAGGACACTGGCCCAGGAGCTGGCCGCCTATGGGGTTAGGGTCAACGCTGTCAGCCCGGGTCCGGTTTACACCGACTTCAACCAGACGCTCATGGCTCAGCGCTGCAAGACCCTGAACATCACCGAGGAGCAGATGCTCGAACGCATCCGCAGCGCCATCCCGCTGGGTCGATGGGGGGAACCAGGCGACATCGCGCAGGCCGTTGCTTTTCTCTGTAGCCCGGCAGCTTCCTGGATCACCGGTACGATACTGAAAGTCAGCGGGGGTCTGGAAGGGGTGTCCGCCGTCCCACCGAAACGCTCTGGGAAATGAGAATGATGTTTCTCACTCTCGGGTGAAACTGTTGCAACCCATTCATCACGTTGGAATCTGCGGCATTGGCCAGATGGGGGCTGCTGCCGCCGTCAGCTTCAAGAGCGCGGCCCTGAGGCCCCTCCCACGTTAAGAGAACCCGGTTGGAACCTGAAACCTGAAACCTGAAACGCGGCGGGTCGTCGCCCCTACTTCCCCGAGGGCGACGCGTCCCCCTCTTTCAACCCCAGCGCCCAGAGGATGCCCCCCAGGAGGTGCTGCTGATAGACCGGATTCTCCCAGACGTCGTTACGATGCCCGAGCGCCGTATAGAAGGAGCGGCCCTGGCCGAAATTCTGGCACCAGGCGAGCGGGTAGTCGCCCCCCTTTTCCATGCCTTGCCGCGAGAGGTCACCCCGCTCGGTGTCGACGCTCAGCAGGACGTGGAGCCGGTCTCGGGAAAACGCTACCGGTCGCTTCTCATCGTCCGCGGCCTTGCCGAAACGGTAGAACTCATCGGCGATCTCCCATGAATCCCCGAGCATCCCGGTCGCCGGGTGGTGCTTATCCTCGATCCTCAGGCTCAGCTTCAGATCTTTCGGCCCGTGCGCGGCGAAATAGGCACCGACCAGTTCGCCGTAGCCCTCCCATGTATAAAACGTGTCCGTGGCACTATGTGTGCCGATGTAAGCCTTGCCCCCCTTGACGAAATCGATCAGCGCCTTCTTCTGTGAATCGTCAAGCGGCAATTCCCCCGTCGTGTAGAACATCACGGCAGCATAGTCCGCGAGGTACTCCGCGGAGATCATCGACAGGTCGATCGCTTCCCTCTCCTGACGATGACCCTCGAGACCGACAACCTCAAAAGCCCCCGATTTCTCCGCCATTTCCTTCACAACCCGTTCGGCCACGGGCAATGAGGCGTGTTTGTACCCCTGCGAATGCGTAAGCAAAAGGATCCTGGGTTTCTTACCCTGGCCCTCGCCGGCCGTTGAACAGGCTCCAACGACGAAGCAGGTTGACGCGATCAAAATTGCCGGAAATCGAAGAATCTTCACTCCTTCCACCCTTCTCGGAGCCTGTTTCTCCTGGTGGGTTGGACTGGCACGCCCGGCAGGATTCGAACCTGCGACCTACGGATTCGAAGTCCGGCGCTCTATCCAGCTGAGCTACGGGCGCGCCGATTGGGGTGGGCGACGGGGCTCGAACCCGCGGCCACAGGGACCACAACCCTGTGCTCTACCAACTGAGCTACGCCCACCATACTGTCCGCTTCCCCCGAAGCAGAGGAACCATAAATTGTACAACCGATACCCCGGCCACGACAATTCAGAAGATCGGCTTGCTGTAGAAAATTCGGCGCTCAATTTTCGGTAGAAACGGGAGCGCCCGCGGGGTTACAGTGCATTTCATGATCACCAACCTGCTGCCGTCGCCCGACGAAATGTATGCCGCGCTTGTCGGCCGGGACAGCTCTTACGACGGAATCTTCATCACGGCCGTCCGAACCACGGGTATCTTCTGCCGACCCAGTTGCCCCGCCCGTAAGCCTCATCGAGAAAACGTCGAGTTCTTTGCCGACTCGGGGGAGGCGTTGCTGGCCGGTTACCGCCCCTGCCGGAGATGCAAACCCCTGCAACCGAAGAACGCGGCACTCATGGCGCGTCTACTGACTCCTCTGGGACCGATGGCGGCAGCGGCGACAGAAAAAGGAGTCTGCCTGCTCGAGTTCGCGGACCGCAGCCGGCTGGAAACTCAGATCCAGCGTCTCAAGACACATCTGGGTTGTGCCGTGGTTCCCGGCCGGAACGGCCATCTGGCCCAGCTGGAGGAAGAGTTGAAGCTTTATTTCCAGGGAGGTCTGCGGGACTTCTCCGTGCCACTGGTCATCGCCGGGTCTGACTTTCAACGTGCGGCCTGGGAGTTTCTGAGGAAGATCCCCTACGGAGAGACACGCTCTTATGCGGATCAGGCGCGGACCATCGGGCGCTCGCGAGCCCAGCGGGCGGTGGGCCGCGCCAACGGCGACAACCGGCTGGCTATCCTGATTCCCTGCCACCGGGTCATCCGCGGCGACGGCTCGATTTCGGGTTACGGGGGAGGGGTCTTGCGCAAGCGTTTTCTCCTCGAGCTGGAGAGAAAGCAGGGGTCTCTACCTCTGTAGACCTCTTGTCCTGTGCGTGTTTTGCCTCGCCCATCGCCGTCACAAGTCAGCGGCAAAAACATCTACAATGAGGAAGCGTCCGGTGCGAAAGTGGCGGAATTGGCAGACGCGCCAGGTTTAGGACCTGGTGCCCGTAAGGGCGTGGGGGTTCGAGTCCCCCCTTTCGCACCATTTGCTTTCAGGGGTTCAGGACGGTTTCCACCCGTCAGAAAAGATAGTCTTCGCTCAACCTGACCCCAAAATACCGGCGAACGACAGGTTTGGACCCCCTGTGCTATTCTTCACTGCCATGCAAACCAAGCCTTTTCGTAAGCCGCGCATCAGGAAGTTCGGAGACGTGACCCGGTTAACTCGATTCACGCCGCAACCGGGACAGCAAAATACCCAGGGTCATCTCTACGACAGCATCTAACCGTTTAACCGTGCCCTGACGAGGCGCCTTCATCCAACCAGCACCTCGTGTATCACCCGGCCGTGCACGTCGGTCAAACGGCGTTCGATTCCATTGTGGTAAAAGGTCAACCGCGTGTGGTCCAGGCCCAGCAGATGGAGGATCGTGGCGTGCAGGTCGTGAACTGTCAGGACATTTTCCACGGCCTTGAAGCCGAACTCGTCGGTCGCGCCGTAGCTGAACGGAGCCTTGACGCCGGCGCCGGCGAACCAGCAGGTAAAGCCAAACGGGTTGTGGTCGCGCCCGTCTGTCCCGACTTGAAACATCGGCATCCGACCAAACTCGGTGCAGAACACAACCAGCGTTGATTCGAACAGTCCCCGCTGCTTCAAATCCTGCAACAGACCGACCACCGGCTGGTCCAGGATCGCACCGTGAACGTCGTACTGCTCTTTCAGGTTGAAGTGGCCGTCCCAGTTCAAGCGCCCTTCCGAGGCGTAGGCGCCGTTGAACACCTGCACGAAGCGTACGCCCCGCTCGATGAGCCGGCGGGCCAGAATACAGTTTCGGGCAAAAGCGACTTTGTGCTCGTTCCTGGGATCGTCGGCACCATAAAGACGCATGATGTGTTCGGGTTCTCGCTCGATGGCCGTGGCCTCGGGAACCGATAGTTGCATGCGTGCCGCCAGTTCATAGCTGGCGATGCGGGCGGCCAGCGCGTCGTCGCCGGGAAACCGTTGCTGGTGGCTTTCGTTCAGGAATCGCAAGGCGTCGCGAGTCGCACTGTCCGCCCGGGCAGCCACGCCTTCCGGCCGCTCGAGATAGTGCACCGGTTTCGTCGAACTGATGGGCGTTCCCTGAAACGCCGCCGGCAAGAACCCATTGGCCCAGTTATTGGGACCCGATTGCGTCATGCCGCGGGGATCTTCAATCGCCACGAAGGCCGGCAGGTCCTGGTTCTCGCTGCCCAGCGCGTAAGTGCCCCAGGCACCCATGCTGGGAAAACCTTCAACTGCGAATCCGGTCGACATGGCATTCTCGCCCGGTCCATGCGTATTGGTTTTGGTTGTGAGCGAATGCAGAAAGCAGATGGACTCAGACATTTCCCCGATGTGTGGGAGCAGGTCGGAGACCATTTTCCCGCAGCGGCCGCGACGACGAAATGGCCACAGAGGTCTGACCAGGTTACCGTTCTCTCCCTGAAAAGAAACGAAACGGTCATGGCCAGGCAGGGGCTGGCCGTCGCGGCGAAACAGCTCGGGTTTGTAATCGAACGTGTCCAGGTGGCTGAGCGCTCCCGCACAGAACACGACGACGACGTTCTTCACCCTCGATTCGAAATGGGGCGGCCGCGGTGCGTAAGGACGCGAAGGATGGATGACCCCAACCGTGGATTGTGCGGGGCCCGCCAGCGATAGATCCTCCGAGAGCAACGTCGCCAGAGCGATGCCGCTGAGCCCATCCAGAGTGCGGGAAAGAAAACCGCGTCGGTCCAGAAACCGGTGTCCATGCGCTGTCAGGTGCATTGCCATACCTACTGCAGAAACAAAAACTCGTTGGCGTTGATCAGGGCTCGGCAGACCTGCTCCAATCCGTGCTGTTCGCTCAAATCTGCCAGCCGTTGGACTTCCCGATCGGAGGCAGCCCGACTGAAGGCTAACTGAACCGCCAGCTTCACCTGATCTTCCGTCTTCTCCCCGGCCTCCCCGCGTACCCGCGCGGCGAAAAATTCGGCATGTCGATTCACAAACGGGCTGTTCAACATGTTCAGAGCCTGGATCGGCGTGATCGAACGCGTTCTTTTCGCCGTCATCTGGCCGGCGTCCGGGCAGTCGAACGCCCCGAAGATGTCGACCGCCTGCATGCGGATCTTGGTCGCATAAACCATCCGCCGCCAGCCGGTCGCCTCGAACGTTTTCTTGGAGATGTAGTCCTTCAGGCCACCCTTCTGCTCAAAGAACCCGAATCCCGGGCCGTACATCTGCAGGTTCAACTTGCCGCTGACCAACAGAATTGAATCTCGCAGGGCCTCGGCCTCCAGTCTTCTGGGAGGAAACCTCCATAACAGACGACTGTCGGTATCGACGGACAACGGTTGCTCGCGTGCCCCGCCGGACTGGCGAAACGTATTGGATCCCAGGATCAGACGATGAATGTGTTTGAGCGACCAGCCGTTTTGAATCAGTTCCTGTGCCAGCCAGTCGAGCAGCTGCGGATGAGTGGGCCGCGAGCCCATACGCCCGAAATCTGACGGCGTATCGACGATGCCGGTACCAAAATCGTGCTGCCAGATGCGATTCACAATCACGCGGGCCGTGAGCCGGTTGCCGGCGCCCGTAAGGTGGCGGGCGAGCGCCACGCGACGCTCCTCCTCCTGTGCATCCTGAGCCAGGTTCAGCGAACCCAGAACCGCCGGCACATTGGGCTCGACAACTTCGCGGCGTTGCATCGGGTCGCCCCGATGGAGACGATAAGTGGTCCCGGCTGCCGAGAACTTGCCTGCGAAAACCTGTGGCCCTGCCACAAGCCGCTGATACTTGGCCCGGGCCTTGCGCGCTTCCGCCAGTAGTGTCACGATTTCGGTTGTCTCTTTGGGCGCTACGCCGTCCAGCCTGATCTGGTCTGCAGCACGGCGATCCTCTGGATGCAGCATTCGATTGCTGCTTTCGGTTACCGTCGTCCAGGTTCCATCTGCGCCTTCAATGTCGATCTGGAATTCGGCTGGGAAGCCGACAGTATCGCCACCAGAACCGCGCTGCCAGACGACCCGATCGATCCTGGTCGGCTTCGCCAGTTCGATGCGAATCCAGGCCGGACCGGCCTCTTTCGCGACCCAGGGAAAACGATCGTCGTCCTTTAATCTGCCGTCAATCAGGTTATCGTGATGCCGGGTTTGATTGGCGAATCCGAAACTCGACGCCGAGGCCCGTCCGCCATTGCTTTCCAATGCAACGTTGATCCCTGGAGGCTCGCTCGGCGAGTCGGGATCTTCGAGGGACAAGCTCTCCTCGGCCGGGAGTGGTGCCCAGATCTCGAACTCGTACAACGAAGGGCCGGCGCCGTTGTGAGTGGCAGCCATTTTCATGCGAACTGAGGCGGCGACTATGGGTTCGAATCGCTCTTCGTGATAGTCGGGCTCGACAGCCGGCTGCAGCTTGAATGTGAGGCGCTTTTCCTTCAGCCGGGCCCCCAACTCGTCGAGCTTGCGTTTGGCCGCCGGAACCTGAGCTGCCCAGCGGGCGTTCTTCGCACCCAGCAGCCGTCGATCACCGTATTGCATCCCGCTAAACACGGCCTGCAGCGAATAATAGTCCTTCTGCGAAATCGGGTCGAACTTGTGGTTGTGGCAACGTGCACAACCAGCGGTGAGACCCAGAAATGCGCCGCTGACCGACTGGATGACTTCGTCCAGGGCATCCTGGCGGGCTTGACGCTTCGACTCGAGATCTTTCCCAATCTGCCCGGGAAGGTTGGCCGGACCGGCGACAAGGAACCCGGTTGCCGCATCCGCGCCGGCCTGATCGCCGGCGATCTGTTCGAAAATAAACCGATCGTAAGGTTTGTCGGCGTTTAACGAGTCGATAACCCAGTCTCGATAGGGCCATGCCTTGGGACGCGGCGAATTGGTTTCGAAGCCCCATGTCTCCGCCCAGCGGATGACGTCCAACCAGTGCTGGGCCCAACGCTCACCGTAACGTGAGGAACTCAGCACCTCCTCGATCAGTTCCTGACCGTCTGAGGATTCCTGCCAGCGTTTCGACTCGGAAGCCGTGGGAGGCAGTCCGTGCATTACCAGATGCACTCGGCGCGCCAGCACATTCCGCTTTGCCGGCGGCGACGGCGACAGCCCGTTCTCTCGAAGCCTGGCCAGAATAAAAGCATCAATCGGGTTCGCGACAAACGCGTCGTACAGGTCCGGTGGGCGTACTGCACGTAGGGGTTGTAGAGACCAGTGGTCGGTTGCCGCTGATTCTCTTTCCGTGCCGGCCGCGTCCGGCATCTTTGCTCCCTGGTCGATCCAGGCTTTCAGCCTACGTATCTGGTCGCTGGAGAGCGGTTGTCCCAGCAGCGGCATTTTCAGATCGGCGTTCTTGCCCGCTACCAGCTGGAACAGGAAACTGCCGGCACTGTCGCTCGGCACGATGCTGGGTCGGCCGTGATCCCCGCCTTTTAACAGATCCTCCCGGCGATCCACACGAAAACCACTTTCCTGCCTGGCCGCACCGTGGCACCCGGCGCAGCGTGCCGTAAAGATCGGTTCGATGTCGCGTTGATAATCAACTGCACCCGCGCTGGTTCCCGGTTGGGGGACTCCCCACAAAGTGTGGGCCAGGACGAACAAGACGCAGACGGACGCGGCACCCGACTTCATCACGTCCCCAATTATAGCGGTGAGTGGAGGGGAATGCTCAGGGGAGGGCTGCGGCGCCTCGGTCAAGCGTGCCGAAGAGCCGGTCCCACAGCAGGGTGGTCACCCCGAAGTTGCGGTCCGGACGCTGGTGGTGCCGGACATGCAGATCTCTCAGCCTGCCCGCCTTCATCCCATGATGGAGGCGCGAGTGGACATAGCTGTAAACAACGTATCCGGCCAGAACTCCGGCAATAATGGAAGGCTTCCAGTCGAACGTATCGGCCCGCGGCCGCCGATGGTGAGGGAGGTGGAGTCGAAGTAAGGGTCCATGAAGCAGGTATCTGTGCGTGGCATATTCCAGGAAGCTCCAGACACCAAGTCCCGCCAGAAATGCGCTCTTGTTCACCTCGATCCTCCTCCTATTCCCAGAGGGCAGGAACCTGCCTTGCCCTTCTATCTCTTTAGACGTAATCTGAGGCAGTGAGTTTCACCGAACGGCGCCGGATTCAACCCGGTGGGTTGCTCCTCGTGGCCTACGCCTCCAGCCGATTTCTAATTGCCTTTGTCATTCCGATCTGGTAGACCTCGTAGTGCTATGGGCGTTAATAGAAAAAGCCGCAAACGGTTTAGTCAGCCGCAGATCAGGCGCTTCGGAGATGTCATTCGCCTGACTCGTCAGCAGGGCCCCGCGGACCCGGCCACCTATAAAGGTATCTAGGCAGCAGGGCAACACCCGGGCCGCACGACGGCCCCGGCGTCCTCAAGCTTCGACCAGTGTCCCGCAGCCTTCATTGGTGAAAATCTCAGACAGAAGTGTGTCGCGGTCCAGGCCGCTGATGATGTGGGCGCGGGGCACCCCCCCTTCGATGGCGCGCCGACAGGCTTCCAGCTTGACACTCATGCCACCCTTCACGCTGCCGCTCAGAAAATCGTCCAGCTCGTCGAGTTTGATCTGAGAAATCAGACTCTCCGGATCGATCGGATCACGAAGAACCCCCACGATCGGGGTCAAGAAGATCAGTTTCGTGGCCTCCAGTGCGATGGCAATCTCGGCGGCCACGGTGTCGGCATTGATGTTGTACACATGACCGCCTTCACCTCCCGCCATGGCACTGACCACGGGAACGTAGGATCCGGCGATCAGGTGGTTGACGACTGCCGGATTAACCGATTCGACATCACCCACGAATCCGAAGTTCACCTTCCGCTGCTTTCCCGTCTCGCGGTCCACGATATTCTGTACAGGCCGGCGAACCGCCGAGATGAGTCCCGAATCAACCCCTGAGAGCCCCACGGCCGGGACCTGGTGACGACTCAAGCCGGCCAATATGTCTGTGTTCAGCTTTCCGTTGAACACCATCTTGGCCACGTCGAGCGTCCTGGCGTCGGTGACGCGCCGGCCGTTGACAACTTCCACCCGGATCCCCAGGTTGCGGGCCAGCTCCGTGGCCTGAGGGCCGCCGCCATGAACGACGACCATGTGAATGTTGAGCTGGTGAAGCAGGGACACCTGGGTGGCCAGCTGATCCAGCGTTTCCTCCTCGGCCACGATCTCACCGCCCAGCTTGACGACCAACACCTTTCCACTGTAGAGGCGAAGATAGGGCAAAGCCTGCTTCAGTCCTGCCACCGTACTCATAGCACACTCTCCTTCAAAAACGGCTCCTGCCCGAGTACCTGCAGCAACAGAGCCTTTTGCACATGCAGTCTGTTCTCGGCCTGGTCGACCACGACGCTACGTGGCGAATCCAGAACTCGATCAGAAACGACGACGTTGCGACGAACCGGCAGACAGTGCATAAAAGCGGCACCCGCCGTGAGGTCCATCATTTTTTCCGTAACCTGCCAGTGACGGTATCGATTCCGGATGCTCCGCTCCTTCTCCGGATCCTGATACGCTTCGAGGCTTCTCCAGGACTTGGCATACACGACGCTTGCGCCCTCCACGGCATTCGGGTCCTCGCTCTCTTCAATGGACGCACCGGTCTCTCTGGAGATACCCTCCAGCGATTCATCCAGTTGCCCGTCGAGGGCGAACTCCGGAGGTCGCAGAATGGTCAGATTCAAACCACGTTGCGCTGCGATCAGGGCCACCGACCGGGGCACGGCCAAAGGCAGGGCACCGGGATGATAGGCCCAGGTCAAGACGACCCTGGAACCCCGAGTGAGGCCCAGTTCGTTCCAGGTCAGTGCATCTCCCAGAGCCTGGCAGGGATGCCACAGGGAGGACTCCAGATTGATGATCGGTACGGTGGCGTGGCGGGCGAAGGCCGACAGAACGGGATCCGTGGAGTCCACCTCCCAGGGCTGCCCCGAAGGAAAGGCACGCACTGCCAGTGCGTCAAAATAGCGGGAGAGAACAGGCGCCGCCTCGCGTACATGCTCAGCCTTGTCCCCGTCCATGACCACGCCGTTCTGCGTCTCGATATTCCAGACTCCGCTGCCCACGTTGAGAGTCACACAATGGCCGCCCAGCTGTTGCATGGCCACCGCGAAAGAAGTCTGCGTGCGTAAACTGGGATTGAAAAAGAGCATACCCAGAGATTTGCCCGCCAGATCCCCTCGGACCGCCCCGCTCTTGACTGCCGCGGCAAACTCCAGAAAGCGCTCGAGTTGATCGGGCGAGAAATAGCTGGTCGCCGTGAAGTGCATCCTGGTCCCTATCCCGAGAAGCTCTCCAGCACGGTGGCCAGCCGCTCCAGGTCCTGTTCGGTAATGGTCAGAGGCGGCATCAGGCGGACAACGTGCGGGTCTGCAGAAGTTCCTGCCAGGATTTGATTCTCGAAGAGGTGCCTGGTCACCGTTCTGGCCGGCGCCCGGGTTTCCAGACCCAGCAGCAGTCCGTATCCCCGCACCGAAGACACTGGTCCGGCGATGAGCATTTGGTGGGCAACCGACTCGAGATGAAGGGCGTTCTCCATGAGTTTTTCCGATTCGATGGCATCCAGCACAGCCAGTCCTGCGGCACAGGCTACCGGCCCCCCGCCGAAGGTCGAGCCCAGTTCTCCCAGTTTCATTTCCAGCGCTGCTTCCTCAGTGGCCAGAACCGCGCCGCTGGGAATTCCATTGGCCAGTCCCTTGGCGGTCGTAATCAGGTCCGGCTTGCAGTCGAACCGTTCCGATGCAAAAGTCGCACCCGTGCGGCCCATCCCGGTTTGAACTTCATCGAAGATCACCAGGGTCCCGTTCCGATGACACAATTCGACCAGATCAGGCAGATACCCGGTGTAAGCGCTGAGGATTCCATTCATACTCTGGATGGGCTCGACAATGACGGCCGCGGTGTTCGAGGTGAGCTGGGCCTGAAGCGATTCCAGATCCCCGAACTCGGCCACGTCCACTCCGTGGACGAGTGAAGGAAACTGTTCCCGGTAGTGCCCGATCGTGGTCACCGACAGAGCTCCCGCCGTACGCCCGTGAAAGCTTCCCCTCATGGTGACCAGCCCACTCCGCCTCGTGGCCTTGAGAGCCACTTTGATTGCCGTCTCGTTAGCTTCAGCCCCCGAGTTACACAAGAACAGGCGCCGCAGGTGGGCTGGAGAAAAGTCAATCAGCCGCTGCTGATAGACCGCCCGGATATCGTTGGATGCGACGTTGGAATAAAAGCCCAGCCTTCCGGCTTGCCGCGTGATCGCTTCAACCCACCCGGGATGGCAATGGCCGATGAGAGCCACGCAGTGGCCGCCATAAAGGTCAAGATATTCCACGCCCGAGGAATCACGGACGGTACACCCCTCCCCCTCCACCAGGGTGATGGGCCATTTCGCATAGGTCGGGATCTGGTACTGGTTCTCCAGGTCTGGATAAAGAGTCGTTGCACACATGATCTTTCTCTAAACGGGACGCGGTGGCGGGATCTGCAGTCCCAGTGTCTCGGGCCAGCCCGCCATTAGATTGGCATTCTGGATCGCCTGGCCGGAGGCTCCTTTGATGAGGTTGTCAATGGCCGCACAGATCAGCACCCGCCTTCCCCGGGCATGGACCGACAGGTCGCATCGATTGGTTCCCCAGACTTCGGTCGAAGAAGGAGACTCCGCGACCAGCCTCACGAAGGGCGCACCCGCATAGATCTCCCGAAAGCGCTCCGCCAGCCCGGCTGCCGCCACCGGCTCGGAAAAGAAAGCGTGTGCGGTGATAAAGATTCCGCGCACCAGAGGAGTCATCTGCGGGACAAAGGAAATCTCCGTCTGCGAGCTTCCTCCCTCCTGTCTCCACCCCTGTTCGATCTCGGGCAGGTGCTGGTGGTCCAGGGGCTTGTAGGCTCTGAAGTTATTGGCACGCAGGGGGTGATGGGTCGTGGGGCGGGGCTGAATGCCCGCTCCCGAGGAACCGGTCTTCCCGTCGACGGCCACGAAAAGGGGAGCCTGCTCGAAACCGGCGAGGGGCAGCAGGGCAAGCTGAGCAGCCGTCGCAAAGCAGCCCGGATTGGCGACGAAACGAGTTGCCCGGATTCCCTCACGGTGGAACTCGGGGAGTCCGTAAACAAACCTTTCGAGCCACTCCGGGTGCAAGTGTTCCGCACCGTAGTAGCGCTGATACGTCTGCGGGCGCTGCAACCGAAAGTCGCCCGAAAGATCGATAACCCGGATTGCGTCCCCCCCGATCTGATCAAGAACCGACGGGAGAACCTGCATAGTGCGGCCATGACCCAGTGCCGAAAAAAGGGTCCACTGCCCTTCGCTCAGCCGGCTCCATTCAAAGAGTTCCGAAGAAACAAACGAGGCTTCGATCAACCCCTGGAGCTCCGGATACACCTCTCCGATCGACTTCCCCGCCTGGCTCTCGGAGAGGGCTGCAGCCACTTCGAAACGGGGGTGAAGCACGAGTAGACGAAGAAGTTCTCTTCCTACAAAGCCCCCGGCGCCCAGGACGACGGCTTTTTCAGGGGAAGGCATGCTGGATGACCTCCCCGTGAACCGTCTCGATCAGGGGCTCGGGATGGGTGCGAGCATTTGCCGCCTTCAATCCCAGCCGCTTTTCGACGAAGCTGCGCCCCACCTTGTTGTCGGTCACCGGGCCTGCCACGACCTGGATCTCAATACCGAGCTGCTTGAGGAAACGGCAGGCTCCCCAGGCGCCCGCCGGGTCGTTGGCACACAGGACCACACTGCGCAGCCACTGTCTGATTTGGACGTCGTCCAGCACTGCCTGGACACCGTAATCTCCAAAGATCCCGTCCCCGAACTCCAGCACCACGACGTCCGGCTTGGCGCGGCTCAGGTTGCTGATGAGACGGCGGGTCACCGAGGGAGCCGTGTCGGGAGCCGTGGCCACAACTCCTGCATCGGCGAAGGAGAGCGCCTCGGTGGCACCATAATCGATCATGCGCAGGACGTCCTGTCGTAGTGCCACGCCGGTCACCTTGCCCGCAGAGACCCGCATTCCCTTCTTGACCAGGCCGTGGATCACCTCACAGGCTGCGACCGTCTTACCGGCATTCATGCAGGTGCCGATCACCGCTACCAGGGGAGGGACCTTGCGGATGTCCAGGTCGTCGGGAATAGCCTCCAGGTTGATGTGTGCCGGAACTCCAACCCGTTTCCCGAGGTAAGGAAAGTGGAGAACGGCTCCCAGAACCTCCACCTCAAACGGGCTGCCGACATCCGGGTTGTAGGACGTACACTCCCCCATCACCCCACCCAGATTCAGGAGGTGAATTCGGTCTCCCGTCTCAACTGCCTCGGGAAGCCGGCCCTCATAGCCGTGCAGGGCATTCCGATGCCCCAGCACACCGGCAACACAGTCCCCGCTCTTGAGGGGCACCATCCGCCCTTCGGAATTCTCCAGAGTGTTGTAGACGCTCTTGTCGTTGAGAATCCGGCCCGCCACGATATAGCCTTCTTCCACCACGATCTCATCCGTCAGGTAGACATTGCGAGCGACTCCGGCCCGGAAGGCCGCAGAACCAATCTTGTCCAGCCGTACTCGTTTCATGTTTAAATTTCCCGCGAACGATTAATCATAATAAATATTTGCATGTTTATGCAACACCTTTCTGACGCATTCCCACCTTTGGTTAATCAGTATATCCTATACTTGAAGGATTATAGACCATGGATCGATCATGTTCAGGTTTGACAATGGCCCGTTTTTATGCACATAATTATTCATATTGAAGAAGAGACGACAGCGACAGGTTCTGCAGGTGGTGACGGCGGAGGCGATCCGCAGTCAGGAACAGCTCCGCAGCCACCTCGCTGCACAGGGATACAAGGTAACCCAGGCAACCCTGTCGCGGGATTTGAAGGATCTGAGGATCGTCAAGATTACCGACTCCAGCGGCAGTTACCGCTATCGAGCTCTTGATGAGCCGCGGCCTGAAACTCCCCGCTCGAGCGTGAGCGGGAACCTGATCGTGATCCGCACGGAAAGGGGCCTGGCGGCGGCCCTGGCTTATGAGATCGATGCCCTCGAACTGGTGGAGATAGCGGGAACCGTGGCCGGCGAAGATACGGTTCTGGCGGTTGTGGCCGAGGGCCGGCCGGCCGCCGCTGTGGAGCAGAAGCTATGGAGCATTCTCAAAACATAAAGAAGATTGTTCTGGCCTACTCGGGAGGTCTGGACACATCCGCCATGCTGCACTGGTTAAAACGGCAGTACCGATGTCCGGTTGTCGCCTTTGTGGCCGATGTGGGGCAGGAGGAGGATTTTGACGCAGTCCGCGCCAAGGCCATTGCAACGGGAGCCGACGAGGTGATGGTTTCAGATCTGAAGGAAGAGTTTGTTCGAGAGTTCGTTTTTCCGGCGGTTCAGGCACACGCCGTTTACGAAGGCGAGTACCTGCTGGGAACTTCACTGGCCCGGCCTCCGATTGCCCGGGAGCAGGTTCGCGTTGCCAAATCTGTAGAGGCTGATGCCGTTGCCCACGGGTCGACGGGCAAGGGCAACGACCAAGTCCGCTTCGAGCTGACCTATCAGGCCCTGGCCCCGGAGCTGGTGACCATCGCGCCCTGGCGAACCTGGCAGTACAAGAGCCGGACGGATCTCATCAACTATTGCCAGGCCGAGGGGATTCCCGTCGAGTCCACAGTGGAGAAACCCTACAGCATGGACCAGAACCTGATGCACTGTTCCTATGAGGGCGGCGTTCTCGAGGATCCCTGGCAGCCACCTCCTGACGATCTCTTTCTCACGACCTGCTCGCCCCGGCAGGCTCCGGAGGATCCCGAAGATATCCGGATCGAGTTTTCGCGAGGGGTTCCGGTCAAGGTGGACGGCAACTCGCTCTCACCTGCCGCTTTGCTGGAGGCACTCAATGGCCGCGCCAGCCGGCACGGAGTGGGCCGGGTGGACCTTGTGGAAAACCGGTTCGTGGGAATGAAGTCCCGGGGAGTCTATGAAACGCCGGGCGCCACCGTTCTCCACCGGGCTCATCGAGCCCTGGAGTCACTCGTGCTCGACCGAGAGGTGCTTCACATCAAGGACCGCCTGGCCCCGCAGCTGGCCGAGCAGATCTACTACGGTCTGTGGTTCGCTCCCGAGACTCAGCTCCTGTTGAAGACGGTAGAAGAGACCCAGCACCGGGTCTCCGGTGAAGTCGAAGTGCAACTTTACAAGGGGAGCTGCTCGATCCGGCGGCGACGATCCGAGAACAGCCTGTACAGCGCCGAATATGCCACTTTTGAGGAAGATTCCGTGTATTGCCAGGCAGATGCCGGCGGCTTCATTCAGTTGCAGGGACTGCGGCTGCGAATGGCTGCTGAACTGCGCGGGAAAGAGCCGGCGGTTCCGGTCCAGGAAACACCCGGTGACCCATGAGAAACGATGAAGGGCCGAAGCAACAGCTCTGGACAGGTCGTTTCCAGGAAGACGTCGCCGCTCCGGTCATCGATTACACGGCCTCCCTGGATGTAGACCGGCGACTGGCGACTGAGGACCTGCAGGGAACCCGGGCCCATGTACGAATGCTGGCCGCACGAGGCATTTTGTCTGAATCCGACAGCGGCTCGATCCTCCAGGCCCTGGACGAAATCGAGACCGAACTGGAGGAAGGCCGGTTTTCCTACAGACCGGAGCTCGAAGACATCCACATGAACATAGAATCCCGTCTGATCGAGCTGGTCGGACCGGCGGGAGCGGGAGTTCACTCGGCGCGAAGCCGCAACGACCAGGTCGCTGTAGACGTCAAGCTCTATTGCCGGGGGACGGCAGGGGGCTGGCAGGAACTTCTTTTGCATCTCCAGAACTCGTTTCTAGAGAGATCCGAAGATTTTAGGGAGGAGCTCTTCCCAGCCTGGACTCACCTGCAGGTCGCCCAGCCGATGTCCTGGGCTCACTATCTCCTTTCCTTTTGCGCCATGTTCGGGCGGGATTTCGAACGTCTCGAGAGCTACCGCAGGCTGCACTCGACCTCGCCCCTGGGCGCCGGGGCTCTGGCCGGCAGCACGCTACCCATCGACCCGGCTGCAACGGCCCGGGCTCTGGAGTTCGAACGGAGCTTCGAGAACAGCTACGACGTGGCCGGGGATCGCGACTTCGTCCTGGAGCTGCTCCAGATCGCCAGCCAGATCATGCTCCACGTGAGCCGGCTGGCCGAGGACTTCATCTACATGGCCAGCTCCGGTGTGGCCTGGCTCGAACTCCCGCAGTCGCTCTGTACCGGGAGCAGCATGATGCCTCAAAAACAGAACCCCGACGTTCTGGAACTGGCCCGGGGCAGAACCGCCTCGGTGCTGGGGCACACTCAGGCTGTCTCCACCCTGTTGAAAGGATTACCGACGTCCTACCACCGGGATCTGCAGGAAGACAAGACCCATCTTTTCGCCGCGGTGGACATCGTCGACTCGACGCTACGGATCCTGCCTCTGGTCATCCTCGATTTCAGTATCCGCCCGGAGGGCTACGCCCACCTCTTCAAGGACGGCTTCCTGGCGGCCACGGATTTGGCCGAGTACCTGGTGGAACGGGGCGTGCCATTTCGAGAAGCCCACCAGCGGGTCGGCAAACTGGTAGCCCACTGTGTTTCTACGGGCACCTCTCTCCAGGAACTGACGCTGGACGACCTTCAGGAGTGGAGCCCAGAGTGCACCGAGGCGGTTGTGCGCCGGCTCAACCCGAAGTCGAGCCTGGACAAACGCAACCACGCCGGTGGCACCGGCGTGAAAGCCGTCGAGAAACAGATCGAACACTGGCGTTCCTGGGTGGACCAGCGGGCTAAAACAGAAACTTCAGGGCGAACTGGATCTGCCGGGAAGTGATGACCGTACCGGTCAGTCTTCCAGCCGACCCGCTTGGAACTCCACTGCCGTCCGGATGGGTTCCTACGAAAACGAACCGGTTCTGAGCGGTCGGCGTCGCAAAGCTGGCCCGGTTGAACAGGTTGAAGAACTCGGCCCGGAACTGGAGGTCCACTCCCTCCGAGAGACGGGTCGTCTTGAGGATCGAAAAGTCGATGTTGGCCAGGCCGGGACCGATGACGGTGTTTCGTCCCAGGTCTCCCAGGAAACCGGCGGGCTGGAGCTGGAAGGAGTCGGTGCGAAAGTAGCCGTCCGGAGAGCCCGTAGCGGGATTGTTGTCCGCCCCCGGCGTCAGATTGGGACGATCATGGCGAAACGGGCCAATGGCTGCGGTCCCGGCCCGGTCAAAGGAGTTCTGCACGGTGAACGGATTCCCGTCGGCCAGCATGATGATGGAATTGATCTGCCAGCCTTCCAGGATCCGACCCGCCGCTCCGCTGCGGCCCTTCGCCAGGAGCAGTTCATAGCCAAAGTTGAGCACGAAGTTGTTGCGCACGTCGAATCCGGAAAGGGACCGGTCCAGGTGGCGCTGGAACCAGTCGAAAAGAATGGTGGGGCTGTTTTCAAGGTCGCGTAGGATCGGCGGAGCATTGTCGATTGCCCTCGAGTAGGTGTACGAGGCCTGGACCTGAAACCCCCGGCTGTAGCGCTTGCGAAAACGCACCTGCAGCCCGTGGTAGTGAGAGTCGCTCCCGAAATCCCTGAGATTGATGGCTGTAAAGTTGGGATTGACCCGCTGAGGCGGCCCCGGGGGGAAAAAAGCCCTTCCATCTTCCAGAATCGTCCGCTGCTTGAAATTGATCTCCGTGGGTGCGGCCAGGTGCACTCCCCGGTTCCCCAGGTAGGCGACGCTCGCCACCGCTCCCGTAAATACCTCTCTCTCAAACGTCAGATTCCACTGCATCGTGTAGGGATTCCGGGCGGACCATTCCAGCGGAAAGACAATGACGGGCCGGAAGGGGTCAGGAGCGGGAATCACGGGAAAGGCGTCGGCCGTGGCAGGGCCGCCGATGAGAATCGTTTTGGCCGGCGGCTGGCTGAGCCGAAACACGAAGTTCAGGTTGGCCTCATTGAGCTGCTGAAAGAACATCCCAAAGCCGGCCCGAAGTGCAGTCTTCCGATCCCCAAACGGGTCCCAGGCCAGGCCCAGGCGAGGCATGATGTTGTTCCTGGCCATTTCGATCGGTCGATCCGAGACGATCGTGGCCTCGGCATCCCGCAGAGGATCCCGAAAATTGTTCACGGGCCCCCGCTTGTTGTAGGGATCGGTCATCATTTCGTAGCGCAGGCCCAGATTCAGCGTCAGTCCGGGATGTGCCCGCCAGTCGTCCTGGATGTAGACTCCGAAAACGTTGAAGCGCTGCTCGGTGTCGTAGACCGTGTCCGGCGTGTCTTTGACAACCGACACGGGGAAGCCGGCCAGCAACTCGGTGCGGCCCGCCGGGCCGGCCGGGGCGCACCCGCTCAGACAGTCGAAATTAAACGATCCTCCCTGGAAAAAACGGTTGTCGTCGTAGTGAAAGCGCTTGTAGACCCCTCCGGCTTTGAAGGCATGGGCCCCGATCACCCAGATGATGTCGTCACTGAGCTGGAACATGTTCTGGAGGGTCGTGCCGGGAGGTTTCGTCCAGCCGCCGATCGTGGAGAGGCCCTGTACATTGATGAGTCCCATGCCGTCCTCAACGCCCTCCAGAAAGGAGAGCTCCGGCAGGGCGCCCAGGGGAAACTGGGACTCCACCTGCTCGGTCCGGTTGTAGCCGAAACGAATGTCGTTGACTGCCCTCGGGGAAAGGCTTGTGAGGTGGCCCACAGAGAGCAGCTGCTGCTGGCTGCCCCTGGTCAGAAAGGGTTCCAGCTGCGGTCCAAAGAGCGCGCCCAGAGCCGGGAATTTCTTGTCCGCAGTGTCAAAGGAATAACGGGCAAAGAGGCTCTGAGAATCGTTGAAATAATGGTCCACTTTGACAACCAGGAAATCTTCTTCGGTGTTGGAGCTGGTCCCGAAAAGGTACTCCGCCCGACCGTCCCCGAAGTCGCGGCCATTGGGCAGGGGGTAGAGCTCAAGGAAGGGAACCACTTCAGGGTTAACCGGGACCTGGCCGGACGGAAGGTTGCCCTGGCGGGCTGCCTCAGTCGGAACGGTCGCGATGGCGGTTAATCCCATGCGCTCTCGGAAGCCCTCATAACTGCCGAAAATAAAGGTCTGGTCCCGGACAAGAGGCCCGCCGGCGGTGAATCCAAACTGATTTCTCTTGAACTCCGGCTTGTCTTTGCCGACGAAGTTTCCGCTGGCGTCGTTAATCGGCGCGTCAAAGAAATTGGCGGCATCCAGGTTGTCGTTGCGATGAAACCAGAAGACGGATCCGTGGAAGTCGTTGGTCCCCGAGCGGGTTGCCACGTTGATGACGCCGCCGGCGGCCCGCCCGAACTGGGCGCTATACGAGCTCGTGACTATCGAAAACTCGTGCACCGTGTCCACGCCCAGCAGAACGCCGGCCGCACTGCCGGGCGCATTCCCGAAGGCATCGATGGCATCGGTGCCGTCCACCACGATGTTGTTCAACTCCGGGCGCATGCCGTTGAACACCAGACGAACCCCCGTCCCCCCGAAAGCTGTCGCCGTGGGATCGCTGGCCACCGCGTTCCGGAAGCTGCTGACCCCGCCCTCCAGGACGGCCAGATCGGCAAAGGAACGCCCGTTCAGGGGCAGGTCCTGAATCTGCTCCAGGTCGATCAGCCCCGCCACCTCGCCGCTGGTTGCCCGGACCAGTGGCAGGACCCCGACAAAGTCGTGCCTCACTTCTCCAATTTTCAGGACAGGGTCGAGGACCTCCTCGCTCCCGATCTCCACGTTGACCCCGGGAAAGACGGCTGTCTGAAAACCGGCCAGGGACGCGCGGACCTCGTATCCACCAAGAGCCAGACCTGCCAGACGGAAACGGCCGTCACCTCCCGTAATAGCTGAGCGCGTCACGCCTGTGGCCGCATGTGTGGCTACCACCATTACCCCGGGCAGGACCCCACCCGTCTGGTCCTTTGCCGTTCCTGAGATGGTCCCCGTGCTCTGGGCCGCCAGCAGGTGCAGCATCGTCGCAGCGAGTGCAGAGCACAGCCAGCCGGTAGATCGATACTTTCTCATCAGTTGACACTTTCAGGCCGGGAGGCCGCGGAGTCTGACGACCGAATTATAAGGGAATTATATACTAGTTTACCCAAACGGAAGGGCTAACCCTTCCGCCTCCGTTCCCGATCCTCCTTCAAGTATTGCCATTGATCTCTGGGTTTGGGTTTCCCGTTGAACAGTGAATTGACGACCTCTTGGGCATCGGCGTTGATGTAGATCAGTTCATCGTACTTGGATTTTCTCTTTTCCTTGTCGCCCTTCATTTCCGTCACTCTTTCTTCTCTTCCAAGACGCCGGTGGGTATGCTGAGCTGACCGTCGAACTAGCGAACTACACGAAGCTTGGGCCGCTCGTGGCTGGATGTTCCTTTGCCTCCGCCTTCTATCGGCAAAAGGGTAGCACCAAGACCAAAAATGAGTTCCTCTAGATGCCGACGATTCCAATTCAGATCGCTGGCTATATCTCGAATCCGAACATGGGTGCTTCTGAGAGAATCGAAAACCTGAGATAAAAGTGTGGAGCCTTCACGAGGAATCGGTTTTGGTTCGTTTATCCGGAAACCGCGCTTTGAAAGCTCAATAAAGAGCATTCGATACTGCCAGTCTGAAATCAATTTCAAGGCATGGATTCTGTACACCAACGCTGAAAGTGCTACACCCCACCTACGCTTGATTTCGATCAGTTGGCGTAGGCCAAAGGATCTGCGTATATACTTATAAACCTCCCCCTTTGGCATCAGCAGTGCCCCCGCAAAGTGGTTGGCTTCTTCTTCCTCCTGCCTACGGGTTTCTTCATGGCGGCAAAGTAAGTGCATTAGCTCGTGTGCTGCATCCATTCGGCTACGCTCGGAAGACTTCATCGTGTTCAGCAGGACAATGGGCCTTTTCCTACTTGACCAAAAGGAAAAAGCATCCAATTCCGCACAATTTTGAGCGAGAGTAAAGACCAACACACCTCGAGATTCGAGTAGTTGAATCATGTTAGGAATCGGTTTCTCTCCAATCATCCATTCTGTGCGTACCACTTCGGCAACAAGCTCAGGTGATTGTCTACTAAAATCGGGCAAGGAAACTGGGGGTAGATTGAAGCGACACTCAATCCAATCAGCTAATTCTGTCGCCATCATGCCAGCAGCAAGTGCCGCTCGTTTCTGTTTTGACGCCAGTCGACTTCTAGCCCGAAAAGAGACAGCTCCTTCCTGTAGGTCCTCTGCGTCTGGCGCATAGAAAAACCCCTCAGGGAAGCCGGTTTCTACTGAGAGTCTCTTAACATTTTCTGGGGACGGACTCGTTGATTCGGTTTCCCAGTTGGAAATAGTCTGAGGCGCCTTTTCACACCTTCCCGCCAGCTCTTTCCCGAGAAACATATTCCTTTCTCTCGCCAGTTTGAGACGAGATCCGCTGAACTTGGACATTTTTGGTCAACCTCGTGGGGAGATTTCGACTTTAATATCAAGGGAATCCTCACCTTCATCGAAGTCGTATCCGGTGTCGATCCTTTCTGGTTGGGGCACGTCAAGTAGGATTCTCTCCTCCCAGTGAGATAAGTGTCGACGCTCTCCTAAACCAATGGGCAAGGACAGCTCCGCACGTAACTCAGTCTCGCCTAGATAGATCAGAAGCCACCAAGTAAGGTGTTCCCGGTCTGGGGGGATAGGGATAAATTCTTTCTGGTCGAACAGAACGCCCTGTCGGTTGTTGGCATGAACTAGCAGCATAGACTCTGGCCCACGAGGATTCTTGCTCCTAGGATTAACTGATTTGTTCGCAGTCTTTTCATCTCCAGTACAGACGGTCACGGCGATAGCAGATTCCTTGTTAATCCATCGCGGAAGATTTCTGGTTTCAATCTTTTCCCATGGCCCTTTTGGGATAAGCCCCTCTCCCAAAGTCCTAAAGGCCGCAACCCAGGACTTGAATGCTGGGGCAATCGTCGGCTCCAGTGCACTACAGCTGGACCTCTCAATCGCATAAGCGTTTTACCGCGTCAATCAAGTCCTGTACAGATATGCCCAACTTCTCCAGCCGCAACTCCGCAGTGGCTCCAGAGTGGATAATGGTTTGTCTCTCGTCGGACTGCCTCATCTGGTGTGAATCTCCTTATCTTTTTAGAAATTCTACCACAAACGAGGTGATGGAAATACAAAGGCCGTCTATTTTGAGTCTTCCCCGCAGCTTTTTGGGCAACCTGGATTCTTCTGCTCGTTTAGAATTTCCGTGACCTAACCCACCAAATCCCGATACCGTAATCGCTTCCCGACCATGCCCTCAGCCACGGTTCTCATCTAATCCGCAGTGTCCAGATTGCGGATGTTGTGACGGCCTGCGCATTCCGTCACGTAACGGTTCAGATGTTTGGCACTCATGCGGTGATAAGTTCCATAGTATCCACGCTTGAGCAGGGACCAGAACGATTCTATCCCATTGGTGTGAGCTTGATTGTTGACGTACTCGTTGACGCTGTGACGGACTGTTTTGTGTTCGAAGTCCACCTGAAGGCCAGCGTACCCACCATGATCGTCAGTGTAAATACATGATCGTCAGTGTAAATAGTGGAGCCTCTGACAACCTTGTCTCGGATGAATCCCTGTAGACTGTCTTGATCTGTGCTCTCTACGACAGCAGCACTAACCCGGTTCGTCTCCCGGTTCTTGGCCCCCACCACCGCAGCCTTTCCCACGGCTCCACGGCCAGCGTGGAGCTTCTTATGCTCGTGCTTGTTGCGCTCTTTACCTCCGATAAACGTCTCATCCACTGCCACCTGCCCTGAGAAGAAGATGCTCTCTCCTTCCTGGCCTGAGAAGTTCTCACGGATCCGATGCGCCAGATGCCAAGCCGACTTTTGGGTGATGCCAAGGTCGCGGTGGAGCTTCAAGCTGGAGACGCCCTTGATCCCCGTAGTCAGCAGGTAGATCGCCATCGCCCATACCTGACACCCCAAAGGGGAGTTGTGCATCAGGGTATCGGTTTTCACGGAGAAATCCTTCCTGCAATCACGGCAACGGTAGGGTTGAGGTTTACGGCTCTTGCGCTCTTGGATGTTGTCCGACCCACACTCAGGACAATGGACTCCATTGGGCCAGCGGGACGCAACAAACCACTTCTCGGCGGTCTCGTCATCGGGAAACCTGCGGGTGAATTCCACCCAGGACAGACCCTTACGATAGTACTTCCCAGGTGCCTTGCCTCTTTGTTTTCTTGTCTTTATCATGGAAGTAGTTTAACCCTATCGGCGTGACGTTTTCGGGTAAACTAGTATATAATTCCCGATTATAACGGTCCCCCGGGTGTTTACGGGCCTGTCCCGGGCCGTTCCTAACTTCTTGAACTAGCTGGTTTTTTGGTCAATAATAGGGCGTCCGGGGTGAAAGTCGTCAGGCTGCTTCGAGGTGTGTTCCCGTGAAGATGAATATCCGTTCGCTTTTTGGATACTTTTCGAATGATCTCGCCATCGATCTGGGGACTGCGAACACGCTCGTCTACGCTCGGGGTCGGGGAATCGTCGTCGATGAGCCTTCCATCGTCGCCATCAACAAGAAAACCAACAAAGTTGCGGCGGTTGGTACCGAGGCCAAGGAAATGCTGGGGCGGACCCCGGGAAACATTGTGGCGATTAAACCGATGAAGGACGGTGTCATCGCCGATTTCGACGTCACCGAAGAGATGTTGAAGTACTTCATTCGCAAGGCGCACAACCGAAACCACTTGTTGAGTCCCCGCATCGTCATCTGCATCCCCTCCGAGATCACCCAGGTGGAGAAACGCGCCGTGCGCGAATCGGCTCTTCGGGCCAAGGCCAGCGAGGTTTTTCTGGTCGAAGAGGCCATGGCCGCGGCGATAGGGGCGGGACTCCCCATTACCGAGCCCTCCGGGAATCTCATTGTTGATATCGGGGGAGGAACCACCGATATTGCGGTTATCAGCCTGTCTGGAATCGTCTACAGTCGGTCGGTACGAGTGGCGGGCAACGAAATGGACGAGTCCATCATCCAGTACATCAAACGCAAGCACAACCTCCTCATTGGTGAGCGAACGGCGGAGCACGTCAAAAACAACATCGGATCAGCCGCCCCGCTGGAACAGCCCATCACCATGGAAATCAAGGGCCGCGACCTGATCGAGGGGATCCCTAAGACGATTGAGATCAGCGATGACGAGATTCGCGAGGCGCTCTCCGACGGCATCGCCGTCGTGGTCAATGCGGTGAGAGTGGCTCTGGAGCGAACACCTCCCGAGCTCTCCGCCGATATCGTGGACAAGGGAATCGTGCTTACCGGCGGTGGAGCCCTTCTCAGGAACCTGGATCTGCGAATTAAGGCCGAGACGGGGTTGCCGGTGTATCTGGCCGAAGACCCCCTCTCCTCGGTGGTTCTGGGGACCGGCAAGATGATGCAGGAAATGTCACTCCTGCGACAGATCAGTCTCGAATGATCGCCTCGCTTCAGGCCAGACCCATCTTGCTTTTGATCCTGCTGCTGCTGGCTAATCTGGTACTGCTTTCGATCCAGGCCAGAGACGAGGAAGGAAGGGTCATGCTCAAGACCTGGGGAGTGGCCGTCAGGACTCCCTTCGGGGGCGCCGTCCAGTTCTTCCGTTCCCGCCTCAGGGGAGGCATAAACGGGTATGTGATGCTGGTACGGACCGAGGAACAGAACCAGCGGTTGTTACGAGAGAACGAGTTCCTCAAGCTGGAGGCGCAAAGGCTCCGGGCGCTGGTGGGATCAGCCCTCCGGTCGGGCGACTTCGAGCGCATTTACCAGCGTCACAAGCTGGAAACGATCACGGCATCCATCACACAGAGAAGTCCGCCCTTCTTGTCCGGGGCGTTTCAGGTCAATGCCGGTCGGATTCACGGAGTCCGGCGCAACGCCGCTGTAATCCGACCCGAAGGAATCGTCGGTAGGGTCCAGGCGCTGACGCCCTGGAGTTGCGAGATCCAGCCCATTACGCAGCCTGAGGCTGGAGCCGGGGCCATCCTCCTGGACACACGCACGCATGGCGTCATTAGAGGACAGGGCAACGACTTGCTGCGGTTGGATTACGTTCCCATCTCCGTTCCGGTTCGGGTTGGAGAACCGGTGTACACTTCGGGCACCGACCAGGTCTATCCAGCCGGCCTCCCTCTCGGAAAGGTGGTTTCCGTAACCGACGGGAATCTCGTTCACCAGCATATACTGGTTCGGCCTTCCGTCGACCTTTCCAGACTGGAGGAGGTGATGATCGTGAAGCCCCTGCGGGAATCTCCACCGGAATCGGGAGAAGCAGCAAACTCGACCCTTTCCCAACTTGGATCGCGCCCTTGAGCCGCGGAATGACGGCCAGAGAAGTCACGATTCTCCTGATCGCCGCTGCGGTTTTCCATTTCCTGAGTTCGAGCTTTCTCCGCGTCGGGTTTTACCTGGACGTGATGCTGGCAGCCACCGTCTATATTGCCAACTACTCTGATCCGGCCCGGGCGGCACTGCTGGGATGTATGTTTGGTCTCGTGCAGGACGTCGCGGGACTGCATGCCATGTGGGGCCTGAACGGGTTTTCAAAGACTCTGATCGGATTTGCGGGCTGCTACCTGATCCGGTATCTCGTTTTGGAGACCAGGATGGGAAAGGCAGCACTGCTTTTCGTGCTCTCTCTTCTGGACGTAGCAATCATTCACGCGCTCCTGTGGTTGTTGACGGAATCTTTGACCGATGGGCTGGTGGGGCACGCCTTGTTAAAGGCTGTTTTTACGGCCCTGTCAGGGACCGCCCTGTTCTACCTGTTGGATCGGATGCGTTTTCAGAGGCAGGACTACAGTCACCTGTAGATAGAATAAGGAAACGGCGAGGCTGTCCGAGATGGCCATCTTCCAGGACAACAAAGATCTGATGGAGCGTCTCAACTGGCTGGGTTGGGCGTTTTTCGTCATTATCCTGGTCCTTTTTCTGAGACTCTGGTATCTGTCCGTCGCCAGCTTCGATCACTATGATTTCATAGCGCGGCGCAACCACATCCGGACTCTCGCGGTCATGGCGCCGCGCGGTCCGATCGAAGATCGAAAGGGGCGCATCCTGGTCGAAAACACCTATGGTTTCGACCTGGTGATGTTCCGTGGCGAAGAATCCGAAACCGACCGGACGCTGCGCTTTCTCGGAGAGGCGCTTCAGGTTACCCGCCGGGAACTGGAAGTAAGGCTGCTGGAAGCCAGCCACTACAATCTCTATCAGCCGGTAGTCGTCAGCCAGGATTTGACTCTCGAGCAGACGAGCTTCCTGATGGCCAGGCGGTCGGACTATCCACTGCTGGATATCATCGAACGACCCAGACGCTTTTACCCTCATCGCACTCTGGTCGCTCATGTTCTGGGTTACGTAGGCGAGATCTCCGCTAACGAGCTCCAGCGGGAGAACTTCCGACAGCATCGGCCGGGGGACGTGATCGGTAAGAGCGGAAGCGAGCGGGTCTACAACCAGGAGCTGGCCGGCCGCAACGGAACTCGCAGGATTCGGGTGGACAGCCAGGGCCGCGCGTTTGAGGAGCTGCAGCCGATCGAGACTACGGCCGGAAGCGAGCTGCGGTTGACTCTCGATCTGGACCTGCAGAGGGCTGCCGAAGAGGCGCTGGAGGGCTACACGGGGGCCATGGTGGCCATCGATCCTGGATCGGGAGAGGTTCTGGCAATGGCCAGCCGTCCAACCTTTGATCCCAATGACTTTGCGACCAGAATCTCCCCGTCCCGGTGGAAGCAGTTAACGACGCATCCTGGCCGACCTTTCCAGAACCGCTCGATCCAGAACGGGTACCCTCCCGGCTCTATTTTCAAAATCGTGATGGCCCTTGCTGGCATGGAAAGCGAAGTCGTTAACCCCCGGCATCGTGTCTTTTGCGCAGGCGCACAACGTCTTTTCGGCCATGATTTTCGCTGCAGCTTCAGTGGGGGGCACGGGTGGGTCGACCTGGAAGCAGCAATTCAATACTCCTGCAATGTGTACTTTTACCTGCTGGGCCGGAATCTGGGGATTGACCGTATCCATGACTTTGCACTGAGGTTCGGACTCGGCCGGGGAACGGGGATCGACCTGCCTGGTGAGATTCGCGGACTGGTTCCCTCCAGGGAGTGGAAACGTGAAACAAGCGGTACTCCCTGGTATCCGGGCGAGACGATTTCCGTGTCGATCGGCCAGGGTCCGATTCTGACGACGCCGTTGCAGCTTGCGGTGGCAGTAGCAGCGGTGGCGACCGATCGACTGGTCCAGCCGCAAATCCGACTTCCAGGCCCCGGGGAAAGTCGAAACGGGAAACCCGCCGCCTTTGAAGCCGAGGCCCTGGAGGCAATTCGACGCGGCATGTGGCGGGCCGTCAACCGCAACGGGACCGCCAAACTTGCTCGTGTACAGGGGTTGGAGGTGGTGGGTAAGACCGGCACGGTTCAGACTATCGGGCGGGCAGCGCGGGAGCGCATGAGTCCGGCAAAGGCTGCGCGTTTTCGCTCCACGGCCTGGTTCGTCGGCTATGCTCCGCGCACCGATCCTCAGATCGTCGTGGCTGTACTGCTCGAACAGGCGGGATCCGGTGGGACTGTAGCCGCTCCGGCGGCCCGCAAGGTCTTTCAGGCCTTTCACCTGGAGAGGACCACGTCGGAGGGTCGCGTCCTGGCCCGGGTCCGGGCACCGGAGGCTCGGCAGTGACCCAATCAGAGGGAACTCTGCAACGCAGTGGGCTCAAGTTTCTGGGCTATTTTGATCTACCGCTCATTGCCGCGATTCTGTGCATGGTGGGGATCGGCCTGACTGGAATCTATAGTGCAACCCTGCACGGGGCGCAGTCCAACCTCTTTTACAAGCAAATCATCTGGCTTTCTGTGGGCGGGTTGATTTTCCTCTTCCTGAACCTGAGCGATTATCGCTTCCTCACCGACCACGCCTTCGCACTGTACGTGGTGGCTGTAGTCGGTCTTCTCGCGGTGCTGCTCTTCGGTACCGAGGTCCACGGAAGCAAGAGCTGGATTCGCCTGGGAGGCATCGGAGTACAGCCTTCTGAGTTCATGAAGGTGGCCGTAGTGCTCGTTCTGGCCCGCTCCCTTGCCGGGCAGCATGAGAATTATCTCAGCAACACGCGAATCCTGTCCCTGAGCGGTCTGACCCTGTTTCCCGCCCTGCTGGTCATGTTGCAGGGCGATCTGGGCACGGCCCTCACCTATTTTCCAATCCTCGTGGGGTCCATTTTCGTGGCCGGCTTGCGGCTGCGCCTGGCTCTCCAGGCGGCCATTCTGAGCCTGTTGTTTTCTCCCTTTGCCTGGTTCGCTCTCCGGGGCTACCAGCAGCAGCGAATCCTGGCCACTTTGAATCCTTCGCTCGATCCCCAGGGAGTTGGCTATCAGACCAGCCAATCGATCATAGCCATCGGCTCGTCGGGCCTCACGGGTAAGGGATTCGGTAACGGTTTTCAGAGCCAACTGGGTTTTGTGCCGGAGATCCATTCGGACTTTGTTTACGCTCTTCTTACCGAAGAGTGGGGTCTGTGGGGAGGAGGATTGATCCTGGGCCTGTACGTTCTTCTGATCCACCGGCTGACGACGATCGGGGGACAGGCTCGAGATCGGGCCGGGATCCTCATTGTAACGGGAGTAGCCAGCCTTCTGGGATTTCACGTGCTTGTCAATGTGGGTATGGCCCTGGGCGTTTGTCCTCCTATTGGGATTACCCTCCCTCTCCTGAGTTACGGGGGCTCTTCCACTATCTCCTTCTTGATCTGCCTGGGCCTGGCCGCCAGTGTCTACCGGCGACGATTTGTTTATACGTAGCAGGCTGCGGGATCCACGAGCTTACTTTCGTGCGCGCTACTGTACTCTCAAGCTCGAACCGGGAAACCGGCAACCAATAACCGTCAGCCTGTCAGCCCATAACGCGGGGGGATCCACGTGCTTACTTCGTGCACGGTACTGTACTCTCAAGCTTAAACCAGCAAGCAATAACAACCGTAAACTATTGCTCTGAAAAGAGTTCCGTAGAAACGGACTTACCACTGGCAGACCTGGAAGCGTATAATGGATACCCTGAAAGGGAGAACATACTCCCAGGAATGACAAGAGTTTTATAGATTTGGGGAAACTGCCGTGACGGCAGGTGAGGTCCGCGATTGTCGACGGATATCTCCAAAGAGGAAGGCATACGAAGCCTGTAAGTTGTTTCCGCCTGTGTGGTTGTTGTGCTGCCCAGGGGATCAACGCGAGTCAGTTTTTTCGGTTTGTCTGAATAACGGGTCAAAGAAAAGTTCTTAGGTCAGCCCGGCTATTACCCCGGGCTATCCCGAAATCCTCTACCGTCACACCAGTGGTTTCTCCTTCCTCAAAGCGAAGGAGAACTAATGCACAAGGAAATGATCGTCAGCTCCACAAGTCTGGAGACCAGACTTGCTATCCTGACGAACGATCAGGTCTCGGCGTTGCTGATCGAGCGAGCCAAGAACAAGGGTATTCTGGGAAACGTTTACAAGGGAAAGGTCACAAAAGTACTGCCCGGGATGCAGGCGGCTTTTGTCGATATCGGTCTGGAACGCCACGGGTTTCTTTACGTGGGTGACTTCCTGGCGGATGTCCAGGAAGAATCCGAACTGTTCGATGAGAAGGTAGCGGCGCCTTCCCGGCGTCGCCGTCGGGGACGCCCTCCGTCACGGCCGGAACCGGCCGCCGAACCGGCCGCCGAACCGGCCGCTCCGCCCGACGAAGAGCTCAGCCGGTTCCCAGACACACAGCCGCGTTTGACCGGGCGGGTTCTTCCCAGGCGGTTGCCGGTTCGGGTTGTCGCCGCCGACGCCGCTCCGGCCAGGGAGGGGGAAGCGGGACTGGGCATTCTTCCGGAGCGTTTGACCGTTCGCGATCCCGGGGAGACGGAGGCGAAGAGGAAATCACTGGATCAAGCGGAAATTGATGAAGGCTCTTCCCGGCTGTCCTTTTTTTCCAGGGGGGAACGTCGCGGCAAGAACTCCAGAAGTGAAAAACCGGCAAGACCCGGGAGAAACCGCAAATCGGGTAATGGTCGGGAAGCAGCCGTGCCTCAGATTGATGAGTTGCTCAAGCAGGGGCAGGAGATCCTGGTTCAGGTGGCCAAGGAGCCGATCGGTCGCAAAGGAGCTCGTCTCACATCTCACATCGCGATCCCGGGGCGCTACCTGGTCTATATGCCGACCGTCGAGCACGTGGGAGTGTCCAGGCAGATCGAATCGGAGCGGGAAAGGAATCGGCTCAAGGAAATCGTGGTCCGCAACCGTGGAGAGCGAAGCAAGGGCTTCATTGTGCGGACCGCAGGTGAGAGCCAGCCGGCCGAGGATATCGTCAACGATATGAGCTATCTCACGCGCCTCTGGTCGCGGGTCGGGAAGCGATCCGAGAAGCTCAAGGCTCCGGCACTCATTCACTCCGAACCAGGACTTGTGGAAAGAACGATCCGTGACCGCTTGACGAACGACTTCAAAGCCGTTCGGGTGGACAATGAAGACACCTATAAGAGTGTCGTAGAGTTTGTAAGCGCCTTTAACCCTGATTTTGTCGAAAAAGTAAGGCTGTACACGAAAGCTCGTCCGATTCTTGATGCCTTTCGAGTACGTCCGGAGATCGAAAATGCTCTGCACAGCAAAGTGTGGCTCCGGAACGGGGCTTATATCGTCATCAATCAGACCGAGGCACTGGTGGCGATCGATGTGAACACCGGGAAGTATGTCGGCACGACCAGTTCCCTCGAAGACACGATCACACAGGTCAATATCGATGCTGTGGGCGAGATCGCAAGGCAAATCAGATTGCGTGGGCTGGGCGGTATCATCGTCCTCGATTTCATCGACATGGAAGAATCGAGAAACCGCCGCAAGGTGCTGGATGCCCTGCACCGGGAATTGGCCCGGGACAACGTTCCGTCGCGCATTCTCCGTTTTAACGAGTTTGGTCTGGTTGCAGTTACCCGCAAGAGGGATCGAAGCTCGCTCGAGAAAACCCTCTGTCAGCCCTGTCTCTACTGCGAGGGCCGGGGAATGACCCGGTCCCTGCGCACAATCGCCTATGCGATTCACGAAGACGTACGGAAGAACTACGGGCATTTTGGAGAGAGTTGTGAGCTCTTCATTCGCTGCCACCCTCAGGTGGCCGAGACCTTACGGGAAGACGAGCCGGAGGTGCTCAAAGAGATTGAGGAGATGACTCGGAAAAAGGTCAGGATTCAGGCCGACCCTCTGCTCCACATCGAAAGATTCAGTATCATTGAGTCCTGATCCAGGAGGGCGCAGAGTATGTCCGGCAGAGATGCCGACCACCCGTTCGAAAAACTGCTCGAATTGATGGAAACACTTCGAGGCCCCGATGGCTGTCCATGGGACCTTGAACAGACCCACGAAACTCTCAAGCCAATGCTGGTGGAAGAGGCCTTCGAAGTACTGGAGGCCCTCGATCGCTCAGACCCGGATCAACTCTGTGAGGAACTCGGGGACTTGCTCTTTCAGGTAGTGTTTCACAGTCAGATTGCCAGCGAGAGGGGTGAATTCGATGCTCTGCAGGTGTGCAGGAGACTGCATGAGAAGATGGTCGGGCGCCACCCTCACGTTTTCGGCGACCAGTCGTTCAAGGATTCACAGGAACTCCTCCGAAACTGGGAAAGACTCAAAGAACTGGAGAAGCAGGCCAGCGGCCGGGCCGTGAACTCAAGGGAATCGCTGCTGGATGGAATTCCTCCGAAACTCCCGGCTCTTTATCGAGCCAATCAAATGACCTCGAAGGCGGCCCGCGTCGGCTTTGACTGGCCGACTCTCGAGGGAATAATCGACAAGCTTCTGGAGGAAGTAGACGAACTGAAGCAGGCTCGATTCGAAGAAAGTGATCCTCAAATCAAGGAAGAGCTCGGCGATATTTTATTCACGGTCGTCAATCTGTGTCGCCGACTGCAGGTCGACCCCGAAACCGCCTTGAACCGGGCAAATCAAAAGTTCTCACGTCGTTTCCGTAAGATGGAAAGCCATTTCGTCAGAAAGGGACGGCAGTTGGGAGATGTGGATGTCGATGAAATGGAGAGCTGCTGGAGGGACGTGAAGATATCGGAGGCCTCCTGACCCGGTCATCACTCCCTGGCACAGCGGACGTCCCTCTGGAGTTAATAGGAAAATGAGCAAGCAAGAAGACACGCCAAATTTCAAGGTCACGGACAAGCGCCTCTTTGACCAGAAGGGTGAAATCCGGGAGGACCGGGCGGACGAGAAGAACAGTTCCCCGCTACGGGCAGAGGAGTTCGAGGCCACCCCGGATCTGGCCGGCGGCCAGGATCGCCGGACTCAGGAGGTGGACTTTTCCTCGTTCGTGATATCCCTGGCCACCACCGCTCTGGTCCACATGGGGGAAGGGCCTGCTGAATCGGGAGCCCCGCCGGAAAACCTGGATGCCGCCAGGCAGATGGTTGACATCCTCGCCATGCTCGAGAAGAAAACGGCAGGCAATCTGGGTGCTGATGAGTCCCGTTTGATCCACGACATCCTCTACGAATTAAGGATGAAGTTTCTGGCCAAGAGCCCGGCCGTGCAGCTCTAATGCGAATTACTTTCCTGGGCACGGGGACTTCGCGCGGCATCCCGGTGATCGGATGTGGCTGCGAGGTCTGCACCTCGGATGATCCGAGAAACAAGCGTCTGAGAACCTCGGTTCTGATTGAGTCGGACGCGACCGTCGTTATCGACGCGTCCGTCGACTTTCGTGCCCAGATGCTGCGCCACCAGGTCAAGAACCTTGATTCAGTGGTGCTGACTCACGCCCACGTCGACCACATTCTGGGGCTGGATGATCTTTACCCGTTCAATGTGCGCACGGGCAGGCACATGCCCATCTATGGCAGCAGCGAAACCCTTGAAGAAGTCCGAATCACCTTTCGCTATTTGTTTTCCGAGCGGGGATACCCGGGGATTCCCTCTCTGACCCTGCACCCGATCGACGGGCCCTTTCAGATTGGCGATCTCCGCTTTGAGCCGATTCCCGTCCTGCACGGACGCTTGTCTATTTTCGGATACAGGGTGGGCCCCTTTGCCTTCCTCACCGATGTCAGCGAGATTCCGGAGGAAAGCTATGAAAAGTTGAGCGGAGTCCGATACCTGGCTCTGGATGCCCTTCGCGAGCGCTCGCACTACAGCCATTTCAGTCTCAACGAAGCTGTCGAGGCAGCTGCCCGCATAGGACCCGACCAGACCTACCTGGTCCATATGTGTCACGATCTCGACCATGAAAGCGCCAACCGGAGACTTCCCGACTTCGTGTCCCTGGCCTACGACGGCCTGGTCTGGGAACTGGGGAGTGGTTAAGTACTCATGGAAGGGAGTACTAAGAAAATGCGAGTTCTTGAAAGTCTGGATTCAGCCGGGCATCCGCTTGACTATCCCATCCTCAGCATCGGCGTTTTCGATGGGCTGCACCTGGGGCATCAGAGGATACTCGAGCGCCTGGTCTGGAGGGCGGCTGAAGTCGGCGGCACGGCGATGGTGCTGACTTTTCGGCCTCACCCTCAGAAGGTGATCTCGCCCAGTGACGCGCCTCTGCTGCTGCAAACGAGCAGGCAGAAGATCGAGCTGCTGAAGGAAAAAGGCGTTGCCGTCCTGGTGCAGATGCCGTTTACCCGCAGGCTGTCGCTCCTTTCGCCTGCCGAATTTGTCGAAAGTGTGTTGCGCGATCGCGGAATTCGTGAGGTTTACGTGGGCAGCAATTTCCGTTTCGGCCATCGCAGGAAGGGTGATTGTCGACAGCTGAAGAAGCTGGCGGAGAAATGCGACATCCGAGTCGAGCAGATTGAACAGGTACGGGTCGGTCAGGACCGGATCAGCAGCACCGTGATCCGACAGAGTCTGAGACAGGGTCACGTAGGTCGGGCTGCTGCCATGCTTGGTCGGCCCTATGAAGTCGTGGGGACCGTGGTCAGGGGGGCCCGGCGCGGGGCTGTCCTTGGATTTCCCACGGCCAATCTCGAGCTCCAGAATGAGCTGAGCCCGGCTCTGGGAGTCTACGTGACACAAGTGCAGCTCGAGGACAGGCTTGTCGGCTCGGTTACGAACATCGGGTTCCGTCCGACGCTGCCGCTCTCGCCCGGCTCCGACCTCCGTCCTATCGTTGAATCCCACCTTCTTGACTTCAACGGTAATCTGTACGGTCAGTCGTTGCGGATGCGCTTCCTGAGACGCCTGAGGCCGGAAAAGAAGTTCGCAAGTATCGAGAAGTTGCAGCTTCAGATCAGGGGCGATGTCCAGGATGCCCGTAGATTTTTGAAGGAGATGGATGAAGATCAAGTCAGAGCAGGTGGAACGCACGGCTGAGCTTGCGCGCCTGGACTTCTCGCAGGAGGAGTTGGATCGATTTTTCGACCAGTTCGCGGAGCTGCTCGGCTATTTCGAGCAACTTCAAAAAGTCGATACGAGCCGGGTTGACGCTCTCTACCACCCTCTTCCCCGGGAGGAGACGCCCTTTCGCGAAGATCACGCGCGGCAAGAGTTGACGAGCGAACAGGCACTTAGAGAGGCTCCCGAGTCATCCGGGGGCCACTTCAAGGTGCCCAGGGTTATTGACTCGTGAACGAAGACGAGCTGCCGGGTCTGAGCGTCCTTTCCCTCCATCGACTCATCAAGGGAAGCGAGGTGTCTGTCGAGGAGGTGTGCAGGGCATTTCTACGGCGGATCGAGAGTGTGGACGCAAGTGTGGGCGCCTTCCTCCACTGCGAGCCCGAGGAAGTCCTTCAGGAAGCCAGACTCCGAGACCGGGAAATCCGCGCGGGAAGCCGTGAAATCCGGCTCTTTACGGGGATTCCCGTCGCCATCAAGGACGTCATCATCACCAGAGACGTCCGCACCTCGTGCGGATCACGGATGCTGCGCGATTACCACCCTCCCTATGACGCCACGGTCGTGGAGCACCTGCGAAGTCACGGAGCGGTCCTGCTGGGAAAAACCAACTGCGACGAGTTTGCCATGGGCTCCAGTACCGAGAACTCCGCGTTTTTCCCCACTCGGAATCCCTGGGATCCGGAGCGGGTTCCGGGTGGCTCGAGCGGCGGGTCAGCCGCTTGCGTGGCGGCCCGGGAAGCTCCTGTCGCGCTGGGAACGGACACCGGTGGATCGATCCGTCAGCCAGCCGCATTTTGCGGGGTGGTGGGGCTGAAACCCACCTACGGCCGCATCTCGCGATTTGGTCTCGTGGCTTTTGCTTCCTCGCTGGACCAGATCGGACCGATCTCTGGCTCGGTCCGGGAGGCTGCCGGGCTGCTTTCGGTGATCGCCGGGGAGGATCCCAGGGATTCCACGTCGGCACCGCAACCGGTGGATGAATACCTTGACGAACTCACGGAGGAATGCCCGCGATTGCGCATTGGCGTGGCCGCCGACTGGGTTGCTGGACTGTCTGACCCTGACATCAGGGACGCACTGGATCGTTCCATCCAGGTCCTGGACAGGGGTGGTTTCCCGATCAGTGAAATCCGGCTCCCCAATGACGAGTGCTCTATCGCCGCCTACTATCTGGTGGCGACGGCAGAAGCCAGCTCAAATCTGGCCCGCTATGACGGCGTTCGCTATGGCCACCGTTCCGATTCGACGACCGATCTCGACAGTCTCTACCGAAAAACCCGGAGCGAGGGCTTCGGTGAAGAAGTCAAGAGACGGATCATGCTGGGTACGTTCGCTCTAAGCTCCGGGTACTACGACGCCTATTACAAGAAGGCCAGTCAAGTTCGGCGCTTGGTCCGAAACGATTTCATGGAGGCCTTTCGAGATGTCGATATTATTCTGGGGCCGGTCACACCGACTCCTCCCTTCAAGCTGGGGGAGAAGCTTCAGGATCCTCTGGAAATGTATCTGTCGGATGTCTACACCGTATCCGCCAATCTGGTTGGCCTGCCGGGTCTCAGCCTGCCGGCTGGTTTTACGCCGGGGGGGCTCCCTCTGGGCGTGCAACTTCTGGCCCGGCCTTTCGAGGAAAGCAACCTGTTGAAGGTAGCCCGCTTCCTGGAGGGGGAACTGGCGGTCGAGTCGCCGCCCTTGCCAGTGTAGGGGCGACCCTTGTGGTCGCCCGCCGAAACGGGCCGGCACCAGGCCGGCCCCTACGGCCAGCCTGGCGTCCTCCACTCCAGAACCACCTATTCCTCAACCACAACTTCCCGATAAACTGCGTTGCGACTCTTTCCCAGATCGCTGGCGGCCTGCAGGATCGCCTGCTTCAGGGTCAGGTTGCGGACCTGGCGAAGTCCCTGGACATAAGCAGAAGCATCAATGCCGCTCTCGGATTCCTCCCGGCCTGTCGAGCCTTTCACGACAAGCGTGTACTCTCCGCGGGGCGAGCCTGGCTGGCTGGTGATGATCCGGCTCAGGGGGCCCCACCAGTGACGTTCGTGGATCTTGGTCATTTCCTTGGCCAGAAAAGCGTCGCGTTCTCCCAGGATCTCTCTGAGATCTTCCAACTCCGCAACCAGGCGATGAGGGGAAAGGAACATGAGCAGCGACGCGCGGACCCGCTTTAATGCTTTCAGACTTTTGAGCCGGGCAGCCCGCCGCGCGGGCAGAAAGCCTACGAACAGAAAGCGATCGGAGGGTAGTCCCGAGGTGGAGATTGCGGCGGCTACAGCAGAGGGTCCCGGAACGGGCAGGACCGGTATTCCCTGCCTTCGACAGGCCCGCACCAGCCGAAATCCCGGATCCGATATCTGAGGAGTTCCGGCGTTGGAGACGAGGGCGACGTCCTGCCCCTCCTTCAGCCGGCGGACCAGATCCCCGGCGCGTTGACTCTCGTTGTGCTCGTGGTAGCTGAGGGTCCGGGCCTCGATCTGGAAGTGATTCAGGAGCTTGCGTGTGCGCCGGGTGTCTTCGCAGGCTATGATTTCGACGCTTCCCAACACACGCACAGCGCGGGCTGACAAGTCATCGAGGTTTCCCAGAGGGGTGGCGACGACGAATAGAGTGCCCAGCATCTCTCCCTCACCCTGCCCCGACGTTCATAGCCTCCAGCATTTCCCTGACGGCGCGTTCCATCCCCACCAGTACGGCCCGGGACACGATGTTATGACCGATGTTCAATTCCTCGATTTCGGGAATGTTGGAAACCGGGCCCACGTTGCGGTAGGTCAGGCCGTGCCCGGCCAGCACCCGCAAGCCCTTCCCGCCGGCGAGTGTCGCCGATTCCACCAGTTTCTGGAGTTCGCCCTGGAAACCGTCCTTCCGCTCAGCCAGGCTCAGGGGAACCGTCTCGGCATAGGAGGCGGTGTTGAGCTCGACGGCCTGGCCTCCCAATCGGCCTGCCGCCTCGATCTGGTGTGCGTCGGGATCGATGAAAAGGGAGACTCCGATCCCCGCGCCGGAAAGTCCGCTCATGGCCCGCGCTACCGAATCGGATTGCTCGATCAAATCCAGCCCACCCTCCGTGGTGATTTCTTCCGGCCTCTCCGGTACCAGGGTGACCATCTCAGGTCTAACCCTTTGGGCGATCTTGGTCATTTCCGGCGTGGCGGCCATTTCCATATTCAGACGGGTCGTGATGGTCGCCCGCAGGAGCTCCAGGTCCCGGTCCTGAATGTGGCGCCGATCCCCTCGAAGGTGCACCGTGATTCCGTGGGACCCGGCCAGTTCGGCGAGAACAGCCGCCGCCACAGGATCAGGTTCAACGGCACCCCGGGCCTGCCGGATGGTGGCAACGTGATCGATATTGACGCCGAGTTTGGTGGAGTGGTGAGTAGGATTCATCCGTCCACCGGATATTTTCCGGCCAGGGAAAACCAACGGATCTTAAGCAGGTCCCACAACATTTTCGGTCCGTCCCTGAAAAAATTGAGAGTGCTTCCTTCTGCATGCCGCCAGACGATCGGAATCTCTCCGGTTGGCAGACCCAGCTTGTGCGCAATGAAGAGGATCTCCACGTCAAAGGCAAAGCGCTCCAGCCGCTGCAACTCGAACATCCTTCGGCATTGCTGCATCGAGAAGAGCTTGAAGCCACACTGCGTGTCGTGAAACCTGAGCGGAAAAAGCAGCCGCACGAACTGGTTGAACAAACGGCCCGAGTTTTCGCGCACCTGAGACTGATGGATCTCCACACGAGAGCCCTCCATATCCCGGGATCCAATGGCCACCCGGAATCTCCCGTCCATGACTGCTGACTCCAGCTTCGGGAACTCCTCGATAGGCGTGCTCAAGTCGGCGTCCGTCATGAGAGCGAAGAGGCCGCGGCTCTCCAGCATTCCACGCCGAACACTGAATCCTTTGCCACAGTTGGAACCGTTCTTGAGCACTCGAATAGTGACCAGGGAAGGATTGGAACTGACCGTTGCCTCCGCCACTTCAGCAGTGCCGTCGCTGGAGCCGTCGTCCACAACCACGATCTCGGTGGGAAGGGAACGCGCCTCGAAGTATCGGCACACCGACTCGAGGGACGAGCGCAGCCGGTTCTCTTCATTGAGCGCCGGGATGACGACAGAAAGAATGGGTGTAGCGTTCATGTAAGAGTGGCGAGCAGATGGTTGATTCTAGCGCTTACAGTTTCTCTTCCCAAGGTGACAATGACATCGAAGATTCCCGGTGCTACTGATTGGCCGGTCAGCGCAACCCTGACCGCCCCGATGAGTTTCCCGGCCTTCAAGTCGTGTTGTCGGGCGATCGCGCGGAGGACGGACTCCGTACTCTCCAGATCGAAAGGATCGAGCGACGTGTAAGATGCAACGAGGTCCCGCAGGCCGTTCTCGAGGCTTTTGCGATCCGGGTCGGAACGATCCAGATACTTTTGCCTGGCTCCGGCATCGTACTCGAAGCGGTCGCTGAAAAAAGCTCTTCCAATCGTCCCGAAATCGGTCAGCTTTCGAGCCCGACCCTGGAGCAGTTCCACCCGCCGGCGGAACTGCTCCGGGGTTAGATCCAAAACTTCATCCTCGAGCAGCCCCTGAGAAGCCATCGTCATTTTCACCAGAGGTTCGAGCTCGCTGATCCCCGTGGAACCCATGACTTTAGCGTTGACCCACTCGAGTTTCCGCAAGTCGAAAAGCGCGTTGGCCTTGTTGATCCGGTCCAGGCTGAAGGCTGAAACGAGTTCCTCGTCGGTGAAGAACTCCTTTTCGCTTTTGGGGGACCAGCCCAGTCGGGCCAGATAGTTGCGAACAGCCAGGGGAAGAAACCCCTGGTTTCGGTATTCCAGCACCGAAGTGGCGCCGTGTCGTTTGCTCAAGCGGGTCTTGTCGGGTCCCAGGATCAAGGGCAGGTGTGCAAAATTGGGAAGGGATTCCCCCATGGCCTCGTAAAGAAGGACCTGCTTGGTGGTGTTGGAGAGATGATCGGCGCCCCTGATGACGTGGGAGATTCGCATATCGACATCGTCCACGACAACCGAGAGGTGATAGGTCGGGGTCCCGTCAGACCTCAGGAGCGCGAAATCCTCGATGTTCGCGGACTCGACAGAAACCCGGCCATAGACAATGTCTGTGAAAAGGATCGTCCGGTCGTCAGCAGCTCGAAAACGGATCACTGCCGGCTCCCGGTGGGCTCTGGCCGCCGCTTCATCCCGGGCCAGCTCGGGACAGGCGTGAGCTTCGGCGCCGGCCTGAGTCGGTGCTGGTCCCGGGTCGACTTCGGAACAAAAGCAGTAATAGGCGGCGCCTTCCTTCAGAAGCCTCTCCGCAACGGCTCGGTAGCGATCTGTCCTGCTACTCTGAAAATGTGGCCCCTCGTCCCAGGCGATCCCCAGCCAGCGGAGCCCTTCGATGATTCCCTCCGTCAGCTCCGTTTCCGAACGTTTAGTATCCGTGTCTTCAATTCGCAGGACCAGGATGCCATCCGAGTTCCGGGCGAAAAGGTGGTTGAAGAGCGCAGTGCGTGCTCCTCCAATGTGTAGAAAACCCGTGGGGCTGGGGGCAAAGCGGACTCGGGTCATACGGCGTATTGTTCCACGTTCCAGGTTCCACGTTCCACGCCCGTTGGTACTGACCGGGTACATCCTTTACAAAACAAACTGGGTACATGGTTGTTTACACAGTGAAGTTGGAGCATCGGGTTGGCAGACTATCTACTGTCCTTCCCTTTAGGCCGCCCCTGGCGCGAGCAGAGAGAATTCGGCAAAGTAATCGACTATGATTAGAGTTTCAGATGCACTGAAGAACTTTGAAGATGCGTTTTCCTCGCCCACCGAGCGCGCGACAACGAGGTCGCCGTCAGCTGCTCAGAGACAGTCTTGGGCCCGATCGGAGCGGTAAGCTCCGACTCCTGCTCTCGGACTATCTCGAGCCGCGCCTGATTTGCTGTCGGCGGCGGGCCATGGCCTGCGACTTCGAGTGTCGGGTTCCCGACTCCCACCGGTCGCGTCTCGATGCGGTTCAGTCTGCCCTGGAGCTGGTCGACCGATTGGAAGATCAGATGTCTGTATTTCGCGAAAACAGCGAGGTCAGCGGCATCAATCGGCGGGCTTATGGCGAGACGATTGAGATCGAAGCAGGGCTTTTCGGTCTGCTGGAGACAGCGGTGGGGCTGAGTCGAGCGACCGGACAGGCTTTCGACGTGACAAGTGGTCCGTACAGCCGCTGCTGGGGGTTCCTGCGGCGAAGGGGACGTCAACCCGCCACCAGCGAGATCGAAGCTCTGCGGAGTCGGGTCGGGTCCCATCTTCTGAAACTGGATTCTCGCGCACGGACCGTTCGGCTGCTTCGGAAGGGAGTCGAGCTGAACCTCGGGGGAATCGGGAAGGGGTACGCTCTGGATCGCGCGGCCGGTGACTTGAGACAAGCCGGCGTTCGGCATGCCCACCTGCACGCAGGCTTCAGCAGTGTGTACGCAATGGGGAATCATCCCGGGGCCTCGCGTGCGGGCTGGCCCGTAGGCATCCGCGACCCGATCAGGCCGGAAAGAGACTTTGCCGTCCTGCACCTTGCCGACGCGGGGCTGGGCACGTCCGGCCTCAACCAGCAGCGTTATGTTATTGACGGAAGAGTCCACGGACACATTGTCGATCCGAGGAGTGGATATCCCGGTAGAGGCAAACTGCTGGCCCTGGCCGTGGCCCCCACCGCCGCGGAAGCCGATGCACTGTCCACCGCCTTCTTCGTCATGGAACTGGAGGAGATCCGGTCGTTTTGCGAAGGCCGATCCGGAGTCGGGGCCCTGGTATTGGAAAAGAACCGGGAGTCGTCCTTCGATCGTCATTGCTTTGGGCCCATCGGGAGATCATTGGAGGTGTAATGGCGGCAGGCTCGTTCTCTTTCCTGCAGCAGGTGTTTCTGGTCCTTCTTCGCTTCGTCGTGGGTTGGCACCTGTTCTTTCAGGGCCTGGGGAAGTTTTGGACCGTGGACTGGTCGGCACGAGGTTACATGGAGAACGCCAGCGGCCCCCTGGCCGACCTTTTCCATGCTATCGCCGCCCGCCCCTCGCTTTTGAACTTGAGCGACTTTGCCGTCGTGGGGGGTCTGATGATTTCGGGGCTGCTACTGATGCTGGGCCTTTTTTCAAGGTTGGCGGCACTGGCAGGCTTCTTTCTCCTGTTCCTGTTCTTCGCCGCTGCCCCGCCCATGCCCTATCTGGGATTCGCCGTTGCAGGCCCGGACGGGTCAGAACTGTATGTGAACAAGACGCTGATTGAGGCGTTGTCATTGCTGGTGCTGGCTGTCATTCCAACGGGACGGATGGCCGGACTCGATATCCTGATTTCGGGCTGGCGCCTCCGGCGCAAGTCGGTGTTCAGCCGCCGGTCCTGATGTTATCTACGCGAGAAGCTCCAGGAGGCTCCGATGCTCACTGAACAACAAAGAGGAATTGGTCGCAGAAACTTCATCCAGGCGGTCGCCACATTGCCACCTGCCGGAGCGCTGCTGTGGAAGGCCCGCAAGATGCGACCGGTACGCACCGGGATCGTGGGGTGTGGGGGGCAGGGAAGCGTTCTGATCGAGAACGCCCCCAAGAGCCACATGCACCTGGTCGCCATGTGTGACATCGCCCCCGACAACTACGAAAAAGGCCTGGAAAAGGTGCGGAGCATTCACGATCCAAAAGCACAGGGTTTCGCGGACTTCGAAGAAATGCTCAAGCGAGGCGATGTGGAGGCGGTTATCGTGGCCGCTCCTCTGTGGTTGCATGAACCTTTTGCGGTAGCAGCCCTGGAAGCCGGAAAACACGTTTTCTGCGAGAAGATGATGGCTCACGGGATCGAAGGATGCCGGCGCATGATCGATGCGGCTCGGCGGGCTCGACGAAATCTGCAGATCGGTCATCAGCGCAACTACAATGCGCTCTACCAGGAGGCCTACCAGATGGTTCAAAACGGCATCATTGGAGATCTGTTTCACGTCCGCGCTCTGTGGCACCGAAACACCTCCTGGAAGCGTGACGTCCCCAACCTCGATTTTGATCCCTCTCCGTACGGCTATCCGACGCTGGAGCACCTCAAGAACTGGCGCCTGTACAGAAAGTTTTCACAGGGCTTGCTGGCCGAGCTGGGAAGCCACCAGCTCCAGGTCGTCAACTGGTTCACCGGCGCGCTGCCCACCGCCGTGTATGGCTCGGGAGGAATCTATCGATTCAAGGACGGGCGAGAGATCCCGGATCATGTGTACAC
>CBDBHK010000005.1:0-235839 GCA_965205615.1 Acidobacteriota bacterium | reverse complement strand
TTGTCGCGAGCAGCGGCATCCCGTGGGAGCAACCATGAATAACTCAACCCTCACCATCCGAACTGTTGGGTTTAGGCGCTTGTGCCGAGGTTATCTCCGGGTTCTGTTTTCCGGGTTTTACTCTCAAAAAGGGGCTGCCCTCTCGCCGCTGGGGGTTGGTTTGGGTCGTTTTGGGTTCCAGTTGATTTATTCACAGGAGTAGTCCCTACTACTTGTTCTTTAACTACTTGTCTTACTACTTGTAAGGGGGACAGGTTTCACCGTGGAAAACTACCCCGAATCACCGGCAGCTGTGGAAAATTTCATGCGGGATCTAGCTTGCAGGATGCCCCAGCGACTTTCAGCGGCTCAAGTATGGCCTTAGAGGCCAAATCGGCCATCTGGGATCGTGCCGCTGAGAGGCTGGGAAAGGCTATTCCGCGAGTTGAAGCTGCTGTACTGGAAGTGGAATCGCGGGTGTCGAGGGTAAGAGGATCAAGACGCCCGGAGCCGTCGAGTAGTTCAAGTCCGGCCAGGCTAGCTTGATCTTCTTCAACTCCCGCAGAGCTTGCCGCCGGAAGATTTTGACGATTCGCTTGTCGCGGGCCTTGGCCGGGTCCGTTCCGAACTGCTGGTACAACTGACGCCAGGTGAGCCGTAGCGGGTGCTTGAGGGTAAAGGTCCGGTAGGTGAGCCACAGGTAGAGATCGAGTCCCAGGGCGCAGCGTTTAAGCGCCTTGAGGGTGTTCATGTCAATCGGGACGGGGTGGTTGATGATCTCGTTGAAGAACGGCTCGCTCAGTCGAATCTTGCTGTCCCACAGCACCCGCAGGTCGGGTTTCGCTGGATTCCACCAATACTCCCCACTCTCGGCGATATGTGAGGACACAAACCGGGAGCCGTGCATATCCTCATAGATCAGCGTCACGCTGCAACCAAAGAGCCGCTTCATCTGGTTGCGGAGCCGCGTTCGGGCGCCCCGAGCGCTCCCGCTTCGATCTTCCATGCCGAGCGTTCGCATGAACTCGTAAAGCGACTTCCCTAGAACCAACTCGCGGCTCTGGGTCCGCACCGCTTCGGTCGAGACCCAAGCCAGCAGTAATCGGGGGATGTTCCCGAAGGGGAGTTTGTTATCGGCCCCCGCGACCATAACGAGCTTGAACGGACCGTTCTGCCGCTTGTACTGGAGCCGGTCACCGGGGTTGGTGCGGGGCAGGCTGCACAGCGCCATCAACCGCGCCATGAAACCCAGATCGGGGTCCGCTTCGCTGGCCCCGACCAGCTGGTTCACCTGATTGGCCAGGGTGAAGTGGTGCAACGCCTGAGGCGAGGACTTGGCGAGTGCCTTCACCGGCCCATCCAGGCCGCCGAAGACTTCACCGATAGGAACTAACCCTTGTTTACGCACCACGGCTTTATTCTCCCATGCCCGTCAGACAGAAGAGGGCCGCGTCCAGCGCCGCAGAGGGAAAAAGGGGACAAGGGATAACAAGCTTCAGGGCCGCGCTTTTTTGGATGAGCGTCGATAGCGGGAGGTTGAGCCGTCGTCACCGGGGAGGCTTGCCGGGGACCTGGCAGGGTGGGGCCGCAGGCGGAAAGGGAACCCCTCGATCATTAGCCGACGATCGGGTTTTTTTGCACCGGCCCGGAAAAACGGCCCAACGTCATCTGTAGATGGGATCGAGATTGCCCTGACGGGCCGCGGTTGTCCCGTCCCGCCGCGGGCGCGGAGTACGCCGAAATATGGGGCGAGGCGGTCCACACCAACCGCCACCTTCGGACGATCACGGTGGGGCTTTGGCATTGCGGTAATTTTGTTGATTATCGTGGTCTGAAGTTACCCCACTTTTGTGGACAGTTTACGGCTTTCGAATCAAGCCACATCTGAGTGCCTCGATTCATAGTTGATCGGCGACAGATAGTCCAGTGACGAGTGCCGCCTGTGAGGGTTGTAAAAGCCCTCGATGTAGTCGAAGACAGCAAGCCTGGCCTGCAGCTTGCTGCGGAAGCTGTGCCGGTCGATCAGTTCACACTCCAGAGAGGCAAAAAAGCTCTCACACAGCGCGTTGTCATAACAGTCACCGACCGAGCCCATGGAGGGTCTGATGCCGGCTCTCTTGCAGCGCAGCCCGAACTCGATCGACGTGTATTGCGTCCCCTGGTCCGAGTGATGGATCACCCCGTCGGATTCACGCTCTTGAAGTGCCATTTGCAGGGCATCGGTCACTAGCCGGGTCTTGAGATCATTTCTGAGCGACCAGCCGACCACTCGACGACTGAAAGCGTCGACCACTACGGCCAGGTAGACGAAACCTGCCCAACTCGGCACGTACGTGATGTCTGCAACCCACAGTCGGTTGGGGCGGCTGACCTGGAAGTTTCGCTCCACCAGATCCGGAGCCGGACGGCTGTCTTGGCCTCTCAGGGTCGTGCGTGTCTTGCGTCTGCGGCTAACGCCTTCAATGCCGGCGACTTTCATCAGTCGGGCCACCCGGTTTTTGCCCACCAGGTGACCTTCCTCTCGAAGTTCCGCCGTAATGCGGGGAGCTCCATAGGTCCGACGACTTTGCTGGTGGATCCCGTTGATTGTTTCCAGAAGACGAGCATTCGCTTCATCTCGAGTCGAAGGTCCGCGATCGACCCACGCGTAGTAGCCACTGGTGGAGACACCCAGCAAACGGCACATGGTGGTGATTGGATAGTCGGCCTGATTCACTTTCACGAACCTGAAGACTTCTTGGAAATCGGATCGCTCTCCCGTGCGAACCAGGCCGCGGCTTTTGCCAATATTTCCCGCTCAACCCTCAGCTGCCTATTTTCTTTGCGCAACTTCCGCAGCTCGGCTCGTTCTACCGTCGTCAGGCCGTCTCTACGACGGCCTTCATCCAGGTCTGCCTGGGCGATCCAGTTGCGGATCGTCTGTTCGTTGGGTTCAAACTCTCGGGCCAGCTCACCGGGTCTGCGCCCGGCTCGATGAAGCTCGACTATCTGCTGGCGAAACTCGGGTGGATAAGCTCGTCTTGTTCTTGGCATCGTATCCTCCATTCTCCCAAAGGATTAGGTGTCCACGAAACCGGGGGAACTCCAGTCATTCGGATTGCCTCAGTCGATCCCCCCCGGCCTATTGTGGTGAGGGTGGATGAAATAGGCCGGGCCGAAGCCGTCGCCTATGACGTGATGGAGGCCCAGGCCGACCCGCTCGACCCGACCACCAAATACTTTCTCAATCGTTTCGTCTATGACTTCTATTCCCGTCGCCGGGCGACGGTGGAAGAAAACTGGTCCCGTAGTCTGCGGTTTCTCACGACCGATCTAGCCAACGCATCCTTCCGGGCCGAGAGCCAGAATATCGCCCTTCTAGCGGCGGGCGCGGCCCGCGATGAGTTGCAGGTGGATCGTGTCGTTTTGAGGATTCAGGCCAACCCCCAGGAGCCCCACAGCGCCTCGGCCGATTTTGACCTGGTGCGCCTGGTCGCCGAGGGCGAAGTGGACCGGGAGCGGTGGAGCTTATCGCTTCAATTCCTGTTCCTCGATGAGATCCCCCCCGATCTGATTGTTCACAATCCTATGGGGATCGTTATCACCTACCTGCAAGGAGATCGGGCCGTGGTGACGGGCAACCGATTGATCGAGCATTTGAAGGGACGGGAGCGGGCGCTTGCGCCGCTAGGTTGGACTGGCCGGGAGGCGGAATGGATTGCCCTGGTCTGCCTCCACAGCGGCGTTTTCACCCGGCCTCAGTTTTGTCATTACTTCAATACCCAACGCATGACGGCATTGCGTTTCGTCAAGGCGTTGGTTACTCGCCGGGAGGGGGTCGAAAGCGGGCAGGTGGTATTTAACGGCGGCGGGCGGATGTGCCGGATTTCCGGGAAGGCGATCTATCGGTCGCTCGGAGTCGAGAACATCCGTCACCGGCGAAAGGCGTCCCGGAGCGTCGTCATGCGGCGTCTTTTATCGCTTGATTTTGTCCTGGAACATCCGGGGATGGGATGGCTACCGACTGAGGCGGAGAAGGTCGAGTTTTTTGAAGGACTCGGGGTGGATCTCCGGTTGATTCCCACGCCGAATTTACTACGGAGCGGTGGGCGCTCAGAAACGCTATTTTGCGCTCAAGCTGCCCGTTGCCGGGGGGCGCTGATACCGTCACCTTCGCCTATGTCGATCCGGGCCATGCGACCGCCGTGGAATTGCACTCATGGGGAGCGGCGCATGGACAGCTTTGGGATGCGATCCGCGCCAAGGGGCGGCGGGTGGAGGTAATTGGAAGCGGCGGCGCAAGTGTTGTTGACGCGGCGCAACATTCTGGTTTCAGGTGGCACCGGATCAGGCAAGACCACCTTGCTCAATGCCCTCATAGAACTGCTGCCCGGTGACGAGCGCATTGTGGCAATCGAGGACACGTTAGAGCTTCGCATTGACCACTCGAATTGTGTCCGGTTTGAGGCGCGAGGGTTGCAGGAAGGCGCGGTGACGATCCGCGATCTAGTCCCAAAATAAGCGTATCAGCTTCTGGGCCGCTCGATTGACTCTTTTTGAGGGTCATTTAGCCCTCTGTGGTCGACTTTCGGACTGAAGGCTGCGCGAGTCGGGCGCATCCGACGGTGATCTCCTGCTGGAGGGCCTTCGGAGTGGGATCGAGAGGCAAGAATCGGAATTTTCGGCCGTTTTCGAACAGACTTCGACCTCAGCCCTTGAACCTCCGTGGATTTTCTTTGCTTTGTCCTGTGGCGGGTTAGCCGTAGCGGACCCGCTTGGGCGACGGCACTCCGCTCAGCAGCGTTTCGGTCCAGTCGTTGACGTTCAGCAGCCGGTAAAGAAGACGTCGCCCCCGCTGCAGGATCTGGCAAGGAATCTGAACCAGCCGGCGCAGGAACCGGCGATACTCCATCTTCAGAATCCGCTGCCCCATCGTCTTGTCGGATTGCACCAGGCCCAGCCAGGCTTTCAAGTTCCAGGCCTGGGCAGCAATCACCAGGTACGCCCAGTTGGACTCGAGGCTGTCCGAGGGCATCCGCATCGCCTGAACCCCGTTCTTGAGCTGCTCCACCACATTCTCCTGATGGCAGCGACGATTGGCTGAGAAAACCACTTCCCTGGCCGACTCCTTTCGCAGGTTGGTCAGATAGAACAGATAGCGGGTCTCGTCAAAGAGCCGTCCCTGTCCTTGGGTGACCGTAATTTGCTTTCGCACCACCACCAGCCGATAGTTCTGCTTGCAGGCCGCCGGTCGATAGGCCAGCTCGGCCACATCTTCCCGCTCCAGTTGCAGATTGCGATAGCCATTCTTTTTGACCAGGGCCTGGCGGATATTCTTGCGCCGCCGTCTTCGCAGTTTCTTCTTCTTTGCCCGATCCAGCCGACTCCAGGCGCTGGGCTCCAGTCCTTCGGCCCGACCAACCAACCCCTGGCTGGAATCCGCCCCAAAGAGAAACTCTACGCCCTCCTGATCCCAGCGGTCCAGATGACGCGTCTGCGTAAAATCCGTGTCGCCCCGCAGCAACACCTTCTGGAAACCACCACCGCGCACCAACTCGATGGCCCGATCCAACACCTCGGCCGCGCCTTCATGGGAGGGTCGGTTGCCCGCCCGATTCACCAAATAGAGCACCTCGTTGGTCTCAGCCACAGACACTACCAGCGGATGATAGCTCCAGTGGCCGGTGTAGCTCATTCCGATTCCGCTCTTACACTGTCCATCCGTCGGGGCGATCGTCCCGTCCACATCAATCGTGGCCTGACGGTGAAACTCCTTGTCTTGGTTCGACCACACTTTCCGTCGCGCCTCATTGACCGCTTCCATCAGATCCCAGATCGAATTCCTGTCGAAGCGCCGCAGGAAGTCCCCCTCCGTGGACGGCGCCGGCACCTTGCGGGCCCCCAGCGCGTCCAGATACACCGGGTCCCGGCGTCGAGCCTCCACGTCCTGCAGGCAGCTACCGCCCGTCATGACGTTGTAAATCAGATTGAGCACATGATCCGATTCCCGGTACGGCAGATGCCGCTCCAGCACCTTCACCCGTTGGTCGATGGTTTCGGCCAGTTCCAGCTGCTTGACCAGCAGCTGGATCACACCCAGCCCCCCGCAGTCCACGGCTCGGACTCGATCCGAAATCTCATAATGGATGTTGCCCCCGCGCAGCACCCTTTGGCCCTTCTCCGGCATCCAACTCCGATCTAATCGATCTTCACTTTCCGATTGCCGTTTGCGCAGGATTTCGATATCTTTTGGGTTCACCTGAAATGCCTTTCTTTTCGGTGTTTTCCAGAGTTTTTTTGCAACCCTAGAATACCCGTCAGGACTGGCATTTCGGGCCTTTTCAGGCCCTTGGAATCAACACTGATGTACTTGCTTTGGGTCTAGTACGCCATGCCTTGCGTCACCGCCCGGATCACATCGTGGTGGGCGAGGTACGCGGCGGCGAAGCGGCGGACCTGCTGCAAGCCTTGAACACCGGACACGGCGGATCACTTACGACCGTACACGCCAACAACGCCGAGAGCGCCCTATCGAGGATCGCCAGTTGCGCCATGCAAGGCGGCGGGGGAGTTGCCGTGGGAGGTCACTTGCCGGGGCGTGGTGGACGGTATTGCTATGGTGATTCACATGACGCGCCGCGAGGGGCGGCGCTTCGTGGAAGAAGCGGCATACGTCAAAGGATACGATGCCGCCGGGGAACCGCTGGTTCATTGAGCCGGTTTGGCCGAGGCCGAGAGCTTCAGAACCGTCGGGGGAGCCTTCCCGGTCCGGGAAGGGTTCGTGAAGGCGCTTTGCGAATCTTCGTCCCAGGCGCGGCGCCATTTCACCCGCTTCGATCAGGTGGAGCAGCTTGTCGCGGCCAGCGAAGCGGACGCTGATCTGGGGTTCATGGGGCGAATGATGGCGCTGTGTTCCCTTCCCCGCACCAATCCCGGCGACCGCGACATTGAGCTTAAGGAGATATCCGTTAACTAATGGATAGCTATCTTAACATATTTGACTATCAATAATCTTTCTGATAGTAATAAGATATCTAGTAGATTCCTAGGGAAAATTTTAACAGAGGAGAACTCTCTACGTGCCCGTTATCGTTTTTGCATCTTCAAAAGGTGGGGCAGGGAAAACAACAGCCGCGACTGTTTTAGCTGGAGAATTAGCGCGGAGAAGTGCGCCAGCAGGAATAGGAGTGACACTGATAGACGCAGATCCGAACCAGCACAGCGCAAAATGGGCGTTACGGGATTGCCCGAACAATCTCGATCTTATCCAAAACTCAAACGAAACGAGCATTGTTGATGATATCGAACAAGCCGAGGAGAACAGCGGGTATGTTCTCGTCGATCTGGAAGGGACCGCAAGCGCGACTGTTGCAAATGCCATCATTCGCGCCGATTACGTTATAGCGCTTTGTCAGGGATCACAGGACGATGCAGACGAAGCCGTTAAAACGATCAAGCTAATTAGGAACCAATCGAAGCTTCTAAAGCGCGTTATTCCTTTCTCTGTACTCTTTACGCGGACGAGTCCAGCAATACAGCCGCGCACCCTGCGCCATATTGTCGAGCAGTTTGAAGGAGCGGGAGTTGATCTCTTTAAGAGTTCATTGATTGACCGTGAAGCCTTCCGGGCGATGCGCTCATTTGGTGGCGTGTTGCACGATCTAAACACGTCCCAAGTCTCTGGCGTCGATAACGCGATAGCGAATGCAGAAGCCTATACCGACGAAGTTTTGCGGAAAATCAAAGCATCACAACACGCTGAAGAGAAGGAGCGCAAGCCATGGGCAAGCAACGGGCCGCATTAGACTTTGCTAGTGATAGTGAAACCGTGGATATTGAAGAATTAGCAGGGAAGAGCCGTAAGGGGAAAAATGTTGTAGACCCTGAAACCCTCCAAAGAGTTGCGGAACAGTCTGGATTTCCGAGCAGGGAAAACGCCCGGAAAACACTCCGCCGCCGTAAGAAATCGCCGTATACAATGCAACTCGGCTTAAAGGTCAGGCCTGCAATGCGCGAGCTTTTCCAAGAAATGGGCGCGCACCTTGACGTGTATGACCATACGACCTTTGAACGTGCGGTGCTGGCTTTGATCGAGAAAGAGGGAACTACAGAACAAAAAAAGACCTACGAAGGCATCGTCAAATGACCCTTCGGGAAGGCGTTGTCAAGTTAACGCATCACGAGCTGATACAGCCCAAAGATATCGGTAGTGAAACCGTTCCTGAATACTCGATGTGGTGGCTTGGCCTCTCGGCAACCAGTGAACTTGACAATGCCCTCTCCCCTGTTTTGTCTGAGGAACATGGGAAAATAAGGCATGCAGGGGCATGAGCCGCAACGGTGTGAAAAATTACTCTAAGCGCGCCCGATGGTCCCGAAATCGGTAAGTTCCGCTCGGGATGATGTCTATCTCGCGCCGCCGCGCAGCGTCGAGTAGACGGTCTCTCTCCGGGCGCCGCCTGGATCCGGAGACGACCTCTTCGACAACGAGGACCTTCTGCCAGCGACGGCGTTCCAGGAACTCTCGTAGCTGCCGCAGCTGCATCCCGATCGTGTGCTGATGCGGCGTCGAAACGCGGACGTAGAGGCCGACGCGAGGGAGCGGGCCGACCTGGCTTTCGGGGTGGCCAAAAACCCCATCGCGCGAGTCTCTATTTTGGCCAGGTTTGCCTCCCTTCCTATTTGCTCTTGAAAAATTCGGGTTCATCCAAAACAACACGTCTACCATTGAAGCCACTTCGGCACCATCCCGGAAGCAATCTTTGGATGAGGAAAAAGGAGGGAACGAGGCGGCAGTTCAAGTTGAGTCACTCCTCACGGACTGACAGAGCAAGCCACACCTCATTCCCCGACTCCAGCTTAGTTGTTTTCCAAAGCGGAGCCAATCTTCATGTGGCCTGACACCCAATCCAACCATCCAAACTGTGGAAACCGCCGCGCTGTGCAAAGCTAAGAGAAACCGACATGGCAGCAACTGACCCCCTCGCTCAGGAGTTTTCCCCCTCTTCACACAGCGCTTGGAAAACGGCTCGCGGGGCTCGCTCGTTTCCCACCGTTCCCACAGTTTCTGCTGCTGGATATATACTCTCTGAAAATTCCTTTTCTCTCGGAATGCTATGGTAGACAGTGCCCTCTGGAGGCCAACGGGCAGACATCCTGGTTCATCGACTAGGCGTTCCCCGACGCCGATACGTCCGACTTCGCGGGGGTCGGTGCGCTGCACCGCGCCTGAGGGGGGACGGTTCACCGGAGTGGCTGTGGAACTCGATGCGGCCAATCGCATCTTCACCACGCTACCGGTGGTGCCGCTTCCAGAGAGGATGTCTCAGGAATAGTAAGGGAAGCGACCAGGTAGTTCAGGGTCTGAGCCGTGGCAGAGAGGGCGGAGTCGTCCGCAGGGACGAAGGAGGGGCACAGCACTTTGACGTACCGGTTGCGGTGGCGGGTTCTGCTTTCCGGGTTTTATCCTCAAAAAGGGGAGAGCCTCTTGCCGTCTGCGGTTGGTTTGGGTCCGTTTTGGGTTCTGGTTAATTTATTAACAGGGCTAGTCGCTCCTACTACTTGTTCTGTAACTACTTGTCTTACTACTTGTATGTATGTGCGTTTTAGGCGCAAAAGTGGGGTTGGATATGTGCGTTTTATGGAAATATGTGCGTTTTAGGCGTGGATAACTTCCTCTAATCACAGTGTTCTGTGGATAAATCTCGCGGCGGCGGGCTTTGTAGGACGCCGCAGGGTGCAGTTTATAGCGGCTCAGGTACCCCTGGCGGGGCGGAGCCATCAGGGGCGATCTTTGAGCCGGAAAACAGAGATTGAGGGCTAATTTACGAGCGAAAGCTGTTCTACCGGAGCAATGGAGGGCTTCGAGGGATAAAGGATCAGCACGCCCTTGGCCGTTGCGTAGTTCAGCTCCGGCCGCGGCAGTCCGGTCCATATGTGAATAAACTATAGTTTTTGGACATACCGTTAGTGCATGTCTAACCCACTGAAAACACAGCCTGCCTCGACCCCCGATCCCAGGAGGGTTTTTGGACAGGGGGCAAAAGCGCTTCGTGCCGGGCTCTACGCTCGTGTTTCCACCCACGACCAGAAGACACTACCTCTGCAGCTCTCTGCTATGGGACTATGAGTCAAGTCGGTCGGTACGGTTGGTGGAGAAAGCGAACAAACTGACGGCTCCATCGGAGTTATTAGGAATCTGAGGCCTGCCTTGAGGTCGACGAATCGATCCCGGAGGGGTGCCGCTCGGGACACCGTGGTAAGCTCAATCCGCATGATACGAACGCTGAAGCTCTCGCTGTGGCTGCCGATTGGCGTGGTCGTTCTGTCGGTGATCCGGTTCGGCTTCGACCCGAGTTTCTCTACCGGTTTCGTCCCTATGCTGTTCTCCCTGCCCGCGATGGTCTTCGGACTCGTCTTCGCCTGGCCCGGCGGCATCCCGCTGACGCGCGCCCTGGAGCGGCTGCATCCGGTTTCCCGGCCGGCTACATACGCGTGCGCGGCCGTACTTTGTCCACTCTCGGTGGGCGCCGCCACCATCGGCGGTCTGTTCGGACCGCCCGGCATCTGGATCTACGCCGGGATCGTCTCGCTCCCGGCATGGCTGGTGCTGTGGCTCCTGCGGTGGCGCGCCCGCCGTTTGGCGGCGTTGGGCGGCAGCGAGCAAGGCGAGGCAGGGCTTTCGTGATATAGGCCCCGATCCATGCAACAACGCTCTGTTAGTTGAGTTGCGACCGATCCTGCATATCCATCTGTACCCCCAGACCTCGAAGCGCTTCCATCTTCGCTTTCACCTCGGAAGGGCCGATCACTAGGAGCGCGTCAAATAGCTCTCGTAGGCTCTCCGGGCCCAACCCACAAAAGTTCAAGGCATCGCGGACCTGGGCGCAGTTGGGGCAGAGTGTCTGTTCGGTTCCGCTGTCTTCATTCGCGCCGCCGCACAGCGTGATCGACTCGGTGGCCAACTCGCCTACCCAGTCCACGTGCAAGTGGTGATAACGTGCGTGGCCCTTCATGGCCTTACAGATTACCTCAGTTGGGGTTCCGACAGTAACGGAGCAAAATCGCACGTTAAGGGCCGCTCTTGGGACCGCCTAGCGAGCCAGGACCTGTCGCCCTCGGTTTCTCAAGGAACCATCTGGCGCTACGTAGCGGTAGATCGTCGCCTTGGTTACGCCTAGCTCTAGGCATAGCTCGCTGACCTTCGTGTCGCGCTGCGCCATCGCTGCCTGAGCTAGCCGCACCTGCGCTTTGCTCAGCGCGTGAGGGCGCCCTCCCTTCCTGCCCCTGGCTCGTGCAGAGGCCAATCCAGCGAGGGTCCGTTCCCGGATCAGCTCTCGTTCGAATTCCGCCAAAGCCGCGAAGAGCGCGAAGACAAACTTTCCGCTGGCCGTCGTCGTGTCGATGCTGGCCCCTTGTCCGGCGAGCACCCGGATCCCGATGTCCCTGTCGTTGAGGTCTTGCACCAGGTTGACGAGATGGCGGAGATTGCGACCGAGGCGATCGAGCCTCCAGACGACGATCACGTCTCCCTGCCGCGCCGCCTTGAGGAAGGCGGCGAGCCCCGGGCGGTCCTCACGCTGTCCGGACGCTTGGTCCTCGTAGATCGCGTCGTCGCTGACGCCGGCCTCGCGCAGAGCATCCCTCTGCAGGTCGAGGCTCTGGGAACCGTCCGCCTTCGATATCCGCGCGTAGCCGATCAGCACTGGCGTCTCCAAAACGACCGTTTCTGTGACCCCTGAGAAGGGAGCGAAATCCGTGCCTTAGGCGGTCTCACAATCGGTATCTTAAACTAAGACTCGGAAACCCTCGGCTCCAATCGGAAGAGACAGCAGTGCCAGCCTCTATTTTCTCAGAGACTGAGTGGGCTACCCTCCACGCACTGCGCCGCTTCCTGTTCTTCGCTCACGAAGGGAAGGTACAGCGCCGTCAAGCAGATCAGCAGACGAATCAGGTCCTCTGCCTAAACTTGGTCACGAATGCCATCGTCACCTGGAACACCGTCTACATGAACGCCGCCATCGAACGGCTGCGGGCCGAGGGGAGGATCGGCCGCGACATCGATCTCGGCCATCTGTCGCCTGCCCTCTACGGGCACGTCAATCCCTACGGTAAGTACCGATTGAGATCGAGGGTCGAGCGCCAAGTCTCCGACCCCTAAGGAGTCCGGGAAACGACGCTTAGCGTGCGGCTTTTGCTCCGTTACTGTCGGAACCCCGGCACCGGTAAACCTCGACCGCACGCGCCGTCAGATGGCGGCGCACGATGTGGGGGAGTGGCCGGTGGAGGATCTTCCCGAAACCATCACGCTTGGGACCGGAGAGCTGCGGACGACTCAAGCCATTTTCTGGCTAGGCCTTCATCGTCTTTTTCGGGGTTGCTCATTGCTTAAAACCTAGTTTCCATGCGGCTGCAGTAGCGTGGCTCTGCCTTGACATCACCACTCCGATTCAATCGGCCTGTTTTCGCCTTGTCCGACGCCGCTTCGGTTTCGCCTTCATCCCGGCTGCCAACGGCGCGCGTATTTTTTCATAGAGCATGAACAGATGTTCGACGCGCCCGTGTTCGGATGCGAAGCCTTTCGCACGGTAGAGCCGATCCACGGCGCGCTCGAGGGACTGGTGCGCCCGGCGCAGATTGGGAGGCATCAGGTCGGGATCGTAAAGGTCCGATAGAGTTGCGTCCGGATGGGTGGCACGGGCGTCGAGCACGGCTTGAGCGAGCGGTTTCAGTCTCGATTGGTACAGGCTCAAGCGCTCGATGTTGGAGGAGCGGATGGAGCAGGTGCGGGAGATCGACGGAGAGCAGGCTTACGAGAAGATGAGGCGGGCAATGGAGAAGGCCGACCAAGAGAATTGTCGAAAGGCAATTGACATGCGTAAGAGCAACAGCTACACTTGTTTCCACATGAGCAATTTAATTCCTAAGGAGCAAGACATGACCGAGAACCTGCGCCTCAAGACGGTCACCATTGAAGTCAACGACCACAAGGTTGAGATGCCCGCAGGACCGGCGACGGGACTTGAGATCAAGGAGGCGGCGATCAAGCAAGATGTCAACATTCAGTTGAACTTCGTGCTGCAGGTCCAGCTACCGAATGGATCGAGCAAGGTCGTCGGCGACGACGACAAGGTTGCGTTGACTGAACACCTCTCTTTCACCGCTATCGCCGCGGATGATAACAGCTAGGGACGTACCGTGAAGCAGGATGTCGCGAATGCGATCGAGGAGCTGAAGCGGGCATTTCCGTCCTCGGCGGTGTGCGGTCGGGAGGACGGAAGCGGGGGCGCCTATGTCATCGTTGAGGATGTTGCCATTGGGGATCGATACCGGCCGTCTTCGACGTGGGTTGGGGGCCACATCACGGCGCTTTATCCCTATGCGGACATCTATCCGCTATTCATGGGAGACAATGTGGGTCGCGTCGACGGTGTGGCTTTTGCGGCGCCTGTCACCCCAGGTGCGCAGTTCTTTGATCGTCCGGCTCTACAAATTTCCAGGCGCAACAACCATACCCAGAACTATCCGCAGACGGCCGTTGCCAAGTTTTTGAAGGTGCTGCATTTTCTGGAAGAACTGCCATGAGTGGAGGGAGTTGCGACATCCTGGTAACTGCCGGGATCCACCAGTGGATCATGGAGCATCTCTTCCCCGGCGACCAGGACGAACACGGCGCGATCCTGCGCGCGGGCATCGTGCGCAACGGATCCTCGCTTCGGTTGCTCGTCCAGCACGTCCAGCCGGCCGAGTTCGGCACCGACTACGTAGCCGGCCGATACGGCTACCGGGCGTTGACCCCTACCTTCATTCACCGCGAGATTCTCCGATGCCGGGATTCGAACCTCGCATACCTTGCCGTCCACAATCACGGAAGCGACCGACATGTGGAGTTCAGCCGAGTCGACCTCGAGTCGCACGAGCGAGGTTATCCCGCGCTGCTCGACATTGGCCGTGGTGTCCCGGTCGGTGCGCTGGTGTACGGCCAGCACTCGGTTGCGGCCGATATCTGGCTGCCGAATGGCAACCGTCGAACGCTAGGAAGCTATCGCGTCATCAGCCACGAAATCACCAGACTCTACGCGCAACCGCAGCGAGAGGGTGAGTCGGACACAGAGCACGACCGGCAGGTGCGCATGTTCGGGGCGGCTGGACAGCACGTCTTGCGCGCGAGCAGGGTCGCTGTCATCGGGCTCGGCGGGGTCGGTTCGCTGGTGGCGGAATACCTCGCCCGACTTGGCGTTGGAAACTTGGTTCTCATCGATCCGGACGAGATTGAGAGCAGCAACCTCTCGCGTGTGGTTGGAGCGACCGGAATCGACGTCGAAACGGGGCAACTTAAAACCCAGATTGCGGTTCGTCATGTGCGAGAGATGGCGGTTGATGCCATTCTGGAGCCGATCGCCGGGGATGTTGCGCGCAATTCGGTCGCGCAAGTCCTGCGCGATTGCGACTTCATCTTTCTGGCGGCGGACTCCATGCGAGCCAGGCTTGTCGTCAATGCGCTAGCCCATCAATATCTCATACCTGCGGTACAGATGGGCGCGAAAATACGGCGGCGTGATGACGGCAAACTCGAAGACGCCATGTGTGCGGTGCGGCATATCAGGCCGGGCACGGGCTGCCTGTGGTGCAACGGCTTCATCGATCCGACGCAGCTGGCGATCGAGGCGAAGTCCGACAACGAACGGAAGGAACAAGCCTACGGTGTGCTGGAGCCCAACCCCAGCGTGATCACGTTGAACGCTGTCGCTGCCGCCCATGCGGTCAACGATTTCCTGTTCGATTTCTTGGGGCTTCGAACCGGAGACGTGGAAGCAGCCTACCAGCACTTCCATTTCGGGCGTGGCAAGGCACAGCGGGTTCTGCCGCGTCGCGATGCCGAATGCAGCGAATGCGTCCACAGGTTGGCCATGGGCGACGCACTCGAGCTTCCGGTGGTGGAGGGGTGACGTGATTGGGCGGGGACTTTTCCGGTCTTGCGAGGTTGCATCAAACAATAGTCTGCTGGCGACCTGCGCGCGAGCATAAGGAGATCTATCTATGACTCAGCGGCTAAACTTCGACTTCGAAGCGTTCTACAAGGCACTGAGTGCGACCGTGTCGGCCCGCGATATCAGTTGGAAGACGGTAAGCGAGGAAACTGGCGTCTCTCAGTCCACGCTATCCAGGATGTCCAAGGGTCGGCAGCCGGATGCCGCCAGCCTGACGGCGTTGTCCGCGTGGTCGGGCCTCAACCCCGTGGATTTCACCGCCGCGCCGAAGAACAGTCCCGAGCCGGTTGCAATGGTGTCGAGGCTGCTCCGTGCAGATCCGAACCTCGATGAGGACAGCGCTGATGCGCTGGAGGCCATCATCACGACGGCTTACGAGAGGCTCAAGCGGCCGTCGTCGAATTCCTAGTCCTGGTTCTCCTTCCTGGACTGGGACGGCCTTGACGCGGTAATTCGCAATTCGGCAGCGAGTTCCTCGCGCTGTCTGATGCTCTCCGTGATTTCCGGGACGGCCTGGTCCATATCTCGGCGCAACTCATCAAGCATGGTTTGGTCGGCTGTCGCCGGCGTGCATTTCTGCAAGTAGTCCTTGAGTCTTTGGTTCATTCGTCTCCTCCAGGTTCTGTGGTTCCTCCGCTCCTAACTTGTGGACGCCGGTGACCCCATGACGACCGGACGCAAATTGAGTTCCATACGTGGCAGAGGTCCGAGGGTGGTCCGATTGAGGTGGATAGGTATGGCCCGCATTTCTGCGAATGAACGATCGAAGACGTGTGCCACTTCTTCATCATACAGCAACCAAATTGGCATCTTGTCCGCCGAACTCGCTGTGGCGTCTACGATGGCCCTTGCGGCAACGCGTCCGGCCTGCCATTGCGCGACACTGCAATACTCTACAACCCACACGAATTGAGCTGTCTCCAGGCGCATGATCAGCCCGACGAGGCTGTTGCCCAAGAGCGACTGGTGCTCGCGCGCGTGCTCTCGCAGCCTCGAAACGGTCGTGATGAAGTAGCGCTGCAACTCGAGCGGTTCTCGGTCGGCTCCTCGCGAGCTTTCCAATGAACGTTGGATCGTTCGACACAAGACCTCTATGGCGTCCGCCGGATAGTAGATCTTCTCAGGCAGTGCAACTATGAACGAATTAAACAAGTCAGCGGCATAGGAGGGCAGTTGCGGCGCGGTCGGGTTCGATTGCAGCGGAACGGTGGCGTAGGGAAGCAGGTTGTCATCGACGGTCAGCAGTGCCTCCACCTGCGTCCAGACATGTGATGGCGAAACCTGTGGCGATACTGCCGTTTTCTTCCAGTTGTAGCCGACGATCACTACGGCATGCTCCTTGCTTGGGATTGCGACGAACAGCGGGAACCCCGATTCGAGATAGGCGAGAAACTGGGAAAAGAACACCTCGTCGGAAGAAGAGTTACGCCTGCCGACAAGCAGCGGGAAACAACCTGCCGCCTGAAAGACGCGTTCGGCTCGAAGAACATTAAAGCCTAGTGATGGCAGCAATCCGCCAGGGTCGAACGGCGCGGCCAGCTTTGTAATGTCGTGCAGGAGGTATTCCTGATGCTGCGGGAAGGTCTCGCTGTAATACCGGAGTATGGCCCAGCAGGACACGTGAGCGCACACCGCTATGTCAATAGGCTGAGCCATCGAGGGGAATCCCCATACCGGGAGCCGGCGACCAAGCAGGTTGACGTGGTGAACGGACTGAATGGCCCTTCCGTGCGCACCCAACCGCATGTCCGGAGAGAACAAGGATCGTCCCAAGGTGGCGACGATGGTGGGCCTTAGTACGATGTAGCCGAAGTAATGGTCTTCCGGGCGGTGGTCGAGTGCCGCTAGATCGCTCCGAGCTTCGTCATACGAAACCGCGCTGTCAAAGAAGTGCAGACGGACGCAGTCGGGTCGGTACTGACGGCCCTTCTTGGCGTAGAAGTTATAGAACGTGCTCCGATAGTCCTTGTCGACGTATCCGTGTTCGACAAGCACCCCCTTGGCGTCGTCTGTAAGCTGGGTTTTGAGACGCTGGGCAATGCCCTTGGGATCGAACTCCGGGTCGAGCAGATCGATGAGAAGGTCGTAGGCTTCAGGAGTGTCACGCTCGATCCAATCGTAGGATGCGGATGTGGATGCCATCATTCGTTAAACAAGGTCGAGGCGGCTTGCCGTTGCCTCGAACACATCCCGTCTGTCCTGCTCCGGGAGCGACAGAAGGGATTTGAAATCTCCATTCATACGGAAATAGCCTGATCAGCCGTGATGCTATGCACGAACCGGGTAGATCTCGGCTATTCTCCAACAGGTCGAGCTTCACATGGTTCGGGAGACGACAACTCAACGCCGAAACGACCTGCGCGTCTGTGGCCGCGACGGGGCCGAGCCACCTCAGCGCTTGAACCACTGGAGCCGCCGACTCCCCCGCCCACTGCATGACGTTCGGCCCTGCATGTCGGAACCGGACCGTTCGTCCATCAATCTTGAGCGTCCTGGAATGGCCGTCCGTCACAAAACGGACCTTTGCGGGTACCGCGTTCGTAAGACCCAACTGGTTCGCAGCCACCAATCCGTCCGGTATGATGCGGATACCGTCCCGCCTCACCAGTGCGGCGACAGCAGCGTTCAGGTCGACCGGAGCGGGCCGCTTTAATACGTTACTGAACCTGGGCTTGTCGTAGAGGCCATGGCCGACTCGGCGCAGTTGGCCGGCCTTGACGAGGCGCGACAAGGCTTGGTCAACGGCCTGGCGGCTCCCAAGATCCAGGAAGTCCTTCGGCGTGCACACCCACCGCTGGCTGGGTTGGTCGGACACTCTATTCATGATCTTGTCGGCCATACTGTTCATTGGATCACAGTCTTTGCCTGAAACTGATTCTTGATTACCGTCAGAGATATGATGCATTTTTCTCATGCTGTCAATAACGCTACTTCAGAGGATCGCTGTGCGTGGGAGTAATAGGCATCCGGCGATGTGCGGCCATTTCATTCGATCAGCTGACTTTGGGGTCTGAGTAGCAACGGAACAGGAATGTACGCTAAGGGCTGCCGACCGGGAGCAGCCACTCCTCCTCAAGTCCAGAGTCCGGGTCCCGTAGCTCACGCAGTTCCCCGCCTCTGACGTCCCCGGGAAGGGAGAAGTGGTACCGACCGAGGAAGTTCAGGTGCTTGTGGACGAGCGGCGAGAGTCGCCGGACATCGGCGTCCGCAATTGCGTCTCCATCGGTCTGCAGCTTACTCAGTACCGCATCCATGTAGCGCGTGTTCCAGAGCACGATCGCATTGACGACGAGGCCCAGCGCGCCGAGCTGATTTTCCTGCCCCTCTTTGTAGCGCCGCCGTAGCTCGCCGCGCTTGCCGAAGAACACAGCCCTGGCGACACTGTGGCGCCCTTCCCCTCGATTGATCTGTTGCAGAATGCGACGGCGGTACGCTTCGTCGTCGATGTAGGCCAGAAGGTGAAGTGTCTTGGCGATTCTCCCAATTTCAGAGATGGCGCGAGCCAGAGAAGAGGCCCTTCCACCCCGCTGTAGGGCGCGAATCAGCTCCGAGGCCCTCACTGTCCCCTGGACGAGAGAGCCGGCCACGAGGAGGATGTCATCCCAGTGACTTCGGATGAGTTTGAGGTTGATGCGACTCCGTGCAAGACTGTTCAGCGGCCCGTATTCCGCGCGGCGATTGATACGCCAGAACCGCGTGCGGCCGAGGTCTGCGAGCCTGGGGCTGAACGGAAACCCCAGCAGTCGGAACAGCCCAAAGATGAGATCGCTGTAGGCGGCCGTGTCCGTCACGATCTCCTGGACTTCGAGGCTCGTTTCGTGCTCGAGCAGGCCATCGAGAACGTAGCGCGAGTCGCGGATCGTCCCGGGGACGACGATGGCGTGAAACCCGGTGAACTGGTCGCTCGTGAAGTTGTAGTAGGTGACGCCTCGGCCGGTTCCAAAGTACCGAGGGTTCGGCCCGGCGTTGAGGGTTTGGACCGGTACGACGAAGCGAAGCCCGTCGGCCGAGGCGACCTCGCCTCCGCCCCAGTGTTGGGCCAGGGGGATCGTCATCTGGCAGTCCACAAGAGCGGCGTTGTCCTGTATCAAGGTCTCGGCACGGACACAGTGAGCGCACTTTCCGCTTCTGGAGCCAGTGATGAGTCGATTGGCTTGACGGACCCGGCGACCGCTGGAACCTACTATTACAGTGCTTGTGTTGATCCAAAGATTATCAGGGTCCTTGAGGACCTTCGTGAGGTCTTGCGTCAATAGTCAGGTGTTGTCTTGCTCTTTAAGTGCGGGTTTTTCTTTGCGGAGCGTCTGGTAAAGTTCAGGCGGCCTAACCACTTCACCCTAAAACGAGTCCAGTTTGAATGGTCGAATTTTTAGTTTAGGTACAACGAGGATCGTCCTCACGACTCGCTGGGCGATTTGACGCCCAGCGAATATCTCATCAATCACACGCTAAAGGAGAAAAACGATGACACAAACACTGATAATACTAACGATACTGCTTAGCTTCATTCTACCCACAACGGCCCAACAACAACTCGACAAGTATCTGCTCCTGGCAACGAACCGCACCGGTACCATGGAGAAAGAACTCAACGAAGCTGGCGAGCGCGGCTACCGCTTTGCCGATACCCAAGGTGGAGCGACCTCTTTCGGTGGCAACGAAGCTGTCGTCATCATGCAGTTGGATCCTGAAGGCCGCCGCTTTCGTTACATCCTGCGCTCGACAAAACGAACCGGTACCATGCAGCGTGAGATGAACGAGGCCCCACCAGAGTACGATTTCGTCGGCATGACCGTGTTCTCGTCGACGTTCGGCGGGGATGAAGTCGCTGTAATCCTCGAAGCCGAGATCACTGATCCCCAGCAGTGAAATTTGTGGCCAGCTTGAGGTGAGAGAATGCGCCCTGAACTGTTGGAGAAGCAAGAGAGGTCAGTGCTGATTGTACGCTTTTTGCGAGGGGCGCTCCTACGACAGGTGGTGAAAACAAGGACAGGACCGTCCGATGAGGACCCCCCGATTTCACTACCAGCGACCCCCTCACAGCGCCCGGCGGACGTTGCCGCAAACGGGGTTGGGACCGGGCACCATTCCGGCGTGATTGGGGTACCGACCAGATTGCTGTAAAAATACAACATAAGAATCGGTTGCTAACGGACCCGGGCGCGAATCGAGGACGTACTGGCCGTAGAGAATGACGTTGCCCATTCGATCGGGCTGACGTGCTGGAGCAGGGTCGCGTCGATGCCTTCCTCTGCGACAGCCCCCGAGGGCACCGTCTGCGTGATCTGCTTGGCTTGCCAATAGATGATGCAAGCCAGAATCAACGTCAGGCAGCTACAGGAGTTCATCTGCTCGTATAGCTCACGAGCGTTGATCCGGCCGCCGCCGGCCAGAGTAGACGTCCCGCGCTAAGGCGTGCAACTGCTCGACCTTCAGCAGCCCGCGCCGGATGCGGGCCCGGAGTTGTGGTTCGGAGAGGTAGCTCAGCAGAAACTCCGTCTTGAAGACCCTACCCAGATCCCGGTTAGCGCCCCATCAAGAAGATCCCGACGCTGGACTCGAGAACATTCAAGGGGTTCCCTTCGACGCCGCGTATGGAGTGCAGGCGGACATCGAAGCGGATTCCGACGGTTTCGAGCAACATCACGTTCAACCCGCCACCGTAGTTTAAACTGAACTTCGTTCCGAAGCTGGCGGCCCACCGCCTCCCGCACGAAAGGCGCCCAACCCGGCCGTCGCGTACGGACGGAGTGTGTGACTGCTGGGCAATCCCACCCGCAAATTCGTACTGAAGAGAAAGGCACTGCCGTCGCTGTCAATGAAATTCGGGCTGTACGCAACGGTGTGCTCCAATCCGAGTAGTGCCAAAGGATGATACAGCCTCGCTCCAAAGATTCCGAAGTTCTTGGGGTCAACCCTCGCTTGCCCAACTGTACTGCCCACCCCGCTCACCCCTGAACTCAGCGTGATGGCGCCCGGGTTCTGGAAGCCACCAAAGATCGTAAAGTCCTGAGCACAGAGCGAACCTGCGAAACCCACCAACGCCACAGCCAGAAATCCGAAAAAGTATTTCATTAAAAGAACTATACCCTGCACCCCAGACCGAAACGCTCAAGCCTGGCCCACAGTGCGCCCCTCGATCCTGGTATCGTAGATAACGAAATTCCCCCAGGCCCCGGTTCTGGACCAGGGCCGCTCGGCACGAATCTACGGGTCTGCTCCCCGGCGCCTTCCGGTCCTCGGCGCAATTTCCACAACAGATGCTCCCGTTCACGATTTGGGGGCTTGCCACGCGCTTGAAAAGAGCAACTCGTCGAGTGGCATTGTCAGAGGAAACTGGCGATTCGATCCATCGGGACTCTGCTTTATTTCGAGCAAGGTCTGGGCCGTTATAGCTTTGAGATACCATGCGTCAATGCTTTGTAGGCAAAAAATGACTCACGAAATGCCGGGGAAAACGGGAGGGGGATTCCAGCACAAATGCACTCCTTTCGTGCAAAATGTTGAAAGCCTTCTTGGCCCTCATTTTTTTCTCGCTTATACACATCCTTTTCACATGTAATGTGGATTGCGGAGACTGGTTGGGAAGGGATTTTCGGGTTGGGGGAAGGTGGAAGTCTGCATTGTCACGTTAATCGTGTTGGGCCTCAAGGGCCCGCATGGATTCTGACCTGCCCCCACCCATTTTCATTCCGACATTCTTCCGAACCTGCCCGTCCTTTACTTTTATGATCAGAGTGGCGCTCTCATCGACCCCGAATCGGTGGTCGACGTCACGGGTGATCTGGTGGTCACGGAGGACGGCAGCCTGTCCGTCCAGACGGAGATGGAGCCCTTGGGAGTGCTCACGATCTTGACCCACGGCCGAGGCGATCTGTTGTCGGGATCGGTGAAGGTCACCTCGGACTGCCCCATCGGCGGGGTCCTGCGCTTTGATCTGCCCGGCATCGGAGTGGCCGGAGTGGGAGCCAGCCTGCCTCTAACGGACGCCATCTTCCCAGCCCGCCGGCAGGAAGAGGAAATCAGCACTGCGGTGGCCATCCACAATTTGACCGAATCTGAGCTGGGGGTGAGCTGCCAATTGATGAAAGACGGCGCCGGGCTCGAAGAAGAGGAGATCTCTCTGGAGGCCAACGGACAGGAAGCCCGGTACATCGAGGAGATGTTCACCGGTACTGATACGTCGGACTTCGTAGGGTCGGTGCGCTGCACCGCGCCTGGGGAAGGGATTTTCACCGGAGTGGCCGTGGAACTCGATGCCGTAAACCGCATCTTTACCACGCTGCCGGTGGTGCCGGTGGAGGCAATGCCGAGGGCGGCGGTGCGATGAAAAGCAGCGCAATAATGCCCTTGAAGCTAAAGCGTCGAGCGCATCAGCACCAAAATCGAGGGATGGTAAATGATATCCGGCATCCCGGCATTCCGGCATCCCGAACTTTTTACTCCAGCACATTTTCCGCCGCCTGTGCAGGGTACGGACGGACCCTCCTTGGCCTGCTCGCTGTTTTTTCAGCGGCGCTGCCCACCGTCTTCACGGTAGTCACTGCCGTAGTGTTGGCGGCGCTGCTCACGGCCACCGCCGGGGGGCAGGCCGACCCTGAACCGTGTTCGGGTGGCGGCTTCAACCCGACGCCGACAGCGGTAGAGGTGGACGCCGTGCCCATCGTCGTCGAGTCGACCACTGACGACTACTTTGTGCTCTATGTGAAGCACGATGTGGACGGTGCGGAGGTGGAACTGCCTGTCCTGGTGAAGTTGGGTGAATCGGGCACTATGACGCTTGCCGAGAATGTGGAGGCACTGCCCAAGGAGCGCTACCGGGTGGAAAAGTACCTCATCGCGGACCCGGCCGACGTCGACGGCGACTGTGTCGACGACATCACCGAACTCAATGCCTTGGGAACCATGAACCCGTTGAATCCTGCCGCTGCCCTTGCGCTCAACGACGGGGCTGTGGCTGTTCCCGATACGCACACATACGATGCGCTTGCCGTAGGAAGCTACTTCAAGTTCGCTCTGCTCGACATGGACACCGACCGACCGAGTGCCTACTTCATCAACGCCAAGACGCATCCTACGCATCAACTCTTCTTGGATGACAGGAATATCAGTCGGCAGCGGGTAATTCTCGGCGCGATCGCCTACAACCAGAAGCTCGTTGCCCCCGATGGCAGCCAGGGAGTCTACCGTTACTCGTTCAATACACTCCCCTCCCGCTACTCTTTCTCCTTCAGCCTTATGGAGCGTACCCATACGCTGCTCGCCGCCAGCATGCCGCTGCTTGAGGATAACTTGGCCTTGTATGTGCGGAACAGTGAGCTTCCGCATATCCAGTCCGATTTGCCGTTGTACCGGGAATCCCGCATCAACCTCGTGTTCGACGGGGACGTCTACTCCAACATCGACTTCCTGGCTTTGAACCTGGGGGAAGGGGTCGGGCGGCTGCAAGTCCTGGACCCGGACGACCGGCCGCACTCGCGCGATGTGGTGATTTACGAGGCCCTGCCCAACGAACTGCCCCGTGTGGCCGGCATCATCTCGACCGTGCCCCAAACCCCGCTCTCGCACGTCAACCTGCGCGCCATCCAGGACGGCATCCCAAACGCCTACATCCGGGACATCCGCGACGACCCTGCCATCGCGCCCCTGATAGGTGACTTCATCCGCTACGAAGTAACCGAGGACGGATACTCGATACGCGCGGCCACCAAGGCAGAAGTCGATGCCCACTACGAGTCGTCCCGGCCCGATCAGCCCCAGACACCGGAACGCGATCTCTCGGTCACAGGGATCAAACCCCTCAGTCAGATCGGTTTCGAGGACTGGACCGCGTTCGGCGTCAAGGCGGCCAACGTGGCTGTGCTAGGGAAACTGGGTTTTCCAGAGGGAACGGTTCCCGACGGGTTTGCGATCCCGTTCTACTTCTATGACGAGTTCATGAAGGCCCTTGGGTTCTATGACGACGTCAAGGAGATGCTCGCCGACGAAGATTTCCAGACGGACTTCGACACCCAGGATGACATGCTCGACGATCTGCGCGACGACATCGAGGACGCGGATTCGCCCCAGTGGATCATCGACGCGCTGATGGTCATGCACGCGACCTATCCCGAAGGGCAATCCCTGCGCTACCGGTCGAGCACCAACAACGAAGACCTGCCGGGGTTCAACGGCGCGGGTCTGTACGACTCCAAGACCCAGGACCCCGATGAGACGATGGAGGACGGCATCGACAAGTCCCTCAAGGGGGTGTTCGCCAGCCTGTGGACCTTCCGCGCCTTCACCGAACGCGATTTCCATCGCATCGATCACATGGCGGCCAAGATGGGGGTGCTGGTGCATCCCAACTACTCCGACGAACTGGCCAACGGCGTCGCCGTCAGCTTTGACCCCGTTGACGACAGAGGCAGAGACGAAAGGTACTACGTCAACACGCAGCTCGGCGAGGATCTGGTCACCAATCCCGACGCGCTCTCGGTGCCAGAGGAAATTCTGTTGAACAAGGATGGAAGATATAGGGTACTTGTCACCTCGAACCAAGTGCCGCCGGGGCAACTCCTGATGAGCGACGCCCAACTCGCGCAACTCGCACAGCATCTTTCCACGATCCATGACCACTTCCACGAGCTATATAACCCCACCCCCAATGAACCGTTCGCCATGGAGATCGAATTCAAGATCACCAGCTGGGAGGCGCCCGAAGACGACGGCGGCTCTGCGGTCACGGATTACGAGTACCGGATCGACCAGCGGGGAGACTGGATTTCCATCGGTTCCACCGCCACCACCCATACGGTTACCGGCCTCGTCAACGGCACGGCCTACGTCTTTCAGGTGCGGGCGCTCAACCGGATCGGCAGGAGTGGTCCTTCCCTGCCGGCCGAGGCGACGCCAATAGCGCAGGTGGTTTTAGACTTGGCGCATTTTGCCAACGGGGCCGGCATCATCTCCGAAGTAGTGCTTGTGAATGTGGCCCCCCATCCGATCCGGCCCGCTCTTTACTTTTACGATCAAGAAGGCGAGCCGATCGCAGCGGAATCGATGGTGGATGTCCTGGGCGATCTGGGGATCCAAGAGGACGGGGGGCTGACGATCCGGACGGAGATGGAGCCGCTGGGAGAACTCACGATCTCGACCCACGGCCGGGGAGACCTGGTGAGTGGATCGGTGAAGGTGGCCGCCTATGGGGCCATCGGCGGGGTCCTGCGTTTTGATCTTCCAGGCATCGGCGTGGCCGGGGTGCAAGTCAGCCAACCCTTGAGAGATGCCATTTTCCCGGTTCGCCGCCGGGAGGGAGGGATCGACACCGGGATGGCTCTCCACAACCGGGAAGAGGAAGCGGCCGTGGTGAGTTGCCGGTTGATGAAAAATGGCGCCGTACTGGAAGAGGTGGAGATCACCCTGGCGGCCAACGGGCAGGTGGCCCGGTTTATCGGGGAAGTGTTCACCGGTACGGATACGTCTGATTTCGTGGGGTTGGTGCGCTGCACGGCGGAGGGAGTTGCCCAGTTCACCGGCATGGCGTTGGAGTTGGATGCCGGAAACCGCATCTTCACCACGCTGCCAGTGGTGAAGGTGAACCGTGGCCGCGCTGGGGAGGCGGCCCTGGACTTTGCGCATTTCGCCAATGGGGCTTCGATTGTCTCCGAGATGGTGTTCATGAATCTCGAGACGCAGCCAAGCGGTCCTCCCCTCAGCCCCTTTCATCAGGCCATTCCTCCGACCCGTCCTGTCATTTACTTTTACGATCAGGAGGGGAATCCCATCGACCCGGCATTGCTGGTGGATCTCACGGGAGATCTGGAGATCACCGAAGACGGAGCCCTGAGCATCCAGTCGGAGATGGAGCCGCTGGGAGAACTCACGATCTCCACCCATGGCCGGGGAGAGTTAGTGTCTGGATCGGTGCGGGTGGTCTCGGATGGTCCCATCGGCGGGGTCCTGCGCTTTGATCTGCCCGGCATCGGAGTCGCCGGAGTGGGAGCCAGCCAACCTGTAAGGGACGCCATCTTCCCGGCCCGCCGCCAGGCGGGAGGAATCAGCACCGCGGCGGCCATCCACAACCTGGGAGAGGAAGCGCTGGTGGTGAGTTGCCAATTGATGAAAGCGGGTGCCGTGCTCGAAGAAGAGGAGATCTCTCTGGAGGCCAACGGACAGGAGGCCCGGTACATCGAGGAGATGTTTACCAGTACCGATACATCCGATTTCGTGGGGTCGGTGCGCTGTACGGCACCGCCCGGGGAGGGGATGTTCACCGGGGTGGCCGTGGAACTCGATGCGGGCAACCGCATCTTCACCACGCTACCGGTGGTGCCAGTTCCAGAGAGGATGTCTCAGGAATAGCCAATCATAGAGGCAAACCTTATGAGGATGTTCGTTCAATCTGTAGCCTCCCTTGCCTTCCTGTGCTCAACGCCGCACTTCCTGTCCGCTCAATTCTTCGTGCCGCGATCGGCGAATACCTGGGCGTATTTTTCTCATATCGCCGATGGGGGCAGGTGGCAGACCACCCTCATGACCACCATGGGTAGCAGACTGAAGGTTCTATAAGAGCCCGCAATTGCGCGTCCCTGCCCCGGTTCCAGTGGCCCGGCGGGTTCCACCCGCGCGGGCTCCCGAATTGCAGGCTACTCAAAATAGGCCGGCAGTCCTAACAGAGAAGGTGGACTCGTTCCTAGGGGCAGGCAAATAGGAAACCGCACATAATACTATTAATTATAATAGTGTATTGGCCGTGTGGCCGGTAGTTCGAATGCGGTTTGTGGTACGGGCCTTGGCCGTAAAGCCTGATTTCCCGCGGAATCCGTTTCCCGGCGGCGGTGGGGTTCGTGTCCGGCGGGACGGAAGTCCGGTCCGGGGCGGGGTCAGGTGTCCGCGCTACCGCGGGGCCATCGGCCTGGAGGTTCGCCAGTGAAGCATGGCTCATCCGGGCCCGGTTCGGGCGACCACCTGCATCCTTCCGGCCCGGCCGCGCCTGGAGAACGCCTCGCCGCATACCTGCGGACCAGGGAGGGAAGCCTCAACACCAGCACGGAGCGGGCGCTACGGGCCGACATGCAAGTCTTCTTGAAGTGGTGCGCCGAGCGGAAATTCGAAGCGTTGCCTGCGCGCGCCTCAACGGTGGCTGCGTTCATGAGGGACATGGCGCGCCAGAAGTCCGCTTCCACGGTGCGGCGCTACGTCTATAGCCTGTCCACCTTGCATAAGGCGCTCGGGGAGGAGAATCCAGCTGAGTCCGCGGAGGTGAAGCTCGCCCTGCGGCAACTGGTCCCGGCGAAGCGCGGCGGTGAAAACGGGGTGCTGGGCCTCACCTGGACGCTATGCCAGCGGCTGATCGAGGTGCCCGGAGACCGCCTCATCGACAGCCGCAACCGCGCGCTGCTGGCGGTGGCCTACGACGCGCTGCTACGCCGGTCGGAACTGGTGTCGCTTCAGGTGGCCGGCCTGCTCGTCGAAGGCGGCGCCTCAGCGACGCTGCCGGCGCCCCGGGGCACCGGCGAGAAAGACCTGGTCTTCCACCTTGCGGGCGATACCCTGAGGCTGGTCGAGGTCTGGCTCCAACGCGCCGGGATCAAAGAGGGCCGACTGTTCCGCTCGCTGCGCAAGGACGGGTCTCCGGGGGAGAAGCTCGACGCGAGCCAAGTGCCGCGCATTTTCAAGCACATGGCGCTCCGGGCCGGCCTGACGCCGGAAATTGTTCGCCGCCTGTCGGGCCACAGTCCGCGCGTTGGAGCGGCCCAGGACATGATCGCAAGCGGTGTGCAACTGCCGGAGATCTTGCGCGTGGGACGCTGGAAGAGCGCGGCCATGGTGCAACGCTACGGGGAGCGCCTGTTGGCGGAGAAGAGCGCCGCCGACCGGCGGAAACCCGGCGGAAAGATTCCTTCCAAATGAGTCCGTCCTAGTTGCACGTGAAGGAGTTCCGCCCCGGTTGGGCGGTGATCAGACGCGGATAAGGGTGCCGCAATTGCAACATCTGATGGAGCAGGCCAGGGCCGATCCGGCCTACCCGCGGCTCAAGAAGAGTACTCAGCTGATTCCGCGCTTGATTCTTGCGCGCCTCCCCAATAGAGTTATCGAGAGCAAAGACCAAACACGTGCCTGCTGCCATGCGGGAACAGGGCGGGAAGAGAGCAATGGAAGAGTATTGGCAAAGGAAGCACGAAGGATTCAAGCTCCCCGGGCATAGCATCTCATCGCCACTGCCCCCGGGGGCATTTCACGGTACATGTCCGCCCCGGTGAGGGCGGCGGTGATGTCCACGCCCAGGGGCGGTTCGTCCAGCATCGAGGTTCGGCTCCCCCGGGTGATCCTGCCCCGGGCTCCTGACGTGATTGCAGGCGGCTGGCCGCCACAGGAGTTCAACCTGATGTTTCGGGTACTGGCCGCGGTCGCCGCGAACCGGCCGGGCCGGTCATCGCGGCGCGGGACGCTTCATTTCCCTCTTCCCGCGCGCCCCAACAACCGCCTCTCCTCTCCCACTCAAGAGAGTTTGCGCCATGACTCGTCAAGACGTGTATGAGCGCATCATGGCGTCGTTGTACGACGCCATGCTCGACGATACCCACTGGCCGGCCACCTCGGCCCTGATTGACGAGGCCTGCGGCATCACGGGCAATGCCCTCCTGGTCGGCGAAGGCCCGCCCGACGACCTCCGGGTCCTCTTCGTCGGGCTCTACTACCGGGGGCAGCGCCGCCCCGATCTGGAGCGTGAGTACCTCGAAGTCTACCATCCCATCAACGAATGCATACCGCGCTTGCGGCAACTGCCCGCCGGCCATCTGGTGCATTTCAAAGACCTGCTCACGGCCGAGGAGCTGAAAACCTCGCGTACCTACAACGAGCTATTTCTCCGGGGCAAGTATCAGCATGGCTTGAACGTGCTCCTGGACGGGCCGGGGGGCTCCCGTATGACATGGGGCCTCGGCGATCCCGTCGCCTCAGATGGCTGGGGGTCTTCCGAGATCGCGATGGTCCAGGCTCTACTGCCCCATATTCGGCAATTCATCCGCGTCCGGCAGGCGCTGGTCCGCGCCGAGGCACACGGGACGACCGTGACCGCCCTGCTCGGCAACCCTCGGATCGGCGTTCTCCACCTGGACCGGCGTGGGCAGATCATAGAGGTCAATGACCGCGCCCGTAGCATTCTGCGGCTCGGCGATGGCTTGTCGGACCGGGATGGGGTGCTGGGTGCCCGCAATCCGGACGACCAGCTCCGCCTCGAGGGGTTGGTGGCGGCCGCGCTACCGGTCGGTGGCGCCATCGCAGTCAGCGGGTCGATGCTGCTGGGCCGCTCGTCCGGTTCACCGCCGTTCGTGGTGCATGTCAAACCCGCCGTTGTTCCCCAACCGGACTACGGAGCGCGGCATGTCGCCGCGCTGGTCCTGATTGTCGAGCCGGGAAGCCAACATCGGATCGACCCCGGCGTGGTGGCCAGGACCCTGGGGCTGACGCCGATGGAGAGCCGGGTGGCGGCCGGGTTGGCCGAAGGAAGGTCCGTGGACGAAATGGCGGGAGCCATGGGGCACACGAAGCACGCCGTCTATTGGCACCTGCAGCGGATCTACCGGAAGCTGTCCATCTCGCGGCAGGCCGAACTGGTCCGGCTGGTGCTGCCGCTGGCCGATCTTGGATGATTCCCGCGCCGAGGGCGCCTAGTCCCTGACCCGGCCGTAGCCACCTTCGTAGCCCGCCAAACGCGCCTCGTTGTACAGCCGCTTTGCCGCTGTTGGCAAAACCCCCGGCATGCGCCGCCACGCCACCTGCCCGGTCACGGCCGCTCGAGCCGCTTCTTCCCTGCTCAGCATTCCTTTCCGCGGCATCGAAAATACCCCTCCGGCTCGAACAAAAGAGGACACTTTAATATCTTCTCCCTATCAGGTACCGCCCTCCCTCCCCGTCTCCTATGTTGGGAACCCGAACACGGAATTGACGCATTAACTCCCGTTAGATAGAGTTATCAGGAGTATGACTACCAACAGCCGGGAGATTATCGTGGCTAAACGATTTACTGCTAACTAACGGTTTCCTAGGAGTTAGGGCGGACTCAGGCCTGAGTGCGGGTTTGGAGTTTGACGATGGCCTTGCCCCGGAACGGTCGCAGGAGAGGCGGTCGCTGGCTGACGACGTTGGCCGCACGGGCGGGAGTTCCACGGGAGAGTGCCGGGGCACCGGCACCGTCGAGGTGACCGATACCTCACCGCCGGAGACGCCAATGCGGTCATTGGAACAGCAGGTTCTTTTTTTACAGGCACGGAGGGGTCGTTGAGTATGCAGCCACACGAACAGGATGACACGGGGGTTGATGTCGGAAGCAATGAGACCGGGTCCGCGCGCACGAGCGCCGACGCGGGGCGGCCGGGGCGTGGGCTCCGGCCGAGGCCCAGCGGACGGTGCCTCGCGGCCTTCGCCGGCTCCTGGCCCTGCCGCTTCAGGCCGAGGCCCAGCAGACCACCTTCGTCTCCAACACCGGTCAGAGCACTGAGTTCAGCGCCCGGCGACCGGGAAGTCGGTCCCCACGGACATCTCTGGCAACTGACGAGAGTTCAGCACGACGGCGACAATAGGGTGGCTATACGCTCTCGATCAATTCAAGTCCGGGTAGATGATTTCGGGTCGAATTCTCGGCCAAAGGTGAGCATCTACACGACCTCATCCGGCAATCCCGGCACCAGCCTGTACGTGCTGACCAATCCGGCGACGCTTAACGACGACGCGATCAACAGCCTTCAGGGCGCCGGCCAATGCGACCCTCGAAAAGGACACCAATTACTTCGTGGTGTTCGAGGAGCTGGGATCAGGCAGTAACGTTGGATACCGCTTGGAGCTCACGCTCAGTAATGCCCAAGATTCGGGGGAGGCGAGCGGATGGAGCATCACCAACTCTCGCGGCAGCGGGCTACGACTGCTACAAGCTGGAGTGGCCTTGCCGGCCAGCTCAAGATCGCAGTCAGGGGAACTCTCCCGCCCGCCATCTCGATCGCGGACGCAAGCGCCGCCGAGAACGCCGGCCACCTCCTGTTCGAGGTCACGCTCTCGCGATCCTTCCAGAACACGGTGAAGGTCGACTTCGAGACTATTTCGGGAGGCACCGCCACCGAAGGCGTCGACTACCATGCTCGCCGCACCTACACCCACGTCATTCTGGCGGGAGATAAGACCGCGCAGATGGGCTTCGCGCTCATTGAGGACACAGTCGCCGCCGCCGGGGAGACGGTGAAGGTAAGGCTCAGCAACGCGCGCGTGGTCGATGCCTACGGCAACAAAATAAAGGACCTCGACATCACGACCGCCGAGGCGACGGGAACGATCAACGCGCCGACGACCACCACGACCAACGTGCCGGGTCTGACCATTCGGATCAAAGACGCGACCGGGGACGAGGACAGCGGGTGGCTCGTTTTCAATGTCAGGCTCTCGCGGAAGCATGACGACTATGTGTGTTACGACTTTGAGACCATCTCGGGCGGCACCGCCGAGGAAGGAACGGACTACCTCAAGTTCCCGAAAGCCACGTACTGGATGCAGATCGGAAAACGGGTGGACAAGCCCTTCGTCCGCATCATCGACGATAGGGTGAACGACAACGGCGAGACCGTGAAGGTCAAGATCAGCAATGCACGGCTGTGCAATGACGCATCCCAGACGCTTTCCATCACGAGGGCCGAGGCGACGGGAACGATCAGGAACACCGACCCACTGCCGCAGGCATCCAGATTCAGCTTGTTTCCCAGTCTGGTGTCGGCCCAGGAGCGAGTTCAGGAGACTCGCCTGCTGGTGCAGGCGACCCCCTCCAACCGGGCCGAAGCTACCCCGGGGGTGGGGGCCCTGGACTTTGCGCATTTCGCCAATGGGGAGGGCATCATCTCCGATCTGGTGCTCATGAATGTAGCCACTCATCCGATCCGGCCCGTCCTCTACTTTTACGACAAGGAAGGCAATCCCATCGCTGCGGAATCAATGGTGGATCTCACGGAAGATCTGGAGGTCACCGAGGACGGTGGCCTGAGCATCCAGACGGAGATGGAGCCGCTGGGAGAACTCACGGTTTCCACCCATGGCCGGGGGGAGCTGGTGAGCGGATCGGTGGCGGTAGCCGCCAATGGTCCCATTGGCGGAGTCTTGCGCTATGCCCTGCCCGGCATCGGGGTCACCGGGGTGGGGGCCAGCCCACCCGTGAGGGACGCCCTCTTCCCCGTTCGCCAGGAGGGAGGGCTCGACACGGCGGCGGCCATCCGCAATCTGACCGAATCTGATCTGGTGGTGACCTGCCGATTGATGAAAGAGGGAGCCGTGCTCGAAGAAACAGAGATTCCTCTGGCGGCCAACGGACAGGAGTCCCAGTACATCGAAGAGATGTTCACCTTCACCGGTGCCGATGTATCGGATTTCGTGGGATCGGTGCGCTGCACGGTGCCAGCCGAGGGGGAGGGGATGTTTACCGGAGTGGCCGTGGAGATCGATGAAGGCAACCGGATCCTCACCACGCTGCCGGTGGTGCCGGTTCCAGAGAGGATGTCTCAGGAATAGATAAGGGGAGTGCTCAGATAGTCCAGGGCGAGCGAGCGGCGACAGCGGACTTGACGCTATGAGCGCGATAAAGCCGCTCGCGGCGCCATCCCGTGGGAGCAACCATGAATGACTCAACCATCACCATCCGAACGGTTGGGTTTAGGTGCTTGTGCCGAGGTGATCTCCGGGTTCTGTTTCCCGGGGTTTACTCTCACAAAAGGGCTAGCCTCTCGCCGTCTGGGTTTGGTTTGATTCTGAATTTGGTTCCCGATTGATTTATCCACAGTAGTCGTCGCTCCTACTACTTGTTCTTTAACTATTTGTCTTACTACTTGTATGTGTGTTCGGTTTCAGCGAAGGATCCTGGGCAAGTGTGTTCGGTTTCAGCGAAAGGCAGCGCTGGTGGTGTGTTCGGTTTCAGCGCGGAAAAATCCCTCTAATCGCCGTGGTCTGTGGATAACTCTCAAGGCGGTTCACTTAGGATGCCCCCAGAGCAAATTCCAGCGGTGAAGGGAGCCTTTTCTATCTATCCCCGCGCTCGCGGGTGGCATCAGGGGCCACCTTGTGTTGAAAAAGGGGAGACTGGCGGCCTAACTGGGCTTGATTAAGCGGTGCGATTATCGGTACCGAGGGCTGCAATATCAGCACACCTGGAGCGGAAATAGTCGAACTAGTTCAACTCTGGCCAGGCTATTTTGATCTTCTTCAATTCCCGGAGAGTACGAGAGCGGAAGTTTTGGACGGCATTGTGCGTGGCCGTGTTGTTTAGATTCGGGCCGAACTGCCGGTACAACTGCCGCCAGGTGATCTGTAGTGGGCTGTGGAGCGAGAAGGTCCGGTAGGTGAGCCACAGGTACAGATCCAGACCCAACGAACACCGTTTGAGCGCCGTGAGGGTGTTCATATCAATCGGCACGGGGTGGTTGATGATCTCGTTAAAGAACTGCTCCCCTAGATAGATTTTGCTGTTCCAAAGCGAGGGCTGGTTGGGCTTGCTCTCGTTCCACCAAAACTCGTTGCGGTCGGCTACAGACGAATGCACATTTGCTTCGCCGTGCGCATCCTCGTAAACCAATTGGACATGAGCATTGAAAAGCCGCCGCATCTGATTGCGAAGCCGCGTCCGGTCGCCCCGACTGCCGCCGCTGGTGCTATAGATATCCAGCTTGCGCATAAACTCGGAGAATGAACGACCCAGAACCAACTCACGGCTTCTGGTCCGCACGGCTTCGGTGCACACCCAGGACAGCAGCAGGCGGGGCAAGCTGCCGTAGGGGAGCTTGTTATCCGCGCCCGCGATCATGACCAGCTTGTACGGGCCGTTGACGCGCTTGTACTGGAGCCGGTCACCGGGGTTGGTGCGAGGCAGGCTGCACAGCGCCATCAGCCGTGCCATGAAGCCCAGATCCGGGTCCACTTCACTGGCCGAAACAAGCTGGTTCACCTGGTCGGCCTGGGTGAAATGGTGCCGGGCCTGGGGTGAGGGTTGGGGTATTTTCACCGGCCCATCCAGGCTACCGGAGGCTTCACCGGCGGGAACCCACCCGTTTCGCTTACGCGCCATGAGCTTTATTCTCCCATGTTCCTCAGACAAACCCGGCTAGAAATGGGGTCTCCAGGCGTAGCCGTGTAACTTTCTTGTTGGCCTTACGCCTCCTTTTGCGAGAGCGTACACCCGCCTGCATACCCTGGGAACGGTAGTCTTTTGGTCTAGGCCGCCACATCGCCTCGCGGCGTTACTTCCCTTTCAAGGCGATCCTCCAGGAGATCTTCAGCCACTTCGATCTCGTAAAGGGCCTGTAGATTCATCCAGTAGGCGGCAGAGAGACCGAAGTGTCGACCCAGCCGTAGCGCAGTGTCCGCCGTAATCCCTCGCTTGCCGCGTACAATTTCACTGATTCGCAATGGCTTCACCGAGAGGTCCTTGGCGAGCCGATACTGAGTAATGCCCATCGGCTTCATAAATTCCTCGCTCAAAATCTCCCCGGGATGGAGGGGCTTCAAGCTCTTGTCTCTCTCTTTCATCGTTCTCTCCTTCCTTTAGTGGTAATCCACTATCTCAACATCGTAGGCACTTCCCTTTTCCCAACGGAAGCAGATCCGCCACTGTCTGTTGATCCGAATACTGTGCTGACCCTTCCTGTTTCCTGACAGTTCTTCCAATCGGTTAGAGGGTGGCACTCTTAGGTGATTAAGGGATTCGGACACATGCAGAAGTCTCAGCTTGATTCTGGCCGCTCGCTTGATGCTCGGGGGGAACTTCCGTGTCAACTGTCGCAGCCAGAGTTTCTCGGTGGCCTTGCAGCGAAACCCCTTGATCATGAGTATATGATACCTTATCCCGGTATTACCGCCACGAAGTAATACCAAATTGGATCGAAATGAAACCGGGCATTGGTTTCCCCGCCGGGTAGAGTCAGTCTAGAAAGACTCGAAGAATCGGCAACCCGAGTTCCATCCGGCTCGTCGCGGAACGAGAGGCCGTTTGACCTGGACCGACAACAACTGCCATAATTATCATAAGGTATGAATTTCATATCTTGTTTTCATATGATCATATGGTATGAAGAAACCTAAACTTAAAGACCTCCAAAAGGCTATGGCCAGCGACCCGTTTCAGAAGAAGGTCGCTGAGATCAAAGGCCATGCATCCTCCGTTGTGCGGAAAACCTTCAGCCTGGGACAAGGCGATTTGGACCATATCAACGCCGTTGCGGTATCTATGTCCCAGCAACAAGGCAAGGTTGTGAATGCGTCGGAAGCTCTACGCGCCATTATTCGACGGGATCACGATAGGGCAACAGGGCAATGAGAGGTGTCGCCCTGACACAGCGGAAAGGTGGCAGCGGCAAAACGGTGCTTTCCCACGCTCTAGCTCTTGGTGCGTCCTGGCATAACGTTCCCGCGTATCTCATGCACACTGACAATCGAGAACCTCTGAAGGTGAATGGCAGGCCGTACATGTATTACGACGCCCGGGAACCGAAAACACTACAAACACTTATCGATGCGGCTATCAACACTGATGGTCTGTGCATTATCGATAGCGCCGGGAACCGCCCAGAGTTTGATAAATGGATTGCGCAATATGTCGATCTCGTTTTGATTCCAGTCATGCCGGACCCGGAAGACGTGAAAGAAGCGCTAGTTCAGATGGACGTGCTTGAATCCCAAGGCGCGCAAAACGTTCGCTACCTCATCAATAACTACCCGTCCGGCAGAGTGGAACGCCGATATGTTGAGCGATATTTGCGCCAGATTCCTCTTGAGAAGGCTATGGGTTGGATCGGTTCGGTAAAGGCCCTCCGCACTTTGCGCGAGAACGATGATCCAACGTTTCAGACACCGCCCACTCGTGTTAACAACCTGTCACGAAGTCTCTACCGGCAGGTGAGAGACGCACTCAATAATAAGCACCTGCGATCTAATGAAATCCTGGAGATCGCTTAGGAAAGGCGTTGTTAAACCGGTCTCTTTCAGCGATGAGGCGATGGCCGATGTCCTGCTAGCCGAAATGGTGCTCTTGTCGTTCGGTGCTTGGCGGAGATGGTGGCGGTCCCGGGGAGAAAAGAATGAAAAACGCTAACGATTACTATGGCCCAGATCGTGGTGCCGCGTTCCTATACAACAAGAGAACCACGGGTACGTTGCTATGAAAAACAACCTCGACGATCTGGAATTGCTCGACCGCGAAGATCTGATTGAGATCGTGCAGCGAATGGTCAATGGTGGTGTGAGCTTGAATTTTCACGGAAAGCGCGCAGCGATGAATATTAGGCGCCGTGTGCGGCCACGTGTAACCCGTCGGTTGAAGAACCTTCATGTCGGGACGCCGCAGGAGCAGAGCAGGAATCTGCTGATCGAAGGCGAGAACCTTCAGGCGATGGTCACGCTTTATAAATATCGCGGTCAAGTGGATTTGATCGTTGCTGATCCTCCTTACAACACAGGCCAGGACTTTCGATACAACGATCGCTGGGACGAAGACCCGAACGACCCGGACCTCGGGAACCTAGTCACACTGGAGGATGGCTCAAGGCACACAAAATGGATGAAGGCCATGCTCCCTCGGCTTCAGATGATGAAGGAGATGCTGAAACCGCAGGGCGTCATTGCCGTTTGTATTGACGAAAATGAATTGTTCGACTTGGGCATGATGATGAACGAAGAGTTTGGCGAGGATAACCGGATTGCGATTATTAACTGGCAAAAGGCGTACGCGCCGAAGAATGACAGTCGTCACGTATCTACAGCTACTGAATACGTTCTTGTTTACGCGAAGGATCGGACACTGGCAAAGACGGGTCTGACACCACGGACGGCCCGGATGAATTCGCGCTACCGGAATCCTGACAACGATCCGGACGGGGCCTGGCGATACGACAACCCGACGAGCCGGGATCGTCGAGACCGTGACCGTTACGGCATACAGTCTCCGTTCACTGGAGCGATCCATTATCCCGGCACGCCATCGTGGCGTCTACCACGAACGCGGATGAAGAAGATTCTGGAGCAATACGGCTCCGAGTATGTACGCAAGGATATCAAGGACGGGCGGGCGAAGGCTTTTGTGATTAAAGGCGCTCCCAGCCCGGAAGTTCCGAAGAACCAGAATTTTGATGAACAATCGGTCCTGGAAGATCCGAAGCTGACGGGCGCTGCCGCCTTGATGCGGGCGCGGGAGGCAGCGGAAAAAATTAGAGACACTCAAGTGTGGCCGGTTATGTACTGGGGGGGAGACAACGGGAGCGGCAGACCCAATATAAAACGATACCTTAAATTCGTAAAGCAAGGCAGAGTGCCGCTTACCTATTGGGCGGACGAGGAGTATGAGGAACCGTTGGATATTGGTGTGCAGTCCTGGCAGCATGCGGAATCAGGCCATAGCCAGACGGGAGTGAACGAACTTAACGGTATTGTCGGAAAGGGCCACGGCTTCGATACGGTGAAGCCTTTGAAGTTGGTGAAGAAGATCATTCAGCTGTGGTGTCCATCAGGCGGTCTGGTGATGGACCCGTATGCGGGATCAGGGACGACGGGCCACGCCGTCTTGGAACTGAACAAGGATGCTGGTGTAGATCGCCGATTTATCCTGATCGAACAGGGCAGGCCGGAGAGTGGCGACAAGTACGCGCGAACCTTGACCTGGCAACGGCTCCAAAATGCGATAACGGGTCGGCGGCTGGATAAGACGGGGAAGCTGAAGAAGACGGCGGAGCCGCTTTGGGGCGGCTTCGAGTTCCGTCTGTTGACGAGTCAGATCGATGCAAAAACTGTCCTTGAGATGAAAAAAGACGAGTTGGTTGATGTAGTCATCACCTCGCATTGGGAGACAAGCACCCGGCACGGCCCAAACCTGATTCGCATCGAAGACCCTAAATTCACCTACTTCGTGGGCAAGAACCAACAAGATGAAGGCTATTTCATCATCTGGAACAACGGTGAACCGGTTTGTAGCTTGGATGTAAACAGCTACAAGGCCGTCTTGCAAGACGCAAAGAAGGCTAAGGTGAAGCCGCCCTACCACGTCTACGCGCGATACGAGGTGTACCAGTCGAACAACGTGCGATTCTACAAGATACCCGACAAGATTCTTGCGCATCTTGGCCTGAACGAGAATACAGATGCCTATAACGAAGAGACATAGGTGCATAGACTGATGGACCTGCTTCCTTTTCAGGTTGAAGCGTCCGGTCAGATCGCCGAGCGGTTTGGCGAATATATGGAAAACCCGCTGACGATCACACGCAGCGGACCGGATATCATTCCCTTCTACCAGAATCTTTCTTCAATTACGGGAAGCGGGAAGACGCTGATCCTGGCTGATACCGTAGAACAGATTCGCAGCCGATTGCCAATTGAACCGATCGTCTTATGGCTGTCCAAAGGCCGGGTGGTCGTCTGGCAGACATTCAACAACCTCGCCAGCGGAAAGTATGCGGACCTCATAGGAGGATTCGACGTAAAGCCGTTGCTGGAGTGTAATTCTGCGGATGTTGAGAACAGCGCAAGGGGACTGATTCTCGTCGCCACTGTCGGCAAGTTCAACCAGAAAGATAAGGAAAAAGGCGACAGGAAGATTTTTCAGGTCGGACTCGATGTTGCGAGCGAGTCGCTGTGGGACATGCTGAAAGCTCGCACCGACGCACAGGGGCGGCGGCGGCACTTCATTGTAATCTATGACGAAGGGCACAACCTCTCTAATCAACAGACATCCCTCTTGCTCGAACTTGGCCCCGACGCTCTTATCGCCGCCAGCGCAACGCTGCGTGTACCTGATGCACTGAGCAGGATTATTAGCCGACTTCGGGGAGACAAGAGTTGGAAGGATGAGAGCTTCGTCACGTCTGTGCGCAGCTCCGCAGTTGTAGAGTCCGGTCTGGTCAAGAAACAGCTATTACTAGCGGGCTATCTGACACCGATGGAAGCGGCGGTTGACGAGCTTGTTTCTGAAATGCGCAGGGTGGAAACAACGGCAGAGAGACTTGGGCTGGACTTCAGGCCGAAGGCAATATACGTCAGCAAGACCAACGCAGTGGACGGCTCATCGATAAGGGAGGACACAGCACGACCGTTCAATGAACGGCTGGCGCGGCCGATTCTAATCTGGCGGCACCTTGTTGAGCATGGTGGTGTCGATCCGGCTGATGTTGCGGTTTACTGCGATCTCAAATTCGACAAAAAACTGCCGCCGCCGCCGATGTTCAATGTCTTCGCAGGTGGCGATTCTGACTATGACAATTTTGTTGCAGGAAATTATCGACACATCATTTTCAACCTGGGTCTTCAGGAGGGATGGGACGATCCTGAATGCTGCTTTGCCTATATCGACAAGGATATGGGGTCGCCAGATCAGGTAACGCAGATCGTAGGGCGGGTCTTGCGCCAACCGGGTGCAAAACATTATCCGGCGATGATTCTCAACACAGCACACTTCTACATTCGTACCGATGAAAGGGGGGTGTTCGAGGACATCATCACTGATGTTAGGAAGAAGCTAGCGACTGACGCGCCCGAGATCAGCCTGATTGTTACAAAGAGCCGTCGATCCGGCGTAAAACCCATATGTCCGGTCCTGAAGCACAGGGAGGTGCCTACAGTCTCTATCAATTCGGCGGCAGCGCAGGAGCCAATCCGCAAGATCGTGGAGATGGTTCCAACATATGAGGCCGGAGCGGAGGGCACTACCGGCAAGGGCGGGCGCATCCAGGTATTGCAACAGATCGGTAAAGATTCAACGGGGAAGGAGGAATGGGTTGAGGTCGGGCATAGCAACAAGGTAACAGCCCGCTGGGTGTTTCTGCGGGAGTTGCAAAGGCGGCATCGAAGGGCGGCGCATTTATGCGATGTCGAGCATCCGAAGTTCGATGCAATGATCGAATATAACAGCCCGGCGTCCGACCTACTGAAAGAGTTGGCGGGAAAAGTGGCGGACAAGTATTTCGAGCATTCGGTCATCGTCCAAAATGCGCTGGACGTCCCCTACGTTGTCGATAGCATCCTTGTCGATGAAAATCGACCGAGGATCACGTTCAAGAAAGCCCTTCACAGGGCATATACCGAGCTTAACGGGTTGGAAGAGGAATTTGCGCTAGCCCTGGACAAGACCAGGAAAGATTGGTGCCGCAATCCTTCCACGGGTGGTTACGAGATTCCGCTTCTAGACCGAGGTAGTACACGCACGTTCAATCCTGATTTTCTGGTATGGGTTAACACGAAGAACATCGTTGCGATCGACCCAAAAGGCGATCACCTGATCGTTGAGGCTGCCGGACAGAAGCTATTCCATATTGAGCCGGTAGCTCAAGGACCAATGGTGTCGATCAGGTTGGTAACGGAGGGGCATTGGGAAGTGGTCAATGGTGTTCCAAGCAAGAGGCTAGGCAAAACTGGTTACACGGTGTGGAGTCTTAAACAGGGAAAAACTCATCCATCACTTTGCGAGAGTGTCGCTTCGGCGGCGAGAACCTGTTTGAAGCTGCGGACGTGATATTGCAGAGTGCAGGTGGTGTTTACCTTTTTAGGGGAGTATGCCTCGAACTACTCTTGTAACAACGGCTCTTTCCCGGCGCACTGTGCTTCTAGCTCTGTCCAGTTAAGGTATACCCTAGCCTAACGTCAGGGACGGGGCGCTAAAGCGTCAGAATAGAGTTCTCATTTGGATTGATGGACACCTCCCGTCAAGGGTTATAGAGTTCTTCCTGACAGATTGGATTCACCGTCACCGCATCAGCTAGGTACGGGCCGAAGCTTCCCGGATCCCAGGCCCTGGCTCGGCTCCCCTGAAGTGGACTTCAGTTGGTTTCGGGTCTAACTTGGACCAGCGGGCCTATTTAAACAGGATGTTGCGTTTAGAGACCGAACCGGCCCTCGCAAACGCAACCTTCTGCGCGCTTCCCGCCTAGGGCGCATCGACAAAGTACGTCCCATTCGGCAGAACATGCCGATATGGTAACAGTGAAATGTGCGATAGATCCTCGTCGGTGAGGTCTTCACCCTGCTCGCGCAGACCGTCCACAGCCTCTCCGATTTTGATCGTGTTCCAGTACAAGACGGCGTTGCAAACGAGGCTCAGGCTGCTAGCTTTATTCATGATCTCGACATAGTCGCCCGTGAGAAACTCGCCCTGGTCGGCGAAGAATATCCATCGGGGTAATTTCTGGCGATACTCCCCCTTGTTGGGGTTTGAGCCGCAACCGTGTGAAAAATTACTCTAAGGGTCCGTTGTGTGACCTTCCTGGAGTAACTTCCGGCACCGCTTCCGCTGCTATGAAGCGCCCGTTCTTCGGTGCTTGGGCCTCGGGAACGACTGCCACAGTCATGGCCAAAAAGTATAGATTATGGCCATGCCGGAATCGACCCCGAGAAGGCCCGGAAAACCTGGCCAAAATAGAGACTCGCGCAATGAGGTTTTTGGCCACCCCGAAAGCCAGGTCGGCCCGCTCCCTCGCGTCGGCCTCTACGCCCGCGTTTCGACGCCGCATCAGCACACGATCGGGATGCAGCTGCGGCAGCTACGAGAGTTCCTGGAACGCCGTCGCTGGCAGAAGGTCCTCGTTGTCGAAGAGGTCGTCTCCGGATCCAGGCGGCGCCCGGAGAGAGACCGTCTACTCGACGCTGCGCGGCGGCGCGAGATAGACATCATCCCGAGCGGAACTTACCGATTTCGGGACCATCGGGCGCGCTTAGAGTAATTTTTCACACCGTTGCGGCTCATGCCCCAACCCGACACGAAGATCGGGACCGGGAACTTTTCGCCCTGCCGCCGAATCCGGATCCCCTTAAGAAACCCGCCTTGAGGGCTCCGCTTCACGCAGAGGGTTATACGTCTCCTAGGGCTTTATAACCGCCGTGTGATCGGCCTCGTTCTCTGTACGGGCCTACATCAGACGAAAGTTAATAGTATCAAGCTGCCCGCTGCATATATTGGTAGCGGTCGCGGTGGTTGTCGAGGTGAAAACCAAGTCGATAGGACAGCGGATTCCGATATCGTAGTTAAACGTTAACGTCCCCGTATTCGGACCCGTGTTCTGATAGGTATAGCTTCCCGACAATATATTCGCGCCATCGGTTTCCCTGAAACGTCCGGGACTGACGAAATCCACATAATAGGTGGGGTCGTCCGTTGCCGCCCTACGACCGACCACACGATTGTGAAACGCCTGTTCGTTTTCTGGAGCCAACGAAGTTGTCTGAGGTGTTGTGTCAACTATGGTCGCCGGAATAGTGGTGATCACCAGTCCGGTGACCCGTAGGCCGACCACATACACAGACGGACCGGGATTATTGGAGGGCCGTATCAAAACCTGTCCGGTATGACCTGTCGATATTGTTACAAGTTCGTCCACAAAAAACGCCTGGGCGGCGTTCGCCGGGACGTTCACCGTAGTATTTCCGATTTGTTGTCCACCCAAATCACCCACCGCAATCAACACATCGAGCGGTTGATTTGACGGGTTCGCCACCGCCACCGCGAACCGTGCTCCGTCTCGGTGATCGGCAAGGAATTGCGCCGCTGGCTCTCCCGACACAATCTCTTCGGATGACTCGACTAGCGCCTCGGCAACCAGTGAACCTCCAACTTCCAGCGAGAACAGCGTGTTCGCTGACACCTCCTCATCGCAATCGAGAACCGCCATACCAGACGAGGCCGCCATGCCCTGTGGGGTTGCTGTCTTCAGGATCGTCCACCCGTTCATTTCGAAGGTCAGTTCTATGGAAGTTCCTGAGATACTGTCACCGGAGGGATTCCCGATCGTAAAAAATCGGTCCTGTGCTGAAAAAGTACAGGCCGTGTTATCAGCCAACGCCTGCACCATCAGGGTCGATTCCCAGCCCCCGCCAAACGCGAACTGCGGGAAAATATACTGGTGTTGAGCCGTTGCCACTTCCGCATCGCCGCAGGCTTGGCGAACTCTGTCAATGGGCGCACCTGCCAAGTTTTCAAACACTGCCGTATTGGTCGGGCCACCTGGACTAAGCTCAACGACAACCTCTAGCTCCGAGTGCTGAGGCAGGCGAGTGAGAAAATCCTTCGCCTCGCTTTCTTCGCCGGAGAGAGAGGTCGCAAAAACAGCATCGGCAACAACACCGTCTTCATTGACAGAAATATGCCTCCACCGCTTCTGCTGCGTTAAATTCGGGCTGCGCCAGTTTAGAGTAACCGGCTGGTAATCGTTGTCTTCGTAGTAGGTTCCAAGCGGATTGGACCCCAGCCATATTGCCGTGATGTTATAGCCAAGTTCTTCGGAACAGCCTATCGTTAGAACCGCTTGGCTTATCGGTGAAAGAGTTATAGCCGAGAAGCCCTCCTCAGGAGAATCTGTAATAACTTGCCAGTTATCATGAGAGGAATTCTTCTGTGGTAACTGGGACGAACGATAAACCCCCGCCGGAAATAGGGACTTGAGCATCTGGGCCATTGCCTCTACCACCGCTTCATCCACGGCGGGGACAGGGGTTGCTCCCTGGGCCGGCAACACTACCAGCACAATCATTAACAAACTGATTCGCTTCACCTTAGCGGGGTTCACCAAACTGCTTCTCCATCGCATCAAACCGGGGATTCTAACCCACTGATCCGCTCATCCAGCCATGACTCCAGTCGCGCAGAGGGCTTGTCGTAATCCTCATGCTCTGCCGCAACCCCCGACTGCTGGTCAGAACGAACCCTAGCCAGCCGCCGCCCACCGCCACGATCGCAATTAGCTCATTCGCTCATACTTCCTCCCTAATCCGTTCGGCCCATTCTCTCACGCCCCCTGAGCAAGACCAAACTAGCCCGGATTATGCAAGAACCGTAGTTCGGTGTTGAAAAACGACTCGAGAAGTGGCCCAACTCGGAAGCGGGCAGGTGTGACAGGCGGATTTGCGAAGAATATGGGTTGGCGAGGCGTCTGAGTGGTTTGGGGAGTGAATTTCAGACAGATCTGGGCCTGGATGAGTGTCGGAAGCGGTTTTTCGGGGGAGCTGGGAAAAGCTAACTGGAGTTGAGGCGACTCAAGACGAGGTGGAAGAGGGGTTGTTCGGGAAAGGCTGAGGAAAGATGGACCCAGATGCGTCGAGTGGTTTGTCGGATCCGGGCCCCAATCTTGAGGACCCGACGACGTAAGGTTTCGATTTCGAGCTTGTGCCAGGGGGTTCCGTGAAGATAGTCGCGCAGGCGAACGAACATCTGGTAAGCCAGTGCATGCAGGAGGAGTCGAAACTGATTGGCCAGGAATCGATGACAGCTGAGTCGGTCCATGCTCAGATGATTTGTGAAGGCCTTGATGAAGTTCTCGGTCTGCCCTCGGTTTGTGTAGTGGTCATAAAGTGATTGGGAGCAGAGATCGTCCCGGTTGGTAACTACAAAGCGACGATTGATCCCACGCTGATCGACCTCCACTTTGACAATGACGCGACGGGATCGATCCCAGCTGTGGGCTCGATAAAGAAACTCGTCAAACTGACGCTGTTTTTCCTCCAGCTCAAGGAACCTTTCCCGAGTCGAATCCAGCAGGGGCTCGACCACTCGCTGCAGGCGAGGGTTTCGGCTTAACCCGATGACATATTGGAGTTTATTCTCTTCACATTCACAGAACTCGTAGAGCCGAGGCGTGGCAAAGCCGCTGTCGGCCCGAATCTCAATCTCGACATCCGTCCCCACTGCTTGTCGGATGGCCTCCACGACTCGCTTCAGAATGGGCACGATGTGAGAGGCAGCCCCCTTGTTGCCAGGTCTCAACAGGGCACAGACCAGGTCTCCCGTGTCGGCATCGAAGATCAGCAAAGGATGCAAAATGTGGTTTCGGTAATACCCGTGGTAGAAGGAGAACGCCTGTTGGCCGTGAGTGTGGTCGTCGGTACTGTCCAGATCCAGGATGATCTTGCTGGGACGTCTCTTCTTCAGGGAGCGCACATAACGGCCTAGCAGCCACCGGCTCAGACGCATCAGATCCTTCTTGGTGACGGAGTTCTCCAGGCGGGAGAAAGTCGGCTGGGTGGCCAAATCGGGATCGCTCTCTGGCAACTGATCACAGACTGTCTTGAGCATCGGATCCGAGCGCAGCGTATCGGCGTCGTTACAGTCTTCGTAGCCGGCCACGATCTGCAAGACTCGTTGTCGGATCAACTTCAACAGGTCATGACGAATGTAGCGTTGGTCTCGACTTTCCGAAATACAGGAACTGAAGCCCTCGCACAATCGATGTTGACGATCCAGCGATCCAAACAACAACCATCCTGCGTCGGAAGTGAGGCTCCCCCCATCCAAACGAGCCGTGATGTTTCTGTGGCTATGAAATGGCAGGGTATTCTGGCAGACTGTTTTTGACATTGCCGTAGCTCCTGTTTAGGGTCTTTGTTTCTCTAAACCCTTTTATATCAGAGAGCTACGGCCTTTTTTCTGGGCCCACATCTCACTTGAATTTAGATCTCTTGCATAATCCGGGCTAGCGGCTGGGGACATGCCACCGGCTGCGCGCCCGGAACTGCTCCGGGCCGATCTGAAAGGGATGGCTATTCAAGCTAACGAAAGGGGGTCTCGATTGACGACTATTCGACCTACCGGGCAACCTGGTTTTCGGAGCCGGTTTGAAGGGGCATTTTTGGTGAGTTTTTCGTGGTACTTAGAACCGCATGCTTTTCGGTACAGGGACAAAGGGGGGGGTGTACCGGAAAAAAGCGTGGGGGTGTACCGGCCCCACATTCCTTGAAGTCTTTTGTTTTCCGTGGTTTGTCCCTACTAATCGGCTTCCCGCGTGCTGATACAGAAAAACCCGGGGAGACGATAGCGACCCCCCCCGAAACGGGGGTTCCTACCGGCCCCGATAGCGGCACTGAGTACCGTGCCTCTATCCCGGCCCCAGGGGGGGTCGCTATCGTCTGTATTTATCCCTGCGGGAAGGCTCGGAAAAGCCGCCCCGGAGCGGCGCGAATTAAGCGGAGAATGGGCCTATGGAATTGCGGAACAACTATCGGAAACTGACCACGGCCTTGAGCCGGTTTTGGCACCGGGAGGCCCCAGCAAGGACAGGGTCCGCCCCCGGACCGGATTAGGCTGGTCTTTCACATATTGCAGCATGCCGCGTTCCTGGGTTTGCCCGGATGCGTCGCGATACCATGTGTTGAAGGCGGCCCATGCCTTCACAAAAGGGCCGATATAGTCGATCTCAGCCCGGCTCATCCCGGGCGGCGACATTAGTGGGAAGCTCCATCAGTTTGCCCCTTCGTCTGATTGAGGAAGGCCATCGCGTCGGCTTCCCCGTTTTCGATGGCGATCTCGACGGCACGCTTGGCGGCTTCGAGAAGCTGGCGTGCGCAGCGGCGAGCGGCGAAGCCCTTTTTAACGACTGTGGTGATCTGCCCGGACACTTCGGCCACGGCGTCGGGCACGGGGATGAACAGCAGGTCGCCTTCGCTGAAACGCGGGTGCTGCGATCCCTTCTGACACCATTTCAAAACGGTCTGCACCGGGGCGGACCGGAGGAATACCATCAGTGTTTCCGGTGAGATATCGCACTGGCCCTTCTTCGGGCGTAACACGATAACACCATCAACGCGCTACCCTCGGTTTCCTGCCGCCTGCTTCTGCTCCACTTCGGCGTAACCTCGCCACCAAAGAAGACCTGCTGCAACTCAAGACCGACATCGGCGATGAGTTCAAGGCGCTCTACCGCTACCTTCGGTTCATGGGTGTAGGTATTGTTACGGTGAATGCGGCCATGTTGACTGACACCGTCGCGCTCACCAGACTCTTTCCCTGATGAGCCCTATCCGAAGCGCCGGAGCAATCGTCTGCGCCGCTTCGCTCCTTTCCCTTCATAAACCTGCGCCAGGCAGGTCTCTTTTTGACTGCCTCAGATGGCGGCATGAGATATAGTTTTGTGAGACGGAAAAACAAGACGGTTTCGGTCAGCGTCCGGATCTGAAACCGCGCACCCCCTGGAAAATATCTCGTTAACCGTTCGTTTTTTGAGACACTCGTGGAATTCATTTGTGTGTTTGAGATATTCCGCAAGTGCGGATTCAATCATTTACATGTTTATGTTTTTGCGTTTTTGAGATATTCCGCAAGTGCGGATTCCAGGATGGCTTGATGCGTCTGGTCGGTTTTTGCGGCGTGGATGCGGAGCCGCCGATACATTCTGCCATCGAGGGCGAGGGTCACCCTCTTTTCTCCTTTCCTCTTCTTTGGCGATTCCTTATCTCGAATCGGGGCGGCCCCTCGTTGCGGTATCCCGGTATCGGGCGGGCGGCTTTCAGTGTTCAACAGTCCATCGAGGGTAACGGGTTTCTTAGGCATTGAGTATCCCTTTCACGTAGTGCCACAGGGCGGCAATCTCCGCCCCGGCTTTCTTGTCTCTGGTTTCGGTAACACCCTGCCCTGTGGCTCCTGTCTCGGCATAGGCGACACGGTGAGCAATATTCACTGGCGCGACCCGGCCATGTTGGGCCAGTACGCGGGCGGCTTCCTCTGTGATCCGGGCACGGGGCGTCTGGGACATGACAAAGGCAAACGGCATATCGGACCCGTTCACGGCGGCAAGCGTGGTCCCTACGGCCCGCAGATCGTCCGGGGAAGGCCGCACAGGGATTAACACCAGGTCAGCGGCGGCTAGCGCCTCGGTAAGCCATTCCGAGGCGGCGGGAGGTGTGTCGATAATGCAGAGGTCAAACCGCTCCCGAGCGGCGTCGAGCGTGGTTCTGAGCACGTCGGGCAGCGGATCGCGGTCAAGCATGGATGGTGAATCGGCTTCCCTACTCTCCCACCAGCCCCTCAGCGAGCCTTGCGGATCGAGGTCCAGGCAAAGGACGTTGCGGCCATTCTCGGCGGCGGCCACAGCTAAGTTTCGCGTGAGAGTCGTTTTTCCTGACCCGCCTTTCTGGGCGGCGATCAGAATCGTTTTCATGATATACGAATGTAGCGTAATTGCGCGAACATGTAAATGCATGCCATCATATCACCACAATTGCGGTGTTGCGTAACTATGTCAATACACATAATCATACTCGCATGATTATTTAATTACTGAGACGCGGCTGGGACGCTGTCGCTGGGGGGCAGGTGAGACAGCGCACCAAAGGGCGCAAAGAAGTTCGGATAATATTGTATGGAGTACCACTGTCGTGCGAAACGGAATGGCGGGACAGGGCTATTTGACGGATGTTGTACTGGTGTTACTCTAGGCTTAAGGGGTGCTCCTTGAAAAACTATGTTTTCAAAATCGTCGTTGAAGATGACGAGCATGAGGACGGGCGACCCACATTCCGGGCGTACTGTCCCGCGCTCGAATCCATCGGAGCCGCAACGTGGGGGGATACCCGTGAAGAAGCGGTAAAGAACATCAGTGAGGTGCTTCACATGATCGTGGAGGAACTCGCCGAGGAAGGGAAAGAAATCCCCCCGGACGCTCTCATCGCATCCACCGAATCTTCCGCCGTTTTGGTGAGTGCTTGAAACTGCCGAAGGGTGTTTCTGCTCGTGAACTTATTCACGCACTCAAGGCCGATGGATTCGTTCATGTCCGAACTAGAGGAAGCCACCGTAGATTTAATCACCCTGACGGGCGACGCGCTTCTGTTTCCTACCATAAGCAATCCGCAACCCTTCCCGTGAAAACCCTGCGGAGCGTTGTCGTGCTCCAAGCCCGATGGGAAGAGGACGATCTTCGACGACTGAAACTTATTAAGTAGCTTGGCTTTCGGGGAAAACTAGGGCGTTGTTACGTTAACTGGTAACCGAGGGACCAAGCCGCCATTACGCTAGAATGTAAACGCATGCAATCACATCTGCATAATTGCGTAATTGCTGAGATGTAGCTGGGAGAGAATCTCACCTACCCCCGAAGCTTCATCGGTGGCTACTTACATTTACTTGTCCTGTCTTGGACTGCCCTGGCCGAGGTGGCTGGCCTGGCCGAGGTGGCTGACCTGGTCGAGGTGGCTGGCCTGGTCGAGGTGGCTGGCCTGGTCGAGGTGGCTGGCCTGGCCGAGGACCGCCACTCGCCCTTATGTTTTTCCCATCCGACATATTGTTCGCTCCCTCGGTTAGTAGTTGCTTTCCCGTTTTCGCTCCATGATTTATTTTCCCATGCCTGTCTGTCAGAGAAGGTCTCGGAATAAATGGAGACACGTCGTGTTGTTCGTGGCCGAGTTGCGCGTTCTCGTGCGCTGCAATCCTGCCTAGATTAGTTCCCGGTAAACCAGCTGACGGTGATGCTCGCCCACCACCGTCAGCTTGCAGGATTTACTCTCCATGGCTGCGTGCCACATATGTGGGGCTCCCACTGGGACAACCAGATTCACCCGGTTGTACTTCTGTAGCACGGAAAATTTTTGCGTGTTCTCTGGGTTGGGAGGCGGCATGCCGTCGTCGCGCCCCTTCATTTCTGGCTCGAAGGACGGATCGAGCGGGTACTCCGATCCGGGTTCCGGGAAGAACTCCGTGATCCGTTGCAGATCTCCCAGACTGATTGGGGGCTGGGCCTTCCGCAATGAAACGAAGCTCTTTACGTTTGTCTTGAACACTGGCCGCTGCGACCAAGGGCCTAGGGACTGATCTACGTGGGCATAGGCCCCGCCGGGCGTGATATCCCCGACCAAATTAGCTGCAGCGCCACCGAGCGCATCGACAAAAAGTTTGGTGAAAGACCCTGACCCGTTTTCCTCGGCTGCATACTGCTCATCCGTAGATGCGGTCAGTATCGTCATACCATCGGAAAGTTCAGCGGTGTCCTTGTGCGTCGGATGCTGTCCAGCGATGCCGCTGTGGCAGCTATCAAGGACGATGATGCGGTTCTGTATCCGTGACTTGTTGGCGAGTGTCACGATCTCTCCAAGTGGAATGCCGTCATCGCCCGTGTGACAGTCTCCCGCGCACAAGTAACCGCCAGTAGCCTCAATATAGCCATGTCCAGCGAAGTAAAAGAGCGCCAACTCACCGTCCCCGGCAAAGAGTTCGCGTACTGCTTCTTTGAGATCCTGCCTCGTCACTATGTCACTCGGACCAGTGCCGACGATCAGCTTACAGCCGAGATTGACCGAACCATCGGCATTGCGGTCAAGCATTGCCTTGACTGCATGCGCATCATTGACGCACCCGCCAAGCTGCGAGAACTTGTCGTAATAGTCTATTCCGACCACAAGTGCTTTCCGCATAATGTTGCCCCCTCAAAGAGAATCGATGAATGTTTTGATGTTATCCCAGGTCCATACCTTGGTATAGACCCCTTCCAAGTCGGTCCGATCCTTTGTGTACGCCCAAATTCCGCGCAGCTTTTTCTTCTCTTCTTTGGCGCATTTAATCTCCCATTTCTGACCGCTGGAACTGAGGGAGTTCTTGCTGACAAGGGCGATAACACCGTCTGAGCGACGGATGCGCGTGCGAACACGCTCCTTCCAATCACTGTCGTAAGGTTCCTTTACTGACATGTCGATATATTCGAAAGGCGACGCGGTGTTCAGCGACTGGCCCTTCAGTAAATCGCGTTGACTCTCGTCCTCGATGGCGAATGCGATGAAGACGATTGTCTTAGTAGCCATTGGTATTCCTCCTCCATATACCCCTCAGAACCAACCTCAAAGGGTGTTTATTTCTGACCGGCCAAGCGGTCTTCTTTAACACCTGTAGGTTAGTCCTGCCGGGAGTTTTGGGTGGTCCTCTTTAGCGTCAGTTGGCCTTTTGGACTGGCCCGGATTGTGATGGCCTCTCACAATCCTTATTTTAAAGGACAATCATGACCTGTAGTGAACCGTCCGCGCTCAATCCGAAATGGCTGCGGTTCCGCCCTTTCCCTCATAAACAGCGAGTCCCCAGGCTCGGCCCGGAGCCGTCCAGGGCGCGGAGCGAGGCAAAGCTGTACCCTTGATGGCGAGGACCGGGCCGTACAATCTCGCGCTGCAGGGAAAGGGGGGCATGGCCCGCGTTGCGGCGGCGGAGCCGCCTTCGATCCGGGCTTTGGATTCTTTAATTTTGTTTCCACAGGGCCAGCCGTCCTACTACCTGTCTTAATTACTACTTGTCTTCTATATGTATGGGTGTCCCCTTAGCACGAACTTTGAGGGGGGGGGTGTCCCCTTAGCACGAACTTTGAGGGTCTAGTGTACTGTCCGGAAAGTTCTTGTAGTTAATAGTCAGGGTACTTTTCTATCCTTGGGCATGGCAAGACCACATATTCGACTCGATCTACCCCAACAACACAAAGCAATTCTACAGTCCTGGCTGCGGGCCTCCAACACCAAAAGAATCCTCGCCGAGCGAGCCCAGATGATCTTACTGTGCGGGGACGGACTCACAGCAATTGAGGTCTCCCAAAGGCTGTCCAAGCGCCTGGGCAGCATACAGAAGTGGCGAAAGCGCTACCTTGAGGTGGGGCTATCAGGGTTGGAGGATCAGCCCCGTTCGGGTCGACCACGGCGACTATCGCCAGCGAAGGTACGAAAAATTCTCAAGGCCACCGTGCAGACCATCCCCAGGGAATCGACTCATTGGAGCCTGCGCCTCATGGCAGAGTATGCCCAAGTCAGCAAACATCAGGTGACTGAAATCTGGAAAGCCGCAGATCTTAAGCCCCACCGGATTCGCTCTTTCAAGATCAGCAACGATCCTGATTTCGCCGAGAAGGTGATCGACGTGGTGGGCCTGTACATGGACCCGCCCGACAACGCTTTGGTTTTGTCTGTAGACGAAAAAACTCAGATTCAGGCTCTGGACCGAACCCAGCCCATGCTTCAGCTCAAACCCGGGCAGGTCCAACGCAGAACCCACGATTACAAACGCCACGGGACGGCCAGTCTGTTTGCCGCCTTCGACGTGGCCACCGGTGAAGTAATGGGCCGAATCACGAAACGGCATCGGGCCATAGAGTTTTTAGCCTTCTTACGTCAGATCGAGCAAGTCGTCCATCCAGATCTGGACGTTCACCTCATTCTCGATAACTCGAGCACTCACAAGACCCAGAAAATCCGAAACTGGTTCCTACGACGCCCACGTTTTCATCTCCACTTTACTCCTACCAGTGCTTCCTGGTTAAACGCTGTCGAAACCTGGTTTTCACAGCTTGAGCGGCGTTCCCTTTACCGCAACTCTTTCACTAGTGTTCAAGAGTTGAGGAACGAAATACGAAGATATATTCGAGTGCATAACCAACACCTGGCCAAGCCCTTTAAGTGGCGGGCCAACGCTACTTCGATCTTAGACAAGGTCGAAAGAGCTCAAAGATCCATCGATCAATGTTAACAACAGGAATTTCTCGGACAGCACACTAGACAAGTTCATTTCTCCCAGCTATTTCACCCGGCTGTCGGGTCGGTCGATGCCTACTGCCGAGAGAACTCGCTTTCAAGACCTGACGGGACGCTCTCTGCAATTGTCCGAGGCTATAGTGGCGCACCATCCGGACAACCCCGACACTCGCTACTTTCTGGGCGCCGCTTACGGAGTGCTGGGCTCTTTCGCAATCACTGTCGATCACAGCAGAATAGAGGCCTTCCGACACGGCAAGAACGCCTACCGGTATCACATCGCGCTCATTGACGAAGATCCCGAATACGTCGACGCCTACCTGACCGCCGGTGTCTATGAATACGTCGTGGGGAGCCTACCCTGGTACTTGAGGTTCGTGGCCGCATTGGCTGGCTACACGGGAAGCAAGAGTCGCGGTTTCGAATACGTGGAACGTGCCGTAGAAAAGGGCCAGTTCGTTTCAGATAGTGCAAGAACCGTCCAACTCGTCCTCCTGATCCGGGAGAAAAAGTACCAGGAAGCCTTGCGGTCGCTTCGCTACCTGAAAAGAAAATCCCTTGAGAAGGGTCCCACTCTCCACCGCCTGAAGGCGGTGGATTCGACATGCGACTGAAGTCGCCTAAAGACCTCGCTTCGCTCGCAGGCTGACTACTCAGTGACCCGAAAATCGTCGTCTCGGGTCTCGACATCTTGGGTTTCTATATACTCTGCAACCATCGTATCGCTCACATTCCCAGTCGTCGCCACGAAGTACCCTCGTGCCCAAAGATGTCGTCCCCAAAACTCCTTGCGCAACTTGCGGTGATCTTGCAGTAGATGATGCGACGTTTTCCCTTTGATCGCCTGCATCACTCGGCTCGGCGCCAATCTCGGCGGCACATCCAACAACAAATGCACATGATCGGGTCGCACATGCCCCTTCACGATCTCGATATCCAACGATCGGCAAATCTCTCGCGTCAGATCCCGCACCTCTTTCCCGATCTCTCCTCGCAGAGCCGGCTTGCGGTACTTGGTGATGAACACAAAGTGATATCTCAGCCGATACACTGCATGCGAACTTTTCCGATACTCAGACACCTCCGCAGTGTACCCCCAAGCCTCCTGAAGGCTTCGCCTAAAGGCGAGGGGGTTCACCCATCCCAGAGTGGGACCCTAAGAATTTCGTCGTCTATCTCAACGAGGCTAAATTGCTGGAATCAATGGGCCGAGCAGCAGAGGCCTCACGCATCTACCGGGGGGTCGTTGAGAAGGCCGAGGCCGGCCAGCCCAATTTCGACCAACTTTTCATGCCCGTTTTCCGCTACCAGACGGGCGTCAAGCTCCTCCGGCTGGGCGATCCGACCGCTGCACTGGATCAGCTCCAGAGGGCCTTGCAGGATCCCGAAACGCCCCCCCGGGAGCGAACCCTGGCGCTGCTGTCTTCGGGGCAGTCGCTCGACCTGCTGGCCCGGCGCGAGGAAGCCGTTGAGCATTATCGGGCCGTGCTGAAACTTCCAAACCTGGAACGCTCCCATCGACGCGCCCGAAAGTATCTAAAGAAGGCCTTTGGAGGAGCACAGTAGCGCGCACGCAGCAAGCGCGTAAATCCCCCAGCGTGTTGCCGGCCCGGCGGAGATCGTCCGATCAGTGCGTCATCGCGTAGACGATGTAGTTCATGCCCAGTTGAAAAGCCAGGTCAGAAAACTCGCGGGGATTGACTTCCTGCTCGGCCCACTCCCAGGCGTCTCCCAGGTCGACGTTATGATTGATAATCACCATGAGCCGGCCCTGATCGTCCTCGATTCCCATGTAGCGAGGCACGTACCCTCCTCTTTCCCAGGTCTGGCCCGAGTATACATAGTGAAGTCCGGGCACCTGGATCAATTCGTCGATATCGAAGTAGCAATGAAACACAGGGTGATCGGGTGACAGGTCAAGCGGTTCGTATTCCGGAAAGACTTTCTTCATCTGCCGATAGAAGTTCAACCACTCGTAGGATCCATGGAAATCGTCGACAACCAGAAGACCCCCGCGCAGCAGATATTCCCTGAGATGATCGGCTTCGGCTTGGGAGAGGTCCAGGTAACCGACTTCCACCGCGTACAGAAACGGGTGTTCGAAAAGCTCCGGCGAGCCTACGGGAAGGGCCAGATGACCGGCCCTGGGAAACGCATAGCCCGCAAGCTTTCTAAGGCCGTAAAGGAACTGTATATCGGCCTTGGGGTAGTCTACCGCCCAGCTCGAGCGAACCCCACGAGTGCTGGAATACTTGAGCCGCACAAACGTGAAGTCAACCTCTCTCTCCGGCAAGGGCCGGCTCGCATCGGCGGAACCGCCCGGCAGGAGTCCCGAAACGAGAAGAGGCAAGGCAATTAGAGCTCGATTCACATCGATCTTACCCTACCACAACAGCCGGCTCGTCTCCGGTCGGACGCCGCCGTCTAAGAGGCTGGGATCAAGCCCGTCAGCTATCCTTGTTGTCGATGGCTTCGACCAGTTGCCGGGCCAGCGTCGGAGCAATGGCGGCATGCTTGAAATAGACAAAGACATCGCGCTCCTGACCCCGGATCCATGTGGCCCACTTCTCAATATCGCGGCGGCCGTAGTCGGGCTTTCGCAGCCGCATGTACACGAAGGGAGCGGTGATCTCCTGAACCGCCGCCAGCTTGTCCGATTCGACAACTCCCAGCGAGGCTCCATGCTTGCGGAGAAGATCAAAAACGCCTGGTTCAAACCATGATGCATGCCGGAATTCGAGAGCCAGAGGCGCTTTGCGGGCAAACTTGTCCAGGAACTCACCCAGCACCTGCAAATCCCTCTTGAACCAGGGGGGCAGTTGAACCAGAATGCACCCGAGAAGGGACCACAGGGGAAGGGCCCCGTGAAAAAACCATCCCATTTCCTCATCGCACTGCACCAGCCTCTTCGTGTGAGTGATGCGTCGATTCAACTTCAGGGCAAACCGAAAATGCGGCGGAACCAGACCTGCCCACTGCGCAGTCGTTTTTTCAGAGGGAAACCTGTAGAAAGTATTATTGATCTCGGTGGCGCTGAACTGCCGTGAGTAAAACTGGAGGTATTCTTTCTGCGGAAGATTTTCCGGATAGAGGAGCCCCTTCCATTCCTTATAAGAGAACCCGGACGTCCCCACGTAAATCATCCCGGACACGTGCCTCCTCGGCCCTGCTCGCGGGTCAATGAGAGGGCAGGCCTGCTTCGGACCCTGGGCCGCCAGATTGTCAGTTGCTCTTTTTCTGAACCAGGTCGCTTCTTTGGAGGTGCACTTTGTCGAAGCTGTCCGAGGAGATGACGTAGTACCACTGTGCGAATCGCCGGTTCAGCTTTTCGGACGTCGCACGCCCCTGGGCCACCTGCTTTTCCCACTCCTGGTACTTTTCGTGGAGTTCTTTGTTCCTCTTGTCCGCGTCGGTCAGGTCCTGGTCCGCTTTTCCCTGAAAAGCCATATCTCCGGCCGGCTTCGGCTCCTTGAAGAGGCCGGCGTTGAAAGACGTCGTAATGAACAGGTAGCGATTCTCTCCCGGGCCCGCAGACTCATCATCGCTTTCTTCTGATCCAGCCGTCACCGCCTCGGCATCTCCATACAAAACTTCACCGAAGCGCACGATGTAGGTCACTCCGGCCGACGTTTGCACCTCCAGTTCGCCCTCGTTGGAGAGCAGGTTTCCGTCACGTGTAAAGTAGAATCCCTTGCTTTGTAGCGACACCATGACTTCTTGAGAGACCGGAATGTCGTCTCCCGATTGGCGCAGTGACTGGGAGAGCCCTTCAGGCTTGGGGCGGACCCCCACGATGGACAGTTCATCGATGCCCCGCAGCAGGTCATCCATCTTGGTAGAATTCATTTCTTCACTGGACCGCATCTTCTCGGCCTTCCACTCGTCGCCATTGACCAGAACGATTTCCCCTCGCTCCACAACACGGCGCGTGCGCTCGTTGATGAAGTAGTCCTTGATGATGACCTTCTCGATATCGTCTTTTTCGACTTCGAGCAGGTCCGTTTCAATCCAGTCGGCAAAGGAAGTCGAAATGTCCAGATCAAACTTCGAAACATAGATCCGCTTCTGCTCCGGAACCCTCACGAAGTGCAGCTTGTCTTTTTCTCCCCCGGTGCTCTTGCCAATGATCAAATCAGCCAGGACCTGGCCCGACGCATCCTTCACGGTGACCCGCTCACCCCGACCCGACAGGCCGGCCATCGTCTCGTCGAGAGGATCGACGACGCCACTGGCTTGATGATCGGCAGCGTTGTTGGAGCGAAAGCCGTCCTTCCTGATTCCAATCAGACCGGCCGCAGTCCTGGCCAACCGGTCCTTGCCGTCGGCCGGATAGTCGTGATGGGAGGGTATGGTCCAGACATCCCCGTCAAAAGTGACTTTGAAAGGCTTGGCGGTTCCGGTCTCTTCATCGAACTGGATCACCTCCAGGGTGGTAGCCGTATTGGGATCCTCAAAGTCCGGAAAGAAGGATTCGCCGACGTCGGAAAAGGCCTCCGGGTTCACCCGGCCTGGAGCCGTGAACAGGGCAAGAAGGAGCAATCCTCCGGCCACTCCCACAAGTGTCAGTGTCTTACGAGTTTCACTCACTTCGTCCCTCCTCTATCCCTTCAGCAGGCGAGCCGATGACGCCCCTTCCCGCTCTCTTTTTTGCCTTCGCACAAAAATGAGGATTCCGAGAACAAAAACTGGAATCGGCGGAAGCAAGACTGCGAAAGTCTTGATGTTGCTTTGAATCCTGCGCAGCTGGGATTCCAGGTTTTCACGACTGGCATCAACTCTGGCTTCCTTCTCAGCTTCTATACTGGCCTTGAGGACCTCGAACTTGCGGGACTCAACCTCCTGGATATTGCGGGCCATGATCTGCTTTGTGCGCTCGTCCAGGTCGGGTCGGTTTCGAACTTCCTCCACGTGTTGGTCGAGGTTCCGCTGGGCCTCTGCCAGGGCCCGCTCGGCGTCGGCTTCCGCTTCTTCTTCCTCGCGGATCCTGGTCTCAATGAACTGGCGGGTCTGCGCTTCGACGCGCTCCAGGGTCCGATGTCTGACTCGCTTGTTCCGCAGCGAAACAAAGCTCTCGTCACCAACCAGGATGTCCATGGCATTCAAAAAGAGCGTCACGTTGTCGAAATTCAGATTCTCCGGACCCTGGTCCCGAATCTGGAAGAACTGCTGGGAAATGAAATCCAGATCGGCGATCACCACCAGACCGAAGTTGTTGTTGGATTCATCCGGAGCAGACTCCGTGTCTTCCGGCTCTTCACCCTCTTCCTCCTGAGCCGGAGAGCTTCCTTTCCTGGTGACATGGGCGGCCAGAACATAATCGGAGCCATCGGGACGGTGGGGCAGATTGCGGTTCAGGCCAAGTCCCAGAAAGCTGCGCTGCACGAGTTGAAAATAGCTGAGGCGCCCGGAGACGAAACCAGACCTGATCAGGGGTTGGAACTCGAAATCACTTCCCACCGCTGGAGCCAGAGTCCCCGGGTACAGCATCACGATCTCCTGGAGTTCGGCCGTGGCGGTGCTATCAGGGTTGAAGGTGGCTTCGTTCTGGTTGCCCCGTCCAGAAAACACGACCTCGGGGGGTAGCGAATCAAGATCAGGATGTGGATTGTAGGCATCCCAGACAATAGTGGACTTGTCCCAGCTCACCCCCAGGTCGGTCAGAAAACCCTGGATGTCTCCTTTCTGCTTCGGAGGCGGTCCCTGATTCCTCATGAAAGGGTTCTGGTTGGCCCCGCCCTGCTCGGAGGGCGACAGACCCAGGCTGATAACCGGCATCGGGTCGACCAGAAGAAGGGTCGGAGTGCCCTGAAGAATGGGCCCCTTGATGCTCTCCAACTCCTCCTGGGAGAGGGATGACGGAAGAGCGATCATCAGGCCGTCCAGATCATCCGGTAGCTCTCCTGCGGGGTTGACCTGCACGACTTCATACTGTTTTTTCAGTTCATCTACCACGAGCCAGCCGGGATTGCTCCGAAAACTCTGGAAATCAAAGCCCCCGAAGAGCTTGGCCTCCGTGGTCACCACTCCGATCTTTTTACGCTCCGTGTTGGCAACAACACGCATGCTCCGCGCCAGTTCGTACTCAACCGAGAGGCCTCGATCCAGAAACGGAATCACCTGCTCCTCGGCCCCGCACGTGAACGCTACACCCAGAAAAACATCGGCAAAACCCGCCCTGGCGCTACTTAGATTGGGGATTGGCCGGGGGGTGATGGCGAACTTCTCTCTGGCCTCGCGAGCCGCTTCCGAATACGGCACTGTCTCCTCAATCCTCACCTGCACGGTCGCCCCACCCATGGAATTCAACTGGTTGAGCGTGCTCAAAAGGTTCGTGCGTGTCTGCACGTAGGCCTCGGGAACCTCCGGGCTGACGAAGGCCTGAATGAAGACGGGGCGCTCAGCATCCAGGCCACCTACCAGGTTTCGAGTCTGCGAGCTCACAGAGTGGATCCTCTCCGAGGTGGCATCGACTCGAATACCCAGGCGGGCGATCAGGGTTGTCAGTGCCGCCAGGGCAATGACCAGGGCAACAATGCGCACGGCATAGTGGCTCCAGGTTGGATAGCCTTCGGTGGTGCGTGGCCAGTGGCGTCGGTCTACCAGCAGGACGTTGATGAAGAGACCAATCACGGCAATAGAACAGAAGTACAAGACAGCCGGCAAACTGATCACTCCGGAAGCGAAATCCTGGAAATGGGGACCCACACCCAGGGACGCTACTGCCGCTCCCAGACTGATGCCAAGCAGGGAAACAACCGGCTTGAGAAACACCAGAAAGGCACACAGAAGTGCACCCAGAATAAAAGCTATCGTGGCGTTTGCCGTGAGCAGCGATGCGATCATACCCACGGCTATGAGCGCGCCGCCGGCAAACCAGTAGCCGATATAGTTGCTCAGCATCATTCCCAGGTCGGGGCTTCCCAGCCAGGCAAGAATCAGGACATGGCTGAAAGAGAGGATGAGCGAAGCTGTATAGATTCCTAGAACAGCGGCGTACTTCCCGCAGACCACTTCCAGGCTCGTTGCCGGCAGAGTGAACAACAGTTCGTCGGTGGCCTGTTTGCGTTCGTCGGACCAGACGCTCATGGTCAGGGCCGGAATAAAGAAAACAAGCAGATAAGGAAAGAGTGAGTTGAGCTGATCCAGATTGGCCAGGTTGTTCAGAAAGAACCGCTCCTGCCAGAACGCCGCCACGGCGCTCAGAAAGATAAACAGGGTGATGAACACGTACCCGGTCGGGTTCGTGAAGTACTTCCAGAGATCGCGTCTGACCAGGGCCCGGATAAATCCCCGATTCACGTCTTTAAACATCACACTTCCTCCTGCCGCGGTTTAAACGCTTCCGGCTCACCGGGAGGGGGGACGGATCCGGGGCTCCGGTATTGCGTGAGCCGGTAAAACGGCTGCTCCAGGGAACCCCCTTCTTTGAGCTCATCGGGAGTGCCATCGAAGACCAGTTTCCCCTCATTGATCAACAGAACTCGATCGGCTACCGCATCCACCTCCTGCAGGATGTGGGTCGATATCAGGATCGTCTTGGTGCGACCGAGTTCCTGAATGTTTTCCCGGAAGATTCGAATCTGGTTCGGATCGAGGCCGGCAGTCGGCTCATCCATGACCAGGACCTCGGGGTCATGCAGAAGAGCCTGGGCCAGTCCCACGCGCTGCTGGTAGCCTCGCGACAGTTTACTGATCGGCTTTTCCATGACCTCACCGAGGGCGCACAGGCGATCCACCCGGTCAATCGCCTCCTCGAGTTCCAGATTGGCGAGACCACGGGCTTCTCCAAAAAAGGTGAGCAGCTCGGCGGGAGTCATCTCCTGGTACAACGGCCCGTTTTCGGGAAGATAGCCCAGCTTCCTGGATGCCTTAATTCGCTGGCGCTGAATATCCAGGCCGGCAATCGAGGCCTCCCCCCGGTTGGGCGACAGAAAGCCGGTGAGAATCTTCATGGTTGTAGATTTCCCGGCGCCGTTGGGTCCCAGAAAAGCGACAATCTGACCCTCGGGAATCGAAAAAGAAATATCCTGAATGGCCACGAAGTCACCGTAGAACTTCGAAAGGCCTCTGGCCTCAATCATGGTTCTCGTGGAGGTTTCCATATGCCCTGGTCTCCCGGTTAGTCCTTTCAAGCTGTTATGGATCGAGCTTGCAACTGAAAGGTTCTTCTTTGCGCTGCGGCGGAGGCTGGAAGCCTCGGCCTTTCTCCCGACAACTGTTTATACGATTGAGCTGCATTGGGGTTCCGGAGAAGCTCACCGAATTTCCTGACCCCCGCACTTCATCGCCTTTGGCGGGCGGGAGTTAACCTGCCGATCACACTCTCACGACCGCCAGAGCTGATTACTATACCCAAGAAGGCGTTAGAATGGGAAGCCTTTGGCAACCCGGCCGGGATCATGGCAGGGCCGGCTACAGCGAACTGTATGCCCCCATGCAATGGTGGCTGTTCCGGGGCGCCTTCAGTCCCATGAGTGCTCACGAGACCGCCAGCCACTTCGAAATCCAGGGCCAACTGGTGGCGGTGGCTCCCGTCAACACGGGCCATATCCATGACTCCCATGTCAGCACCTGGCAAACGAGCCGCGGGCCGGTCCGCTACCTTCACCAGCGCATCAACCAGAACATTTTCCCCGATGTGGGCGCACTCATGAGCAACCTTAGATGCATCACCGAGCACCTGCGCGATCACCCGGACCCGGGCGAAAGACCGTTGAGTCTGATTCCGGCCCGAAACGGACAGGACACCTGGATTGATCCCGGTGGCTTCCACTGGCGAACGTTCAGGTATATCGAGAACACGGAAGTCTTCAGTCTGTGTCCCGACACCGCTCATGCTTTCGAGATAGGCCGGGTATTTGCCAGCTTCGTGGCACGCCTCCGGGACCTTCCCCCGGACTCCCTGGCCGTAACGATTCCCGACTTCTTCCACACCCCCACCCGGGCTCGGCAGTTGCAGGAGTCCGTCGCCAGAGACGCCGCGGGTCGCCTCAAAGCGGCTCGCACCGAAGTCGACTTTGCTCTGGAAAGGCACTTCTTCTGGTCCCTAGTCTCCGACCCTCTCGAGCACAACCTCCTTCCTCATCGGGTCATCCACTATGACCCCAAAATCAACAACGTGCTCTTCGATATCGACTCGGGCAAAGCAGTCTCCGTGGTCGACCTCGATACCTGCATGCCGGGCTCGCTCCTCTACGACTTCGGCGACCTGGTCCGGACGGCAGGAGTCGATACCGTCGAGGACGAGCCTGATCCCTCCCGAGTCCAGTTAAACCTGGCGCTGTTTGAAGCTCTGGCGAAGGGCTACCTGGGCCAACTCGGGGAGCTCATGACGCCACTCGAGATTAGGCTTCTGGCCCGGGCGCCCCGGCTGGCGACGCTGACCGTCGGAATGCGTTTTCTGGCCGACTATCTCAACGGAGATACCTATTTTAAGGTCGACCATCCGGAACACAACCTGCAGCGCACCAGGGCTCAGTTTGCGCTCGTAAAGAGCCTGGAGGAGCTGGAACCGAAAATGGAAAGACTCGTCGGGGTCATTGATTCCACGGGGGTTCCGACCCGGCAAAGAGACCCGTGACGCAACCATTGGCCCTCAAAAGCATCTCTTATACCTGTTCTTACTAAGGGGTGGGGGAGGGGCGCCTCCTTGGCTGCCCGGCCAGGAGACGTCCCCTGCTCCTCTTTCGCCCACGGCCCGTCGGCCCTCGCTTTACCGCTCACAAGTCACCGCGGCAAACCCTTGAACTGCGCTGGTCGATGGTTGATGATCGTCCCTGACATGGGATCCGAATACCGGTTGGAAGCCGTTGCCCGAATTCTTCTGCCCGGCGATAACTGTGCTATTGCCACCCATGGGCTGGAGGCCGGGACCCGGGTGATTTCAGCGGACCGCACCTTCCGCCTCTCTGCGCAGGTTTTGGAGGGGCACCGCTTTGCTGTCGAAGACATCCGGGAAGAACAGCCTCTCCTGTCCTGGGGGCTGCCCTTTGGCTATGCCACACGCCCCATCCGCCCCGGCGAATATGTGTTCAATGCGGCGATGTCCAAGGAGATGTCCTACCGAGAGTTGGAGTTCGACGGCCGGGAGACCAACTTTCAAAACGATATTCGGGCCTTCCAGTTGGACCCCCTGGCCTTTGTGCCTGCCTCGCAGGTGGAGCTTTATTCTGAGCCCCGTTCCTTCCGGGGTTTCCAGCGATCGGGGAAAAGGGGCGCCGGTACCCGCAATTACATCATTATCCTGGCAACCAACTCACGGACTTCCAGCTTTGTGCGGCTTGTGGACGAGAAACTGAAGCCCGAGCTGCACGGCTATCCCAATGTGGATGGAGTCGTGTCCGTTGCTCACACTGAGGGGGGAGCCGACGTCACACCCAATAATCGAGCGCAGCTTCTCCGGACCCTGGCCGGTTTCATCGTTCACCCCAACGTGGGAGCCGTGCTGGTGGTTGATTCACCGGAGAGCCCTGTGAGTAACCTGATGCTCGACCACTATCTGAAGCATCACGGGTACCCGGTTTCTGATTTGCTCCATCGCTTCCACAATCTGGAGTACGACGTCGAGCGTGAAATCGAGACCTGCTGCGATGTGATCCGCCAGTGGTTGCCCCTTGTGAATCAATCCGAGCGCTCCCTCCAGCCAATGTCGGAGATCAAGGCAGCGCTGCAGTGCGGTGGGTCAGACGCGTTCTCCGGCGTATCGGCCAATCCACTGGCCTCCTGGGTTGCACGCGAGATTATCCGAAATGGTGGAGCCGCCAACCATGCTGAAACCGATGAGCTGATCGGGGCTGAGTCCTACATGTTGCTGAAGGTTCGGACTCTCGACGTCGCTCAGAGATTCCTGGCCCATGTCGAGCGCTACAAGGAGATGGCTTCCTGGCACGGAGTTACGGCAGAGGGGAATCCTTCGGGGGGAAATAAACTGAGGGGACTGTACAACATCGCTCTCAAGTCGATCGGCGCAGGGCTGAAGCGTCACCCCGACGTGCGGCTGGACGATGTGCTCGACTACTCTGAGAGGATACCGGGCCCCGGTTTCTATTTCATGGACAGCCCGGGCAACGATCTGGAAAGCATCGCAGGTCAGGTTGGATCCGGCGCCAATCTCATTTTCTTCACAACAGGCAACGGGTCGGTGACGAATTTTCCTTTCGTACCGACGATCAAAATCGTAACGACCACCCCCCGCTATGATCTCCTCGAGAAGGAAATGGATGTCAATGCGGGGGAGTACCTGGACGGTGTCCCTATGGATACACTGGGCCGGCGTACCTTCGAGCTGGCTTGCTCGGTCGCCTCCGGCGAGCGGACCAGAGGCGAGAAGTCGGGCCACTACCAGGTCTCCATCTGGCGTGACTGGAGACAGCGGGATCGATCCCGCCTGCAGGTCATTCAATCTCAACCACTTCCTGCGGGCAACCCGCTACCGTTTCAATCAACCCCTGGCGCACAAGAGCTCCGCTTCCGAGCGTCCAGGACGCCTGAAGGACACGCTGCCGATCAAGTTGGACTGATCTTACCGACGAGTCTGTGCGCCAGTCAGGTTTCGGTGCTGATCGCCCGCCAGCTCAATCAGCGGCTTCCCGAGGGTCCCCTGTCACGCGTTGTTGCGATTCCTCACTCGGAAGGTTGCGGTTACACCTCGGGAGAAACCCGAGATCTCTTCCTGGATACACTGGTGAGCTACCTGATGCACCCTGCCGTCGGTGCGGCGCTGCTTCTCGAGCACGGCTGCGACAAGATCCACAATGGGGTGGTTCGGTCCCGACTTGTGGAAAACGGCCTGGATCCAGCCCGATTCGGGACGGCCAGCATCCAACTCGACGGGGGGCTGGAGCGCGTTTCTGAAAAAGTGATTGGCTGGTTTGAATCCCGACAACGATCAGATCCCCGCTCCCGCCGCGAGGAAGTCGGAATCGGTTGTCTGAGCATCGGAATACTCTCTGAGCCGCCGATCGGGCAAGCGGCCGCCAGGGGCCTCATAGGCGTTGTCAGCCGCCTGGTTGAGAACGGGACCACTGTGGTCGTGCCGGAAAACGACGAAGTGCTGGACTTGCTGTCCAGCGACCGGATTCTGGAGTCTCGCCCGGATCCGACACTTGCCTACGGCGCCGTCGCCCGCAAGGCTGGTTTTCATGTCATGGCCAACCCGGGCCGCCACTGGGCCGAAGCCCTGACAGGTCTGGCGGCCTGTGGAGCCAGTCTCATTCTCGGCTATCACGGATCTCGACCCCAGGCCGGGCACCCTCTGGTCCCGCTCCTGAGGATCAGCGCCGAGTCAGATGTATGTACCGCTTTCGGGGCCGACCTGGATCTGGTTCTGGAGGGGAAGCCGAACGACTGGGCAGACCAAATGGCGCAGCTGGTGGTCCGGGCGGCCTCACAGGAGTATCAGGTCAGGGCCTTACAGACAGGTCACACCGATGTTCAGTTCACCCGTGGACTGCTCGGATTCTCCTCGTAAGAGGACCCTCCCCGTGGTCCGAAACAGAACGGCACGGCGTAAGCCGGCCGCGACAGAACGGCAAGGCGTGAGCCTACCGTCGAGTCCGGGAAACGGTGAGCTCACGCTTCACCGTTCTGTCCGATTCGCCGCAGTGTAGGAGGACCCTCCGTGGTCCGATCAGATCGCCGCGTGGAAGCGGCTCCTACCTTTCGTCATCCTGCAACATCCCACTGCTCCCCAATTGCAGCCGGATGTTCCGATACTCCACGTAGCTTCCTTCGCCTGCGTGCGAGTCCTGCATTCCCAGAAACCCCTTCAAAGGCTTTTCCCGCATCCTTTCTTTTTCCGCCTGGTCCACATCCAGACATTTCTTGCCATCGGAGTAAATGGTGATTCGCGTACCCGATGCATGAATCTCAAAGGTGTGCCAGATTTCGGGGGTTTCATCGGGGCGGAAATCGACGGCGGCGTAGTCGTACAGCGAACAGGTGCAATGCAGGTCGTCTCGGCGCTCATTGGAAATCTGGATTTCGTAACCGGTCTCCCACGGATTGCCCTCTTCATGGGCCCGAATGAAAACCCCGCTGTTCCCGTTCTTCGAGACTCTCCAGTCCACCTTGAGAAGGAAGTCGCTCAAGGGCTCATTGAAGCGTAACCAGGCACCGCCTTTCCCACCCTCGGAGCGAAGCACCCCGTTCTCAACCAACCAACCCGCCGGGCTGCCCATGACCGTCCAGCCATCGAGATTCTCGCCGTTGAAAAGGTCGAGGAAGCCGTCTGACGGAGGCGGTTCCAGGGCCCTGGAATGAGACCCCTCCGGCTCTTTCTCGCCCTCTGAGGTCGCCGGCTGTCCCGGGTCGGGCACCGGTTCGGCACAGGACAGAAGCAAGGCGGCCAGGACCGCCGCGAGGACAGGCAGCAAATGGTTCATACCTTCCAGGGCTTCCTGTACTCTTTGGTGAGCAGCCGACTGGCCTCGCGGTCGCCGACGATCCGTTCATTCTCCACGTCCCACTCAATTTTACGACCAGCCTTCAAAGCGATATTAGCCAGATGAGGGGCGGAGGTAGAGCGGTGACCCGTTTCGACATCCGAGACGGGACGCTGGCGACTCTTGAGACAATCGATAAAGTTTCGCACGTGGGCCACGTGCAGGACCGACTCCGCTCCGACCTGGTACTCGGCCCTCGATGTCCGATCTCGGTTCCTGTCCTCCCAGGGAGGGGCCGGATTCTGAGATCTGTGCAGCTCTCGGACATAGGGAGGCTTGTCTACCTCGTAAGCCCCTCTGCTCTCCGGCATCACCTCAAATCCGCTGCGGTTGATATACAGCGTGGCATCCGTACCAAAGAACTCAACTCCATAGGTACGGCCCTCGTGGGACCGCCGGTTCCCCTTCCTGTTGGAATAGGTGCAGATGAAGCCGGGATACTCGAACACGACCTCCAGTGTATCCGGGGTTTCACGGTCATCATCGACAACCAGCTTATGACCGACCGCAAAAGCTGTCCGAGGGCCCTTGACGTCCATCGCCCATTGAACAACGTCCAGGTGGTGCGTACCCCAGTCGGTGACCATTCCCCCCGAATAGTCCCAGAACCAGCGGAAGTCGTGAATGAAACGACCGGCTCGGAAAGGAACTCGGGGAGCCGGGCCAAGGTAAAAGTCCCAGTCCAGTCCGTCGGGTACAGTGTCGGTTGGAAAGCGGCCGATTCCAGCAGGAGTTTGGTTCTCATTGTTCCAGCAGTGGACACGGGTCACTCTGCCGATCTTGCCGCCTCGTATCAGATCGACAGCCTCGCGGTAGTGGGCTCCAGACCGCTGCTGCGTGCCCATCTGCACGACTCGATGGTTACGCCGCGCCGCTTCCACCATTTTTCTCCCCTCCCGCAACGTGTGGGAGAGGGGCTTCTCGACATAGACATCCTTTCCGGCGTCGCAGGCGGCGATCAGAATCGGAGCATGCCAGTGATCGGGGGTGGAGACCACGACCACGTCGATGTCCTGCCGGTCCAGAACCTCTCTGAAATCCCGGAAGGGTGTAGCCTGGCCGGAGGTCAGCTCGACCGCCCGATTGCGATTGTGTTCCCATACGTCACAGGCAGCGACGATATCCACTTCCGTCATTTGTTGAAAACTGGTCAGGTTGTATCTCCCCATTCCCCCCATGCCGATGAATCCAACCCGGATCCGGTCGTTGGCCCCTACTGCCCTGTGGTTCGCTCCGGCGACAGCTGCGCTGCCGACACCGGTCGCAACAAACGTTCGTCGATTCAGTTTCATGCATTGCCTCCCGGTGCTTTCTAGCAGAGTCTAGCATCCCGGGCGCGCTTGTTGTCACGCGCGCTACAATCAGGTCCTGCTGTGTGCGAAGTTACGGTAGCGCGCACGGAGTAAGCGCGTCAGTCCCAGCGCGTCAGTCCCAGCGCGTCGGTCCCCGGCGGCGCGCACGCGGATCCAGATTCCAGACCCGTGGTAATCTTTCGATATGCGTCTCTTCTCCATTCTCGGCGCGGCTTTGTTTCTGCTTGCCGCCGCTGTCCAGTACAACGACCCCGACCCTCAGATCTGGATCCCCGTCTACGTGATCGCCGCCCTGATCTGTCTACTTGTGATTTCAGGCAGGGTCCACTGGATCATTCCCGTCCTGGCCAGCGGGCTCGCCTTTGCGGGCTTCGCATTGATGGCGATTCGGGTGTTCGGGGCACAGCCCCTTTTTTCGGAGACGGCTCGCGAAATGTGGGGGCTTCTGGTGATCGCAATCTGGCTGGATGCACTGGGCGTACTGCTGATCCTCAAGGGCCGTTCAGCCGGGTAAGTTCCAAAGGTCAAGCCTCAAGGTACCGCCACTTTGCCGGCTCGCACTCTCCACCCGGCGATCCGGCAGCCCGCCGACCGCCGGCGAATGGTTTACAATTGGGGGAAATGGCGGCTGCGACATGACCCCCTCCCGAGACAGGCGAACTCAATCGATACATCGAAAATCGGCCACAATCCTGCTGGGCCTGTTGATGTTCGCCGTCGGAGCGAGTTTCCAGGAGCCAGCCGAGCCAGCCGAGCCGGCCGAAAAAGGTTCAGAACACAGCCGGGAAGCCTTTCTCAGCAGTAAAGGGGCGGAAGCTTTCGAGATACTCGCTCGCAACCCGGATCTGATCGAGGAACGCTCCGTTCAGGTCAAGATCTACCGATCCCAGCGCAGCAAGGACCCTCAGGTCCTGGCAGCTGCGTACCGGTTATGCTTCCAAATGACGGGCCTGGAAGCAACTGCACCGATGATCCATCGTCGCTGCAATGGAGCCTTTATCGGATCCAACCCTGCGCTCCAGGGGCTGCTCCTTGAGCTGGCACTGGAGAATCCCGATTTAAGGAAGGATCTGAGAGTGGTTGGTCTCATCAGCACGGCCCTCCATTCCCAGGATGAAACGCTCCAGAAGCTGGGGGGGAAGATGGTTGAGGAACATCCGGAACTGGAGGGCCAGCCGGCGATCCGGGAGGCCCTCGGGGAGGCCAATTCGGGGCTTCCGGATTACGCACTGTTCAGAGAGACCGTCAATCCGATATTCAGTGCCAGCGGGTCCGACGAGCGGGCCTGTGTCAACTGCCACAACAGCCGGCCGGTCCTTTTTCTTCCCATGACTGCACCGGGCGAAGATGAAGAGCCTGTGATCCGGCAGCGTTACCGGTCAGTGCTCAGGGTTCTTGATCTGGAGAATCTCCCCGCCAGCCTGATTTTGAACAAACCAACCCTCCCCATGGCCGAGGACTCCGGGGGATCGTCCAGCCCCGATCACCACACGGGCGGTGTCCGCTTTGAGCAGGGCGACGAAACCTACGAGCGGATCCTGAAGTGGATCCAATCCGCACAGCCCGAACAATAGCGCGCTTTCGCTCATTGCCAGGCGTGACGGTAGCGCGCACGGAGTAAGCGCGTCAGTCCCAGCGCGTCAGTCCCAGCACGTCAGTCCAAACGCGTCCCTGCCCTCCGAATAGCTCAGGCCGCGACAACGGTTTTCCACTCGCCCGTCGCCGCGGACTCCAGCACAGTGTCGCAAACGATCTGAGTCTTCAGTCCGTCGCGAAAGTCGGGGCAGGTTTTCTCTCCCGATTCCAGGCCCTGAAGAAAGTCGGCTGCCGCATTTATGAACGTGTGTTCGTAGCCGATGGAACAACCCGGAACCCACCACTTGTCCATGTAGGGATGATCCGCGTCCCACACCTGGATCGTCCGCCATCCCCGGAACCTGCTGTCATCCCCGTGGTTGAAGTACTGGAGCTGGTGCGCGTTCTCCAGGTCGAAACAGAGAGAGCCCTTCTCACCATTAATCTCCAGGGTGCTCTGATTCTTCCGCCCCCGGGCGTAACGAGTTGACTCAAAAGTGGCCAGAGATCCGTTCTTAAAACGGGCCAGAAAGGCGCAGGCATCGTCGATCCCGACCGGCGCAATGGTGTCCGGATCCTCCTGCAATGCACGCTCCTTGATAAACGTCTCGGTCATAGCCACCACCGACTCGATGGGTCCATTGAGCCAATGCGCCTGATCGATGGAGTGGGCCAGAAGGTCTCCGGTTACACCGCTGCCGGCTGCTTCCACATCAAGGCGCCACAGGCCCTGACCCCCCTGCGGAACGTCCGGGCTGATCGTCCAATCCTGTAGATACTTGGCTCGATAGTGAAAGATCCGGCCCAGCTTGCCCTCTTCGATCACTTGTCTGGCCAGTGCAACCGCCGGTACTCTGCGATAGTTGAACCACACCATGTTGGGCACTCCCGCAGCCTCCACAGCCTCTGTCATCGCCTCTGCCTCCGCCGTGTTCATGGCCAGGGGCTTTTCACAGGCGATCATCTTGCCAGCCTGTGCAGCCGCCAGGGCGATGTCCAGGTGGGTGTTGTTGGGCGAGCAGATATCCACCAGGTCCACATCTTCCCGTTCCACGGCCCGGCGCCAGTCCGTTTCGTGGTCCGCCCAGCCCCAGTTGTCGGCGAAGCCGGATACCTTGTCCTGGTTGCGAGCGCACACGACCTGCATAACGGGCTCGTACTCGAGGTCAAAGAACTGGTTGACCTTTCGATAGGCATTCGAATGGGCTCGCCCCATGAAACCGTACCCGATCATCGCCACATTCAGTTTTTTTGCCATGTTCCAAGCTCCTCCCGCAAATCCGTCAATCCCATACCCTTGAAACCACTCAGCGCGGCCGGCTGGTGACGGCGCTTCATCAGGTCTGCTCCCACAACTCTCGCAGAAATCGGGAGCCTCCTTCATACACCTCCTCCGGCGAAGCCGCGAAGTTGCGCCAGACTCGAAGAGCCGGAGCCCACTCCGGGGTCAGCCGGGAGAAGGATTCGATAACCAGCCAGCCGTCATAGCCAATGTCCTTGAGAGCACGAAACGTGGTCTTCCAGTCGACCAGCCCGCTGCCGGGTGCTCCGCGATGGTTTTCGCTCAAATGTACATGTCTGATATCGCTACCGGCCCCACGTATCGCCAGGCTGATGTCCTCTTCTTCAATGTGGGCGTGATGGGTATCGTAGAGGATGCCGAGAGCCGGATCTCCCACCCGCCGCACCAGTCCCAAAGCCTGTTCAACCGTGTTGGAGAGATAACACTCGAAGCGATTGAGACTCTCGAGGGCCATGATCACCCCGTTCTGACCGGCATACAGTGCCGCAGGCCCCAGGACTTCAACACACCAGGTCAACTCCTCATCACTGGGCGGCATTCCCGAAAACACCCCGTGCGTAGAGTGGAATGGTCCACCCAGTACTTCGCTGCCCAGCCTGGCCGAAGTGTCCACAGCCCATTTCAACTGGTTGAGGGCCTCCTGGCGTACAGTGGGATCCGGGCTGACGGCATTTGCAGCCGCATCCAGAACGGCGATCGTCGTGACCTCTAAGTCCAGATCATTCAGACAGGCTTTCACCTCCTGGTAGTTGTCCGGGTTCCCCTTATTGAGCAGGAGTTCAACTCCGTCAAAACCAGCCTCCTTGAGACTCTTCAATAGAGCGAAGTGCTCGCTTTTCAGATAGGTCGTCCACAAAAGAAGGTTCATCCCAAGTCTCATTGCAGCCCCTCTCCTCTTGTATAATGCTCTTCGACGATTGTGGGATAGGAACCTTATCAGATTGGGCGCTCTGAAACACGAGGTCGACCCGGCCGCGGAAGCCGATCCATGCCGCTGTGGATTGAAGGTTTGGCGGTCCACGTCAGTAAGCCGCCTGTGAGTCAACCAAAACAGACCTGATGTCGCGGCGTTATCGGAGAGTCTCGACTCTGGCCACTCCTGAGAAGTTTCGGTCTCATCTCGACGAGCTGGGGCTCTCACTGCATTTCGACGACGAGCTGGCGGAAGGAGCAAACTCTCCCTTGGCCCAGCCTGCCACTATTGGCGGGAGAAGCGTTGGTAACCGCTTCTGTGTTCTCCCTATGGAAGGCTGGGACGGGACCGAGGACGGCAGGCCCTCCAGCCTGACCCTGAGACGCTGGGGAAACTTCGGAAGAAGCGGTGCCAAGTTGATCTGGGGGGGCGAAGCCGTAGCCGTTCGGCATGACGGACGAGCCAATCCGAACCAGCTCCTGATACAACCTTCCAACCTGGGTTCGCTCGAAGGCCTGCGCCGCCACCTGATCTCGACCCACGAACAGCAGTTCGGAACTTCGAGCGATCTTCTGGTGGGCCTTCAATTAACACACTCAGGACGCTTTTCCAGGCCCAACAGGAAGGATCGACTGGAGCCGAAAATTCTGTGTCACCATCCGATCCTGGATCCCAGATTGGGAATACCACCCGATCACCCCTGTCTGACCGACTCCGACATAGAGCGGTTGATCGAGGATTTTGTACGGGCTGCCGGCCAGGCCTGGAAGATCGGCTTCCACTTCGTGGATATCAAGCACTGTCACGGCTATCTGGGAAACGAGTTTCTGAACGCGAGACGGCGCACCGGTCCCTACGGCGGCTCATTTGAAAACCGTACCCGCTTTCTCCGCGCCACGGTGGCCGGTATTCGCTCCATTGCTCCGAGGCTGCAGATCGGGATCCGTATCAATGCATTCGATATGGCGCCCTTCGAAGAAGGCCCCTCGGGTCGAGGGGTTCCGATCCCGGGAATGAACCCGTTTTCCTTTGGTCTGGTCGCCCCGGGGGTGAAAACGGTTCCGCCTCCATCCGACTCGCCAGGTGATCAGGGTATGTCGGAAGTCGTCCGTCTGCTTCGGCTCTTAGAAAACCTGTCGGTTCAATCGGTCTGCCTGAGCGGAGGGAGTCCCTACTACAATCCCCACATTCAAAGACCTGCATTGTTCCCCCCCTCGGACGGCTATGAACCGCCCGAGGATCCTCTGGTGGGAGTGAATCGCCATATTGAGTTCACACGTTTCGTGAAGGCAAAGTTTCCGGACTTGACGGTCGTGGGGTCCGGCTACAGTTACCTTCAAGAATGGCTTCCCCGAGTGGCCCAGCGCCAGTTGAGAGAAGACGCCGTGGACTTCGTCGGTCTGGGTAGAATGATGCTGGCGTATCCGCAGCTTCCAGCCGATGTCCTGGGGGGGAAGCCTCTCAAGCGAAAGTCGATCTGCCGAACCTTCAGCGACTGCACGACCGGTCCGCGCCAGCAACTCATCTCCGGGTGCTTTCCCCTCGATCCCTACTACCGCGATCATCAACAGGGCCAGGAGCTGAAGCGGATCAAGAGAGGGCTGAAATCTTAGCGCTCGCTGGCGAGAGCACAATCATCCCTGAATCTCATCTACCTCGACACTGGTGCCCGATTGGTACGATCTTCGAGCTGCCAGGGCGACGCGGAAGGCTTCAACACCATCCTCCACCAGAAGGGAGGGCGTGCGGCCGTGAATCACATTGAGGGCGAAGTCCCTCAGTTGCAGCTTGTATGCATCGGCGAACCTCTGCGGGAAGTAGGGCACGGTATCGTGAGCGACGGAGTTTCTGGTCAGGATTCGAATCGGGGTCTCCCTCAGATAGCCGATTCGAATCGTTCCCTCCGTTCCCAGTAGTTCGGTAGAGATGTCGTACCCGTAGACTCCATTGCGGCTCAAATCGACCTGGCCGATGGCGCCGCTATCGAACTGTAGGCTCACCACGGCATTGTCGATGTCCCCGATCTCCCCGATTTCGGGGTAAACGAGTACACCCCCGGTACTGAAGACGCGTCGGACTGGACCCATGAACCAGAGAGCCAGATCGAAATCGTGAATCCCCATGTCCACAAAAATGCCTCCTGAGCTCGCCGGGTGAAGATACCCCATCGAAGGTCGATAGGGATCGCGCGAACTGGACTTGAACATGACGACACGCCCGGCCGTCCCTTCTTCGATCCTGGCTTTAGCAGCGGCGTAGCCCGGGTCAAAACGGCGCATGAATCCCATTTGGAAAAGAGTCCCTGACTTTTCGACCAGGTCTCTGACGGCCGTTGAGTCCTCCAGCGTCAAGGCGAGGGGGTTTTCACAGAGCACCGGTTTGCCGGCGGAGAGCGCCGCCTGGGCGACGCGGCGGTGCGTGTTGGTCGGCGACACAACAACCACTGCCTCGACTGCAGGATCCTCCAGGAGCGCCTCCGCTTCGCCGTAGCAGCTTGCGTCCGGCCAGCGATTTGCTACACAGTCCAGGGCTTCGGGATCGGGATCGGCCATGGCCACCAGGCTGGTCTCATGGATCGTACCCGCCAGGTAATCGGCATAGATTCTGCCCAGGCGTCCTAGCCCGGATTATGCAAGAGATCTAAATTCAAGTGAGATGTGGGCCCAGAAAAAAGGCCGTAGCTCTCTGATATAAAAGGGTTTAGAGAAACAAAGACCCTAAACAGGAGCTACGGCAATGTCAAAAACAGTCTGCCAGAATACCCTGCCATTTCATAGCCACAGAAACATCACGGCTCGTTTTGATGGGGGGAGCCTCACTTCCGACGCAGGATGGTTGTTGTTTGGATCGCTGGATCGTCAACATCGATTGTGCGAGGGCTTCAGTTCCTGTATTTCGGAAAGTCGAGACCAACGCTACATTCGTCATGACCTGTTGAAGTTGATCCGACAACGAGTCTTGCAGATCGTGGCCGGCTACGAAGACTGTAACGACGCCGATACGCTGCGCTCGGATCCGATGCTCAAGACAGTCTGTGATCAGTTGCCAGAGAGCGATCCCGATTTGGCCACCCAGCCGACTTTCTCCCGCCTGGAGAACTCCGTCACCAAGAAGGATCTGATGCGTCTGAGCCGGTGGCTGCTAGGCCGTTATGTGCGCTCCCTGAAGAAGAGACGTCCCAGCAAGATCATCCTGGATCTGGACAGTACCGACGACCACACTCACGGCCAACAGGAGTTCTCCTTCTACCACGGGTATTACCGAAACCACATTTTGCATCCTTGGCTGATCTTCGATGCCGACACGGGAGACCTGGTCTGTGCCCTGTTGAGACCTGGCAACAAGGGGGCTGCCTCTCACATCGTGCCCATTCTGAAGCGAGTCGTGGAGGCCATCCGACAAGCAGTGGGGACGGATGTCGAGATTGAGATTCGGGCCGACAGCGGCTTTGCCACGCCTCGGCTCTACGAGTTCTGTGAATGTGAAGAGAATAAACTCCAATATGTCATCGGGTTAAGCCGAAACCCTCGCCTGCAGCGAGTGGTCGAGCCCCTGCTGGATTCGACTCGGGAAAGGTTCCTTGAGCTGGAGGAAAAACAGCGTCAGTTTGACGAGTTTCTTTATCGAGCCCACAGCTGGGATCGATCCCGTCGCGTCATTGTCAAAGTGGAGGTCGATCAGCGTGGGATCAATCGTCGCTTTGTAGTTACCAACCGGGACGATCTCTGCTCCCAATCACTTTATGACCACTACACAAACCGAGGGCAGACCGAGAACTTCATCAAGGCCTTCAAGAATCATCTGAGCATGGACCGACTCAGCTGTCATCGATTCCTGGCCAATCAGTTTCGACTCCTCCTGCATGCACTGGCTTACCAGATGTTCGTTCGCCTGCGCGACTATCTTCACGGAACCCCCTGGCACAAGCTCGAAATCGAAACCTTACGTCGTCGGATCCTCAAGATTGGGGCCCGGATCCGACAAACCACTCGACGCATCTGGGTCCATCTTTCCTCAGCCTTTCCCGAACAACCCCTCTTCCACCTCGTCTTGAGTCGCCTCAACTCCAGTTAGCTTTTCCCAGCTCCCCCGAAAAACCGCTTCCGACACTCATCCAGGCCCAGATCTGTCTGAAATTCACTCCCCAAACCACTCAGACGCCTCGCCAACCCATATTCTTCGCAAATCCGCCTGTCACACCTGCCCGCTTCCGAGTTGGGCCACTTCTCGAGTCGTTTTTCAACACCGAACTACGGTTCTTGCATAATCCGGGCTAGCCCGACCAGCCCCACCTGAACAACATCTCGCGCCATGGCTAAATCAAGAGGAAAATGGCATGAACCTGGCTGCTACGTTTTCCGCGGCGGCCCCGCGGGCTTGCCGGCGATTGCCATCTTCTCGCTCACGGCCACACCGCCCCACTGGTATTCGCCGGGTCCCAGGCGCAAGGAGGATTTCAGAACCTCCTCGCGGCCCACCGTCTGGCCGGAATAGGCCGAGACCCTGCCCATGATGGCTGTCAACGAAGACTCCGCCACCTGTCGAGCCTCGTTGATGGGGCGACCTGTTCGAATGGCTCTCACCAGGTCGGCGTGCTCCTGAACGTAAGGGTCCGGCTTCTCGCCTTCATATTCCCAGACAATTTCTCCCCCCGGGCCAAAGATGAGGTCCGCACAGTTTGTCGATCCCCGGGTGCCCACCAGGGCTTCCGAAACATTATTGGAGCAGCCGTTGATCTGCCGGGCCTGACTGTGGAAACGGACGCCGTCATCGTGTGCGTATTCGACAGTGAAGAAGTCATATTGATCCCCGGTCACGCGGCGATGCCGTCCCCCGAAACCGTTGGCACTGACGGGGTTCTTACCCAGAAACCAGTGGATGACATCGATCTGATGGACGTGCTGCTCCACGATGTGGTCACCCGACAGCCAGGTCCAGTTGACCCAGTTGCGGATCATGTTGGCCATTTCATCCCGCTCCGGCCTGGGCATGCGATGCCAGAGAGCTCCCTGGTTCCAGGCGCCACGCGCCGAGACCACTTCGCCGATGGCTCCATCGGCGATTCGCTTGTGTGTCTCAATGTACTGCAGCGCATGGCGCCGCTGGGTGCCGGCTGCGACACTCAGACCCTTCTTTTCGGATCGGGCCGCAGCCTCGAACATGGTCCGGATACCAGCCGGATCGACCGCTACCGGCTTCTCGATGAAGGCATGCTTTCCAGCCTCCACAACGGCCCTGAAGTGCTCGGGGCGAAAGTGGGGAGGCGTCGCCAGAATCACGTAGTCGACATCCGTTTCCAGGACTTGCCGAAAAGCGTCAAAGCCGACAAAACACCGGCCGGGGGAAACTTCCTGGCCTGCCTCGGCGAAACTGGCCGTGGCCTCCCGAACACGGTCATCAAAAACGTCCGCAAGTGCCGTAACCTTGATGTTGGGAGCGCTCTGGAGGGCGTTACCCACCGCTCCTCTACCCCGGCTCCCGCAGCCCACCAAGCCGATCTTCAGGGGAGGGCCTGCCGGAACCGCATCCTTCTTCGAAGATCCCAGCACAGCGGGAGCTGCAGCAGCAGCGGCCGTCGATTGAATAAACCGACGTCGATTGATGGCACTTTTCATGCTTGGGCCTCCAGCCTTGATTGTGGCATTGCTGCTCGCCAGCTTCCAGCTTGAACGCCGCCGTTTTCCTTAACTCATGAATAATCCGGGCTCTAGCAGCCCGTGGGCAGGAACCTGACTTCGATTTTCAGGTGGACGGGCATCCCCTTGTCGGGCTCTATCTTGAGGTTTTCGACGATGAAAGGAATCTCCACCTGCCGCACTTCGTCGAGATCGTCCCGGCGCCCTTCGACTTCCAGAAGCACCGTCGCGTTGGCCTGGAGCTTGATCTGGCCGGGCAGGCTCAATTCGAGCGGTGCGGGCACACGGACCAGCCGATAGGTAATCTCGGATGTGTTTTCGATTTGAACCAGGGCCCGCCCTTGACCCCGGACAGTGACGGACGGATTCCTGATAGAGACCGACTCATTGAAAATGGGCCTCAGAAAGCGTTCTTCTGCGATCAGCAGATCACCCGAGTAAACGGCTGTACGCCGGTCGAAGAGAGCCTCTTTAATAGCCTCCAACGTGGAGTCCGTGGCGAAGACCAGCGTCAGGGGCCGGTGATCTCCCTGCTGAACGTGATAGTCGAGATTGAGCGGATTGTGGATATCGGAGTTGCTCAGCATGGTGAGCTTCTTGTCCAGGCACCAGCGATGTGCCTCCGGGTAATAAGTCCGCGCGTTCACGACCTCAATCCCGTGCAGCATCCCGCCTTCGTGAAGCTCGGAGTGCTCCGGATACCAGCGCGCAACCCTGTCCGGCTGCTGCCCATGCCAGCCCGGATGATTCCAGAAGATAAAGGCCCCCTGGCTCGAAGCTGCCTGGACCGCTTCACGCCAGGTCTCCTTTTCGACGGCTTCCACTTTCTCGAGGAATATGGCATTGAGATGACCGGGTGGCATTTCCCGGGTCAATTCGGAACCCCTGATCACCCGGATGCGAAGGCGATCCCCCAGTGGTTTGGCGATCTGGAACGATCGGTCGTGATTGCTTGGAAGGTCCTTCTTGTGGGGCTGGTATTCGACGTGATCGGTAATGGCGATGGCATCCAGGCCTTCCCGCCAGGCTTCTTCCGATCGTACGTCCGGCCACACCGACCCGTCGGAGAAAACCGTGTGGATGTGAAAATCGCATTTGAGCGTCCTGTACCCCAGAATGTCGGGAATTCTCACTTCCGTGCGGTATCGTGTCTGAGCCTCGAGCGGGCTGACCAGCGAAAGAAATCCTATCGCAACTTGCAGTCCGAGGACTGCCCGGGCCGGTTTCTTCATTCCTACCTCCATTTCAGAGGAAGGTAACTCTCTTCCTACAGTGACTTCAAGAACTGCAGCAGGACCCGGGTCTGCTCTTCACTCAGCGCTTCAAAGGCCTGGCGGCTGGTTTCCGCCTCCATTTTGTGTAAGAGGATGGCTTCCGTGAGGTTGGAAGCTCTCCCGTCGTGCAGGAAAGGTCCCCGGAAACGGACTCCCCACAAGGGCACCGTCCGAATCTCGTTTGGCTTCGCACCCGCCTGACCGATGCCGTCACCGGTACCCACATCATGCAGGAGGAAATCACCGTAGGGGTAGAATCTCTTGAAACTCAGCGCTTTAAAGGGAGAAGACCCGGTTTCCAGAGCCTCCACATGACAGCTCTGGCAACCCACACTGTTAAAGATTTGCTCTCCCCGGAGGACCTCTTCGTCGATCTCTCCCCGCGTTGGCGGACCCAGCAGCCGCAGGAAGTTGGCGAAATTGTCGACACCCCGGAGTCCGGTCGCCAGTTCCGGCCCGTCCTCCGGGTCGGGGGCCGGGTCGATTAGCTCCAGTAATTCGCAATCGACACCCCAGGGACAGGCCTCGCGAAAAAAAAGGTCGTTGGTAATCCCCATTTCGTCCCGGTAGGCCTCTGCACCAAAGGTAAAGAGGCTCGATTGCTGCGATTTCCAGCCGAAGCGACCCAGTTGCAACTGGCCACTTTCCCGGTCCAGGATCAGCGGAAGCCGCCCCCTGACTCCATCTCCATCGGTATCGTCCGGATCTGCCAGGGCCAGCAGGGTTTCATCCGGAACGGCCTCGACCAGCCCGTTACCGAACAGGGGAAGCGATTTCCGGTGTGCGACCGAGTTTGCTTCCGGTGGTATGGCAGCCTGGATGGAGTGTATCGGGAGCGAGAACATCTGAAAATTCGATCCCCCGGGGAATTCCTCGAAGCTGCCGTCCTCGTGCAGAATCCCGGCCCGATTCTCCAAAACGGTTCCCGAGCCTCCAATGGCCGGAATAGCGTGACATTGAGCGCAAGAGCGGCCATTGAAAACAGGGCCCAGCCCCTCCGCTGCATCCTCCACTTCCAGGAAGTCCTCCAGCCCCAGGCGAAAGAGCTCGAACTCTTCGGCGGTTATCCCGCTCACGGGATCACCCATGAAGGTTCCCATCACGCTCTCGACTATACGGCCGGTCTTCGCGAGGGACCCCTGTTGCCTCCGCAGCCTGCTCTGGAATCCGGACGCCGCAGTGGCCGCAAGAAGCACAACCAGGACGGACAGGTTGAAAGAAACCCCCAGCGACGCTTTCCTTTTGCAACTGCGGGAACCTGGTTCTCTGCTCTGATCACCCATCGCCTTTCTCCTCATTCCTGAAAACCCGGTCCGGGGGAAGAACCGGGGGCATCCGCCACTCTTATGACCCCGCGCATGGACGAGTGCCCTGCGCCGCAATTGCGAGAACACTCGAAACGGTATTGACCCGGCTTTTGGGCGCTGAACGTGACCTTCACGTTTCCCCTGCCCCGAGCTGGAATCTGCACGTTGGTGTCGGTCCCGACAATCCGGAACCCGTGTGTCACGTCCTGGCTGGTCAACACGATTTCGATAGAGGTCCCCGCTGCCATACTGATCTTCGAGGGGACAAACTTGAAGCGCTTTGCTTTGATCTTGACGACTTTGGAACTCTTGCTTTCCTCCGGTCGGACTTCACCCTCCCTTCCGGTCAGGCCGACCAGAAGTACACAAAGAACCACCGTGATCGTCACGCTTGCCTGCTTCATCGTCACTCCTGTTCCCAGTTTGTTCGCCTCCCCTGCGGCGAGGGTCAAAACCACCAGCCGATTCCAAAGTTCCAGCGATTCGGCACCCGCACTACCGAGCTCTCATTTCTCATCAGGTTATAGTCGAACTTGAAGGCGATATCGGGATGCGGGAAGTAAGTTAGCCCCAGCACATGAGCGGACCGGTCGAACTGCTTGAGAGGCAGAAAGCCGGACGGCATCCGGTATTGTGTGTCAAAGTCCTCGTATCTGTAAAAAGCGACCAGTTCATGCCGCCACTCCAACGGGAACAGTTGAAACCCACCTTCCAGGTAGAAGCCCCGCATTCTCTCGGCAATGTTAGGGTTGATGCCACTGTGCAATTGCAGTGCGCGGTTGATCTGAGCGGCATCTTCAAGGTCGGTAATGGCAAACTGACCGCGGGTTGAGACCCGGTTCCAGCTCCATTCTGCATCAAACTCGAAGATCTTCACCCGACCTGCGAGATCGAAATCAAATCCGGTGTTGCCCGCCCAGAAACTGGTTCCCAGGTTCAGGTTCGGGATCCCGGCGTACTCGAGGCGTCCCACCCCGGCAATGTGGCTGGCGTGATCGAGAAATCCTTTCTGCCGGCCATCCCGGAAGCCTTCCTCGGCAGAAAAGAAGGAGGCATTCAAACTACTCATGCCGAAAGCCTTGAAAGAAAACCCCTTGCCCAGATCTCCGACCAGTCCCGCTCCCTGGCCAAACCACGTTGTCGGGACAATCACAGTGTCGACGAACGGTCTCTCAACACCATTGAAACTGGCAGGTTCGTGGCGCTCATTCACAATTCCCATAGGAGTAAGCATCATGCCGGCTCGGAAGCTAAAACCGGGATGGAGGATGAAATCGAGATAAGCCTGTTCCAGTTCCAGTTCTCCGCTCGCCTCTCCCCCCTCGACCAGCGCGTGTTCGAGTTCGAGCTCTCCCACAAAACGGATCCGGTCATTGAACTGATGTCCAAAAAGCAGTACGAAGCGATGAAAATCCAGAACCGTGGGATTAATGTTGTCATGGTTCAGGTGCATTTCCATGTACCCGCCGTAGGGCTCTCGCTGAGGCGCATCGGGGTCGACGTCGACCACCTGATCCTGTGCAGCCGCGGTGGAAGCTTCCGCTTCTGTGGCCGTCTCGATCTTGATTTCGGCCGCCACTTCCCGAACTTCCCCGGAAAGCGAAAAGGAGGCCTCGACCAGGCTCTCCGACTCCTCCTCAGGCACCAGTTTCGCCAGACCGGTGAGAATACGCGCCATGCCCTTCTCCACCCTCGACAGTCTGGCCTCCAGATCGTTCAGACGCCTTTCCATTTCAGGGACTTGCGCCGTTGCCTCGCCGGTGGGACTTTGCCCGGACGCTGGAACCATTGACAAGAAGATACCCAGTGAGAAGACCAATCTAGCAGTCACGGCTTTCCTCCAAGGGAGCACAATTTGATAATCCTAATAAAAAGTTTAGTCTAGACTAAATAACCGGTCAAACAGAATACTGCGACATCAAAACAGATTACGGGGCCAGGCCGTCTCATGAACAGATTGCACAGGATCAGGACCTTCCTCGGGCTAAGGCCCAGCATCGTCGCTCTGCTGACCATGGTTATTCTGGTGGGAATGGGAGAGAGAATGGCCGAGCGGTTTCTCCCCCTTTACCTGATCGCTCTGGGGGGAGGAGCCATGGCGGTTGGCCTGTTGGGCGCGCTGGACAACCTCCTTTCTGCGCTCTACTCCTACCCCGGGGGGTATGTGGCGGAGCGGTTGGGGACCAAACCGGCTCTTCTGCTTTTCAATTTCATGGCCATGGCAGGATATCTGATCGTCATTGCGATCCCCAGGTGGGAGGCCGTGATTTTCGGGGCCTTTCTTTTTCTGAGCTGGAGCGCCGTATCTCTTCCCGCGACGATGGAACTGGTGGGGCGGGTTTTACCCCGCAAGAAACGAGCTATGGGTGTAACCATGCACTCGCTTGTGCGCAGAATTCCGATGGCCGTGGGGCCCATCCTGGGAGGAATCTGTGTCGATACCTGGGGTATCGTCGATGGCATCCGAATCGCATTCTTGGGAGCTCTGGGACTGGCGGGCCTCTCTGCACTGCTCCAGCAGGCCTATATCTCCAGGAATGCGGCCACCCGGAGCAGCGGCACAGTCCCTGAGGCAAACCCTTTCAAAATGATGCACCAGATGTCGCCAGCCCTGAGGAACCTGCTGGTCTCCGACATACTGGTTCGGTTCTGTGAGCAGATTCCCAACGCTTTTGTGGTGCTATGGTGCATGGAGAGGATCTCCCAACCCGTATCGGGACTCCAGTTCGGATTGCTGACCGGCATTGAAATGGCAACTGCTGTAATCATCTATATCCCAGTGGCCTATTTTGCGGACCTGGGGCACAAAAAACCTTTTGTAGTGGCGACATTTGTTTTTTTCACTGCCTTCCCGGTAGTGTTGCTGTTCTCTCGTTCCCTGTGGCCACTGGTCGGGGCTTTTATCATCCGAGGTCTCAAGGAGTTTGGTGAACCGACCCGAAAGTCGCTGATTCTCGACCTGGCCCCCGAGCACCGGAGAGCAGGTATGTTCGGACTCTACTATCTTCTCCGCGATGCGGTCGTGGCGGGTGGAGCCCTGGGGGGCGCATTCCTGTGGACCATTGGACCCGAGGTCAATTTCCTCACGGCCTTTGCATTCGGCCTGATTGGAACCGCCTGGTTTGCGATGCGGGGTACCGACCTGAGAGACAGAACCGCCAGGGGGAGTCCCTCCTGACACCGCTGCGGGTTGGGAACAAACCATTCTTCGAGGGGCAGCGGTTGACCTCCGGAAAAACGCGGCGATAGAATTCACGGCGATGCCTCCCCTGACACGAAAGGTCTCCGAGCTACGAAGACTCCTGAGCAGCTATGAAAGGGCCATGGTCTGTTTTTCAGGCGGTGTCGACTCGAGCTACCTGCTGGCCGAAGCGGTGCGCTCTCTCAACGAGGGCGCTTTGGCGTTTACAGCCGTTTCACCAAGTCTGGCTCCGTGGGAAGGCCAGGAGGCCGCGGGTCTGGCCAGGCGCCTCGGCGCGCGACATGTGCTGGTCGAGACTCACGAGGTCGACGACCCACGCTACGCGGCCAACCCTTTGAATCGATGTTACTTCTGTAAAAACGAAGTTTACAGGGTGGCTGTCGAGGAAGCCCGCAAAAACAGCATCGAGTTCACTCTGGATGGTTTCAATAGAGATGACCGGGCCGACCACCGACCCGGGCGAAGAGCGGCCCGGGAGCACGGAATCTTGTCACCCCTGGACCAGCTCGGCTTCGGAAAGAACGACATTAGAAATGCCGCCCGACAGATCGGGCTCCCCGTTTGGGACAAGCCTGCTCTGGCCTGTCTCTCCAGTCGCTTTCCCTACGGCACGAAAATCACGCCTCGGAGACTTCAGCAGGTTGCCGAGTGTGAGGCCGTGCTGCGGGAGGCAGGTTTTCGCACCTTTCGCGTTCGCTACCACGATGCAGTTGCACGCATAGAGGTCGGCAAGGACGAGCTCCCGCGGATTTGGCGGCCGGAGGTGCGGGCGGCTGTCCTCCAGCGATTTCGGAAAGCCGGGTTTACCTACGTCAGCGTCGATCTGCAAGGATATCGAACCGGCTCGATGAACGAAACGGATACAGGCAAAAGAAAAATCGTACAACTGGAAAACACCTTAAACTGAGTGGCGTAGAGGCCGCCGAAGAAGGAGGGTCAGCTATGAGAATCGCAGAGGCAAGCTCAGCAAACGTCAGCGAGAAAGCGCCGAGCGGTTTTTATCGCTGGTGACTCTGTTCAAGAGTCGAACCGGCGCGCTGGTTGACTCCGGTAGCATTTTCTCGAACGGTTGATTTTCAAGAGGGAGCCAACGCGCGACGTAAACAATCAGGGAGGGCACCGCCGCGCGTTGGGTCGGGGATTGAGTAATCGGGTGCAAGTTTACTGATCAGGGGTGACTTCATTCAGGACAGCTTGTCCAGCGAGAGGGTGTGCCGGCTCAAGCGACGGCAACCTTCTGAAGTGATGAGGTAGTTGTGCTCGAGTCGTACCCCTCCGATTCCTTCCACATAGAGCCCGGGCTCAAGGGTCACAACGTCCCCCTCCATCAACTCGTCTTCGCTTTCCGGCACCAGGATGGGCGGCTCGGGATGGCCCAGGCCGATTCCGTGGCCAGCGTGGTGAACCAGCGGGCCATGGCCGCTAGTTTCCAATTCTGAGGTCACCACATCATAGACGCCCCGGGCGGCTCCACCGGGAACGAGCGCCGTTTTTCCCTTCCGGATCGCTGATCGGCAGGCTTCGAAGAGCTCAACCAGGCGCGGATCCCGATCTTCTCCGACGCAGATGGTATTCGTGGTATCTCCCCGATAGCCGCCTATCACAACCGAAAAGTCCAGAATGAAAGAGTCTCCTGCCTGAAGCTCGTAGCTGGTGGGGAGGCCTCCTATCTTGGGCCGGGCGGCATTAACAGCCCGGAAGTCACCGTAGACAATGGCCGGGCGGGCGGCCTTCTCAAGTGACACTTGCTGCACTTCGAGGTACACATCGAATTCGGAGCAACCAGGCCCGACAATTTCGCGGGCCCTCCGGTGCCCGGCCTCCGCAGCCTGGAGGCACTGCTCAATCAAGGCGACTTCATCGGGTTCCTTGCGGCGACGCAGCGAACGGATGATCGGACCGAGGGCAACATCGGTATCAGGCGTAGTGCCGACGGACTCGAGTGCGGCCAGCGGAAAGGAGGATTCCTCCAGCAGTCCCGGGCTGGTGCCCAGTTGCTCTTTCCCTCGTTTCAGCAACTCCTCCAGCATCCGGTCCCGGTTTACGATCGAATGTCGGTGATCGTACCATTGGCCGACGATCTCCTCATCAATAAACGGTGGCATCGCAGCCGACCGAAGGGCGAAGTTGTCGCAGATCAGCGTCGCCTTGCCCGCCCTTTCCAGGATCAGGAAGGCGCGCTCCCCGGCAGAGAAACTGAAGGGATCGATCCAGAAATTGGAGAAAAAGTGGACGTGCCGCGGATCAGCAATCAGGACCCACGCCACTTGCTCCGGGAGAGCTTGCCAGAGGCGCTCTCTTCTTGCCAGACATCCATTCCTGGTCAGCATCGACACTTTCAACGAAGTGAGATTCGAGTCTGTAGCAACCCGTGGCCGGCTGGCAGGCCGTGGCAACCACGGACTGTTAATGCGTGAATCGTTTGTAAATCTCGGCCAGCGAAGCCCCTTCCCTCACGGCGTCCCGCAGCCCGGTTTCTCTCTCCGTCACCCCCGCAGCGAGACCGGGCAGCTTCTCACGGCCCTCTTCCGGGACCTTGATCAGCCCGTTCAAGTCTCCGTGGAGGAGATCTCCGGGTTCAATGTCCAGCCCACAAACGGTGACAGGAACCTGCACGCGGACGATTTCAAAATTGGCGTGACTGACGACCAGGCCTCTCGCAAAGAGTTGAAAACCCATTTCGGATACCTCATCCAGGTCACGAACGCCCGCATCGCTGACCAGACCAACACCGCCAAACCTTTGAAACAGTGTGGCCATAACGTCTCCGCAATGGGTGGCAAAGTCGCCATGAGGACCGGCTTCCTGGATCACGACTACCCCGGGACCCGGCAGGTTCTGCAGTGCCTCGGCCAGTTCGATATATCGGGAAGCGGACTTTTCCCGTGGGCCCGCCTGAGGGGCCATGGTCACTGCCTGGGCAGTGACAGCAAATCCGCACATGGGCCCCAGTTGCGGGGTCAGACAGCGCAGATTGAGATCCGTAAATCCCTGAATCCTGTTTCTCACCCCCAGCTGCTCCACGGCGTTCGACAGGGTTGGAGTATCGATCCGAGCCAGCTCCGTGAGGAGCTCGAGAGACGTGTCAGACACTTTGTTACCTCCTTGCAAAACGGTTACCGAACGGCCTCAGGAAAGGCCCGTTACCCGTGCGCTCTTTACGTCGACATCCACCCGGCGGTAGGCCGGATTCGACGAGGTGCCAGGCATGAGCTTGATGTCGCCTGCACAGGGGCAAAGGAAACGAGCACCGGTATACACCAGTATGTCTCGAATGGGAAGAACCCAGTTCTCAGGAACACACTTACGAGCCGGATCATGACTGAGGCTGAGAGGAGTCTTGACCATCATGGTTGCGAAGTCGTCAAAACGCTCGTCCGACTCGAGCCTCTTCGCCTTGGCCCTCGCCGCCGGCGTCCAGCGCACACCCGCAGCCCCATAGATCTGTGTTGCAATCAGCTCGACCCGCTCGGTCAGTTTCAGGCTTCGCGGATAAAGAAAATCGAAGTCGTTCGCTTCCTCAGCGGCTTCAACGACAGCCTCGGCAAGCTGGGAGGCACCCTCCCCGCCCCTGGCCCAGTGGTCCGATGCTGCGAAACGGGCACCGATGCCCTCGACGGCCCGTCGAACCAGCTTGATTTCTTCCGCGCTGTCCCCGTGAAAGCGATTAAGGCACACGACTGGACTCATCCCCGATCTCCGTACGATCGAGATGTGGTGCAAAAGGTTGGGAAGGCCCTCTTCAACCAGGCGCAGCTCCTCCCCGGTGTACTCGTCCGGGAGATTGCTTCCGGGAATGATCGGCGGACCTCCGCCGTGCAGCTTCAGAGCCCGGATCGTGACAGTCAGGACGCAGGCATCCGGTGTCAGCCCGCTGGCTCGACACTTAACATTCCAGAACTTTTCGAAACCGATCTCGGAACCAAAACCGCTCTCCGTCACATGATAGTCGAAGAGCTTGAGTCCCAGGCGATCACCAATGATCGAGGATTGCCCGATCGCGATGTTCGCGAAGGGACCGGTGTGAACCAGGCAGGGCCGGTAGTCGGCGGTGCAGCAAAGCGTCGGATTAACGGCGTTGCGCATCCATGCACACATGGCCCCATCCACCTCCAGATCCGCTGTAGTCACGGGTGTCCCGTGCCTGTCGAAGGCAATGGTGATTTCGCCGATCCTTTTCCGAAGATCGGCCAGGTCGCCGGCCATGGACAGAATGGCCATCAGCTCTGAGCTGGCAGAAATGTTGAAGCCGGAATTCATCATGAAGCCGTCCACACGGCTACCCATGCCGATCACCAGGCTGCGCAGAGACTGGGCACAAAAGTCCATGACCCAGCGCAACTGCACCCGTGTCGCGTCAATGTCGAGCCGTCGCATACCGCTGCGCCGCAATAACTCCTCATCTTCGTAGTTGCGCTCGTGCTGCAATCGGGCGGTCAAGGCCACCATGGCCAGATTGTGCGCATTCGTAATGTCGTTGATGTCACCGGTCAGACCCATTGAGAGCTCCTCCATGGGTATGAGGAGTGCGTTTCCGGCCCCGGCAGACGTACCCTTCATATTCATCGTGGGGCCCCCTGAGGCCTGCCGAAGGCAACCTCCGGCGTTTCGTCCAGTGCAGCTCAACCCCTGGATCAGACCCAGGGCCGTGGTCGTTTTTCCCTCCCCGAGAGGGGTTGGCGTCATTCCCGTAACATTCACGTATTTTCCGTCGGGCGCGTCACCAAGCCGTTCCATGATCCTGCCGAAGTTCAGCTTCGCGAGTCTTCCGATCGGAATGACTTCCTCTCCTGCCAGCCCCAATCGGTCCGCCCACTCGAGGGGAGCGGGCATATTCTCTTCAGCTGCTCGGGATATTTCCCAGTTGGCCATCCGGGTTGAATCATAGGTCATCGTCTGCTTCTTCCTCGCTGCTTCCAGTTCGCCCTGCCGGTTGCCTACAATGGTTCCCGGCGAGCGGTCATACTGTACCCAGCATTCCCCGCAAAGCCAAGCCTGGAGTATTTTCGAGAGCTGTGGAATTGACCCCCAAGAAGATGTTTTTTACCAGAGGCGCGGGTTGCCATCGCAACCGCCTGCAAAGCTTCGAGATTGCACTCCGAGATGCACGGATCGAAAAATACAATCTAGTACGAGTCTCCAGTATTTTCCCTCCCGACTGCAGGCTTATCCCCAGACATGTGGGCATCCGGGCGATGAAACCGGGGCAAATCTGTTTCCTGGTTCTGGCGCGAGAGAACACCAACGAGCCCAACCGGCTGGTGGCGGCCTCGATAGGATTGGCCCGACCCACCGACAAGAAGCAGTACGGCTATATCAGTGAACACCATGCCTGCGGTGAGACCAGGAAGACCGCGGCTGACTTCGCTGAAAATCTAGCCGCAACCATGCTGGCTTCCACTCAGGGTATCGAGTTGGACCCGGATGCTGCCTGGGACGAGCAAAAACAAGCCTACAAGGTAGGGCCGCGGACCTTTGTCACTCGCAGCATCGCCCGCTCGGCGAGCGGGCACAAGGACGGCCTCTGGACGACCGTGATTGCAGCAGCCGTGATGTTGCTTGAGCAGTAGCAGCCCATGCGGAGTGTAAACTACCTTCCGCTCCTCGGGTTCCTGCTGGTGTTGTGGGGAACCGTTGACATTGTCTCCGGACTCGCCGGCTGAAGTGCGAGTATCCCGTTGCGCCGGAGAAACGCGCCGGGCAGGGTATAATCAGATATCGTCAGCGCAGCGTTCGAGCGATCACCGATGAGTAGTGACGAAAGACAGATCGCCTTTTTTCTCGATTTCGAGAACATCGCCCTGGGAGTCAGGGAGAAGAAAAAGCTGCGCTTCGACATCGAGCTGATGCTGCAGCGGCTCCTGGAAAAAGGAAAAATTCTGGTCAAGCGTGCCTACGGAGACTGGAGCCGGTACAAGACTTATAGACAGGATCTTCACAGCGCTGCGATCGAACTCATCGAAATCCCGCAGAGGAGCTTGAGCGGGAAAAACAGCGCCGATATCCGGCTGACCGTCGACGCCATGGATCTCTGCTACTCCAAGGACCATGTCGATACTTTTGCCATCGCCTCCGGGGACAGCGATTTTTCCCCGCTGGTTTCAAAGCTCCGGGAGAATGCCAAGTACGTGATCGGACTGGGCGTCAAGAACTCGACCTCCAACCTGCTTGTAGAAAACTGTGACGAATTCGTCTTTTACGAAGACCTGATGCGGAGCCAGCAAAAATCGCTCAAGCCGGAGAACATTCCGGCCCGGAAAGCCGAGGCTTTCGAAGTTGTTATCAGTGCCATTCGGGCTCTCGACCGGGAAGGGAAGACCAGGATCTGGGCATCCATGGTGAAAGAAACCGTCAAGCGCAAGAAACCATCGTTTAGTGAAAACTACTACGGCTACTCTTCTTTTTCCAGATTGCTGGAAGACGCCCAGCAATTGGAACTCTTCCGGCTCAACAAAGACGAACGCTCAGGCTCCTACATCATCACCGACTACAGCTAGCAGTCCGACACCCGAGACACGCGGCGAACTTTTCTCACCGGTTTTCAGCTCCACCGGTCCGGCGGGCCAACCAGCGGTTGAGAGCCAGGAAGACCACCATCGCCAGCCCCCACTGCGCCAGACACGACATCACACTGAAGGGATCAAACGGATCGTACCAGGTATCGGGGGCATAAACGGTCGCTGACAGGTAGAGCCACCAGACCAGCAGCACTGCCGCCAGTACCGGGATGGCGTAAGTGATGACGATGTCCCAGGCACGCCCCGCGTTCCAGTCACCACACAACCCGTCGATGGTTCGGATGCGGAAGCGGCGGGCCCCGTATCGAATCACTGCAAAGGCGACAAATGCTCCTGAGATCATCAGCCCCACGCTCCAGACAAAGTCCTGATTCTCGAAAAAGCCCAGGTGGATAGACGAGGGGACTCCCAGCACGAAACCCACCGTACACACCCCGGCGATGGCGTAGCGGCGCCGTGCGCCCAGGTCCACGACAACCCGGGTGACCAGCTCGATCATGGAGATGAGCGAACTGAATGCGGCACACGAGAGCCCCAGGAAGAACAGCACTGCAAAAAGACTGCCGGCCGGCATCCCGGCAAAGAGCTGCAGCATCCAAATGAACGTCAGGCCGGTAGCGGCTGGTCCGCTGCTCCTCATCACCTCCAGCGCTTCGGCATTGCCCGTGTCCGCACCCAGAATGGCAAAGACGGTTCCAAAGATGACAACGGCGGCCAGGATGGACACCGCGTTATTGCCCGCCGCGGTGATGATCGCGTTCTTGACCACGCCATGTCGGCTCTGCATGTAGGCCCCGTAAGTGAGGATCAGGCCCCATCCCGCGCCCGTGTCAAATGCATTCTGGGTCAAAGCCTCGAGCCAGACCCGCGGCCGGGTCAGGGTCACCCAGTCCGGGGTGAAGAGGAAACCGATTCCCTCCCAGGAACCGTCGAGGGTAAGTGTTCGGCCCAGAGCGATGAGCAGGATCAATAGCAGTGCTGGAACCAGGACCTTGTTAACACGCTCGATGGACCGGACGCCGTTCCGGACGGCCAGCGCGCCCAGGCCCATCGCCAGAGCGTGAAAAAACAAGGGGAGGTTACTGCTCTGAAAACCGTCCCACACTCCCTGCGTCGCCTGCGCGTCAAGCGGAAGCGGTGCGGAAGCCGTTTTCAACAGGTAGTACACGCACCAGCCTGCTACGACGGAATAGTAGAACATGATGCCCGCCGCCACAAAGCCTACGAAGGCGCCCATCCAGGCGAACTTTTCTCCAGCAATCTTGATGAAGGTGCCCACCACACCCATCCGTCCCTTGCGCCCCAAGGCGTACTCGGCAACGATCAGCGGCACACTCCACACGAACAGGAAGATCACCCATGCCAGCAGGAAGGCGCCCGCCCCTTCAGCGCCGCTGTTCTGAGCTGCTATGCGCGGAAAGCGCCAGAGGTTGCCTGTGCCCACGGCGATCCCGAGAGCGCTTAGAATGAGTCCGAGACGAGAGGAAAACCGTTGCTGCGTGTGATCAGGCATCTGGATGCGGATCGATTTTATCGCGTCTCCGGGTCAGACGAGTCCATCGATGACAAGAACTTTAGCCCCCCTGACTCCGCACACGGCGACCCGCACCAGGACCTCACCAGCTCTCGGATCGGGTATCGGCAGATCCGCCAACTCCAGAGGGGTTTTCGACCTGCTCCAGAGAGACAATCTTCCTGAGCACCATTGCTTTCATTGCGCTGCCCCTTTGTCTTGCTCCGACGGCGCTTGAGCGTACCACGATGTCGCCGGGGACAAGCGCCTCAAACATGCTAGTGTAAGGCGATGTGTCGGGTTTACGGTTTTACCGCGACCGAAAGAACCAGGGTCGGGTGTTCGCTCGTCGAGGCGCAGAACGCTCTCCTGCTCCAGAGCCAGGGGGATCGACGGGGAAAGACGCATTCTGATGGGTGGGGAATCGGTTTCTACGAAAACGGGGTCCCGCGCATCGAGAAAAAAGCTGCAGCGGCCTACCGCGATGTCCTTTTCAGCACCACGGCTGAGAGAGTCTCTGCCCGAACCGTAGTTGCTCATGTCAGGAAAGCAACGATCGGGGATCCGACCTTCCTCAACACCCAGCCCTTCACCGCCGGTGTGTGGACTTTCGCCCACCATGGGACAGTCAGGACATTCGACCGGTTGCAGACGCTCCTGCTCCAGCATACGGACTCCGACCTGCTGGCCCATCGCAAAGGCCAGACCGACAGCGAGCTTTTGTTTCTCTGGCTGCTGAGCCGACTGAGGCCTTACGGAGTCGAGCTCCAGGCGAAATACCCCGGAGAGAATCTCGACCCGCTCGTGGACCAGCTGGGCCGGTCCCTGCTGCTGGTGGCCGAAGCCGCCAGGGAGCGGGGAGGCCAGCGGCCCTCCCGGTTGAACGTCCTCCTCACAGACGGATCCATCTTCCTGGCTTCTCGATTCAATCGTTCGCTCTACTGGGTGAAACGGGTGGGCGTGCGTGACTGCGAGATTTGTGGGATATCCCATGTCCACGACGAGAACAAGACTGACTATCGGGGGGTGGCCGTAGCGTCCGAGCCCATCTCGGACGAGGCCTGGGAAGAGCTTCCAAATCGCAGCGTCCTGGCGGTCGACGCCGATAAGCGAGCCACCGTCCACAGAATGGAGGAATGACCATGACGACCAGCGGCAGTTAGAGAAGCTCCAGCGGCCTTACTTCCCGGTACCGATCGGGACTCTCCTGAATGAAATCCCAGATGTCGTCAGGCTGGGCCTCTCCCGGCTCGACACCAAAGAAAAGCCCCGCCTTTCTGAACGAGTGCGCCACCAGCCAGGAACAGATCGGATAACGATTCCCGGCCAGTCTCCTGAACAGGTAAACCCCCAGCAGCACCCAGTCCAGGAAGTGAAGTATGAGTTTGAACCAGCCGTACTCCCGACCCTCATAGCCTTCTGCGGCGGCAACAATGACCCGGACGCCATCCTCAGAGACGTCGCGGGGCCGGTAGACGGCAACCTCATGACGGGTGCCAGCGTACTGGTCCATCAGGCGGTGCCGCCTCACCCGTGAAAGGGCTTCAATAACGACAGCCTCATCCAGCGAGCCTGCCTCGACCACAACCCCGACGTGGTTCACCCGGGTGCGACTCTCCCCAATACCCCTGGTGAAGAAGCGGATGAGGCGGCTCACCAGGCCGCTGCCGCGCGTGAAGAAGATGTCGGCCGGGTGCAGGACCCGTGGTTGATCAATCATGCGGGTGCCTCGGTTGTGGGTCGTGACCTGTCTTTATTGATTGAGACAATCCAGCCGTCCTCATTTCTCACAACGCTCCAGGCACGAGAATAGGTCCGAGAACTCCCTCGTATCGAGTTGCCAGGCTGCGGATGATCGAAGAGCACAGCACCACCAGGTCTGTGGCCGGTGAACCCGGGGCCGCCAACGCAATGTCGAGAGGCTCAGCCACGCGCCGTAGGTCCGCCGCGCCCGGGTCAAATCGAACCTCGTAGACGGAGCGATTCCGCAGTTTCCGGAGACGATTCAAGCAGTCGAAGAAAGCGTCCGGCAACACCTCCATTTCGTTGAGGACGATCAGCTTCCTGTAATGCGAGATCCTCCTCATCTCCCCGGCGTGCCTGCAATGAGTCCTGATGAGTTCGTTAACCGCCAGCTCGATGAGTCCATGGGCCACGATGACGACAAGTCGCGGCCGGTCTTTCAGTCGTTCCAGCTCCGTCAAGACATCGATCATCTGCCCGGTTCGAAGAGCTTTTCCACAACCACGCCGCCAACGTCGGTCAATCTGAAGTCTCTTCCCGTGTGACGGTAGGTCAGGCGGGTGTGGTCGAGGCCCAGGAGTTGCAGAATCGTGGCCTGCAGATCGTGGACGTGGACCGGATCCTCAACGATACTCATGCAGAAGTCGTCTGTTTTCCCGATCACCTGTCCCCCCTTGATGCCGCCTCCCGCCAGCCACATGCTGTAGGCCAGAGGATGGTGGTCTCGGCCGGCCTTTGCGGGGTCGGTCTGGCCACGGGTTTCGATCACCGGCGTTCGTCCGAACTCGCCGCCCCAGACGACCAGTGTCGACTCGAGCAGACCGCGCTGCTTGAGATCCTTGAGCAGGGCGGCGGTCGGCCCGTCCGTCATAGCACAGTTCTTCTTGAGAGACTCCCTCAACTTCTCGTGATCGTCCCAGTTGCTGTGGGCCAGCATCACGAAACGCACTCCCCGCTCGACGAGGCGCCTTGCCAGAAGGCAATTCATTCCAAAGGGGGCCGTGACTTCATCGTCGATGCCGTACATGTCGCGGACGTGCGCGGGTTCCTTCGACACGTCCAGCAACTCGGGACCGGCGCTTTGCATGCGAAACGCGAGCTCGTAGGAGGAAATCCGGGCGGCGATTTCGACGTCGCCCGTCCGTTCGTAATGCAGCTCGTTCATTTCTCTCAAGATGCGGGAATCACCCTGGCGAAATTGCGCCGGCACCCCGGGCGGATTCGAAAGATAGAGAACCGGGTCTCCGCTGCTTCGAAAGGGAACGCCGGCGTAGACCGAGGGCATGAAGCCGCTGGTCCAGTTCGATGTCCCACCAAAGGTGCCCCGGTCCTGCGAGGTTGAGCTGAGGACAACGAAAGCAGGCAGGTTCTGGGACTCACTTCCCAGGCCGTACAGAACCCAGGCGCCCAGCGAGGGCCGGCCCGTAGTGGGTGCTCCCGACAACAGCATGAGCTGGCCGGGATGGTGATTAAAGGCGTCTGTGTGCATCGATCGAACAACCGCGATGTCGTCGGCACAGAGCGCCATATGTGGAATCAACTCGGAAAACTCGGTCCCGGACTGTCCGAAGGGCCGGAACTCATATTCGCTGGCCAACACCCCGGCGGTGGGCTTGGCAAAAGCCATTTTCAGGTTTTTCGCGATGGAGGGCGGCAGGGGCCGTCCGTCCCACCTTCGCAGCTCCGGTTTGGGGTCGAACAGGTCAAGCTGGCTGGGGCCCCCATCCATGAGCATGAAGATGACGCTCTTGGCCCGGGGGGCAAAATGGGGAGACCGAGGTGCCAGGGGGTTCACATCTGGAAGCGAAGCTGCCTCGGCGGTTCGGCCTTCGATGTTGAGCAGGTGCCCGAATGCCGCCATGCCGATGCCGCAGGCGCAGTCCTGCAGGAAGTGACGGCGAGGATGAAGGGGGCGGTTCTTTTCCAGCATGTCGACAACTTACTCTCGTGTGACGAATTCGTCCAGATTGAGCAGGATCTGCCCGACTCCGACCCAGGCTGCAGCCCCGGCTGGATCCACACCGTCCAGGCGATTCGGAAAAATCAGGGACGCCCACTCCGGCTGATCGTTCAGGGTTTCGATTCTCTCCTGAAAGTACGCCCTCATTCTCTGAATTTCCCGCCCCGAGGGGCTGCGCGACAAACACAGCTGAAAGGCATAGTCCATCCGACTATCCCACGAAGGACGAGCCTCCAGGAGAATTCTATTCGCCAGAGCCTGAGCGGCTTCGAAGAACACAGGGTCGTTCAGGAGGTTCAGGGCCTGCAGCGGCGTGTTGGACCGCTCTCTGCGGCTGCAGCTTTCCATGCCGGTCGGGACATCGAAGTTCATGAGCTGTGGATAGGGAAGCAACCGCTTGAAATGAACGTAAATGCCGCGGCGATAGCGATCGGGGCCCTGGGTCTCAGTCCAGAAGTCCTCTACCGGGTTTGTCAGGAAGTCTCCCGCTCCCGGGGGCAGTGGGGGCCGGACCGTCGGTCCCCCTATTCTCGTGTTCAGCAACCCGCTGACGGCCAGCGTGACATCGCGAACGAGTTCGGCAGGCAGCCGCAACCGCTTCTGGCGCGCCAGCAGCACGTTGTCGGGATCCCTATCCTCGAGTTCGGGCCGGATATCAGACGACTGGCGGTAGGTTGCCGAACTGACAATCCGCCGGACAAGACCCTTCGGGCTCCAGCCCTGGGCGCGAAACTGGTGGGCCAGCTCCTCGAGCAGCTCGGGATGAGAAGGTTTTTCCCCCTGCGTGCCAAAGTTCTCGCTGGTCGGCACGAGTCCGCGGCCAAACAGTTCCTGCCACACACGGTTGGCCATGACGCGGGCCGGCAAAGGGTTCTCGGCGGAAACGAGCCAGTGGGCCAGCACCAGACGTGTCTTCTGGCCAGCGGGCAGAGGCGGCAATACGGCCGGCGTGTCAGAGGATACCGGGTCCCCCTTGTGCTTGTAGTTTCCGCGAACCCTCAGATGGGTCTGTTTTGGATGCGGGCTCTCCTTCACGACCAGTGCCTGCCCAACACCGGGGAATTCCGAGTCAAGCTCGGCGAGGTCCTGTTGCAGTTTCTGGAAACCCAGTTCCTTATGCCTTTTTTCGCCGACCACGAAACTGTATTGTCCGATGAAGCTCCTGGTCAGAAACTGCTGCTGCTTCCGGGTCCGCTCTCCGGGAGGAATCTCGACGACCTTGATGTGTTCTCCAAACTGGGTCAATGCGTAGTCGTAAAGCGCGTCTTCTCCTGGGTTTTTCTGGGCTCGCAACAGGTTCCGTTCCCAGTCGGCCTGAAGCTCGGGGATATTGAACGGCTCGAGCTGCTGCTGATATCTTCTTTCGTACTCCGGCCGACTCTGCAGGTAGGGACCAACCTCTCCGGGCAGGGGAGCATCGATCTGCACATCCTCTATTCGGTCGAAGAAGGCAAACAGCCTATAAAAGTCGCTCTGGGAGATAGGATCGTACTTGTGGTCGTGACACTGGGCGCAGCCAACCGTCAGACCCAGCCATACATCGCCGACCGTACGGGTTCGATCAACCACTTGTTCGAACCTGGACTCCTCGAGGTTAACGCCCGCCTCTCTGTTGACGGGGCCGCAACGATAAAAACCCGTCGCTGTTTGCTCTTCCACCGTGGCACCCGGCAGTAAATCCCCCGCCAGTTGCTCGATGGTGAACTGATCGAAGGGCATATCCCGGTTCATTGCGTTGACCACCCACTCCCGGTAGCGCCACATCTGCGGAACATCATCGTCACCCGCGTAACCCTCACTGTCGGCGTAGCGAACCAGATCCTGCCAGTAGCGGCCCCACTTTTCGCCGTAGTGAGGGGACCTCAACAAGCGCTCCACGAGCCGCTCATAGGCACCCGCTTCGGTGTCAGCAAGAAAGGCCTCCACCTCCCTCGCTCCCGGCGGCAACCCGGTTATGTCCAGACTCAGCCTGCGGATCAGCCTTCTTTTGTCGGCTTCGGGAGCAGGCTCGATTAATTCCGCGTCCAGGCGAGCCAGGACAAAGAAGTCGATCTCATTCCTCACCCAGGCCGCATTCGACATTTCGGGTAGCGAGGGCCGCCGAATCGGCTGGAAGGACCAGTACGACGCGCGGGGATCTTCGGCATGGAGCGGCGCGACCGCCGTCCACTTGGCTCCCTGGTCGATCCATGCTCGAAGAATGTCGATCTGCTCAGGGGTCAGCCGTGCGCCGACCAGGGGCATGACCGATCCCTCGCCGATGCCGGCAACCATCTGTACCAGTTTGCTGTTGACGCTGTCGCCGGGGAGGATCACGGCCCCCGATTTCCCTCCCTGGAGTGCATCCTCCCGGCGATCCAGACGGAGACCTCCCATCTGCTGTATCTCGCTATGGCACACGTAACAGCGGTCGCGAAAGATCGGCTCAACGCTGTTGGTGAAATCAACCTCGTGAGAGGCGGCGGGAGCCATTCCAACGGGCTGCGCCCCGCTCGCCGGCTGCACCCCGAGCAAGGCTAAAAGGATCAGACCACAGCGCCGAAACCGGTCAAAATAACTTGGATTCACAAGGCGTCGGGACACTTACTTTCGCTGAGACCCCACTACTCCAGATCAAAGCGGTCCAGGGTCATCACTTTGGTCCATGCCTCAACGAAGTCCTGCACGAACTCTTCCTGCGCGTCGTCGGCTGCATAGAACTCAGCAACTGCGCGCAGCTCAGAGTGAGAACCAAAGATCAGATCCACCGGAGTAGCTGTCCACTTGAGCTCGCCCGTGGCACGATCGCGACCTTCGTAAATGCCCTCCCTGGATGACTGGGCCCACTGCGTAGACATGTCGGTCAGGTTGACAAAGAAGTCGTTGCTCAGTGTCCCAGGACGGTCTGTGAACACACCGTGAGCAGAGCCTCCAGCATTGGCATTCATAGCTCGCATGCCACCGACGAGCACCGTCATTTCAGGAACTGCCAGGTTCAGCAGAGCCGCCTTCTCCACCAGCATTTCTGCCGGAGATCGGGAGTTAAGGCTGGCGAAGTAGTTGCGGAACCCATCCGCGGTCGGCTCGAGCAGAGCAAAGGAGTCCACATCTGTCTGCTCCGCCGAGGCATCCATGCGACCGGGTACAAAGGGCACATCCACGTCGACCCCGGCTCTTGCCACCGCTTGCTCAATGGCAGCAGCACCGCCGAGAACGATCATGTCGGCAAGAGAGACTCGCTTTTCGCCTGATTGCGCGCTGTTGAAATCACTCTGGATCTTCTCCAGGGTCTCCAACACGCGGTCCAGTTCAGCCGGATCGTTTGCAGCCCAACCATTCTGGGGCGCGAGACGAATACGTGCCCCGTTGGCGCCGCCGCGCATGTCGGTACCGCGGAAAGTGGATGCTGAGGCCCAGGCGGCCTTGACTAATTCAGCGGTAGACAACCCGGAATCAAGAATCTCGGCTTTCAGCTCGGCCGCATCCTTTGCATTGATCAGGGTGTGATCAACTTCAGGAATGGGGTCTTGCCATACGAATTCCTGGTCAGGCACCAGATCACCGAGGTAACGCGAGGTCGGACCCATGTCGCGGTGAGTCAGCTTGAACCAGGCCCGGGCGAAAGCGTCTTCGAGCTCTTCCGGGTTATCGAGCCAGCGCGAAGTGATCTCACGATAGACCGGGTCGACCTTTAGTGCGAGGTCGGTGGTGAACATCATTGGCGCATGCCGTTGCGACGGATCGTGGGCGTCCGGCACTAGATCGGATGCAGCACCGCGAGCGGGCTTCCACTGGATTGCACCGGCGGGGCTTCGAGTCTGCACCCACTCATAGGTATACAAATTTTCAAGGTAGCCATGGGTCCAGGCTGCGGGGTTGCTTGTCCACGCTCCTTCCAGGCCACTGGTAATCGTGTCGCCGGCATTGCCCGTGCCGTGGCTGTTTTGCCAGCCGAGTCCTTGTGCTTCGATATTGGCACCCTCGGGCTCAGCGCCGACGTACTGGGACGGATCAGCGGCTCCATGGGCTTTACCGAAGGTGTGACCACCAGCAATCAGCGCAGCCGTCTCTTCATCATTCATCGCCATGCGACCGAAAGCCTCACGTATGGCGGCAGCGGCCGCCGGCGGATCCGGGTTGCCGCCCGGGCCCGTAGGATTCACGTAAATCAGGCCCATCTGCGTCGCACCGAAAGGACGATGCAGTTCTCCGTCCTCAGTTCGTCGATCAGCGGCGAGCCACTCGCCCTCAGGACCCCAGTTCACTTCTTCGGCTTGCCAGGCATCGATACGACCACCAGCGAAACCCAGGGTCTCGAAGCCCATGGACTCCATGGCGACTGTACCCGCGAGAATCATCAGGTCGGCCCAGGAAATCTTGCGACCGTACTTCTGCTTGATCGGCCAGAGCAATCGGTGCGCTTTATCCAGGCTTGCGTTATCGGGCCAGCTGTTAAGCGGCGCGAAGCGTTGCAGACCACCGTCAGCGCCACCCCGGCCGTCGATGGTTCGATAGGTGCCCGCACTGTGCCAGGCCATACGAATGAAAAACGGCCCGTAGTGACCAAAGTCCGCCGGCCACCAGTCCTGCGAAGTCGTCATCAGCTCTTCTAGATCCGCCTTCAGCGCATCCAGGTCGAGACCTTCAAACTCCTTCGCATAATCGAAGTCTTCGCCCAGGGGATTGGATTCCGGAGACGTCTGGCGCAGTGGCTCGAGGCTCAACCGGTTAGGCCACCAATAATCATTGGTCGGCGCACTGTCCTGGGCAAGCGCCAGGTTGACCGGCAAGAACGGAGAGATTCCAATCGCCAGTAGGGTAATTACAGATATCGTTCGTTTACGCATCTCAGTCCTCTCTCTCAGATTCGAAACACTGCACTTCTGGAGATACCAGACACCTGAAAGCCTGTTGACATAGTCGGCCTCAAAACTGCTGAGGCGACACGCCGAATCCGACGACGTGCGCGAATCCGGGTCCAAACATCTGCACTATAACAAGGACCTTGAGATAGGTCCAAGTAGTCGTCGCCCCGCTCGGCTTGACCCGTGTGGAAGAAGAGCCGCTCCGGCACTCAGCCAGAAAGATTCTCATGATTCTTCAGGGCGGTGCTGAAGTGGAAACAAAACGGAAACAGGCAAGTTGATAGGATTGACTGAGCGCGGCGGGATATCCCCCTAAACCTTGTCTTTCAAGGGGTTAAGTGGCGGGGCCGACGAGACTCGAACTCGCGACCTCCGGCGTGACAGGCCGGCGTTCTAACCAACTGAACTACGACCCCACCAGGGCACTGATAATTATATTCTATCTCAGCGGAGGGCAGCAATTCTGCGGTATTGCCCTGCAGGCGCCCGCAACACGACCCGTGGGACTCGGGGCCAAACAATGCACAACCCGACCTGCTAAGATGGTTTCCGTAAGTACGGATCATCGAAATCACTCAACGAGGAGAATCATGCCGGCCGGGAAACGCATCGAAATCATCTATTGCGACGACTGAAAGTACACAGCAAGAACCGCCTGGATGGCGCTGGAATTACTGTCGCACTATAGAAAAGAAATCGCCTCCCTGACCCTGGTCCCGTCCGGGGGAGGGCGCTTCGAGGTGAGCCTCGACGAAACTCTGGTGTTCTCGAAACTGAAGGAAGGGCGCTTTCCCGAACCCAAGGAGTTGAGAAGCCTGCTCGAAAAGTGACCGCCGCCCTCTTCCATCAAGGGACGGGCAAACACCGGCCGGACAGGCCCGCTTCGATTTAGTGCGCGGCGGTCGTTTCGTAAAGGCGTTGCCGAACGGCCAAATGGTCGACATCCGCCAGCTTACACCAGTAAGGAAACCCGGACTCGTCCGTGCTGATCCACTCAATTGCCTTCTTCTTGAGCAACCTGTAGTCATTCCTTGAGGTCTCTTTGACGGACCTCAAATCCATCACGGCTTCATGCCAGGCCTGACGCAAAATGGCAACGGCCAGGTTTCGTTCAGATCTTGATTCTGGTAACTTCCGACTTTCGCTCCCACGCGAAACACTCCTGAGTCGCATTGCAGTATGATAACACAGAATTTTCACAGCTCCGGAGAAAATCTTGGGCCTCTTTTCGAGCCTTAAAAATCACTTCCAAAAAGTATATAAATAGCTGTAAACAATGTATCAATAGTCATTGCACCAACCAGGCCAGGACCTCTTTTCCACAGTCCCTGTGCCACTTTTTCACTACTCCAATAGTAGTCCCCGGTCGAAGTTGTGGACGGCTTCCTCCCACTGGCTTAGTACTCCTTTGATTCACGCCCAAAGATGAGGCAGAGGTGGCACCAGGAGAGCAAGACTTCCGTCACATTCATGGGGCAGAATCCGGTCGCGCGCCGGTACGACTGTTACCACGGACAGCTATGTGTTGGACTGCGAACAAAAGGATGAGAACTTTTCGCCCTTCGATGCGTCAAAGATAAATGAGAACCTCGCACTACACTCCCCGTTCCCGCGAGGCTGGTTTGGCCATCGGCCTCGCGGGAACCCCTCCTTGAAAGAAAGTCCGGGTGGAGAGCTCGAATCAGAAAGGGCCCTCCTGGACTCTAGCGGTTGGCTCTCGTCTGGGAAAAACCGGGACCACTCTCTCCCCTGCCCGCCACTCGTAGAAACAGAACAGCAGCTTCCAGACTGCGACGCAAGGGGCCTCCAGCGGGTCCAGTTTCTTGGACACTTTCCCAAGGAGGGAGATATAATCCGGGCCATGGCTAAGCAGATCGTTCAGGTCCTGGATCCCGAGGGGGTCGTTCAAGACGCCGCCGATTTGCCTGACCTGGGCAGGGACCGGCTGGTCGAACTGTATCGCCTGATGGTGCTCAATCGCCGCATAGACGAGCGCATGATCACCCTTCAGCGCCAGGGAAGAATCGGTTTCTATGTGAGCTCAATCGGGGAAGAAGCTTCCATTATCGGTAGTGCGGCCGCTCTTCGGGACACCGATTGGATATTCCCCTGCTATCGCGAACTGGGAGCCGCGTTGCTGAGGGGCTTTACGATCCATGACCTGTGCTGCCAGCTCTTCGGGACCAGTACGGATGCGACCAAGGGCCGCCAGATGCCCAATCACTACGCACTTCCCGAACTTTACTACTCCTCAGTTTCCAGTCCTGTGGGAACACAAATCCCTCACGCAGCCGGTGTGGCCATCGCCGCCAAGATCACCGGCCAGACTGATATTGTCCTGGTCTATTTTGGTGACGGCGCTACCTCCACAGGCGACTTTCACGCAGCTTGCAACCTGGCTGGAGCCATGCAGGCCCCTGTGGTCTTTTTGTGCAGGAACAACCAGTGGGCCATTTCGCTACCGGTGGAGAAGCAGACTGCCGTCAAGTCTCTTTCGACGAAAGCGGCAGCCTATGGATTTGAGGGAGTGTGCGTGGACGGTAACGACCTCCTGGCTGTCTACCGGGAGACCCGGACTGCCGTGGAGCGGGCCCGAAGGGGCGAGGGGCCGACCTTTGTCGAGGCCTTGACGTACCGAATGACGGGCCACTCGACTTCCGATGATCCACGGGCCTATCGAACGAAAGAAGAAGCCCAGGCCTGGGAACCACGCGACCCGCTGAAACGCCTCCGGGCCTATCTCACGGACGAGGGTCTGTGGAGCGAGAAACAGGACCACGAACTGGAGGCCGAGACCCGAGATCGCATTCTTACGGCAGTACGCAAGGCCGAAGCCGTAGGTCCGCCCCAGGCCGAGACCCTCTTTACCGATGTTTACGACGAGGTCCCCTGGCACCTTCGAGAACAGCGGGGAGAGTTGCGAAACAGCAAGCAACCGTTAACTGTGAAACAGCGAGTTTGAAGCCCTGACATGCCCAGGATGAACCTCATCCAGGCCGTGAACTCAGCATTGCGCTGCGAGCTCCAGCGCGATCAGACCGTGGTTGTCTTTGGAGAGGACATCGGTCGGTTCGGAGGCGTCTTTCGAGCAACTGCAGATCTGCAGAAGGAGTTCGGAGACAACCGGGTGTTCGACACGCCCCTGTCCGAAAACGGAATCGTGGGAGCAGCGGTGGGCATGGCCATTTACGGGCTTCGGCCTGTTCCCGAAATCCAGTTTGCGGACTTCATCTATCCTGCCTTTGATCAGATCGTCAATGAGGTTTCCAAGCTGCGCTATCGCTCCGGCGGTCAAATGGCCTGCCCCATGGCGATTCGAACTCCCTACGGCGGAGGTATTCGAGGCGGTCATTACCATTCGCAGAGCCCGGAGGCCTACTTTGCCCACACGCCCGGGTTAAAAGTCGTCATTCCCTCCAACCCTTATGAGGCCAAGGGTCTGCTGGCGGCCGCCATCCGTGACGACAACCCGGTTCTGTTCATGGAACCCAAGAAGCTCTACCGATCGGCCCAGGGGGACGTTCCCGAGGAGGCTTTCGAAATCGAGCTGGGACAAGCCCGAGTCGTCCGCAGCGGCACGGACTTCACATTGATCTGTTACGGGGCCATGGTGCCGGTGTCTCTAGAGGCCGCGGAACAGGCAGAGGCACTCCTGGAAGTCTCCATTGAGGTGATCGACCTCCGGACCCTCATCCCGTACGACGTCGAGACCGTGATCCAGTCGGTGAAGAAAACCGGCCGGGTGATCATTACTCATGAAGCTCCCAGGACCTGTGGATTCGGGGCCGAATTGGCTGCCACGATTACCGAGAAGGCTCTCTTGCACCTGGAGGCCCCTGTGTATCGCGTGACGGGTTTCGACACGCCCTTCCCCTATGCCCTCGAGGAAGATTACCTGCCGACACCGGCTCGGATCCTGCGAGCCGCCCAGGACAGCCTCGCCTTCTGAACCGCTCCCCATGCCCTACGAATTCAAGTTGCCCGATATCGGTGAAGGAGTTGTCGAGGGAGAGATTATCCGCTGGATGATCCAGGTCGGAGACCATGTGGAAGAAGATCAGCCCATGATCGAAGTGATGACGGACAAGGCCACGGTGGAAATTCCCTCACCTGTCGAGGGCGAAGTACTGGAAACAGTGGGTCGTGAAGGTGACCTCGTAGCCGTAGGGGCAACGCTCGTGGTCATTGATGCAGCCGGCGGGCCGGCCCCCCTCCCGGACTCTCCCGGGGACGTACCGGAAGGGCGAACGGCACACGGCGGCACACGAGGGGATCAGGTGCAGGTGCGCAGCCAGAGGCAAGAAAAGAATCTTGCCACCCCGGCGGTGAGGCGCTTCGCCCGGGAAATGGGAGTCGAACTGGCCGGGTTTCAGGGAACCGGTACGGGCGGCAGGATCACGCGACGGGATGTCGAGCGTGCCATGGGTCAAACCGCCGGCAATCTCGCGGGTAGCAACACAACGGCCGACGCGATACCTTACCGGGGAATCCGCAAGAAAATTGGAGATCATCTGGTCGCCGCCAAGCGGTTTGCACCCCACTACACCTATGTAGAAGAGGTGGACGCGACTTCACTGGTCCAGCTTCGCTCCGAGTTCAAACGGCAACACGAGGGACAGGACCTGAACTACCTTCCATTTATTATCAAAGCCTGTGTCGCCGGTCTCAAGAAACACCCCCTTCTCAACTCCACTCTGGACGAGGAGAGAAAGGTGATTGAATTCCAGCGTTCCTTTAACATCGGGGTGGCCACAGCGACTCCGGACGGGTTGATCGTTCCGGTGGTCAAGAACGCCGACGGTAAGAGCGTTCTTGAGATCTCTTCTGAGATTCGCTCGCTCGCCCGGCTGGCCCAGGACGGACAGATCAAACTGGAAGATCTGCGCGACGGCACTTTCACGATCACCAGCCTGGGTGCTCTGGGTGGAATCCTGGCAACACCAATCATCAACTATCCGGAAGTCGCTATCCTGGGAGTTCACAAGATAGAAGAACGGCCTGTCGTCCGGGAGGAGGAGGTCGTGGTCAGACACATGATGAACCTGAGCCTTTCACTCGACCACCGCGTGGTCGACGGCTTCCTGGGAGCCACCTTTCTGCGAGACGTGATCTCCCACCTGGAAAACCCGGGCCTTCTTTCCGTAAATTAGGCCGCGGTAGACACACATCAGCCGTCAAGCCCCGGAGGGGCGATAGAGAATAGCCCGGGCCGTGAGGCCTGGGAGCCCGACAGCCCCGGGCACCCTAAAAACCACTGGCCAGAAATTGCAGAATCTGCGGGAGGTGAGCGCTCATCAACCTCCAGCCGTGGGGTTCTCCATCGAAAATGTGGAGCTGGTGGTCAACCTTCCTGGACTCCAGAATTTCACCCAGGTGACGGATACCCTCTTCCATGGGAATCATCTGATTGTATCGATCCGCAGTTCCGTAAAGCACCATCACCCGCAACCCGTTCAGATCTCCGTGGACCAGATTCTCCAGCCGGTTCGCTCTCCAGTGCTTTTGATCGACTGGGTTTCCGTAAACGCTGTGGAGAAGGCCTGAGAAGAACTGCACACGTCGCGAATCTCCACTCCTCAGTAGTTTCGCAGGGTCGTCGCCCACGAGAACAATCGGCGAGCCGGCGGCTACAGCAGCGTAGAAACCGGGGTTCTTGAAGGCCAGCTTGAGTGCTCCGTAACCCCCCATGGAGGTACCGGCCAGGGCGCGGCCTTTCTGGTCCTTTCGGATTCGATACCTGCTTTCCATGGCGTTGATGAAATCGTCCTGGAAAGCACGTTCATAGAGAGCCCGGCCGTCCGCAGAGTCCGTATAGTATCCCCGCTCTCCGGCAGGGTGCAGCATGACGAACTCAGGAAGGTTCTGTTCCCGGATGGTCTGGTCCAGAATCTTCGGCAGATTGCCGTAGCGACCAACACACCAGCTGGTGTGGTCGTTGTTCATGCCGTGGAGAAAGTAGACCACCGGATACACCTGTTCGTTCGAATCGTAACCGGCAGGGAGGAACACACTGTAGCCCAGCGTTTTCTTCAGCGACCGGGAATGAAAGGCATGAAACTCGACTCGGGAACCCGAGGGCAGGTGGATGGTTTCGGGGTTGGCAATCCTCCGCTGCGGGCTTGACGTCTGACCCATAGTCGTTACCCCGGTAAGAACTGCGACAAGCGCAAACAGGACAACTCTGCAGCAGGCCGGCATAAAGAAATTATAGCCCTTCCCGGTCCCCCGTTCGGGGTTGCACGCGAGGTCACGCGTCAACTTCGCAGAGGCGGGGGCACCCACAATCGATACTGCTTCCAGATCTTGAGGACATAACTCGACGTCGGAACCGAAATCCTGTCCGGGTCTGCCCACATCCATCCCGAGCGATCCCCGAAGGGCTCGAGAAGTTCACAAACAACGGGTTCGAAGGTCAGTTTTCTAAAGGTGACCTGATGCCTGACATCTTCCAATTCGTGGACGGGCCGGAGACGCAGATTGTGCTCGGAGAGGAACGACTCGTGCAAGTCGCCCGGCGCCGGTTTCACCTTGGGGAATTCCCAGAATCCCTGCAGGTAGGGTCCCCGCCTCTTCCGGGCCAGAAGAGCGCAACCCCTGCCATCCAGGACAATCGCACTGATGAAGCGGTGCTGCTCGGTTGGCCGCTTCTTTCGGGGGCTGGGGATGTGTTCCTGGACTCCGGCGCGCCGGCCCCGGCAATACTTCTGAAAAGGACAGTCGTCGCAACCGGGGTTGCGAGGCGTGCAGACCAGGGCTCCCAGTTCCATGAGGGCCTGGTTGAAGTCCTCGACGCGAGGGGCAACCGCCGGAGTCCTGACCAGGCGATCAAGCAGTTCCCGAAAGTTCCTCTCCACCGCCGGCCCTACATCGCTGATGCAAAGAAGGCGGGCCAGCACTCGTTTTATGTTGCCGTCCAGGATCGCTTCGGGGAGTCCATACGCAATCGAAAGTACGGCACCCGCGGTGTAGACTCCCACACCCGGCAGCGCCAGGGCCGCTCTGCGATCCGCCGGAAAGTGGCCTCCGTGTTCCCGACAGACGATTCCGGCCGCCCTCCACAGATTTTCGGCCCTGCGGTAATAGCCAAGCCCGGACCATGCCCCTACGACCCGTTCCTTTTTGGCCCGGGCCAGGGCCTCAATCGTCGGAAAGAGCTCGAGAAAACGTTGATAGTAGGGCAGCACCGTGTTGATCTGAGTTTGCTGCAACATGGTCTCAGCCACCCAGATTCGATAGGCATCGCGTTGACCTCGCCAGGGAAGGTCGCGCCGAGCGCCCTCATACCACTTCAGGAGCTGCTTCGCGAAAAGGGGGCCTGAAACCGGCAGGTGGGTTTCTGGGGGTGGTTGGGGACTCACGAGGGCCCGGCCTTATTGAACGGACAGATAGTGAGTGGATCGATTCTTTACGGCTCCGATACGTTGTCCGAAAACCTGTACCGCAGCCAGCTTTTCCAGGAGGTGGGGCGCCTGATTTGAGGGCAAGCCGATGAGGAGGCCTCCGGATGTCTGAGGGTCGAGAAGGACCTTCTGAAGCAGCGGCCGGGTGCGGCCCCAACCAATCGCATCCTTCACGTAGTCCCGGTTCGATTCAATTCCTCCGGGAAGCAGCCCGCGCTGCGCCAGTTCCTTCACACCCGTGATCAGGGGGACTTCATCTGCCGCAATTTCGAGGCAGACCCCACTCGCAATGGCCATCTCAAAAGCGTGCCCCAGAAGACCGAAGCCCGTCACGTCGGTGACAGCGTGGACTTCGAGGCCTTCCAGCTGGGAAGCGGCTTCCCGGTTGAGAGTCAGCATCCAGCGTGTAGCTTCACCGGCCACTCCTTCGGGACACTTTCCGTACTTGATTGCCGTCGCGATGATTCCAGTACCAATCGGCTTGGTGAGAATCAGGGAATCCCCGGGGCGCAGCCCCCTGTTCAGGTAGAGCCGCTCCGGGTGGACCAGACCCGTAACCACATAACCAAACTTCATCTCGGGGTCTTTGACCGAGTGACCGCCAATCACGGGAACTTCGGCTTCGCGCATTTTCTCCGCGCCGCCGCAGAGGATCTCATGGAGAGTTTCCCCGTCAAGGTCGTCCGCGGGGAAGGCCACAATGGAAAGAGCGAAGCGGGGCGTTCCTCCCATGGCATAGATATCGCTCAGCGCGTTGGCGGCCGCGATCTGCCCGTAGAGAAACGGATCGTCCACGATGGGAGTAAAGAAATCAGTGCTCTGAACCAGGGCCAGGTGTTCGTCAATTCGATACACTCCGGCGTCATCGGCCGTGTCAAAGCCAACCAGCACATTGGGATCCACCATGCCGGGCAGGTCCTTCAAAGCTTTTTGCAGCACTCCCGGTGCCAGCTTGGAAGCTCAGCCCGCGCAGTCGACGAGTTGGGTCAACCGTTTCTTGCGGCCAAAAATCATGCGTTCAATTGTACTCGCTCGCGCCGCGCGGATGAATATAATGGCAGTCCGCCGGTAAGAATCGCGCGGGTTGCCTGGAGTAGATAGGGTTGCTTGATTTCGATGTGGTTGTAATTGGGGGAGGTCACGCCGGCTGCGAGGCGGCGGCGGCGGCGGCCCGGCTGGGAGCCCGGACAGCCCTGTGCACGATCAACCTCGACATGGTGGCCCAGATGTCGTGCAATCCGTCCATCGGGGGAATCGCCAAGGGACACCTGGTCTGCGAAATCGACGCCATGGGCGGGTTGATGCCGCGAGTTGCGGATCGGGCCGGCACTCAGTTCCGACTTCTCAATCGGCGGCGCGGACCGGCGGTGCGAGCGCCCCGGGCCCAGTGCGACAAGCGGCTCTACCGCAAGACCATGCAGCAGTGGCTGCGGAAGATTCCGAACCTTTCATTCGTGGAGGGTGAAGTTGCAGACCTTCGGATCAAGGGGGCCTCGGCGTGTGGAATCGAGCTCGGTTCCGGCCAACCGGTTTCCTGTCGAGCGATCGTTCTGACAACCGGAACCTTTCTCAACGGATTGTGCCATGTAGGGGATCAAAAGTTCAGTGCGGGCCGGTCAGGGGAACGCGCCTCGATCCGGCTGGCTGAAGCCGTTCGTGCCAGCGGATTTGAAATGGGGCGCCTGAAAACCGGCACACCGCCGCGAGTGGACCGCGGCAGCGTCTCCCTGGAACGCCTCGCAGCTCAGCCCGGCGATGACCAACCCGTGTTCTTCTCCACTCAGACTCGGAAAGTGTCTCAGCCTCAGGTCCCCTGTTGGATCACGCATACCAACCAGCGCGTGCACGAAATCCTGCATGCCAACATGAACCGGAGTCCTCTTTACAGCGGCGAGATCGTGGGCATCGGCCCACGTTACTGTCCCTCGATCGAAGACAAGATTGTCAAGTTTTCAGACCGTTCTTCGCATCAACTGTTCCTTGAGCTCGAGAGTCTGAGGGGAAACTCGATCTACATCAACGGTCTTTCAACCAGCATGCCGGCGGACGTTCAGCGGACCATGCTGGCTGAGATAGCGGGGCTCGAAGATGCCGTGATTCTAAGGCCCGGCTACGCCGTCGAATATGACTTCGTCAACCCCCAGCAGCTCAAGCCTTCTCTGGAAACGAGGGCCCTCGGAGGACTTTTCCATGCCGGTCAGATCAACGGCACGACCGGCTACGAAGAAGCCGCCGCCCAGGGGCTGGTGGCTGGTATCAATGCCGCGCTGAAGGTACAGGGCAAGGAAGCGTGGGTGCCGCAACGAAACAACAGTTATCTGGGTATCCTGATCGATGATCTGGTCACCCAGGGAGTGGATGAGCCCTACCGAATGTTCACTTCCCGTGCCGAATACCGGCTGCTCCTGCGAATTGATAACGCGGATCGGCGCCTGATGCCGGAGGCGGCGGCCCTGGGCTTGATTGATTCCCGGCTATTCGAGCAGCATCAACGGGAGTGGGAACGCATCGATGCAGCGGCGAGCTGCCTGAGAAAGAACCATCTGAGCACCGGTAGCCCTTCGCGCTCCAGCCTCCAGGAGCAGTTTGGGGCCCGGGCCGGTACTCCCCTTAGCCAGCTACTCAAGCGGCCCCAGGCCAGGATCGAGCACTTCCGATCCGTCCTGGCGGAGGAAGGTCATGACCTGACGCGAAGGGAAGCCGAGCGGGTTGAAACCCACGTCAAGTACGAGGGCTACATCCGCCAGCAGGAGCGGGACGTAGAGCGAGTTGCCAGGCTGGAGACCCGGCCCATTCCCATGGACCTGGACTACGCCAGAGTGTCGGGCCTTTCCTCTGAAATGGTGGAACGTCTCAACTTGGTCCGGCCGGCCAGCCTGGGACAGGCTTCCCGCGTCCGCGGAGTCACGCCGGCTGCTGTCTCCATCTTGAACATCCATCTGCAACTGCGAGCCCGCAAGAAACTTCAATCCTGAAAATGCCGGCTTTGCCCTTTCATTCCAGCGCCGAACTGCAGGAACTCGTTAGCAACCTGCTGCCCCGCTTCGGACTCACGCTGAGTTCTGCTCAGATCTCCAGCCTGGCAACCTACGTTCACATGCTCCGAAAGTGGCAGCAGACGGTGAATCTCGTCTCCGAAGAGTCGCTGCAGCGACTTCTGCGGTTTCATTTCCTGGAGAGCTTCTGGATGGCTGAGCACTTTCTCTCGGACCAGACCGACCTGACGGATATTGGTACTGGTGCCGGATTTCCCGGGCTGGCGGCCAAGATCTACCGCCCCGGGCTGAACCTGACTCTGGTTGAGAACAAGCCTCGAAAGGCCCTCTTTCTGGAAGCGGTGGTCCGTCAACTCAGTTTACTAAAGGTGTCGGTGTTTCCCCTTCGCTGGCAGGAATATAGGGGCTGGAAGCCCGGCAACACGGTCTGCACCCGGGCCCTCAAGCTCTCGCCCAAACTGCTCGAAAGACTTCAACGGCACCAGCAAGTCCTCCTGCTACTACACTCGTCGGAGCTGCCGACGTATTTGGATAACTACCATATTATCAATCAGTTACAAGTTCCAGAATCGCGTCAGCGCTGGGCCACCCAGGTGGCCTTCGAGTAGTGTCGCCGATGTTGTTTCACGTGAAACGCCCTGGAATACCCCATCAGAGCCCGCTGCGGAAGCAGCGGGGAGGAAATGTTGCAGGTTGGTGCAGTTTTCCACACCAGTCCACGGGGGTGTTTCACGTGAAACATTTTTGAACAAAACCTGCCAGAGTCCTTTGTTATTCTGCCCCAGATGACGCGCGTAATCGCAATAACCAACCAGAAAGGCGGGGTTGGCAAGACCACGACGGCTATCAACCTGGGAGCGGCTCTGGCATCGGCCGACCTGTCGGTATTGGTTATCGACCTCGATCCACAGGGCAACGCCACTTCTGGGCTGGGGGTGGAACGGGATGCGCTTCCGGCTACGCTTTACGAGGTTTTACTGGGCGAGTGCCCACCTGACGACGCCCTCTATCCAACGCAAGTGGCCAATCTGGACGTATTGCCGGCCAACCGGAACCTCATCGGTGCCACGATCGAGATGCTGGAGATGCCTCAGCGGGAAGAGCGACTTCGCAACCTGCTGCCGGAGTTTTCCAACCGTTACCACTACATTTTCATCGATTGCCCCCCCTCACTCGGAATTCTCACTCTCAGTGCTCTTACAGCCGCGGATTCCCTGCTCATCCCCCTCCAGTGCGAGTACTTTGCCCTGGAGGGCCTTTCCGAGCTTTTCCGGACAGTCTCCCGTGTCCGGAACCGGTTGAACCCCGGGCTGGAGATTGAGGGGGTGCTGCTGACCATGTACGACGAACGGCTCAATCTGGCCAACCAGATTCGGGGTGACGTCAGTCGACATCTCGGTCCTCAGCTGTTCCAGACGGTCATCCCCCGCAACGTCCGCCTGGCCGAATCTCCCAGTTTCGGGAAACCCGTGCTCTTGTACGACGCCCGGTGTAAAGGAGCAAACAGCTATATTGCTCTGGCCAATGAGATTCTTTCCCGCACTCGACAGCGGACAGCCAAAGTGAGTTAGTACCATGAAACGTAATGTCCTGGGAAAAGGTCTGGACGCCCTCCTCCCCGAGGCTCCACTGGCTACCGGTCTTCGGCAGATTGATATCGATCTGATCAAGCCCAACGGCCTACAACCTCGTATGCAGGTCGGCACTGCCCGCATTGAAAAACTGGCCGATTCCATTTCCGAAAACGGCGTTCTGCAGCCCGTTATTGTGCGCCGACGGAGGACGAGTAACGAGTACGAACTGATTGCAGGAGAACGGCGCTGGCGAGCCGCTCAACAGGCGGGGCTGCCCTCCGTTCCGGCAGTTGTGCAGGATGTTTCCGACGAAAAGATGTTGGAGCTGGCCCTTGTGGAAAACATCCAACGCGAGGACCTCTCCGCCATCGAGGAAGCACACGCTTACGAGGTACTGGTCGCGAAGTTCCACCTTTCTCAGGAGGAAGTCGCGCAACGGGTTGGAAGAAGCCGTAGTGCTGTGGCCAATACCCTTCGACTCCTCAATCTACCACAACGCGTTCAACATTTACTGCTGGAAGGCTCCCTGACCATGGGGCATGCCCGGGCCCTGCTTCCCCTGTCGGCAGGTGAGCAGCGAAAACTGGCTAAGCGGGTGGTCCGGCGAGCCCTTTCGGTTCGTCAGACAGAGAGGGCAGTCAAGCGTCTTCTACGCCCCAGGCCACCCGGAGCACATGAATCGAGCGATCCCCATGTCCGGGCGGCTCAGCAACGGCTGGAAGAACGCTTTCAAACAAAGGTAGAAATCCAGCAGCAGAGCAGGGGAGCCGGTCGATTGGTTTTCCATTTCCACAACGGTGAGGAACTGGAACGACTATTCGAGACCCTGATCGCCTAGCCCGCATAGATCACCGATTTGGAAATGAAGGTGATTTTGGCAGGCCGGAACGGTTTTCTGAGAGTTTCGCTATCGATCCGGTCCAGGTCGAGTGATGCGGTGGTGTGGATGGTCGTGAATGAACCGTTTTTCGGGTTCGGAAGAGCGTGACGGAATGCATTCAGGCAGAGCTCGGCCTGAGCGATGGAACGATTTCGTTTTTGGGGGCGTTTGATCGGGACAGACCTCAGCAGCGCAGAGGAATGGCCTGGAGGTTTCGAACGACGGCAGCGAAGACCTCGCTGTAGGGATAGGCTTCCGACATGGAGATCCAGACGTGGCGGACCGTGAGGCGGACCTGGGCGCCGATCTTGAGGAGCTTCAAGCGAATCGTCTGACACTGAGCGCGAGCCAGGGGGGTCTGCTTCAGTCCGAGACGACGCAAGGCGTGCATGAGCATGTAGGCGGCGGAGGACAGATACAGCCGGAGTTGATTGGCGCGCATCGTTGCCGCGCTGGTCCGGTCGGCGAACAGATCCAACTGCTGTTCTTTTATGCGGTTCTCCATGTCGCCCCGCGCACAGTAGAAGTTTTCGTAGAGCGCGCGGGCCCCCAGGCGTTCCGGCGACAGGGAGGTGACGACGAATCGGGGATTGGCGCCTTTGTCCAGGAACTCGGCCTTGCCGACGACGCGTCGCTCCGAGGTCCAACTGTGGCGAGTCCGGTAGCGGAAATCCTTGAACACCCGCGCCGGTCGCCCGGTGGCGTTGAACTCGGCTTCGGCCTGAGTCATCGCTTCGGCGCTCTCTGACTTGAGCCGATCATTGTTGGCCAACCCCATCACGTAATCCACGTGATGGTCTTCACACCAGCGGAGCAAGTCATCCCGGCAAAAGCCCGAGTCGGCCCGGATGATGATCGAGACCTCCGGCCAGCTCTGCCGAATCCGGCCGACGATCCGTTCCAGTTCCTCCACCGATCCCGCGGCCCCATCGATATTGGAACACCGCAACCGGGCGCACAGCAGATGCTCCCCCGAGAAGATGTACAGCGGGAGATAACAGTAGTGGCGGTAGTAACCGTGAAAGAACCGGCCTTCCTGCTGGCCATGGATCGGGTCGTCGGTCGCATCCAGATCCAGCACCATCTCCTCGGGCGCCGATTCGTGGGACTCCACGAAGGCATCCACCATCCAGCCGTCGATCCGGTCCGGGTCCATCGCGATCTTCTTGTACCGCTCCTGCTCATCGACCTCGGCGCCGGTCAACTCCAACCGGTTCAGCGTACACCTGCCCGCCAGCGCCTTCCCCCGATCTGAGGCCTGCCGCCGCCTCTCCCCCAACGGATCGGCCTTATTCACCGCCACCGCCAGCATCGGATCGGTGCGCAACTGATCATGATCGTTCAGATCCTCGTACCCCAGACAGAGTCCGTAGATGCGCTGCCCCAACAACTCCTCGACCGTGTGTTCGATCAACCGCGGATCCCGGTGATCCCTGAAACACTCAGCCAGTCCGGCGATCAGACCCGTCCCCCTCTCGACCTCTCGCAACAGCAGCACCCCTGCATCGGAGGTGATCTTCCCGCCGTCGAACCGCGCCTGCACTTTGCGTTGAAATAGTCCGTGAAATTCGAACCTGGCTTGTTTACACTCTGTTCTCATAAGGGCCGCCTCCGTTTGCGTGTGAAAACGTTCATTCAAAACGCTTTATACCAAACAGGGCGGCCTTTTGAGGTCCTATCGGTGATCTATGCGGGCTAGCAGCCCGTGGCTGCTAGGGGCAGCAGTAGAGGGCTGCTACTTCCCGATACAGAAAGTGGAAAAGATCTGGTCGAGGATGTCTTCTACGGTCGTATCCCCGGTAATCGTTCCGAGAGCTTCAAGCGCCTTCCGAAAGTCGTGGATCGGGAATTCTTCGCTCCAGCCCTTCCCGTAGGCCTCCATGCCCTGGGTCAGCCCGTGGCCGGCCTTCTGAACAGCCTCGTAGTGACGAAGGCTGGTAAGGAAAAAGGTATCCTTTTCAACGGCCGATTCCGGGTTGACCTCGCGCCACACGGCGGCTACGAGATCATCCAGACCCTCGCCCTTAAGAGCCGATGTCGAGATCCTCTGACACCCTGAGCTCGCCACTTCGGGAGGCATCCGGATTCTGCGGAGCAGGTCTGCTTTGTTGACGACCAGGATCGTCACTTTATCGCGCACCAGGTTCCAGACATCCTGCTCTTCAGACCCAAAGGGCTGGTTCCCATCCAGAACGAACAGGACCACGTCCGCGCCCGTCAGGTATTCGAGCGTCTTCTCGATCCCGAGTTCTTCAACCCGATCTTCCGCCTTTCGTATTCCAGCGGTGTCGATCAATCTCGCCGGCAATCCCTCGATACTGATGACCTCGGTCACGGCGTCTCGCGTGGTCCCCGGAGTGGCCGTGACGAGGGCTCGGTCATTCTTCAGTAAAGCATTGAAAATACTAGATTTACCTGCATTTGGTGAACCGGTTATCGCGACTGCGATTCCAGCCCGCACCAGGCGCCCCAGCTCGAATCCCCCCTCCAGTTCGGAAAGCCTCGACTGCAGTCCCTCGAGGCGGCGCAGAAGCTTTTCTCGGTGCTCCGGCTCGACTTCGTCTTCCACAAACTCCAGCGCAGTCTCCATGTGGCTGATAATGTCGACCAGCTCTGCTCTAATGGGTTCCAGGAGCCGAGCGAGACTTCCTCCCAGCTGCGCCGTCGCCAGGCGGGCCTGGAAAACCGTCTGGCTTTCAATCAGATCTCGAACGGCTTCGGCCTGGGCAAGGTCCAGTTTGCCGTTGAGGAAGGCTCTTCTCGTGAACTCGCCGGGCTCTGCCAGGCGCGCTCCCTGCCGAATGAAAAGCTCCACGATTTGCCCCGTTATCAAGAGACTTCCGTGACAGGACACCTCGACGACGTCTTCCCCGGTATAGGAAGCTGGGGCCGGAAACCAGGTCAACAAAACCTGATCCAAGACTTCGCCGGACTCCGTTTCAATCCGGCCCAGATGGGGCCTTCGAGCAATCGGCGAGGGCTCCGGCCAGGGCTGGAAAACTTCTCGGGCAAGAGATCTCGAACTCCGACCCGAAACACGAATCAGAGCGAGCGCACCCTTGCCTGGAGCAGTTGCCAGGGCAACAATGTGGTCCTCCTCAGAGGTTCTCAAGTGCCTTCGGGAATGACAACGACGCGACGGTGCGTTCTTCGCCCGTCACTCTCGGTCCTGACCTCTTGCTGCTCTGCGAGGAACAGGTGGATGATTCGCCGGTCATTGGCCGGCATCGGCTGGAAGTGAAAGGGACGGCGACTGCTGGCGGCTTTTTCGGCCGCTTTGCCGGCCAGCAGCTCGAGCTCCGCAGCACGGGCGGCCCGGTATCCGTTACAGTCCACCACGAATCGGTGCTGGCCCCCGGCTTTTCTATAGAAACTCTGGCTCACGAGATGATTCAAGGCATGCAGGAGGCGGGCGTTCTCCGTCAACACAAGGTCTGAGTCCTGTCCCGAAAGTTCAACCACGACTTCATCCCGGCCGGCCTGTATATTGACTTCCAGAGCCAGTCGAGCCCGATCCAGCTGCTGCTCAGCAAAATGTTGGACTTCTTCGAGGATCTCGGGGGCCATGGCTTTATCTGCTCTTGCTCTTGCGGCCTTTTGAGTTCTTCTTGGGATTGCTGGTTGTCGTGGCCGGCGTCTTCGACAGTTCCGGACTCACTCGCTGTACGATTACCTGAAACAACATCCCAAAAACGTTGCTGAACAAAAAGTATAACGCCAAACCGCTGGACACCCTCAAGAAGAGTGCCGTAAAGACAATCGGCATCATCATCATCATTCGCTGCTGAGCCGGATCACCCGTGCCGGGAGTCATTTTTTGCTGGGCCAGCATGGTGGCACCCATCAGAATGGGCGTCACATAGAAGGGGTCGTACTTGGAAAGATCCTCTATCCAGAGGATGAAGGGTGCCCCCCTCAGCTCGATGGCAGTCCAGAGCATCCGGTAGAAGGCAAACAGAAAAGGCATCTGAAGCAGCAGTGGAAGGCAGCTTCCGAGGGGATTGACCCCGTGCTGCTTATACAGCCCCATGACTTCCTTGTTCATCTCCTGCTTCTTGGGGTCGCTTCGAGGAAGATCTTTATACCGATTCTGTATGGCCTTCAGTTGCGGCTGCAGTGCGGTCATCTTCTTCATCGAGACTATCTGCTTGTAGCGGATGGGAACCAGTACCACATTGATCAGGAAGGTCAGGATGATGATGGCCCAGCCGTAGTTCCCTATGAACGCGTAAATCCACTTCAACGCATAGAGGAGCGGCTTGACCAGAATTGAAAGCCAGCCGAAGTCGACCAGTTCTCCAAGGTTGGGACTGGCACTTTTCAGGGTTTCCAACTCCTTGGGACCAAAGAAAACCCGCAGCGTGCCTGGCGGCTCCGCCGCGGCCCGGGCTGAAAAGAGGGCGATGGTCTCTCCCTCGTCTCCTTCCATCTGAACCGGATGGGTGTCCATCTGAATGGTCCCCAGAGGATTCGCCAGAAGGGCCCGCGCAAAGTACTGGCTGTCCACAGCCAGCCAGTCCCAGTCACTGCCGGGCGGGCTCGCTCCCCCGGTGAGATCATCCTCCCAGTACCGTTCGACGTTCAGCGCGGTGCCGACTGCCACACCTGGGCTCGCAAAGTCGTTCTCGGGAGTGAGTTGAGCGGGACCGATCCCTGCTCCCAGAGAGACCAGCGCGGGCAGACGCTCCCCACCCCTGTAAAGGTGCGTCGCCACTTCAAATACATAGCCGCTGGCGGGAAGTGTTACGGTTCTCTCCACCCGGATACCGCTCTCCTGATAGACCAGCCGCATCTCCAGGGGGGCGGTGGCCGGGCCGGTGCCGACACCCTGAACTTCATAGATCGCCCGATCCAGCAGATTCTGGACTCGAGCATCTTCTGTGACAATCTGCAGCGGGCGGGGCAGGTCTCGCGGGACGTTTTGCGGCAGCAGCTCCAGGGGCTCGCCCTCATCAAAATAGCGCAACAACCGAACGCTCTTGATCAGCGCACCCCGGGTCGAGAAGCGCAGCTCCAGGTCCTGGTTCCTGACCACAATCTCCCGCTCCAGACCCGTCACATCCTCCTGGAGAAGCGGTGGCTCGGGAGTTTCGGCCCTGGGCGCGGCGGCCGGCCTGGGCGCGAAGGAAGGCTTCTCCTCCGACGTCTCGATCGGGACCTCCGGGGCAGGGCGCGGAGGGTTCACAAGATTCAACAGATAGGGCGTGGCCAGAAGGACGAGAGTCGACAGTATCAGAGCTAGAAAGAGGCGCTTCTCGTTGTCGCTGGATCCAGAATCAGGCGCAGTCATTGCTGGGTTCCATCAGACCGGCCCGGCACAGGATCGAGCCCCCCGGTGGCCAGGGGGTGGCAGCGAAGGAGCCGGCACAGGGTCAGCCATAGACCGTGGACCATGCCCCAGCGGTTGATGGCCTGCAATCCATACAGGGAACAAGAGGGGTGATACCGACAGGTCGGCGGCAGCAGCGGAGAGATCACGATCCGATAGCCACGTATAAGCCCCGTCACCACGTTCTCCGCGAGTCTCATCGTCGATCCCCCTTTCTCGCTATACGATCGAGGACCTTCAGATAATCACGCTGCAGAATGTCATAGGGCGCCCGGCCGGCCGATTTTCTCGCATTCACAACAATATCGAAACAGGGTGGACACGGTCTCTTGCTGGTTCTGAACAATTCGCGGATGCTTCTTCTGACCCGGTTGCGAACAGCGGCTTTCCCGATCTTTCGAGACACGGTCACACCCAGCCGATCCCGATCACCTGCGTTCTCTAGAAAATACCCGACCTGGGTGGGCGTATAAACTCGCTTTCCCTGACTGTATATGCGCAGGAAGTCTTTCCGATTGTGGAGACGCTGGCTCCAACTCAGAGTCTGGCCTGGCATCGTAGTTGCTCGGGTCGCCTTGGATTTGGACCCGCGCTGCCTCGCAACGCGACCCCTGGGACTTCCACCAGGGGCTAGCCACTCACCGTCAACCGTTTCCTTCCCCTGGCCCTGCGCCTCTTCAAGATCAACCTGCCGGATTTCGTACGCATGCGGGCTCTGAAGCCATGCTTCTTCCTGCGCCGCCGGTTATTCGGTTGATACGTCCGTTTCATTGATCAACCCTCAGAGAATTGAAAAACCGCTATGGTAACAAAACGCTCGGATCTCCATCAACGAGTCCCGCATCGACGCCCACCCTCCCGGACATCACTCGTGGTCCCCCGGGTTTCCCGCCGGGAAAGAGTCGAAAACCTTTTTCTTCGCTTCTTCAATGAGCCTGGAATTGTCGTCGTAGGTCCAGTCTCCCGGCCGAAACGTGCCCGCCGGATAAATCGACCGGGCATAGAGCGAGTGAGCCTCCGTCCTGAGATGGGCAAGCATCTGATGAGCCAGGCGAGTTTCCTTCTCGTGTCGGAGCAGGTCGATGTCAACCGGGCCCACCACAATCTTTTCTCCACCTCCCGGGCTCGCCTGGCTCAAGATTCGGCCATCATAGTCAACAATCATGCTTCCCCCCGGCCAGGAGAACGGCGGATAATGTTTCAGCGAAGCTCCCTGGTTCGCTGCTACGACGTAGCACAAATTTTCCAGAGCCCGACACCGATTCACTACTGTCCACCAGTCCATCGGCTCGGTTGCACCAAAAGGATCCATATAGGCGGAGACGCGTACCAGCACCTCGGCACCGTTGGCCGCGAGCTCGCGTAACACTTCCGGAAAAAGCCAGTCGTAACAGATAGCGGCCCCGATTTTCCCAATGGCCGTCTCAGCTACCGGGTACAACTCTTCCTCATAATCCGGAATGTCATGCGGGCTGGTATGGACTTCCCAGGGAATCCAGGGATAGGTCTTTCTATATTTGAGAAGAATACCGCTGGGACCTACTAAGCATGTCGTATTAAAGAGAGCGCCAGGGTATTTTTCATCTGTCTCCAGCATGGATCCCATCTGAATGTAGAGATCGAATTCACGCGCCTTCTCCACCATCTTTTCGGTGTGTTCGTTGGGAATCGGCACCCCCAGCCGGGACCTCAATTCCTGAAGTGTCCGATAAACCGGGGCAGCGTGGGCAAACTCGGGAAAGACAGCCAGTTTCACCGGGAGAAAGGGCTTATAACCTTCCACCGCCATGGCAGTCAATTCAACAATCCGGGTCGTATTTTTTCTCATGTCGGCGTGGGAAAGCGGGTTGGCAAAGTCGGTCTGAACAGCCACCGCATTGTATTTCAGCGTCATTTACCCTCACCTCTCTTGCTCTTTTCTCAACCTCAAAACGAGATCAGCATCCAGCTGCTGACTTTCGGCCCGGAACTGGCGGAGGCACATGGGAATCGAACCCACCAGCCACGACTCTCGCCGCAGCTCGACTGGTTTTGAAGACCAGGCCCATCACCAGACAGGTCGTGCCTCCGGCAGGGGATGTTGACCCCATTTACAGGTCCTACAGGATATCCCATTGAGGCCCCCGGCACGAGCCGGTTACATTATCCACAAACCGCGCTGTGCATGCCCTGTGTACGCCGGGTTACCGGACTCTGGAAAGCTCGGTTCTCCAGATTCTCCTCAGTAAACAGGTGCCCTCTTCCACAGCACTCAGCCTTACCCAATCAGTATTCTCACAGGTTCCACAAGACCTACTACTACGACTAATACTAATTATTGATATATAGAACTATTTTCCGGAGGTGTGGAAGGTTCGGTTTCCCGCGTGGCCGGTTGGTATACTCGCAACAAAAATGAAGGTCATTGCTAATCCTCTGGCGGGATTCGGCCGGGGCCGGGTCTCCATAAGGGAATTGCGGAAACGAGGGTCTGAGCTCGGAGTAGAAGTTCTGGAAACGAAGAGCCCACGGGACGCCACCCGATTGGCTCGTGAGATCGTCGCCAAGGGAGCTTCTCGTGTGGGGGTGATGGGGGGCGATGGGACCATCAGCGAGGTAGCCGATGCGTTAGCGGGATCCCCGACCGAACTGGCGATTTTATCGGTAGGAACCGGAAACGATATCGCCCGCAGCCTGGGGCTCCCCTGCAACCACCTTGAAGAGGCTTTGGCGATTGCTCAGAATGGACGGGGTGTCTCGGTCGACGTAGGGATGGCGGGGGAGCGTCATTTTCTGTCCGTTCTGGGGGTGGGATTTCCGGCTCAGGTCGCTGCTGAGAGTAACCGGTTGAAATGGCTACGCGGGCATCTGGCGTTCATGGTGGCCATCTACAAAGCTCTGTGGAAGATGAAACCGGTAGCGATGGAGATCGAGCTTGATAGCCAGGTTCTGAGTCTGGAGTGCACGTCTGTTCTTGTTTTGAACACACCCTTCACCGGCGGTGGGCTCAAGTTTGCACCGGATGCAAAGGTGGATGACGGGCTGTTTGATATTGTGGTGGTTGGTGCAATCGGCAAGCTTAATTTAATGGCGAATTTCCCCAGGGTGTATACGGGAAGTCACCTCAATCACTCCAGCTTTTCACTCTTTAGATCTTCTTTTGTGGGTATTCGTGCCAGTGAGCCGACAGGAAAAATGTTGGACGGAGACGTGTGCGGGGGGACTCCGGTCACGGCCCGGATTGTACCCCGGAGCCTGAAGGTGGTCGTCCGCTAGAATGAAGAGCCGTTTCGTCTAAGGCTGAGAAGGGTCCGTAAACAAAGAGATCCATGCAGGGAATTGCGGAATATCTTACAGGGAAGAACGTTTTTGTAACCGGGGCAACGGGCTTTCTGGGGCAGCCTCTCATCGAGAAGATCCTTTTCGCGGCGCCTGAGGTTAGAAGGGTCTACGCCTTGATTCGTCCTTCCGAGCGCCTGGGTGGCCGGATTATTTCTGCTCAGACCCGGCTCGAGAAAGAGCTTTACACCTCAAGTGCCTTCGATCGGCTCAGGGGAATCTACGGAGACAGGCTGCTCGAGTTCTTAAAAGAGAAGTTCCGGGCGGTGGCCGGGGATATTTCCAGGGACGACCTGGGGATCACCCCGGAGGAAGCACAGCGACTACGGCGTGAAATCGACGTGGTCATCAATTGTGCGGCCGTGGTGTCTTTTGACGCCCCGGTGGACGAGGCCTTGTCTCTCAACGTCATGGCTGCCGGGAGGATAGCCGAGTTTGCCGAGTCGTGTCAGGCCTCCGTGCTGGTTCACGTCTCGACCGCCTACGTGAACGGAGCCGTCCATAAGAAGCCTTCCGAGAATATCTATCATTGCGCCCCACCCGACACTACGGACCCCTTTCCTCGAGGGTATTTCAGCGACATCAATCGGGACGTCGCCCGGCTGCAGTCGATCGTCGAGGATGTCCATAAAGAAGCTGCGAGCAAGACCAGGGAACGTGAGTTCACCCTGGAGCTGCTCAGGCAATCCAGGAAGAAGAAGCGGCAGCGCCCACGCCGTCGAGATCGGCTGGAGCGCATTCGAAAAGTCTGGATCCAGGGCCAGCTGCGGCAAAGTGGAATGGAGTGGGCCAGGAAGAGGGGTTGGAACGATACCTACACCTACACCAAGGCGATGGGCGAACAGCTGGTGCTGGCCGCGTGCAAGTCGGTTTCAACGGTAATCCTGCGGCCCTCGATCATTGAAAGTAGCCTGTGGGAACCGTGTCCGGGGTGGCTGGATGGGTTACGGATGGCAGATCCTCTCATCGCAGCGATCGGGAAAGGTCGTCTCAAGTCTCTGCCCCTCGACCCCGACGTCCTCCTCGACCTGGTCCCGGTCGATGTTGTGGTGAATGCTCTCCTGGCGGCACTTCCCGCAGCAGCAGGAAAAAAAAAGGCGCAGGTCTATCAGGTGGCGACGAGTTCCAGAAACCCGATCACACTTGGCGAGCTTTACGATCTAATCTTCGACTATTTCACAAAGCACCCGATGCTGGACAAGAAGGGACGCCCCATTCTCCTTCGCAGGCTGCGCTTCCCCAACCCGGCCACCTGGCGGCTGCAGCACCGTCTTAGAACGGTCCCGCTGCACACGGCTGCAAGAACACTGGAAAAACTGGCCGTTTTCGAGACGACCAAGAAGGTCAGACGGCGTATCTCAGCCGCCAAACTGGCCAATCAGAAACTCTACTACTACGGGGAGATATACGGACCGTATCTCAACCTGGATTGTCAGTTCCAGGTAGACCGTACGGCCGAGCTTTTTGACTCCCTGCCTTCTGAGGAAAAGAAGCGGTTCAATTTCGATGTCACGCGCATAAACTGGCGGCACTATATTCAGAATGTCCACATTCCGGGCGTGAAGAAGTTCATTCTGAAAATCGAAGGCGCTGGAACCATGGAGCTGGACAACCAGGCATCCCGGTTGTCGGCGGAGACCATCAATGAGCTTGTTGATAAGAGCAGCCTGAAATACGCTGAGCGTGTAGCGCTGCAGATCAAAAGAAATGGGGAGTGGCTTCGATACCGCTACGAAGATCTCAGAGAAGCCTCTCTGGAGATTGGGGCAAGGTTTCACGCCCACGGCTTACGCAAGGGAGATCGGGTGGTCCTGTTCTCCGAGAATCAACCCGAGTGGGGGCTGGCGTACCTGGGCGCTGTGCGCAATGGTCTGACGGTTGTCCCCATTGACGCCCAGACCTGGCACCAGGAAGTCTGGTCGATTGCCGCGCTGACCGATGCGAAAGCGATCCTGGCCTCGGAGCGCTGCCTGGCTGGTCTCACAGAGGAAGGCCTGGAGGAAAACGAGGCCGCCAAGAGTCCGGTACTGCTGTTCGATGTCGACCGGCAGTGCAGCGTTTTTCAGCGGTCGAACCTTTCTCGCAGTTGCCCACGGGCTACCGAAACGGGATCCTTTGACCCGCCGCCGGTATCTCCGGATGACCCTGCATCGATCATCTTTACGACCGGAACCATGGTTGATCCCCGGGGTGCCGTCCACAGCCACCGGAACTTTCTCTCGAATCTATTCGGAGTCAACAAGAATCTGCCGGTATATCCCGACGACGTGCTGCTGTCCGTGCTGCCGCTGTACCATGCGCTCGAGTTTACCTGCGGCTTTCTGATGCCCATCTCGGGGGGCGCCAGGGTCGTCTACGCTACGACGCTGAAACCTCGCGTGATTCTGGAGACCATGCGGACGACCGGAATGACCTGTATGCTGGGCGTTCCGACGATCTACGCGCTGCTGAGAGACTATCTCGAGCGCAAAGTCCTGGGCGCTACGGGCTCCTCCTTTAAGTCCAGCCTGGTGGCGACCTCCAAACAGATCAGCCGTTCTGTGGAGCGCCGCTTCGGACGCAACATCGGCCGCAAGTTATTTTCCAGGGTACATCAAGAATTTGGCGGGCGGGTGAGGGTGTTCGTCAGTGGAGGCTCGACCCTGGGTGAAGATCTCTTCGAAGATTTCAAGGCCCTGGGTATGCCGATCTACGAGGGATACGGCCTCACCGAGACAGCACCCGTCCTGACCGTGAATCCACTGCACCGTGCCCGCGCGCGATCCGCCGGCCGGCCCCTTCCGGGCGTGGAGGTACGCCTGGATCACCCCGATAAGCACGGCGTGGGAGAAATCGTGGTCAGGAGTCCCAGCCTGATGAAAGGGTACTTCAAGAATAACGGCGCCACCCGGGCTGTCATGGAAGACGACTGGTTTCACACTGGTGATCTGGGCTGGGTCGATGTCGATGGCTATATCTACATCACCGGCAGGATCAAAGACGTCATCGTCACCGGTGCTGGAAAGAATGTATACCCGATGGATCTGGAAGCCATCTATCGGGAGATCCAGGGAGTGCGCGAGATCGGTGTGGTGGGTATACCGAAGGGTCTGACCGAAGAAATACACGCGGTGATTCAGGCGGGCGACAATGGCGTCCAGGCCGGGAAAGAGACCGAGGAAAGGATTCAGAGTGAAGCCCGGAGCCTGGCTCGGGAACTCCCCAGTTACCATCGACTGCAAAAGATTCACTTCCGGGCTGAGGGGATGCCCGTCCGGGAAAATGGGGAAATCGATCGGCCGAGACTCCGGCGCTGGCTCCGGCGGGAGTTGAAAGAGAAACGAGAGCCGCAGGAATCAGAATCACCGCCGTCCGGAAGACAGCACCGGGCAACTTCTCCAGGGGCCATCCTGATCGCGGAGTTGAGCCGCCTTTCGGGACGCCCCAAAACAGCCATCGATACCTCTACGGATCTCTACGACGATCTTGGCCTGGACTCGTTGCAGGCCATTGAGATGCTTCTGCTGGCGGAGGAGACTCTGGGTGTTTCCATCCCGGACGAGCAGGCAGTGAAACTGACCAGAGTCGGACAGTTCCTGGAATTCCTGCAGGACTACGGAGCGGCGGGAAAATCGTCGCAGGCCCATCCCGGCCAGGCCCTCAGCTCGGCACTGCCTCTGGGCGCCAAGGGGGCCCTGGACCGGGCGCTTCTGACGGTTGCCTTCGCTGCCGCTAGAACGGTTTTGACATCCTGGTTCGGGCTGAATGTGACCAACGGGGACGCGGTTCCAATCGGGAAACCGTACATACTGGCTGCCAATCACAGCAGCCATCTCGATACCGGGGCGGTGGTCGCTGCCCTGGCACGTTCCCAAGGGCTTGACGAGGCGCTGCGGCTCCACGTTCTGGGTGCCCGGGACTATTTCTTTTCGTCGAGATTTCGAGGTTGGGCGGTCAGCAAGCTTCTAAATGTGGTGCCGATCGAACGGCATGAGAGCTCATTGGCCAGCTTGAAGCTCGTGAAGGGCATCCTCCAGGCCGGCGAGCCGGTCCTGATTTTTCCAGAGGGTACCCGGTCCAGAGACGGGGAAGTGCAGGATTTTAAGGCTGGACTGGGCCTGATTGCCTGGGAACTGCAGGTTCCCGTCGTGCCTCTTGCCATCTCAGGAACTCACAAGGCCCTCCCGGCAGGGAAATCCTGGCCGACCAGGCATCCGATCAAAATCGTCTTTGGCGAACCGATGCTAATGCAGCGCTACCAGCAACAGCGAGGGCATCTTTCCAGGGATGAGCTTTACAAATTGATCGCTCGGGATGTCCAGGCAGAAGTGCGCGCCCTTCGGATTGCGAATGCCGATGGATGAACGGACGGCGGCTTTCTTCGACGTCGACGGGACTCTGCTGAAGGGGAACATCATCCGTTATTATGCGTTCCTTCGCCGTCGCGAGATGGGGCCTGTTGGGAGGCTGATCTGGACGGCCAGTCTGCTCGCCAGAGTGCCCTGTTATCTGATCCTGGATCGCATCAGCCGGGAAAAGCTGACCACCCGCTTTTACCGAAACTACAGGGGTTTCACCCGCCAGCGTTTGCGCGAGGGCGCCGAAGCGCTGTTCGCGGAAGATCTGAGGCCCAAGTTTTATCCAAAGGCGCTCGACTGCATTGAACGCCATCGGGCCGCAGGCCGAGACATCGTTCTGGTCAGCGGCTCCATCCGGCAGATTGTAGCGCCCGTAGCGAAACACGTGGGGGCGGACCACATGCTGTGCGCCGATCTCGAAGAGGCCCGCGGCGTTTTTACCGGGGCGCTCAAGGAGGGTTCCCTGACAGGACTCCGGAAGGCGGAAGCGCTGACGAATTATGCGCACCAACACCGGGTCCGCCTGCCCTCCAGCCACGCCTACGCGGATAGTGTGGATGATGTGCCCATGCTCAGATGTGTAGGGAATCCGGTGGCGGTCAACCCCGACGCGCGCCTGCAGAGAATTGCCTCAAAGGAGGGCTGGGACGTTCAACAGTGGAGTCCCGGCACCCCGGAAACATGAAAGCCGTCCAGTATAGAAGAAGTGTCCCGCGCTTCCTGGCCACCCGCTACCCGGGGAAATACTGGGAATGGATTTGCACGTCGCCCCTGGGGACAACCCGTCTGGCCGAACTGCCGGAGCCGCGCCTCCCCGGGACTGAATGGGTGCGAATCCGCCCTTTGCTGAGTGGAATCTGTGGTTCGGACCTGGCTACGGTCACGGCCAGAGGAAGCACCTACTTTTCGCCCTATACGTCTTGTCCGTTCGTATTCGGGCACGAAGTCGTCGGAGAGCTTCTAGACGCCGGACCTGCTGGCAACGGGTTCGGCGCAGGTGAGCGTGTCGTTCTGGAGCCGCCCCTGCACTGTAGAATTCGGGGTATCTCCGAGGTCTGTGCCGAGTGCCGGAGCGGCCACTTCGCCCAGTGCCGCAACGTCACGGCAGGCTGCATCTCTGCAGGGGTTCAGACCGGCTTCTGCCGAGACACGGGCGGGGGCTGGAGCCGCTCTTTCGTGGCCCACCGCCTGCAATTGCATCGAGTTCCGGAGTCTCTCGGCAACCAGGCAGCCGTGCTCGTCGAGCCGCTCAGCTGTTCTCTGCAGGCGGCCCGGAGTGCCCGAGCCCAATCCGATCAGGTCCTGCTGGTTATGGGGTGCGGGACCATCGGCATTCTCACGATCGCAGCGCTCAAAGAACTTCAGCCGGAGGCCACGGTGCTGGCGGTGGCCAAGTACCCGCATCAAAGAGACTGGGCGACTCGACTGGGTGCCGAAAGGGTCTTCGAGGCGGGAAAAGGCCTCTTTGAGGCGCTGGCCGACTTTCTCGGAGCCGAGTTGTTCCATCCGGAGTTGAGCAAGCCTGTCCTGTCGGGGGGAGTCGACATCTGTTTTGATTGTGTGGGCGGCGCGTCCAGCATCGACGACTGCCTCCGCTTTACGGTGGCCAGGGGGAAAGTGGTGCTGGTCGGGATGCCGGGAATACCGAGAGGGATCGACTGGACTTCGATCTGGTACAAGGAGCTGCAGGTCGTCGGGAGTTATACCAGCACTTCCAGTACCTTCCGCCAGTCGGTAGAGATGGCCGATCGGCTGGCCGACCGGCTCCAGGGTGTGGTCGGGGCGCGCTACCCACTGGAACGGTTTAAGGAAGGCCTGACCTGTGCTCTTCACTCTGGCCAGGCGGGTGTTCTCAAGACCGTTTTCGAACCGTGAGGAGGCTCTCCTCGAGAACGGCGGGGTCAATATTCCCCCCGCTCAGGACCAAGACCGTGTCCTGGGCGGGGATCTTGCCCTCCAGAACCGCAGCCAGCGTGACAGCCCCGGAGGGTTCAACGACCAGCCTTTCCTCACTCAAGAAACGGGCCACCGCCAGTAGGATGCTCTTTTCCTTTACGGTCACGACCGAGTCTACGTAATCCTGGATCAGCGAGAAGGTGAGGTCTCCGGGCCGATTCGCCCGCAGCCCGTCGGCGATTGTTCGAGTATGTTCCAGTTGTTGGACTCGGCCCTCGAGAAATGACAGGTAGGCTGCATTGGATCCCTCCGCTTGGACCCCCCAGATCTGAATCGCGGGGTTGAGGAGCCGGGCCCCCAGGGCGACGCCGCTGATCAGGCCGCCGCCGCTTACGGGCACTACGATATGCCATGTCGCAGGCTTCTGCTCCAGAATCTCGAGCCCCAGAGAAGCATTGCCGAGGATGGCGTTCGGGTGCTCGAAGGGATGGACTTCGGTGGCCCCCCGGGAGGATTTGATCTGTTCGACCCGGGCCTGTCGAGCCCGGAAATCATTGTCACAAAAGACGACTTTCGCTCCCAGTCGCTGCGTCAAAGCAACTTTAAGGGGACTGCTGTCACGGGTCATCACGACCTGCAGCGGACAACCCAGGCGCCGGGCTACGAAAGCTGCAGCCTGGCCAAAGTTACCCGAGCTCGAGGTGACAAGCCCCTGCTGAAGCTCGGCCTCGGAGAGGGAAAGCATCTGGCCCGCCGCCGCCCGGACTTTGAAGGAGTGTGTGTTCTGGAGATTTTCGGCCTTGAGGAACAGGCCCTGGTTACAAAAAGAGTCCAGCAGGGGTGTCCGGCGCAGGCAGGGAGAAATGAGTGCCCGAATCCGTTCGATTTCCGCTAGCTGAAACTTGTTGTCGTTCATGCCATCTAAAACACCGAAACCGAGTTTGGAGAACTTCACCATGTATATCCTGGGCCCGATGATTGCAAGTTTTGGGCTGCCCCTGGCTCGGATTGTCGGCCACTGCATCTGGCCAATCGACGCAACCCGGGCCGGCGCCAGGGTCCTCACTTCCCGAGGCCAGCCGGCTGTGATCGAGCGAGAGCAATTATTGACCTTTCGCCTGGAAGAGGCGACCGCGATCCTAGTCCTCCGTCAGCCCGCCAATTGACCCCTGAAAGCCTGTTTACGTAGAATAAGGCGCCCTGCGACCCGCCCTCCGAGCGGAGAGGTGCTGGAGTGGTTGAACAGGGCTGCCTGCTAAGCAGTTGTGCTGGAAACGGCACCGAGGGTTCGAATCCCTCCCTCTCCGCCAGATCCCAAAAACGACGCAATCATCGACCTCTCTGTTCCCGTAGTCGCCCCGTTTTCAGGGACGCGAGGCAGGACCCACCGAATTGCAACAAAAGGCACCAGACAGGCCGGAAAACCGGTGTCGAGTGTCACAAGTCTAGGGCGGGCTGTGAAGTACTCTAGTGACTGCAAGTGTTGTCCAGGGAAACTTCAGATTTAGGGGTGTAGAAGAATGAAGCCACCGAGAAGCCGCTTAAAAGAACAAACAGGTGTCATCGCGGTCGTTTTTGCCCTGGTGCTGCCCGCTCTGCTGGCAATGCTGGGGCTCATCATCGATCTTGGCTTTGCCTACCAGTACCGCCGGATCATGCAGACCGCTGCGGACGCCGGCGCCATGGCAGGAGCGCATTCCATCTACAGGGATGAAGACGATTACCTCAACGACGAGGTTTACTACGACACGGCTAAAAATGGCTTTGACGGGTCCCGGGGGAGAAACAAGAATGGTCTACCGGCCACCCGTGAGCGGTGACTTCATCGGGGAGAACGGCTATGTCGAGGTTGTCATCAGCGAACAGATCAACACGTTTTTCATGCCGGTGCTGGGGGTTGACCAGATGCTGATCAGCGCCCGGGCGGTGGCTGGGAGTGGGAGGAGCAGGCGGCTGTGTCTATGTCCTCAACGGAACCGCCGACAAAGCGCTGGAAGTCAGCAGCGGATCGACTCTGACGGCACCGGCGTGCAAGGTCAAAGTCTCTTCCTGCGCTGACGAGGCCCTGTCAACCACCAGCGGCTCGAGCATCACGGCGGTAGATATCGATGTCTGCGGAGACTACAACTGCTCGGGCTCGACCTGCGATCCCACACCGGACACGGGGGAGTGCGACGGAAATCCCTGTGCAAAAGGAACAGACCCGCTCGCGGACCTGCCCCAGCCTGAACCTCCCGCCGGCTGTGATTTCACGGAGTTCTCGGTCAGTGCCGTCGGCTCAACCAACAACCGCTACGATATCTGGCCGGGCACCTACTGCGGCGGACTCTGGGTGGAGAGCGGCTCCCATGTCTTCTTCAACCCCGGAACCTACTGGATCAAAGGAGATGGGTTCAATATCAGGCAGTGGCTCCAGCGCAGTGGGATACGGGATGACCGTTTTCAACTCGGACGGAGCCGGCTATGACTATGCGCCGATCGGGATTCAGAGCAACACCGACGTCTGGATGACCGCCCAGGAGGGCGAGAGTGCCGGATCTTTCGACAAGATCCTTTTCTGGCAGGACCGGGACATCTCGGGCGAATATGACAATAAGATCGAGAGCAATACCAACTCGTATTTCGAGGGCATCCTCTACTTCGAATCGCAACACCTGATGTTTCACAGCAACACTCTGGGAGAGTCGGGAGCCGAATACACGGTAGTGGTTTCCGACACGCTGGAGGTGTCGTCCGGGACGCACCTGGGTCTCTCCGGCGGTGTCACTGGTGGTGAAGGGATCCCCGAGCCCACGCTGGTCGAGTAAGGGGGGACATGGACATGGGGAAAGGACGAAAAGAAATGAAGATCAAGAGATTTACAGAGAACTCCAGGGGCACGGCCGCTGTGGAGATGGCTGCCATTTTGCCCATTCTGGTGGTGATCACTCTGGGCGCAGTCGATCTGGGCCGAGTGTTCTACGATGCGGTAGGCGTGGCCAATGCAGCCCGGGCAGGACTGTCATACGGTTCGCTCGACGATGCCAGATCAAAGGACATGAGCATGATCACATCAACCGCAACCGCCGACGCCGTGAGCATGTATGGGGGGGTCACTCTGAACGTCACCCGCTTTTGTGAGTGCTCGGACGAATCGGTGGTGGACTGTGAGGATGGGACCTGTTCAGAAGGCACTCGACGCGTGTACGTGAAAGTTGAAGCGTCCAAAACCTTTTCAACGACGCTTCCCTACCCGGGGATCCCCAGTTCCACGACGATCACTCGTGAATCCTATATGCGGGCTCAGTAACCTTTCTTCAAGGTGGTGGATATCGTGCAAGTCAGAAACTGGACAAGACAGCAAAAAGGAACCACGATTGTCGAGCTGTCTCTGGTTATTGTCGCGTTTCTCGTTCTTATGATCGGTATGATGGATGTGGGCCGCGCCGTCTGGTGCTACAACTCCATTTCCTCGGTGGCGCGCAACGCGACCCGCCACGCCATCGTGCACGGAAACCGCTCGGCGGACCCCTGCAACGCGACAGACATCCAAGACTTCGTCAGAGACCGGCTGGTAATGTCGGGTGTTACGGTGAACACCACGTGGGATCCCGACACTACCCAGGGAAGCATGGTCACGGTGACCGTGTCATACCCCTTCCAGCCGGTCGTCGCTCTGTTCAACCCGGTCACGATCAGCGCCACCAGCGAGATGGCGATCTCCTGCTAAGCCGGGACCGCACTCTTCCAAGGGGCGATCCCCACAGAACGGTCGAGCGTAAGCTCACCGTTTCCCGGCTCAACGGCAGGCTTACGCCTTGCCGTTCTGTTTCGGACCGCGGAAGGTCCCCCTACCTTTCTGAAACGTTTTGATGAGTCCGCTCGTCGCTTTCGATTTTGCCGTCCATGAGCTGGATGACCCTCTGGGCGCGTTCGGCAATGCTGCTTTCGTGAGTCACGGTTACGATCGTATTGCCGTGCCGGTGGAGCCGGTCGAAGAGCGACATGATCTCGATACTGGTCTTGGAGTCCAGGTTTCCAGTCGACTCGTCTGCCAGCAGAATAGAGGGATCGTTCACGAGCGCTCGTGCAATCGCCACTCGTTGCCTCTGACCTCCAGAGAGCTCATTGGGGCGATGGGTCATACGGTCGCTCAGCTCGACCATCTCCAGAGCCTGTTCAGCTTTCTCTTTGCGCCTGGCGGCCCCGGTACCTGAGTACACAAGAGGGAGCTCGACGTTCTGGAGTGCCGTGGCCCGTGCCAACAGGTTAAAGGTCTGAAAAACGAAGCCGATTTCCTTGTTGCGTATGTAGGCCAGGTCGTCGTCATGCATTTCGCTGACCAGCTGTCCGTTCAGGTAGTACTTTCCGCGGGTGGGAGTGTCCAGGCACCCGATCAGATTCATCAGGGTCGACTTGCCGGAGCCGGAGGGGCCCATGATCGCAAGGTATTCGTTGGCGTGGATGTCAAACGTGACCCCGTGGAGGGCATGGATCTTCTCGGAGCCCATCTCGTAGGTTTTCCACAGGTCTTCTGTGTGAATGAGTGCTGGAGTCACGTCTGGCAACCCTTGCCTGGCTGCTAACCTTTCTTGCCGGTTTGAGCTTTGACGGGATCGCCGTGCTTCAACTCGCGAAGCGCCTTATAGCTGCCGGTGACAATCTCTGAGCCCTTGTCCAGTCCGGAAATGATCTGCAGCCGGGTTTCGCTGGAGATGCCCGTTTCAACGGGGGAGAACTCGGCCCGCCTCTCCCGGACAACGAAAACGCCCTCGAATTCCTTCCTGGTTTTCGAGAGCGTATCCGTTTCCTGTTCTTCGTGGATCGGATCACCGTTGCCGTCGACCGCAAACTCCCGCACGACCAGCGCCTGGATCGGGATGGACAACACTTCCTTCCTGACGGCGATCGTGATGTCGGCCGTACAACTCAGCCCGGGACGGAGGTTCGGGGGCGGATCGGTGAGCCGAATGGCGACCTTGAACTCTTTTGCCTCCTGGCTGGTTGGCCTCTGGATCGCCGAGTTTCCAATTTCGGTGACGGTTCCCTGGAGAGGCTGGTGGGGAAGGGCATCAACCTTGACGAGGGCATGCTGATTGAGTTCAACCGCTACGATGTCCGTCTCGTTGACCTCAATCTCGGCTTCAATGACGGAGAGGTCGGCAATCACCATGATGGTTGCCGCCGGGTTGTTCAGCGTTCCCGGAACGGCTCTTTCCCCGACCTCGACATTGAGCTGAGTGATCACTCCGGTCAGGGGAGATCGAATGATCGTCTTTGACAGTGAGTCGCGAGCCTGCTCCAGCGAGGCTTTGTTCTGCTCTACCCGGCTCAGCGCCGCATCGTGAGAGTTGCGGCTCTGTTTCAAGACCACCCGTTGTACATTCAGAGAGGCCGCGGCCTGCTCGAGTCGTGCCTCGGCCGAGATCAGATTGGACTCTGCCGCCACCTTCTCATTCTTGGCCGCGTCATAAAGATCTCGCGAGATGAGATTCTGCTCGAACAGCTCCTGCTTCCGGATGAAATTGTTGGTGCTCATTTCCAGTCCCTGGCGAGCTTTCAGGACCTCGGCATCGGCCGCCCGCAGGCCGGCCTTCTCACGACCCAGGTTGGCTTCCTGGAGGGCAATCTGGGCGTCGGCGTTGGCGGCGTCCATCAGAGCGGCCTGGAGCAGTGCTTCCTGGCCCCGCGTCTGCGTTGCGGTCTGGGTAGGATCGATTTTGAGGAGGACCTCGTCTTTACTGACGAAGTCGCCCTCTTTGACAAAGAGCACCGTAATGACGCCGCTGATCTCGGCCTGGAGCTCCACGAACTCCTTGGGTTTGATCTCGCCCGAGGCATTCACTCTGGCAATCAATTCCGGGAGCTGCTCGGCCCGTCCGATTTGCACCGAAATCGGTTTCTCGCGGTTGGCGTTGGCGCTGAATGCCACAATAGCAGCCAGAAGGGCGACCGCAGCTAGCAAAATTAAAGCCCGTTTTTGCTTGCTCATGACAGTATCTTATAGCAATGCGGTACATGAGAAACGGCGGCGAGCTTACATCCGTTTCGGAATTCGATAGAAAAAACGCCAGCGGGGTCTTTCCATGAGTCTGACTTCATATCGTCACGCCCTTTCACAGGTTCTGGCCCGGGTTCCGAAAGCGACGGTTCGGACGGTTCCACTCCACCAGTCCCTGGGCCGGGTCCTGGCCGCTCCGGTTCGAGCCGATCAGGCCTTGCCGCCGTTCAAAAAGTCCTTCATGGATGGATACGCGCTCAGGAGCAAAGATGTTCTAACGACGCCCGTAGTTCTCCAGGTGATTGGGCGCATAGGGGCCGGATCCAGGGCGCCGCTTCCTATTTCAAGGAACGAAGCCGTGCAGATCATGACGGGGGCCCCCGTCCCGGAGACCGCCGACGCGGTGCAGATGGTGGAGAAAACCCGGCTCGTCGAGGGCGGGGTCGAGATCCTGCAGCCCGTTGTCGCAGGACAGCATGTTGCGCCGGCGGGAAGCGAAGTGGAAAAGGGTGAGCTGGTGCTGGAGGAAGGGCGCCGCATCGGCCCCAAGGAGATCGCGGTTCTCGCCTGCTTCGGGCTGGCCGACGTGCCGATCTACGAACCGCCCCGGGTTGCGATCATTTCGACCGGGGAGGAACTGGTCGGCATCGAGAGGATCCCCGCCTTCGGCCAGATCAGGAATTCGAATGCCCACATGCTGTGGGCGCAGTGTCGGGAGCTGGGCCTCCGGGCCGACATCGAGCCCATTGCCCTGGACGACCCCGAAAAGGTTCGGGAAGCTCTTCAGCTGGCTCTGCGCATGAACCTGGTGCTCCTCTCGGGTGGAGTCTCGATGGGTGAGTACGACTATGTCCACACAGTGCTGAGGGAAGAAGGCGTCGAGATCCTTTTTCACAAAGCCGCCATCAGACCCGGCAAGCCGGTCATGGCGGGCGTAGTGGGAGAGAAAATGGTTTTCGGTCTTCCCGGCAACCCGGTTTCTGCTTTCGTGACCTTCATGCTTTTTGTGAAACCGGCCGTTCAGCAATGGTCCGGGGACCGGTCGGACGCGGTCCTGCAGACCAGGGCCAGGCTGGAAGAGGAGGTCAAGCACAGACCCGGCCGGTTATTCTTTATGCCGGCCCGGGCCCGCCACACCGGATCTGAGATAATAGCCCGTCCCATCTACACGAAGGGGTCGGCCGACATAGTCGGTTTTTCCCGGGCCAATGCGCTCCTTTGCATTCCTGCGGATCGAGACCATCTTGCAGAGGGCACCGTGCTGGATGTCATGCTGCTGAAGGGGCGGTAGCGGCCGGTTGCGAGGGGCCTGCTAGTCGGAGAGAGGCTTCTTTTCTTTGGCCGTGAGACGAACATCCTCGATTCTCATCTTCGAGTCAACAGCCTTGCACATGTCGTAGAGGGTAAGAGCGGCTACCGCAACAGCTGTCAGGGCCTCCATTTCTACTCCTGTGGCCTGGCGACAGACGACGTCAGCGCGGATTCGGAAAGCGGAATCCTCCAGCTCGATCTCCACGTCGATATGGTCCAGACTCAGGTCGTGACAAAGGGGAATCAGCCGACTGGTCCGCTTGGCTGCCTGGATCCCCGCGAGTCGGGCGACTTCCACCGGCCCTCCCTTGGGAAGTGCGGATTCACGACATAGTTCCACGGTCTCCCGGCTGACCACGAGGCGACCTTCGGCGCTTGCCCGCCGTTGCCGGACGGGTTTGTGACTGATGTCGACCATCCGCGCCCGACCGTCCTTACCGACATGAGTGAGTTTCACCTGGCCCTCCCTGGCTGGGCTTGAAACTCTACGATAACAGACCCACGAATGAAACGGGCCGGAGAATGAACCGGCCTGCTCCCAGCAGCGAACCATTGATATAATATGCCTTGTGAATCAGTTCTCCCGGCATCTGCCCACCCTTGTCTTACTTGCCGGAACGGTAGTCGCGGAAGTGACTGCCCAGGCGCCTGCCGAAGACCAGCCGGAGTTCACCATCGGGGTTGCTGTTGACCAGGTATTCCTGTCGGTTACGGCCCGCGCCCACGGCGGCGGGTTTGTCAAGAACCTGACACGGAAAGATTTCAAGATTCTGGAAAACGGGATCGAACAGGAAATCGTCAACTTCACGCAGGAAGCCGTGCCCGTAAGTGTCGTCCTGCTCATTGACGCCAGCGGAAGCACACGCTTCTCGCAGCTGGCCATTCGCCAGGCCGCGTTGCGCTTTGCGAAAAGTCTCAGTGAGGAAGACCGGATCGCCATTATTACCTTCAATGATGCCCCCCGGCTGATTCTCGACTGGACCAGCAGCCTGAACAAAGTGCGCTATGCTCTCGAGACCATCTACGCCAAGGGTCCAACCGTCATGAATGACGCTCTCTACGTGACCTTTGACGACCTTCTCAAAGACGTCGAGGGTAAGACAGCGGTGATGATGCTGACCGACGGGGTCGACACTCGCAGCCTGGTGAGGCTCGAGGATGCCACCGAACTGGCAATGCGCTCGGAAGCAATCGTTTACACGGCATCCAAGCTGGACGAGTACTGGGCGATGGCGATCCAGCAACGCCAGCAGTTTCGAGCCCACGGCCGACTGGTGCCCAACGAGTTGACCGATTCCTACATCCTGGAGGCACGCAAAGGACTCCGGCGTCTTGCCGATTTGACCGGAGGCAGGGTCCTGGAGTCCCAGGCTTTCAGCAGCCTTACGGAGGTCTACGAGGATGTGGCGGAGGAACTCAAGAACCAGTACTACCTTTCCTATGTCCCGACCAACCAGAGGAAGGACGGCTCCTGGCGTGAGCTGGAAGTAAGACCTCTGCGCCTGGGGGTTGTGGTCAAGACCAGAAGCGGGTACTACGCGGCGTCAGGCGTCGACGGCTCCTGACGGACGGCTGGAGATTCCTTTTTCTTTGACAAAGAGATCGCTTCTGAGTAGTAGGGCCTCCCCTAAAAGAGTACTAATCTGGTACTATATTTAAGCTATGTTGAGAGTGAGCAAGGAAACGGATTACGGAATGCTGCTGCTGACCTTGCTGGCACGGGTCCCGGACTCTCTCAGGGTCAGTGCTCGCGAGCTTTCTGCGGAGAGCGGTCTCCCTCTTCCCATGGTCAGCAAGATACTGAAGTTGCTGGCCCGAGGAGGGCTGTTGTCGTCGCAGCGAGGTCCCAAGGGAGGCTATTCGCTGACCCGACGACCTGACCGGGTTTCGGTAGCTGATGTCGTGACAGCCCTGGAAGGGCCGTTTTCGATTACCGAGTGCATCGAGCATCCGGGGGATTGTCGGCAGGAGGCGAACTGCGGGGTTCGCGGTAATTGGGCGGTGATCAATACGATCGTGCAGGAGGCTCTTTCCAAAGTGTCCCTGGTCGAAATGACGCAACCGCTTCCCGATCGTCAACTGATCCCGCTCCAGACCCTGGAGACCGGGCTGGGCAACCCGTATTCATAGGAGGAGAGGCTATGTCAACGGAAACTCGTGAGCTCCAGGAGTTCGCGGATCAAGAATATAAATACGGCTTCTTTACCGAGGTCGAAACGGATACCGTTCCGCCGGGTCTGAATGAGGATGTGGTGCGCCTCATCTCCAGCAAAAAGAAGGAGCCCCGATTCCTGCTGGACTGGCGCTTGAGAGCTTACCGGCACTGGCTGAAGATGGAAGAGCCCCGCTGGGCCTTTCTCAACTATCCATCCATCGACTACCAGGACATGGTCTACTATTCCGCGCCCAAGAGTCAGGAAGACGGCCCCAAGAGTCTGGACGAGGTCGATCCGGAGCTGCTCGAGACGTATAACAAACTTGGCATTCCCCTCCAGGAACAGGGAATCCTCGCCGGTGTTGCGGTTGACGCCGTGTTCGACAGTGTCTCGGTGGCCACTACCTTTAAGGAACAGCTCGGAGAGCTGGGAATTATCTTCTGTTCGTTTAGCGAAGCCGTGCAGGAGCACCCGGAGCTGGTCGAGAAGTACCTGGGTTCTGTAGTCCCTTACACGGACAATTTCTTCGCAGCTCTCAACGCGGCGGTGTTCTCCGACGGTTCGTTCTGTTACGTGCCACCCGGGGTACGTTGTCCCATGGAACTCTCCACCTATTTTCGAATCAACGCGGCCAACACAGGCCAGTTTGAACGAACGCTGATTATCGCCGATCCCAACAGCCACGTGAGCTATCTGGAAGGTTGTACGGCTCCGATGAGGGACGAGAACCAGCTTCACGCCGCGGTAGTCGAGCTGGTGGCCCACGACGATGCCACCATCAAGTATTCGACCATCCAGAACTGGTATCCGGGAGATGATGAAGGCCGTGGAGGAATCTATAACTTCGTGACCAAGCGGGGTAAGTGCCAGGGCCGCAATTCCAAGATCTCCTGGACACAGGTGGAAACCGGTTCGGCAATCACCTGGAAGTATCCGAGCTGCATCCTTCAGGGGGACAACTCGGTGGGTGAGTTCTATTCGGTTGCCCTGACCAAGAAGCGACAGCAGGCCGATACCGGTACGAAGATGATCCACATCGGCAAAAACACCCGAAGCAACATCGTCTCCAAGGGCGTTTCGGCCGGACATGGCCAGAACACTTATCGAGGCCTGGTCAAGATCAACCGAAGTGCCGCCGGCGCCCGCAACTACACACAGTGCGACTCAATGCTGATCGGAGATAAGTGTGGCGCCCATACCTTTCCCTACATCGAAGTCAAGAACAGCACTGCCCAGATGGAGCATGAAGCTTCCACTTCCAAGATCGGTGAGGACCAGATCTTCTACTGCCAGCAGCGAGGACTCTCCGCAGAAGACGCGGTGTCCTTGATAGTCAATGGTTTCTGCAAGGAAGTATTCAGGGAGCTTCCCATGGAGTTCGCGGTTGAGGCAAGAAAACTCCTGAGCGTGAGCCTGGAGGGCAGTGTCGGCTAGCAGCCCGGCCCAAGGCGCCTGTTCGAACTCTTGACCGTTGTGACGACCCCCTTCGCTCCCCTGAACCCGGGCTGACCGTATCGTTCCGGGGCGACTAAGGAGAAGAGATGTTAGAGATAAGAGACCTGGTGGTAAGCGTTGAAGACAACGAAATCCTGCGAGGCATCAATCTGCGCGTTGAAGCCGGCGAGGTCCATTCCATTATGGGACCCAACGGTTCGGGTAAGAGCACGCTGGCGCAGGTGCTGGCAGGGCGCGACACCTATGAGGTGACCAGCGGTGAGATCTGGTTTCAGGGCAGGAATCTTCTCGATATGAGTCCTGAAGAGAGGGCCTGTGAAGGTGTTTTCATGGCCTTCCAGTACCCGATTGAGATTGCTGGAGTCAGCAACACCTATTTTCTCAAGGCGGCTCTCAACGCGAGTCGCACTCACCGGGGCGAAGAGGAAGTGGATGCCGCCGATTTCCTGCAGCTGGTGAGGGAGAAAATGAAGCTCCTGAAGATCGATGATGGTCTGCTCAACCGGCCGGTGAATGAAGGGTTCTCGGGTGGGGAAAAGAAGCGCAACGAGATTTTCCAGATGGTCGTGCTCGAACCCAGCCTCGCCATTCTGGACGAAACCGATTCCGGCCTGGACATTGATGCCCTGAAAATTGTGGCGAACGGAGTCAACGCGCTTCGCTCTGAGGAGCGGTCCTTTGTGGTGGTCACCCACTATCAAAGAATGCTCGACTATATCGTCCCCGATTTTGTGCACGTCCTTTATCAGGGCCGGATCGTCAAAAGCGGAGGCAAAGAGCTCGCCCTTTCTCTGGAGGAAAGGGGCTACGCCTGGTTGGAAGAGAACGCAACGCAACCCGTTGTTTGAGGGGAATATGAATGGAAGTGGTCAGGGAACAGGACTTCTATAGCCGGGACTTCGAATCGGTTCGGCGCGATGGGCAGCAGGAACCCCGTTGGTTCCGGGACTACCGCGAGGCCGGCATGGAGAGGTTCATCGACCGGGGTTTTCCCAGCCGTCGAGAGGAGGAGTGGAGATTCTCAGATTTTCGGGCCCTGGGCAGGACTGATTTTCTCCCTTCCGCGGCCGCGAGCGTCCCTTTTCGGGCAGAGGACTTCAGCCTGTTGCCCTTTTCCGAGCTGGGGTGTTCCCGGCTCGTTTTGGTCAACGGAGTTCTGCGCCCGGACCTGTGTCGCCTCGACGAGGCCGAGGGCGTCACGGTGACGACGCTGCAGGCCGCCCTCCGTAACTCGCCGGATGTTGTGGAAGCCCATCTGGGTCGACATGCCGAAATGGAGAAGAATCCCTTTGTAGCTCTGAATTCAGCCCTCAACCGGGAAGGGTTCTTCGTGCGCGTCGATCCGGGTACCGCGGTCGATTCGCCTCTCTACATGCTCCATGTAACCACCGACTCGAGCCGGCCCGTGCGGACCCACCTGCGGAATCTCGTAGTGGTGGGTGCCAGCAGTGAGCTGACGCTTGTCGAGGGCTACCTGGGAGCGGGGGACAACGTCGCTTTCACTAATCCGGTAACCGAGGTTGTGGTTGGCGCTAATTCGACGGTTCGTCATTATCGTCTTCAAAACGAGAGCAGGAACGGCTACCACGTCAGTTGTAACGAGGTCTACCAGTCTCGCGACAGCCACTATCGAACGCTGTCGATTGATCTCGGTAACCAGCTGACCCGCAACGACTTTCGTTGTGTATTGGATGGGGAGGGCGGCCTGGCCGGCATTGACGGGCTGTATCTGCTCAGGCATCGCCAACACCTCGACAACTACACGACGCTGGAACACGTGAAACCGAATTGCGACAGTCGGGAATTGTTCAAGGGTGTGCTCGATGAACGTGCACAGGGGATCTTCCGGGGGCGAATCATTGTTCACGAAGATGCCCAGAAAACAGATTCGAAACAAACCAACAACAATCTGCTGTTGTCCGACGATTCGCTCGTCAATACCAAGCCCCAGCTGGAAATCTACGCGGACGACGTCAAGTGCACGCATGGTGCGACGATCGGACAGCTCGATCCGGAGGCCATGTTTTATCTGCGTTCGAGGGGGATTCCGAAAGCAGCGGCGAGGGGCATCCTCATCTATGGATTTGCCGGTGAGGTGATCGCTCGGGTCAAGGTCGATTCACTTCGCGACCAGCTGGTGGAATACCTGACTCGCTGGCTTCCCGAGGGTGAACTCGTCCGAGGAGTATACGAAGGATGACAGGTTTGGAGACTTCCTTACAGGGCGGGCGCCAAGAGACTCGGACCGGTCGTTTCAATGTCGAAGACATACGAGCCGACTTTCCGATCCTGGCCCGGAAAGTGAGAGGAAATCCCCTCGTTTACCTGGACAATGCGGCTTCCTCTCAAAAGCCCCGCCAGATGATCCAGGCCCTGGAGGACTACTATCGAAGCAGCAACGCAAATGTGCACCGCGGCGTGCACACGCTCAGCCAGGAGGCCACCGATCTTTATGAGGGCGCGAGGGAAAAGATCCGCGCTTTCATCAATGCCGAGAGAGTAGAGGAAATCGTCTTTGTGCGCAGCACGACGGAAGCCATCAACCTGGTGGCTCACAGTTATGTCAGGGATTTGCTGGAGCCGGGTGACGAGATCGCCGTTTCCGGAATGGAGCATCACTCCAACATTGTTCCCTGGCAGCTGATCTGTCAGGAGCGATCCGCCAGCCTGGCTGTTATTCCCATTACCGATGAGGGGGAAATAGCATTACAGGAGGTAGACAGAATCCTGAAGCGCCGGCCCAAAATTCTTGCTCTGGCGCATGTTTCCAACTCGCTGGGAACCGTCAATCCTGTGAAAAAAATTGTCGAGATGGCGCGGGCAAGGGGTGTCGGCGTGTGCATCGATGGCGCCCAGGCTGCTCCCCATTTGCCGGTTGATGTTCAGGATATTGACTGCGATTTCTACTGTTTTTCAGGCCACAAGGCGTTTGGCCCGACCGGGATCGGTGTTCTTTACGGGCGCTTCGAGGTTCTGGAAAAGCTGTCCCCCTACCAGGGCGGTGGCGAAATGATTCTGTCGGTTACCTTTGAGGAGAGCACCTACAACCATTTGCCGTTCCGGTTGGAGGCTGGAACCCCCAATATTGCCGGGGCCGTTGGCCTGGGCGCGGCGGTGGACTATTTGAACCGGGTGGGACTTCCCGCCCTGGGAGCCTATGAAGATGCGCTACTCGAGTACGCTACTGATCGGGTGGCGGACATCGAGGGTTTGAGGATCATCGGCACTGCCAGCTCCAAGGTTGGGGTGCTGTCCTTTGTCATGGACAACGTACACCCTCATGACATTGGTACCATCCTGGACCAGCGTGGGATCGCTATCCGAACCGGCCATCATTGTGCCCAGCCGGTCATGGATCGTTTTCAGGTTCCCGCGACCGCCAGAGCCTCCTTCGCCTTTTACAACACGAGGGAGGAAATTGACGCGCTCTGTGCGGCTTTGCATGAAGTAGGCAGGGTTTTTCGTTGATGTCCGATTTGACCGACCTCTACCAGGAGGTCATCCTCGACCACAACCGCAGTCCGCGCAATTTCAGGCAGCCCGAGTCCTTCAACCGGGAAGCCCTGGGTCACAACCCCCTGTGCGGGGATCGGATCAGTCTGTATCTCCAGGTGGAAGAGGATCGAATTGTGGATGTGGGCTTTCAGGGATCGGGTTGTGCGATTTCACAGGCGTCTGCTTCCATCATGACGGATGCCCTGAAGGGAATGAGCCTGGAAGGATTCGAGAGATTGTTTGGCAGCTTCCATTCGATGGTGACCGGCCAGGTCGTCGAGGGCTCACAGGAGGATCTGGGGAAGCTGGTTGTTTTCAGCGGAGTGAGCCAGTACCCGGTACGGGTCAAGTGTGCAACCCTGCCCTGGCATACCCTGAAGGCAGCGTTGCGTCGGACCGGACAAGCTACCACGGAGTAAGCAATGGAGAATCTTGAAGCCCCCGAACAACCGAAGAGTGAAGTTTCCGCCAAGACACCGGAAGAGAAGAATACGGTGGGATTGAAGGATGCTGTCGTGGCCGCTCTCAAGACCGTCTACGACCCTGAAATTCCCGTCGATATTTACGAACTGGGCCTGATCTATGATCTGCAGGTCGCCCCCCCGGGTAGCGTGGACGTCAAGATGACGTTGACCTCACCTGCCTGCCCCGTTGCCGGGTCCCTCCCCGGCGAAGTCGAGGGCAGGATCCGAGAGGTGGAGGGGGTCACTGAGGTTGTAGTCGACCTGGTGTGGGACCCGCCGTGGGACATGGAGAAAATGTCGGAATCAGCCCGGCTCCAGCTGGGCTTCGATCTTTAGTGGTTCCAGGCAAAGTCACGGAAATCGATCTGGACGGCCGCCGGGTATTCCTCGTTCCGACGGCTCACATCTCCCGCCAGAGCGTCGACGACGTCAGGCAAACCATAGAGGCGACCAGCCCGGATGTCGTGTGCGTCGAATTGTGCGAATCCCGCTACCGGAACATTCTTGACCGTGAAGGCTGGAAGAACACGGACGTTGTCCAGGTCATTCGAGAGGGGAGGGCCATGTTGTTGCTTGCGTCCCTTGTCATGGCATCGTTTCAAAAGCGCCTTGGAGATCGGCTGGGGGTCAAGCCGGGAGCCGAAATGCTGGAAGCGATCAGGGCCGCTCGCGAGCGGGGAGCAGAACTGGTTCTGGCGGATCGGGACATTCAGATCACACTCAAGCGCACCTGGGCGCGGCTGGGGTTCTGGGGCAAGCTAAAGATCTTCGTTCAGCTGACGGCCAGCCTTTTCGGGGGAGACGAAATCGATGAAGAAACGATCGAGGAGCTGAAAGAGGAGGATAAGCTCGGGGACGTTCTCAAACTTCTGGCAGATGAGTTTCCGAACCTGAAGGAGACCCTGATCGACGAGCGGGACGTTTATCTCGCCCAAAAGGTCCGGGATCAGGCCGGCCGGCGAACGGTTGCGGTGGTGGGGGCAGGACACTTGCCGGGAATGCTCTCCAGCATTCGCCGCGAAAGCGACCTCTCGACACTGCAGGAGGTGCCTGCGGCCGGACTTCTGCCCAGCATCATCAAGTGGGCCGTGCCGGGTGCCATACTGGGCCTGTTTGCCTATGGATTCATCAGGGGCGACGCTCAAGAGTCCTTGCAGTCCATTTACATCTGGATCGTCGTCAACGGGACTCTATCCGCCGCGGGAGCCGCTCTCGCCCTGGCCCATCCACTCACCATTCTGAGTGCCTTTCTCGCCGCACCCCTGACCAGCCTGAATCCCATGATTGCCGCGGGCTGGGTGGCAGGTCTGGTTCAATGCGTGGTCAAGAAACCCGCTGTGAAAGACCTGGAGGATCTTCCCGATGCGATCGGATCGCTTCGCGGGTTCTGGGGAAATCCCGTCACCCGAATACTGCTGGTTGTCGTGTTCTCCAACCTGGGCAGTGTTGTGGGTACGTTTGTGTCCGGAAGCTGGATTGCCGCCCGACTCCTCTGACCAGGTGACGAGCCCAGACAGCAGCGCGCGTGCGACGAGCGCGTCGGGATGGGTTCAGATCGTCACCGCAACTTTGAGCTCAATACTCGCTGGACTCAGGCGAAGCCTTGTCAGGTCTTACGATCCGTCGGCGCGGATGGTGACTGCACGGGTGAAGGAAGTCAGCCGCCAGGTGGAGAGTTCCAGCAGCGCCACCTGCAGAGTATAGGCCCCGGGGGGTGCCAGCAGTCGATTGCTGTAGATAATTCCGCGACCGTTTCTGACCTCCCGTGCATCCATCGTGATTCGTATGATTTCTCTGAGCCGCACAACCTCCCTGCCCTGCTGGTCGAGAAGAAGGCCCAGAACTCCGAGTTGCGTCTGTACGCCATCGCTCATCGCCCCTCGAAAGGAGTAGGGATTCACCTTGAGCCTGAAGGGCAGCCCGACCAGACTTCCTTCTGAAATTTGCCGCAGGACATCCATGTCGGCCCCGAGCTCTTGAAATCTGACCGGGGCCAGACCGTGCACGGTGCTCTCACCCGAAGTGTCGAAAAATACTCGAAGCAGCGACCGCTTGGCATCGAATTGACGGGGCAGTTCCTTAAAGGCGGAAGCGATACGTAAATCGCCCCTCCTGGGCCTGACCTGGACCCGCTCGAGAACGTTCGGACCGAGAGAGCTGTCCCTGTAGTAACCGACCCTGTACAGGTTTCCGAAAAGATGATCGTTGATCTCAGCCAGCGTGTTGTCAAAGTCGAGTATCGTTTCGAATCCGCTGAAACTGCGTCCCCCGGTGAGCGGGGCCAGCTGCTGAAAAGCCTTAATCTGTTTTTCGTTCCGCTGCCGCCGCGAGTTCTGCAAGGATTTTTCCTTCGGGTTGGGGTTGGGACCAATGTAAACCTGGGCCGAGGAAGGCACGCGAATCGTATAGACCGCAAAGCCTGCTTCAAGGGCCCGCCTGGCACTGTCTTCTGCCTCGCCGTGGGAAGGGTCCAGGCCGTCGGAAATAAGAATGACGGCTTTGGGACTGCCCGCCGGTGCCGTGCCGGAAGTCAGGCTCACGAGTCGGTCGAGCGAAGCGTAGATGGCGGTTTTCCCAAGATGCCGTCTGGCCTGGCCGATGGCCTTGAGGACGAGATTCCGATCGGACGTAAAGGTCTGAAAAGGAAGCAATTCTTCGGTGAACCCGAAAACACCGATCCGTGTTGCCGGGGTGAGATTGTCAAGGAAGGTCTGAGCGGCGACGATCTCCTCAGTTCTGGTTGCAAAAGTGCTCCCGCTGACATCGATGAGAAAGGCGAGCCACAAATCCGAGCTCACTGCCGACTGATCGCGGGGTTTTTCGAAGATTTCTATCTCAACCGGCTTCCCATTCTCTTCAACCACGAAATCCTCAGCGGAGAGGGAATTGGCAAAGTCTCCCCTGGTGTCGGTGACAGTGAACCTGAGCGTGACCAGGTTGACGTCTATGCGGAAGGGCTGGGAATCAGCGGGATCCTCCCGGCCCTGCTGGGCCACCGCCCAGGGACTCGCCAGAAGCAGCCCGGTCAAGACCGTGAGGAGGCCTTTTCGGGGGCAGAGCTCCCTTGCGAGGATCGGCTCGAGTGTCACGCTGACAGTCCTACCAGGCCAAGAAATTCCGACCGCGACCGGGGGTCGTTGCGAAACCGGCCCAGCATCGCCGAGGTGATCATCTTGGTGTTTTGTTTCTCGACCCCCCGCATCATCATGCACAGGTGCTGGGCCTCGATCACCACCGCGACGCCCTTTGGATCGATGGCCTTTGTTATGGTCTCGGCGATCTGCTGGGTCAGCCGCTCCTGGACCTGCAGCCGGCGAGAGAAAGTCTCGACGATTCGAGGGATCTTGCTCAGCCCAATGACGCTTTTGTCAGGGAGGTAACCCACGTGGCAACGTCCGAAGAAAGGCAGCAGGTGGTGTTCGCACAGGCTGTAAAGCTCGATGTCCTTGACGATGACCATCTCATCGTAATTGACTGTGAACAAAGCATTATTTAGGATTGATTGGAGGTCCACATCATAACCGCTGGTGAGAAAGCGCAGTACCGCTTCAACTCTTTCGGGGGTTTTGGTGAGGCCTTCTCTTTCAGGCTTCTCGCCCATCTCGGACAGGATCGACTTTATTTCTTCTCGCAAAGGTATCTCCACGCTGCAAGTGTTCTTGTTTTCGTTTTGGACTAACTATTGTACAGAATGCCTGCCAGTTCACTGTCCGGACAGCCCACTAGCCCGCATAGATCACCGATTTGGAAATGAAGGTGATTTTGGCAGGCCGGAACGGTTTTCTGAGAGTTTCGCTATCGATCCGGTCCAGGTCGAGTGATGCGGTGGTGTGGATGGTCGTGAATGGAGCGTTTTTCGGGTTCGGAAGAGCGTGACGGAATGTATTCAGGCAGAGCTCGGCCTGAGCGATGGAACGATTTCGTTTTGGGGGGCGTTTGATCGGGACAGACCTCAGCAGCGCAGAGGAATGGCCTGGAGGTTTCGAACGACGGCAGCGAAGACCTCGCTGTAGGGATAGGCTTCCGACATGGAGATCCAGACGTGGCGGACCGTGAGGCGGACCTGGGCGCCGATCTTGAGGAGCTTCAAGCGAATCGTCTGACACTGAGCGCGAGCCAGGGGGGTCTGCTTCAGTCCGAGACGACGCAAGGCGTGCATGAGCATGTAGGCGGCGGAGGACAGATACAGCCGGAGTTGATTGGCGCGCATCGTTGCCGCGCTGGTCCGGTCGGCGAACAGACCCAACTGCTGTTCTTTTATGCGGTTCTCCATGTCGCCCCGCGCACAGTAGAAGTCTTCGTAGAGCGCGCGGGCCCCCAGGCGTTCCGGCGACAGGGAGGTGACGACGAATCGGGGATTGGCGCCTTTGTCCAGGAACTCGGCCTTGCCGACGACGCGTCGCTCCGAGGTCCAACTGTGGCGAGTCCGGTAGCGGAAATCCTTGAACACCCGCGCCGGTCGCCCGGTGGCGTTGAACTCGGCTTCGGCCTGAGTCATCGCTTCGGCGCTCTCTGACTTGAGCCGATCATTGTTGGCCAACCCCATCACGTAATCCACGTGATGGTCTTCACACCAGCGGAGCAAGTCATCCCGGCAAAAGCCCGAGTCGGCCCGGATGACGATCGAGACCTCCGGCCAGCTCTGCCGAATCCGGCCGACGATCCGTTCCAGTTCCTCCACCGATCCCGCGGCCCCATCGATATTGGAACACCGCAACCGGGCGCACAGCAGATGCTCCCCCGAGAAGATGTACAGCGGGAGATAACAGTAGTGGCGGTAGTAACCGTGAAAGAACCGGCCTTCCTGCTGGCCATGGATCGGGTCGTCGGTCGCATCCAGATCCAGCACCATCTCCTCGGGCGCCGATTCGTGGGACTCCACGAAGGCATCCACCATCCAGCCGTCGATCCGGTCCGGGTCCATCGCGATCTTCTTGTACCGCTCCTGCTCATCGACCTCGGCGCCGGTCAACTCCAACCGGTTCAGCGTACACCTGCCCGCCAGCGCCTTCCCCCGATCTGAGGCCTGCCGCCGCCTCTCCCCCAACGGATCGGCCTTATTCACCGCCACCGCCAGCATCGGATCGGTGCGCAACTGATCATGATCGTTCAGATCCTCGTACCCCAGACAGAGTCCGTAGATGCGCTGCCCCAACAACTCCTCGACCGTGTGTTCGATCAACCGCGGATCCCGGTGATCCCTGAAACACTCAGCCAGTCCGGCGATCAGACCCGTCCCCCTCTCGACCTCTCGCAACAGCAGCACCCCTGCATCGGAGGTGATCTTCCCACCGTCGAACCGCGCCTTCACTTTGCGTTGAAATAGTCCGTGAAATTCGAACCTGGCTTGTTTACACTCTGTTCTCATAAGGGCCGCCTCCGTTTGCGTGTGAAAACGTTCATTCAAAACGCTTTATACCAAACAGGGCGGCCTTTTCAGGTCCCATCGGTGAGAAATGGCGGCTAGACCCGTAAGGAGTCCCCCCGGCTCTGCCGGGGAGGCAGCCAGAGTTTGACAGTTCCGGGAATAGGTGAAAAAACTCCCTTCCGTGAGCCGAGCAAAGCATCACGAAAAGGAGTTTTATGAGTAACTACAAGAGCTTACAGCATACAAAATGGGAGTGTAAGTACCATGTGGTGTTCATCCCCAAGTACCGCAAGAAGTTGATTTATGGGGAGCTGCGCAGACATCTCGGTCAGGTGCTGCGACGGTTGGCTGGGCAGAAGGAAAGCTTGATTGAAGAGGGCCACCTGCTGCCGGATCACGTGCACGTGATGATCTCGATTCCGCCAAAGTTTTCTGTGGCGCAGGTGATCGGGTACATCAAAGGGAAAAGCGCCATCCACATTGCGAGGAACTTTTCAGAGAGTCGGCGTAACTTTGTTGGACAGCACTTCTGGGCTCGCGGATACTTCGTATCGACGGTGGGTCGGGATGAGAAAGTGATTCGTGAGCATATCCGGCGGCAAGAAGCAGAAGATCGTCGCCAGGATCAGCTCAGGCTGCTGTAGCCAAGCCACCTGTAGGTGGCACAAGTGGCCGCGGTAGCGGCAACGTCAAGTCCGCTTTGAGCGGCTCACAAGATTAAAGCCCCCGGCTTTGCCGGGGGATACTTACTCTCTACTGAACAGATTGCTACCTGCTGTCCCCTGGGCACACCGTACGCCCCGACTGACTGAAGGAGGATTCCCACATGACCCTTCGAGCTTGCTTTCCCGCCGTCACCCTCACAACTTTGATTCTGCTGACTCCCTGTCTGGCAGGTGAGTTTGGCCAGACCCACCAGTACTTCGCTCAGTACGGGGTCGGAGGTCCCGCGGAGACCGCCTTTACGATCCATGACCCCGGTGATGCCGCGATTCTGGTTGAGGTGGCACTCATGAATTCCGACGGAACTCTCTTCCAGATGGAGGAAGTCGCCGTCGGTCCGGGTGCCGCTGAGACTGTTGTCTTCAGTGATCCGGAGGGGGAAGTCAGAAACGGCTGGGCTCGGCTCAGCTCGGATCAGCCCTTCAGCGCCACCGTCTTTTTCCGAATCGCGGGAGTCGGGAACGTGGGTGTCCTGCCCTCCGAGAAAGGCGTCAAGTTCAAGCTCTTCTCCTTTGTGGGAGACGGGACGGACACGGGATTTGCCGTGGCAAACCCCAGTGAGACCCAAGAGAGCACGGTCACTGCGAGGATCTTCAGTACAGCCGGAGAGTTTCAGAGAGAGGTGGAGAAGACCTATGGGCCGGGAGAGCACGAGGCGCTGTTCGTGACTCAGGAACCGTTGCTTGTCGAGGCAGACAGTCTGATTGAGTTCACGGCCACACAGCCGGTGATTCTCCTGGGCCTGCGAAGCGACAACAATCTGCTCGCCTCGACGGCGGTGATTCGTCCTCAGGGGGACGGGCTGGAACCAGGGTCGGTAGACACGGAGCACCTTGCCGACGGGGCGGTGACGGGACCCAAGATTGCGGATGGGGCAGTGGTGAGGAGTCTGAACGGTCTGACGGATGACATAGCCTTGGTGGCCGGGGAGAATGTCGAGATCCAGGGCAACGGTAACGAGTTGACGTTGTCGGCAGCGGCTGGGGGCGGTGGCACGATCAACCCTGTGGTCGGTGCCTACACGGCCATTCTGGGTGAAACCGGGATGCGGAAGAGTGAAGGTCTCCGATTGGAGTGGGGGCACGTAGACCTCAGTCATCGTCGTCTCACCGTGGCCCAGAGCAAGACCGGACACCCACGGTACATACCGTTGAGCGGCTATGCTCTGGAGCGCCTGATGGCACTAACACGACATCTGGGGACTCCCTGTGTGTTCATGCAGTCCAGTGGGAAACCGTGGAAGGATCCCCGGGGGCCATTCAAAGAGGGGTGCAAGGTGGCCGGACTCGACTGGGTTCGTGGCTTTCACGACCTCAGGCACTTCCGTGCCACTATGTGGCTTCAGCATGGTGTGGATGTTCACACTGTCCAACGGTACCTGGGCCACACGCGGATTGAGACCACGATGCGCTACCTCCATTTCGTGGAGGACTATGCTGAGAAGGCGGTCCGGGCAGCCCAGAACCTGGAGAGAAAACAGTGGGAGAAACTTAGCCAACGTGGGAGACAAATGGGAGACACCCAGGAGGCTCACTCGTGACCGTACGTGACGGGAATCTCTCTAAACCATTGATTCTAAAATGCCGGAGGGGGGAGTCGAACCCCCACGAGGAGTTAACCTCGCCAGATTTTGAGTCTGGTGCGTCTGCCAATTCCGCCACTCCGGCGTAGGTGCGGGTATTTTAAGGGGTTCCAGGTTCCAGGTTCCAGGTTGTGGCTCTGGGCAGATGCCGGTCGCCGCACTGAGGCGCATCCCATATTTGGATCTGGGGTCCGCTTTAATCGCTGCGGCGCATGAATGGGCGAACGCCCACGTCGGCGGCGCGGGAGGTCTTCGCGAGGTCTTCCTCCTCCGGTTCCTCTCGCGGCTTCTCGCCGGGATTGACGTAGAGATCCATGGCCAGGCGGTTCTGCTTGGTGTAAAGCTCCAGATACCGACCTCCCACAGCCACCAGCTCGGAGTGCGTGCCGCGCTCCACGATGCGGCCGTCTTCGATCACGAAAATCTGGTCGGCGCTCTGGATGGTGGAAAGCCGGTGGGCAATGACAAAGCTGGTGCGACCCTCTCGCAAGGCTCGAAGACCCTCCTGGATGTAACCTTCGCTTTCACTGTCCAGACTGGAGGTCGCCTCGTCCAGAATGAGGAGCCGGGGATCGGCCAGGATAGCCCGGGCGATGGCAACACGCTGCTTCTGTCCGCCCGAGAGCTTGATCCCCCTCTCTCCGATGACCGTATCGTAGCCTTCAGGAAAACCGTCCACGAACTCGTCGACATGGGCAATCCCGCTGGCCCGCTTCACATCATCCATCGTCGCTCCAGAGCATCCATAGCGGATGTTCTCGGCGATTGTCCCATCGAACAGAAAGGTGTCCTGCAGGACGACGCCGATCTGTCTGCGCACGCTGAGCATGCTCAGCGCGGCCACGTCCTGGTCGTCGATCAGGATCTGCCCCTGATCAGGACGGTGAAAGAGGAGGATCAAACCCACCAGGGTGGTCTTTCCGGAGCCGCTGGAACCGACCAGGGCGGTCGTGGATCCGGGCTCTACCCGGAAGGAGACTTCCTTCAGGACGAGCTGTCCCGGTTCGTAGGCAAAGGAAACGTCCCGAAACTCGACACTTCCCCGGATCCTGCCGATTTCCGGCTTCTGCAGCTCGGCGTCGTCCTCTCGAGTCAGGGCCAGAACTTCTCGGATCCGGTCGAGTCCGGCAAAGGCTTCTCCCAGCTGTGTGGCGATGTTGGACATTTGAATCAGCGGACCCGCCAGCAGGGCCGTGAAGGCGAGGTACATGATCATATCGCCCAGCGTCATCTCGCCCCGGATAATGCCCCCCCCGCCCACCAGAATCATCAGCACGCCCATCAGGCCGATGACAACGGTGCCCAGGGACGAAAAGAAGGTGACCCCGGTAATGGATTTTCGAACGTTTTCAAAGAGGCGGCCGGCACCCTCGGCGAAGATCCGATCCTCTTCCTCCTCTGATGTGAACGCCTTGACCACGCGGACCCCGCCCAGCGCCTCGGTCAAGCGGCCACTGACGGCGGCGAGAATCTTCTGACGGCCTCGAAAAATGGGCCGGAGTTTGCGGAATCCTATGACCATCATGACCAGGAAAACACCCAGAATCAGGGAAATCGAGAGCGTCAGGCGCCAGTTCAGGTAAAAGAGGACGAGTATGGCCGCAAAAGCAGTGAGCATGCCTCCGAAAAGCTGGACCAGGCCGGTACCGACCAGGTTGCGGATTCCGTCGGAGTCGGAGAGGACGCGTGGAATCAACTCGCCGGTCTTGTGGGCTTCGAAGAAGGAAACGGGAAGACGCAAAATATGTTGCTGCACCCGGATGCGCAGGTCCGTGATGGTCCGCCAGGCGGCAATGCCCAACAGCCTGGCCAGCAGAAAACTGGTGGTTGCCTGAATCAGGGTCGCGGCGAAAGCAGCAGCAGCCAGCCAGGGGAGCAGGTCCACCCGTTTGTTGACCAGGACGTCGTCGATCAGGAATTTCGATATTCCGGGCAGCACCAGCCCGGCGAGGCGGCTGATCAGCGTCAGGAACAACCCCAGCGCCAGTCCCCGGCGGTGCGCCCACACGATCACACGGGCTTCCTTCCAGGCTGTGGAGAAGTTGAAGCTGGGCATGGACTAAGATAATCGCACTTTTGCAGTCACAGGTCCAAAAGCCAAAGAGTTTCAGGTTTCAGGTTCCACGTTTCATCAGACCTTCGACCTTTTGATGACCCCCCACAGTGCCCCTTCAACTTTCAACCTTCAACCTGTAACCTGTAACCAGAACCAGTAACCATCAACCATCCCAATCGGGAGAGACCATGAGAATCGCCATCACGGGTGCGACAGGCCTCATCGGAAAGAGTCTTTGCCCACGGCTGCAGAGGGAGGGGCACCAGCTGGTCGTGTTCGCCCGCAATACGCGGAGTGCCCAGAAATCGTTCCCCGACACCCGGGTCGTCGAGTGGGATGCCTTGACCGGTCCGCCCCCGGCCGGGTCTCTGGACGGGGTTGAGGCAGTTGTCCATCTGCTGGGAGAGAACATTGCCGGAGGTCGCTGGTCGGAAAAACGAAAGAACGCCGTTCGAGAAAGTCGAGTGCGGGGCACCCACAACCTGGTCGAAGCCCTGCGGGCCGCTTCCCCGAGACCGGGGCTGTTGCTCAGCAGCTCAGCCATCGGCTGTTATGGATCGAGAGGAGACGAAGAACTGGACGAGTCCAGCCCGTCGGGCGGCGGATTCCTGGGCGACGTCTGTTATGCCTGGGAAACCGCATCGACCACAGCAGAGCAACACGGAGTCCGAACCGTGCTGCTGAGAACCGGGATTGTCCTTTCCACGGAAGGAGGGGCCCTGGCCAAGATGCTGCCGCCCTTCAAGATGTGCCTGGGCGGTCCCCTGGGATCCGGGAAGCAGTGGATGTCGTGGATCCACCTGGAGGACGAGGTGGGTCTGATCCTCCACATCCTGGGCAGCGACCGTATCCGGGGACCAATCAATGCAACGGCTCCCCATCCGGCGACCAACTACGAGTTTTCCAAGACGCTGGGCAGAGTCCTGGGCAGACCTGCCGTCTTCCCCACCCCGGGCCTGGTCCTCAAACTGCTCATGGGAGAGATGGCGCAGGAACTTCTCTTGAACGGCCAGAAGGTGCTGCCCCGTCGGGCTTTAGAGAGCGGCTACCGGTTTAGTTTTCCGGAGCTTGAGGGAGCCTTGAGGGATCTGCTGACGGCAGATGGTTAGCAGAACGGCAAGGCGTGAGCCTGCCGTTTTCCGCAACGGTGAGCTGATGCAACGGTGAGCTTACACTCTACCGTTCTGATCGGCGCTTGAGAGTTGGCTGGGGGACAGGGATTCGAACCCCGATAGCATGGTCCAGAGCCATGTGTGTTGCCATTACACTATCCCCCAGCGGCAGACAGGAAGCGATTATACTCGAAGGCTGACGACCGGTGGGAGATTCGCTGCCAGGCTATTTGGAGTTCAGCGGGAGAGGGTCTCGAGCCTGGCGTCAGCCTGCCGGAGTAGTTCGGAAGCCGCCTTGTAATCGGTTCCGGGGCGCGTTGACCTGAGCTGGGCATGGGCTTTCTGCCGATCGGCTTCGGCCTGGCCCTTATCGATTTGATCCGGGCGGGCAGCGAACTCGGCGAGTACCGACACACGCGAGCCGAGCACTTCAAGGAAACCGTAGCTGCAGTAAAGAATCGTTTCCTGTTTCCCGCTCTTGAACGAGAGAACGCCGATTCCAAGCTCCGAAAGCATGGGCGCATGGCCGGGCAGGATGCCCAGGGCACCGTCCAGGCCGGGCACCGTCACTTCGTGGACGGTCCCACTGAAAAGGAGTTGCTCGGGGGTAACAATCTCGAGGTCGATACGGGTTGGGAGTTGAGTGGCCATCGGTTCAGGCGGCGTCCTCTTTCATCTTCTCGGCCCGCTCCTTGACCTCTTCGAGACCCCCGGCCATGTAAAAGGCCTGTTCCGGAATGTGGTCATGCTTGCCTTCACAGACCTCTTTGAAGTCCTTGATCGTGTTTTCCAGGGAAACGTAAACCCCGGGGATGCCGGTGAACTGCTCCGCGACAAAGAAGGGCTGAGACAAAAAGCGGGTGATCTTCCGGGCCCGAGCTACCGTGAGTTTGTCCTCCTCCGAAAGTTCGTCCATACCCAGGATGGCAATGATGTCCTGCAGGTCTTTGTAGCGCTGCAAAATCCCCTGCACCATGCGCGTGACCGCGTAATGCTCCTCCCCAATGATACGGGGATCCAGGATCCGGCTGGTTGAAGCCAGGGGGTCGACGGCGGGATAGATCCCCTGCTCGGCGATGGAGCGTTCCAGGGCCGTGGTTGCATCGAGGTGGGCAAAGGTGGTGGCCGGCGCCGGATCCGTATAATCGTCGGCCGGCACGTAAATCGCCTGAATCGACGTGATCGATCCCTTCTTGGTTGTGGTAATCCGCTCCTGCAGCTCCCCCATCTCGGAGGCCAGGTTGGGCTGGTACCCGACCGCCGAAGGCATTCGGCCCAGCAGAGCGGAAACTTCCGATCCGGCCTGCGTGAATCGGAAGATGTTGTCAATGAAGAGCAGGACGTCCTGGCCTTCTTCATCACGGAAATACTCGGCCACGGTCAGGCCCGTCAGGCCCACCCGCAGACGGGCGCCAGGAGGTTCGGTCATCTGCCCGTAAATAAGAGCCGTCTTGTCGATGACCCCGGATTCGTTCATTTCCAGCCACAGGTCATTGCCTTCTCTGGTTCGCTCACCCACCCCCGAGAAAACCGAAAAGCCACCATGTTGAGTGGCGATCCGGTTGATCAGCTCCATGATGATGACGGTTTTTCCGACGCCGGCTCCGCCGAAGAGACCGATCTTGCCGCCTTTGGCGAAGGGCTCGATGAGATCGATCACCTTGATGCCCGTCTCCAGCAATTCGGTCTCGGTGCTCTGGTCCTCAAAGCTGGGCGCGGCCCTGTGGATCGGATAGCGCTTGGATCGGTCCATGGGGGGGCCCTCGTCCACCGGGTCACCCAGGACGTTCAAAACCCGCCCCAGAGTCTGTCGACCAACGGGCACGGATATCGGTTCTCCAATGTCGGTGGCCTTCATACCCCTCACCACGCCGTCGGTCGGTTGCATGGAGACGCACTTGACGAGGCCCTCGCCCAGGTGGTGGGCCGCTTCCAGAGTGATATCGATCTCGACGGGCGTGTCAAATCCCTCCGAGGTTACCCTTATGGCGTTGTAGATCTGCGGGACATGGCCGGCCTCGAACTGAACGTCGATGACGGGGCCCATCACCTGCAGAACTTTTCCTTCAGCTTGCATCCGATTTACTCCTAGTGCTCAGTGTCTCCAAGGGCATCCGCTCCGCTCACCACCTCGATCAACTCGGTGGTAATCGAGGCCTGGCGGAGCCGGTTCATCTTCAAAGTAAGGCTGTCGATCATCTCTCTGGCGTTTCTTGTCGCCGCATCCATAGCGGTCATGCGCGCGGCATGTTCGGCCGCTTCCGATTCCAGCATTGCCCGAAAGAGCTGGGTCTCCACATGCCGGGGCACAATGGAGTCCAGAATCTGTTGCGGGGGTTGCTCGTAGATGTACTCCAGCAGGGTGCCCGCCACGTCTTTGACCTGGAGTTTGCGGATGGGAAGCAGAGGTTCGATCACAACCTGCTGCCGGATCACCGATTTGAACTCATTGTAAACCACGTGTACGGAGTCCAGCTCGCTGTTCGTGTAAAAAGTGATCAGGCTCTGAGCCAGCTCGTTTGCATATCTCGGGTCCACCTTGGCCATGATGTTGAGATAGCGATGCTGAATAGGCCAGGAACGCTTTTTGAACCAGTCGTCGCCCTTCCTTCCAACCAGGGCCAGACTCAGTCCCTTATTCGTCTCTTCATTTCGAATGTGAGACATGGCCCCTTTGATCAGGTTGCTGTTGAAAGAACCGCACAGTCCCTTGTCGGAGGTGATCACGACGAGCATGACCCTCTTTTTCTCGCGGCGGGAAAGCAGGGGATGGGAGGAAGCGTCGACGCGGGTGGCCAGCGAGTTAAGAACGGCCAGCATTCGGTTGGCGTAGGGTCGAGCCGCAAAGATCCGATCCTGGGCCTTCCTGAGCCGCGAAGCGGATATGAACTTCATGGCCCGCGTGATCTGGTGAATATTCTTGACCGAGCGGACCCTTCTCCGCAGGTCGATCAGTTGACCGGCGGGCATGTCTAGCCCTCGCTCACGGTTTCGGGTTGGGTTGATTTTTCTTCGGCGAAGCGCCCCCCGAATTCTTCAATGGCCGCCTGCAGCTGACCGTCCAGCTCATCGTCGATGGTTCCCTTTTCGATCAGGGCCTGCAGAAGGTCGCTGTAGCGAGTCGCCAGGAACTGGAGGAGGCCATTCTCGAAGTCGGCCAGGTCGGAGATTTCCACGTTGTCCACGTGGCCTCTCGTGCCGGCATAGATCATCACGATCTGCTTTTCGACCGCCAGTGGCTCGTACTGGTCCTGCTTGAGGATTTCAGTGAGTCGCTCTCCGCGTGCCAGCTGGTCCTGGGTGGCCTTGTCCAGATCCGATCCGAACTGTGCGAAGGCCGCCAGTTCCCGGTACTGGGCAAGATCCAGGCGTAGTCTTCCGGCCACCTGTTTCATGGCTTTGATCTGGGCGTTTCCCCCCACCCGGCTGACCGAGTTGCCGACGTGTATGGCCGGCCGGATGCCCGAATAGAAGAGATCCGACTCGAGATAAATCTGCCCGTCCGTAATGGAGATGACGTTGGTGGGGATGTAGGCTGAAATGTCCCCTGCCTGCGTTTCGATGACCGGCAGGGCGGTGAGGCTGCCGCCGCCCAGTTCGTCTTTCATCTTGGCGGCCCTTTCCAGCAGGCGGCTGTGGAGGTAAAAGACATCGCCGGGAAAGGCTTCCCGGCCCGGGGGCCGTCTCAAAAGCAGAGAGATCTCGCGGTAGGCCGCCGCGTGCTTGGAAAGATCGTCGTAAATGATCAGGGCGTGCTTGCCGTTGTCGCGGAAAAACTCACCGATGGCGCAGCCGGCGTAGGGGGCCAGATACTGCATCGTGGCCGGGTCCGAAGAAGAGGCGGAAACGACCACGGTCCTGGACATCACGTCATGATCCTCCAGGGTTTTTACCACGCGGGCCACAGTCGACCGCCTCTGGCCGATCGCAACATAAATGCAGTAAACGTCCGTCTCTTTCTGGTTGATCATGGCGTCCACGGCAATCGCAGTTTTCCCCGTCTGCCGGTCCCCGATGATCAGCTCCCGCTGTCCTCTCCCAATCGGTATCATGGAATCGACGGCTTTCAGCCCGGTCTGCAGCGGCTCCTTGACGGGCTGGCGGTCCAGGACACCGGGTGCGACGGCCTCCACGGGGTAGTGCTCACTGGTCGAGATGGCTCCTTTGCCATCGATGGGTACGCCCAGAGCGCTGACCGTTCGACCGACCATCCCTTCGCCCACGGGCACCTGCATGATCCTCTGGGTGCGCTTGACCAGGTCGCCCTCACCAATGTGATGAAAATCTCCGAAGAGCACCGCCCCGACATTGTCTTCTTCCAGATTGAGGGCCAGTCCATAAATGTCGTGCGGGAATTCGAGCATTTCCAGCGCCATGGCCTTCTCCAGGCCGTGAATCCTGGCAATGCCGTCACCGGCTGAAACCACTGTTCCGACTTCACTGATCACCAGGCCGGCGTCGAAGTCCTTGATCTGTTCTCTGATGATCCTGGTTATCTCGTCTGATCGAATCGCCATTGCTTCTCTCCAAATCGGATCGGACTTAAAGGGCGGCCAGCTCCTTGTGCAGTTCCTCCAGAGCCGCCTGTACCGAGCCGTCAAAAATCGTCGAACCAATCTTCAGCCGGATCCCGCCGATCAGGGCCTCGTCCTGCTGGAATTCCAATCTCGCGCCCCTGCCCGTCATCCGTTCCACAGCTTCCTGCAATTGAGCACGGGTGTGATCAGCCAGGAGACGAGCCGAGACGACCTCTCCGCGAACGATTCCGCGGCGCTCATCCAGGACGTCACCCAGGGCCTCGAGGGCACGGTCGAATTCACTGATTCGACCGTTGCGCAAGAGAATCAGAATGAAATTGCGGACGGGATCACTGAGATTCAGCCGAGATGCCAGCTGCTCCACGATCTGCCGTTTGGGCTGGAAGGCCAGCGCTGGATTCTCCAGGGTGTCGCGCAGTTGCTGGTTGGCGGTGAGAAGTCCCTGAAAGACCTCGACTTCCCTTTCGATGCCATCCTCGAGGTTCCCTTCCGCGATCACATCGAGGAGGGCATGGGCATACTTCAGATAGGTTGAGTAAGCCATCTAGTTTCTTCGGTCCCCGCTTTCCAGATCGGCCAGAAACCGGTTGGCCAGCTTTGAATCACTTTCCGAATCCATCCGTCCGCGCAACCGGTCGCCAGCCATTTGAACCGCGATCTCGGCTGCATAGTCCTTCAATTCCTGACGCACCGACTGGCCGAGATTGTTGATCTCGCGGCGGGCGACAGCGAGGATTCGTTGTACTTCTTCCTCAGACTGCTCCCGGATCCGTTCCTTCTCGCGCTCCGCCTCTTCCCGGGCCTCCTGCCGAATTCCCTCGACTTCGGAATCGAGCTTTTGCATCCTTTCCTCGGCCTCAGCCAGCCTGGCTTCGGCCTCCTCCCGGGCCTCCCGGGCGCGTCTCATTTCTCGTTGCAGCGTCGCCTTGCGTTTGCGGAAAAACGCGCTGGCCGGCTGGCGAACGAAGTAAGTGAGTCCGGCAGCGAGGATCAGGAGGTTGAGCCAGCGTCCAATCGGTTCCAGCCAGCCCCAGCCGTCGTGCCCCTCAGCCGCCCCCAGCAGAGGCAGCTCGAAGGCTGAGAAGATCAGGACAAGAACGAGAAATCCTTTGATGCTCATGGTCGCGTGGAATTCGCTTGACGTGGTTGCCGGTCGGTCCCGGGTTGCTTGCGACGGGCCCCGGGGACCCGCGTGATCAGGATACTCCCAGCACTCGATCCGATATGACTCTGGCGATCTCCTCTGACTCGCGATGCAGCTGCTTCTTGGCGTCTTCCAACTCGTTCTGAATCTCTTCCCGGGCCTGGTTGAGCATCGACCCCGCCTGCTCGCGGGCCGACCGGACCTTCTCCTGCCGTTCACCGAGGGCCTGGTTCCGGACCTTTTCGGCTTGCTTGAAGCCGGATTGCCTTTCCTCTTTGACCTTTCGGTCATAAGTCTCCACCAGAGCATTGAAATCGGCTTCGTATTCCTCGGCGTTTTCGAAGACGCCGGTCGTGCGTCTGAGGCGCTCCTCCAGTACGCGCAGGAGCGGCCGCAGCAGCAAGCGGCCAAGGATGATCCAGGTGATGAGGAAAACGATGGTCGAGGCGACCAGGCTCCAGTTGAGTTGCATAAAAATCGTGACCCGTCGCCGCCGGAAAAATTAACTTCTAGCACGCTTCAGGAGTGCCGGTCAAGACGGCTCCATGTTAAAATACACGCTTGCGGTGAAGGGAGTTCTCGCATGCCTCCCGGACGCGCTTGTTCATCGTCAAGGAGTATCAAAATGCCGCTGGAAAAGGTGACAGAAAAGCTACGCGGAAAGAAGGACCTGGTCGCTGCCGTCGATTCCGGAGGGTCTGACCCGGGAACCACTTCCAAGATGCCTGTCGTGCCTCACAAGGTCCTGATCACGGACGTGCCATTTTACCTGGATGAGGCGTGCCAGGAGGAGGTGGAGGGAGCAAGGATTGCAATTTTGCGTCCTCTCGAACCAGACGGCTCCTACGAGTTGGAGGTGGTCCCCAGCACCAAGGAGTACTCACCCGGCCAGTACGTGACGTGGCACCTGAACAACAAGAACATGTGGGAAGACTGCTACTACCGCAATCCTCTCAGCGGTAAGACTGAAGTCGCGTGGACTCTGCACGTCGAGTTCATGGGCCAGGTCATTGACGATGAAACCGTTGCATCCCACCAGGAGAAGATCGAGGAGCTCGAGGCCAGGTATCCCCAGGATGCCGACCTGCGCAGCCAGATCATGTAGGAGAACAGAACGGTAGATCCGTAGGGGCGACCCTGGTGGTCGCCCGCCGAGCGGGCCGGCACGAGACCGGCCCCTACGACCGTCCCCGAAGCCTCTCAGCCCTCAGCCCCCCGCCTCCACGAGCTTCTCCAGGGTGTCCCGGGTCAAGCCGTCAGTCTCGATAGCGACGCGCTTTTCCAGTGCCTTCCGGGCCTCTTCGCCCCCGATCTCGTTGAGACCCCAGGCGGCATGACGCCGTACCATCGGGTCCGGGCAGTTGAGCAGGTGTCGCAGCTCGGGCACGAACTCCCGGTTGCCGCTGTTTCCCATGGCGACCGCGGTGTTTCTCATCAGCCCCCGCCACTTCGCTCGCTTGACAGGGCTGTTTCGAAAGAACGAGTGAAATTCTTCTTGCGTCAGCCGGGCCAGGGTCTGCAGCCGGGGTTGCTGCAGAGGCTCGCGCGGTGCAAAGGACGGCTCACGGGAAGGTACGACCCTCCGATTCCAGGGACAGACGTCCTGACAAATGTCACAGCCGAATATCAGATTCGAGGTCGAACGACGAAGCTCTTCGGGGATGTCTTCCTTGACTTCAATGGTGAGGTAAGAGATGCAAAGCCGGCTGTCGACGACATAGGGTTCCACAATCGCTTCCGTTGGACAGTCATCCAGACAGCGGCGGCAGCTGCCACAGTGATCGCTGCCAGGCGCATCCGGGTCCAGCTCCTGGCTGAGCAGGATCTCGCCGATAAAGAACCAGGATCCCAGTCTCTTGTCCGCAATCAGATTGGTGTTCTTGCCGATCCATCCCAGGCCGGAGCGGGCGGCCCAGTGTTTGTCCATGACCGGCCCCGTATCCACGTAACTCTTTCCGTGGGCGGCGGGACACAGCTCCAGGATCTTCTGCAACAGGGCCTTTAGCCCGGATTATGCAAGAGATCTAAATCCGAGTGAGATGTGGGCCCAGAAAAAAGGCCGTAGCTCTCTGATATAAAAGGGTTTAGAGAAACAAAGACCCTAAACAGGAGCTACGGCAATGTCAAAAACAGTCTGCCAGAATACCCTGCCATTTCATAGCCACAGAAACATCACGGCTCGTTTTGATGGGGGGAGCCTCACTTCCGACGCAGGATGGTTGTTGTTTGGATCGCTGGATCGTCAACATCGATTGTGCGAGGGCTTCAGTTCCTGTATTTCGGAAAGTCGAGACCAACGCTACATTCGTCATGACCTGTTGAAGTTGATCCGACAACGAGTCTTGCAGATCGTGGCCGGCTACGAAGACTGTAACGACGCCGATACGCTGCGCTCGGATCCGATGCTCAAGACAGTCTGTGATCAGTTGCCAGAGAGCGATCCCGATTTGGCCACCCAGCCGACTTTCTCCCGCCTGGAGAACTCCGTCACCAAGAAGGATCTGATGCGTCTGAGCCGGTGGCTGCTAGGCCGTTATGTGCGCTCCCTGAAGAAGAGACGTCCCAGCAAGATCATCCTGGATCTGGACAGTACCGACGACCACACTCACGGCCAACAGGAGTTCTCCTTCTACCACGGGTATTACCGAAACCACATTTTGCATCCTTTGCTGATCTTCGATGCCGACACGGGAGACCTGGTCTGTGCCGTGTTGAGACCTGGCAACAAGGGGGCTGCCTCTCACATCGTGCCCATTCTGAAGCGAGTCGTGGAGGCCATCCGACAAGCAGTGGGGACGGATGTCGAGATTGAGATTCGGGCCGACAGCGGCTTTGCCACGCCTCGGCTCTACGAGTTCTGTGAATGTGAAGAGAATAAACTCCAATATGTCATCGGGTTAAGCCGAAACCCTCGCCTGCAGCGAGTGGTCGAGCCCCTGCTGGATTCGACTCGGGAAAGGTTCCTTGAGCTGGAGGAAAAACAGCGTCAGTTTGACGAGTTTCTTTATCGAGCCCACAGCTGGGATCGATCCCGTCGCGTCATTGTCAAAGTGGAGGTCGATCAGCGTGGGATCAATCGTCGCTTTGTAGTTACCAACCGGGACGATCTCTGCTCCCAATCACTTTATGACCACTACACAAACCGAGGGCAGACCGAGAACTTCATCAAGGCCTTCAAGAATCATCTGAGCATGGACCGACTCAGCTGTCATCGATTCCTGGCCAATCAGTTTCGACTCCTCCTGCATGCACTGGCTTACCAGATGTTCGTTCGCCTGCGCGACTATCTTCACGGAACCCCCTGGCACAAGCTCGAAATCGAAACCTTACGTCGTCGGGTCCTCAAGATTGGGGCCCGGATCCGACAAACCACTCGACGCATCTGGGTCCATCTTTCCTCAGCCTTTCCCGAACAACCCCTCTTCCACCTCGTCTTGAGTCGCCTCAACTCCAGTTAGCTTTTCCCAGCTCCCCCGAAAAACCGCTTCCGACACTCATCCAGGCCCAGATCTGTCTGAAATTCACTCCCCAAACCACTCAGACGCCTCGCCAACCCATATTCTTCGCAAATCCGCCTGTCACACCTGCCCGCTTCCGAGTTGGGCCACTTCTCGAGTCGTTTTTCAACACCGAACTACGGTTCTTGCATAATCCGGGTTAGCTTTGTTCCCAGCACCTGGTGGTAATCGTCACCCGATGCGTAACGAGAAATGACTCCAGCGGCGGCATCCTCGTAGGCAAGCCCATAGTCGTGGTAATAGTTGGGTGCGACGGAGACGACGGACTTCGCCCCTGGCAGGATCCGGTTCGGATCGAGGCGCTTCTCGATCTGGCGGGCCATGTAGCGCATCTCCCCCTGATACTCGAGTCGCAGCCAGCTCAGGAGTTTGTCGTCGGGGACCGCCTCAACGGGTGCAATGCCGACCCGATCGAAACCCAGGGCGATGGCTTCCTCTTTGATCTTCCGGGTCAGAAGGCCAGCGAGCATGGGGCAGGAGTATATATGGATTCCAGCTTCGAGAAGCACAGAACGGTGGAGCGTAAGCTCACCGTTGGGGAGACCGCCGGCTTAAGCCGCGCCGTTCTGTTTTCAGCCCCTCAGGTGATTTCGAACTGGCGCAGCATGTACTGATAAAAGGGGTCCTGGGTGTACTCGCGCACCCAGTTGAGAGAAACCACACAGTGCTCGAACTTGTCCGAGAGCTTGCGGAAGACCACCGTTCGTTCGCTGACCGACTCGAGTTCGCTGGCCACCCGGTAGCTCCGCCGGCCCGAATCACTGTAGTAGGAATGGGGAATGGAAACCCGCCCGTGGCTGAGGCTCTCCGGAAACATTCCCAGGATGAAAAGGCTGTAGTCCCCGATGTACTGATAACGGGCCTTGCGCTGGCGGGGTGAGCTGTCCTCGGCCTGTCCGAACATATCGATCAGATATTTCACACGTCGGCCCGATTCGTCGCGCAGGGGATAGAGCCGGTCCGTATGGGCGAAGTCGGTCAGCAGGTCGCTCAGGTAAGCCAGCAGGTCACCATCACTGAGCCAGGTCTGGTCAAAGGCCCTGTCCGCCAGAGATCGAAAGACTCTGCGAAGCGGGTGATGCGGTGGAATCTTCTTGTGATCGCTCACTGATTGGCTCCCAAAAGTAGCAATCTGGCCTGACCATAGCGCCGTTTCGAGATGCTTGCGGTGATTTGGAATGGAAAAAACCGGAAAAGTTTCGCTTTATGACGATCGTTGGTCAGGATTCGAACGGTCTTGCAGGCGCCGCTCTCGCCGTCGCAGTGCGCCTTCGTAGCGCCGCTTTTCGAGATCGCTCTCGGGTCGGACCTTTGAAACTTTGCAGGGGTTGCCGCTGCTGTCGAGGCCCACGAAGGTCAAAAAGGCGGTGCTGGTCTGGAGTCTCTCACCCGTCTGCAGGTCTTCCGAGTAAACCTGGACTTCGACTTCCATGGAGGTGTGAAAAGCCCGCGTGAGATTGGCCTCGAGGAAAATCAGTTCCCCCACCTGGATGGGATGCAGAAAGACAAGGGAGTCGACCGAGGCAGTGACCACCTGGCGGCGGCAGTGTCGGGCAGCAGCCATGGCCGCCGCCAGGTCGATCAGGTGCATGACGCGGCCACCCAGTATGTTGCCCTGAACGTTGGCATGGTTGGGCAGCACCAGCTCGGTCATAGTGGTACGGGACTGGGAGGGGGTCTTGGCGTCTGAGTTTTCTATGGAAGGATTCACTTCGCTTCCCCTTTCCGGAGGCCACGCTCCGTCCGTCGAGGTCAACAATAGCCGCTTTCTTATCGGGCCATGGAAGGCCCTACTACATTCTAGATCCACCCGAATGGCTAAGTGTAGGAGCGGCTTCCATGCCGCGATCCGGTCACACCCGCCATCCAGGTATCTATGCTAAGGTAAGTCTTGATGGAACTGACCCCACTTCTCAGCTGGTCGCTGATTGTTCTCGTCGTGATTCTGGCCCTGCAGAGCATTTTTCTGGGCGTTGCCATTCTGGTTGTCCACTCCCGGATGCGCAGGCTTTATTCCCGGGGCCTCGAGAACATGGATCGTGTCCGTTCTTTTCTGAACACCGCGGACACGACTCTGAACAGGGTGTCGGAACTGGTAAGCCGGTTCCCGGAATGGGGAACGCAGGTACAGCAAGCCGCCGCGGGAGCCTCCAGAGCCGTTGCCGAGGTGGATGCGAAAGTGGAGCAGGGGCTTTCTTACGTACAGTCCGGGCTGCACCGCTGGCAGGGCCAGTCAGACGAGTTGTTCAACAAGCTCTCGAAAACCAGCGAGGAAGTCTACGACGCCGTACTGGCGCCGGCCTCCCGCGTATCCCTTTTTCTGCGTGCCGCCGGCGCGTTCCTGGGCAGGTTGTTTGCCGATGCCAAGGCCGGCGAGGATCCAAGCAACTATCATCAGGATCAGCAGATCTTCATCTAGCAGTCCGTGCGATTTTCACCACGGGCTGCTCTAGTCCCGGGCCGCCAGCCGCACCAGCAGTTCACGTTTGATCTGGTTGCGAATCACCACGACTCTAACGGTATCGCCGGGGTGCCGGGACCGAAGTTCCCTCGTGAACTCGTAGTTGTTGCGTACAGGCACCCCTTCGAAACGCACCAGGATATCTCCGGAACGCACTCCGCCGATTTGCGCCGGGCTGCCCCTCAGGACTTCCGAGAAGCGCACGCCGGAGCCCTCAAAAACCATGTCGACAAGCCCTCCGAACAGGGGCCCGAAGCTGGTTTCCCGCTCAGGCGCGGCCGGCCGATCAAGGAGGTCGGGGGCAGTGCGCCGGATGGCCCACTCCAGACCGTCCACTGTGTTGACCAGCCTGGCGGCCAGAGACACGATCTGTTCCGCGCCATCCAGGTCGATACGGTGAAAGTCGTCGGTGGGGCGGTGATAATCGGCGTGCAGACCTGAAAAGAAGAAAAGCACAGGAACCGTTTGGCGGCTGAAGGGCAGGTGATCACTCGATCCGCCGGCGGTCTCCGCGATCTGTAAAGTGAGCGGGGTTTGCGAAGCCAGTTCGTCGAGCAGGGGTCCGAAATCCGGGCTTGTCCCCACTCCGCCGATCAGGAGCGAGCCTTCGCTCCTGCCGATCATGTCAAAGTTGAGCATGCACAACGCTTCGCTTAGAGGAAGCAGGGGCTCCCGGACGTAGTGATCGGAACCGAGCAGGCCCAATTCTTCTCCTGCAAAAGCCACAAACAGGAGGCCGAAGCGGCGGGGCCTCGCCGACAGATCCTCAGCGAGCTGGAGGAGGGCGGCAACACCCGAGGCATTGTCATCCGCTCCATTGTGAATTTCGCCTTCTTCGAAGGCCTCCAGGCTGGCTCCTCCCCCCGTGCCCAGATGGTCGTAGTGAGCACCCAGGATCAGATGCTGCCGGGTGCTGCCGGGCAGCAGCGCGACCACGTTGTTGACCTGGTGGCTGGCGGGCTTGAGATCAAGATAGATCCGAACGTAGGTTCCCTCCCAGTCAAAAGAATAAGGGGTCATGCGCCGGTCGATCCATCTCCATGCCTCTCGCTGGTCGCGGGAGCTCTGGGCCCACAGTCGCCTGGACCAGCTCTCGCTCAGTCGCAGCACCGGGATTCCTAGTGATTCCATCCGCTCGACTACCGGCAAACTGTCTCTTTGCCGGGGGTGATTGAAAGAGTCGGGGAGTACGATCAGCCCCACGGCTCCATGTTCCTGGGCCGTCCGTGCCTTGCGCATGAGTGACGAGTGAAAGGTCGGGCTGAAGCCGTCGAAGGGGCTGTCGTGGCGCCGCTCTCCGGGCTCGTGCTCGAAAACCACGGCCACTTTGCCGGAGGCGTCAATCGACGCATAATCGTCGTAGTTGAGTTCCGGGGCCGAAATACCGAATCCGGCGAAGACCAGCGGCCCGTTCAGCTCGTTTTCCTCTCCGAAAGCGAGAGACGTGTAGTCCGTGCCGTAGGTCAGTGAAGCCGGAAACCCCATCAGATTGTAAAAGGTGCAGTCGCTGCGATCGCCCACTTCTACAGCGGTGGTCACTGTGAAAGGCTGGAAATAAGAGCCCCCGGGAGCAGCGGGCACGAGGCCCAGTCGGTTGAATTCTGCAGCGATATAGGAGGCAGCTTCCAGCAGTTCAGGCTGATCGTTGCCCCGCCCGCGCATCTCGTCCGAAGCCAGGATTCTGAGGTGCCGGGCAAAGCTCGACTCCGCCTGGGCCGCAGCCCCGACGGTCGAACACAGGATCGTCAGCAGCAGGAATCCGAAGCGCATGATCCAACCATTTTAGCCCAAGGGAGGGATCGAGAGGTGATCCTGGCCGGACGCACCCCCGTCAGTCGTCTGCGGGTCTGGGGGCGAGGTCAACCGTCAGGGGCTGGTTGAGCTTGAACTCGAGGAGGGTCTGGGCCTCGATCTTGACCTGTTTCCCGCCGGTTGCGGCTGCTACCGCGGTGCCTGCGGCCGCCCCGATCGCGGCCCCGACCAGGGCTCCTGCTCCACCGTCGGCGACGGCAGCGCCGCCGCCGATCTTGAGCAGGCTCCTGGCTTTTTCGCCGTCGATCTCGAGGGTCTCCGTAGAGATGGCGTAAATGTGGTCATCCACGACCAGATCGATCAGCAGCAGCAGCAGTTTTGCCTTTCCAGACAGCGCCCCTGCCTTCTGGACCTCCCCCACCAGCCCGTAAATCTCGGACCCCGCGGGTGCGACGGTCTTCCCCTGCACCACCAGATCTTCGTTGAGGTAGCCTTTGTAGCTGTCGCCGCTCTTGTTTTTTCCGCTGTTGAGGCCCTGGGCCGTCCGAAACTGGATTGAGGTGCCGGTGGGCACCATGAGTTCCGTCCCTGCAATCGCCGTAGAAGCCGATTTGGTGGCCGGCGCCGAGGGAGCATCGACCAGGATGAAGACCTGTTTTTCGCCATCCAGAAAGGGAAGGTAGAACTGATGCTCAATTTTGAAGTAGGTCACCGCTCCCAGCGGGTTGGGCTCGAACTCGGAAGGAAGTTCCTGGATGCTCGTCAGCCCGGCCGGCTTCTCCACGACCACGAAGACGTTCTTGCCATTCTGTTCCACCTGCCGGTAGAAAGTGTTGCCGTAATAGTGGTATTTCCTGCCCCCCGCGGTCAGGGTTGCACTGCCCTCGGGCAGAGAATCGACTTGTGCACCCGAAGGCGCCGGCGTCACCTTGTAGGCGACTTTCCCTTCCTTCTGGGTCTGCTGGTAGTAGACCTGGTCATGCTGGTAGTAGCGGGCGCCCGAAACGGTAACCGTTGTGTATCCGGGCGGGAGAGACCAGTAGTAGGAACCGTAGGGCGGGTAGGCCCAGCTGTAGTAGTAGACCCCGCCCCAGTAGTACGGATAGTAATAGTAAAAGCCGTGGGCGTAATAGGGGTATCCGTAGACCGTGACCCGCCGGGCGCCGTTGGGCAGGGTTGTGATCAGGGCCCCGCCGTAGGGACCATAAAGGGCCGTTCCCTTTCCGCGGGGTCCGCGGCCATGGGCAAAATCGTAATTCCCCCAGTACTTGCTGTCGATCTCGCCGACTGCTCCGACACCGCCCGTGGCAGTTCGGAAAATATCCGCTTCGGTTTCCACCTCACGACCGGTGCTGGTCTCGGTCTTCCCTTTGTAATCGAGCTCGTTGCCGTCTCTCTTGATTTCACCCTCGTGCTCAATCGTTTCTCCGTAGCGCCCGGTCGTTTCCGTTTCCCGCTTGACCTCGTCCACCCGCCCGTCGTCCAGCTTGATTTCACTGGAGGTCTCGCGGCTGCCCCCTGAACCCGTCTGCTGCCGGCCTTCGACGTTGATGGTGTCCCCGTCGCGAGTGGCCGTCTTGGTGCCGCTGGCCGTCCTGCCTTCGGCAGTCGTGACGCTCTTGTTGATGGTGGTCGAGTCGCCTTGTGTGGATTTGCTGAGCTCGATTGTCCCGCCGCGTTCGGTTTCCTTGGTCCAGGTTCCGTCCGGGACGCCGCCCTCGGAGCGTTGCCGGGTGGTCTGGCTCGAGGCAGCCTGTTTTTCGCCCTGACTGCTTCGGTTCGATGAGCCCTCGGATACGGTCTGCCGGTCTGCGGTCCCCTGCTGCCCGGTCTGGTTGGAGGCGGTCTGCCCGGACGGTCGGCCCTGTGTTCTCTGGCCGTCGGTTGGATTCGCCTGTCCGCTTGGCCGGGTGAAGTCCTGAGAGCGCTGCTGGGAGCTTTGCGTGGGGCTGCCTGCAGACCTGGCCTGAGGGGTCTGGGGTGCGGGGGAACTCTGCCGGGACCCGGTGGAAGTGCCGCTCTTGGGGCGATAACCTCGCCAAGCGTCGGCCGGGACGCCATAGTTGTTTTTGTAGTTCTTGATGGAGCCGCGCTGGGAGCTTCTGCTGCGCGAGCTATGCTGGTTGTAGCCGCCTCCCCGGTAGCGGCTGACCGAGCCGCGCGATGAATAGCGGCCGCGGCGCTGGGCCAGGAGGTCGGAAGCGAACTCAACCACACCCGCCACCAGCAGCAGGGCCAGGGAGAAGTGAGTCAGTCGTGGCTGGAACATCTCTTCCCTCGGGCCTCAGTTCTGGTCCGGGTCCGAGGGCAGATCAGGAACCGTCCAGTTGATCTCTCTGGCTCCGGCTGGAACCTCGAATTCGAAGAGGCTGTCGGGCGTCTCCATTTTCAGATTCCAGCGTCCGAACACAGCCGTGTACTGAGGCATGCCGGGCTCTTGTTTGTAGGTGATGACAAGCTTACGAGGTAGCGGGCTTTCGCCGGCCTCCAGCCATAGCTGGAAGTCCAGCAGGTCCAGTCGAAAGGCCAGATGATGGCAGGGAGTCCCTCCCACCTGGTTCAAGCCGATGTAGCTGGCTCCCTGGAGCTGTTGGGTGAGTTGGGCATGAAGGTCCGCGGAGATCAATTCTCCCAGGGGGATGACCACTTCGAACTGCTCGTCCAGACGATCCAGCAACTCGTCAATTGTTCCAGGAATGTCCGCAGAGCTGTAGATGTTGTGCTCCTTGTCCAGGAGGCTGAAAGTCTTGCCGTCGAACCAGGCGGAGCGATTCACCGTGTCTCCGGTAGTGTCGGCTACAATGCGGTCGGGACGGGCGAACCGCCACCGAGCGGAGATTGCCGAACTGCAGCATCTGGTTTCCGTCGTACTCGTCATAGGTTTCCTCGGCCGTGAAGCCGAACGCCGGGGTGGCGGCCAGGAGATTGCTCATTTTCTTGAGGGTTTCCATGGCCCTGGGATCGATACCAGGGCCGCCCCCGGACTGAGCGAAAAGGGAAGTGAGCACGAGAGAGAGCAGCGGGAAAAGGATTCGAAGCGTTTTCCAGTCCATGCGTGTCATAAGATCCCCCGGAACGGCTGGCTGACAGACTCGCGGAAATTATCTCACGGGTGACCCGCTCAGAAAAAGCTGAAGTCCGACAGCTCTCGCTTTTGTCCGAAATCGCCGGTCAAGGACTGAAGCCGAAGTCCCAGCGCCCCGGGAACTTGTGCAGGGGGCGGCTAGCCCTTTTCCTGATCAATCAGGTGCTTGACCTTTTCCAGATGGCGGACATCCTCGCCGGCAACCATGAAGATGACCATCTCAGCGATGTTTGAGCTATGGTCGCCGATGCGCTCCACGAAATTATTGATATAGAGGAGACAGGCGGCCTGGGGAGTCTTGGCCGGATCGCTTTTCATCAAATCGGAAAGCTCGCTAAAAACGACGTCGTGGAGGCGGTCGACCTCATCGTCATCGCGAATGACCTGACGGGCCTGCTCCACGTTGCCCTGCACGAAGGCATCCAGGGAGCTCTTGAGCATGCGCAGCGCGATGCGGGCCATGCTGGAGACGTCGATCACTCCCCTGAGGGGGACTTCCGGGACAATCACAGCGGCGTACTTGGCGATGTCGGCCGCCAGATCACCCACCCGTTCCAGATCCTTGACTATTTTCAGAGCCGTGGCCAGGAGTCGCAGATCGCTGCCTACAGGACGAAAGCGAACCAGCAGGTGGTGGCAGCGCCGGTCGATCTTAATCTCCCTCAGATCGACAACCGGATCCCGGCCGGGAATCTCGGCCAGCCGATCCAGGTCCCTTTCGATCAGGGCCGTAATGGTGTCGGAAATGTTCCGCTCGACGTGAGCGGCCATCTCCATCAGCTCGATCTTGAGCTCTCCCAGTTCTTTCGCCAGGTCACGACTTTCCATGGTTCGCTCACCGTCTGCAAGGCCATTATCTCAGCTTCGCCGGATCCGGACTAACTAGCCGCCATTTCTCACCGATGGGACCTGAAAAGGCCGCCCTGTTTGGTATAAAGCGTTTGACGAGAACGACTTCAAAGCCAAACGGAGGCGGCCCTTATGAGAACAGAGTGTAAACAAGCCAGGTTCGAATTTCACGGACTATTTCAACGCAAAGTGAAGGCGCGGTTCGACGGCGGGAAGATCACCTCCGATGCAGGGGTGCTGCTGTTGCGAGAGGTCGAGAGGGGGACGGGTCTGATCGCCGGACTGGCTGAGTGTTTCAGGGATCACCGGGATCCGCGGTTGATCGAACACACGGTCGAGGAGTTGTTGGGGCAGCGCATCTACGGACTCTGTCTGGGGTACGAGGATCTGAACGATCATGATCAGTTGCGCACCGATCCGATGCTGGCGGTGGCGGTGAATAAGGCCGATCCGTTGGGGGAGAGGCGGCGGCAGGCCTCAGATCGGGGGAAGGCGCTGGCGGGCAGGTGTACGCTGAACCGGTTGGAGTTGACCGGCGCCGAGGTCGATGAGCAGGAGCGGTACAAGAAGATCGCGATGGACCCGGACCGGATCGACGGCTGGATGGTGGATGCCTTCGTGGAGTCCCACGAATCGGCGCCCGAGGAGATGGTGCTGGATCTGGATGCGACCGACGACCCGATCCATGGCCAGCAGGAAGGCCGGTTCTTTCACGGTTACTACCGCCACTACTGTTATCTCCCGCTGTACATCTTCTCGGGGGAGCATCTGCTGTGCGCCCGGTTGCGGTGTTCCAATATCGATGGGGCCGCGGGATCGGTGGAGGAACTGGAACGGATCGTCGGCCGGATGCGGCAGAGCTGGCCGGAGGTCTCGATCGTCATCCGGGCCGACTCGGGCTTTTGCCGGGATGACTTGCTCCGCTGGTGTGAAGACCATCACGTGGATTACGTGATGGGGTTGGCCAACAATGATCGGCTCAAGTCAGAGAGAGCCGAAGCGATGACTCAGGCCGAAGCCGAGTTCAACGCCACCGGGCGACCGGCGCGGGTGTTCAAGGATTTCCGCTACCGGACTCGCCACAGTTGGACCTCGGAGCGACGCGTCGTCGGCAAGGCCGAGTTCCTGGACAAAGGCGCCAATCCCCGATTCGTCGTCACCTCCCTGTCGCCGGAACGCCTGGGGGCCCGCGCGCTCTACGAAGACTTCTACTGTGCGCGGGGCGACATGGAGAACCGCATAAAAGAACAGCAGTTGGATCTGTTCGCCGACCGGACCAGCGCGGCAACGATGCGCGCCAATCAACTCCGGCTGTATCTGTCCTCCGCCGCCTACATGCTCATGCACGCCTTGCGTCGTCTCGGACTGAAGCAGACCCCCCTGGCTCGCGCTCAGTGTCAGACGATTCGCTTGAAGCTCCTGAAGATCGGCGCCCAGGTCCGCCTCACGGTCCGCCACGTCTGGATCTCCATGTCGGAAGCCTATCCCTACAGCGAGGTCTTCGCTGCCGTCGTTCGAAACCTCCAGGCCATTCCTCTGCGCTGCTGAGGTCTGTCCCGATCAAACGCCCCCAAAAACGAAATCGTTCCATCGCTCAGGCCGAGCTCTGCCTGAATACATTCCGTCACGCTCTTCCGAACCCGAAAAACGCTCCATTCACGACCATCCACACCACCGCATCACTCGACCTGGACCGGATCGATAGCGAAACTCTCAGAAAACCGTTCCGGCCTGCCAAAATCACCTTCATTTCCAAATCGGTGATCTATGCGGGCTAGAAGTCGAGGGCGAAGCGCATCTGGACAATGTCGGCCTTTCCGGTGTCCACGACATCGGAATGAACATAGTTCAACGACACTCTGGAGTAGGGGTTCATGTACCAGTTCACAGCGAAGGTGAAGTTTTTCATTTCGCCCCCCTGGACCATCACGTCATTCAGATCGAGCTGCGAGTAACGGGCGGCGATCTCCCAGGCGCCTGCGCCGCCCTCGTCCAGGAAGTCGTGTCCGGGCCGGACCCGGGCAAAGGCTCCCCTCGATCGGCTGTAGGGGCGATGATCAGCGGTCAGGAAGAAGCTCCCCATGACATAAAAGCCCGAAAAACTGGGATCGCCGCTGGAAGCCGAATTGACGTTGGCCCTCTGGTACTCGCTCTGCACTGAAAAGGGGCCCGCAACCGCGGCTGCTTCCAGGCCCACCGCGTCGTAGGAGCTGGTCTCGAGGAGAGGGGTGAAGACGAAAGGCGGAAGCAGGTGTGCCTCCGGGCGCGACCGGAAGAGGGCAACCCCCAGAGGAGTACCCTGGTGAGTGTAGGCGGCACCCAGATGGAGAAGCTTTCGACCTCCGTCCCCGTAAACGGGAAGCCCGGTAACTCGGCCCGTGAAATTTGGACCTCCGTGTCCCACGCTGTCGCCCGTGTCCAGGGTGTCCCGAAAAACCCCGGCGGCATAGTAGAACCGCCCCTTGGCGACTGCGTTGTGAAAGGACAGGCCCGTGTTTCGGCTGGGAGCAAAGATACTCCCGGCAGAGCGCTCCATGAACGTGATGTACCGGGAACTGGTCATTTCTTCCAGGGCGAAAGGCTCCTTGAAATGGCCCGCCCAAACGGTCCCGAGCACGGGCACTCCGCGGATGCCCACGTAGACATCCCGAAGCGGGCCCAGTATGGAGGCGAAGTCGTACTGAGCCTTGAACTCGAAACGATCGTAGAGAACGCCGGAGGCATAGAGTCGAGCCCGGCGAAACTCCGTCCCGTCGCGCACGAAAGTCCCCAGTTGCCCCAGCGATTCAACCAGGGAGTCGTCGGCCCGGACGGAAGCAAAGTCATTCATGATCCGACCTCCGATGCGCATCTTGAACTGCTCGTTGGCCGAGGCCATCCGGACCCCATCGTTCCAGTAGACCCGAATCTGATTGGGATCCGGTTCCGGCTCAGCCGGCCGCCCGGATGGCCCGTTGGAAGCCTGGGCCTGGGCACTTGTGGCTGATGGCGACGATCGGGGAGGAGCGGACTTCTCCTCCTGATAGTGATTCTTCAGCTCCTGAATCTCCTGCTTGAGCAGTTCCAGCTGCTGCTCCAGCAGCCCGATCCTCTCTTCCGCGGTCTGGGCGACCGCACTTCCGGATATCGCCAGCCAGCCCATGAGTACTGCGGTGATGTTTCTCGCCTTCATAACTTCTCCTTTAGCGCCTACAGTCGAATACGACTGTGACACCGGCAGTGTAGGTCAAGCGAATAAACGGGGGATTAGGAGAGCGTTAAGAGAGTGTAAATCTTGACAGAACGGTAGAGCGTAAGCTCACCGTTGGGGAAACGGGAGGCTCACGCCTTCCCCGTTCTGTCGGGCGAATCTGGTCATCAGTCAGTGAACTTGTACCCGACGCCCCGCACCGTCACGATCAGGTCGGAGGCGTCACCCAGCTTACGCCGCAGGGCTCGGACGTGCACATCCACGTTGCGATCGATAATGGTGGCCTGGCCGTCCGTGATGCGGTCCAGTAACTGATTGCGGGTGAACACTTTTCCAGGTGATCCCACCAGTGCGGACAGGAGTCTGAACTCGGCCAGTGTCAGCTCCAGAAGCTGGCCGTCAACCCGGGCCTCGTGGCGGGACCGGGTGAGCTCGACGGGACCGGCTTGAATCACGGAATCCTCCGCTTCCGGGGCCGGCGGTTGGCTACGCCGCAACACGGCGCGGACGCGGGCGCTCAGTTCGCGGACGCTGAAGGGCTTGGTGATGTAGTCGTCGGCACCCAGTTCCAGGCCCAGCACCACGTCCGCCTCGCTATCTCGTGCGGTGGCCATGATGATGGGAATCTGGCGAAGCCCTTCTTGCCGGCGAAGGAGCTTGCAGACTTCAATCCCTGACATGTCTGGAAGCATCAGGTCGAGGATGATCAGGTCGGGGTGGAGTTCTCCGGCCAGGCGACATCCCTGCTCTCCGGTCTCTGAGCTGACCACCTGGAACCGCTCGTTCTCCAGATTGAATCGAATCAGCTCGGTGATGTCCGGTTCGTCTTCGATGAGAAGGATGGTTTTCTTACTCAAGGTTCGATGCCCCCTGGCGTGGGATCGTGAAGTAGACCGTGGTCCCTTCTTTGAGCTTGCTCTCGACCCAGATCTTTCCCCCCAGCACCTCCACCGTATGCTTCGCAATCGAGAGTCCCAGCCCCGTTCCACCCAGTCCCTCGGAACGGGTCTGAACGCCCCGATAGAATCGTTCGAACACACGGTCGAGGTCCTGCTCGGGGATCCCCATTCCCGAGTCGCTGACCGAGAACTTCAAATCGTCGCCCTTTTGCTCCAGCAGGACCTCGAGCCGGCCTTCCTGCGTGTACTTGAAGGCGTTGTCCAGCAGGTTGAGCAGGATCCGTTTCAGGTGGATTTCGGGGGCTCGAAAAGTCGCTTCTTCAGGCTGGCTGCGGAAGATCAGTTCGATCCGGGTTTTCTCGGCGAGGGGCGCCTCCAGATCCTGGCGCAATTCCCTTTCCAGGGTCTTCATGTCGACGGACTCGTAGGATAGCTTGAGGTCCGTGTTTTCGAGCCGAGAGAGCTCCAGCAGGTCGCTGACAATGTCACTGAGCTGCACTGCGTTGAGATGGATCTTTTCCAGAAACCTCGACTGGATGTCGCTCAGATCGCCCTGCTGCAGCAGGGTTTCCGAGTACCCCGAGATGGAGGTCAGGGGAGTCCGGAGTTCGTGGGAGACGTTACCCACGAAATCGCGCCGCGCCCGTTCCAGCCTTCGCAACTCGGACAGGTCGTGGAAAACGGTGACCACGCCCCTGACCTCTTCACCGGTCCGGATGGGGGCGAAGGCGGCGGCCAGGCACTGGCCGTTCGTCTCAACTTCGCAGGGCAAAGCTGCACCGTTTTCCAGAACACCCTGGATGCCCGACTGCACCTCGACACTGCGAAAGACCTCGAGCGGGCTCTTCCCAATGGGTTCTGAGTCGAGTTTGAAGATCTTGCTCAGAGCCGGGTTGGCAGCCGTAATTCGACCTTCCTGGTCGGTCACCATGACGCCTTCTTCCATGCTGCGGAGCACCGCTCGTAAGTGGTTGCGCTCCGATTCCAGTTCGCGCAGTTGTCGCTGGATCTGTTGCGCCATCGAGTCCAGGGTCCGGCCCAGGTGTCCGATCTCGTCTGATCCTGTTGCTCCGAAGGGCCTGCTGAAGTCGCCTGCGGCAATACGGCGGGCGGATTCATCCAGGTCCCGAACTGGGCGACTGAAGTGCCTGGAGAGCAGGAAGGCCAGCGGGAGGCCCACCAATATCAAGATCAGGGTGTGGCCCGCCAGCGCCCGTCTCAACTCCGCGGCGGCCTGCTCGATGCCCTCGACCCTGGTGGACACCCGAATCGAGACATCCCGTTCCGGCAGTCGTCGGGCTACGTAGAGCATCTGTCGCTGGACACTGTTACTGAAGCGCAGGCTGCTTCCCAGTCCCTGCCGTCGGGCCTCCACGACCTCGGGCCGCGTCGCGTGGTTGTCCAATCCGTGCAGAGCAGGCCCCGAGAAATCGGAATCTGCGATGACCCGGCCATCGGCCGCAATCACCGTCAGACGCCTGCCGGCTTCTTTGACCGCCCCGTCAACCTGCTCATCCAGACTCTCCGAATCGAAATCGAGGAGAGCCGACAGCATTGTGACTTCCCGTTCCAGCTCCTCCCGGACCACCTCCAGGTAGGTTCCGCGGAGCCAGCTTTCCGTCCACAGGTAAAAAACCAGCAAGGCCGGGATGAGAAGACAAACGTAGGCTGTAAAGAGCTTCCAGCGAAAGGCCACGGGCCCCCTTCGCAGAATTAACCAAATCTTAATTCTGTCTTTATTTCAGTTTTAAGGAGCTGTCGTATCTCTGAAAGTGAGTATCAAGCACTATCGGCTGCTAGCGTACACCCGGACGCGTTCCATTGGGTAGCCAGGGCCGCAGGGACGGTAGATAAAGAAATGAGGACAGCATCTGATCCTGCAAGTTACACTCTACGAGGAGCTTCGAATGAGAAAGGAACTATTCGCTCTGGCGGTATCCGCGATCGTTTTTCTGAATGGGTGCGGTGGTTCCTCGACCGGGAGGCGAAGCTTGATCCAGAACAAGGGGTCGGACACGCTCGTGAACGTCGCCCAGGCCTGGGCCGAGGAGTACAAGAAGGTCAATCCGAGGGTCGCGGTGGCCGTGACGGGAGGAGGCTCGGGAACCGGGATCTCGGCGATGATCAACGGCACCGTGGACCTGGCCAACTCGAGTCGGAGGATGAAATCCAGCGAACTGGAAGCGGCCAGAAAGAACGGGACCGATCCACTGGAGTTCATCGTGGGTTTTGACGCCCTGGCTGTTTATCTGCACCAGGACAACCCCATCTCGGAAATGAACTTTGAGGTGCTCAAGGGGATTTACGGCGAGGGAGGCAGCATCGAGAACTGGAGTCAGCTCGGGGTTGAGATTCCCGGTTGTTCGAGCGGGGAGGTAGTTCGGGTGAGCCGGCAGAACAACTCCGGAACCTACATCTATTTTCGAGAGGCGGTGCTGGGTAAGACAGGAGAGTACAAGTTGGGATCGCGTGACATGCACGGTTCCAAGGATGTCGTTGACCTGGTTTCGAAGACACCCTGTGCGATCGGCTTCAGTGGCCTGGCCTATGCCACTCACGACGTCAAGATGCCCTGTGTGCGCAAGAGCGGGGAGGGGGATTGCGTCTCCCCATCCGTAAACGCCGCCATTGACGGGAGCTATCCGATCGCACGACCTTTGTTCATGTACACGGCGGGAGCTCCAGAGGGAAGGATCAAGGAATACCTGGATTGGATCCTCGGCCCTGAAGGCCAGTGCATCATCCAGGAGAAGGGCTATGCCCCCGTCGACTCCGTTTCCTGCGGCTGAGCCTGCGCCAGGGTTCTGAACAACCACTATGACCCGTTACGAAGCCAGGCTGGAAGGTGATCTTGGTGCGGTTCGCGGGAAAATCCGATCAATTGCGGATCTGGTCCGGGACAATCTGCGATCGGCTGCGCAGGCTTTCGTAGAGCTTGACCGGGAACTGGCTGCCCAGACCATCCTGATGGACATGCCGATCAATCGGCGCATCCGGGAGCTGGATGAAGAATGTCATGCTTTCGTAGCCCGGCACTGGCCGGGAGCCCGCCACCTGCGGTTCATTTCCTCCGTGTTGCGGGTCAATGTGGCGCTGGAGCGCATTGGTGACTATGCCGCCTCCATCTGCCGCGAAACGGTTCAGCTGGAAGAGACCTGCGACGAGAACCTCTCGGCTGAGATGAAGTGGCTTCTGCAGGACTCCGTGCAGCTTCTGGAGGAATCGATCGCGGTCTTCACGGATAGCCACGAGGAGGCCGCCCGCTCCGTTGTCGAGCGCGCAGCCGGAATGGGGGGGCGATTTGATCAGGCTTTTGAAGACCTGGCGCGATTTGGAGAGGCCGGGGCCAGGATCCGGGACCTGATGGCGCTGATGGTGATTCTCAATCGGATCAGCCGGGTGCGAGCCCAGGCCAAGAACATTGCCGAAGAGGCCTTGTTCGTCCATACCGGGAAGCTGAAGGCGCCCAAGGTCTATGACATCCTCTTCGTTGACCAGAAGAATGATCTGCTGGGACCCTTGGCTCAGGCCTGTGCGCTGAAAGCCTTCCCCCAGAGTGGGCACTACGAAACAGCCGGCGTCGAACCGGCCCCCCGCCTTTTAGCCCTGGTGGAAGAACTGGCCGGGAAGCACGGGATTACTCTGGGAACCGCTGCTCCGCGAGGCCTGTCCGAGATTCCGGATCTGGACAGGTTTCACGTGATCGTCATCCTGGAGCGCCTTCCAGTAGACGATCCGGAACCACCTCCGTTCCACACCGTTCGAGTGAACTGGGATCTGGATCCGGACACCGACGCGGAGAAACTCCTGGAGCAGATCGCCCGCCGCCTCAACGCTCTCATGGTCACGATGAGAGGAGATCGGGCCAGCTGATGTTTGGCCGTGCTTCCCCTCGCTCCCAGTCCCGTGACCTGCCTGACTATCGGTCGTCCGAGTGGTACGTCGACAAGCTTGTCCAGTGGCTGGTGTTTCTGGGAGGGATCTCCGGAATCCTCTTGATCCTGGGCATTTTTATCTTCATCACCAAGGAGGGCTGGGGTTTTCTGACCGGGACTTTCAGCGCAGGAGAGTTCTTCGGATCCACTGTCTGGAGACCCACCTCGGAGGCCAATCCCAGGTATGGGATCCTGGCCCTGATCGTGGGAACAGCCAGTGTCACGGGTCTGGCCATGGTGGTTTCGGTTCCGTTCTCGCTGGGGGCCGCCATCTTCATCGCCGAATTTGCCACCGGGAAGCTGAGGGAGTTTCTTAAGGTGTTTGTCGAGCTTCTGGCTGCCATACCGTCGGTAGTATGGGGATTTATTGGTCTTAGTATTCTCAATCCTCTGATCATCCGGACCTTCGACGTCCCGGTCGGACTGGGCATCCTCAACGCCGGGGTCATCCTGGGGCTGATGGCGGCGCCCATCATGACCACCATTGCGGAAGATGCCCTCAAGGCCGTGCCCGATACCTATCGAGAGGCCGCGGAAGCCATGGGCGCCACCCGCTGGCAGGTGGTTCGCAGCGTCGTTTTGCCGGCGGCTCGAAACGGCCTGGTGGCGGCCGTGCTTCTGGGAGTGGGACGCGGTTTTGGCGAAACCATGGCCGTCCTCATGGCGAGCGGCCATTCCATCAATATTCCGACCAGTGTTTTCGATTCCGTTCGGGCGCTGACGGCCACCATCGCGGCTGAGATGGGTGAGGCGCCCAACGGCTCGGATCACTACCGGGCCCTGTTTACGATTGGCATCTTTCTTTTTCTGATTACCTTCATCATCAATCTAACGGCCGACCTGGTCGTGCGGGGCATTCGTAAGCGTTAATTGGCAGCCATGTTTGAAGCGACGGAGCTGAACCGGAAGAATCAGAAGTTCGAGGGTCTGGTACGCATTTTGTTCCTGCTCATGACGGCCCTGCTGATTCTGCCCGTCGTACTGATTCTGGGGCTGCTGGTCATCCGGGGCGGCGGAGTGATCTCCTGGGAGTTCCTTTTCACCGATCCCCGCAACGGGATGACGGAGGGGGGCATTTTCCCGGCTCTGGTGGGAACCATCTGGCTGGTCAGCGTGGCGCTGCTGGCATCGGTTCCCATCGGTGTGGCGGCGGCGCTTTACCTGAGCGAATATGCTCCCGACAACTGGCTCACCCGGCTCATCAACCTGGCCATCATCAACCTGGCCGGTGTGCCCTCGATTGTTCACGCTCTCTTCGGTCTGGGGGCCTTTGTCCTTTTTGCCCGGATGGGAACCTGCATTCTGGCCGCCAGCCTGACCCTGGCCGTGATGACGCTCCCGGTGGTGATCGTGGCGACGCGAGAATCGCTGCAGGCCGTTCCCCAGGCCTTTCGGGAAGCCTGCTGGAACATGGGGGCGACGCGCTGGCAGACCATTCGAAAGGTCGTCTTGCCCAATTCCATCAGCGGCATCCTGACGGGTGTCATCCTGGAGGTCTCCCGGACAGCCGGGGAGACGGCTCCCATCATGTTTACGGGAGCGGCGACCTTCTTACCCTTCCTGCCCCAGGGTGTGTTTGATCAGACGATGGCGCTGTCCCTTCACCTGTTCGTGATCTCCACCCAGGTGCCGGGGGTTCCCGAGGAGTACCCATTCGGGGTTGCCCTGGTTCTGATCGGCATGGTGTTGTTGATGAACGCCACTTCCATCGCTTTTCGCACCTATTTGAGGGGCCGCAAGAAATGGTAGAGGCGCGTGATCTCCGACAGCAGACGGGTGGCACGGAAGGGCAACCCATCGTTCAGGTCGAGAACCTGGCCATCTCCTACGGCCGCGCACCGGCCCTGCAGCAGGTCACGCTGGAGGTCAAGGAGCACGAGATCTTCGGAATCATCGGGCCGGCCAACGCTGGAAAGACATCCTTTCTGAAAGCGCTCAACCGAATGGATCTGTTCGTCCCGGGCATGAACGTGACGGGAAAGGTCAGCTTCAAGGGCACGGATGTACGCCGCTGGAAGAATGTCTATGCCTTGAGACGCCGCATCGGGGTCGTTTTCCCCCTCCCCGTGGGTCTGCCCATGAGCATTTACGACAACGTGTCCCTGGCACCCCGGCTGGCCGGGGTTCGCAAGCGGTCGGAGCGGGACGAAATCGTGGAACGATGCCTGACGCGGGCTGCGCTCTGGGATGAGGTGAAAGACCGGCTCGACTCCCTGGGCAGCCTCCTCTCGGGAGGACAGCAGCAGCGGCTGACCATTGCCAGAGCCCTCTCCCAGGATCCGGAGCTGCTGTTACTGGACGAATTCTCGATCGCGGTGGATCCCGTCACCACCATGAAGATCGAGGACATCCTGCGCGAGCTTTGCCAGGAGATGACGATCGTTCTGGTGACGAACCTGGTGCAGCAGGCCCGTCGTCTGGCGCACCGTACCGCCTTCTTTCTGGGCGGCCACTGTGTGGAGATCGGTCGGACGGAAGACTTCTTTACGGGCACGGTGCAGGATCAGCGCACCCGGGATTTCGTGGAGGGCAAGTTTGGATAACCTCCCGGAGATCGCCATCGAAACCGAACAGGTCAATCTCTGGTACGGAGATTTTCAGGCGCTGCTGGACGTCGACCTGCGGATCAAGAAGGGGATCATTACCTCCCTGATCGGGCCTTCGGGCTGCGGCAAGACCACGTTTTTGAGGGCCGTCAACCGCATCAACGAACGGCTCGGCTATGTCAGGACCACGGGCCGGATCCGGGTTCTTGGCCACGATGTGTACGCTCCGGACGTGGAACTGATGCAGGTTCGAAAACAGGTGGGGATGGTTTTTCAGCGCCCCAACCCACTGCCGCTGTCGATCAGCGAAAACGTGCTCTTCGGATACCGTCTGCACGATCCGGATCAGCAGCTCTCCAGAACCGAGCGTGAGGAGGTCGTCGAGGGGTCGCTGCGCCAGGTCCTGCTCTGGGACACCGTCAAGGATCATCTCGACCGGCCGGCCACGTCGCTCTCGCTGGAACAGCAGCAGAAGCTGTGCATTGCCCGGCTGCTGCCCGTAAAACCGGCGGTGCTGCTCATGGACGAGCCCTGTTCGGCGCTGGACCCGGCCGCCACCTCAGCGGTCGAGGACCTGCTCTGGGAGTTGCGCGGGGAGTACACGATCCTGATCGTGACCCACAACATGGCCCAGGCCCGGCGGGCCAGCGACGAGTGCATCTTCATGCTCCTGGGAAAGGTGATCGAGCACAGCGACACGGCCGACATGTTCGTCACCCCCCGGCACCAGGAGACCGCGGACTATATCGAGGGGCGGTATGGGTAGGCGGGCGCTGGTTACTGAGGGCTATGGGAGTCCTAGCCGCCATTTCTCACCGATGGGACCTCAAAAGGCCGCCCTGTTTGGTATAAAGCGTTTTGAATGAAAGACTTCAAAGCCAAACGGAGGCGGCCCTTATGAGAACAGAGTGTAAACAAGCCAGGTTCGAATTTCACGGACTATTTCAACGCAAAGTGAAGGCGCGGTTCGACGGCGGGAAGATCACCTCCGATGCAGGGGTGCTGCTGTTGCGAGAGGTCGAGAGGGGGACGGGTCTGATCGCCGGACTGGCTGAGTGTTTCAGGGATCACCGGGATCCGCGGTTGATCGAACACACGGTCGAGGAGTTGTTGGGGCAGCGCATCTACGGACTCTGTCTGGGGTACGAGGATCTGAACGATCATGATCAGTTGCGCACCGATCCGATGCTGGCGGTGGCGGTGAATAAGGCCGATCCGTTGGGGGAGAGGCGGCGGCAGGCCTCAGATCGGGGGAAGGCGCTGGCGGGCAGGTGTACGCTGAACCGGTTGGAGTTGACCGGCGCCGAGGTCGATGAGCAGGAGCGGTACAAGAAGATCGCGATGGACCCGGACCGGATCGACGGCTGGATGGTGGATGCCTTCGTGGAGTCCCACGAATCGGCGCCCGAGGAGATGGTGCTGGATCTGGATGCGACCGACGACCCGATCCATGGCCAGCAGGAAGGCCGGTTCTTTCACGGTTACTACCGCCACTACTGTTATCTCCCGCTGTACATCTTCTCGGGGGAGCATCTGCTGTGCGCCCGGTTGCGGTGTTCCAATATCGATGGGGCCGCGGGATCGGTGGAGGAACTGGAACGGATCGTCGGCCGGATTCGGCAGAGCTGGCCGGAGGTCTCGATCGTCATCCGGGCCGACTCGGGCTTTTGCCGGGATGACTTGCTCCGCTGGTGTGAAGACCATCACGTGGATTACGTGATGGGGTTGGCCAACAATGATCGGCTCAAGTCAGAGAGCGCCGAAGCGATGACTCAGGCCGAAGCCGAGTTCAACGCCACCGGGCGACCGGCGCGGGTGTTCAAGGATTTCCGCTACCGGACTCGCCACAGTTGGACCTCGGAGCGACGCGTCGTCGGCAAGGCCGAGTTCCTGGACAAAGGCGCCAATCCCCGATTCGTCGTCACCTCCCTGTCGCCGGAACGCCTGGGGGCCCGCGCGCTCTACGAAGACTTCTACTGTGCGCGGGGCGACATGGAGAACCGCATAAAAGAACAGCAGTTGGGTCTGTTCGCCGACCGGACCAGCGCGGCAACGATGCGCGCCAATCAACTCCGGCTGTATCTGTCCTCCGCCGCCTACATGCTCATGCACGCCTATGCGTCGTCTCGGACTGAAGCAGACCCCCCTGGCTCGCGCTCAGTGTCAGACGATTCGCTTGAAGCTCCTCAAGATCGGCGCCCAGGTCCGCCTCACGGTCCGCCACGTCTGGATCTCCATGTCGGAAGCCTATCCCTACAGCGAGGTCTTCGCTGCCGTCGTTCGAAACCTCCAGGCCATTCCTCTGCGCTGCTGAGGTCTGTCCCGATCAAACGCCCCCAAAAACGAAATCGTTCCATCGCTCAGGCCGAGCTCTGCCTGAATACATTCCGTCACGCTCTTCCGAACCCGAAAAACGCTTCATTCACGACCATCCACACCACCGCATCACTCGACCTGGACCGGATCGATAGCGAAACTCTCAGAAAACCGTTCCGGCCTGCCAAAATCACCTTCATTTCCAAATCGGTGATCTATGCGGGCTAGTGGAGTTTCGACACCAGCCAGAGCAACGCCGAGAGCAGGATGCTGAGAAGCACACAGGTTGTGATCCGGAGGTAGAAACGGAATCCGGGGCGCTCGATCCGAATATCGCCGGGCAGCTTGCCCAGAAGCGGAACTGACGGGAGGAAGTGGAGGAGCAGTCCCACCAGCAGCAGCGTGAGGCCAGCAACGACGAGCGCCTTGCCGATGGGATTCACGGCAACCTCCAAAACGCCGGGTCAGAGCTTCGAAACCGGTTTAAGCCGCCGCACGAGGGTGTTGGGTCTATCGTTGCCGCCGTCGCCGAACCCGTGGCCGCACCTTCACATTTGAAACGAGGGGATAGGGGGCGTAGCGAAGCCATGTGCGGTTGCAGTGCTCCGTTACGGGTGAGTCGAGATACACGGCCGGGGCAGTTCGCCGCGATGCCGGTGGCGGCGCTGGAAGGAGAACGCAGTTCCCGGTTTGATTCTTGCCTTCCCCTCAAGTTAATTTGACCACGCCGCCGAGTGGCCAGTGGAACGATCCAGGGCCGGGGGCGGCAGGAGGAACCCGAAGATGAACCTCTACTTGCTGCAACATGGACAGTCCGTACCCGAAGAGGTGGACCCGGACCGGCCACTGAGCGGCCAGGGGCGGGAAGACATCCAAAAGACTGCTGCTTTCGCCGCCCGAGCCGGGGTAAGGGTGGACACGATCTGGCACAGCGGAAAGACCCGAGCCCGCCAGACCGCCGAAGCTCTGGCCCAGGCCATTGAGCCCCGGGGGGGGCTGGAAGAAGCCGAGGGGCTGAAGCCCTTGGATGATCCATCCATCTGGGCGAAGAGGGCCTCCGATCTGCAGGAGGACACCGTACTCGTCGGCCACCTCCCCCACTTGAGTCGGCTGGCCAGTCTGCTCCTGACCGGGGACTCCGAAGCCGGGATCGTGGGCTTTCAGATGGCGGGGATCGTCTGCCTTGGCCGGGGGGATGCTGGCTCCTGGTCTCTGCGTTGGATGGTGATTCCCCAGACACTCGGCTAACGGGACCGGGCTGCACGAGTGCCCCTTAATCGTGACATCGACGGCCCTCCCCTACCGGTACCTCAATTCCTGGATGTTCTGCAATTGTTCTGCAGAAGCATCCCCTTGGGCGGAAACCAGTTATCTCCTGAAGGCCAGACCAAACGGAAACCCGCATGGCCGGGTCTTGACCGGGGTCTGACCGGAGTCTGACGACCCAAGTCGCTGGTCTCCGGAACCAGAGGCCGCAGGTTCGAATCCTGCCGGGCGTACCAGTGTTAATACCCTATCTATCAATGACTTAGTTAGATGTTCCCCTCTCACTAACTCGTTGGAAACGGCGATTTCCTAACAGATTTCTAACAACTCAGAGGAATTCGAGAAGGACCACTTCGCTCTCTCCGCCTCGCCGTCTTCGATGCCTGCGCCAAGACCTCTTTCGCCCGATCGAGTCGTCCCACCTGCTTCAGTGTACAGGACCCCAACCAAGGAATTCGGGCCAGAATGTCAATAGTGCCAGCACTATGACAATAATGCCTACCAAGACGAGAACGGGGACTAAGAGATTACGAATCTGCATGACCACCCGTTTCGAAGTTGCACTCTGAGTTGGCAATCATGTTGACGACCAACTCCGAACCCATGTCGGCTCTGACCATTTTGACGATGTCCTCATTTGTTAACGGTTTCTCTTCACCCCAGGCTGGCACGGCCAGAACAGCAGTGAAGAGCAAGAAAAGAAGCAAACACTTTGTCATGTGATCGTCCTCCTTTGGCTGTTTCTCCGTCAAGACTCCAAGGACACCTTTAGCAATGGAAGCCTTGCTTGTGGTCTGAGCGCGGGCTTCGTGCTCGGCCCCAGGTTCTGCCCCAAAAATGGGGGATTGATTCGGTTTCGCCATGGGCAACATCCTTTCTCCGGAAAGTATTTACCTTCTACTGAAGCGATCGACCCGGAAGGTTACGGTTTGCGCTCAGAGAGCGGTGGGATCTCTTGGTTCAGGTCGTCCCATCCCAGCACCTTCTTGGGACGGCTAAAACATGCCGGGGTAAGGTGGGGATGGTGTGTGAATTGGTGTGTGAAAAAGTGTCCACAATCTGCCAAAACGTGGAGAATCGACTAAAATTAGCAAAACCGAAAGTCTCACGTTTTCAGTAACTTACTGAAAATGAGGAGGTTGTGAAACTTCAGAGGTTCTGACTCTTAATCAGTAGGTTCGGGGTTCGATTCCCTGGCGGCTCACCATTAGCTTAAGTATCTTAGTAACAATCGTTTACAAGCACCATAAGGCCTTCCCTAACGACCTTGTAATCCATCAAAAAACGGTAAGTTGTGACAGAGTTGTGAAAAATGATCCGCCTTGGCTTGATCATGAAGAAGATCGAGGCAAGCTGGATCGGCAGTAGAATAGGGATTCACGACAGAGTGGAATACCTCTTGTTCTTGAGCTGAACCTGGACGAGAAGAATTGGAACAACGGTCATGGATTTGGACATCAGCAGACCTTTTAGATTCGTGCGCCGACAGACCTGTCGTTTGGTGTGGAAAGAGCTGATCCAAACCTCAATCGAGAAAACCAAATCACTTGAGAATGTGAGCGAGTACCATGACGCCATCGCCCACGACTGCTGACGGTAAACATCTTAAGCCCCGGGCCATTTTGTCCCATCTGCGCTGACGACGTACATCATTGGTGCTGACTGGATACAGCGATAAAGCAGAGGCACTGAGTGTGGGGACAATACTTTCTCATAGGTCCACCAAATATAAGAATTGGACGCGTGTCGTTTAGTTCAGAGGACCTATCAGCTCGACAAAAGTGCCGTCCGGGTCGCGGATCAGGACGAAGTGCCTCTCCGAACTCAGTGGAATCGGCGTATCGCCCAGGAGTTCAACATTGTGCTTCTTGATCCTATCGATAAAGGGCTGCAGTTTCGTTACATTGATCGTCACGTACTGCATACCCGTATCATCCTGGATTTGCTTTGAGAGGGGGTGTGCTGCGTCCTTGCCGAAACTCAATAGTTTCCACTGGGTGGCGTTGGGCTGGTCCTCCAGCTTGAGCACATCGACATGAAATGCGATCCCTCCCGACAAACCGGACCTCTTGGCGAAGTCCTCATTGACGTCGAATTCTCCTGCTTTCTTCATACCAATGACCTGCGTGTAGAAATTGAGCGATCTCTCCAGGTCGCTGACTACGACACCGATCCCAATTGTGGAACTGGAGAACTCGCTCTCAGCCTTCAGCAATGGAATGTAGGTAATGGCCGCGATGACCATCAGAGCGACGACCGATTTGTCTAGTGATTTCATAGTTCTTTCCTTACATTGCGGTTTTGGTTCAGGGGAGTATTACATACAACGGAACGTGTTTGAATCCCTGTTCGCCGCCCAGGATCATGCAAACTAAGAAGGCACCAAGAACACTAAGGTAAAACCCAATATCCTTGGTGTTGCTTGGTGCATTTGGTGGCTTGGTGGTAATTTTGTGAATGAACCATGTTTCGTGCTTCGAGCTTGATCTGTTATTGAGAAGGGAAGGTCGAGAATGCGCAGCGGAAACTCTTGTGCTCTTGGACTTTGGCTTGTAACGATTCTTGTGTGTGCAGGCTGCTCCGAGAATCACGCGACCGGAACATTGGAACTGCAGATTCTTGACGAAGCCGGCGAGAGAGTTCCAAGCAGAGTCTTGATTCGGCCGTTGGGAGGGGACTGCGTTCTACCTGAGAATGCGACGGAATTGACCATAGGGCCCGATCGTTGGTTCATGGTGCCAGGCCAGGTGCAGGCGGAGGTTCCTCGAGGCGAAGTTGAAGTTCGTGTTGAACGTGGCCTCGAATACTTGCCTTTTAAGGAGACTTTGGAGGTCCAGGGCTCAAATACGGTCAAGACGGTCAGTCTGAAGCGTTGGATCGATATGAAGAAAAGAGGTTACCTCTCCGGCGAAAATCATCTGCACGTAGATTCTGTGAGTCTGGCACCAATGCTCGCAGCTGAGGGGCTTGATTTTGGCACTTCTATGACATGGCACAACGGTCCCGGAAACGATTGGTGCCTTCCGGTCCCTCCAGGTGAAGGCAATACCAGGTCATTGCGGTATGCAGAGCGGGCAGTTCCGACCACCGTGTACGATGGGGAAGTTGAGTATAGTTGGGGAGCCATCTACTTCCTGAATCTGCCCGACACGATTCCTATACCGGGAGATCCCAGGCGGCCGAATCTGGATTACGAAAGGCACATTGTTAATTCTGGAGGGTTCGTCCACTACCAGGCGGGTTGGTCGCGTGAAGTTCTCGTGGACGCTCTGCTCGGCTATGTGCATGCCGTCAATGTCTGTAACAATAATTTCCACCGGTACCGATTCCAACCTCGTAGCCGGTATTCCAACCTGCTGGAGGTCGAGGGCTTCCCCATCTATCCAGATACGGATGAGGGGATGATGAAAATGAACACGGACACCTACTATCGACTGCTTAATTGTGGTCTGCGGCTGCCGGCAGGTGCCGGCTCAGCAACCGGGTTCAAGGAGGTGCCCGTTGGCTACAACCGTGCGTATGTAAGAGCAAGTTCCGATGCATCCATCCAGGAGTTCTACCAACGCTGGGCTGAAGGAAGGAATTTTGTAACCAATGGCCCTGTGTTGCTCATGGAAACGTCGAAGTCAGAAAAAACTGGGGATCTGATCGACCTCCCAAACAGTGGAGGTGTGGTGCTCATCAAGCTTGAGGCAATCTCCGGCGATCCCTTGACCTCATTGGAGGTGGTCGTTAATGGAGAAGTCGTCGCCGGAGTGGAAACCGGAGAAGAGAAGAGAGTCGTTGCTGAAGTGGAGGTCGCGGTTGATCGTGGGGCTTGGATCGCGGCTCGTTGTACCGCTCGCGACGACCTTCTCACCGATCAAGAACTCTCCGTCTATGCGAACGAAGGCAATCAGCAGCCATCGCGACTCAAATACGCGCACACCAGTCCAATCTATGTGACGGTGGGTGGAAAGGGCGCGTTGGTGCGCGAGTCTGTCGAAGAGGGTTTTCTCATGTTGGATCGCTTCGCAGACTACACGCGAAAGACCGCCGATGAGGAATACGTGAAGCCGACGCTGGAGGCAGTGGCTGAAGCTCGCAAAGTCCTTGAATCGAAGCTGGCTCGTAATCAATAAGCGGGTCTGACCTGTCTGTATACGAAGCTAAACGTTGGGTTCCGCTCCACTTATCTCGGTCGGAAGCGCAATTTCTCAGCTTTGACTACTCAGTGGTCACGGCATTCGGGAGTGGCGGCAGGGCCAGGCCCGAGTCATCCCCCCGATCTCGATACTCACGCAGCCGGTTAGCTACCTGTTCAAGCTGTCGTTGGATTGCTACGTTTGGAACGGACCGGGCCGAACCGGACAGGCGCGCCAGAATTTGGTCGCATGCATCTGAATCAAACGGTCTCTTTCCATCCACAAACAGATACACGGGATTCGTGTGGGCATCGGTTCCGGCATCCCCGTATGCTCTGATTGCGATCCAGCCGCTCCTCAACACTGGAACATTACTGGAGAATTCCCACCAGACACGGCTATCGGGAGCGAATTTGCGCTCGACCACGCGGCCATTCTGGATGATTTCGACGTAGCGCACAGGGTAGATGGGGCTGAGTACGTTGATGTTCACGTCGACCTCAATCTTCGGCTCACTCTCAAATGACAGGAAGTCTCCAGGTGAACGACCGTTAACCTCGAGCAGGAGCATCGGACCACTGGTAACGAAACTGGCGCCGGCAGCTACTTGCTGAACGAACTCCCGAGGTGTGGGTGCAGTTTTGGCTGTGACGTACGTGAGGCAGTCCCCCAATTCACGTGTATAGGGGAAATCGGAACTTCCGACGATTGGCCATCTGTAGCCGAGGTTCAAAAAATCGTACCACCCTTCCAGTCCGAGTCCTCTATACCCCCCGAACTGGAATAGTTCCAGGAAGTCCATCTTTCCTTCCAAGCCCAGCCGATCCGCCTCCTTGTGGTCGTAACCCCCGTGCAGGAGACCTATGAATCCGTTCAGCTGGTGGGCCTGGTCGACGATGAGAGAAAGGGAGGGGGCTTGATTGACGTTTTCTGATCTCCCCAGTGCCGGGACGTAGCCGTCTCCCAACACAATGCTCACGTGTCCCAGCGACTGAGATCTATACTCCTGCCCCGAGGAGAGATGATAGGGGCCTCTGCTGCTGTTGGATTGATCCCCAAGACCCTTTGTCTGGCGCCAGCTCTCAAACTCTGCACCTTGATCGTACCCTTTCGTATTCATCGAAAGGAGGAAGCCGTATTTGATATCTTTTGCCGAGGTCAGGGTGAAAAGTACGTCATCGGCGTCTTCAGTCCGATCGAAATGCAAATGCAAGTCGCCTGAGTACCATCCCTGCCCGGACATGTCGATCCAGCGACGGATGTAGATCACGGTCTCCGCTTGTTCATTCTTTTCAAGATGAACGACCTGTTCAGCTGGAAGGTACTCGTAACCTTTGCTGATCTCAATCTTGCACCGGCCTGGTGGAACCCGAATGGAGAAGGCTCCGGCTGTGAAGAAATAGTAGTCCAGCGGCCGAAAGCGGAGGGGGCCTTTATGACGATTGGCTGATTCTCGGAGGGAGAAGGGACGATAGGGATCTTGATCAGGTTGTTGGGCGCCGTCATTTACACTGACAACGGCGCTAACAACCTCTTCGGTATCACGATCCCTAACCACTACGTTTAGAGTGGCCGCATCCGGGCCTGGGTCTACAGTGGGTGGAGGAGTGGGATAACCCAGGCCGATCATCGGTTTCTCGTGGGACCATAGGGGGGCAACCATGCTGAAGACCGTAAGCAACAGGATTAGTCTCTTGATAGGCATTGGCTATCTCCTGCCCGTGCAACTCGGGACACCGCGAGTTTCGGGAGTACTGAGGACAATTTTGCTTTTCTCTCCCGGGAACTCCTTATTCACATAATGTAGGTGCATCCGCAAAAGGTGCAACTACTTGACGAAGATATCCAGGGGCAGAATCGCTGTAACACCCACATTCGGCGAGTCGACGAGTTGGCCAATCCTCATGTCCACAGCCACACTTGCCATCATATAAGCTTGCTCTCTTGTCAGTCCCTGGGTTGCGACAATGTAATCAATCATCTCCAGTAAGGCGTTCCTTGTGGCAAGGGAGATGTCTTTCGACAGATTCTCCAACCCAGCAATGCGATCATCTGCATCCAGGTAGGACATATCAGGAGGTACACCCCCTTTTATCTTTTTTGGCCGGTTGCTCCTGGTCCCGTCCGGTGCATAAAATACGCCTTCTTGCAGGCCGTTTTCTCAAACCGACCGGCCTAAGGGAGGGGTGTACCGTTCTTTCTGTAATTTGAGGAAGGTGAGCTAAAAGGATCAGAGGTCTGGGGCAGGATTTCTCCAAAAACTCAAGACAAGAGCAAGGAGGATCCGAATGACCCCAGACCCAGAACAGAGGCTACCACGAGAATTGTTGAAAGAACTGATCGAAGAAGGCAGCGACGCGTTTCGAGGAGTGTTGGAGAAACTGCTCAACACCGCCATGCAGATGGAACGAGAAGAGTTTCTGGGAGCTCGACGCTGGGAGCGGAGCGAGCAGCGTCGAGACCACGCCAACGGGTACAAGGCCAAGACGCTGTCAACTCGAGTGGGACAGCTTCAAATCCGGATTCCACAAGTACGTCACCTGGACTTCTATCCCCGATCCCTGGAGCGAGGGTGCCGCTCGGAGAAAGCCCTGAAGCTGGCCATCGCCGAGATGTACGTGATGGGCGTGTCGACGCGCAAGGTCACTGAGATTACCGAGCAGCTGTGCGGCACCGAGATCTCCGCCAGCCAGGTCTCAAGAATCTCCAAGCTGCTGGACGACGAACTCGAGCAGTTTCGCAACCGCCCTTTGGGCAGCTATCCAGTTGTGTACCTGGATGCCCACTACGAGAAGGTCCGTCGCCAGGGCAGCATTCAGGATGTGGCCGTCTTGAAAGCGACCGGAGTCAACTGCTGGGGCAAGCGGGAGGTGATTGGGGTCAGCTGCCGACTCAGCGAGGCGGAGGTCCACTGGCGAGAGTTTCTGCAGCAGCTTCAAAAGCGTGGTCTGGAGGGTGTGCAGCTGATTGTCAGCGATGACCACTCAGGACTACGAGCTGCCAGAAGAGCTGTCTTTCCTTCAGTGCCCTGGCAACGCTGTCAGTTTCACCTGAGCCAGAATGCTCAGCGATACGCCCGCCGATCCGACCAACGTGCCGCCATCGCCACTGACATTCGAGACATCTTCAATGCCCCGTCTGGAGGCGAAGCTGAGGCGATGCTTCGGGCCAGAGTCGAGCAATACTACGACCGCAACCCGGAGCTGGCCGATTGGATGGAGACCAATCTGCCGGAAGGCTTTACGGTCTTTCGTTTTGCACGTTCTACCTGGCGGCGCATTCGCACCAACAACGGGCTGGAGAACCTAAACCGTCAGATTCGCCGGCGTACCCGGGTCGTCGGTATCTTTCCAAACACCGAGTCCGCACTACGACTCATCACCGCTGTCGTCGAGGAGATTCACGAAGACTGGCTGATCGGGAAACAGTACCTCAGCCTGGTCGATTTCAAACCACAGGAGAATCCGATCTCAGATCACTCTCAGTCAAATTACAGAAAAATAGTTGCTTAGCCCCTAAGGGCAGATTGCGGCCGCCGAATGACCGCCAATTACGACGCTACTTAACGGCAGCGTGGGCAAAGTCGCCCCGGGGAGACAGAAATGCGCGTATTTGAATCGATCTTGTGGGTGAGGAGAATTTTGGTCGTTTGCGCCATTCTGGGCTTCGCGGTCGCAACGGATATCGAGGACACCGGGCCGTGGACGTCGAACGGACCGGAGGGCGGATCGATCCGATCCCTGGCCATCGATCCCACCAATACCTCCACTCTGTATGCCGGTACCGACGGGGGCGGAGTGTCCAAGAGCAGCGACATGGGAGCCAACTGGGCGGGGGTTAACAGCGGCCTGACCAACCTTTTTGTCCGAGGGCTGGCACTCGATCCCGCCAGCACCTCCACCCTGTATGCCGGCACCAGCCGCGGAGTGTTCAAGAGCAGCGACGGGGGAGACAACTGGATGAGGGTCAACAGCGGCTTGACCAGCACCAACGTCTTTGCCCTGGCACTCGATCCCACCAACACCTCCACCCTGTATGCCGGCACTTGTGGGGGTGGGGTGTTCCAGAGCACCGACATGGGAGCCAGCTGGGTGGCGATCAACAGCGGCTTGACCAGCACCAACGTCTTTGCCCTGGCACTCGATCCCATCAACTCCTCCACGTTGTATGCCGGCACGAGCGGCGGGGGAGTGTTCAAGAGCACCGACATGGGAGCCAGCTGGGTGGCGATCAACAACGGCCTCACCGGCTCTCGTGTAGAAGCCCTGTCACTCGATCCTGGCAACCCCTCCACCCTGTATGCCGGCACGAGCGACGGGGGAGTGTTCAAGAGCACCGACATGGGAGCCAGCTGGGTGGCGATCAACAGCGGCCTGATCAACATTTCTGTCCGAGCGCTGGCCGTCGATCCCACCAACCCCTCCACCCTGTATGCCGGCACGAGCGGCGGCGGGGTGTCCAAGAGCACCGACGGGGGGGGCAACTGGGAGGGGATCAGCACCGGCCTGACCAACACTGCTGTCCGAGCGCTGGCCGTCGATCCCAGCAACCCCTCCATCCTGTATGCCGGTACAGACGGCGGACTGTTTAAAAGCACGGACATGGGAGCCAACTGGGAGGGGATCAACAACAGCCTGATCAGCACCCGAGTCCTTACCCTGGCAATCGATCCCAGCAACACCTCCACCCTGTATGCCGGCACTCGCGGCGCGGGGGGGTTCAAGAGCAGCGACGGGGGAGCCAACTGGGAGGGGATCAACAACGGCCTGACCAACTCTACTGTCAATGCGCTGGCAATCGATCCCAACAACACTCCCACCCTGTATGCCGGTACAGACTGCGCCGGGGTGTTCAAGAGCAGCGACGGGGGGGGCAACTGGGCGGAGATCAACAACGGCCTGACCAACACTGCTGTCCGAGCGCTGGCCGTCGACCCCAGCAACACCTCCATCCTGTATGCCGGAACAGACGGCGGACTGTTCAAGAGCACGGACATGGGCGCCAACTGGGTGGGGATCAACAACGGCCTGACCAACAATTTCCTCGACTCGCTGGCGATCGATCCCGCCAGCGCCTCTACCCTTTACGCCGGCACTCTCGGCGGGGGAGTGTTTAAGAGCACCGACGGGGGGGACAACTGGGTGGGGACCAACAACGGCCTGACCAGTACCTTCATCGATGCGCTGGCCGTCGATCCCGGCGGCACCTCCACCCTGTATACCGGCACACAGGGCAGGGGAGTGTTCAAGAGCACCGACGAAGGGGGGAATTGGGTAGGGATCAACAGCGGCCTGACCAACACGTTTGTCCGAGCTCTGGCGATCGATCCCACCAACCCCGCCACCCTGCATGTCGGCACACAGGGAGGCGGGGTATTTTCCTTTGTGCAGCGACCCGGTTGGCTCTATGCAGCTGGAAACCCCTTGGGCACCGAAGCCCAGTTCGACGGCCTGGCTTTGACCAACTTCTCCAATTCGTCGGACACTGCCAACCTGGTTGCTGTTTCCTCCAGATCCGGGATCGCCTCTGTGCAGACGGAGCCCCCCCGGGGCAACGGTAACCAGGCCACGGTGGTGCTGGAGGCCGGCCAGCAGACCGCCCTGCTGCGCACGGATTTGTTTGAGGGCGATCCGAACGAGCCGGCCTGGATCGAACTGACCAGCGATACCGGCGAGATCGGGACCTTCTTTCAGTTCGGCACCGGGACACTCTCGCAGCTGGACGGAGGTGTGGCCATCACCGAGACCAGCGATCGGATTGTCCTGACTCGAGTCCTCGACGGGCCGACGGCCTTTGGCGGGCAACCCGTCACGACCAGGGTCTCGATTCTCAACCCCAATGAGGATCCAGTGACAATCGATCTGGAGTACCGGCCTGCAGGGAATCAGGGCGCCACCCAGGGTACGAGTAGCCTCACGACGACGATTGCCGGGAGGAGCTTTCTGGACGAGCAGGCTGCGGATCTGTTTGGATTGAATCTCGCTGGAGAAGGAGCCCAGCTCTCGGGAGGCATCATTACAGGAGAAGTGACGGAAGGCGAGGGCGTGGTGGCTTTCGAAGTGATCCAACTGACGAACCAGTCTACGGTGCTGGGTCTCAATGCGGCCACGGGCAACCCGACGACACGAGCCTACTCGGCCCAGCTGGCCTACCAGCCGGGACTCTTCACCAGCGTCAATGTCTTCAATGGATCGGATGGGGCCCGCAACGTCACGCTCCGAGCCGTGGGGGAAGATGGCAGCCAGCACGGGGATGCGGTGGCGATGGTCCTGGATCCAGGGGAGCAGTTCACGGGAGATGCCGCACAGTTGTTTGGAGCAGCGGCTGGACCGAATCCCGCACAGAGAGAGAGTTTCGTGGGATCGCTGGTGGTGGAGGCGGATGGAGAGGGTGTGGTGGGAGATGTGATCTTTGGCGACTCGGCCAGCTTCGCCTTTGCGGCTTCGCTGCCGCTGCAGACCGAGACCTTCACCGAGGCTCTGTTCAACCAGGTGGCGAATGTCTCCGGGTTCTTTACCGGCCTGGCGTTTTTCTATCCTGTCTCGAGTCAGGAAGGCTCACCACAGGGACCCCAGCCGGATGCCGAGGTCACGATTCAGGTGTTCCGTCCCAGTGGTGAGATGGTCGGCTTGAGCGTTGTGACCCTGGCCCCCGGAGAGAGGATCTCCCAGCTGGTGGAACAACTGGTGGGAGATATTGAACTGGCGGGCGGGTACGTGCGTGTTTTCTCTACCGGGGCGATCATTGGTCAGATGCTCTTTGGCGTGATTGGCCCTGGTGGCATCCAGCTCTTTTCGGCTGTACCACCCACGGTTGTGAGCTCATAACTCCAGGACTTCGTGCCCGGGAAACTGCTCCGAAAATCACGACAAAAGCTAGCAATCCCTGATGTCCTTATCATCACCGAACCCGATCAACAACTTTATGGCGCGGCCCTTGACATCAAGTCTCGGGGCGGAAATCGAGGGTGTCGATCTCGCGACCGAACTCAGCGATGCGATTTTCAACAAGATCTACGAAGCCTTTCTGCGTTACCGAGTTCTCGTCTTCCGTGACCACGATTTTCCGCCAGAGCGTCAGTTGGAGTTTGGGCAACGCTTTGGCGAGTTGCAGGTCCATGTTTTGAATCAGTTCCATGATCACCAGTACCCGGAGTTGTATCTCCTCACCAATCTCGACGACGAGGGCAAGCCGGACGGCAAGCATCCTGATCCTGGCACGCTGTACTGGCACACCGACGGATCTTGGACGCGGAGGAGGACCCTTGCCACAATGCTGTACAGCCTGGAGGTTCCTCGCCAAGGGGGCGAGACCCAACTGGCTGACACGTATGGAGCCTACGAAGCTCTGACCGACGAGATGAAAATGCGTATCGGTTCGCTCAGGGCAATCCATCACCTGAACTTTCATAAAAAGCGACGTGATCCGGTTCCTTTGACCGCAGAGCAAGTGCGTAAAGCACCGCCAGTCGAGCATGACATAGTACGAATTCATTCGGAAACTGGCCGGCCGACAGTCTACCTCGGCGACATGGCTGAATCGATCGTAGGAATGGAATATGATCAGAGCCGTGCTTTGATCGAAGAACTCAATGAGCTCATCACCCGTCCCGAATTCATCTACACGCACAAATGGCGTTCTCGTGAACTGGTTGTCTGGGACAATCGCTGCACCCTGCACCGCTCGATGCCATACAACACGAGGGCCGAACGACGGGTCATGCGACGACTGACAGTCCTCGATCGAGAACCCGAGTGATCGGACAACACAAACCTCACTCTAGCCCGGATTATGCAAGAACCGTAGTTCGGTGTTGAAAAACGACTCGAGAAGTGGCCCAACTCGGAAGCGGGCAGGTGTGACAGGCGGATTTGCGAAGAATATGGGTTGGCGAGGCGTTTGAGTGGTTTGGGGAGTGAATTTCAGACAGATCTGGGCCTGGATGAGTGTCGGAAGCGGTTTTTCGGGGGAGCTGGGAAAAGCTAACTGGAGTTGAGGCGACTCAAGACGAGGTGGAAGAGGGGTTGTTCGGGAAAGGCTGAGGAAAGATGGACCCAGATGCGTCGAGTGGTTTGTCGGATCCGGGCCCCAATCTTGAGGATCCGACGACGTAAGGTTTCGATTTCGAGCTTGTGCCAGGGGGTTCCGTGAAGATAGTCGCGCAGGCGAACGAACATCTGGTAAGCCAGTGCATGCAGGAGGAGTCGAAACTGATTGGCCAGGAATCGATGACAGCTGAGTCGGTCCATGCTCAGATGATTCTTGAAGGCCTTGATGAAGTTCTCGGTCTGCCCTCGGTTTGTGTAGTGGTCATAAAGTGATTGGGAGCAGAGATCGTCCCGGTTGGTAACTACAAAGCGACGATTGATCCCACGCTGATCGACCTCCACTTTGACAATGACGCGACGGGATCGATCCCAGCTGTGGGCTCGATAAAGAAACTCGTCAAACTGACGCTGTTTTTCCTCCAGCTCAAGGAACCTTTCCCGAGTCGAATCCAGCAGGGGCTCGACCACTCGCTGCAGGCGAGGGTTTCGGCTTAACCCGATGACATATTGGAGTTTATTCTCTTCACATTCACAGAACTCGTAGAGCCGAGGCGTGGCAAAGCCGCTGTCGGCCCGAATCTCAATCTCGACATCCGTCCCCACTGCTTGTCGGATGGCCTCCACGACTCGCTTCAGAATGGGCACGATGTGAGAGGCAGCCCCCTTGTTGCCAGGTCTCAACACGGCACAGACCAGGTCTCCCGTGTCGGCATCGAAGATCAGCAAAGGATGCAAAATGTGGTTTCGGTAATACCCGTGGTAGAAGGAGAACTCCTGTTGGCCGTGAGTGTGGTCGTCGGTACTGTCCAGATCCAGGATGATCTTGCTGGGACGTCTCTTCTTCAGGGAGCGCACATAACGGCCTAGCAGCCACCGGCTCAGACGCATCAGATCCTTCTTGGTGACGGAGTTCTCCAGGCGGGAGAAAGTCGGCTGGGTGGCCAAATCGGGATCGCTCTCTGGCAACTGATCACAGACTGTCTTGAGCATCGGATCCGAGCGCAGCGTATCGGCGTCGTTACAGTCTTCGTAGCCGGCCACGATCTGCAAGACTCGTTGTCGGATCAACTTCAACAGGTCATGACGAATGTAGCGTTGGTCTCGACTTTCCGAAATACAGGAACTGAAGCCCTCGCACAATCGATGTTGACGATCCAGCGATCCAAACAACAACCATCCTGCGTCGGAAGTGAGGCTCCCCCCATCAAAACGAGCCGTGATGTTTCTGTGGCTATGAAATGGCAGGGTATTCTGGCAGACTGTTTTTGACATTGCCGTAGCTCCTGTTTAGGGTCTTTGTTTCTCTAAACCCTTTTATATCAGAGAGCTACGGCCTTTTTTCTGGGCCCACATCTCACTTGAATTTAGATCTCTTGCATAATCCGGGCTAGCAGCCCGTGATGTCGGACATGGAGCTGCTCACTTTTGCCGCGGTTCAGACCCGCCTGAATGTCGAGGAAGAACAGGCCCTGCTACGTGTGGTCCGCGAAGGCAGCACATCGGAAACCGGGCCAGAGGTAGAAGCATTCGGCTAGGTTAAAGGGGCGATGGGAATTGCAATCACTATCAGTGCGCCTGCGACACCTTCTGCCTGCGTTTCCGGTGGTAAGGCTACACACGACTTGTGTAAGTCTCATAGATCCATTACACGTTCAATGTCGGCGGTAATTGATGGTCGCGATGACAGACTCGAAATCACAAAAAAGAGCATTAGTGAAACCAGCAGCGAAAATGCGCCACTGTGGAATCCATGCGGCAATTGAATATCGAAGAGCTCCAAGCCGAAGTTGATTAGCAGACTCGACGCAATCGCGACGTTGCAAGCCAACGCTGTTGCACGTTTCCAGTTGAAACCGATCGCCACCGTCGGCACAATCGCTGCCGCGAATGTGGACCAGCCAAAGGCGCCCAGCAGGGCAACGAGGTCGCCGGAGTAGAGCGCAAAGCTCGCAGCCACGACTGTGATAATGACTGTGATGACGCGTGCCCAGAAGAGTTCGTTCTCGAGGGAGCGGCCGCGCAATGCGCGGGGAATGTCGTGGACGACGGCTGCCGCACCGATGTTCAGAAAGCTGTCGGCAGTGGACATGATCGCGGCCATGAGCGCCGCGAAGACGATTCCCGATAGCAACGGATGCGCGTAGTGCAGTAGGAATTCCGCCGCGGCTTCGTCCGCATTCATGAGTTCGCCGTGCACGCCTTGCAGCACGAGGGCGCGCATCGCCAAGCCGATTCCGATCCACAGTAGCGCCGTGACCCCGTAGCCGAGTACGGAAATCGGCAGCATGTGTCGAGCGTCCTCGACGCGGCGGGTCATCATCAATTTCGTGATCACATGAGGCTGTCCACAAGCTCCCAGCGCAAAGATGAAATACCACGACAGACAGCCAATCATCCCCAACGTGCCCCACGGACTCATCGCTTCCGGATCGTCGGCGAGAATCGTTTGCGACATGCCTGTTAGTCCGCCATCCACCGCGCCGATGGCGGCAACCAGAACCAGCAGCGCCGCGACGGCCATGATGATTCCCTGAACGAGGTCTGTATAAACCGATGCGACGATGCCACCTGTCACACAATAGAATACGAGTACGGCGCTGCTGATCGCCACGCACGCTTCAAGGCGAAGATCCCCCACCCACGACACGTCCGCAAGAATGCCTTGCAGCACGGTCGCCATCGCGAGAATCTGTGTGGCGAGGTAGCCCATCACACCCAGTAGAATGGCCACGGCCGTCAACAGGCTGGTTGTTGGACTGTTGTAGCGGGCCGCAACGGCGTCCGGTAGCGAAATCGTGTTGCGCAGCTCGGCCAGCAGCCGCAGTCGTTTCCCCAGCAGAAAAAACGTAATGGTCAGGCCAATCGATGTGGAGACGATCATCCAGAACGAGCTGACTCCCATCTTGTAGACAAGCCCCGGCCCGCCGACGAATCCCCAGCCACTCATCGTGCTGGAGAACACTGCGACACTGGCCACGATGATTCCCAGGTGGCGTCCGGCCATGAAGAAGTCCTGGGTGCTCGTCGTCCGACGCATGGCCCATAGGCCGACGCCGATGCACATCGCCATGTAAGCGGCGACGGACATGAACACAATCAGGGAGCGGTAATCTTCCATCTTCGGGGCCTGCCACAGAGGATGGGTTGAGAGTTAAGAGTATAAGAGTTGAGGGTTGAGAGAAATCGCGGCGGTCGCGCGTATCAGTGTCGTCAAACCTTTCGGACGCAAGTGTCGTGGCTTCCCATGACCCTGAACTCTAACCCTCAACCCGTTTCGTGCGAATCTGCATCCTGGCTTGCCCGTCCGACAAGCTCCTCAAACCGCTGCATGTTCTGCGGAGGCACAATGTAGCGATTGAAGAAAATGACGTAGAGGACGATAAAACAAGTAGGGAACGACCAGATGCCAAATAGCAGCCAGGATAAACCGGACGGAAAAGGGCCTAGGAACGCGACTTCGGGACTTGTGAGTGAGTTCCGGTAGGCGAGGCACATCATGCCGAAGATGCCTTCGTAGAACAGACCGCCGATAAGAAAAAGCCACAGATGCAACGCGGTCCCTCCAGTTCGATTCGCGTCAGTCGTTTCAGCCTGGAAGGGCTGACGTAACATTCCCCAAGCGAGCAGGCTGACGAAGAAGGCGATCAGCAAGGAACCAAATATCCAGCCACTAACCAGCAAAGCTTGATGCCGCCCGGCACCGTCGCCTCCTTGATCCATGGCCTTGTACGTCGAGTGGGCGAATCCCTGTCCGTCCGAGGTTTCGGGCGTCAAAAAAATGATCAAGACCACTCCCCACAGCGCGATCAATACGATCGCGGGAACCCAGAGCAGTGCGTCTGGTTCTCTTTCAGCCTGACTTCTCGGGTTGTCTGCCATGTCGCTTCTTCACTTGACTCTTAATCAGTAGGTTCGGGGTTCGATTCCCTGGCGGCTCACCACTGCTTCCGCGAAGGGGGGTACGCTAGCAGCCCGTGGTGAAAGTCCCGCGGGCTGCTAGCCCGGATTATGCAAGAGATCTAAATTCAAGTGAGATGTGGGCCCAGAAAAAAGGCCGTAGCTCTCTGATATAAAAGGGTTTAGAGAAACAAAGACCCTAAACAGGAGCTACGGCAATGTCAAAAACAGTCTGCCAGAATACCCTGCCATTTCATAGCCACAGAAACATCACGGCTCGTTTTGATGGGGGGAGCCTCACTTCCGACGCAGGATGGTTGTTGTTTGGATCGCTGGATCGTCAACATCGATTGTGCGAGGGCTTCAGTTCCTGTATTTCGGAAAGTCGAGACCAACGCTACATTCGTCATGACCTGTTGAAGTTGATCCGACAACGAGTCTTGCAGATCGTGGCCGGCTACGAAGACTGTAACGACGCCGATACGCTGCGCTCGGATCCGATGCTCAAGACAGTCTGTGATCAGTTGCCAGAGAGCGATCCCGATTTGGCCACCCAGCCGACTTTCTCCCGCCTGGAGAACTCCGTCACCAAGAAGGATCTGATGCGTCTGAGCCGGTGGCTGCTAGGCCGTTATGTGCGCTCCCTGAAGAAGAGACGTCCCAGCAAGATCATCCTGGATCTGGACAGTACCGACGACCACACTCACGGCCAACAGGAGTTCTCCTTCTACCACGGGTATTACCGAAACCACATTTTGCATCCTTTGCTGATCTTCGATGCCGACACGGGAGACCTGGTCTGTGCCGTGTTGAGACCTGGCAACAAGGGGGCTGCCTCTCACATCGTGCCCATTCTGAAGCGAGTCGTGGAGGCCATCCGACAAGCAGTGGGGACGGATGTCGAGATTGAGATTCGGGCCGACAGCGGCTTTGCCACGCCTCGGCTCTACGAGTTCTGTGAATGTGAAGAGAATAAACTCCAATATGTCATCGGGTTAAGCCGAAACCCTCGCCTGCAGCGAGTGGTCGAGCCCCTGCTGGATTCGACTCGGGAAAGGTTCCTTGAGCTGGAGGAAAAACAGCGTCAGTTTGACGAGTTTCTTTATCGAGCCCACAGCTGGGATCGATCCCGTCGCGTCATTGTCAAAGTGGAGGTCGATCAGCGTGGGATCAATCGTCGCTTTGTAGTTACCAACCGGGACGATCTCTGCTCCCAATCACTTCATGACCACTACACAAACCGAGGGCAGACCGAGAACTTCATCAAGGCCTTCAAGAATCATCTGAGCATGGACCGACTCAGCTGTCATCGATTCCTGGCCAATCAGTTTCGACTCCTCCTGCATGCACTGGCTTACCAGATGTTCGTTCGCCTGCGCGACTATCTTCACGGAACCCCCTGGCACAAGCTCGAAATCGAAACCTTACGTCGTCGGGTCCTCAAGATTGGGGCCCGGATCCGACAAACCACTCGACGCATCTGGGTCCATCTTTCCTCAGCCTTTCCCGAACAACCCCTCTTCCACCTCGTCTTGAGTCGCCTGAACTCCAGTTAGCTTTTCCCAGCTCCCCCGAAAAACCGCTTCCGACACTCATCCAGGCCCAGATCTGTCTGAAATTCACTCCCCAAACCACTCAGACGCCTCGCCAACCCATATTCTTCGCAAATCCGCCTGTCACACCTGCCCGCTTCCGAGTTGGGCCACTTCTCGAGTCGTTTTTCAACACCGAACTACGGTTCTTGCATAATCCGGGCTAGGATGCCCATTCAAACGACGGGCGTTTCTTGGAGACAGCACAATCTCTAAGGTAGAGGTTGATGAGATTCTGGTAGGGTATGCCGGTCTCTTCCGCAAGTTCCTTGAAATACTCCAGAATATCCACGCCAAGTCGAATCGTAATCTGCTTTTTCAGCTGTTTCGTGTAAGGATTCCTCCGCCCTTTCATATTCGAAAAGTCGTATTCTTTTCTCATTGCTTTCCCCTGCGCGAGTAAACGCGCCGCTCTCTTGAAGTTGCTTTGCGTGCCGATATGATTCTAACCACAACCAGACTTTCCCGGAAGCAATGGCACACTACCAGGATCCGCAACCGGTAGCTGCACCCCAGCAGTAGGAATCGGTCTTCTTCGTCTGAGTGATCTGGATCCGGATACTCGATTGCGTTTTCGTCAAAAAAAAACCGTTTGTGCCTCTTCGAATGAGACGCCGTGCTTCCGCTTGTTGTGGCGCTCTTTTGGCCATCCCACTCAAATTTCAGCACTCTGATAATTATAATGTAATTATAGACGGCGGGCAACGGATCCGTTGGAGTTGCTGGAAACGCTATCCCTGGAAGAGCGTTGCGGACGGGGCCCATCGGGGTGACCGAAACTGTGCCCAAGATTGTGCCCGTCAGGAGACAACTCCAGCCAACTAGGCGGGTCCTTGGCGTCTGCGGTTAAGTTCCTGTAGGTGTTTACTTTACAGTAGGATATAGGTGCTGTACGGGATCGATGGTCACTTGACTCTTAATCAGTAGGTTCGGGGTTCGAGTCCCTGGCGGCTCACCATCTTATCGCCCTCGTCTCTTTCCCCCGTCCTGGAACCGCACCAGGGCTCATTTTCCGTACACTTCGCGGCCCGGCTCTTGAAAGGCTTCCCCCAACCTGACCAATCACCCTGCCGGGCCTTGCCCCCCCGCCACAAGTCCCACAAACTGCCCATCAAGGTCAACCGTGCGAATTCTTCGGTTTGCGGAGTACACAGTAATAAGAGCTTTCAAAGGACGACTGATTCCGGGTATCGTTGTACTGACGATTCTCAGCTTGGTTGCGCCACCCCTCGTTCTGGGCGAGGGGTTCCCTGCCGGGATGGAAACGGAGCAGCAACCCCGGCACAGCACACAGATCGAATACATAAAGTCCGAGGTGCCGTCCGTCCGGCTGCCCGGCTATGAGGGCGAGCGCTATTCGGCGGCCGTCCCCGATACGCTGGATCTGGCCCATCGGGCCCGCCTGGCGGTCAACGGACTGACCGGCCCTACAGACCCCGATGCCGACTACGAGCTTTACTGGACTCTGCTTCTGGGCAACAACCCACCCTACATGTACCACGCCTTCAGCGACCACGTGCAGATCAAGTTCTATGAAGCCCTGCCCCTGGTGCGTCTGGCCAGCGGCAGCCGCCAGAACCTGCACGTGGAGCAGCGGCTGATGGAAGTGCTGGTACAGATGCAGGGTTCCGACGGGCTACTCTACTACCCGCGTGTGGGGCGTCCCTGGGGGGAGAAGGAGTTTCCCGACACGCCGTTCACTGCCATGCCGGAGGGGGATCACTACACGGAGCCCTATGCCAACGGGCGACTTCTGGGGGCCCTGGGAATTTACTATCAGTTGACCGGAGATGCGCGCTGGAAGGAACTGGGCAAGAAGATGGTGGACGGTCTGACCCGGCAGGCCATCCACGGGGATGACCATGCCTACTTCACCAAGGGGATCTTCGGGGTCAACGAGGTCTCGGATCCGGAAGTGGACCAGAAGAAGATCGATCCCGGAGAAAACATGCCCCTTGGCTGGGTCGCCATGGGGCTGGCCCAGTTTTACCGGTCCACTGGATACGAACCGGCGCTCAGCCTCTCAGGCAAGCTGGCTCGCTACCTGCGCCATCACGCAGGAATGTTCGAGGCGGATGGCCACTTCACAGGTGTCTCCATGCATTTTCACGGCCATCTCTACCCGATGCTGGGGATGCTGGAGTACGGTATTGCCTCGGGTGATTGGGAGATGATCCAGTTCGTGAAAAAGGGCTACGAGTTCGGGACAGCCCACATGGAACCGCTGCTGGGCTATGTGGCGGAGGTGATCAACACGGAGACCTACAACACCTCCGAGATGTGCGGCGTGGCGGACATCATCGCCATGGGCTTGAAGTTAATCGAAGCCGGCGCTGGAGACTACTGGGACGATGTGGACCGGTGGACCCGTAACCAGTTTGCCGAAGGCCAGCTGACCCGTTCCGACTGGGTCGAAGAGATGATCAAGGACAAGCCCGTCAAGACCCCATTGAAAGCCGAGTACTTTCCCCATTTCTTTGAGCCGGGCGACTACACGACCGAGAACGTGGGTGAACGAAGTGTCGGCGGGTTTGCCGGTTGGCCCTCGGTCAATGACTGGCAGGGACACGAAACCAGGAGCATTGCGCACTGCTGTACCGGCAATGGCACCAGAGCCATTTACTACGTCTGGGAAAACATCCTCCATCACCAGGATGGCCGTTTGAAAGTGAACCTCTTGCTCAACAGGGCCTCACCCTGGGCGGATGTGAATAGTCACATCCCTTACCAGGGCCGGGTGGATGTCAACGTGAAGCAGGCTCATGAACTGTCGATTCGGATCCCGGAGTGGGTCAAGGCCAAAGACGCGCGCTGTCAGGTGAACGGCAAAGAGCGTTCACTGTCCTGGCAAGCCCGCTATGCTGTGGTGGGCCGTGTCAAGTCTGGAGACGGGGTGACGCTGACCTTTCCTATCGCGGAGCGGATCGACAGGGTTCAGGTCGAGGGTCACGAGTACACCCTGGTCCGCAAGGGCAACGACGTGATCAACGTCGATCCACCGGGGAAGAATCATCCCCTCTACGAGCGCGACCACTATCGAGAAAACCAGACGCGTTTCAAGAGCATCCAACGCTTTGTGCCTGATCGTACCGTGGACTGGTAGAAATACGGGGGCGCAACACGAGTCAAAGCGAAGCGGGTTAAGCGAGGCAGGCTAGTGTGCTGTCCGAGAAATTCCTGTTGTTAACATTGATCGATGGATCTTTGAGCTCTTTCGACCTTGTCTAAGATCGAAGTAGCGTTGGCCCGCCACTTAAAGGGCTTGGCCAGGTGTTGGTTATGCACTCGAATATATCTTCGTATTTCGTTCCTCAACTCTTGAACACTAGTGAAAGAGTTGCGGTAAAGGGAACGCCGCTCAAGCTGTGAAAACCAGGTTTCGACAGCGTTTAACCAGGAAGCACTGGTAGGAGTAAAGTGGAGATGAAAACGTGGGCGTCGTAGGAACCAGTTTCGGATTTTCTGGGTCTTGTGAGTGCTCGAGTTATCGAGAATGAGGTGAACGTCCAGATCTGGATGGACGACTTGCTCGATCTGACGTAAGAAGGCTAAAAACTCTATGGCCCGATGCCGTTTCGTGATTCGGCCCATTACTTCACCGGTGGCCACGTCGAAGGCGGCAAACAGACTGGCCGTCCCGTGGCGTTTGTAATCGTGGGTTCTGCGTTGGACCTGCCCGGGTTTGAGCTGAAGCATGGGCTGGGTTCGGTCCAGAGCCTGAATCTGAGTTTTTTCGTCTACAGACAAAACCAAAGCGTTGTCGGGCGGGTCCATGTACAGGCCCACCACGTCGATCACCTTCTCGGCGAAATCAGGATCGTTGCTGATCTTGAAAGAGCGAATCCGGTGGGGCTTAAGATCTGCGGCTTTCCAGATTTCAGTCACCTGATGTTTGCTGACTTGGGCATACTCTGCCATGAGGCGCAGGCTCCAATGAGTCGATTCCCTGGGGATGGTCTGCACGGTGGCCTTGAGAATTTTTCGTACCTTCGCTGGCGATAGTCGCCGTGGTCGACCCGAACGGGGCTGATCCTCCAACCCTGATAGCCCCACCTCAAGGTAGCGCTTTCGCCACTTCTGTATGCTGCCCAGGCGCTTGGACAGCCTTTGGGAGACCTCAATTGCTGTGAGTCCGTCCCCGCACAGTAAGATCATCTGGGCTCGCTCGGCGAGGATTCTTTTGGTGTTGGAGGCCCGCAGCCAGGACTGTAGAATTGCTTTGTGTTGTTGGGGTAGATCGAGTCGAATATGTGGTCTTGCCATGCCCAAGGATAGAAAAGTACCCTGACTATTAACTACAAGAACTTTCCGGACAGTACACTAGCCCTTTGTACGGCGCCGGTGGATGGCTTTTCTCTGTTCCAGCAGTCGAAGGACGGGTCTTGTTGGTTATTCAAGAATCAATCCCCCCTGACGCTTGGCCCGATAGATCATGCTACAAACCTGTCGGCCTTTATCTGCGTATGAGCACTGGAAGAAAGCTCCTCTTCTTGAAGGCCATGCCTCGGGCACTATAGTTGGGTTACCCCGTCCCGTGGCAACAAGATGTAACAGCGCGGGTACCGCGCGAGTGTCAAACTTGGCGAACTGGTAATTCTTGCCGTAAGGAAAGAAAAAGCCATCTCGAAACTTCCTCTCCAGGATATTGTCACCAACCTTTCGGGCCAAGGCCAGGAACTGACTGTCGTTAGTTATTCGATACAGTTCCAGGGCAAAGTACATGCTACTGGCGTTGGTAGAGCCCCAATCCATGTTGACCTTGTGCGGCCCGGCGGGCGAGGGACCGATTTCACCCAGGTCTTGGGCTCGAAAGATGGTCCGAAGCGTATGCCAGATAAACTCGTCACCGCTGAGTCTGTAAGCCAAAGCGTAAGGCCACAGATACCTCTTATTCGCCGGTTCGCGCTCCAGAATGGTTCCTTTCTTGCCAAAATAGCCATCTCGCTGCAGCTCGAATCCGGTCAAATCTCTTCCGTCGGCCAGCATGGGGGCAAATGTGTTGTCTTCCGGCCGATAAGCGTATTTGGAGTATGCGACCAGATCGTCCACAGCCCACCGCCGAAACTCCTTTCCCTCCTCGCCCAGCATCTCAGATATCTTCAGCCGCGCTGCTACCGAAAGGAATGCTCGTAAGAAGGCATTTTCAGGATGCAGAAATGTGGCTTCCAGGACACCTTCGCCCAGCTCCGGGCCTAACTGCTCCTGGGCGCGGTCGTTCTTTATTTGACTGTATTGAACGCCACCTAGACCGGTCTTCGGATCTCGGGCTTCTACGTACCGATACGCCAGACGCTTGGCCCAAATCAGGGGCTCTTTTTCCCGGCTGAACTTGTGAAGCAGCGCCGCTGCATACATAAGATCAGTGCCGGTGGCGTCAAAGGTCAGGCCCTTGCCGACGAAGAAGATTGGACCGCCTTCGTATTCGTTGCCCCACAGCTTGCCCATTTCACTGCCTTTGTATCCACTGTTCCAGAACTTGAACTTGCCCTCCGTAGAGTGGTATTTGCCATGACGATTCATATCAAGGTTGGACCAGTTCAGGATATGGGCGTTCCAGAATGCCTCAATGAATCTCTTCGTGGCTGCCGGGTCGACCTCCCACATCAATTCATAGTACGGATAGTGGTGTTTGAGCTCGTGCTGGGGGCCTTCTCCGACCAGTCTGTCCCCACCAGCGTCGTACATCGCATGGCCGCCCCAACCCAGTAGACCATTGTCATCGACAAGGTTGGCGAAGGCATAGCGGATTGCGGCAACAGCAGCATCATGATACTTCGGGTCACCGGTCAGTCGGGTCAGACCGTCAAAAACGCGGAAAAGGTTCTGCTGAGTGGCGAGGTTGGACATTATCCACTCCTGGCCTTGATACTTCCACTTCACCGGCTCGAGAGTGTCAGCATCAACGCCGTCGACAAACAGGGGCGTGTGTTTGGGGCCATATACATCCCGGCCACACTCAAGAACTTTATCCGCGAATTCCCGCACCGCATTCAGGTAGCGGTCGTAGTCGGCCTCAGCCCGGCACAGTCCCGAACTCGCAAGGCAAACGACAGCAATGGACATCAAGAACACGCCAATTCCGAGATTGCGACTTTCGGCACTCATTCCAAACCTCCTAACGACCATGAAAAGCCCATACTTGCCCAGTAATAATAGGTTCCCTCTCACATATAGTCGATTTTTCACGAGAGTCGTTCATCCATCGGTGTACACTCTTTCCACGCCATCCGGGTTCTCCCCAAATGCCGTACTGTGTAAACCATGTGTCCAACTTCCACTCCCGCAACAACAATTGCCACACCGTCCCTGATGTGCTAATTTATTCGCATCATTACTCAGATGAGCCCCAGCCTCAAGCGTCTCAGAGCCCTGAAAACAGCTTCGACCGGGTCGGCCCGGGCGCTGGCTATTCTGCTCATACTGCTTTTTACAGTTGGGGGTTCTGCCTTTGTCCGCGCTGAGGATTCGACTATCCTTACCGCCCCTGGGAGATTGTACGCGGGTACCCAGGCGGCCTTCACCCTGACGACACTCGACTCGGCCTCTCGGAGGCCGGTTCAGCGCGGAGTGCTGGCTCGTCTTCTTTCAGCCGACAGGAGTCAGTCTCTCGTCCTGTTCGAAGGAAGCACGGATGAAAACGGCCGTCGACACGTCCTATTTCAGGTGCCGGCGAACTGGATCGGCAGCCACCTGATCGCAGCCCGGGTACAGGGTCTGGATCAGAGCCTGGAGATTGCGACGACGATCGAGAAGACACCGGCAATTCTCATCGAAACCGACAAACCGATCTACAAGCCTTCTCAGACGATTCTGGGTCGAATCGTGCTCTTGAACAGTGCTCTGCAGCCCAGCGAGGGGGAGGTCGAGGTCACTTTTCACGATGCCAGGGGGCTCCGAATCGGCAGGCAGAACCTGACCGCCGATGGATATGGTGTGGCGCCATTCTCACTCGCGTTGGCGAGCGAGTTGAATTTCGGCACCTGGAAGATTCGTGCCCGAAGTGAAAGCGCGGAGAGCGTTCGGGACATTCGGGTAGAAGAGTACACCCTGCCCCGGTTCGATGTCTCAGTCGACTTCCCCAAGGACTGGGCTCTGGTGGACGAGACCATCCAGGGAACGGTCAAGGCAAGGTATTTCTTCGGCAGGGACGTTGATGGCGAAGTTTCTGTCTCGGCCAGGCGCTGGGTCGGAGTGTGGCAGGAGTATGCCACCGCCCAGGGCAGTCTCTCCCAAGGAGAGTTTGCCTTCAATCTGCCTGCTGTGGAGTTTGTGAGTGGAACTCCAGATGCAAGCGGTCAGGGGACCGTAACCCTCGATATCACCATAACCGATTCCACCGGCCACACTCAGACCGGTAACCAGGTCCTGAGGATCGTTGAGGCGCCAGTCGTCTTATCCCTGGTTCCCACATCGGACGTTTTCAAACCTGGCATTCCTACGACGGTACTGGGGCAGTCAAAGGATCCCGAGGGTGCTCCGCTAGAGGTGAAGGTGGAGTTGACCGCGAAGTTCTTCGACCGTGACCGTACCCTTCTGGGGGAGTGGCTAGAGGAGGTCAACACTTCAAACGGTGTGGGAGAATCCACCTTTTCAGCTCCGGAGGGGACACGTTACGGGCAACTCGTGGCTACCGCGACCGTGGCGGGCCGTCAGACCACCGTTGAGATTACAATGGGCGGTGCCTTTTCGCCTTCAAGTACTTTTCTGGCACTCTCGATGCTCAGTGCCAACCCGGCGAGCGTCGGTCAGAACGCCCTGTTTTCCGTAGCTTCCACCAACGGGGGTACTGTCTATTACGAAGTGTACGCGGGCGGGAGGACCATCTTATCCGATGCCATTGAAGGCGACACTTTTGCCTTCACCATTACGCCGGAAATGCTCCCCAGCGCCAGGGTGGTTGCCTATCAGATCAGCGATAACAATGAGATCGTGGCGGACACAGCCCTCTTTTCGGTCAGTCTTGATCTGACGCTGTCGATCGAAGCGGAGTTCAATCCCAACCTGGTAAAGCCCGGCGATCCGGTCGAAGTCATGATCGACGCAGGAACCGGAAGCAGGACTCTGCTGGGAGTTTCGATCGTGGATCAATCGGTTCTCGCCCTGGGAAGAAGTCGATTGCATCTTGCTGAGGTCTTCGCCGAACTGGAAAGGCGCTTCCTCGAGCCTCAAGGGGAAGTGCACGAGGACGAGGGCCCTGTAGGACCGCCCCTTCCATTCGGTATCCTGGACCGGCCGATTTCCTCTCCGGGAGCTCTGGATCTGATCCGCGAAGCAGGTCTGGAGATCGTGACCAGTCCTGGACTACTGATACCCGAGGGAGGAATGATCGATTTTTGGGAAGACGCCCTCAACCTGAGCCCTATATCCGGCGGAGGTGCCGGAGGCTCCGTTCCACCAGAGGCCCCACGCCTCAGGCAGTTCTTCCCCGAAACCTGGACCTGGGAGCCCACTCTACTGACCGATGAGGAGGGTAAGGCCTACGCTGACCCTGGTCGCTCCCGACAACATCACCGGGTGGAAGCTCTCGGTGATGGGCACCTGGAGAGAGGCCCCGGCCGGAGCACCGGGCATAGCCTTCGGAGAGGCCGAGCTGATCGCCTTCCAGGAGTTCTTTGTAGAACCCGATCTTCCCGTTTCTGTAGTCCGAGGAGAGAACTTCAGGGCCCGAGTCGATGTTTTCAACTACCTCGACCGAGAGCAATCGGTGACGCTCAGGCTGGAAGATGCAGAGGGATTCGAGCTGCGCAGCGAGGGCGAGCTGGAAGTGCAAGTCCCTGCCTACTCTGCCACTCCGGTCTCTTTCGAGATCGTCCCGACTGGGATCGGAACCTTCCCTTTCAAGCTCACCGCTCTCGCTGATTCTGCAGCCGACGCGGTTCTCCGCGAGTTGAAAATCATCCCCGAAGGAGTGGCGGGCCAGCTCATCAGAAACGGCGTTATCGCGGCTGGTGAGACGTTGAGCCTGGAAGCTCTGCCACCCCCCGAGAGCGTTGCGGACTCACACACCGCCTTCCTCTACCTCAGTCCCAGCCCGGTGGCCCAATCGATGAACGGCGTCGCCGACTTGCTCGAGATGCCTTACGGCTGTGGCGAGCAGAATATGATCTTCCTGGCCCCCGATATCGAGATACTCAAATACCTGCGGGAAATTGACGAGCTGGCGCCCGAGGTCCGGGCCGAAGCTGAGTACTTCGTCAACGTGGGCTATCAGCGACAGCTCACTTTTCAGACCACGGATGGTGGTTTTGCGGCCTTCGGAGGGGACGAAGGCGCCCTTTGGCTGACCGCTTTCGTCCTTTCCACTTTTGCCGGAGCCCGAGAGGTCCGGGACATCGATGAGTCGGTGTTGGAGCGAGCAGCCGATATGCTGGTATCGCGGCAGCTGGAGGATGGGTCCTTTCAGACCGACGACTTCCTGATCCACAGGGAGATGGACGGAGGGCTCGAGAACCTCGTCGCCATGTCGGCGTACGTCGCCAACGCTCTCGCCGACTATGGCGACAGCGCCGTGGCAGATGCCCTGAACCTGGCAGCCGGCTATCTGGAAGAATCTGTCCTCCGAGTCTGGGACGATCCCTATTCCCTTTCGATCGCAGCGGTGACACTGCTCAAGATTGAGGGTTTCGAATCGACCGCGGAGGGAGTCGTAGATCGACTCCTCGAGATAGCGGTCGCGGACGGGGTCGGTCTTCATTGGGAGCCCTACCCGGTCGAGACTACCGGGTTATGCCACCATTGCCCTGCTCTCGGCCTGGAACGGAGCTGCCAGACCCGAGGCCCAGGCGGCAGTGGAGTGGCTCTCCACTCAGCGAAACGCGCTGGGCGGTTACGGCCAGTCGACTCAGGACACAGTCGTCGCTCTGCGAGCTCTCTGCCAGGCCGCCAGGAAGATCCACCGCGATCTGGACGTCGAACTTTCCCTCTTCCAGGGGGAAGAGGAACTCACCCGTTTTCACATCGACGAGACCAATTTCGATCTTCTGCAGCAGTTCCAACTCCCCATCAACGGGACCCGGTTCGAGCTGCGCTCGTCCGGCACAGGAAGTGTCAGTTTTCAGCTGGCACAGCGTTTCAACCTGCCGGGAGAACTTCTGCCTCTGTCTCGGAACATGGCTCTGGACGTTTCCTACCGAGCCGATCACATCGAGGTGGACGATGTCGTAGATGTGGTCGTGAACCTTCAGTACAACGGAGAGAAAAAACGGACGGGAATGGTGATCGTCGATATCGGCATACCGACCGGATTCGGCGCTGTGATGTCGTCGCTACAAAACTGACGGAGTCGGAACTCATTCAAAGAGCCGAGCTGGCCGGACGAAAGGTTATCTTTTACATCGATGGTTTGAACCAGGGCGAAGCCCACTCGTTCACCTTTCAGATCCTCGCCCTGTTTCCAGTTCGGGCTGAGGGTCCGATCTCGACTGCCTATGAATACTACGATGCCTCGGTCCAAGCCTTCGATCGCCAGCAAGCTCTCGCCGTATCGTCACCCGGACCCAGTATTGAGTCCGTCTCTTCCCAGGCTCTCCCGCCGGGTGAACAACTGATCATCAAAGGAAGCGGCTTCCTCACCGGCGCTCTGGTTCTCAAGTTCGGAGAGGTTGAGGTCGAGAGCTTCGAGATACTCGACGATAACACCCTGGTGCTGAACATCCCCCGCCTGCCACCAGGCAGTTACAGTATCTCGCTCACGACGGCGGAGGGAACCACGACCTGGACTGGCGAAGGGCGAGAGATCGTTGTCTCTCCCCTCGTCTTCTACTTCCCAGTCTATCCTTCGGAAGACAGTCTTTTCATGGGATTCGCGCTGGCCAACAGCTCGACCGGTCAGGCTGTTGTGAACTTCGAGCTCTTCGGCCGTCAAGACCACGGCTTCTCCAGTTTGGAGAAACCCGATCCGATCATTTTGGAGCCCGGAGATCAGCTGGCAAAGCTGGGCCGAGAAATTTTCTCCGCCCAGTCTCAACCCAATCGACCGGCCTGGGTGCGGGCTACCACCGATCGTCCGTCTCTGGCCGCTTGTTCGCTGTTGGGAAACCTCGATTATCTGGACGGCTCCGGTGCCGTGACCAAAACAACCAGAAAACTCTACTTCACGCGAATAAAGAGCAAAGCCGAGGGAGATGTGTCAGAACGGGCGGCCACCTGCCTCAGCATTGCCAACCCGAGTTCCGGACCGGTCAAACTGAAGCTGACGCTCTTCTCGACATCCCACCAATCGGAGACTAACCAGAGAGCTCATACCGAAAGGATCTTGCCTGCCAAAGGCCTCCTCTACGAGCGGGTCGCAGATCTGTTTCCCGGTACGGGCCCGATTCCAAGCGGCTATGTTGAAGCTGAGGTCTTGGCCGGAGCGGGTGTGGTGGGCTTTCAACTGGTTGAATTCTCGGAGGGCAGGTCGCTGATCGGATTGAATCCCTGGGAAGGGAATAGCCTCGAAAACCTCTATTCGGCTCTGGTAGCAAAGACACCCGACCTCACTACCAGCCTCAATCTGATCAACGTGGGGACTGCGTCTCGCCAGGTCACCTGGACGGTCTTGTCAGCGGATGGCTCTGTCGTGGGCGGTTCGGTCACGGTCGACCTGGCTCCTGGCTCCCAGCTGGAGAAAGACCTCTTCGATCTAGCTGCCGAAGGGGTTGTCACCGGATCGCTAACCGTTCAGGCCGACGGGCCAGGGATCATCGGAGACGTCGTGATCGAGGAATCGGCAACCTCCGAGTCCGCTACGGCAGCACCGCTGCAGACGCAGAAGGCAAGAAAGACGGTTTTCTGCCAGATTGCCAATGCACTGGGCCTTTTCAGCGGAGTGGCGCTGTTCAACCCCGGCAACAATGTCGCTCAGGTGACGCTGGAGGCTTTCACCGCCGGCGGCGAGTCGGCCGGTCGACAGAATCTGACCCTGGAGGCCGGAGCCAGCCTGGCTCGCACACTAACGGAGCTCATCCCCTCCACCGCGGGGCAGGTCGGGGGCTACCTGGTTGTAACCTCCTCCGAGCCACTCCTGGTGAGACAGATTTTTGGAGATAACGAGCTAACCTATTTATCATCGGTCCAGCCCAGCGTGATCGAGTAGCCGGCAAACCCTGTAGTGGTCCAGCGGCATGCCCCGACTTGACATTCGATTCAGCACTCGCCTCGACCCGTTGACTGTCGAATCGTCGGGCTGACAGCTTAGACCCAAACAACGTCCACCAGAACAGATGATGGACGTTGTGGACATCACCGGCTTCGTGAGCTCGAGCCCCCAAGCACTCAAAGACGGCGCCTCCGTCACCATCGGCGGCGTTGGCAGCTATCGAAGAAACTGGTGGAAAGTTCAGGACGTAAAGATCTTCGTGTCCAAATGACTCTTAATTGTCATACCTTCGCGACTCATCTGCTGGAGGCCGGCCATGACATCAGCAGGTTGCAGGAGTTACCGGGGTACGAGGACGTGAGGGCCATAATGGTCTACACTCATGTATCGAGCTAAGGGTCATGGGCGTCGAGACGTCCGACTGACAGATTGAAAGACGGGTTTTAGGCGGATCCTTCCCGGAATCTCATGTGCGCGAATCCATGTCTTTGACGAAATGGAAAAAGGCTCGAGGTATGGGCGTTCTCAAACGGCTGGCAGCGTGAATTCCCCGCCCGGTGATCCTGGACGTTAGGCGACAGCGAATTATGCCGACCGAGATTTTGAAGCGCGGAATACCGATGTTCTGGGCGGCCTGGTTTTCGCTCGTGCTGGCCACGAACATCCTGGACCTGCTACGAGCCGTCGGGTTCCTCCCTGAGACTTGGCGATTCGCTTCGGGGAACTTTGACCTGATCGAGAGTATTACTCTTCTCCCGCGATGGGCCTCACTCATACTCTTTGTGGGAGTTCTCCTCTGGGAGGGGATTGCAACTGTCCTATTCTGGTGCTCCGTTCCACGAACGGACGATCCCGCCGTTCAACTTAAACGCACGAGCACCGCTTTCTGTGTCAGCCTGGGCCTCTGGGCGGCTTTCATACTTGCGGATGAGATCCTCTTGCAGTATGCGCTCGCGCCAGTCCACCTGCGGATATTCAGCGCCCAACTCCTCTCCCTTCTTGCGATTCACCTCCTCCCGCCCCGAGAGATCGACTTGACTCCGCATTAGTGACAGTCGCCATCCTTAGCCCGCATAGATCACCGATAGGACCTCAAAAGGCCGCCCTGTTTGGTATAAAGCGTTTTGAATGAAAGACTTCAAAGCCAAACGGAGGCGGCCCTTATGAGAACAGAGTGTAAACAAGCCAGGTTCGAATTTCACGGACTATTTCAACGCAAAGTGAAGGCGCGGTTCGACGGCGGGAAGATCACCTCCGATGCAGGGGTGCTGCTGTTGCGAGAGGTCGAGAGGGGGACGGGTCTGATCGCCGGACTGGCTGAGTGTTTCAGGGATCACCGGGATCCGCGGTTGATCGAACACACGGTCGAGGAGTTGTTGGGGCAGCGCATCTACGGACTCTGTCTGGGGTACGAGGATCTGAACGATCATGATCAGTTGCGCACCGATCCGATGCTGGCGGTGGCGGTGAATAAGGCCGATCCGTTGGGGGAGAGGCGGCGGCAGGCCTCAGATCGGGGGAAGGCGCTGGCGGGCAGGTGTACGCTGAACCGGTTGGAGTTGACCGGCGCCGAGGTCGATGAGCAGGAGCGGTACAAGAAGATCGCGATGGACCCGGACCGGATCGACGGCTGGATGGTGGATGCCTTCGTGGAGTCCCACGAATCGGCGCCCGAGGAGATGGTGCTGGATCTGGATGCGACCGACGACCCGATCCATGGCCAGCAGGAAGGCCGGTTCTTTCACGGTTACTACCGCCACTACTGTTATCTCCCGCTGTACATCTTCTCGGGGGAGCATCTGCTGTGCGCCCGGTTGCGGTGTTCCAATATCGATGGGGCCGCGGGATCGGTGGAGGAACTGGAACGGATCGTCGGCCGGATTCGGCAGAGCTGGCCGGAGGTCTCGATCGTCATCCGGGCCGACTCGGGCTTTTGCCGGGATGACTTGCTCCGCTGGTGTGAAGACCATCACGTGGATTACGTGATGGGGTTGGCCAACAATGATCGGCTCAAGTCAGAGAGCGCCGAAGCGATGACTCAGGCCGAAGCCGAGTTCAACGCCACCGGGCGACCGGCGCGGGTGTTCAAGGATTTCCGCTACCGGACTCGCCACAGTTGGACCTCGGAGCGACGCGTCGTCGGCAAGGCCGAGTTCCTGGACAAAGGCGCCAATCCCCGATTCGTCGTCACCTCCCTGTCGCCGGAACGCCTGGGGGCCCGCGCGCTCTACGAAGACTTCTACTGTGCGCGGGGCGACATGGAGAACCGCATAAAAGAACAGCAGTTGGGTCTGTTCGCCGACCGGACCAGCGCGGCAACGATGCGCGCCAATCAACTCCGGCTGTATCTGTCCTCCGCCGCCTACATGCTCATGCACGCCTTGCGTCGTCTCGGACTGAAGCAGACCCCCCTGGCTCGCGCTCAGTGTCAGACGATTCGCTTGAAGCTCCTCAAGATCGGCGCCCAGGTCCGCCTCACGGTCCGCCACGTCTGGATCTCCATGTCGGAAGCCTATCCCTACAGCGAGGTCTTCGCTGCCGTCGTTCGAAACCTCCAGGCCATTCCTCTGCGCTGCTGAGGTCTGTCCCGATCAAACGCCCCCAAAAACGAAATCGTTCCATCGCTCAGGCCGAGCTCTGCCTGAATGCATTCCGTCACGCTCTTCCGAACCCGAAAAACGCTCCATTCACGACCCTCCACACCACCGCATCACTCGACCTGGACCGGATCGATAGCGAAACTCTCAGAAAACCGTTCCGGCCTGCCAAAATCACCTTCATTTCCAAATCGGTGATCTATGCGGGCTAAGGCTTTACGACACCGGCTTTCAGTTGATCGATGAACAGGTCGTTGTCCTGCAGCCGGGCGAGCACCGAGCCCGCTTCATTCATGAACTCTTTCCCGCCGTTGTCGAACAGGCTCTGGAGATGCAGGGAGTGGTCGTCGTTTCCAGCGACCAGCCCCTGGTGGCCGTCACCCTGCGCCAGAATGACAACCCGGCAGCCGACTTCCCCGCAGAAGTTCCCACCCTCACTACCTTTCCCGTGATCCCTCCGATACCGGAGCAAGTAGTTGGAGATCCGGCCCCAGTGACGGTTTACTTTCCTCAGGTGGGAGACGGGACGGTGGGGAACATCCGGCTGCAAAGCAACCTGATCTTCGTCAACACCGGTGCGGAAGCCACCCTGGAAGTGGACTTCTTCGACTCCAGTGGAGATCCACTGGAGATGACGCTGGGAGATCAGGGCACGGCCTCCAGCTTCTCCCTGCTCCTGGCAACCGGAGAAGCGATCTCTCTGCAAACTCCGGGGACGGGACAGATCAAGGTCGGATATGCACGCGTTACCGCCGATCCCTCCGTGGGAGGGACGATCGTCTTTGCCCGCAGTGACGCCCAGACGGGCACCGTGCTCTACGAAGCCGGTGTCCCGGCAACGCTGCCCCTGAGCGATTTTCATCTCTTTCTGGATTCCGTTCTGCACAAGGACACGGGTTTGGCGATGGTCCATCCGGTTCCGGAAGCAGCCCCGGCCCAGGAGCACGAGGCAAACGTGACGCTGCGGCTATACGACACCGGCTTCCAGATTATTGACGAAGAGGTCGTAGTTCTCCAGCCGGGCGAGCACCTGGCCCGGTTCATTCATGAACTCTTTCCGGCCGTTGTGGAGCAGGCTCTGGAGATGCAGGGAGTGGTCGGCGTCTCCAGCGACCATCCCCTGGCGGCTGTCACGCTGCGCCAGAACGACGACCCCGCGGCCGACTTCCCGGAAGAGGTCCCCACCCTCACCACCTTCCCCGTCATCCCGCCGATTCCGTAACCGGACTCTGGTGCTCCCCCTTGATCTTACGCTCGAAAAGGGAGATAAAGGCACTTCTCACTATTCACGGCAGAGATCTTTATTCGGGAGCGATGAGGGGATGGATTTCGGGTCCCGCGTGGTCACTTTCGCAGCAGCCGTCGGCTTCACAGGTCTGGTTCAGGCGGGAGGGATTCCAACCATTGAACGCGATGCGCTGATTGCCCTTTACGACAGCACCGATGGGGCCAACTGGGCCGATAGCACCGACTGGCTGGGCGACCCCGGAACCGAGTGCTTCTGGTTCGGGGTCACATGCGACCAGGACGAGTCCACCGTGACAGACCTCAAATTCTTCAACAATGGCCTCACTGGGACGATCCCGCCGGAGCTGCGCGACCTGCCCAACTTGAGTGTCCTCTCCCTGAATGCCAACCAGCTCAGCGGTCCCATCCCGCCAGAGCTTGGCGACCTCTTCAACCTGTCCCTACTGATTCTCAACCACAACCAGCTTACAGGGACCATTCCGCCCGAACTGGGTAATCTGACCTTTCTGAGAAGTCTCCTTCTCAACGTCAACCAGCTCACGGGGCCGATCCCGGCCGAGCTGGGCAACCTGGCCGACCTGAAGCTGCTCGATCTATTCGACAACCAGCTCACGGGCACGATTCCGCCTGAACTGGGCAGCCTGACCAATCTGACTCTCTTTGATCTTCGCTTTAACACGGTGGCGGGAGACATCCCCCCCCAGCTTGGGAACCTTGCCAGCCTGGAGCTGCTGCTGATCGGGAACAACCAGCTGACCGGATCGATTCCACCGGAGCTGGGCAACCTCGCAGCCCTGCGGACGATGACCCTCATCTCCAACCAGCTGACTGGAAGTATTCCGGGGGAGCTGGGCAGCCTTGCCGAACTGGGATCACTTGTACTTGCCAGGAACCATCTCACGGGGTCCATTCCGCCAGAACTGGGCAACCTGGCCAAGCTTCGGGGGTTCAATCTGAGCAGTAATCAGCTTACCGGAGCCATACCTCCCGAGCTGGGCGGCCTGGCCAGCCTGACCGACACCGGGCTCGAGTTGCGCTGGAACGCTCTTTATACGACCGACGACGCTCTGAGGGCCTTTCTGAACTCCAAACAGGGCGGTGGCGACTGGGAAAGCACCCAGACGGTGGGCCCGGAAAACCTGGCCGAAATATCTTTCCCGCGATCGGTCCTGGTCAGCTGGGATCCCGTCCATTTCACCGAAGAGGGGGGACGTTACCTGCTGTCTTTCAGTGGCTCGTCAGGCGGTCCCTACCAGTTGTTTGGAACCACCCCGGACAAATTCACCAGCACGCTCGAGGTGACGGGACTGATTCCAGCCACAGAATACTTCTTCGTGGTGCAGAGTCAGACCGACCCCCATTCGGACAACCAGAACACCGTGACCAGCGACTTCAGCCTCCAGCTGAGCGGGACCACCACCGCGGCCAGCTGGGTCTATGGGACCGGTGACCCCGGGGGCCCGGAGAGACGCTTCGACGGCCTGGCGCTAACCAACTTCTCGGCCTCCGAAGCCAATGTGGGGCTCGGGTCCATCACATCCAGGGCAGCGAATGCCGCCCCCGGGCAGAAGTCTCCACAGGGGGACGGTGACCAGGCCTCCGTGCTCCTTCTGGCCGGTGAGCAGACCGCCCTGCTGCGCACGGATCTGTTCGAAGGTGACCCGTCGCAACCGGCCTGGATCGAACTGGGCAGCGAAACGGCCCGGATCGGCACTTTTTGTCAGTTCGGGACCGCGACGTTGTCCCAGCTGGATGGAGGTGTGGCCGTCACCCAGACCAGCAAGAAGATTGTCTTGACCCGGGTCTTCGATGGACTCCAGTCCTTCTCGAGGACAGGCGGCCACCACCCGCCTCTCGATCCTCAATCCAAGTGAAGAAGCGGTCACGATCGAGCTCAACTTCCGCCCTTCTGGCCAGCAAGGATCCGGTTTTCAGGACGTTTCCACCGTCACCCGCACGATTGAAGGACACAGCTTCCTGGACGAGCGGGCCGCGGACCTGTTCGGAATGAACCCGGCTGGAGACATGGGTTCAGGAGGAGTAATAACTGGAGAAGTCACACAAGGAGAAGGCGTGGTCGCCTTCGAGGTTATCCAGTTGACCAATCAGTCGACAGTGCTGGGGCTGAATGCGGCCACGGGCAATCCCACGAACCGGGCCTACTCGGCCCAACTGGCCAGCCAGCCGGGTCTGTTCACGAGTGTCAATGTCCTTAACCTGGCGGACGGGCCAAGGAACGTGACGCTCAGAGCAGTCCAGAAAGACGGCAGCGATCAGGGCAATCCGGTGGCGATGGTCCTCGCTCCGGGAGAGCAGTTCACAGAAGATGCCGGGGTGCTGTTTGGCGCAGGAGCAGGACCGCATCCTGCCCAGGGCGGGAGCTTTGTCGGTTCACTGGTTGTGGAAGCGGATGGAGACGGTGTGGTGGGCGATGTCATCTTTGGCGACTCTGTGGACTTTGCTTTTGCCGCTTCGCTGCCGCTTCAGAGTGAGACTTTTACAGAAGCACTGTTGAACCAGGTGGCGAACGTCTCGGGGTTCTTTATGGGCCTGGCCTTTTTTTACCCTGAGCAGCAGGGAGCCTCACCCCAGGGACCCCAGCCGGATGCCGAGATCACGATTCAGGTTTTCTTGCCCGGCGGCGAGATGGCCGGCGAGAGCACGGTGATGCTGGCCCCGGGTGAGAGGATCTCCCAGTTAGTGGAGCAACTAGTAGGAGAGATTGAACTGGCCGGAGGGTACGTCCGGGTTTTCTCGACCGAGGCGATTATTGGGCAGATGCTCTTTGGAGTCATTGGGGCGGGCGGTATCCAGCTTTTTTCGGCTGTGCCGCCGACGGTGGTGGGCTGACGGTTGGCGATCCCTCCGGAAGCCTCCCCGACTCCGATCGAGCGGAGACGGGTGTTGAGACGGGAGTGATGTCCGTAAAGACAGGCGTTTCTAGCCCGGGTACTCTCTGAGGAAGTGGAAGCATGCCAGCCATTTCAGTCATCGGCAGCCTGGTCTTAGCTCTAACCGCTGCCTCCTACGGTAAAACAGTGGTGCCCGCCACGGTCCTTCTCAGAGACGGGACTTCTATCCGGGTGGACATCACCGAGGTCAGCCCGGCCGGCGACCTGAGGTTCGGGAAGGGCCTGATCATTCGACCGGAGATCAGCTTGCTCAGCTTCGACCATGAGCCCGCTCCGTTTACCGAAGAACCCTTGGTCATCGCGGCTCAAACCGACGTGGCTATCACCGACACCGGACCACTGTATGGCTTCTACGGCCAGGACTTTAATGGCGAAATCGGGTTTCTCGGAGTCGAATGGAAGGAGAGCATTGAGAAACCCGGGACCTATGAAACCGTGCCATCCTGGCTGGCTCCGGGATCCCGTCTGAAGCGGATTTACGTGGCGGGAGGTGGGTACTTCGAAATTTTCTCCCGCGCGCCATCCGCCCTGATGGAAGGCCTCCCTCTGGAACGGGTCCGCAACATCTGTCACTGTAACCCGGCCCTGTTGGCGAAGCTGCACGTCCACCAAGGCCAGGAGCTACCCTATCGGAGCCTGCTGGCCTATTTTCTTGCCGGCAAACAGTTTGTTGAGGCGGAAGCCGTTCTCCACGAATGGATGTCGATTCTGTCAGTGATCCAGGGTTTCGATCACACCGGGATGGCGGGCACAAAGTTTCGCAGCCTTTCCGAAATCCAGGGGTTGGCTGACCCTGAGCTGATCACTTTACGTGATCAGCTTTTTGCGGCAGTGAATGCGAAGGACTGGAATAGGGCCTGGCAGATCAGGAAACTCATGAACTCCAGGCAACAGGAATTCAGAGGGACAAGACGCCTCCAGCCAAGTCTCATCGATGAACTCGAAAGGGCCATTTCTGTCCGTTCAACCCTGTGGGACAAGGCTTTTGCCGAGGTGAAAGTTGCGCCGAGTGAGAGGCTCGGGCCGGAGATTGACACGGGCAAGCCTTGTGACTTCGGCCCCGGCACCTGCGACCTCTCCCGTATGTACGAGGGTCTGGTCTCGCTCAACAGGCTCGCAAGTCTTGTGGATTCACAATACCTCTCGTTGGTCAACACTTCCCCCCGGAACCACTATGCGAGGCTGGTCTCTGCACTCATCTTTCTTCAGAACGCAGATCGGCAGTTTCTGGATCATGGAGATATAGCCCCGGCGACCGGCACCAAGACGTCCACAATAACGGGAATGAGCGTGCATTCCAGGCGGACCCCCAGATACGGATTTGTTGATTTCGGGAGCACTGTCAGGCTGGTCGACAAACAACCTCCGCCCCAGGAAGTTCAACGAGGTCGAAGATTCCTGGACATTCTTCTGCGCCGATAGTCGGCGACCTCGCAACAGGGACACTGATCCGGGCAGCATCTTCGGCAACTTGATCTGACCGGCTGCCGCCCGCGGGCTACGGGTTGCGAGTGGTCAAGGCGTCGGCTAGCAGCCCGCGCGATTTCCACCATGATGAGATGGACTCCTCCTTTAGGCTTAGACGGCATCTAAAGTGCCAGAGCCAAAGTTTTTAACTGTATCAGGAGGAGTCTGAAATGAAGCATAGAACAATCGCAGTGGATTTGGCAAAGTCGGTCTTTGAGATTGGGATTTCCGAGCAGCCTGGTCGGATGGAGAAGACGCATCGCCTGGGTCGAGCTCGGTTGTTGAGGTTCATGGCCAAGCAACAACGGGCAACGATTCTGATGGAAGCCTGCGGTTCGGCTCACTACTGGGGCCGGCGATTCCGGGAACTGGGGCACGAAGTTGTGCTGCTGCCGCCAGCCTACGTCCGGCCGTACGTGTTACGCAACAAGACGGATCGCAGTGATGTGAAAGGGTTGTTGGAAGCCCACCGCAACAGTGCCATTCGACCGGTTCCGATCAAAAATGAATCGCAGCAGCAGTTGACCGCCTTACATCGGGTGCGGACGGCATGGATGCGCACCCGCACGGCACGGATCAATACGATGCGGGGCATTCTACGGGAATTCGGTTTGACGATTCCCGTTGGAGCCTGCCAGGCCGTGGAGCGGGTGCGAGGATGGATCGAAGATGCAGAAGTGGAGATTCCGAATGGGATCCGATCGGTGCTGGAGGAGATCTGTCTGGAAGTCAGAGAGCTGGAGGGGCGAATCGATCGGATCGAAAGGAAACTGAAAGCGCTATCGCGACAGAGTGTTGCGATTGAACAACTGCAGTCGATCCCCGGGGTGGGATTGCTGACAGCCACAGCGGTGGCCGGTTTTGTGGGAGATCTGAGGCGCTTTGATTCGGGACGACACTTTGCCAGTTATCTGGGCTTGACACCGCGGGAGCACTCCAGCGGTCTGCGGCGTCGACTCGGGTGCATCAGCAAGCAAGGGGACATCTATTTGCGCACTCTCTTGATCCACGGTGGGCGATCGGTCTTGTGGACGGCCAAGTCCAAGCAGCGGCCAGACCGTTTGCACAGGTGGGGTTTGGAGATTGAAAAACGACGGGGGCACAACAAAGCGGCAGTGGCTGTGGCCAATAAGCTGGCCCGTCTACTCTGGGCCGTTTCCACCCGTGACGCCGCCTATGAACCCCAGCGAGCTTAAGCGATAAAAGATTTGTCAAGATCTTTCCCTGGGAACTGCATGAGAGGATTCGAACTGATGGCGAACCGGTCAGACCGGCGCGGGGAACACGCCGATAGCAGCCTTGGCCACTCGATGGCCGTCACCACGATAGGCGCCCCACGCGCGAATATTCATCATGGCCCGGAGCCAAAACACAGCTCCACTAAGAGGCCGGAGATACGACTGCAGTCCACACTGAATCGCAAAAAGTCGATGCTTTCATGCCAGAGACCCAAGGAGGAGAAGATGATCCGATAGCGATTCTGGACCTGCAGCGAAACTCCTGGCTTCAACCCAGCATCCGAGTTTCGTCGCCAGGGCCCAGATCAGCTGAATTCGAAAAAATGAACAGGACCCTTGACAGGAGGAGTCCAGATACGGGCTGCTAGCTGTCCGTGGACCGGGCCTCGGTCCTCAGACGCCTTTTCTGAAAGACCCAGGACACGCCGATGCTTCCAAAGTAAAGCAGAATCATGGGTGCGACCCAGAGGGTCAGGTTGAGGGCGTCGGGAGTGGGGGACACGACTGCCGCTATGATCACGATGAGAAGCACCGCGTATCGCAAATGCCTCCACAGGAACCCGGGGGTAATCAGGCCGAAACGGGAAAAAAAGGCGACCAGCACCGGAAGCTGAAAGATGGCCCCCATTCCCAGCAGAATAATGACCACGAAACCAAAATAGTCGACCGCCGTTAACATGGGCTGCAGACTCCTGCCCAGTTCCTTAATCAGGAAGTTCAGAGAGATCGGCAGGATGACGTAGTAGGCAAAGAGTCCTCCAACGATGAAGAGGGTCGTGCCGGAGGCGAGAAAGGGGATGGCGAACCTCTTTTCCTTTCGGTAGAGACCCGGTGAAATGAAGAGCCAGATCTGTAACAGGATAAAAGGAGAGGCCAGGAAGACTCCGGCCGCTACCGACACCTTGAGCCAGATCATAAAGGTATCGGTCACCCTGGTGTAAACCAGTTTGGTTACCGCGTCTCCCAGCGGAGCCCTGAGCACGTCGAAGATCTGTTCCCTGAAAACCCAGCCCGCGGCGCTGGTCACAATCAACGCGATCAGGGAGTAAAGGATTCTCTTCCGGAGCTCGTCGAGGTGCTCCAGGAACGTCATTCGGCCGCCGAGCTGCTTTTCCTCCTCGTCTGTCTCGTCAATATCAGGGGGAGACCCGCTGTCGTAGATGGAGGTGAGAGCGTTTTCGGACTCAGATGATGAATCGGATGGCTCGGACTCCGGCTGGGCGGGGGAAGGTGTCGAATGATCGAGAGGAGGTGTCGGTTGGTCGGGGGGGGGCGTCGGCTGATCGGGGGGAGGTGTCGGGTGGTCGTCCATGGATGATCGCCGGAGCGCTGTATGTGAATCGGCCCGGGGCCCGGGAAAACCGTACTACCCGGGCATGGTGGAAACCCCGCGCGGCATTAGTCCCGGGTGATTTCGGCGAGTTCTTCCTTCTCCTGATCGATCGTTTTCCGAAGATCCTCTTCTTCAGCCCGGACCTCGGTCTCCCAGGTGCGCTTCAGATCGTTGGTGGCCCGCTTGAACTCGTTGAGACTCTTCCCCAGCGATCTTCCGATGTCGGGCAATTTCCTGGGGCCGAAGACCAGCAGGGCCACCACGAAAATGACCATGATTTCGGGAAAACCAAGTGGACCCATAAAGATGCCCCAGAAGTTCAGTGTAAGTCAGTCCTTTGGAGCAAGTCAATCGAACCAGAGCGTGCCTGGCCGCGTAGAAAGAGGGGAACATCGATTCCGCTGTGGCCACTCCTTCGGATTGCTTTCGGTCGTAGAATGAGCCAATATCCCGCAAGCTGCATCTCAAAGTTCGGCACGTCCGTTTCTGAACTCTGAGCTACGGATCACGCTTTGCTCAAGGGTTCCGGGTGTTATACTGCCGCGGGTCGATCGCCAGCTGGAAAATACATGCGAAATCGTTTGCCCCTGGCTCTGTTTTTGACCGTTCTTCTCGCGTCCCTGCTCGGAGGTCTGCTCGGTGACCGTGTAAGGGCCGGCTCCTCGACCTACGACTCGGAAGAGTTGATCCTGAGGTTCAGTGAAGTCCTGGCGCTCATTCAGTCCCGGCACGTGCGCGAGGTAGCGCCTCAGCAACTGGTCGAGAATGCCATCCAGGGCCTCCTCAGAACCCTCGATCCACACAGCTCTTTTTTCGCGACTCCCGATTACAGCCGTCTGCAGGAAGAGCAAAGGGGCAAGTACTTTGGTCTGGGGATCACGATTCGGCCCGAAGCCCCCGGATCGGGCCGGGTTCTGGTCGTTGAACCTCCGGTTCCGGGCACACCGGCCTTCAAAGCCGGGATCAAGGCCGGGGACGTCCTTTCCGAGATCCGAGGCGAGCCGATCGAGGACTGGGATATCAATGAAGAAGTGATCCCCAATCTCAAAGGGCCCAAGGGAACCACCGTTGAGATTACCGTCGAGCGGGCCGGTGAGGCAAAGCCCCTTTACTTCTCTGTTGAGCGGGACGAGATACCGCTGTTCACCATCAAGTACGCGTTTCAAATCCAGCCGGGAGTCGGTTACATCCGGATCGACAAGTTCTCGGAAACCACCGGCCCGGAGCTCGACAAGGCGCTGCAGGAGCTGCGGAAGGCCGGTATGGAGTCCCTGCTCCTGGATCTCAGAGGCAATCCTGGAGGCGCCCTGACGGCAGCGATCGAGGTGTCCGATCGGTTTCTGTCGAGAGGGCAGCTGGTTGTCAGTACGCGGGGGCGCAACAGCGAGAGTAGACCGTTCCGCACGAAGCGGGGAAGCCGGGATCGGTATCCCCTGATCGTCCTCATCGATCAGAGCAGCGCCAGCGCCAGCGAGATAGTAGCCGGCGCCCTGCAGGATCATCATCGGGCCCTGATCGTAGGCGAGACAAGTTTCGGCAAAGCCCTGGTGCAGACCATTTATCCGCTGGACGGAGGAAAACGCGGGCTTGCTCTAACCACCGGGAAGTATTACACGCCCAACAACCGTCTCATCCAGCGGGATTACTCGAACGGTTTCTACAATTATTTCTACAATCGCGGCCAGGCGGGTCGGGCCGGCGCAGAGGACCACGGGGCTGAAACAGCAGGTGGAATCCAGCCCGACGAAATCGTCAGTCGAATGAGTGGCTCCCCGTTGTTTCGGAATATAGCCCGTCGCAACCTCTTTCATCAGTTTGCGAAGAGCATATGGACCGGCCAGACCGAGAATAAGATTCCTTTTGAAAAGGTTCCCGACGACTATACGAGTCTGAGTCCTGCGGAAAGGCAGGCTCTGCTTAAGGAGACCCGGGTGACACCCGGAATCGTGGAAGAATTCCGGGCCTTCCTGAGGAAAGAGGACCTGGGATTTGAAGACCAGGACTTCGATGCAGACGTCGAGATTATAGCCAACCACCTCCAACAGAGAATCTATCTCAAACTCTTCGGTGATCGAGAGTACTACCGCATCTCACTCCAGATCGACCGTCAGGTGCAGCGAGCACTGGAACTGCTGCCCCGGGCTGGGAATCTCCTCGAGAAGTCCCTGGCCAGTCGTTAGTAGAACATGGTTCGAGCAGCATCGTCTCCTGGACTCTTCGCCACCTCATCACAGCCTCAAGAATCAACCTGTTTATGAAAGGGAGTACTTTACGCCCGGGCCTGTGGGCTGCCCTCCTTCTGTCCCTGGCGGCCGGCTGTATGAGCTGCACCGCCCGATCCACCCCTGCCCGGATTGAACAGGCACCCGCCCAGCGGCCGGATTCAACCGAAAAGGCAGCGGCGGCGAACCAGTCCCTGCCGCCTGACCTGCCTGAGGAAGTCCCGGTCGACGCTCCCGTCCCCTCTCCACCGGATCCGGTCCAGGTTCTCATCGAACGGTCAGGGATAAGGATGAAACAGGCAGAGCAGCTGTTCCTGGAAGGGAATGAGGAGGAAGGTCGGCGACATTTCGACAAGATCCTGACTGACCTTCGCGAGGCCGGGCACCCTTTCCCCGAGCACCCCCGCGTGGCCGAGGCGTACTACGATTTCGTGGAGCGGGTCCAGACCATTGAGGTCGCTGCCCTGGTTCAAACCGAAAACGATTTCACTCCCGACATGGAGACAGGCTTTCTGGACGAAATCACGCGGCACAATATTTTTTCGATGGAGGTGGATCCCGAGCTCGGAGAAATTATCAACACGGAGCTCGAACTGGGGCGCTTTGACATGCCGATGATGGTCAACAAAAGGGTGCTCCAGTTTCTGGAGTACTACCTGGGGCCGGGCCGTCAGATCACAGAGCAGGGTCTGAAGCGCTCCGGGCGTTACCTGTCCTACTTCCGTGAGGTCTTCGAGAGAGAAGGCGTCGCTCTGGATCTGATCTATGTGCCGCATGTGGAGAGCCTGTTCAAGGCTACTGCCTACTCGCGGGCTCATGCTTCCGGTGTCTGGCAGTTCATATCCGGCACTGCCCGAAGCTACGGCCTCGACGTTGGCTGGTGGGTCGATGAGCGAAACAACGTGGAACTGTCCACCGTGGCCGCGGCCCGCTACCTGAGAGATCTCTACAACGAATTTGGAGACTGGTATCTGGCTCTGGCGGCCTATAACGCAGGTCCCGGAAGAGTTCGGCGGAATCTGCGGAAGTTTGGAAAGATGGACTACTGGACCATGGTAGAGAGAAGGCTGCTGCCCCGCGATACACGCCACTATGTACCCGCGATCCTGGCCTCAATTCTCATTTACAAGCATCCGAAAACGTACGGGTTTTCCGTAGAGCCGGACCAGCCGCTGCGGTTCGAGAACGTAGCCGTTTCGCACCAATTCGATCTGCGGGTGATTGCTGAGACCATCGAAGTCGAACCGGACATTCTGGAGGAGCTCAACCCGGAGCTGAGACGCGGAATTACGCCCTACACGGATCAGCCCTATCAACTGCGGGTCCCTCCCGGCAAAGCCGAGCTTGCAGCCCGGCGCATTGCGCAGATTCCAGCGGAGAAGCGTCTCCGCGTTCGCCATCACCGGGTCCAGCAGGGAGATACGGTGTGGCACCTGGCCCGGGGATACCGCACCAGTATCGACGCTATCGTTCACGCCAACCGGCTTCGTAACCCGAATCGTTTGCGCCTGGGTCAGAAGCTGATCATCCCGATTACCCCGTACAGCGGCGCCTCGCCCACCCCAAGCGGCAGCGAATCCAGCGGCCTTTACACGGTTCGAAGGGGGGACTCTCTCTACAAGATCGCCCGTCGGTTCGGACTGCAGGTAGAACGCCTCGCTGATCTCAACGACCTGACGGGACGAAAAGTGATTTATCCCGGGCAGCGACTGAAGCTGCGCTGACTGGCCGGTTACTGGTTGCTGGTTGAAAGCACAGTAGCGCGCACGAAGTAAGCGCGTAGCGTAAAAGTTGAAAGTTATCGCCAGATCCAGGAGCTCATTTTCTGTATAATCGGCTGCCTATGCAATTTGCAAACAGACTGGGTGGGATCACCGCCTCTCCGACTATCGCCGTCATGCAGGAAGCTCTCAAGCTGAAGGCTCAGGGCATCGATGTGATTGACCTCGGTCCGGGAGAACCAGACTTCCCGACGCCCGACGCAGTCAAAGCCGCCGCCATAGCAGCCATTAAAAGCGACTTTACGAAGTACACTCCTACCATCGGTACGGCTGAGCTCCGAAAGGGAGTAGCCGACCACTTCAACCGGGACTGGAACTCCGAGTTCGAGGCCACCCACGTGGCCCTCTCAGCCGGTGCCAAGCACACCATTCACAACCTCTGTATGAGTTGTTTCCAGGCGGGAGACGAAGTGCTCATACCCGCCCCCTACTGGGTTACGTTTCCGGAAGTGGTCAAGGTGACGGAGGCTGTCCCACGGATCATCGAGACTCGCGAGGAAGACAACTTCGAACTCCGTCCCGAGGTCGTCGAGGCGGCCATCGGACCGCGCACGAGAGGCCTGATTCTCAACACGCCCAACAATCCCACGGGTGCCGTGATCCCGCGGGCTGCCATGGAGGAGATCTATCAAATCTGCCGAGAGCGGTCCGTGCTCCTTCTTTCGGATGAAACCTATGACCACTTCGTCTATGGCGGTCACGAGCACTTTTCGATTGCGGCGGTGGCTGCGCCGGACGATCCGTTTTTCGCCATCATCAGCTCCTTCTCGAAAACTTACGCAATGACGGGTTGGAGAGTCGGATACTGCATTACGGCGGCGGAACGAATCAAGAAAGTGGCCGACTACCAGAGCCATGAGTCCGGAAACCCCACCTCAATTTCCCAGAAAGCTGCCCTGGCCGCGCTTTCCCTCGATCCCTCGGTTATCGCGGAAATGACCGATGAGTACAGCCACAGGAAGGATCTGGTACTCGAAATGGTAGACCAGATTCCGGGTGTCTCGTGTCCCCGGCCAAACGGTGCTTTCTATGCCTATCCCAACGTCTCCGAAGCGATGCGCTTGACGGGATGTCCAACCTCGGTGGACTTCTCGAGGCTGCTCATCAAGGAAGCCCGGGTGGCGACCGTACCGGGGTCCGCCTTTGGAACCGAGGGGTACATCCGTCTTTCTTACGCCACTTCGCGAGAGAACCTTCGGGAGGGGCTCACCCGGATCCGGCGGCTGGTCGAGAACTCGGGATAATTGTCGATGGGGCGATGGGCAGGCCGTAGGGTGCCGGCCCGTCGAGGCGGGTGACCGGACGTCCCTGCCCGTGGACCCAAGGCCGGTCCCAGGTCAAGAGCTTCCGGCCAATGCCTAATTCTGATCCGCCCGGCCCGGCAACACGGGCAGGGCTGTGAGCGTCAGGGCTGCGGTCTGCCGTAGAGTTACCGCTGCCACAGCCTGGTCGCTGGTGACGGTCACGCTGCCGCGAAAGTCGATACCTTCACCATTCAAAGCCGCAAACAACTGCGAGAGGAAGCGGGACCTGTGTTCTCCCGGTTCCAGTGGCCGGTCGACGGTTTCTATCAGCACGAAATTCTGATCGTAGAGAGAGAGCCTGGTTTCGCTGGGGACCGTTGAAGCGGATTGGCCCTCTTTGCCGGCGAGATTTACGATGGCCAGGCCGGTGTCGGAGACGTCCGAGATGACCTGGACCGACAGGCTGAAGTCCTGAACCGGACCCGAAGACGGGACCCCGCTGTCGGAGAGCGTCTGCAGGGGCCCTCCGTTCTGAGGGTCGGTGAGAAGGCCGAAAATGGCGACACCGCCCACTCCGGGTCCAGTGACAACCCGGGCGTACCCGGGAGAGATCTCACCCAGGCCACGCAATCCCAGCTCGATCGAGGCCCCCCGAAGAAGCTGGAGCTGGGTCGAGTCCCCGACCAGCGGATCGCCACGAGACGATTCGATACGAACCGTCATGGGGTCCCCGGAAGACTCGAACACCTCAACCAGGAGTGCGGCGTCGGCCCCCGTATTTACAAAAACCAGATCAGTTTCGAAGGTACTGGTCCCAGTCGTTCCGACTCCGATCTGGGGAAAGTAATACACGACACTTTCGCCGGAGCCTTCCGAAATGACGGCTTCGTTGGTGCTTATCGCATCTCCGCTCGCCATGTCATTGTTGTTGCCCGCGTTGGCAGCCACCCGCAACGTCACCGGTCCACCCCCCGCGGCCGCGGCTGTCCAGCGGAAGTCGACCAGACCGGAGGGAAGGCGCTCGTGATGAGTGAGGAAATCGACACCCCCGGCCTGAACGGTCGTCACATCCGGGGTGATGCCGGCCAGGCTTCCGGCCTGCGTTTCGTCCGCGAAGACGGTGGCCAGCTGAAACCCGAAAACCCGGCCCGTGCCTGGAGGGACGAACTGTTTCCCCGTAATCACCAGCCCCAGTTCGTAGCTTCGGCCAGGCACGTATGTATTCGGCCTGTTTACAAAATAATTGAAGGCGGTTATTAGATCTCTTTAGCCGCTATTATATGAGTGTGTAACGTATTTATTTTCAATGGTTTAATGGCCGATCTAGTTTTTATCTGATCTTCCTGATTTTAGGGCCTTTTTGGACTTATCATTAAAATTCTTTAAAAAATCGTCCTTGAAGCCCTCTCCATTGATCGTCGGTCTGCCCCCTAGAGGTAAGTTATTCACCGTTGCTGCGCATGTTCGATAAGGAATTGTGGAAACGACATCTATCCTCGACGAGGTGATGAGATCAGGGCATGTGGGAGAATCAGCGATCTAGAGGGCCACTCAGTGAGCCTCAAAGACTGTGGCCTCCCCGAACGGCCTTAAGTGTTTCCGGTGCAGGGCATGTGTTCTCGACTATGGGTTCGAGGTCCTCGATGCGGCACGGAGCAGAGATTGATTCGAGTGCTTTCAGCCCGACGGATTTCCGGTTCTTGGGTAAATCTCGCTCTGCCACGACAAAGAAAACCCACTGGTTTGCGTCGCGTTGATCGGCGTATCTATCCCGCCTTTCTCCGTGCCAAGCAAAAACATAGAGATCTGCCGGGCGTCCCGGAGAATCCACCCATTGGCTCCCATTCTGTGTCCAGTACCCTGTGCGTGGAGCGATGTCGAAACGGGGAGAGCGAGGCAGTCCAATTATCGCACGGTCCCACGGTTGCCGAGCTGCGGAATGCTTGATCTCAAGCCGCGCCCCGGACGTGTGTTGACAATCCCAGGCCGCCCATTCCCATCCGGTCTCCCAAGTCAGCTCCCAGTCGGTACCGAGTGCCAATGCAACCAAGCATTCAACATAATCGGCACGATACACGTTGTTCATGACGGGAGTGTCATATCGTCGCATGAGTGCTTTTTGAATACGCTGATCCATGATGATGTCTATCTTACCCCTCAAGGGAAAGGGACCTGAAATAAGCGAGATAATCTACCTGACCCACGGTAAGGTTTTTATCGCCAATTGTTCTTATCTCAATTCGCTACCGCCCGTTTGCGCCCCTGAGTCTTTCGGGTACGTACCGGCAAGATTTCCAAAGGATGATCCAAGCAGTCGTCTATCCATCTTCCTTTCCACGTTCCCGGTATTTCTTGATACGGTAAGGAAGCGAATAAAGGCACTCTAGCAAGAAGTCTAGAAAACTCACTATGTCCCGAGCATCCGATGGATCCGTTGCCACTTGCTCGGGCTGCGGATGTGCCGAATCATTGCCCAGCTCACGAACATGATCAGACCACTCCTTCATAACTGGCGGCAATATACTCTTCTCAGCTAAGTCCTGAATTTCTTCCTTGAGGTTGTTTCCATTTGCATCGTGATCTCTAAGGGCAGTCTGCAAGGCACTTCGCGCCATTAGGACTGCGGCATCCCAGTTTTCGTTGCTGATATTATCTTTTGCCTGAAGCCAGTATCGTCCGATAGTTTCGGGCCAATGTTCAGGGTATTTTTTGAATCTCAAAGGCCATGGTAGGACTTCATAGTCGTGAAGATGGCCCCACTCACCTGCAGACCAAAGCACCATTACATACCCAGCACAGTTCCCGCACTTAAGGGTATCGAAATTCAATTTCTTGTCGGAATTCGGCTTTTTCTTTTCGGCGTGAAATTCGGTCTCTAAATTTCCCCGCTCCATGCAGAACGGGCAGGTGATTCGGTAGACGGCGAGATTTTCTCCGCTGAGCCCGGAACCTTCACCTAGTTGCCACCAGCTATCCATACACCCCTCTCAGCTTATTACTAAGTGATCAGCCCTAACTTTCAATCTGGATTTTAGTTTTGGGCGTCCGAGCGTTGATAGGATAGTCCAGCTCCGGGTCGGGCGCACCGATTTTCGACCTGCGGTCACGATCCATCCTCCGTTAATCTATTACGGAATTTCCTAGTTTAAGGTCTTGACGTAGTGTCTTCACAGTCCCGCATTGCTCGGCAAATATCCTGAAGCGACTCTTTCACCCAAAGCTGAGTCAAGCGCTCCGTCTTTCCATTTGCTTGGGTGTAATCGGTTATTGTGGTGGCGACAGCATCATCACTGGCCCCTGGATATTCTAGCGAGCCTGGTAATTTTCTGTAGGCTGAAAATATTTCGATCTCACAACGATCCAATAGTTTCAAACGCTCTTCTGTGTGGGTAAACTCTGGAACACGCTCAAGCTGGTCTTTTTCATCCGATCTTGACCAAGTTTCTTCCGCCAGAACCGTAACCAGCAACCAGCGTGGATTCGCATCGCAGGATTCGTCCTTCTGTGCGATGGCAAATGTTGGCGCAAGTATGTATAGGCAGGTGATAAGAGTGATGAATGTTCGCATGGTAATCCTCCAAAGTCAGTCTTCCAGTGCCCCCCCCCCCCCCAAAAAAGAGACATACGTAGCATAGCAACGGACAGGGTTACGCTAGTTGGATTCTCCCTGTGAGCCATCCAGTAGCGTTCCTCAAGCTCCTCTTTGGTTGGCTCCCAGTTTTCGCTCTGCGTGTTCTTGGGTTGAGATTTCAGGACTTGGCGCATGACATCCTCTATATCCCGAATGAACATCAAATCGCCAGCGCCATTCTAGTCCTCGGCATGGATCCTCAAGAACCGGTAATAGGCGGCTCGGATACCCTGCCACTGTGGAACTTTCCTCCATGTCTTTTCGCGCTCTAGCTTGTAACGGATTTTTATCCAGAAGACGATTTTCTGTTCTTCGGGCACACCCCCAGCCTCATCGACCAATTGACAGATCCTGTAGTGAAGAGGATTGATCTTCTGGCGCTTTGAGTTGGTAAAAGGACGCAGGTGTCTGTGGTACAAGTCCTGCAGTTCTTTCCACGTCAGATCGGCCGCATGGATTTCCAACGTGATCCAGGCGTGTTCGGTCAAACATGACTCGTGCGGTTGAATTCGATACCGGCGTAGCGTCGGTCGTTTTCCAGTTAAGATCCACCAAGCGGTTTCTGCTTCATCAAAGCCGGTATGTTCGACGATCCCCCTTACACCACCTAGGTAACTCATCGTTTGTTCGTCCCACTCGCCGTGGAAAAAGGCATCAAGTTTTTGATCGCCGGGCAATATCGGAATCGGCATGGGCTTGCGTTCTTTACTGGTGAAGCAGAGGAACACAACAGGGCCCTTAGCCTGAGTTCGCCTTGCCTTCTCCCACTGTTGGTGGAACTTTGCATCGGCCCATTGGTAAGCGTTCGTTTCCGAGAGCGGTTTGTCCCTACCTAACAGTTCCCGCCTAAGGAACCTAGACTCACCCTCAAAGTATTCACACAGTTGGTCTCTGGTGGCGTTGTCAGGGTCGGCAAGATTTTCTAGCAGTTCCGGCGTCACCTTCCGTTGAATTGGGTCATTTCGGACTCGGGTTAGATTGAGAACGTCGTACCCCGTGAGATCTGCGAGGATCCCACCATCCCGCAGCCATATACGCAACGCGTGTATGACCTTATCCCGGTAAAAAGGACCGCCATCGACGAGATAGCGAATAAGTTTTTCTAAATTTTTCATTTAATTTATCAACAGGCTTTTTGTTAACCAGTATTACTGAGACGAGATGATACAAGAAAAAGCATCTGAAATCGCCCGAATCCTTGATGCGCGGCCCGCTGGCCTCAACCGCTGGACGGCTCACTGCCCGGCCCATGACGACCGGAAGCCTTCACTTTCCATCGGAGAGGCAAGCGATGGCAAAACCCTGATTCACTGCCACGCCGGTTGTGCCCCCGAACAAATTCTCAAAGCCATTGGTTTGGAGATGGCCCGACTTATTTCCCGAAAAGAGGAAGACCACCATGGATGCTCAATATGTCTACCGCGATGCCCAGAACCGAGAAGTCCTCCGAGTGACTCGATTGGAACCGAAAGGCTTCTTCCAGGAGGGGTACAAGAACGGAGCTTGGGATAAGGCGGCGCCCAAGGCCAAGCTGCTCTACCGCTTGCCTGAGATTATGAAGAATTCCCAGAAGCCCGTCTATGTCGTAGAGGGGGAGCGCGACGCAGACGGACTCGCTGAGCTGGGTTTGTTGGCAACAACCAATCCCGGCGGAGCAGGGAAATGGCACAAGGAGTACGCGGAGATCCTCAAAGGACGATCCGTTCGGATCATTCCGGACGCCGATGGTTCGGGCCGAAAACACGCCGTGCAGGTTGCGGAATCCCTCTTGGAGCACGGATGCAGAGTCCAAGTGGTTGAGCTACCGGACGTCAAAGATGTTTCCGATTGGCTGGATGCGGGACATAAAAAACACGAGTTGATGCGCTTGGCGAAGGGGACACCTGACTTGACTGCCGACGGACTGGCGGAGTTGCGCAGACGATGGGAGTTGGACGACTCGGTACTGGAACAGGGGCGAAATGGCGAGCGCAAAACCCAAGCCCAGAAATTGATCGAGCTCACCAAGGACGCCGAGTTGTGGCACAGTCCAGATCTCACTCCCTACGCGACGATGGAAATCGGCGGTCGCCGGGAAACATGGCCGGTGCGTTCCAGACAATTCAAACTTTGGCTTGTTCAGCGGTTCTTCGAGTGTGAAAACAAACCTCCTGGAACCATGGCTCGCAACGATGCTCTCGACTACTTCGAAGCCGTGGCCAGCTTCAACGGATCACGGCACGATGTTTTTATCCGAGTCGCTGCTGCTGACGGAAAAATCTATCTCGACTTGGCTAACCATCAGTGGCAGGTCGTTGAGATTGATGCGAACGGTTGGAGCATTATCTCCGATGCTCCTGTGAAATTCCGTCGAACGAAAGCCATGCTACCGTTGCCCGTTCCGATTCCAGGTGGCGATCTCGATGACCTCAAGGAACTCTGCAACGTCGATGACACAGGGCTGATACTGATCGTCTCGTGGCTTCTTTCAGCTCTCCGGGGGCAAGGTCCATTTCCTGTGCTCGAAGTGCTCGGGGAGCAAGGATCAGCGAAATCGACATTGGCTCGGATTGTGCGATTTCTCGTCGATCCCAACACCGCGCCGCTCAGGTCGATGCCGAGACAGGAGCGGGATCTAGCCATTGCTGCGAGAAATGCCTGGGCATTGGTGTTCGACAACTTGAGTCGTCTTTCTGATCCGACTTCAGACGCCATCTGCCGTCTGGCCACGGGTGGAGGTTTTTCCACCAGGCGTCTTTACACCGATGGTGAGGAGGAGATCTTCGACT
>CBDBHK010000004.1:0-19639 GCA_965205615.1 Acidobacteriota bacterium | reverse complement strand
CGGGCTAGTATTGATTTCCCGAGGGGATATTCCCTCTTATACGGAGCGTCAACCATGGGATTGAACCGCTGGAAGCGTCGAACTTTCTTGGTCTCAGGCGTCGCGCTGCTTGCGATCGCCATTGTGGTAGGGAGTGGGTGGTATATCTCTGAGATGATCCGACAACAAGTGTTGGAGCTTGAAGCAAGGAAGGCGCCCACTGGATCTCGAGGTTGCGGGTGTCACCGATGACCACCGAGGCCCCCGATAGATAGAGCTTTTGTTCAGTGACGGCAACTCGACACCCAAAGTCTAGAATGTCGCTGTGGAGAGCTCGGCAGAAAAAGGCGAGAGGAGTGACGGGCAAGGGCAAAGGCAAGGCGCTAATCAGAGCCCCCGGCAGAAGCCGGGGGGTGGGCGCTAGACGAGTTCCTGGAGTGGAATTCCATCCGTGTCGTCAATGGAGTTGGCGATCTTGACGGGACGCCCGATGGGAGTCATCAATTCTTTGTGCCAGTCAATTCCGAGGGCCTTGTAGACCGTGGCAAGCAGGTCTCCCATGGTGACCCTGCGTTCGGCAACATAACCCCCCGTCTCGTCGCTGGAACCCACAATCTGGCCACCCCGGATGCCACCGCCTCCCAGGGCCACGGACCAGCATTCGGGCCAGTGATCGCGCCCGTGTCCCGGGTTCAAGTGGGGAGTCCGACCAAACTCACCCATAACGATGACAACCGTGGTTTCCAACATGCCCCGCTGGTGCAGATCTTCCATCAAAGCGGAGAGCGCCTGATCCAGGGGCGGCACCAGTACATCCCGATGTTTCTCGTCGTTGTCGCCGTGCGTGTCCCAAACATTGTGACTGTAGCCTGATGCGGTCACAAAGCGGCTCCCTGCTTCGATCAATCGCCGGGCCAACAGTACGCTCTGGCCGAACTTATGGTCTCCGTACGCCTCTTTCGTCTTGTCGGATTCAGCAGAGAGATCGAAGGCCTCCCGAACCTTGGGGGAAAGGATCATCTGCAGGGCCCGCTCACGGAAGCCGTCCATGTTAGAGAACTCTGCCAGCTCCACCTTCTCGCGGTAAAAGCGATCCACAATCTTGAGAAAGGTGCCGCGGCTTTCCAGACTCTCTACCGGAAACGACTGGGGCAGGGCAAGATCTGCCACCGCGATGCCCTGGTCTCCCCTGTCCGACAGGATCATGGGGTCATAGGCGGCGCCCAGAAAAGCCGACCTGAAAATATCGTTGTAGCGCTTGGCATCGGCTGAGTCCCAGCCGGGACAAAGGATATGCGGAGGCACTTCACCTCGCCGCCCCAACTCCTTACTGATAATGGAGGGGAAGCTGGGGAACTCCATGGCGGCATTGGGCCGGTGGCCCGTCAGGGCATAATAAGTCGCCTGGGGATGATTGTTCTCCTCGGTGTGCATGGTGCGAATGAGGGAGAGCTTGTCCATGTGGCGGGCCGTCTTGGGCAGCAACTCCGAGATCTGGATACCCTCGACATTGGTTGAGATTGCTTTGAAGCTGGTGTTCCCTTTGGGATCCCAGGTATCCATCTGGCTGGGACCGCCCCCCAACCAGAGCATGATGCAGGCCTCTGCTTTGCCTGACACTGCTTTACCGGCGGCAGCCGTTAGGCTCTTGGCTTCCAGCAGCTGACTCAGGCTCAGCCCTAGTGCCCCGATCGAGCCAACCCGCAGGAAATCCCGCCGGCCCAGTTCAGCTTCTGAACAAGTAAGACAACCGACTTTTTTCATTTGCCTTTCCCTTCCTCAAAAATCAACCGCTCGAAGAGCACTTTTTTCTTGACGAATACTTTTAGTGATTATATGCGAACTCCCGCGAAGTCAGCAGAGCCCAGGTGAGATCGGCAAAGGCTTGAGCTCGAGAGGGAGCTGCAACCTGCTCCAGTGCACTCTCCAGCTCTGCCCGCTCCCTCGAGGTTGGCAGGCGTGAAAGCGCCGCCAGGTAGAGCTGCTCGATGATCGGTCCGTTCGATTCCTCACTCTCGAGGAGTTGGTCCAGACGCCCCCCCTCCTGAGTAAGCTTGGTCGTATAGGTGTCCCCGGCGTAGACGTGGAGAGCCTGGGAGACACTGGGGCCGGCGCCCGGCTCGGGCAGGGCATAGCGCATGGTTCGACCGAACAAGTCCAGAAACTGAGAGAAATAGCGTACCGGTGATTTCAACTCGATGGCACGGGTTCCCGGGGGTGGCTGTCCCTCCGGGGCCTCCGGCTTGGCGTGAAAGACTTCGGGCACACCGGTTACCTGAGAGATGGCATCCAGGAGAACCTCGGCTTCTAGAGGCTTCGGTATGAAATGGGAGTAGTTGATTCGGTCCTCGATATTGGTGGCGGTGGGCCGGCTCGAGAGCTGATAGGTTCTGGATTGCACGATGAGACGAATCAGATGCTTCAGATCGTGCCCGTTCTCCCGGAAGTCAGCCGCCAGTGCCTTCAGTAATTCAGGGTGCGTGGGAGGATTGGAGGCCTTGAAATCGTCCACTGGATCGACAATCCCCCTTCCAAAGAAGTATCCCCACATCCGATTCGCCATCGCTTCGGCAAAGTAGGGATGGGAAGTGAGGTAACCGGCCAGCGCCTGGCGGGGATTCAGTCTCCGCTCCTCGGGGAGTAGAGTTCCATCCAGGAAAGCGGGCTCCACTACCGTCTTCTTCCGGGGATGCTTTAGCCGTCCAGGCTGGCGGCCGTCGTCTCCGTATCCCCCGGCCGGGTTGTCGAAGACAACATCGTAGTCTCCGACAAAGTCGAGGTTGCCGAAAAAGGCGGCCAGTCCCCAGAACTGATCCTGCGACCAGGGCTCGAACGGATGGTCGTGGCACTGAGCGCAGTCGAATCTTCGTCCCGCAAAGAGCCGCAGTTCCTCGGAGAGGATGCGCTCCGCCTCGGAGTTCTCGAAGTAGTGCCGGGAGGGCCGGTCCCGACCCTGGGCTGCCAGGCGCTCCCGGGCCATCTGGTCGTAGCGTTTGTTGGCGGCGACACTGCTTCGAATCCATTCCCAGTAGAGCTGGCTGTAATAGGGCTCCCTCACCACCCTGAACAGGTTGGAAAAGCGAAAGGTCCAGAAGTCCACGTACTCCGGCGAGTCCAGAAGAATCTCGATCAGCTTGTCCCGCTTCTTCGGATCCGGATCGCTCAGAAACTCCCGGACGCGGTGCGGAGGAGGGAGCGTGCCGATAATATCCAGACAGACCCGCCTCAGGAACTCCGCGTCATCGGAGAGCTCCGACGGGATCAGGTGAAACCTCTTGAGCTTGGCGATGACATGTTTATCGATAAAGTTCCGGGTGGGGAGATCGGGATAGCTGGGAATGGGTTCGGAGATGACCCCGATGCGGGCGTGAAGCGTGTGGCCGGCCGCTCGAACCAGAACGTTGGTTTCTCCCGGCCCCACGGGCATGACCAGCCCCTCCTCGTCCACCGTTACGACATTTTCGTTTTGGGATTCGTAGCGGACCTCATCCGTGATGTCCCGAACCCGACCGCTGGACAGGCGGGCCGACACCACAAGCTGTTGAAGCCCCTCCTCGTCCAGAACGACTTCCCCGGGGAAAAGCGCCACCCGCTCGATCGGGTCACTCGGACTCCCATCCTCGGGTTCATAAGGAGCGCCTTTTTGAACCCAGTTCAGAATCGTGGTGTAGTCTTCGGAATTCCTGCCAACGCGCCGCCCCCCCTCCATGGGGAACCTGCATGGTCGGTTTCTTGAGCAGCAGACTTTGCTCCGGCTCTGCCACATTGACCCGTGGGATTTCAGGATCATCCGATTCCGCCGTCAGCACATGATAGACCCCGCCTCTTACAACCCACTTGTAATCCTCGCGTGGGTTTAAGGAATTGAGCGAGAGCTTGAACCCTCCTCTTCCCTTGACTCCCCCGTGACAATTACTGCCGTTGCAGCCCTTCTTGGTGAGAATCGGAGAAATGCTGCCCTCAAAGCTGAGCGGTGTCTCCCGGGAGGAATCTCCCACTCGAATCGAAGCTGTGACCTCCAGGCCCTCGATTTCCGCTTCCAGCTCGGTTTCACCATCGGCCAGCCCCGTGACCTTCCCCATCTCATCCACCTCAGCCAGGTTGGAATCCCCGATGCTGAAACGACTCTCCAGGGTCACATCCCTTTCCAGCCCGTCGGAGTATTTCCCCATCACCACGAACCGCTGAGAGGCTTCCCTGCCCTGCAGCGTGGTCGAGTCGGGGACGATGTGAACGGAAAGCAGTGTCGGTTCGTGACTCCGGGCCAGCCTGAAGTGAGTCTCAGAGGCCAGAGAGAAGGGAATCGCGGACAGAAAGAGCAACAGTACGCCCGGGCGCTGCCAGTTCACGAATTCACTCCCCGCCTTCCATGGCTTCACCTTCCAGGGGCGGTACAACCATCAAAGGAACCTTCCCCACTGCGATCTCTGCTCCGGGCGCTCCGTCGACAACGGGCCGCGCTTTCACAAGCACGAAGACAGGAAGCCTCGTGGTGGAGGCACCTTCTTCAGCGATCAGGGTAAGGGAGACCTTTTGCGGCTCAGGGCGGAACACGTCCTTCTCTCCTTCGTCGAAGGGAGGGGGCTGGTAGGGGTCGTGTACTGCCGTCGGGTAGGCCTGTACGCCTGCCGGCAGGTTCTCGACACTGAGAGCGATCTCCCCTACAAAGCCTTCCTCCCGGTCGGCAGTTACGGTAAGCCTCTTCGCTTTACCCTGTAACAGGTTGACGCGGTCGACATTCAGTTCGAGGCCGCCGATATGAGGGACCTGGGGACGAATCAGCACGCGGTATTGAAACTCGGGGCCGGCATAGCAAGTTGTCAGATCGCGGATCTCCACGGTGTACTCTCCACCCTGGTCAAAGGTATAAACCATCTTGGGTTCGAAGTAGCGGAAGAGCTGTACATTGTTCCCCTCAACGCGATTAAAAATGCAGCTGAACACCAGTTCCTGTTTCTGGTCCAGGATCCGGACCCATGGATTGAAGATAGGAACTTTTTCCCGGGGTGTTTCGAGCTCAAAGGCCAGTGCTTCTCCGGCCTCGGCCTTGAATCTGAAATGGTCGGTCTTGCCGGGGTGGTCAATCGATCCTTCGAGGATCGCCGGCAGGTCGACCAGCGGGATCGCGTCCTGGCTGTCCTGGAAATCCTGACCCAAACGGTAGATCGAAACTGTCTTGAGAGGGTCGAATTTCAGAGTTGCCCGGTCTGCGTACGCGCCGTCTCCTGCATCCCCTGCAACGCCGGAACCGGCTTTTCCGTCCATCTCCGGTTCTTCAGGCGGTGCCAGTACCGTTCTCCAGGAAAGCTCCTGCAGGCGGGATGCGGAGAGGCGGCGGTCGAACCTTCGCTCCAACCACTGAGCCGAGTGGGAGTGGGCCAGCGGCCAGGCCCCGTTTCTGCTCACAGCTTCGCTCAGGGGGGTCAGGGCGATGCGAAGCTGGTACACAAACCCCGGGCCACCCTTGTCATCAAAAGCCTTCACTGCAATCAGATAACGTCCGGACTCTGCAAATTTATGCTCCAGCCGGGCTCTGACCACAGCGTCCTGGGGAACGAACCGGCCTCTTTCATAAACGATCGGGTCGTCGTTGAAGGCCAGCCGCATGAGACGATGCGGGTCCACCCAGCTGGGCGAGGGCTCGTACAGGTAGAGCAGCATTTTGCCCCCGAGAGTGGGAAAGAACACCTCGAAGCGCAGCTCCCGACCCTGCTCGACATCGAAGCTGTAATAATCGACCTCACCCCCCAGGATCCTCCCGATTCTGCCATTGATCACCGCAGGGTACTCTATAGCCTGCCCCTGGATCGGTTTGTTCGCCGCGGTCCGGCTCTCGTCCTCCAGGATCAGCCGCTGGAGCTGGGAACTGACTCGAAAGGGCATCGGGTTTGAGATGCCGCGAGGCGAAATCAGCCGAAGAGAATGCCCGCCCAGCTCAGCCGCCTGGGAGATTCTTACTTTCAAAGTGACCTCGTGGGTCAACTGCTTCTTCGCAGCATAGTCCTTTTCCCAGATCTGGCGATCGGTCTCGACGATATGTTCCACACTGGCTTGAAGCTCCTCACAGTCCGTCCACACGGCATAAGTGTCGGCCAGCGTCTGTCCGTCGATCGTCACCTCGATAGTCGAACCCTGCTGCCCCCCCACTGGAAAGATGTACAGGGCTTGAGGCTCAGTGGGAAGCGGCTCTTCTTTCTCCTGAGCCGTCAAGAAAACGAGGCTCAGGCTGAAGAGGCAAGCCCCCGGAACGACATACCAGACCCGGGCCATTTGGACAATCTCCAAAGTTCTGGAAGATCCGACAGAATCGTGAACGACGCGCCGGAATTTTAGCTCTACACATTACATCATATCATCACGGGCAACTGCTGTCGAAGGTCTGGGAGCACCGGTCGCACCCCTGATAAATGGTCACTTTTAATGGTTATACGCGAACTCTCGGGAGGTCAGCAGAGCCCAGGTCAAATCGGCGAAGGCGCGCCGGCGCGTGGGCTTATCAACTTGTCCCAGTGCCGCCTCCAGGTCCGCTTGTTCGTTCTGGTTGGGAAAGCGTGAGAGCGCTGCAAGATAGAGCTGCCGGATAATCGGTCCGTCGGATTCCTCACTGGCGAGCAGCTGATCCAATCGCCCTCCTTCCTGAGTAAGCTTGGTCGTATACGTATCCCCGGCATAGATGTGGAGAGCCTGGGGGATACTGGGGCCGGCGTCCCGCTCAGGCACGGCGTTACGCATCAGTCGCCCGTACAAGTCCAGAAAGTGAGAGAAATAGCGCACCGGTGATTTCAATTGGATGGCACGAGTCCCCGGTGGCGGCTGTCCTATCGGTGACTCTGGTCCTTCGTGAAAGACTTCGGGCACCCCGGTCACTTGAGAGATGGCGTCCAGGAGAACCTCGGCTTCCAGAGGCCGCGGTATGAAGTGTGAGTAGTTGATGCGGTCGCCGTGATTGGCGGCGTTGGGCTGGCTCGAGAGTTGATAGGTTCTGGACTGCACAATGAGACGAATCAGGTGTTTGAGATCGTGCCCGTTCTCTCGGAAGTCAGCCGCCAGCGCCTCCAGTAATTCAGGATGAGTGGGAGGATTGGAGGCCTTGAAATCGTCCACTGGATCGACAATCCCTCTTCCCAAGAAGTATCCCCACATCCGATTGACCGTCGCTTCGGCAAAATAGGGATGGGAAGTGAGCCAGTCGGCCAGCGCCTGGCGCGGATCCAGTCTGCGATCCTCGGGCAGCGGCGTTCCATCCAGGAAAGCCGGCTGCACTACCATCTTCCTGCGTGGGTGCTTTAGAAGTCCAGCCTGGCCTTTGTCTCCGTATCCGCCGGCCGGGTTGTCGAAGATAAGATCAAAGGGTCCGATAAAGTCGATGTTGCCGAAAAAGGCAGCCAATCCCCAGAACTGATCCTGTGACCAGGGTTCGAAAGGGTGGTCGTGGCACTGGGCGCAATCGAACCGGCGCCCCATGAATACGCGCATCTGCTCCGAGAGGATGCGATCCGGCTGCGAGTTGTACTCGTGGTAGTGCCTGGAAGGTCGGTCCCGCCCCTGGGCCGCCAGGCGCTCCCGGGCCATCTGGTCGTAAGGCTTGTTGGCGGTCTTCGGAATTCCTTCCAATGCGCCGCCCACCTTCATGAGGGACCCGCATGGTCGGCTTCTTGAGCAGCAGACTTTGTTCTGGTTCTGCCAGATTGATGCGGGGGATTTCGGGATCGTCCGATTCCGCCGTCAACACATGAAAGCCCCCCCCTTTCACGATCCACTTATAGTCCTGGCGCGGGTTCAAGGAATTGAGCGAAAGCTTGAACCCCCCTTTCCCGGGGACTCCCCCATGACAGCCACTGCTGTTGCAGCCCTTCTTGGTGAGAATCGGAGCAATGCTGCGCTCAAAGCTGAGCGGCTGCTCTTGCCCGGAGTTTTCGATTTGGATCACAGCCTTGAGGCTCAGGCCCTCGATGTCCACCTCGAGTTCGGTTTCACCATTGGCCAGCCCTGTGACCTTCCCTGCCTCATTCACCACGGCCAGGGTGGAATCCCTTAGGCCTGAAACGACTCTCCAACGTCACATCCCTTTCCAGGCCGTCGGAGTATTCTCCCATCACCACAAACCGCTGTGAGGCGTCGGCTCCCCACAGAGTTGTGGCCTCGGGAACGATGCGAACTGCCAGCAACGTAGGTTCGTGACTCCGGGCCAGCCTGACGTTATGGATCTCAGAGGCCGCCACAGAGAAATGCATTGCTGAAAGGAAGAGAAACAGTACGCCCGGGCGCTGCCAGTTCACGAATCCACTCCCCGCCTTTCGTGGCTCCACTTTCCAGGGGCGCTACAACCATCAGGAGAACCTTCCCCACTGCGATAAGGATAGCCCGGCGCTCCAGGTCGTTCCGTGGACCTGTAATCATCGCTCTAACCGCCGCTCCAAACGTCAAACCACGGAACCCCTGGGAAACATCGTCTGGCAGGTCGTCACAGATGTTTTCATCCGGACGATACGCACGGATCTCGCCGCCCTGGTTGGTGCGCCAGGAGTCGGACCTGGTTCGCGCTCCGAATCCTGGCCCGAAACCCCCGGGATGGGGCCTCACCGGCTCCTGGGGTGGGTATTCCGATGAAAGCCGCTTGTGTCGGACCATGAGTTCGTCAAAAAGGACCTCATCCTCCTTTGTGACCTCCTTTTGGTTGGCTATCGCCGTCATCTCTTCGTGAATTCTCTGTTGCTCTTCGATATGTGCCATTGACATGATGAATATGTCTCCAAACAAAAAAAGGCCCACAGACGACAGTCAACACTGTCTCTGTGAGCCATGGTTCGCAGTTCTTGCGCCCGTGCCCGCCACCGTTGCAGCGAGTCGGACTCAGACGCCGACTAACGGATGCCTCACTTTTCGCCCCAGGGCCAGTAGTTCGGATACCGTCGCATCCGATGGGACGCTTCCCACTACAGCCCCCAGGCAGCAGAACTAAGAGCCTATTGACCAAGCTGATCAAGATAGGAGCAAAGGTGACTCGGCATGGCCGGATCGTCACTTTCAAATGGCGGAGGTCGCGGTAAGCAAGGAGATATGGGCCGAGATGTTGTTTTGGATTGACCGCTTGAGATGGATGACAGCCTAGCAGCCCGTATCTGGACTCCTCCTGTCAAGGGTCCTGTTCATTTTTTCGAATTCAGCTGATCTGGGCCCTGGCGACGAAACTCGGATGCTGGGTTGAAGCCAGGAGTTTCGCTGCAGGTCCAGAATCGCTATCGGATCATCTTCTCCTCCTTGGGTCTCTGGCATGAAAGCATCGACTTTTTGCGATTCGGTGTGGACTGCAGTCGTATCTCCGGCCTCTTAGTGGAGCTGTGTTCTGGCTCCGGGCCATGATGAATATTCGCGCGTGGGGCGCCTATCGTGGTGACGGCCATCGAGTGGCCAAGGCTGCTATCGGCGTGTTCCCCGCGCCGGTCTGACCGGTTCGCCATCAGTTCGAATCCTCTCATGCAGTTCCCAGGGAAAGATCTTGACAAATCTTTTATCGCTTAAGCTCGCTGGGGTTCATAGGCGGCGTCACGGGTGGAAACGGCCCAGAGTAGACGGGCCAGCTTATTGGCCACAGCCACTGCCGCTTTGTTGTGCCCCCGTCGTTTTTCAATCTCCAAACCCCACCTGTGCAAACGGTCTGGCCGCTGCTTGGACTTGGCCGTCCACAAGACCGATCGCCCACCGTGGATCAAGAGAGTGCGCAAATAGATGTCCCCTTGCTTGCTGATGCACCCGAGTCGACGCCGCAGACCGCTGGAGTGCTCCCGCGGTGTCAAGCCCAGATAACTGGCAAAGTGTCGTCCCGAATCAAAGCGCCTCAGATCTCCCACAAAACCGGCCACCGCTGTGGCTGTCAGCAATCCCACCCCGGGGATCGACTGCAGTTGTTCAATCGCAACACTCTGTCGCGATAGCGCTTTCAGTTTCCTTTCGATCCGATCGATTCGCCCCTCCAGCTCTCTGACTTCCAGACAGATCTCCTCCAGCACCGATCGGATCCCATTCGGAATCTCCACTTCTGCATCTTCGATCCATCCTCGCACCCCCTCCACGGCCTGGCAGGCTCCAACGGGAATCGTCAAACCGAATTCCCGTAGAATGCCCCGCATCGTATTGATCCGTGCCGTGCGGGTGCGCATCCATGCCGTCCGCACCCGATGTAAGGCGGTCAACTGCTGCTGCGATTCATTTTTGATCGGAACCGGTCGAATGGCACTGTTGCGGTGGGCTTCCAACAACCCTTTCACATCACTGCGATCCGTCTTGTTGCGTAACACGTACGGCCGGACGTAGGCTGGCGGCAGCAGCACAACTTCGTGCCCCAGTTCCCGGAATCGCCGGCCCCAGTAGTGAGCCGAACCGCAGGCTTCCATCAGAATCGTTGCCCGTTGTTGCTTGGCCATGAACCTCAACAACCGAGCTCGACCCAGGCGATGCGTCTTCTCCATCCGACCAGGCTGCTCGGAAATCCCAATCTCAAAGACCGACTTTGCCAAATCCACTGCGATTGTTCTATGCTTCATTTCAGACTCCTCCTGATACAGTTAAAAACTTTGGCTCTGGCACTTTAGATGCCGTCTAAGCCTAAAGGAGGAGTCCATCTCATCATGGTGAAAGTCGAGGATAAGGGGTCACACAGTGACACTAGACTGACCCCATGGCAATGGGGAAAAAGAAACGTCGACAACAAGAAGACCTATGGGTCGCCACCAGTGAGCTACCTCGCACCGCCGGCCATCCCTTCTACGAAAGACTGAATGGTCTTTTCAACGAACACGGCTTTGACGACTGCGTGGAGGGACTGTGTGCCAAGTTCTATGCAGACAAGATGGGGCGACCGAGCCTGGCTCCGGGAGTGTACTTTCGGCTGCTGCTGGTGGGGTATTTCGAAGGGATCGGATCGGAACGAGGAATAGCCTGGAGAGCAGCTGATTCTCTGGCACTGCGAGAGTTTCTGGGATTGAAACTGAGCGAGTCGCCGTCTGATCACTCCACGATCTCCCGAACCCGACGACTGATCGATGTGGCTACCCACGAAGCAGTCTTTGACTGGGTACTGAAGCGGATCGGGGCGAGCGGCCTGCTGCGGGGCAAGACGATCGGCATCGATGCCACTACGCTGGAAGCGAATGCGGCGCTGCGCAGCATCGTGCGCCGGGACAGCGAGCAGGGGTATGAAGAGTTTTTGATGGAACTGGCGAAAGCCTCCGGGATTGAGACGCCGCGACGGGAAGATCTGGCCAAACTGGACCGCAAGCGCACGGGCAAAGGATCGAACCGGGTTTGGAAGCACCCGCATGATGCGGATGCGCGGATTACCAGAATGAAGGACGGGCGGACGCACCTGGCGCACAAGGCGGAGCATGCAGTGGATCTGGAGACCGGAGCGATTGTCTCGGTGACGGTACAGGGAGCCGATCAAGGGGACACGCAGACCATGGTGAAGACCCTGACGGAAGCGGCCGAGAAGGTGGAACAAGCGCTGCCGGAGGGACGAGGCATCGAAGAGGTGGTGGCCGACAAGGGGTATCACAGCACGCAGCGGATGGTGGACCTGGATGCGGTGGGACTGCGCAGCTATGTGAGCGAACCAAGGCGAGGGAAGCGACGCTGGCGAGGAGACCGGCAGGGGCAGGAAGCGGTGTATGCGAATCGGCGGCGCATCCGGGGAGAGCGAGGGCAGCGGCTGCTGCGGCAACGAGGAGAGCAGCTGGAGCGACCCTGTGCGCATCTGTACGGGAGCGGAGGGATGAGACGGCTGCATGTACGGGGACATGAGAATGTGTTGAAGCGACTGCTGATCCAGGTGAGCGCCTTCAATCTGGGGATGCTGATGCGTCAGAGCCTGGGTGTGGGAACGCCGCGGGGTCTGCAGGGGCGGATTTGCGCCCTGATGCTACTGATTTTGTCGCTGTTCAAGCGTCTTAAGGGCCTGTTCGGACTGATTCCGGCTGCTTGGCCCGAAAAACCCAACTCAGCGACCCCTTCGCTGCTTCCACCCGTGGGTACCACCTGAGCTCAGAAAACGTACTTCCACCACGGGCTGCTAGAGCATATCGGGCGACTGTCGCGTCGCCGTCAGCCAAGAGTCGGCGTAGCAAGAATGGATCCAACGTGAGACCCATCTCGTCCAACTCCTCAAGCGCTCGGCATCGGAACTCCGTGGTTGCGTCCGTCTCAAGTGCTTGCCTCACGGCGATCAACACCCCCTTATCGTCGCTCATCTGGTCCGTGAGAGACGCGAGAGCGTCGGCGGGATCCGAAGCTATTAGAGCGTTCGGGAGCGTTGCGATAAGGAAGGTGCTCGCACACTGCTTGATCCCTTTAGCGTTCTCCAGACCATAGGTGTCCCCAGCAGGGTTGACCACGAATACGGACACTCGACGCGCTGTGTCTTCTGCAGCGCCACGAATGTGGTGGTCACGTAGCGACGAGCCTACAAAAACCGCCATATCACAACAATCCGCTGCGTCCAGAAACGTCTGCGAAAGACGTGGATATGGACTGTGTGTGAGCAACTTTTCTCTAGACGGTAGAACGAGAGCCGAGCCGAGCTCTGCGCCGTCGGCCAAGTGCAGTGTCGCGCGTCCAAAGAGGGGCATCGGATGTCTCAGTTTCGTCGGACTACCGAACTTACCAGCAGCGTACCAATCAGTCGACCCATGAAGCTTGACTAATAGAGGACAACGTGCGGCCTGATTAAAGCCAGTCCACGATGCTGTTTCCTCCTGGCCGAATGGCCCGAAACCGTCATCAATGCGTACATTTTCGGCGTTGGCAGCGAGCTCAATCGCTCGATCGTAGTTGGTCGTGACGAGTGTCAAATCCATAGAAGAAGCAGAGCGTAATATTGGGCCCCACATAAGCCTTGCGTCCCTGGCCACAACATGCTCCGCAGCATGTTGAACAAACCACTCCACCTCCGCGCGGATCTTGTCTGCGCGGTCAAGTGGATCAGTGGCTTGACCAATTGCCTCCAGTGAGGATCGAGCAGTGCAGATACGATCAAGAGCTTCAATGAGATGTTCTACGTCCAACGAATCCCCCATGAGCTTCTGAACGAGGGCTGGCTCGACCTCCCATTGTTTGGCGTGTTCAAGAAACTCCTCACCCATGCCGATCATTCCCGGCACACTTAACTCAATGGAGGTGCCAGCGCCGGCGAACAATAGAACCTTCACGACAAGTAATGCCGAATGTATCGGCGTCGCACTGGGCTGAGGATCTCTGGCTCGACGGTGATTTTCCGCACGGCTGCTGCAACTTCGGTGAGCTGCTCGTGCGCGTGACGGGCCGTTATCGAAATGAGGGAGGTTGGGCCACGGTTCTCGCGCAAAGCGTCTTGTGCAATGGCTTCCCCCTTTGGGTGGTCCGTGTTAATGACCAAGCGACTCTTCAGCCTCAACACAGGCGCACTATCGCTACCAAGCCTCACCAGGTCCACCGGAGGAGGGCCGGTGAATAGCGGGGCAATGCGCTCGATGCCTGCAAGGATGTCCTCCGCCTTCGCGGTAATTAGTGTGAGCTGTGGAAGCTCGCTGGCAAACACCGAGGAGATTAAGTCCGCGGTTGTTCCGTACGCAGCCGGTGCAAACTTCAGCCATGAGTTGTCCTTGCGAATGCCGCGGATGACTGGTCGGCCAGTATTCCGGAGAAAGTGAAGCGCGGCACGAACAACATCGTTGGTCTGCTCCTCCGCTAACGGAGCCACGAAGACTTCTTCGACAAAGGCTGTCACCCGATCCAGTGGTATCGCCTGCCACTTGTTGCCTGCGGCGAGCTCGAAGGCTGGGATTGCCCGGAACACCGCGTCCCACGCACTCACTGCGGCGGCGTATGGAGCACCGCGGGGAACCGAGAGCCAGAGACTTGCCCATCGCTTCTCAGTCCATTTGTCGAGCGCTCCCCTCGCCACAGCTTCGGAGAGAAGGCGAGCCATGGCCTCCAGGATTGCGGGGTGGCACTGCCGAAGGAAGGCTTCCACGTCATCCTGAAATTGACCCAGCACGAATGCTTCACGGTTTAGCCTCGGCTTGAAATGTTTCGGATCCACGTCGATTGAGCCGTCGATACCCCAGGCACCCTTCACTTGGAATTCCTGGACAAATACCCCTCGGTAGAGAACAGCGACGGTGGATATGCCGGTCATTGCCTCCCAAGCAGTTGGGTCTGAGATTGGGCTTAGGTGAGAACGTTCGACCCATTCCGGCTGTGACACTTCTACAGCATGGTCGGGTCGGTGAGAGCCGCCTTGATCGACACTTTTGTTGTCCGGCAACACTCGGCCGGATAGGCCATCAACATCCCTGCACCAGTGTGGAAAATTATTCAAGAGGAGATCGAAGGTTGGGGCATCTTGCATCCGAAGTGTGACGGTGGTTCCTTGCGATTCCTGCGTCGATGTGATCTCGTTAGCGTCTCCCCCGGCAAGCATCGTCCGGCTGAACGACAAACCGATGGGTTCATTCGCGCCGTCGTTAGTTTGTAGGTCAAACGCGTCGCCAGCCATGAAATAGCTGATGACGCCGATCCCAAACTCTCCAACAGACTCCTTCTTGACCTCGGCGGTGGCGGCTGACGCACCGACCTTTGTGAATAGAGCACCAACATCATCGCAGTTCATTCCGATACCGTTGTCGGTGACAGCGACAGTTAAGTCGTCACGGTTGAAGGTCACCGTAATGTCCGGCGCAAGGTCGGAGGCCGTCCTCCGTCGCCGTTGCACGGCGTCGATTCCATTGAGCACAGCTTCTCTCAGTGCTGCACTGCGATTGGAATAGAAGCGGTCGCCGGTCAGGAGGCTGAGAATCCTCTCCTGATCAAGAGTGAAGGACGGCGGCCAAGTATCGTCAGACATCGCGCCAGGCAAGTATCTCACCTCCTGCAGGTTCGCAGCACGAACTACACCGTCGGGCTCCGGAACAGAACACTCGCTGATCAGCGGCAAGCGTCTCCAGGGACCACCGCCGGGAGGGGCCTTCGAGGGCCGCTAGTTGCCGGGCCTTGTCCAACCACGGATCGGGCACTGTCCGCCGTCCGGAATGCCAGGTTGCCAAGACGCCCCAATAACGAGTCGCGCGACTGGCGGATCTATGCCGATTTCGGCCAGGTCTTGATTGGTATCGCGCATCAAGATCCTCGACGAGCCCGGCGCCTTCTACGTCATGGATCGGGCCTGCGTCGATTTCGAACGCCTCTTTGTGTTTACCCTCTGTTCGTCGTTCTTCGTCGTGCGAACCAAGAAGCACATCTTGCTCCAACGACGCTACTCGCATCCCGTTGACAAGTACACGGCTCAAGCAATCCCCCCTTGCCCGTGCTCCCTTTGCTTCTCGGCTGTAATGGAAGCGTCACGCAACGCTCGGCTCAACCTCCTGTTCGATTTTGGCGCGCACGGTGCGTTCGGCGACGTCGAGATCGTAACGGGTCTGAAGATTGATCCAGAACTCCGGCGTCGTCCCGAAATAGCGCCCCAGGCGTAGTGCCGTGTCGGTCGTGACGCCGCGGCGTCCGAGCACGAGATCGTTCAACCGCGGGCGAGAAACCTTGATTGCCTGGGCAAGCCGGTACGCGCTGAGTTTCATTGGCGTTAGGAATTCATCGCGCAGGATCTCGCCAGGATGCACCAGCGGTAGCCGCCGCCCCGAAGCCACGTCCGAGAAGTCAATCTCCCCCCGGTCCATGTCCTCACGTTTGATGATCGTGTTCATTCCACCTCCTTAATGGTAGTCGACAATCTCGACCTCCCATGCTTCGCCATCGCGCCAGGCGAAACAGATACGCCATTGTTCGTTGACACGAATGCTGTATTGCCCGCGACGGTCGCCCCGCAAGGACCGGATGGAACCCTCCATTCTTTTCAGCGCGGCGCATTTCCTGGAGATGCGCCACATGCGCAACCTGATCGGGCATACAAACGAACTCGAAGGTGAAGGCGTCATCCCGCTCGGGACAGGTATCTGTCAGGATCTCCAGGTCGCACTTCGAAGCACGCTGTTTCCGGAGAGCGCCGTTCCTGGTGAAGACAGATTTAAGATGTCCGCGAGTCAATTTAGAAAACTCGAACCATCACGCCCCGGAGAAAAAACCGCGTCCGGCAACTCGATCGCAATGATCCGCATCGACGAGCATAGCCGATTCGTCATCCATCGAGTGGGGCGGAGTGGGGCCGACGCGCCATTGATTTCTTCCAGTGTTACTGGATCGATGAAGCTGAGCATCCACTATCGTCGATCCCATCCGAAGATGGAGTCGGGCAGCCTGCGGGAGGTTTCAACCCCGTCATAGGCGCGCCGGAAGAACAGTAGGTGTCTGGAGTGATTCACCCCGTCCGCGCCGCGAAAACCTATCGCTAATCGAATTTCTTCTGCAATACCTTTTCGCAACGCCTAAGCCCTTGAAAACACATCCGGGGGCCGGATCGTTGCAAAACCGCTCCTTTGTGCAATCCCCTTCCCCCCCCCCCTCGCGTTTCATTGTGTCGGATCGGTCCTCGCCGTCAAGGGTTCACTTCGGGCCGTGACCGGGCCGAAAGGAACCTTTCGACCATACTGGACGCCTTGAGCCGAAGCGGAGGGGCGGAGTCACCCGCAGGGCCGTAGCTGAGTGTAGGAGCCGCGTAGCGGCTTGACCTGCCCCGGAGCGGAGGCTATCCGAGGTTTTGACTTTGATTTTTTGTTCCGGTTGATTTTATCCACAGTCGTCGTCGCTCCTACTACTTGTTCTTTAACTATTTGTCTTATTACTTGTAATGGTCTATCCGTTTAGGCGAAGAATCGAGCCGGGAGTCTATCCGTTTAGGCGTGGAATCGAGCCGGGAGTCTATCCGTTTAGGCGTGGAAAACTCGCCGGATTCATACAATCCTGTGGAAATAGGCGATTTACGCGTTCAGGGCGATTTGAGAAATGGGAGGCCCCAGAGGTCCAAACCGGCCCGCCGAAGACGCTGAAGGCCCGGAAACGGGTGATTAGCTTGTGAGTTGGGCTTGTCCAACCGGCGCAATGGCCGGGACCGAGGGCAAGAGGATCAGGACGCCCGGAGCCGTGGCGTAGTTCAATTCCGGCCAGGCCAGCTTGATCTTCTTTAGCTCGCGGAGGCACTTTGTGCGGAAGGCGTCAACGGTGCGCTTGTCGCTGGCTCGATTCGGGTCCACTCCGAACTGACGGTAGACCTGCCGCCAAGTGATTTGTTGCGGAGCGCGAAGGGCGAAGGTGCGGTAGACCAACCAGAGGTACAGGTCGAGGCCCAACGGAGAGCGTTTGAGGGCCTTGAGGGTGTTCATGTTGAGCGGTACGGGGTGGCTCACTATCTCGTTAAAGAACTTTTCGCCCAACTCGATCTTGCTTTCCCAAAGCATTGGCTGGTCGGGTTTGCGGCTCGTTCCACCAGAACTCGTGCTTGTCTGCAACCAACGAACTCACCCGCGCAAAGCCCCCCGGTTCCTCGTAAACCATCGTCACGGTGCAACCGAACAGCCGCTTCATTTGATTGCGGAGCCGGGTTTGAACGCCGCCGCGCCCGCCACTGCTGCTGTAGACGCCGAGCGCCCGCATGAAGTCGGAGAGCGACTTCCCCAGGACCAACACACGGCTTTGGGTCCGCACCGCTTCGGTACAGACCCAAGCGAGGATCAATCGAGGCAGGTTCCCGAAGGGGAGCTTGGTGTTGATCCCGGCAGTCATTCCGAGGGTGTAGGGACCGTTGCGGCGGACATACTTGCTCCGGTTGCCGGGGTTGCTGCGCGGAAGTGAGCACAAGGCCATCGTTCGCGCCATGAAACCCAGATCGGGGTCCGCTTCGCTAGCTGAAACCAAGCTGGTGCACCTGATCGGCAAGGGTGAAGTGGTGCCGGGCTTGGGGCGAATAGTCTCGGAGCGCCTGGACCTGGGCGGGCAGATCGGCTAAGGCTTCGGCAATGGGAACCAATCCGTCTCGCTTACGCTGCATGGGCTTATTCTCCCATGCGCCTCCGACCAGAAGACGGGCACTCCACCCCCCGTCTATTCCTGAGACATTCTCTCTGAGACCGGCACTACCGGCAGCGTCGTGAAGATGCGGTTGACGGCATCCAGCTCCACGGCCACTCCGGTGAACATCCTTCCCCTGGCGCGGTGCAGCGCACCGACCCCGCGAAATCGGACGTATAGGCACCGGTGAACGCCTCGTTGATAAACCAGGACGATTGCCCGTTGGCCGCAAGGGGGATACTCACATCGTCGAGCACGGTGCCCCCTTGCATTAATTCGCAGGTCACCTCCATCGCTTCTTCGCCCAGGTTATGGACCGCCACCCCGGTGTTGATTCCCGCCTCCTGGCGGCGCACCGGGAAGATGGCGTCGCTGAGGGGTAGGCTGGCTCCCACCCCGGCCACCCCGATGCCGGGGAGATCAAAGCGCAGGACCCCGCCGATGGGCTCGTCCGCGACCACCCGCACCGATCCACTCACCAGCGGCCCTTGGCCGTGGGTCGAGATCGTGAGCACTCCCAGCGGCTCCATTTCCGTCAGGACCGTTAGCCCGCCGTTCGCCATGACCTCCAGATCGCCGGTGACGTCCACCACCGATTCCGCTGCCAGCGGCTCGCCCTCGGTGCCGGGCGCCGTCGTCTTGCGACCCGTAGCCGCGCACGCCGACGTGGTGATTCAGGTACAGGAGGACGTTGCTCCGGGGCCGGAACTCAATCCACTCTCCGACCTTCCACGCGAAACTCTCTGGATCCGGGTCTAGCCACGCGGCCACCCCCGGCTGCGGCGGCGGCGGCGGGGTCTCGCCCGCTTCCAGGTAACGGGTCATCGCGAACCGCGTCTCCGCGGACGCCAGCTCCACCCTGCCGGGCAGCTGGACGAGCGCCGCGTCCAGCGCGTAGTGGGCGTAGATGTAGGCGGAACAGCCCTTCCAGACCTCCACCGTGAAGGTCTCCCGACTCGCGTCCACCTCCACGGGGATGTCCTCGTCCATGTCATCGCCTTCGCAACGGGCGGAGTCCGTTGGGTAGTGCGGGTCCCACTCGGTCAGTTCGGCGCGGAAGACCAGTGAGGAGTAGCTGGCCGGGTCCAGGTTGTCCAGGGTGACGGTGGCGGTGATCACCGTGTTCTGCGGCACCATGTGGCCCGGCGAGAGCACGATGGAAATCGTCGGCGAGGACTGGGCGCGTCCGGCGTCCGGCGCGCCGGCCAACAGCAGCAGCAGCAGCGCGGTAGTCAGGATTGCTCGTTTCATGCTTCTTCCCGAGGGTGTCCCCAACTCAGTTGCAGGTTTCGACGGCGCGATGTGCGGCCGGGGTGCCGGGGTGCCGCATCTCATTCGCCATAACCCGATAGCAGATTCGACCTGATTGAAGGATCTAGCTGGCCTTGACCCGCCCGCTGATGGCCTCGCGCAATCCTTCCAGCAGCCCTTCGAGTTTGGCCATGCGCTCGCGCAGCTCACTGATCGCATGCGCCATGCGTTCGCGCAGCTCGCCCACTTCGCCGCGCAAGTCTTTGATTTGCGCACCCAGCCGTGTCTCAGTCCCTTTTAAACTCGTGAGGATCACCCCCGCGAGCGCGACGCCTACGGCCACAATGGCAATCATTTCCCCGCTCATGCTTCCTCCCAATCCGTCCAGCCCATTCTCTCACGCCCCCTAATTCTAGGTCGA
>CBDBHK010000003.1:0-332542 GCA_965205615.1 Acidobacteriota bacterium | reverse complement strand
CGGCGCATGAAGCAACAAAAAAGGGAGGCACACATGACAAACAACCATTCAACCGTCTCGAAGCGCGGCGTTCTTCTGGTGAGCATCCTTGCGCTTTCGGCGGGGGAACTCATGGCCCAGGGAACAAGCCCTTGGCTCGAAGCCATAGACGTGTTGCAACAGGCGTTCACCGGACCCATTGCGCGAGGACTCAGCTTGATTGCCATCGTGGTGGGCGGGCTGATGTTCGCCTTCGGGGAAGGCGGCAGCAAGAAGGCCCTGGCCGGGATCGTCTTCGGCCTGGGAATGGCCATGGGCGCAGCCAACTTTCTGGCGTGGCTTTTTTGATGGAGGGCGGGAAGACATGGCGCGGATACCCGGCGCTCTCGAAACCGCTCACCATCCTGGGCGTAGAGCGCCGGTGGTTCCTCTTGAGCGCCACGTTGGGGCTTGCCTTATGGAACGCCATCAACTCCATTGTGGTCGGTGCGCTCATCTTCGCGGTGCTCTACGGCGTGGGGTTTTGGGCCTGGAAGCAAGACCCCAACATGCTTGAAATCCTGCGGGCATCCGCCAAGTTTCGCGCCCGCTACGATCCCGGAAAATGGGCGCAAGCGCCGTGGACGCTGCTGATTCGGAGATAGCAGGTGAACGTAGACAACGAACTCACGGACTACGGCGCGGCGGGATCGCTGGCCGAGGAACTGCCCTGGTGGGGCTGGCTCGAAGATGGCCGGTCCTGCCTGACCCGCGCCGGGGAGCTGATGAGCATCGGACGGATGACGCCTAGCGTCCTGGACGGTCAGACACCCGAACAACTGGACCGGGTGGTGGACCGCTGGCAACGGATGTTGAGCGGGGTGGATTCGCGGACCCGGCTTTACTTCTATTTGCTGCGCCGTCCCATCCAATTTGCGGACGAATCCGATGATGCGGCATCGAGCGTGGCCGCGCTCGGTCGGCGAAAGCGGCGGGCTTTCCTCACGGAGCGAAGTGCAGGACGTGAGCGCTTATTCCTCTATCGAATCGGCGGCGGCCAGCTTCCGGCAGTTAGTCGAGGCCAGCCGGGCGCTGGTCGACGACCTTACCCCGTTGCGGGTTCTGGAATCGCGGGAGGCGGCTGGAGTCTTAAACGAACTCACGAACCGGCCCGGAACCTTTTGGGACGGCGCGACCGGGAGCGGCATGAACTGGCGGCTGGCCGTCTCCGAACTGGAAGCAGAGCGGCGCCATCTGCGCCTGGACGGAGAGCCTGTCATTCTCTACTCGCTGCTCTCGCCTCCGGGCGCGGCCCGCGCCAATCTTCTACAGGCGCTTTACCGCCTCGATGCCACGATGACGGTCACTCTCGAATGGCGACCGCAGCACCTCGATGCCGCCCGGCGCAAAATCCGGGGAGCGCAGCGCCATTACTTCTCGAAGCGCTACTCGATGGCCGCCCACGTTCAAGAAACCGAAGGAAGTGCGGCAGCTATGGTGGACGCGGCGGCGGCGGCGGAATCCGACCGGCTGGGCGATGCCCTGGTCGAATTGGAGACGGACGGGATCGCCTATGGCGACCTGGCGCTGACCGTGGCGGTCCACGGGCCGCTATCCGAGACCGAGCGCCTGGACGGAGATATCCGGCGCATCTTTGCCAGCCACAATGCCAAGGTGATCCGGGAAGGTTACGGGCAGCTTCCCGCCTGGTTCTCGCGCATGCCCGCTCAACCCCGGCGGCGGCAGGTCCGTTCTGTTTTCGTCTCGGCAGGGTTGGCGGCCACGATGGCCCCGATCTTCGGACCTCCGGTGGGAACACCGTGCAGCGGCCACTTGAGGAAAGCGGCCTTGGCCGTGCTCGAAACCCGATGGAGAACCCCCTACTACTACGATCTGTTCAAGGGAGACGTGGGACATACGCTGGTGCTCGGCGCGACCGGCGCGGGCAAATCCTTCGCGCTCAACTTCCTTCTGGTTCAGGCCCTCCAATACGATCCGCGTGTCCTCATTCTCGATCTAGGCGGCTCCTATCGCTGGCTCACGCAGTTTCTCGGCGGAGGCTACATGGAGCTATCCCCGGAAGGCAAAGCGGGAGGCGGGTTTCGGTTGCGGCCCTTCTCGCTCCCTTCGGGAGAGCGCACCTTCGGGTTTCTCACCGGCTGGATATCGCGCCTCTTGCGGATCGGCGGATGGCCGCTCGGCGGGGAAGACCCCAGCGAGATTCGCGCCCGCGTCGAAGACCTCTATGCTTTCGAGCCGGGCCGTCGAACTCTCGGGGTTCTAGCACGGTCGCTTCCGTCAAAGATGTGGCCCGCTTTGGGGCGCTGGCATGGCACCGGCGCGTGGGCGAAGTACTTCGATAACGCGGCGGACGGTGACGACCTTCACTTCGAGGACTGGCAGGTGATCGACATGGCGGGCGCGGCGGAGCACGAGGACTTGTGCGAAGCGGCGTTGTTCTACCTTCTCGAACGGTTGCGCTTGGCTTTGGAGAACCCGGACGAGACGGCCAGGGTAAAGCTGATGGTGGTCGATGAAGCCTGGCGCTACCTCCAGGACCCGGCGGTGCTTTCCTATCTGGCCGAAGCCGCCAAGACCTGGCGCAAGAAAAACGCGGCGCTCATCCTGGCGACTCAATCCGCCGGGGACGTGACCGGAACCGCGGGGGCGGAAGCCTTGCTCGAATCCATGCCGACAAAGCTGTTTCTTGCCAACCCGGAGTTGCCGGAGAAAGCCGCCGAGACGTTCCGGCTCAACCCTTCGGAAGTCAACACCATTCGCGGCTTGATCCCCAAACGGGAGCTTTATCTACGCCGCACCGACGCGGCGGGCATCTTGCGCCTGGAAGTCGATCCGGCCAGCTATTGGCTTTATACCTCATCGCCCGTGGATGCCCAGATGCGGGCCGAGGCGGTCCAACAATACGGCCTCACCGAGGCCATTGAACACCTATCCAGGAGGTAGCTCATGTTGAAAATCATTCCACTCGTCACGGCGGCGCTTTTGGCGCTGGCCGTCCCTCTCATCGCGCAGGAAAGCAACCAGGACCGGGAGATTATTCAAGCCGAGGCGGACGGCGCAGTGATCCGGCGCATAGGCGGGGAGGATCAAATTGTCAGAATCCGCGCCAAGACCCGGCACACCACCGTTATCGTGCTTCCCCAAACGGAAAACGTGCTGGATTTTGTCGTCGGAGATTTCGAATACTGGCACCTGACCGGAGCCGCGAATCTGGCTTTTCTGAAGCCCATTGCCGAGGGCGTCACGACCAACGTGGCGCTCGTCTGCGAGTCCGGGCGCATCTACTCCTTCCTTGTCACCGAGCAAAGCGCGGGCCAGCCGCATCTTGTCGTCCGCATCGAGCAACCGGCCGAGACCGATCCGCGAATCTCGCCGGGCAAACATGAACCGGCCTTTGTCGCTCGCGGGCAGGTGGCCGCCTATCAGCAAATGGCGGAGGCGGCGATGCGGACGGCCAAGGCCGCGCAGATGGACGCGGATAGCCGGATCGCGGACGCCACGGCGCTTGCGGCGGACGAGAGCGAGGCGTTCCGGGTGGAGTATCCCACCCGGCTCAAGTTCCCTTACCAGCTAGAGGACAAGGCCCGCAAATGGCCTTTCATGGTTGAGGGGATGTGGCATGACGGGCAGTTTACTCTACCTTCGCTCGAACGCTCAGGAGTCGCCTGCTCTGTTACGAAGAAAAGGACGGAAAACCGGCGCTCGTCGCCTATGACTTGCACCCGGACGGACTCTATATCGCGCGTCACGTTCTAGGCGACGGCTGGTTGCAGATCGGGAAACAAAAAGCGCGCTGGCGGTTCACCGTGCCGGAGATCGCGCCGTGATTAGCTGGCGGCGGCTCTATCCCAAACCGGCGGGATCGTTGCCCGGCGGGATCGTCACGCAATGGGGCGTCGGGATCATCACGGTTGTGGTCCTCGTTTTCCTGACATTCTGGATTTACTTCGGCGGCGGGGAAACGGAGCTTGCGAGCGAGACGGCCATAGAACAGACTGCTCCCCGCAGCTTCGCCGATCAGATGGCCGCGCAGGTGGACGCGGAGACACTTCGAGCAGAGAGCCGCCGAGCGGCGGCGGAGCGTGAATTGCGAGCGCGGCAACAGCGGCAACAAGCCAACAGTAGCGCTGGAGTCGAAGCGGGCCGCGTCACCGCCGGGCAAGCCAAGGCGCTGGCCGGACCAAGCCCCGACACCGGCCAGCCTTACACCGAGGAAGAATGGGATCTCCGGGAGCGCTTGCGACTGGAAGCCGTCGAGCGGCGCAGCCGTTCGCTTCGCAGCTCGCCGATAGCACAAACCTATCGCAAGCTGGACGGGGGAGCCGCGACCGGCGCGGGCGCGGCGGCGTTTACACAAGCGAGCGTGTTAGACACCTTGAAAGCGGAAGGCCAGGCGGCGCTTAAAGAGGCGCTGGCCACGATTGAAGCCGCCACAGACGGCCTCCAAGAAGGAGTCGAAGCGGAGGGGGAGACGGACCAAGCCTTTATCGAAGCACTCCGGGGAACATCACCGGCGGCGGACCCCGCGCCGATGGTTCCCGCCGTCTTAGCCGATCCCGCGCCACAGCGGGATTATTCTTCACCGGCTCGGCTTGCCGGGCCGGATTACCCCGCCGGGTGGGAGCGCATCTATGAAGGCTCGTTTTTGGAAGCGGCGCTCGCCACGCAGCTTTCCGGTGACTTCCCCGGCCCGGTGCTGGCGGTCGTCTCCGTGCCGTTCTACTCCGCGGATCGGCAACGCATCCTGGTACCGCGAGGGGCGCGAGTCGTCGGCACGGCTCAGGCCGTGGCGAACCAGGACCAATCGCGGCTGGCCGTGAGTTTCCACCGCTTGATCCTGCCCGACGGCCGCTGGGTGTCGCTCGAATTTCATGGCCTCAATCAACTCGGCGAGGGAGCTTTGAAAGATCAAGTGGATCGCCACTACTTTTCCATGTTCGCCGCCGCCGGAGCGGTCGGCGTCCTGAGTGGCCTGACCGCCGCACGAGGCAATCCTTATGAGGGCGGAGTAGCAGGATTCCGGGCCGGAGCAGGGCAGGGACTCGGACAGGCCGCTACGCGCATCCTGGATCGTTTTTTGAATCGTCTGCCCACCATCACCATTCGCGCCGGGCACCGGGTCCGCATCTGGTTCACTTCCGATGTGCTGGTTGCCCGGCCCCTAAAAGGAGGCTCAAAATGAAATACCGCATTATGACCGGCGTGGTTGTCATCCCGCTCATGATCGTGCTCACGACCACTCCCGCCTACGCCATTTTCGGCTCGATCCTGGCGGGCATCCAGCGTGCCAAGATGATCGTCAATCAGGGCATCCAGATCTACAAACAAACGACCTCGAAGCTCACCATGGACGGCCAGCTAACCGAACTCACGAGCCAGTTTTCGCACCTGCAAGAACAGGCGCTCGGCAGCGTCGGAGCGCTGACCGATCCCTTCACCGACCTGGCATCGGTGCCGACGCAGTTCATCGGTCTGGGCCTCGCGTGGAAGAACGACTTTACCGGAGTGGCGGCGGACGTTGCGGGAGCGGTCGAACAGATGGGCGAGACCGGCAAGAGTTTCCGGGAATCATGGGCGCAACGCCTCACAGACGCCGATACGGTGTCGGAGACCGACATTCTTGATCTGTACCGGGACTATCGCCCGGAGATCGCGGCGCGGGCTTCGAGCGGTTATCTCGCGGCGCGGGAGGAAGGCGACAATCGCCTGGTCCTCGATCACGCCACGAGCGAGGTAGCGGCCAATCTCATGGTTGCGGCGCGAGACGCCGTGGAGTCCTACGAAGGATTGCGCAACAACACCAACACTTCCAATACCGCCTTATGGCAATCGCAAGTCGCCGGAACGGTGACACAGGGGAACCTCACCGCTGCGATGGCGCAGTTGATGGCATATCAGGCGGCGCGGGAAGCGGCGGCGGATTACGAACGCGAGATCGCCCGGCGCGAGGCGCTGGCCCGACAGGTTGCCGCACAGCAACAGGCCGAGATCACCTTTTCGGCGCAACAGGCCGGGCTTGACGCCCGCCAACAATCCATGCGTGAAGGTTTGCTCTTTCGGATTCACCCCAATTATGGAGGCCCTGGCCAATAGAGCGCGGCAATGCAAATCCAACTCGATCCCAACATCCCGGCCAACCTATCGCCGGAAGAACTGCGGGATTTTAAATCGTTCCTCGATATCGCGCTGGACGGCCTGACCGCAGCGGCAGGGGGAGAAATTTTCACCACCGGAAACGGGTTGTTGGGCGGACTGGCCGCCATCGCCGTGGTGCTGACCGGAGTAAAGATCGCCTTCAGCGGCAACATTCAGCCGTGGGAACTGGTGCGAGTCATCATCGGCCTATGGATTCCGTGGGTGATGTTGCAGTTCTACACCACGACCATTCCGGGGATGGCTTTTACCTTCCCGGGAATGCTCTCGGCAGGGGGAAACTGGCTTCACGAACTCTTGATCGGCGATGCCGTCTATTCGATGCAGACCGAACTCGGAAACCTTATCCGGTCGCTCGCGGCGAACCTGGAAGCTCAGGCACAAGCGGGGAACACGCTCGGCCTGCTCACCGGCGGCATCCATGCCGCGATAACGGCGGTTGTGGGGGTTGGAATGCTTCTCTTCCTGATCGTCATGCTGCTTCTCCTGGCCGCCGTCACCTACGCTCAAGTGATCTGGGCGCAGATCGCGCTGGCCATTCTCATCATCTTGGGTCCGATCTTCATTCCGTTTCTGGTGTTCGAGCCGCTGTCGTTTCTGTTCTGGGGATGGTTCCGGGGAATGATTACCTACTCGCTGTACGCCGTGATTGCCGGGGCGGTGTTGCGCGTGTTCTCCGCCGTGGGAATCTCCTACATCACGAGCTTGGGGAATGCCAACCTCGACATGCGGAGCCTCATGGACGTGGGCTTGTGGATGCTCGCCGTTGTGCCCTTGTTCGTTGCCGGGATGCTGGCAAGCCTCAAGTGCGGGGAGCTGGCCTCGATGCTCGTCACGAGCACGGGAGCCGCCGGGAGCGGACTCATGGGGATGGCGACTACGGCGGGAGCGGCGGCGGCGAAGATCGGAGCAGGAGGGATTAAATGAGCGATCCCAAAACCAAAGCCAAAGACGCCGGAGCCGAGTACGCCGAAATATGGGGCGAAGCCATCAACTCCAACCGCCACCTTCGGGTGATCTCCGTTGGGTTGGGAATCGGCTTGCTCTTGCTCATCGTCGTCGTCATCCGGGTTGTGTCCGTCGAACCGCCCCGGCCCATCGTCGTGAGGGTGGATGAAGTCGGACGGGCGGAGGCCGTCGCCTACGAGGCGATGGAGGCCCAGGCCGACCCGCTGGACCCCACCACCAAATACTTTCTGAACCGCTTCATTCACGACTTTTACTCCCGGCGGCGGGCCACCGTTCAAGAGAACTGGTCCCGCAGTCTGCGCTTCCTGTCGACAGAACTCGCCAACGCCTCGTTTCGCGCTGAGAGCCGGAATGTCGCCCTTCTCGCGGCGGGCGCGGCCAAGGATGAGCTGCAAGTGGATCGCGTCGTTTTGAGAATTCAGGCCAACCCCCGGGAGCCGCACAGCGCCACGGCCGATTTTGATCTGGTGCGGATGGAGATGGCAAACGAAGTAAGCCGGGAGCGCTGGACGCTCTCGCTGCAATTCCTGTTCCTCGAAGAAATCCCCCCGGACTTGATCGTGTTCAACCCCATGGGAATCGTCATCAGCTACCTGCAAGGCGACCGGGCCACCGTCACCGGCGATCAGTAGATGATCCAGCACTTGCGGGGAAGAGAGCGCAAACTGGAACCGCTCGGCTGGACCGGACCCGACGCGGAATGGATCGCGCTTGTGTGTCTTCACAGTGGCATCTTCACGCGGACGCAGTTCTGTCATTACTTCGGGGTGTGGCGGAGTGGCGCTCAGCGTTTTGTGCAGACATTGATTGAGCGCAAAGCGGCGGTCGAGAGCGAGTGGCCACTAGTCAATGGGGGAGGAAAGACGTGTCGGATATCGAGCAAGGCGATCTACCGGGCGCTGGGCGTCGAGAACATCCGCCACCGGCGGAAGGCCAGCAAGCCGGTTGTCATGCGGCGTCTTCTCTCTCTCGATTTTATTCTGGAACATCCGGGTATGAACTGGCTCCCCGCCGAACAGGAGAAGGTCGAGTTTTTTGAAAAGCTCGGCTTGCCACGGCGCTTGATTCCGCGCCGGATTTATTACGGTGTGGTGGGCAACCAGAAGCGCTACTTTGCCCTCAAGCTGCCCCTTGCCGTGGACCCTGAAACCGTCACCTTTGTCTACGTCGATCCCGGCCACCGAACGGATACCGAACTCTGCTCGTGGGGAGCCGCGCATGGGCCGCTTTGGGACGCGCTTCGCACGAAGGGCCGTCAGGTCCGGGTGATCGGGGTTGCGGTTGCAAATGCCAACGTGGACCGGGCAGCGCGGTTGCTCGAAGCATGGGCGGCTGTGGACCCAGGGACACCCGATCAAGGACTCACGGTAAGGCAGGAGATCAAGGCGATCCATGCGGCGATGAAGGCCGAGGACGACGAATTTTTAGCCCGGTATGGAGGATTCGCAGAAGCCGGGAGACGGTCTGTGGAGCTTCAACGTCTCCCGGAAGCCAAGGTCACGGAAGGGGTCTCGATTGACGACTATTCGACATGGCGGGCCGTCAGGTTTGCGGATCGGGATGAGACCGGATGAGAGAGGGTCTAAATCCGTGGTTTTTATTGGTACTGGGGGCCGCATGGGTTTTGGTACACGTTCAGAGGGGGGGGTGTACCAGAATTTCCGGCTTAGGTGTACCACAACCACTTTCCTTTATCTCTCTCATTCTTCTGTGGTTATCCCCTGTGAATCGGACCCGCCCGTGCCGAACGGGGAAAAAAGGCGGGGACGAGAGCGACCCCCCCCAAAAAGCGGGGGGGCATGTGACCCCCGATAGCGGTACTGAGTACCACACCGCTATCCGGCCCCATGCGGGTCGCTCTCGTCCTCATTTATCCCTGCGGTGCGCCGGCGCAAACCGGTGAGTAGCAGAGAGCGAGAGTCTCTCACAGGAAAGGAGTAGCGAACCATGCTGACCCCGAGTCATGCGCCTGCACTCGTAAGAGTGCAGGCGAAGCATTGACAGGGGCACGTGCGGGCCAGGTATTGAGCCGCGGAAGGAAAATGACTTCGGGGGGCCGACGTAGTCGTAGGATCGGAAGGCAACATGGAACCGTTCGCTAATCGCGAGAACGATTCCGCCCCCGCGTGGTCCCGAGACCCTGTGCACGTACGGAAGTTGCTTACACGGGAGCCGGGAGATCCCGCCTCTGACCCCAGGGGGATGGCCCCAAGGTCCGCGCTGTGAATCCGAAAGGAGCACGACAGCGATGCACGGAGGCGGGAAGTCGGACAGGCTGATAGTAGCTGAGAAGCGCTCGAACAAAGACGGCGGTGCGCCGCGGTCGGCGGAGAGGGTGGAGCCAAGCGGCCTGGCCAAAGGGAATTCGTCCTAGCAAAACAAGTGCCGGACACAGAGCCGGGAGAGGAATCGATATGGAGGACTCTAAACGGGCACCAAGCGGGAAATCGCGGACACAGCCAAGAGACCGCACCTACGTCGAAACCGAGGACTTGCAAAGTGCGCTGGAACGGATACGGCAGGTAGCCTGCCGGGATAAGGAGCTACACCCTTATCCCGAACAGCGACTGCGCGTTATTACCTGAGGTAAGAGCCCAGTGCGGTAGTTCCGCTCGCTGGGATCTGTGCGGGGGGCGATCCGAAAGGATCGTCCCTACCGCGACGGAAGGCTCGGGAAAGACGCCCCGGAGGGGGTGCTGACGGAAGGGAGACAGACCTATGAAATGGCACAACCTGATCTCTTTTTTGAGGGCGCTTTGGCACCTGCCCGCTGGCCCCATGAACTGGAAAAACCCAATCCGGGTTTTGGCCGTGGCGGGCTGGTCGGTGTTTCAGACTTTGGTGCTCTTGGGATGGGCCGGGTGGCGCACCGTCCGCTTCGTCGTAGGTCTTCCGGGTCCGGTGGTCTTTATTTTCGCCGGTCTAGGGTATGCCGTCTGGAACTTTGTGCGGCGTCCCTTCCCGGCCCTTGGCGAAAACCCCTTGCTCGATTTGATGGACTACCACACCCCCACTTTCTACGGGTGGGTGATGGCGTGGTACTACGCCGCGCCTTTCGTCACCGTCATGCTCGCGGGGGTTTTTGCCGTGACCATCTGGAAGGTCTGGTTTGAATCTCGCGGACGGGATTTCGCCACTTTCGGCAGGCTCCCAACGTGGCCGCTTTCACCGGACCAAAAGGCTCCGGGAATCGTGATCGGAGAGGTCCATCACCCGGTCGAAGCGCGGGAGATTTTCAACCCCTCGTGGCTCACCATCCCGGAGCGCGGACTGTATACCGGCGTGGCGATCTTCGGAGCCGTGGGATCGGGGAAAACCAGCGCTTGCATGAACCCGTTTGCCCGGCAGCTTCTCGGCTGGCAAGCGGCCAATCCGCAGAAGCGGGCGGCGGCGTTGGTGCTCGAAGTCAAGGGAGACTTCTGCCACGACATCCGGCAAATCCTGACCGAAGCGGGCCGGGAGAAGGACTACATCGAGCTTGGCATGGAAGGCCGCTGGCAATGGAACCCGCTCTCAGCCTGGTGGCTCGATTCCTACTCGCTGGCCTACACCGTTTCCAGCCTTCTTAACCAGTTATTCGGGAAGGGAAAAGAACCCTTTTGGCAGCAAGCCTATACCAATCTGGTTCGCTGGATCATCGAGCTTCACCGGGTTTTCCCGGAGCGGTGGGTGACGTTGCAACAGGTCTACCGTTGCGCCATCGACCCGGAGCTTTTCGCGGCCAAGATCGAGGAAGCCGAGAAGCTGAGCGACGACCTGAACAAAGGGACGGTTGTCGTGGCGGGGAGCACCTACGAAGCCCAACTCATAAACCTTGCCGAATGGATCTGGACCGACGCACCGGAGACGAAGGAAGTGCAAGCCGTCTACACGCGCCCGATGAAAGCGAAACTAGACGAGCTCAAGATCGCCTATCGCATCGTTTGGGAACCCGGACCCGGCGACGAGACAAGAGAACGGGTGGAGGCCGTCAAGCGCTGGTTTGTCCACGACTGGCAAACGCTTGACAACAAAGTGAAGTCGTCCATTGTGGAGGGGGTTTCGGTGTTCCTGGCCATGTTCGATATGCCGGACGTGGCGAAAGTGTTTTGCCCCGATGCGCCGGAAGTCCCCGCCGATCCGCAAGCGATTACCCTGCAAGCCCAACTCCGGCGGATCGAGGCGGAGGCCGGGGCGAGCGGCCAGGAGGACGACAAGAAGCCGCAAATCAAAGACGGCGGAGCCGAGAGGAACCGGGCCATTACGTCCATTCCTTCGGCTAAAGAAGAAACGGTCAAGGGCGCGGAGCACCTGCCGCCGCTCTATGAATTGATCGAGGGCGGCAAGGTGCTGGCCTTGAACATGCCCGCCGGGATCAACCCGGCGCTCTCGCGCGCCGTGGGCGTGATGCTCAAGAACGCTTGGCTACAGGCGCTTCTCATGCGCCCGGCCAAGATGAAGGAAAAGCCGAGTATCTACTTCCGGCCCGCCGTCTTTATCTGTGACGAATATCAAGCCTTCGCTTCCGTGGGCGAAGACGATCCATCGGGCGATGAGAAATCCTTCGCGCTGACCCGCCAATGCCGCTGCATCCCGATTGTCGCCACGCAGTCTATTTCGTCGCTGCGCTCCGTTCTAGGGTCGTCTGAGGCGTGGCGGGCGCTCTTGCAGACGCTCCGCACCCGGATCTTCCTGTCTCTCAGCGACGACGCCAGCGCTCAGATTGCGAGCGAACTGTGCGGGCAGGTGGTGAAGATCAAAGCAATGTACACGATCAGCGAGACTTCCAAGCGGGCGGAAGTCTCCCCGCTCTCAGGCCGGGCCGGAGGCGGAGGCGGCAGCATGGGCGCGGCCAAATCATTCCGGGAGCAGCGTGAAGCCGTGTTCCACCCGCGAGACTTCGCCTTGCTCTCGAACTGTCAAGCCATCTGTTTGCCCTATGACGGAGCGCAGTCGCTTGAGCCGCGCCGCGTCTACCTGAAACCGCACTATCTACCCGCCGAACACTCCTATTGGAGAGCGAAGGAGGCGGGCCAAATATGAGCGCGGCGAGCGGACTGGAACACCTGAAACCGTTTCTACCAGGCTTGGAGAGCGCCCTTGAAGATTCCGAAGTCAGCGAGATCATGATTAACGGACCCGGCAATGTGTGGATCGAGCGGGCCGGGCGCTTGGCGGCCTATGAAGCCCCGGACCTGGACGAAGCGGCGCTGCTACGGGCCGCCATCCACATCGCCCGTCCGTTGGGCCTGGATCCGGCGAGTTCGCCCATTGTCGATGCGCGCCTGGAGGACGGCTCGCGGGTGGCGATCTGTGTTCCGCCCGCGAGTCCTCAAGTCGCTATCACCGTTCGCCGTTTCGGGAAGCGGTCCTTTTCGGCGGATGATCTCGTGAAGCTAGGCTCACTCCCCGAAGCCGTGAAAAAAGAAGCCGAACAGGTGTTGCACTCCCGGCGCAACATCCTGGTTTCCGGCGGAACCGGATCGGGCAAGACCACGTTGCTCAATGCCCTCATCGAACTTCTCCCCGATGACGAGCGGATAGTTGCCATCGAGGACACGCTGGAGCTTCGCATCGAGCGGTCGAATTGCGTCCGATTCGAGGCTCGCGGATTGCAGGAAGGGGCGGTGACGATCCGGGATCTCGTGCGTCACGCGCTGCGTCATCGCCCGGATCACATTGTAGTCGGAGAGGTTCGAGGCGGAGAGGCGGCGGACCTGCTGCAAGCTCTCAACACCGGCCATGGCGGATCGCTGACGACCGTACACGCCAACAACGCCGAGAGCGCCTTGTCCCGGATCGCCAGTTGCGCCATGCAAGGCGGCGGGGAGCTTCCCTGGGAAGTCACCTGTAGAGGCGTGGTGGACGGCATCGCTATGGTCATTCACATGACGCGCCACGAAGGGCGGCGCTTTGTCGAAGAAGCCGTTTTTGTCAAAGGCTACGAAGCCGCGGAGAACCGCTGGTGCATTCAGCCGGTTTGGCCCGTTGCGGGAGTTCCGCATGGACCATCGTCTGAAACGTGACCCGCCCAAGGCCGGAGGCGACGCACTAAGCCAACTACAATTCCAGGACCCGCCTGAGTCCGGAATCGACGTGAGCCATGAGTTTCCGGGAAACTTGTCCAACCCGACCGGAGAGATAGGATTCGTCGAGAGTCACGATCTGAGTGACGTTGGCGACGGAGTCCTTCGGGAGCCCCGTGCTTGCCGCTGGAAGCAGGGCGTTCCCGGGAGCGGCGAGTAACCGCGTGTTCGATGTGAGGATAACACCAAGGATTGTTTTCAACCTGCTTCGATTGAAAGTATCGGCCTGGACGATGAGGACGGGGTGGCGGAAACCAGGTTCCGATCCTCGCGGAACATCCAGATCCGCCCACCACACCTCGCGGCGCGCAACTACCATTTGCTAGAGCTGACGCTTCGAGCCTGGGCGGCCCTCAACGCCGGATCGAGGCCGCTCGATTCATCGGCGAAAACCTCGTTTAGCTTAGACGTCACATCCTCGTCACGGTGTTTCGCCAAGTATTCAGAAACTGCTGTAGCGTACAATGCGCTCCTCGACACTCCTTGCCGCTCCGCCAACTCGTTAGCCGACAGGAACAGTTCGTCCGGTAGTGAGATTGCTGTTTCCATACTGCAATTATACCAACGTGCACCGCTTTCAGGTCAATACCATCACAGAGCACTTGGTCGAGGAGATGGCGGGTGTACGGGAGTCTTCGAGCACGCGAACGCCATTTTCGTTCATCTGCCGAGTCGTCAATGACCGAAGCGAAGTGTTGCGTATCTGGGACCAGCGCGGCGACCGCTCAAAGGCTTGGTTGAGCGCCGGCAAGCAGTGAATTCTGATTGAGGACGCGTGGGCATGGCCACCATGATCACCGTCCTCAACACTATGTTCCTTTCCTGCAGGACGCATTTACTGATATACTTAACTACGTATTAAATTTGATACGTAGTCACGTAAATGGATATCTACGCGTTCGTCGCACAAAAAGGTGGTGTCGGTAAAACCACCCTCGCTGGCCACCTAGCTGTTGAAGCCGCCCAGGCTGGTCCCGTCATCCTTGTAGATACCGATCCACAAGGTAGCTTGGGGCACTGGTGGAAAGCGCGAGCGGAAGATCAGCTGCACTTTGCCGACGCGCAGCCCCGCCAGTTGCCCGCATTGCTTAAGCAATGGCAAGACTCGGGAGTCAAGGCTGTATTTCTCGACACACCACCGGCAATCTCCGAAACAATCCGGGAGGTGGTTCAGCTCTCGGACTTGGTTATTGTGCCCACGAAACCGAGTCCCCACGATCTACGGGCGGTAGTGGGCACTATGGAGCTTGTTGAGAAATACGACAAGCCAGTGGTGTTCGTGATCAATGCGGCGGTGATGAGGGCACGGCTAACCGGCCAAGCAGCCGTCGCCTTGAGCCAATACGGCACGGTAGCACCGGTTACGGTGCATCACCGCGTCGGTTTCGCAGCCGCAATGATTGACGGCCGGGTGGCGCGTGAACTCAATGGTAAATCTCGCAGCGCAGAAGAGATTACGTTATTATGGAAATACGTAAAAACGCTAATACGTAAGGTGGAGAAAGATGGCTAAAGCCGCAGGCCTCGACACCGTTCTACCCGGCACTAAGAAGAAAGGGGAGCCCGACGCCGCAGCACTGACAACGGTTGCTAGAAAGACAGCGGAGAGGACGAAAGCGCTCACTGTGAAAGTGAGTCCCGAACTCTACCGACGATTACGGCTCCATGCGCTAGATAGCGACATGTCCCATCAGAATATCCTCGTCGCCGCGCTAGAGCAGTATTTGCGTTGATACGTAGATACGTAGTAAGACAGTTGGGCGATGGCGACTAGATCTCCTGATTGGCGGCGACGGCAAGCTGGAACTGCTCGACTTCAAGGCCTCGCCGTGCCCCAAGGACAGTCTCGAGTTGATTGCCGCCTACGAGCGGTAACTTCGCGCTTACGCGCAAGGCGAATCGAGGTAGCCGGTGTCGAGGTGCCGGGAAAGGGAGTTATATAGTACGATAAGGTATGTTATCGTTCTATGTGTGAACGAGCTCGCTCCCCGCTCCGAAACGCTGGCCGGGACCTTCCCCGCTATCCTGCAACGGGCGGGCAACAATGCCCTCTTCGCCGCCGATGAGTTCTTCTCCGCCCGCATCTCCAACCCCCATACCCGCCGCGCCTACGCCCGTCCCGTGGGGCGCTTCCTCGCCTGGTGCGAAGAGCAGGGCATCGAACTGCGCCAAGTCACACCCGGCCTCGCTGGCCGCTTCCCCCCGCATTATCTTGCTCCGTCCAGTTGAGGTATACCCTAGCCTAACGTCAGGGACGGGGCGCTAACCCGGATTATGCAGTGCGCCGTGAAAAGGCGGCGATTTTCAGTGGGTGCGAAACCCACCCGGCAACTGTCGCTCCAGCCGGTAGCAATCGGAGGAGTAGAGGAGGTAACGAATCTGCTGAAGCCTTCGGTGTAGAGGGTCGCGTTAGGCGACTTGGCGAAGGTGCAGGCCGTAACGAGTAGTGAACGCTAAGCAGGCCTCGAAAAGGGCAATGCGGAAGCCGACCTGGCTGTATTTCAGGGAAGGCCGCCGTCAGCGGGGAAGTCGAGCGACAGGACCCGTTGGTTCCGCCGGGGTAATGGCGACGGCACGCACTTAAGAGGAAATCGCAAGCAACACGGGAAGCCCCTGTCGGCGAGGACGGCCGCACGGTCCTCAACCGGCAACCCGCGAGGGACAGGTCGGGCGGGCAGGGGTGGCGGACAGGCTCGTATTACTGAGGAAGGCGGGTAACCCCGCTGGAGGGAAGGGGCCTGAGTTCAAGGCAGACGTCTGCTGAAGCGACAGCGAGGAGATTGACCCGAATGGGGCTGAAAACTCCGGAAAAGATTGGGAAGCTGCAAAGGACGTTGTACGCCAAAGCGAAGGAGCAGCCCGAGCGCCGCTTTCATCAGCTGTACGACAAGGTGTGGAGAGAAGACTTTCTAGAGTTCGCCTACCGGAAATGCAAAGCCAATGGCGGAGCAGCGGGGGTGGACCGACAGAGCTTCGAAGACATCGAGGCGCGCGGACGAGAGAAGTGGTTGGGCGAACTGGCGAGGGAGCTGAAAAGCAAGAGCTACCGGCCGGCGGCAGTGCGCCGGGTGTGGATTGACAAAGGCAACGGAGGAAAGCGCCCGCTGGGAGTGCCGACGATCAAGGATCGGGTGGTGCAAACGGCGGCGATGCTAGCCCGCATAGATCACCGATTTGGAAATGAAGGTGATTTTGGCAGGCCGGAACGGTTTTCTGAGAGTTTCGCTATCGATCCGGTCCAGGTCGAGTGATGCGGTGGTGTGGATGGTCGTGAATGAAGCGTTTTTCGGGTTCGGAAGAGCGTGACGGAATGCATTCAGGCAGAGCTCGGCCTGAGCGATGGAACGATTTCGTTTTTGGGGGCGTTTGATCGGGACAGACCTCAGCAGCGCAGAGGAATGGCCTGGAGGTTTCGAACGACGGCAGCGAAGACCTCGCTGTAGGGATAGGCTTCCGACATGGAGATCCAGACGTGGCGGACCGTGAGGCGGACGTGGGCGCCGATCTTCAGGAGCTTCAAGCGAATCGTCTGACACTGAGCGCGAGCCAGGGGGGTCTGCTTCAGTCCGAGACGACGCAAGGCGTGCATGAGCATGTAGGCGGCGGAGGACAGATACAGCCGGAGTTGATTGGCGCGCATCGTTGCCGCGCTGGTCCGGTCGGCGAACAGACCCAACTGCTGTTCTTTTATGCGGTTCTCCATGTCGCCCCGCGCACAGTAGAAGTCTTCGTAGAGCGCGCGGGCCCCCAGGCGTTCCGGCGACAGGGAGGTGACGACGAATCGGGGATTGGCGCCTTTGTCCAGGAACTCGGCCTTGCCGACGACGCGTCGCTCCGAGGTCCAACTGTGGCGAGTCCGGTAGCGGAAATCCTTGAACACCCGCGACGGTCGCCCGGTGGCGTTGAACTCGGCTTCGGCCTGAGTCATCGCTTCGGCGCTCTCTGACTTGAGCCGATCATTGTTGGCCAACCCCATCACGTAATCCACGTGATGGTCTTCACACCAGCGGAGCAAGTCATCCCGGCAAAAGCCCGAGTCGGCCCGGATGACGATCGAGACCTCCGGCCAGCTCTGCCGAATCCGGCCGACGATCCGTTCCAGTTCCTCCACCGATCCCGCGGCCCCATCGATATTGGAACACCGCAACCGGGCGCACAGCAGATGCTCCCCCGAGAAGATGTACAGCGGGAGATAACAGTAGTGGCGGTAGTAACCGTGAAAGAACCGGCCTTCCTGCTGGCCATGGATCGGGTCGTCGGTCGCATCCAGATCCAGCACCATCTCCTCGGGCGCCGATTCGTGGGACTCCACGAAGGCATCCACCATCCAGCCGTCGATCCGGTCCGGGTCCATCGCGATCTTCTTGTACCGCTCCTGCTCATCGACCTCGGCGCCGGTCAACTCCAACCGGTTCAGCGTACACCTGCCCGCCAGCGCCTTCCCCCGATCTGAGGCCTGCCGCCGCCTCTCCCCCAACGGATCGGCCTTATTCACCGCCACCGCCAGCATCGGATCGGTGCGCAACTGATCATGATCGTTCAGATCCTCGTACCCCAGACAGAGTCCGTAGATGCGCTGCCCCAACAACTCCTCGACCGTGTGTTCGATCAACCGCGGATCCCGGTGATCCCTGAAACACTCAGCTAGTCCGGCGATCAGACCCGTCCCCCTCTCGACCTCTCGCAACAGCAGCACCCCTGCATCGGAGGTGATCTTCCCGCCGTCGAACCGCGCCTTCACTTTGCGTTGAAATAGTTGGTGAAATTCGAACCTGGCTTGTTTACACCCTGTTCTCATAAGGGCCGCCTCCGTTTGGCTTTGAAGTCTTTCATTCAAAACGCTTTATACCAAACAGGGCGGCCTTTTGAGGTCCTATCGGTGATCTATGCGGGCTAGCGGTTGGCCACGGTCCCCGCCCTGTGTTGAAGCTCATCGGCGATCCAATCCGCAACATCATGACGAGACATGCCGCAAAAGACATTGCGGACAGGGAGATTATAGCCAAATTTCTGCTGGACCTCTTTCTTCGTTACCCCCTTGTTATCGACTACAGTTGTTTCCCAATCGATCTTCACGTGGAACTCGTTCTCCTCGTTGAAAACTGTGGTGGCCGGAACGACTTGCCCGTCAACGACACGCCCAACCGCCAAGATTCCCTTGCGATTGACGTAGGCAAAGACCCGCTGCTCTTTGTCGCTTCCTGTCAGATTGTATGGGCCGTTCGAATAACCGTAGATGGCGATTACTCTCTGGTCAAACATCTTCCGGTACGCATCCGGCGCATACGTTTCGTTCGTATTGAAAAACCAATCTCCCTGCCACTCGCCAACGACAGTTTCTCCTACCGCTTGAACCTTCGGCAACGGATTGATCTCTAGCAGGATGTTCGCAGCATTGTTATCTGTATCTGCGTAGAGCGTGAAAGGCACGAAACTAATCGGCACACCATACTCTTTTAGCCATCCTACAATCCTCAACAAACCCTCGTCAGAGCCGGGTGCCACGATACAAATCCGATGACCTTGTTGACGTTTGGGAATGTCCTTTTGATCAGATTTAGGGTCGTCGGTTAGCTCTCGAAACTGTTCGAGTAAGGGAACGTACTGACTTTCCCCGTTGCAGCGAGCCCAGTATTTCCGGTTCAGTTCCTCCAGATCTTCATAGTTCTTCCCAGTCATCGCCGCCGCATATTCGAGCAGCTGGCCAACCGTCGCTCTGTTGGACCAGTCCCGCTTTATCTCGACGATGATCAAACGCCCATCGGCGTCCAAAGCCAATATATCTGCCATGTGTTGACCGGCGACGGACTGACTGATCACCAGCACCTTCTCGACCCCAAACAGTAGCTCCGGGTGTCAATTACCAGGGTAATTCCCCCACCTCCGTCACCAGGGTATTTCCCCCATTTGGGGATCAACATCATCTCGTTTCTCTTGATTTTCGGCGGTTGTGCTTGGGAAAAGTTTTCCCAAGCAGGCTCCTCCTTTCTGGTCGCAGTCGGGGTCTGTTTCGAGCCAGCGTTTTTCCAGTCGCAGCATTTGCATTTGATTGAAAGTCCGATAGCGGGCGGAAAGCTGGCTGCTCGTGACCTCCTGTAAAACGGAACTGAAGTCATGCAGGGACCCGATGGGCTGCCCCGGGAGTCCGTTGAGCCAGGAGACGTACTTGCGTCCGCAGCCCAGGAAAATAGACTGGCGGACATCCTCGAGTTCGATGCCTTGCTGGAACCACTGGGCAGCCAGCCGGCGATCCGAGGTCGAGTATCGGCAACGGATGCAGGGACGCTCCAGCAACATCTCTCCGATGGCCTCCACATAGAGGGTTTGAGCCGATCGAGTGGAGCTGAGCGAGTCGGCCGAGAGGCTGCGCTGGTAGGGCCAGTACTGGTCGGCAATCTCCAGGACACCGGGAGCATGCTGGTTGGAGCTACGCCGGACCCGGCAGACCTGCCTCTCCTCGAGCTCCTGGAGATAGGTTCCAATCGAGCGGCGCGATTTGCGCAGCGCCCTGGCCAGATCCTGCTGGCGAAAGAGAAAGCGCCCGGTACTTCTCTCGGCGCCCAGAGAGATGTGAACGAACAGCTTGAAGGCCCCGTCGGAGAGTTTCTCCAGAGCGGCCTGCCAGCCGGCGGCGGCGGCAAACCAGCCGTTGTCGCCTTTGATCTTCAACCGGCTCATGGCGAAACCTCCTTTTGGGGGGATCCTTTGGCGGGTCGTTTTCGCCTCCGGTAAGACTCGCCCTCCCACTCCAGCTGGTGAGCGTTGTGGCAGAGCCGGTCCAGCAGCGAGTTGGCCTGGATGGAGTCGCCAAACAGCGCCATCCACTCCTCCAGGCTGCGATTACTGGTCAGCATCAGCGAGCCTTTCTGATAGCGCTCGTAAACGATGTCGTACAGATCGTCGGCCTGCTCCTCGGTCAGGGGCTTGAGCCCAAAGTCGTCGATGATCAAAAAATCATAGCCGCAGGAGTGCTGGATGCGGCGATCGCGGGAGAGATCGGCCCGGGCCGCTTCCAGAGTACGGAACAGGCGCGGAGCCTGGATGTAGCGCACGTCATGACCGCGGCGTACCGCCTCGTGTCCCAGAGCCAGGGCGATGTGACTCTTGCCCCCACCCACCGGCCCGCACAGGCAGATGTTTTCTTTGTTTTCCAGAAAGCGGCAGGTGGCCAGGTCATAGATGCGGCGCCGCTTGATGTTCGGGTTAAAGCCAAAATCGAACTCTTCGAGGGTCTTGATCTCGGCAAAGCAGGCTTTCTTGAGCCGGCGCGCAAACTTGGTCTGGGAGCGACGCTCCAGCTCATCCTGAATCAGCAGAGTCAGAAAGTCGACGTAGGCCAGTTGTCGTTTTTCGGCCTCCTTGAGCCGCACTTCCAGAGTGTCCAACAATCCTCCCAATCGCAGTTGCTTGAGCTGGTCGAGCAGATGTTGATAGTGACTCATGAGACCTCCCGTCGGTGCACGAAGTAACCCTGGGGACGGGCAAATCGACAAGCTGAGGCCGCCGGACTGGGGGGTCTACGAGGAGGTAAGGGCTGTCGGAACAAGCCTTTCGCCAGAATCTGCTTCAGAGAAGCAAAGCGGACATTGTCAAAGCGCAAGGCCCGCCGGCAGGCCTGATCCAGAGTGGCCGCTGGGTGGGACTCGGCCAGCCGCAGTACGGCCTGGGCCTTTCTCAGGTTGCGCATGGCGTGATCGCCAAGGACGCGCCGCACGTAGCGGCCCACTTCGCGACGCCAGCTCGTCGGACCGGCGCCGGCACCACTCGGGAGTCTGCTCCAGATAGATCCGCTTGTCGGGAGGATAGTCGGCCGTTTGGGTCTGCCAGGTTCCCGGTTCGAAGACCCGCACGTGGGTCTTGATCAACTGATGGTTCCGATACACCCGCACCAGCTTCAGGTCGGCCCGCACCCACAGCTTCTCTCCCCGGTAGGGATAGGGGACCGAGTAGTAGCACTTGTCCAGGATCAGATGGCAGTCCCAATGCACGGTGCATTGTTTCCACTGAGGCGCTTCGTAGGGTTGATCGGGCAGGGGCAGCAGCAGCTCGGCTTCTTCTCCAACAAACACCTCGTAGGGTTTGCGATGGGTGGTGCCATGCTCTCGCAGACCGACTTCCTTGAGACACCACTCCAGAGCTTTCTCGTTGGCCTCCTCGATATCCCGAAAACGACGCCCCGCCAGGATCTGCTGACGCACCACCGGCACACATCTCTCCACTTTCCCTTTGTGGCGAGCCATCTGCACTTTTGCCGGGTCGGCCACGAATCCATAGTGTCTTTCCAGTTCGGCGTAGGCCGGGTTGAGCGTCGGATCGTACAGATCGGGCTTCAGCACACCGTCTTTCAGATTGTCCAGGACAAGCAATCTTGGACCGCCTCGAAAAAAGGAAAAAGCACGCATGTGACAGTCCAGCCAAGTGGGGCTGTCCTGACGAAACACAAAGCGCACGAAGCGGTGGCGGCTGTAGCTCAAGATCATGATAAAGACCCAGGTCTTGCGCCGTTTGCCGGTTTCCGGATCTTGCATCAGCCCGGCATAGCCGAAGTCGACCTGGCCCTGCTCTCCGGCCGGCGAATGCATCCGTACCGTCACCGGCTTGCAAAGCGGCACGATGTGGCTGCGCACATAGCGGTAGACGCTCATGTAGCTGACCTTCAACTCGTGCTGCTCCTCGAGCAGCCGCTGTACCTGCTGAATGGTCATATCAGGCTGCTCAAGCCACTCCTGGATCTGCTGGTGGTAGAGGCGGATCCGCTCCCGGGCCGGTTGTTCGAAAACCGCCACCTGGACCACCGAGGCCACCATCCGGGCCAGCTCCTCCTGTGGCGGCAGGAGCTTCTCTCGGCTCAAGCCTCTGGCCATGAAAAGCCGCAGATACTTGCGAATCGTCTTGCGCGAGATCTGCAACGAGTCTCGGATCTGGCGGATACTCCGTCCTCGGTGCCATTGGTAAACCAACTCCAGGTACTCTTCCATCCTCACGTTCCTTCTGGCCATGCTTCCTCCTGCGGAAATCCTTGTTGGGGTTCCGCAGAAAGATGGCCCTGGCCTCTGTCACGAAATGATCAGGTGGGGGATATACCATGGTGACCGACACCGACAAGCGGCAGCTCGCTCAGGCTGGCCGGACCACGGTCCTGGCGTTCACCGTTGCTCTGATGATGGGGGCCTGTGAATCACTGCCACCGCCGCCGCCCGGGTCGCCGATCGATCAGGTTGTGTTCATCACCATCGACACCCTCCGCGCTGATCACCTTCCGAGCTTCGGCTATCCGGTCAACACCGCACCGTTTCTCGATTCTCTTGCCAGGAAGGGCGTGAGCTTCAAGAAGGCCTTTGCTCAGTCGGCGACCACCGGGCCGTCACACGCGTCGATGTTCACGTCGCTGTACCCGCTTCAGCATCGGGTCCAAAACAACTCTCAGAAGCTCGACGAGCGTTTCGTCACACTGGCCGAGATCCTGGCTGCCCGTGGCTACGCGACCGCTGCCTTCGTAAGTGCGAACGCGCTTTTCGGCAGCTCGCAGATCGCCCAGGGATTCCAGGACTACGACCGGCCCGGGAAGACCTCCTACAGCGAGGGCAAACCGATCATCTATAGGCCGGCCAACCAGACCACCGATGCCGTCATCCGCTGGATCGGGTCACGGCGGCACGACGAGCGGCGCTTCCTCTGGGTTCACTACTACGATCCGCACAACCCACTCCGGCCCCCGAAACCATATCTGGACGAGGTGGACCCGAGTGATTGGAGGGAGTTGCGGCGGCTTGCAGACTTTCTCAGGCGCGAGCATCGGTCCAATCTTTCGATGCGGCGGCTGCGACGAATCATCCAGTACGACGCGGAAATCAGATTCGTCGATGCCCAGATCGAACGATTGTTCCATGCGGTGCAGGCCCAGGACCCGGGATCGAACACGCTGTGGGTGGTCACTTCCGATCATGGTCAGGGACTGGCCAACCATAAACGGTTCGGCCATCACATCCATATCTACAACGAGCAACTCCACGTACCGCTGTTCTTTCATTTCTCGAACGAGGCAGGGGCTGGTCACGTAGTCGAGGATCAGCTCGTCGAGCTCGTCGACCTCCCGGTGACGATTCTGGACCTGCTGGGGGAGACATTGGCCGGACAGGTCGAGCTGGTTCAAGGCCAATCGCTCGTACCCCTTTTGTACGAAGACAAAGGGTACCGGCACAAACGCTTCGCCTTCGGTGAGAGACGACGGACTTTTGGGTCCTTCGCTGGACGAAGTGAGGAGCCGGACGAGCGGTACTCCCTGCAAAGCCTTAAATCCAAGTACATCTGGTTCAGCCAGGGCCCGGACGAGTTCTACGATCTGATCTTTGATCCGTATGAGACGCAGGACCTCATCAACCAGCCGGTCCCCGGGAAGGATGAAATGCGCGAAACCCTGCGCCTCATGGTCGGCAAGCTCAGATCGGACGAAGAGGCGGAGGCCGTCGACGAGGAAACGCTAAAGAGACTGAAGGCTCTCGGCTACGTGAGGTAGAGCCTCGTCGGAGTGGAGAGGGAGCAAAACTGGAGAATGCTGACGGCATCCAGGTCACGGCCGAGAACGTGCCCCTGAATCGCCAGGATAGTGTTGCCGGTACGGAGCGCGGTATCCGCCACAGTGATGCAGCCCTCTCTTGACCAGCTCTTCCAGATCACCCGCACCCTGGCCCACGACTACGATTTCGTCCGGGTAATGCTGGTCTCCACACAGGACGACACACATCCCGACGTGAGGTTCATCGAGGTCTCAGACGGCCCTGAGTTCTGGACTGAGGTACAGGCGATATCGCAATAAGGCGAACCAGCCGGAAATTGCCGTCTGAGTTGGCCTGAGTGAGCTGGAGTGAGGGCTAAACGCGCTTTCAAGATATCCGCCATTTTCTGTTCAACATCTGAGGGAAAGGCGCAGCGGTAAGCCTGTGATTCCAAGGGGTTACACTTGACATCCCTGTTCTCAGGCGGCCTAATCGGGGCCAAGACAAGTCTATCCAAGCCCTATCATGACGAATGTGGATCAGTTCGAGAGCATGTTCCGGTCGGCATCGCGGGAGGTCTTTCGGCTCGACCGGATCAACATCAAATCGGTCCTCGTCGTGACCGATCGCGATGAGGAGATGGCCAGGCGCTTCGGCCACCAGCTCCGCCAGTTCCTGAAGGTACTGAGCGCCGACGAGAAGATTCAATGGCGCGACGTGGACGGATCGGAGTCTCAAACAGCTGGCGAGCTTCTGACGCTCGTGGAATCCGCGGCTCCAGATATCATTTGCACGTACCGCAACCTGCATAGCGGCGCTTGGAGATGGCCTTACAGCTTGGGCACGCACGTCGACCTTCTGACCCAGCATACGGACGTACCGGTCATGCTGCTGCCACACCCGGAAGCAGAACGATCCGCGGAGCATGCGATCGAGAACACGGACACGGTGATGGCCATCGCGGATCACCTGACCGGCGACCATCGGCTCGTGAACTATGCGGTGCGGTTTACGGAGAATGGCGGAGCCTTGTGGCTGACGCACGTGGAGGACGAGGCCACATTCGAACGTTACATGGAGGTCATCTCGAAGATTCCGACCATCAACACCGATGAGGCCCGGGAGGCTGTGCGAGAGCAACTGCTGAAGGAACCGCGGGATTACATCGACGACTGCGCCGAGGTTCTGCGGGCGGCGGGAGCGCCCGTCACGGTCGAACATCTCGTTGTATTCGGACACCACCTGTCTGAGTACACGCGGTTGATCGAGCAACACGGTGTGGACTTGCTGGTGCTGAATACGAAGGACGAAGATCAGCTCGCCATGCACGGAATCGCCTATGCGTTGGCGGTGGAGTTGCGTCAGATTCCGCTCCTGATGCTTTGATCAACCCTCCGTGAAGAAGGGCCGATTCAAGAAATGAGTCTTCCTCTCCTTGCGACTACCTCGGCACCCGGCGAAGGCGTCGTGCCATTGGGGGTTACGCTCGTATTCTCGGCGTTGCTCGTCGGGCTGATTCTGTGCTTGGCGCTGGAGGAGAAGATTCATGCGAAGAAATCGATCATCGCGGTGGTCTTTGCGCTGATCTGTCTTTTCCTGGCGAACGTGTTCGGACTGTACGAGTACGTGGACCACAAGTTCCTGATCAGACTTCCTCCGTTTGATTCCGCGCATGGCCACACGGTCGAATTGCCCGTCTACATCCCCGCGATCGACTGGGGCGTGATCGCACTGATCTTCGGGGCAAGCCTGTTCATCGATATCACCTCCAAGTCCGGGCTGTTCACTTGGATCGCGATCAAGCTCACCAAGGCATCCAAGGGCGATCCGCGCAGGCTCTTGTGGTTCTACGGGCTGATGACGGTCGTCTTCTCGGCCGGGCTGAACAACGTGACGGCGATGATCATCGTCGGGTCGCTGACGGGTGTTTCGCTCAAGAAGCTCGGCCGTGTGAATCTGATGCTTGGTTTTATCTTGATCGAGGGATTGCTGACGAACATCGGTGGGCTGCTGACCCTGATCAGCTCGGTGCCCAACATCATCGTCGGCAACGCCGCGGGTATCAGCTTCGTGACGTTCTTCATCAAATCCGCTCCGTTCGTGCTCGTGGCAACGATCGGCACGATCATGCTTGGCGCGAAGCTGTTTGGCATCACAAAGCTGCACAGTGCGGAAGAAAAGAATGAAGCGGAGTTACTGGTCAGTGGCTTCGACGAGAATGACGGGGTCGAAAGCAGCGGCTTCTTCTGGTTCGGCGCCGTGATGCTGGTCCTGTTCATCTTTGCAATCGCTACAACGTCGATCGTACCCGTCATTCAGGACCTGGGCATGAGCTTTGTTGCGCTTGCTTTTGCGGCCGTCATGTTGGTCCGCTACAAAGCGAGCGTAGACAAGTTTTACCGCGCGATGGACTGGGACTTGTTGGGGTTCTTCGCGGGGTTGTTCGTCGTCATCAACGTGATGGAGCACGCGCTCGTGCTCGAAGTGATCGGCAAGGGACTCGCCAAGGTCATCAGCCTCAACGAGATCGTCGGACACGGTGCGGGAACGGGTGCGATCCTCGTATCGTCTGCGGTCTTCAGTTCGGTCACCGACAACATCCCGTTGTCGGCCATGCTGGCGAAGATCCTTCAGGCGCAGGGTACGGCTTCGACCGATCCCCTCTGGTGGTCGGTCGTTTTCGGCGCCAACTTGGGCGGCAACCTGACCCCGATCGGCTCGGCCTCGACGCTGGTGGCCGTGACCATCATTCATAAGAACGATTTGGCGATGTCGTTCGGGCGTTTCGTCAAGCTGGCCATCCCCTTCGCGGCGTTGCAGATCGCCCTGGCTACGGTGTACGTTCTGCTGGTTCTGCGGTAGGTTGTCGCTCCTGTTTATTCGGTCAGCATTGAGAACATTGAACTTATGCCGCCCGCAGGTCAACATGAGCCAGCATGTTTTTGACCCTCGTATGGTGCCAAAACTTGACTGACTCGTCACGCCGCCTCCCGATAGTAGTAGCTGAGCATTCCACCGAGCCGCTCTCGGCGTCGGACGGCGCCTTTGGTCAGCGTGTCGGTGCGCAGCGATTCGATTAGCTGGTTGTCCAGTCCCTGGTGGTTCCTTTCGCCGTGGTAGTGGGTGACATACTCACGAACTGCTTTACGGAGGTGACGCTCCCCCAGCAGGATCATTCTCTCCAAACATTCCTCTTTGATCGATCGCACGCATCTCTCCGCGTAGGCATTTAAATCCGGACTCCGGGCCGGCAACTTCACGGTCCTCACACCACCAGACGCCAGAATGTCAGCAAACGCTTGCATGTATAGCGGGTCTCGGTCGTGGATCAGATACTTGGTCTTCTTGAGGAAACCATCGATAACATCAGTCAGGTTGCGGGCTACCTGTTGCATCCACTCTCCGTAAGGCTGCTGAATGATACCTGCGACCTCGACGCGGCGAGCCTTGAGGTCGATCACAAAAAGTACGAAGTAGCGAACCAGGCCGGCCTTGGTGATGATCTCCAGGGAGAAGAAGTCGGCAGCTGCTATCGCTCCCCAATGGGCTTTCAGAAAAGTGTCCCAAGGTAGTCCCCTGCCTCGCTCCGGAGCTGGCTCGATACCGTGATCTTTGAGGATTCGTTTGATCGTGTTCCGCCCGAGCCGATGGCCCAGATTACGCAAAGCGCCTCTGATTCGAGTGTAGCCCCAGATCGGATTGTCTTTCGCCATGCGGACGACTAGCGCTTGGATCTGTTCCGAACTCCGGGGGCGACCTGGTCTGCGTTGTTCGCTGCCGTCGTACTTCTTGGCGATCAGCTCTCTGTGCCAGCGCAGCAGCGTATCGGGTGTGACGATGCAGGCAAGCGCCTTCAGGGCCGCGCGTCCCACGATCTTGGCCTTTTGAGCGAGCCGCCGCCGCTGGGCATTGGTGAGGCGCAGCCGTTTGTTGCCCACCTGTTCACGGAGTATGCGGTTTTCCTCTTTGAGATAATCGATTGCATTCTGCTGTGCGCGATTCACCCAACCCGCCCAGATCAGCAGCAGAAACTTCAACGGCAAGTTCATGAAGTCTATCGTATTCCATTCGTCCCGACCGATCAGACGAAACGGGCACCATCCGATTCCGATCGGCGGAGTTTTGGCACACTACGCCATCGACTACAATGGGGAGCTCCCCTATATTGGCAAAATAGAGTGCTTCTTCAGGGAAGTGTTGTTGACTGTTCCCACCAGCCTCGGAAACCACGATCTCACCTGGATTCCTGGACTTTGCTGAGTCGTCAAACACGTGCGAAGCACGGAACATGCCTGACGGAGGCTATCCGAGGTAACTGTACACTTGATCTCAAGCAGTCTTGGTGGGGAGTCCTCCTCCCTCAGCAACAGTTGCCTGAAGAAGCACCGTGAAAAGGAAGCGCAAACAACCCTTGAGCATCTCGAAAGGCAATTGGAGCCGTCTTGGGAGATTGGCAAACGAGCCTTTGCTGCAGGGGAGACATCGCGGCGCTAGAGTGGACCAGCTCAGGAACGCCACACGTGCCGAACTGACTGAAGCCCGCACCATAGCCAAGGCGATGATCCATGCCTATCTGGACTACCTTAACCGTAAACTGTACCGGAAATGGCGCGGCTCGTCAGAGAATTCCACCGTGCCCGGAAAGGAAAAGACCGATGAAAGACGCGGTGATGGTTGCCCGGCCCGACGGGCTCACGAAAGTGCATCGAATGCATGGGGGCTTCGGCGTGATTGAATGGAAACGGATGGCGGTCGGCGAGATGCTTTTCGGCGACTGGCAATCAGTGGATTATAACCAGATCAAGCCGGGCGCGGGTTCGGCTGACCACATCCAGTCGCGGACCGAGGAGATCTGGTTCATGGTTTCGGGCCAAGCCGAGATTTGCTTCGACGGAGACCAGGTTTGCGAGATGCGCCCCGGCGATCTACTGATCACCCCCCAGTACGGGCGGCATGGCGCCACAAATATCGGACAGGAAGACGTGGAGATGCTGGTGATCGAGGTGTTCCCAAAGTCCGTGATCGACGTGCTTCCCGAACATAAACCGACCGAAGCGAAGGATTGAGTCTCATGCAACCAGATGCAAAATGCAGTCTTGTCAGCCTAAAAGAACAGAGATCGGTCGATCCCAGGGAGTATTTCACGGGCAGCTGGCGCTCGATCCGCCTGGAGCGGGTCGAGCCCGGACTGCAGCTGGCCAGGTCGATGGAGGGGATTGAGGAATCCTGGTTCGTCGTCTCCGGTAAGGGCACAGCGATCGTGGGGGATCAATCCATTGACCTCTACCATGCGACCACATTGACGTTTCCGCTCGGATCGGCCGTCACGTTCCAGGCCGGTGACGAAGCTTTGGAGCTGTTCGTTACGACCCTAGACGTGTAGGAACAGAGAACACCCAGGGCTGCAGAAGGCGGGACGATGAGACATAGAATAGATCGCTTGGTCCCAGGATCGAATCAGTTTGAGGTCCTTGATCATGGGGCACGCCGGGTAAACTCGGCAGCAGTTTTACTTTGACCTCCAGAATTGGGGGTTTGGCTGACTTTTTTGACCATACGCGGAGTGGGTGGCGACGTCAGTCCTCAGTTACCCGGAGGCTCGCAGCGCCTTGGCCCGTCAGCTTCGTGAAGCACGTTTGACCGTTGCGGGGCATGAACAAACCCGGGCCGATCTGGAGAGGGACTGGCCCCACTTGCTAGTTCTAGACCTGGTGGAGCCGATCTGGCGGCAGGCGGCGGTGCTGGCTGAAACGTATTCGCTCCGGGCGCTGGACAGCCTCCATCTTGCCTCTTACGCGTTTCTGCTACGGGAGAACCCGAAGGCCTCGATCCAATTCTCGTGCTTCGATGAGCGCCTGACCGAGGCTGCCCGACTTGCCTCGTCCGACATCGGCTGACGCCCGGCGCGATTCTATTGGAGTGCGGCACTTTGAGTGCCGCTTTCCCAGGGCGGAAGTATGACTTCCGCACTCCAGGACGACCCTCTTTTCTTACCAGATCCGATTGACGGGATAGGGATCCAGTTGCCTGTCTGCGCTGAGCAGGGGGAGGTTCTCCACGATGGCCTGGGCGATCAGGAGGCGATCGAAGGGATCGCGGTGGTGAAAGGGAAGGGTTTCTACCTGCAGGGCATGGTCGCAGCGGACGTCCAGCAGGCTGGTTCTCAGGTGCTTGAGCTGGTCCTCTATAAACTGGCTGAGCGGAATCGTCAGATCCATTCTTCCCAGGCTCTTCTTGATCGCCAGCTCCCAGACACTGGCTACGCTCAGGAACAGGTCGGTGGCTGGATCGCGCACAATTTCGTGGGCTGCGTCGCCAAGCCTCCCGTCGTCCGTGGCCAGCCACAGAAAGATGTGAGTGTCGAGAAGGCAGGCCTGCGGCTCAGGCATAATCGGCGAAATCCGGGATCGACTCGTCGAAGTCCTTGCCGATCTTGACGGTGCCCTTCGCCGTGCCCAGCACTCTGCCGGGCCTGGCTTCATCGATCAGAACGAGCTTGACCAGGGGGACATTTCCCCTGGCAATGACCACATCTCCGCCTTCGACCACCTCGCGAATGAGTCGGGACAGATGGGTTTTGGCGGCGTGAATGTTGACGATATGTGTCTTCTTTTTCATCCGCTTTAAATTAGTTTAGTCTCAAGACTTAGTCAATAAACTTAGTGACAAAACCAAAACCCACGGTGGAGTCCTATGCGAAGCGTTTGCCCCCAGACTGGGCGGGAACCTGCCCTCGCGTTTACCGATGTCAGGGATGACACACAGTATGGAGCCTTTCCGGGTTCAAGGAAAGGCACAGAACGGTAGAGCGTGAGCTCACCGTTTCCCAACTCAACGGCAGGCTTTCGCCTTGCCGTTCTGCTATCTCGCCGGTACCTCGACTTCCAGTCCAGGGATACCCTCAAAGTCTCGGGCATTCCGAGTCATCAGCCGGGCCTCCGTGGCGGCCGCCGTGACTCCGATGGCGATATCAGCAGCCCGCCGTCGGGGCGATTCAAGCCGGCGAAATACCTCAGCGGAGAGGGCGGCTACTTCTTCTGAGAAAGGAACAATCCCGTCTTCAAGAAAAAAGGCCCGGCCTGCTGCCAGCTGCTCGGGAGTCCGAGGCCCGCGCGCAAACTCGTACCAGGCAATCGAGCTGATTTGAATCACCGCGTCGGAAGACGCCAGTTCTTCTAACCGTAGTCGCTCCGGGCCAGATCGGGAAAGGGAGTAGACCAGGAAGTCCGTGTCCACATGGACCCGCACTAGAAACCTTCATCCTGAGTCTTGAGCTGGCGGATTTCTTCCTCGGCGTCATGTCCCTCGAAAAGCTCGAACAGTTCCCCCAGCTTCTTCATGCGCTGCTTGCGGCTATGCGCTGGGACTCCCAACATCGCGTCACGATGGCGAACCACGGCCCTGCGGATTGCCTCCGAGACGGAACATCCGTAGCGCAAAGCCAGTTGACGGGCCGCCCGGCGGGTGTCGTCGTCGAGGAGCAGACTGGTTCTCTGCATATCATATATACTATATGCTTGTAGGTCGGGATGCAACCTGACCCTTTGGTACGGGAGACTCCCCAGGAGAGATCGGTGAGGATGCCACCGTTGCAGCCCGCCAGGATGCAGCCCATCCGTCCCAGGCCCAGAGCCAGGGAGGGGGCCACGCAGTCCGGAAAGCGCAAGGTCGATGGCTCAAATCCATCTCGGCCGACCACTCTCCGAATTTGGATGCGAGCCTCACCTGGCGGCTCTTCCCTGGATCACGGGAAAAGTGGTCAGGGTTGGAACTTCGTTGGGAAACTCGACTCCAGGCTGATCGTTCTGCCGAATCGTCACAGCCGCCAATGGCACGGAGCTTTCTATTGTCAAGCTTCCTTCCATCTCGTCGATTCCCTCGACGTCCGGGAAAAGCTGGTCCACGAAACGCGGTAAGTGCTCACCCGGGGCCAGCTGAAGAGTAACCTCGGAAAGCAACGAGAAAGCCTGGTCGAAGAGCCTCAGAATTACACTCACGTCGCCACTGGGAGCTGCATCCGGCGGCACGACCAGGGCCAAACCGGTGCTTCGATCTCCAGACGTGTCCACCACCATGCTGAGGTCAGACAGCGGAGTCGAAGCCGGGACGCCCGCTTCATAAAGGAGGCTACCCGAAGGAACGTCCGCCCGCGTAAAGACCGCTGTACCCCCGACGGCGGGGGAAGTGGTGACTCGCGCATAGCCCACCTGCGGTGCTCCTGTTCCCGCGGTCAGAACCGATAGTGCCTCTCCGGATCCCAGGTTCAGATCGAAGGACGACTCCGTACCCAGATCTCCCAGGTCGAGTGGCAGAGGGTCCCCCAGCGAGTCGAAGAATTCCAGGAGAAGGTCGGTGCCCGCGCCGGCATTGACGAAAATGAGACTCGTCTGCAGACGAATCGAAGCCACAGTGCCGTCACCGACCTGAGGAAAGAAGAAGGTCGAGTGCATCCCTCCCTGGGCACTGCTTGCCGGGTCATCGGCCCGACCCGGGACCACCGGAAACGTGGCGAGGGTCGGCACTTCCTGGGGACAACTGACGGCTGGATCGTCGTTCTGACGCAGCGTGACCGCCGCCACGGGTGCATCACTTTCGACGGTCACCGTCCCCTCCATTTCCGTCGCCTGGGGGTTTCCTTCGAAGAATTGGGGGATGAACTTGGCCTGATGAGTACCCGGTGCCAGACTCAGATTGGCTGTCTCGAGCAGATTGAACCCTGCATCATAGAGACGAAGTATAAGGTTCGCATCGGCCGCGCCGGCCGGGGACGTGCTCGATCCGGAGGACGGATAGGCGATGGCCAGCCCGGTCTCCCGAATCCCGACGGTGTCCACGTAGACCGTGAAATCCGTCAGCGGGTCAGAGGCGGGCACCCCCGCTTCATAGAGCAGCGTGTCAGTCGTGGCGTCTCTACGGCTGAAGACGGCCGTCCCTCCCACGGGTGGTCGGGCAATCACTTCCGCATAGCCGGCCTGAATGGCCTCGGTGCCTGCGCTCTGAGCCGAGATCGACTCACCCTCTTCCAGTGCAATCTGGAAAATCGAGCTCTTCCCCAGCTCTCCAAAGTCCACTTCAAAGAAACCTCCCAGGGAATCGAAAAGCTCCAACTGAACAGGAGAGAAAACACCTGTGTTACCCAGGATGGAGCTGCTCTGAAGCTGGATATTAGCCACCAGACCATCGCCGATCTGGGGAAAGTAAAAGCGCCTGGCTGCGGCCGCGGGCGCCCCCCGGGTGAGAATCTCGCCGTTCACCGAGAGGTCGTGGTCTCCACGCTCCCCGTCGATGAAGTGGAGCACGATCTGATCCGCCAGGATCTCAGCGCCGGTGGTGCCGTCGAACAGAAACTCATAAGCATGCTCGACGGGATCCTCTGGTGTGGGACCGAAGTTAACGTATGTTTCAGGGACAAGGTCAGGGGGGAAGAAAACCGTCAGTGTCACTTCGCCAGGTTGGCCCAATGGCACCGTGCCCTGGTTCATTTCGGCCCTCACCTCGGAAGGCTCAGTCAGCCAGACACTCTCCGCCGCGGCGCCGTCGTCGGGGGGAAACAGGGAAGGGAGGGACGAGCCCATCTCCAGTCTTTCAACGCCCGCAGTCCCCTCCATCGTAAAAGGTCTTCCCTGCCGGTCCGCACGGGTCAGCACAAGAGGCTGCTGGCTGTCGGCGGTGCCGTCCGAGTTGCCGTCGCCGGTGGGTGTCAGCTGATCCTCTGTCTCGTCGGCCACTCCGTCCACGTCCGAATCCGGAAGGACCTGGAAGCAGTCCGAGAACTCCGAGGTGTTGCCTTCGGCATCGGTCACCGTGGCGGTGAGGAAGTGCCCCTCGGTCAAGGGGCCGGGGTTGAAGGTAACTGTTGCTCCGAAGTACTCAAACGTCTCAATGTCTAGTTTCATTTCAATCAGGGATTCGCCGCCGCCACGGCCTTCGACGCACGCCGCATTGTCGAACAGCTGGACAATGTTCTGGGATGGAGGGTTCGAGAGCACGACAACGACGCTGGACGAGCCTGGCTGGGAAGAGACAGACTGGATCACGGGGTGGTTGATTAGGTCATTTGGGCCCCGGTCACGATCCTCTGCGTCCAATTCTCTCTCTTTCGTATCTCCACGGTTGCGAAGTACGATCCCGGGTGCTCCGATCTGATTGCTGAGGATCTTATTCCGGCGTGATCGTGAAATCCGAACCTCGGCATTGATTTCGTCTTTGAATCCCCCGTTGTTCAGAATGATATTCCGTTTCGCGGGATCCAGATCTCCGATCAGCGTATCCGACGCATTCTCGTCGACGAGGACTCCGTGCGCCTTGTTGCCTTCGATGAAATTGTTCCAAATCATCGTCTCCGATGCACGCGCCCTAACGGCGATCCCGTGGCCTTCATTCTCCAGGATTGCGTTGCCTCGAATCGTCGTCTGTGCCGCATCCGAGAGAACGGTGATCCCGTCGCCTCTATTTGCATGGACAAAATTGCCGAGGACCATCGTCTGCGTCGACATTTTTCCCGACACGAAAATGCCTCCAGCTAAAACAAGTGACTGGGTGCCCTGGATCGTGTTTTCTCTAATCACGGTGCGGGGGGAATTCAGGATGACGACTCCTCTCTGATTGGTTCTGATTCCTCCCTCTGGGCAATCACAACCGACATGATTGCCAACAATCTCGTTGTCTTCTGAGAGGTGTATGTTAATAGCAGCAAACGCACCAACGATGGTGTTGCCGTGTGCTTCTGTACCCACCGTGTTGCTGCCACCTTGAAAGATCGCGATCCCGGCGTCGTCTCCAGCAGCGATGAAATTACCCAGGATCTGATTGAATCTTGACCCGGCTCCCCTCACGTCCACCCTCCCGAATATGATGTTGCCAAGTCCTGCGCCAGGCCCGCCGATGCTGTTGCCTGCAGAATTCTCGACCGCTACTCCAAATGGCTGCCACGGAACGACTTCCGTGGTTCCCGTCGCGTCGGACCCAATGTGATTCCCGTCCACGGTGGAACCGGCGGCCTGGAGAAGAACGCCAGTCGAGAGGAAACGGTTGATCACGAGGCCACTGATCCGGGACTCTTCGCTCCCGGAGGCCAGGCTCAGACCGATGGCGTCAGGTCCTGCCCTCGATCCGTCGATCTCGATCTTGAGCATGGCGGGCCTGTCCTCGGTGGCTCGGGCTGCCCCGGGCTGGGTGTTGCCGTCGATCCAGGCCTTGCCCGTAATGGCTGGAAGGCCCGCCTGGACGCCAACGACGGGCTGGAGTGTATGCACCTGATCGCCGGGAATATCGAAGTGGATTCGATTGGCCCCCTTGACCAGATTGGCCTCGGTGATTGCCGCTCGCAGCGTGCATTCTTTCTTCGTCTTTTCTTTTTCCTCACGCTCGATCATCCCTCCCGTCCAGCATTCGCCATCTCCTCTCTTCTCCACTGGTTCGGCGGCATCGCCCGACGAATTGACGACAAAGGTAAGTGGGGGGGAGAACTCGAGGCAGGCCGAAAACTCGGAAGTCCCGAACAGGCCTTCGTCACTCGCCTCCGTAGCCGTGGCGGTCACGAACCCCGAATCCGCGCCAAAGGCAGTATCGAACTCTGCCCGGCCCAGTGCGTCCGTGCGCACTCCATCTAGAGTTCCCAGGTACGTCTTGCCCTCGCCGTGCCCGGATGGATCACATTCGTCGGAGCGGTAGAACTCGAGCAGATAGTCCGTGTTGGGCTTGCTGTCCAGGAACCCTCCGATGGTGGAGTCTCCTGCGCCCTCCAGAACAGGAAAGTTCTGCAGGCCGTTGGGACCGTCGTCGGCGTCCAGGTCATCATTTTCGTTGACGCCATTCCCGCCGCCGAGTTCGATGCCCAGCCCTCCATTCGAGAAGGTGGAATTGTAAAGAATCTCGTTGGTTCCGCGGGTCACCCGAACACCATCGCCCGTTTGGAAGGCAACGGTGTTGACGCCGTTTTCCAGCCCGGAGCCAACCTGGTTGTTGGACCCGTCGACGCTGACGCCAACCTTACCTTCTCCCAGTGCCTTGGTTCCGGTGGAATCGACACTGATTCGGTTTCCAAAGATCTTGTTCTCATCGGACCGGTTGGCTCCCAGCGGCAGAATCCTGACACCGACCCCGCCCACCGCGATGATGTTCCCGGCTTTGGGAAAGGTTCCACCGATCGTGTTCCCACTCGATGCCACCGCCGACACTCCATCGGCGGAACTCGGCAACGATGTGACAAAGGCCTCCTCGCCGTCGGGTGTGGTATCAATCATGTTCCCCTGGATCAGTGTGCCCTCTGATCGATTAAGACAAGCCCCCCCCAAATCGTTGCCCGAGATCAGGTTCCCTTCGTTTTCGGCTCCACCCACTTGACTGTTCGTCGAATCGAAGATCTCCACCCCGCACCCGGCGCTTCCAAAGTCCCGAGCACCAACGGCGTCCGTGCCAATGTAGTTGCCGATCACCTGATTCACGTTGGCATTAGCAATCAGCACGCCCGCTGTCAGTCTGGACGCGGAAATGACGTTGCGTGCCGCCTGCTGGGTTCCCCCGACTGTGTTGCCGGAGCTGCTCATACTAACTCCAAAGTTCCCAATTTCTTGCGACTCACTGCCGGTTTCATCGGTTCCCAGGTAACAGCCCTCGACTCGATTGTTCCCACTTCTCAAGTCGATCGCGGTGCCAAAGAAAGTTCCGGGGTGGAAGACGACGAGTCCTCGGATCAAACTGTCTCCGCCGGTGATCTCCAATGTAGCCTGAGTGCCAGTCAAGACGACCCGCCCGGGGCTGCCATCGATGGTCACGGCTTCAGTGAGCCGGCCTCCCGCGTTCTGGGTGATCTGATCGATGGAAAACCGGATTTCATCCTGTCCGGCGCTGGCATTGGCCTGCATAATAGCCGCGCGTAACGTGCACTCATGCACTTTCGGAGTGTTGAGATCGATATCGCAAACGTTATCCCCGAGGGCAGGGTCTGTTTCCGGCCCGTCCCGATTCACGTAAAAGGCAGGCTTCGTGGTCGTCTGGATCGTGGACAGGAGAGGTCCCGATTGCAGCACTACCAGGTCGGAAAGGGCGTCCTTGTTCAGGCGGGCCGGGAGCGCCGCCATCGCCGGGCCGCTGACCTGCAGCACGGCCAGGGCCGGCCGGGCAGTCACAGCCGGGTCGGAGCCTGTGGACAAAGCTCTGGAAATGATGTGGATCCGGTCATTGGAGGTGCCGTAGACCAGCAGGTCGTCCAGGGGAGAAGTGGAAACGCGCAACCTGACCAGTCGCGGCTGGTTGGCCCCGTCCCCGCCAGTCAAGGCGGATATTCTGCCCGTCAGCGGAAGCTCCACTTCCTGGCTGAACAGGAACTCCCCGGTCGTCTCCTGCTCGTACCAGATCACTCTTCCCGCAGAAGCCAAAACCGCAATCTCCAGGCCAGGCCCGGGCAGGAAATCCCCCACGGCCAACGAGTCTACAGGCTCACCGATCGCATAGCTCTTCAATTCAGCAGGCCTGACTGAACGCCTGAATGGGCGCCGGGTGAGTTGACGATCCCGGCCGTGGATGACCACCAACTGGTCTCCCGCGACCACCGCCAGGTCGATGTAGAAGGCCTCATCGAGCTGGCCCGTGGCGATGTCGACCACTGGTGCATCCATAAGATGGACCTCCGGGGTGGACAGCAGGGCTCCGCTCGGGTCCTCCAGAACCAGCAGACTGGATCGACCGGATCGGCTCACTCCGACGAGCAGGTCTTCCAGCCCATCTCTACGATTCACGTCGGCGGCCAGCAGAGCCGTCACGTTCCCCTCGACGTCGAGTTCACGAGCTGTCCCGAAGGAACCTCGGCCATCGCCCCGGTGAAACCACAGACGGTGATCACTACGGGACGCCGTCACCAGGTCCTGGTGACCGTCGGCATCAAAGTCTCCTGCCTGGACAAAGTCGGGCTTGTGGTCTATCGGTGTCGGTCGAGCCTCGGGAAAAAAGGGTGAATCGACACAGCTGCCCTCTACCCGGCGCCGCGTCGCCGCCGGAGTGTCGGGAAAGATCGAGTCCACGTTTCCCCGCTGCAGGGTCAAGACCCCCGCTTCACCGCTGGCAAATCCACAAACCAGGTCGGGCGTACCGTCCTCGTCGAAATCGGCCATTGCCAGGGCTCGAGCTTGAAGTGGAGTGGGGTCGTCCGACTGCGGAGCCGAGTCCGACGCGAGCTCGAACGAGAGAGGGCGGGGTTGAGTCAGGTGGAGGACAGGCGGCCTGGCAACCGCTCGGGCTGCTTCTAGGCCGAAGCCTTGAGCTGGTGGCGTTTTTGCTTCAAGCAGCTCCGGCGTGATAGCGAAGGCCACGGCTCCGACAGCGATAAGTGAAATAATCCATATCTGGTGCCGGTCTAGATTCATCTATCCAGCATTAGCCTCAACTCGTAGAGCAGTCTCTCAGGATCGATATGGCGGCACGTGACGATACTACCAGAGCGGAGATGCTCCCGCACCCAAGACCCGGTTTCGGGTTACGAGTCCTGGCCTCCATTTTGGAGTGCGGCTACTGGGTGAATCAGAGCCCCTGGCGGAAGACAGGAATGTGGGAGATTGAACCGACGGGCAACATCTCCTACCCGCTGCTTCCGCAGCGGGCTCTGACGGCCGCCTACCAGATGCGATCAATAGACGAGGGATAGGGGAGACGACAGGCTGACGCCTTGCCGTTCGTTAGGCGTCGTCCCCACAGGCGCCTGCTGCGGTAGCGCGCACGCAGTAAGCGCGTGACCCCAGGTAGAGCGGCTCAGAGCTTGAGCAGTCCGCCGAAGTTGCGCAGGTCGTTGGGGACGGATTTGCCGGCCAGGCAGTCCATGCAGTCGGGGACGACCTTTCCGGAAACCACCTTCTCCCGAAACTCTCGATACTCCGCACCCCGCCAGACTTCCTCGGCCGAAGCAAAGTTGACGTTTCCCAGCGCGTACTCGTTGAAGCAGCAGGTGCGCACCGTCCCGTCCCAGGCCACAAAGAAGGTGGTCCAGGGCTGCGTGCAGTACATCTGTTGCTCCGGGGTTTCTCCCACCACAATCTGGTGGCGGGCAATGGTCAGCCGCTGGGCCGTGGCCCCCTCTCGGGCAAACAGGGAGAGCGTGTACACTCCCGGCTCCAGATCGAGACGGTTCACGCTGACGGAAAAGCCGCAGCCCGACTCTGCGGGAAATCCCTCGGGGAGGTGGGGAAGTACGTCGGGTCTTTCAACGCCGAACTCAACGGGAAGGTTGAGAACCTCCGTGGCACTCTCCAGGGCGATTTCCGCCGTCGGGAGACCCGTCTGCCCGAGCAGCCATCCAGAGACACGAAAGGGCGCGATGACCTGTTCCTGGGTTTTCGGCTCGTCGATGAAGCCCATCAGCGGGGTCCCTCGGGGAAGCTTGCGGGGCAGGTCCTGGTCGGTCCGAGCTACGTACTCGTGGATTCCACCGTCGGAGAACGGAGAGTACAGGCGGATTCCGTGGCCCTCCAGCCGTTTCTCAAACTCGTTCCACGTCTTCAGTACGACATCGGGTGGCAGGGCCGCCAGCTTGTTCTTCTGGTAAAACGCGTTGTAGCCTGGTTCGAAGGCCTTGAAGAGATTCTGAACGATCACCTCGTCGAAATCTAGCTGCGCAGCCAGATCGGCAATCTCCGGGAGCTGTTTGAAGTTCTGGGCCATGGCCACGAATTCCAGGATCATGTAGGGGACACGCTGACCCGTCGTGGCGCGCAGGCGCGAGAACGTCGAGATATTGGCCAGTACCTCTTCCAGCGTGGTTCCGACCCGGATGCGCCGGAAGGTCTCGGGCACTGGCGAGTCGATCGAAAAGACGATGCGGTCGAGTCCGGTGTTGATGACTGCAGCCGAGAGATCCTCGTGCAGGAGCGTGCCGTTGCTGGTGAGGGAAACGCAGGCGCGCCGACTCTTCAGATAGCGAAGGATCTTTGTCATGTCAGGATTCAAGAATGGTTCTCCCAGACCCGTCGCGGTGACAAAAGTCGAGGAGCGATAGAAACGTTCCAGCTTCTGAACCGTCCTCAGGGAGATGTTGCCTGTGAATCCGGGCTCTTTGTGGCGTCCGTCGTGGGTTCGCCCGCACATGACGCAGGAGAGATTGCAGCGGTTCGTGACTTCCAGAAAAATGTGGGTGGGCGTGTTGCGGGGCTCCACCCGGCGCGACCGGGCGCTCAGCGTGGCGGCCAGTTGATTGGTGGTTCTGGGAAAAGGCCCGCGCATCGACCCTATTATCCTTTCTCGGCGGGGTCCAGCGCAATTTTCCGGACTGTGAAGGCGGGTCCCGAGAAGCCTTGCCTTTCTTGACAATTTCGAAAAGCAGATCTTATATTGCCAGCTTGCCCTAGGAACCCGAATGCCACTGTACGAGTATGAGTGCCAGGACTGCGGCCGACACTTCGAAGTCATCCAGAAGTTCTCGGACGATCTCCTGACCGAGTGCTCTGAGTGCGAGGGCGCTCTGGAAAAGGTTCTCTCGGCGCCTGCGGTTCACTTCAAGGGGAGCGGCTGGTACGTCACCGACTACGGTCGCAAGGGCGCCGAAAAAGGGGACGGCGAAAAAGGGGAGGCGTCCAAGGACGCCAAACCGGAGAAGGCCGAAAAGTCGGATTCTGCAGGTGACAAATCCGAAAAGAAGTCATCTCCGAAAGACAAGGACTCGAGCAAGTAGACTCCTGCGGGATGTGACGTGAAAGTTCTCATTGTTGGTTCAGGAGGCCGCGAGCACACGCTGGCCTGGAAAATCCAGCAAAGCCACCGCCTGACACAGCTCTACTGTGCGCCGGGCAACCCGGGAACCGCGCGGCTCGGTCAGAACGTCCCGATTCCGGCCTCCGACCTGAAGGGGCTGCTCCAGTTTGCCCGCCAGGAGCAGATCGACCTCACGGTGGTCGGCCCCGAGGCCCCTCTGGTGGACGGTATCGTCGACCAGTTCGAAGCGGCAGGTCTCAAGGTGGCGGGCCCCAGCCAGGGTGCCGCCCGGCTCGAAGGCAGCAAGGTCTTTGCTAAGGATTTCATGGCCCGCCATGGAGTGCCCACTGCCGGCTATCAGATCTACCGGGATGCTGAAACGGCCGGCCGGGCTCTGGAGCGCGGCGAGTATGAGTTTCCTGTTGTGGTCAAGGCTGACGGATTGGCCGCGGGCAAGGGTGTCCTGATCTGCAGTGATCTGGCTGAGAGCCTGGATGCCATCCGCCTGGTCATGGAGGAGAGAAAGTTTGGTGGTGCCGGCGACCGGGTCGTGATCGAAGAGTTTCTGGAGGGAGAGGAGCTTTCGTTTATGGTCTTCACGGATGGAAACCGGATTCTTCCCATGGTTCCATCCCAGGATCACAAAGCCATCTATGATGGGGACAAGGGACCCAACACGGGGGGCATGGGCGCCTATTCGGTAGACTGGATTCTTCGTCCGGAGATACGACGGCGGGTGATGTCCGACGTTATCGAGGCGACAATTGAGGGGATGGCGGCGGAGGGTCACCCCTTTTCGGGCGTCCTCTATGCCGGTCTGATGCTGACGGCCGACGGGCCCAGGGTCCTGGAGTTCAACGTTCGTTTCGGGGATCCGGAAACACAGGTACTCCTGACCCGGCTGGATAGCGATCTGCTGGAGATCTTCTGGTCCATCGCTCAGGGTGAGTTGGAGGCAACGGGCGTGAGCTGGCTGGAAGACGCCACGGTGTGTGTGGTTCTGGCCGCCTCCGGATATCCCGGTTCCTATGAAAAGGGAATGCTGATCCGGGGCATGGAAGAAGCGGGAGCCCAGTCCCACACTGAGGTTTTCCAGGCCGGGACCGCTTTTCAGGACAATGAGGTGGTGAGCAGCGGGGGGCGGGTGCTGGGTGTGACGAGCAGAGGACCGGATTTACGGGAAGCCATCGAGCGGGCCTATGGGGGTGTGGAAAAGATTGAATTCGACGGGAAGTATTACCGGCGGGATATTGGAGCCAAGGGTCTCGCCAGGGTCAGTCAAATAAAGGAGATGTCATGAGTCAGCCCAGGGTGGGGATCCTGATGGGGAGTCCCTCGGATGCCGAGGTCATGCGAGCGGCAGCAGCGATTCTGGAGGAGTTCGGCGTAGCCTTCGAGATGAAGGTCCTTTCCGCTCACCGGATCCCGGATAAAACAGCCGAGTATGCGCGTTCGGCCGAAGAACGGGGAATCCAGGTCCTGATCGGAGGGGCCGGGATGGCGGCTCACCTGGCCGGGACCCTGGCCGCCCACTCGATTCTGCCGGTCATCGGCGTCCCCGTCGGGGGAGGCAGCCTGGGAGGCATGGATGCGCTTCTGGCCACGGTTCAGATGCCGGGCGGAATCCCGGTGGCCACTGTCTCCATCGGCAAGGCGGGCGCCAAGAATGCGGGTCTGCTGGCCGTCCAGATTCTCAGTCGCGGTGACCCCGGACTGGTCGAAAAGCTGCACGAATACCGGCGGGCCATGCGCAAGAAGATCGAAGCTGCCCGGCTGGATTAGGGTTTCGTAGGGGCGACCCTTGTGGTCGCCCGCTCACCGGGCCGGCACAAGACCGGCCCCTACGTCGCCAGCCTTCAACCAAACGACCGGAACCGTCACCCAGCCCCCTCGAGCACCACAACCGCTACGGCATAGGCCCGTGCGTGCGTAATGGTGAGAAGGGGAGTTTTTGCATCCAGAGAATCGAAGACCTCGCGGGCCCTGCCGTGAAAGTGAAGGAGTGGCTTGCCGGAAGGTTTCGTGCTCACCTCCACGTCCCGCCAGCGAATCCCCTCGGCCCAGCCGGTACCGAGAGCCTTGAGGGCAGCCTCCTTGGCGGCGAAGCGCCCGGCGAAATGCTGGTACTGATTCTTATGCCCGGAGCAGTACTCGGCTTCCGGCTCGGTAAAGACTCGTCGAATCATGGCCGGCTGGTTCTCCAGGGCCTTCCTGATCCTTTCCACTTCGACAATATCTACGCCAAGTCCCACGACCATGGACTGCTATATTAGCCTCCAGATATGTTCCACGAGAAGCGGATTTGCTCGGTCCCTTTTCTCCAGGTGAGTGAGCTGGCGGACGTCAGCGGGCTCGTGCACGCTTTTACGTTTCGCCCCACTGATGCGGCCTGTGGACTGGACCGGGATCCCGATCAGGCCACCAGGAAGGCCCCGGTTCTAGAGGCGCTGGGGCTTTCAGAGGCTGAAACGACGCAGCTTCACCAGATTCATTCGAATCGTCTTTGCCGGCCTGCCCTCCCTCTGGCTGAACGTCCCCAGGGAGACGCTCTGGTCCTGACCGAGCCGGGAGTTTACGGAATCATCAAAACGGCGGACTGCCTGCCGGCTCTGGCCATCGATCCTCGTCGAAGACAGTTGGCGGTCGTCCACGCCGGATGGCGGGGAACCCTGGAGAGAATTCTCACTGAGGCCCTGTTGCAGCTGACGGCCCTGGGCAGCAATCCTGCGGACCTGATCGTAGTGTTGGGCCCCTGCATCCGAAGCTGCTGCTACGAGGTGGGTCCTGATTTCAAGGATCGATTCGCTGACCGGGGTCACGACGTTGAGCGTCTCTTCAGGGGACGGAACCTGGACCTGGTCGAGGCCAATCGAGCCGAGTCCAAGGCTCTGGAGGTGGGGCAGATCGTGGACAGCGGAATGTGTACGTGCTGCAGCCCGGATCTCTTCTATTCTCATCGCCGCGATCAGGATCCCCGACGCATGTGGGCGCTGGCCGGATTCTCGGCGTGACAGCTCCGGCGGTTACGCGAGCCCGGGAGCTTTGAATACAAGAGAGTTTGAGGGGCCTGGGGCAGCGACCGTTTAAATCCCCCCCGGTCGAGGCCCCAGGCCCCTCAAACTCTCGGTCAGCTCCTGAGCCACAAACGCCCCTCGTCGTCCTGGCCGACTACAGTGAAGGACAGGATCCGGTTAGGGGGCAGTGAAGGATCCGCCAGCCCTTTCAGATAGTTCCCGGTAATGACCGAGCGCCGGCCCTCCGCGACCTGGTCGAGCGTCAAGGCAGTGAGCTTCTTCCCGATGAAGCCTTCCCGAAACTGCCGGTTCTTCTGCTCCGAGATCTCCCGGAACTCCCGGCAGCGCCGCTGGATCGCGGACGAGGGGACCTTTTCCGGCATTTGGGAGGCGGCCGTTCCGGAGCGGTCGCTGTAGGGGAAAACGTGCAGATAGGAGAACGGCATCCGCTCCACGAAGCGCCTGCTCTCGTCGTGTTCCCGTTCTTCTTCTCCGGGGAACCCGGCGATGATGTCCGATCCAATTGCCGCTTCGGGAATCCGCTCCCGGATCTCCTCGACCAGGCCGGCGAAGCGCGCTGTCGTGTAGGGGCGCAGCATGCGCTTGAGAGTCCGGTCGCAGCCGCTCTGCAGGCAGATGTGAAAGTGAGGCGCGATCTTCCCCTGACTTTCTTCCGCCATCCGGATCACCGTCCGCGACAATTCCATGGGCTCGATGGAACTGAGTCGCAACTGCGCCAGGCCTTCGATCTGGAGGAGTCTTTCGAGCAGCCGGTACAGCGGAAAAGGTGGGCTCAGATGACGTCCATAGGTCCCGAGATGAATGCCGGTGAGGACAACTTCCCGAAATCCGGAGGCGACGAGTCGCCCAACCTGCTCCACGGCCTGTTCGGGAGGCAGGCTTCGGCCGGGTCCGCGCACCAGTGGAATGATGCAGTAGGTGCAGCGGGCGTCGCAGCCGTCCTGAATCTTGACGAAGGGTCGAGTCCGGCCCCCCGTGCGGCGGGCCGAGCCCGCTCGCAGAATCCGCGACCCGTCAAAGCTGTCCCGGTAGACGGGAGCCAGTTCTCGAAATCCGGCCGGGTGCACAGGGGCTTCCTGGCCAAGCTTCACGAGATGATCCTTGTGGCTGTTCCCGACCACGGTTGTGACCCCTGGAATACGGGCCAATGCCCCTGGATCCCGCTGAGCGTAACAGCCGGTCACGAGCAGCTTTGCCTGAGGATTCCGGCGCCGAAAGCGGCGCACCAGCTGTCTGACCTGCTGATCGGAGCGATGAGTCACCGTGCAGGAATTGACCACAATCACGTGGGCCCGACCCGGGTCTGCGGTTTCATCGAAAGAAGCCTGAAAAAAGTCCTCTCTCAGGGCAGCCGTATCGGCCTGGTTGGTGCGGCAACCAAAAGTCGCAATATGGAAGAGTTTTTGGCCCATATCGTGTAACCGGGGCTGCCGGCAGCCCACTGATTGTCAGACGATCTTCTCCAGATAAGCCAGTTGACCGCAGGCAGCCGAAATGTCGTCTCCGCGGGTCTTTCTGACGAAAGCCGAAACCTGGTTCTGGGTCAGAATCTCACGGAATCGGCTCACCGTGTGTCCCGTGGGAGGCGCATAGGGAAGTCCGGGGTTGGGGTTGTAGGGGATCAGGTTCACCTTGCAGCGGATCCCGTCGAGTAACCGGGAGAGTCGTCGGGCGTCCTCTTCGGAGTCCGTCAGATCTTTCAGCAGTACGTACTCAAAGGTGATTCGTCGCCTGGGTTCGAGGGGGAAGCGGCGGCAGCAGTCGAGTAGAGCACGCAGCGGCCATTTCTCATTCAGTGGCATGAGCTGACTTCGGAGTTTATCCGTGGTGGCGTTCAGGGAGATAGCCAGATTGGGGAGGATCGGCTCGGAACGCATCCGCTCCAGCACCGGAAGGACACCGGAGGTGGAGATCGTGATGCGGCGCCGGGAGAGCCCCATTCCCTGAGAGTCCACCATGATCCGAAAGGCCTTCATCACATGTTTGTAGTTGTAAAGCGGTTCACCCATACCCATGAAAACGATGTTGAATCCCGCCGGTGCCACGTATCCGGCCTGGATGGCGATCAAGACCTGACCCAGGATTTCAGCCGGCTTCAGGTTACGCGAGAATCCCATTTGCGCGGTCAGGCAGAAAGTGCATCCCACGTCGCAACCCACCTGGGAAGAGATGCACAGCGTGGTTCGCTCTTCTTCGGGGATCACCACCGTTTCCACGAACTGGCCGTCGTGGAGACGGAACAGAATCTTGACGGTTCCATCTCCCGATTCGGAAAGCTGTGAGAGCTCCGGGAGCCGGACCTGGAATTGCTGCGAGAGGGTCTTGCGCAGGGCCAGGGGAAGTTCTGACATTCGCGAAAAGTCGAACTCTAGCCTTTTATAGAGCAGGTGATATAACTGTTTGCCGCGAAAGGGTTTTTCCCCTAGATCCCGGGCAAGTCCGATCAGTTCCTGAAGGTTTTTTCCCAGCAGATTCATTGAGTTACGAGTGCGAACCACTTGAGTCTTTAACCGAACGGACCTCGTAGGGGCGACCCTGGTGGTCGCCCGGTCACGCGGGCCGGCACAAGGCCGGCCCCTACGGACAGACCGTATCGGACCACGGAGGGTCCTCCTCCACTGCGGCGATCGACAGAACGGTAGAGCGTGAGCTCACCGTTAACGGCCGGCTTACGCCCCGCCGTTCCGCTGGGACTGTCAAGCTTCTCCCTTTGATAATTCATACCCGGTTGCTACATTCTAATATGAACCTACCGTGATTGTTTCAGTTCTGGGCAGTGGAAGCAGTGGCAATTGTACCCTTGTGGCGACCCGGGAGACGTGTCTTCTCATCGATCTGGGGTTTGGTCCCAGGAGCCTTGCCCGCAGGCTGGAAGAGGCGGGACTGGAGTCGCGGCAGATTGATGCCGTCTTCCTGACTCACGGCCACTCGGATCACTGTCAGGGAGTGGCTTCGCGAAGCGCGCCCGAGTCGGTGCCTGTGTACATGAACAAAGGGACTCGCAGCGAGGGAGCCGGGTTGAGGGAGGTTCCCGAATGGCGAGAGCTCAGGTGCCGGGTACCGGTACAGGTCGGAGACATCAGTGTAGAAGCTTTTCCGGTTTCCCACGACGCTTCAGAACCGGTCGGCTTCCGTATCAGCGGTGACGGGAAGACCGGGGCCGTCGCCACCGACCTGGGGGAAATGACCCCCCGGGTCAAATCCAGGCTGGCCGGCTGCGACTGGATGGTTCTGGAGTCGAACCACGATGAGAACCTGCTCAAGATCGGACCTTATCCCTGGCGCCTCAAGCAGCGTGTTCTGGGCCGGCTGGGGCACCTCTCCAACCGCACTGCGGCCGAGTTTATCCGCGACGATTTCGACGGCAGCGCAGCGCACATCTTTCTGGCCCATTTGAGCCGCCAGAACAACAACCCCGAGATTGCTCTCAAATCGGCCTGCCGGGCACTCCGGGATCGCCCGCGCAGGGGTCTCTTTGAGTCCTGCCGGGTTCACTTGACCTTTCAGACCCATCCTTCTAACGTAATCCATCTATGATCTCTCGATACACCCATCCGGACATGGCCCGGGTGTGGACGGACGAGAACCGCTTTCAAAAGTGGCTGGACGTGGAGATCGCCGTCTGCGAGGTGCTGGCGGAGACGGGTGAAATCCCGGCTGAGGCGGCTGCCAGCATCCGTAAGAACGCTTCTTTTTCGGTCGAACGGATCCGGGAAATCGAGGCGCTCACCCGCCACGACGTGGTGGCGTTCACGACCGCTGTGGCCGAGACACTGGGACCGGAATCCCGCTTCGTCCATTTAGGACTCACTTCTACAGACGTGGTGGACACGGCCCAGGCCCTGCAGGTCCGCGAGGCCTCCCGGTTGATCGAAGACGCCATCGTCGAGCTGGGGGAGACGCTCCGGAAACAGGCCCTGCGCTACCAGGATACGGTCATGATGGGGAGAACCCACGGCATTCACGCAGAGCCGATCAGCCTGGGTTTGAAATTCGCGGTCTGGTACGCCGAAATGGAGCGTAACCTGGAGCGCTTCCGGCGCGCCCGAAAAGTGCTGGAAGTGGGCAAGATCAGTGGCCCGGTGGGGACCTTCTCTCACCTGCCTCCCAGCCTGGAGGAGGCCGTCTGTAGGCGCCTGGGTATCGGTTTTGCCCGCGCCTCCACGCAGACCCTGCAGCGCGACCGTCATGCCGAATACCTCTGCACCCTGGCCATCATTGGGTCCAGCTACGACAAGATGGCCACGGAGGTTCGGCATCTTCAAAGGACCGAGGTGCGAGAGGCTTCGGAGCCCTTCAGCAAGAGCCAGAAGGGCAGTTCATCCATGCCTCATAAGAGAAATCCGATCGGTACTGAGAACATCTCGGGACTGGCTCGAGTTCTCCGCAGCAATGCCGGAGTAGCCCTCCAGAATGTGGCGCTTTGGCACGAAAGAGATATTTCTCACTCTTCAGCCGAGCGAGTCGTGCTTCCCGACAGCACCACGCTGGCGCACTATCTTTCGGTGCGGCTCAACCGCATTCTCAGCGGGCTGGTGGTCAACCCGGAACAGATGGAGGCCAATCTCCAGATCACGGGGGGACTCTACAACTCCTCTTCTCTGTTGCTGGCTCTCGTGCGCGCGGGCGTTCTGCGGGAGGAAGCCTACCTGTGGGTCCAGCGCAACGCCATGAAGGTGTGGGACGAAGGGGCCGACTTCCGGCAGCTGGTGATCGATGACCCGGATATTTCTCGAACCCTGGCCCGAGAGGAGATCGAGGCGCTCTTCGATGCCAGAGACAAGCTTCGGCACGTACCGGAGATTTTCAAACGGGTTTTCGAGGATTGATTGCAAGGGGACGTAGGGGCGACCCTGGTGGTCGCCCGTCAGGCGGGCCGGCACCAGGCCGGCCCCTACGGACAGAACGAATCGGACCACGGAGGGTCCCCCTAAACTGCGGCGATTTGAACAGCCGAGGAGAACGCCGATGAAAGAAATCATTGAACACATCGAAAGCCGGCATGAGGAGTATCTGGAAGAGCTGAACGCCTTTCTGGAAATCCCCAGCATCAGCACGGGGAGCAGCCGGCAGGAAGACATTCAGCGGGCGGCTGAATTCGTTCGGGGAGAGCTGGATCGTTCGGGGATGCAGCCCGAGATCTTTCCCACCGAGGGCCACCCGATTGTTTATGGCGAGCGGATCGAGCATACGGATCGCCCCACGCTTCTGATTTACGGCCACTATGACGTGCAGCCCGTGGACCCCATCGATCTGTGGGAGACCGGTCCATTTGAGCCGAGCGTCCGGGACGATTGCCTGTTTGCGAGAGGGTCCGCCGACGACAAGGGTCAGGTTTTTATCCACTTCAAGAGTACCCAGGCGTTTATGGAACAGGCGGGTGAGCTGCCGGTAAACGTCAAGTTTCTGGTGGAAGGAGAAGAGGAGATCGGAAGCCCCCACCTGCTGCCCTGGGTGGAAAGCAACCTGGACAGGCTGAAGGCAGATGCCGTCATGATTTCCGACACGACCATGTTTGCCAGAGAGGTTCCCTCGATCGGCTATGGCCTGCGCGGTCTCTCCTATCTTCAGATCGACGTGCGGGGGCCGAATCGAGACCTGCACTCGGGATCTTTCGGGGGGCCGGTGGCCAATCCGGCATTCGTCCTGAGCCAGATTCTCTCCGCACTGAAAGACGACAACGATCGCGTCCTCATCCCGGGTTTTTACGACCGGGTGCGCGAGCTGACGCCGGAAGAAAAAGAGGCATTTGCCTCGCTGCCCTTCGATGAGGGGGCCTTCTGTGCCGATCTCGGTGTCAGAAAGCTGGCCGGCGAGAAGGGTTATACCCCGCTCGAACAGTTGTGGGCCAGGCCCACGCTGGAGGTGAACGGGCTTCTCAGCGGGTTTACGGGCGAGGGGGCCAAGACCGTGCTCCCCTCCCTGGGCATGGCCAAGGTGAGCATGCGGCTGGTTCCGGACCAGGACTACAGCGAAATCGATGAACTCTTCGAGCGCTTCGTTCGGAGCCTGGCACCGGAGACGGTGTCGCTTGAAGTGACCCGTATGCATGGGGGCCAGCCCTGGGTCGCTTCTCTGGATCATCCTGCGCTCAGGGCAGCCGCCAACGCCGTCGAGGCCGGCTTCGGAAAACGGCCCGTCTTCCAGCGGGAGGGAGGCACGATCCCGATCGTCTCGGACTTCCAGGAGGTTCTGGGGATCCCGACGGTTTTAATGGGCATCGGTCTGCCCGACGAGAATGCCCACGCTCCCAACGAGAATCTCTATCTGCCCCACTTTTTCAACGGCATCAAGGCCTCCGCCTATTTTCTGTCGGAGTACGGAGCGCAGGGATCGTAGGGGCCGGTCTTGTGCCGGCCCGTTGGGGCGGGCGACCACGAGGGTCGCCCCTGCGAAAACGACCTCGCGGCCACCACGAGGGTCGCCGCCGAAAACGATCTCAGGGCGACCCCACCTGATGCAGTTTCATGAGGCTCGTGTTCCCCCGTTCCACGATGGGCGCCCCGGTCAGAATGACCAGCTTGTCTCCGGGCTGCACCATTGCCTTTTCGACCAGTAACTTCTCAGTGGCCACGATCAACTCGTCCACGTTGGCGATCAGGCCCATCATCATGGGACGGACGCCCCAGTACAGCGCCAGTCTTTGCATGATGTGGGGATGCGGAGTGATTCCCAGTATTTCAGCCTGGGGGCGGAACTTGGAGATGGCCCGCGCTGTAGACCCCGACTGCGTAAAAGCTACCAGATAGCGGGCGCCTACGGACCTCGCCGCGTGGTAGGCGGAATCACACACCGCTTCCGGAAAAGAAAGGCGGCCCTCTCCCCCGGCGCTTCGGTCGTCCGGGACTGCTTCTACAGACTCGGCTTCCGTGACGATCCGGTGCATCATTTCGACGCCCCGGCGAGGGTAGGCACCCACGGCGGTTTCACCCGAGAGCATGACGGCGTCTGTCCCGTCGAATACCGCGTTGGCCACGTCGGAGGCTTCGGCGCGCGTGGGTCGGGGGTTGCGGATCATGGATTCGAGCATCTGAGTGGCGGTGATCACGGTCTTGCCCGCCTCATTGGCCGCTGAAATGACCCTTTTTTGCATCACGGGGACCCTTTCGGGCGGCACTTCGACTCCCAGATCGCCGCGGGCGATCATCACGCCCTCCGAGACCTCGAGAATCTCCATCAGGTTCTCAATCGAGGAGGGTTTTTCGAGCTTGGCGATGACGGGGATCTCGGCACCCCGGCTTTCCAGCTCCTGCTGAAGAGCCAGGACGTCCGCGGACTTGCGCACGAAGGAAAGCGCCATGAAGTCTACTTTGTGCTCGATTCCAAACTCGAGATCGGCGATGTCCTTGGGGGTCAGCGGCGGTGCGCTCAAAACCACTCCCGGAAGGTTGATTCCCTGGTGCTCGAGCAACTCGCCGCCAACCACGACCTCGCAGTCAACGGTGTGCTCTCCGATCCCGGTGACACGCAGCTCGATCAGCCCATCGGAAAGCAGCAGCGGGTCCCCGGCGGCCACATCCCGGGGCAGCGGGACATAGTTCGTGGAGATGCGCTGCCCGTTCCCGATGACCGACTCCGTGGTGATGGTAATGGTTTGTCCTTCCAGCAGTGTGACCGGGCCGTGGTTCTCCAGAGCACCGGTCCGGATCTTGATACCGGACAGGTCCTGGAGGATAGCCACCGGGCGTCGCGCGGCCTCAGCCAGTTCCCTGACCTGTTCGATGATTCGGCGGTAACCTTCGTGGTCGCCGTGGGAGAAGTTGAGGCGGACAACATCCACCCCGGCGTCGATGAGCTCTTCCAGCTGGTCCGGCGACTGGCTGGCCGGTCCGATGGTGGCGATGATCTTGGCCTTCCTCATTTGAAAAGTTTTCCCGGGTTCCAGGCTTGATCTATGATGTGCAGGCCCGGAGGAAACCGTTTTCGCAAAGGCTGTCACCTCAATGGACCCTGAAAGAGCCTGGAATCTGTTGACTGAATACACCAGGAGCGAAGGCCTGATCAAGCGCGCTCCGACAGGAGGAACTGAGCATGGATGAAACACCCGGCGGAATGCTGGATGCCCTGTTGCACGAGGACAGAAAGTTCGAACCTTCGGAGGCCTTCAAGGAGAGCGCCAATTGGAGCGATCCCGCCATCTACGAGGAGGCGAGTCGAGATCTGGAGGGTTTCTGGTCGAAACAGGCCGAATCGATCGACTGGTTTGAGAAGTGGAGCCATGTTCTGGAGTGGAGCGCCCCCGACGCCCGGTGGTTTGTGGGAGGAAAGCTCAACGTCAGCTACAACTGCCTGGATCGGCATCTTGGCACCTGGCGCGAGGACCGGCCGGCAATCCTCTGGGAGGGAGAGCCCGGGGACGAGCGGGTTCTGACCTACCGGGACCTGTACCGCGAAGTGAACCAGTGTGCGGCCGTCCTGCAGAAGTTGGGTATTCAGGAAGGGGACCGGATCGCCATCTACCTGGGCATGGTTCCGGAACTTCCGATTGCCATGCTCGCCTGTGCGCGCCTGGGGGCTCCTCATACGGTTGTCTTCGGCGGGTTCAGCCCGGATTCTCTGAGCGACAGGATCAATGACTGCCAGGCCAGGGTGCTGATTACGGCCGACGGCGCCTGGCGAAAAGGGGGCGTCGTTCCCCTCAAACAGAACTCTGACGCGGCTCTCGAGAGCTGCCCCACGATCGAGAACGTACTGGTCGTCAACCGCACGAGCCAGGCTTCCGAAGTCGCCATGAAGGAGGGGAGGGATCACTGGTGGCACGAACAAATGGCCGAGCACGAAGGGAGCGTCGTGGAACCGGCCCAGCTCGATTCCGAACACCCTCTTTACATTCTCTATACGTCCGGGACGACCGGAAAGCCAAAGGGGCTGCTGCATACAACCGGCGGCTATCTGGTGGGAATCTCCACGACGGCCCGCTACGTCTTCGATCTCAAGGATGAGGATATTTACTGGTGCGCAGCCGACATTGGCTGGGTCACGGGTCACAGCTACATCGTGTACGGCCCTCTGGCCAACGGAGCCACCTCGGTGATGTACGAGGGAGCGCCCAATCATCCGGGTAACGACCGATTCTGGGAAATCGTTGAAAAATACCAGGTCAATATCCTCTACACAGCCCCCACAGCGATCCGGGCCTTCATGGGCTGGGGAGACCAGTATCCGGCCGGCCACGACCTCGGGTCTCTGCGCCTGCTGGGGACGGTAGGAGAACCGATTAATCCGGAAGCCTGGGTGTGGTATCGCGATCAGATCGGATCGGGACGGACGCCCGTCGTCGACACCTGGTGGCAGACGGAAACAGGAATGATTCTGATCACGCCCCTGCCCGGGATTACCGTCTTGAAACCGGGCTCAGCAACCTTTCCGTTTCCCGGTATTGAGGCGGATATTGTGGATGAGCAGGGGAATTCGGTACCCCTGGGTTCGGGGGGCTACCTGGTGCTCAAGAAGCCCTGGCCCGCCATGGCTCGCACCATCTGGGGTGACCCCGAGCGTTATCGGGAGACCTACTGGAGCCGTTTCCCCGGTCTGTACTTTACCGGGGACGGCGCCAAGCGGGACGAAGAGGGATACTTCTGGCTGCTGGGCCGCGTTGACGACGTTTTGAATGTCTCGGGACACCGCATCGGCACCATGGAAGTGGAAAGCGCCCTGGTGAGCCACGAAGCGGTGGCGGAGGCCGCCGTGATCGGAGTCAACCACGAGATCAAGGGGCAGGCCATCGTCGCCTTCGTGACACCCCGGTCAGGGGTTTCCGAGACCGGGCTGTCCCAGGAACTCAGACAGCACGTAGCCGAAAAGATCGGACCGATCGCCAGGCCCGAGCAGGTCTTTCTGACCCCCGAACTCCCCAAAACGCGGAGCGGCAAAATCATGCGCCGCCTGCTGCGAGACGTGGCCGAGGGCCGGGTTTTGAGCGACACCACCACTCTGGCCGATCCCGGCGTCCTGGACTCCATCAAGGGTCAGTATGAGGACAGTGAGGGCTGATCTATGCCGCACCGGCGGAGTTGAATCGTAGGGGGCGACCCTCGTGGTCGCCCGCCTCAACGGGCCGGCACGAAGCCGGCCCCTACGGTCGGTTCCTAAAAGGGGTCAGAGTAGACTGTCCCCTTTTTTCCTACCGTTGGTTCAGGCCTCCTGGGGTGATGCGCAGTACTCTTGAAAGGCGGCCTGGAGATCTTCTGAGATGGCCAGGGCCTCGCGGCTTTCAATCATGTGGCGTTCCATCATGAACACCAGCTGACCGTCCTTGAACATGGCGATGCTGGGAGAGGACGGTGGAAAAGGCTTCAGATATTCTCGGGCCTGTTCCGTTGCTTCGAGATCTTGACCCGCAAACACGGTCTTGAGATTGTCGGGCCTGGTTCCCTGCGCGAGGGCGTGAGCGATGCCGGGGCGAGCTTTGCCGCCGGCACATCCACAAATGGAATTGACGACCAGCAGGACCGTGCCGTCGTCCTGGCGAAGTGCTGCATCCACATCCTCAACGCTTTTTAACTCGTCGAATCCAATTTGGGTGAGCTCTTCCCGACCGGGGCGGACCCACTCTTCTGGATAAGGCATATTCAATTCCTCCTTGCGAACAGAATACACGAAATCCGGTGACTAAGTGTCGCTTTTCGTCCAATCTTTCCCACGCTCCACCCTCCAGGGCCTGACCTTGTCCCAACCCTCGACCGGGCACTCTTCAGCCTACCGGCAACGCCGGGCCGGGACAAAGTGCTATATTCCCGCCATGGGGTTTCAAGGTGTTGATTTCCTGAGACTGGACGATTTGTTGACGGATGAGGAACGACTGGTGCGAGACACCGTACGATCCTTTGTGGATGAACAGGTCCTGCCCATTATCGAAGACCACTACATGGCGGGCACTTTTCCCGAACAGCTCATCCAGCCCATGGCCGAACTCGGTTTCCTGGGAGCGAATCTGGAGGGCTACGGCTGTGCGGGCCTGGGCAGCATTGCTTACGGGCTGATCATGCAGGAACTGGAACGCGGCGACAGCGGGCTGCGCAGCTTCGTCTCCGTTCAGGGGGCCCTCGTCATGTATCCGATTCACGCCTTTGGCAGCAGCGAGCAGCGGGACAGATGGCTCCCCCGCCTGCAGTCAGGCGAGGCCGTCGGCTGTTTCGGGCTGACCGAACCGGACTCGGGGTCCAACCCGGCGGCGATGCGAACGCAGGCTCGCCGGGATGGATCGGAATACGTTCTGAAGGGAACCAAAGCCTGGATCACCAATGGCAGCGCGGCCCACATCGCTGTGGTGTGGGCCAGGTGCGAGGACGGACGGATCCGGGGGTTTCTGGTCGAGCAGGGAACGCCTGGCTTTGAAGCCAGGGATTACCGGCACAAGCATTCGCTGCGTGCATCCTGGACTTCGGAGCTGGTTTTCGAAGACTGTCGCATTCCCGAGTCCAACCTGCTCCCCGGGACCGAGGGTCTCAGGAATGCCCTGATGTGTCTGACCCAGGCCCGCTACGGCATTGCCTGGGGCGGAGTCGGTGCCGCCATGGCCTGTTTCGATACGGCCAGGAAATGGGCGCTGGAGAGGAAGCAGTTCGGCGGGAAGCCGATTGCCTCGCACCAGCTGGTGCAGCGGAAGCTGGCGCAGATGTTAACGGATATCACGATGGGACAACTGCTGGCCTATCGCCTCGGGCAGCTCAAAGACCAGGGAAGACTCGAATTCGAGCAGGTTTCGATGGCCAAGAGAAACACCGTGGCCATGGCTTTGAGAACGGCCCGTGTGGCGCGAGACATGCTGGGTGCCAACGGGATTCTGGCGGACTACCCCGTGTTTCGTCACATGGCCAATCTGGAATCCGTCTCGACCTATGAAGGCACACACGACATTCACACCTTGATCCTGGGCCAGTCGATTACCGGAATTCCGGCCTTCGAATAGCTTCCCCGACCTTGTGCTATAAAGGGACGATGATTGTCGGTTTGACCGGAAAAAACGCGGCGGGTAAGGGTGAGGTGGCCGATTTTCTCAAGGACAAGGGCTTTTACTACTATTCGCTTTCGGACGTTCTGCGGGAGGAGCTCAAAAGCCGGGGCGAAGAGCCCACGCGGGAAAATCTCGTCAAGATCGGAAGAGAACTGCGTGAAAAAAACGGTGACGGATATCTTGCCGAGACCGTTCTCGCCAGAACGCAGGCGGACAAAAACTACGTCGTGGACTCCTTTCGACATCCCTCCGAAATAGCGGTTTTTCGGCGCGAGCCGAGATATCGCCTGCTCCTGATCGAAGCGGATCCGAAGATTCGTTTCGAACGGATCCGTCAGCGAGGCCGGGAGGCGGACCCGGCAACTCTGAACGACTTTCTGCGGCTGGAAGAGGAGGAACATGCCAGTTCGGCTGCAGGTGGCCAGCAGTTACATCTGAGCGCCGTGGAGGCCGATTCCACCCTTGACAATAACTCGTCGCTCGAAGAGCTGAAAGAAAGCGTGGCCGGCATTGTCAGCCGCTGGGCCCACCACCTGTCCCGGCCCGGCTGGGACGAGTATTTCATGGGGATCGCCAAGGTTGCCTCTCTCCGCAGCAATTGCGTGAAGAGAAAGGTGGCGGCGGTTATCGTGAAAGACAAACGAGTGATTTCTACCGGCTACAACGGAACTCCCCGTGGAACCACCAACTGCTTCGAGGGCGGCTGTCCGCGCTGTAACAACCTGGCGGACAGCGGTGCCCGGCTGGATGAATGCCTCTGCTCGCATGCCGAGGAAAACGCGATCACCCAGGCGGCCTATCACGGCGTCAGCGTCAAGGGGGGAACCCTCTACTCGACCTTTGCACCCTGCCTCATGTGCACGAAGATGATCATCAATGCTGGAATCGAAGAGGTGATTTACAACCTCGAATACCCGCTCAACGATGTTTCTTTTAAGCTTCTTGACCAGGCGGAAGTTGGGGTTCGCCAGTACCGGGTGGAATAAACGGGAACCGGGACCTGACTTCCGGAACTATGAGTACGATGCGAATGGGACGTCCAAGCTGGAAAGTACTTTCCTCTGATTCGACACATGCGCCTGGACCTTGAGCTGCTCGCACTGTTTTACTTCTCGATGGCCTCGGCGGGCTTTGTCTGGGTGTTGTTCCGCTACGGCCGTGGATCGCAGTTGCGGCTGTGGGGAATTCGCGCCTGTCATATTCTGGGCTTTCTCGGAGTGGCCTGCCTGCGACTGAATCAGGGCCATTTTACCCGGCCGGAGCTCCTGATCGTGTCGTCACTCACGGTCTCGCTGATAGCGTTTGAAGTGTCCTCGCGCTATTTGAAGACGGGCTGACACTTCTGGTTGTCAGCAAACCGCTGCTTGTCGGATGGGCGATTCACGGACCCCGGTTTGACCCCCCCTTTCCGGCCACCTATATTGACGGGGAGTGGGCGAAGATGAAAAGAGGAGCATGAGAAAAGTCCTGCTTGCAACGCTGGTGGCGGTTAGTTTGAGTCAGTGCAACGGCAGCGAACCATCCTCGGAAAGGGTCACGCTCCCCTTCCTGGGAAGATGGGATGTCGTGGCCTCGCAGGGAGATGCCGGCTATCCTCTCTGGTTTGAGCTGGAACAGGTGGGAGACGGATTCGAAGGCCGGTTTCAGCCCCGGGGTGGCCATGCCCGCCCCATCGAAAATGTGTCGGTCGACGCTGAGCAAGTTCAATTCAGTTGCTGCGGATTTGAGGTTCAGGGGCAGGTTTCGCCGGATGGCCTGAAAGGCACGGGAACGGCTCAGGGCACCGGATTCACCTGGGAAGGTCGCAGGGCGCCCAGGCTGGATGCACGTGAAAACCTGGAGTGGGGGGAGCCGGTCGATTTGCTGGCGGACGGGTTGGAGGGGTGGCAGGCTCAGGGTGAGGACCAGGGGACCTGGAAGCTGGAGGAGGGCGTGCTCATCAACTCCGGTGTCGGCCCCAATATCTACTCGAGGCAAGGCTTCAACGACTTCAAGCTTCACATTGAGGTGAACTGCCCGGAGGGCAGCAACAGCGGGATCTATCTCAGAGGCCGCTACGAGATCCAGGTTCAGGACGACTACGGCAAGCCCGCCCACAGCCGTCACATGGGCGGCGTCTACGGCTACCTGACCCCGACCAGCAACGCTGCCCGCCAGGCGGGAGAATGGCAGGAGTTTGACGTCGAGCTGCGGGGACGGTGGGTCACAGTTGTCCTCAACGGGGAAAAGATCATTGACCACCAGGAGATCCCCGGCATCACCGGTGGAGCGCTCGACTCCGCTGAGTCGGAGCCGGGGCCGATCTATCTGCAGGGAGACCACGGCTCCGTCTCCTACCGGAACATAATTCTGACCCCGGCCCTCGAATAGATCTACACGGCGCTCTTAGTAGGGGCCGGCCTTGTGCCGGCCCGCCTAACGGGCGACCACCAGGGTCGCCCCTACGGGGTGCGATCAGGTCGTTGCGCTGACCTGAACGAGGTCAGATGCCAAAGTAGGGTCCCCACAGTAGCGCGCACGAAGTAAGCGCGTAGATCCCAGCGCGTGGATCACAGTCAGTGTGTCAGCGCGGGTATCGGCCGCTCCGCGGCCTCAGACAATGAGCATGGCGTCGCCGTAGCTGTAAAAGCGGTACTTTTCCTGAACGGCCTGCCGATAGGCCTCCTGGATCAGCTCTGTTCCGGCGAAGGCGCAGACCAGAAGAAAAAGGGTGGACCGGGGAAGATGAAAGTTAGTGAACAGGCAGTCCGTGACGCCAAACGGGAAACCCGGGAAGATGAAGAGGCGGGTCCGCCCCTGTGAGGAAATGACCTTCCGGTGCGACTCGAAGACGTGCTCCAGGACCCGGGTGGTCGTGCTCCCTACCGACACGATCCGATGGGGGCTCAGCCTTTGCCGTTCGATGCGGGCCGCAGTCTCGAGGCCTAGCTCGTAGTGTTCGGAGTCCATCGAATGAGCCTCGATCTCCTCGCTTCTCACCGGCTTGAAGGTCCCGTAGCCGACGTGAAGAGTCAGGAAGACGTGCCGGAGGTGACTCAAGAGATCCGCAGTGAAGTGCAGGCCCGCAGTGGGGGCGGCAACGGAGCCGGTCTCGCGCGAGAAGACAGTCTGGTACCTCTCCCTGTCCAGCTCCGAGTCCTCGTCCACGGGGCGTCTGATGTAGGGCGGGAGCGGCATCCGGCCGATCCTCTCTATGGTTCCCCAAAAATCCTTGTCGTCCTGGAATCGAACGAGTCGAATGGTGCTGCCGGTGGTTCCGACGACGTCCGCTGTCAGGTGGCAGCCATCGAAGTACAGGGTTCCGGGGACCGGGACCCTGCGGGCAGGTTTGATCAGAGCTTCCCAGACTCTCGGCTCCAGTTCGCGCAGCAGCAGAACCTCCACCTTCCGGTTGCCGGAGCGGGCAGCCAACCGCGCCGGAAAAACGCGTGTGTCATTCAATACCAGAAGATCCGTCTCCTCGAGCAGCATGGGCAAATCTCGAAACCTGTGGTGATCGATGCGTCCTTTTTGACTGTCGACGAGCATGAGCCGCGACTGGTCACGACGTGACAAAGGTCGGCGAGCAATCAGCTCCTCCGGAAGGTTGTAGTCGAACTCGGAGAGCTTCAAGGGCATGGTCGGCAGCCAGTATAGTCCTAAATCCCGGACTTGAAATGTGGAGCCTAAGAGAGTTGGAGGGGCCCGGGGCAGTCGACCGTTTAAATCCCCCCGGTCGAGGCCCCGGGCCCCTCCAACTCTCAACTCCCAATCGGCGCGTCTCCCCAGGATCCGCAGCATGGTGTCAGAGTAGACTGTCCCCGCAATGCGACCGACTCGGATCGTCCTGAAACTCGCCGTGGGCCATTTCTGCATCGACGCGTATGCTTCGGTGCTGGGCGCCCTGATACCGTTTCTTTATCGGGCGCACAATCTCTCCTTTACGGAAACCGGGTTGCTCGCCGGTATGCTGATCCTCTCGGCCTCCCTGCTCCAGCCCCTCTACGGCTATCTTTCGGATCGCTGGCACAGCCGGGTGTTTACGGCTCTGGGACCTGCCGTTGCCGGCTTGTTCATCTGTTCTCTGGGGCTGGCCGGCAACTACTCACTCATGCTCTTCCTGGTATTCGCAGGCGGAGTCGGCATCGCGGCCTTTCACCCCCAGGCGACGGCCGTGGCCTCCCGCTCGAGCAAGCAGAGCCCCGCCTTCCAGCTCAGCTTCTTCATCACTCTGGGAATGCTGGGGTACGCCGTGGGCCCGGTCGCGATGGGTTCACTGGTGTCTTTCGGCGGGCTCGAGTGGAGTATTCTGGCTGCGATTCCGGGTGTTCTCGTGACCCTCTATTTCCTGAGCAGCGGACCCTTGCCCGGTAGCGAGGAGACCGTGGCGCGGCCTCGAGAAGTCTTCCGACGCGTCAAGGAGCAGTCTCGACCCATGGGGCTGCTGTTTTCTCTCGTCGTGATCCGGGCTTCGCTGCAGATGGCATTCGTCGCCTTCCTGCCGCTTTTCCTGGTCCTGCGGGGCTACTCGGAAGCCTCTGCGAGCCAGATTCTGACGCTTTTCCTGCTGGTGGGCGCGCTGTCGGGTTTTCTGGGGGGGATTCTCACCGACCGGATCGGAGGGAAAAGCGTTCTCGTCGTTTCTATGGCAGGATTGTCCCCCGCCTTCCTCGGGTTTCTGGCCACCGAAGGTCCGATTTCCATTTTCCTGTGTGTTCTAGGGTCAGGCTTCCTGCTCCTGAACACGCCCGTCAACGTGGCCATGGCCCAGCGACTGGTCCCGCATGGGGCCGGTACGGTTGCCGCGCTCATGATGGGGCTAGCCTGGGGGATCGGCGGAACCTCCGTTCCCGCCATAGGCTGGGCCAGTGACAGTATCGGGATGACCTGGTCGTTTCTGGTCCTGGCACTACTGGGTGTGCCGGGTTTCTTCCTGGCTGTGTGCCTCCCGGGCGAGGGCACGTCTGGGACTCCCTCTGGCAGCCCCGGGTGAAAATCCCACGGACTGCTAGCGCACGGGCCAGGTCAGCTTTCCTGACCGTTCAATGACTCTCGCGCAAGTGAGGCGTACCACTGCCACCGCGCAGGAAGTCGAGGTCGACACCTTCGTCTGCCTGCAGTACATGGTCGTGGTAGAGCTGATACCAGCCCCGGTTGATGGGTGGTCGGGGGGCGCGCCACTGCTCCCGTCGCCGTGCCAGTTCCTCTTCCTCGACTTCCAGGTGAAGTCCTCGGCCGGCCACGTCCAGCTCGATTTCGTCTCCGCTCCTGACCAGCGCCAGCGGTCCCCCGATGGCCGCCTCCGGAGCGGTATGGAGCACCACGGTGCCGTACGCGGTCCCCGACATCCGGGAGTCTGAAATACGGACCATGTCGTCCACTCCCTGGTCCAGAATTTTGCGGGGCAAAGCCATATTTCCGGTTTCCGGAAAGCCGGGATATCCCTTGGGTCCGCAGTTCTTCAAGACCAGAACGTCCTGCGGGTCAACTTCCAGATCGGGATCGTCGATTCTGTTCTGATAGTCCTCGATATCTTCGAAGACCACCGCCCGCCCCCGGTGCTGCATCAGCTCGGGCGAGGCTGCCGACGGCTTCAGGACGGCTCCCCGCGGGGCCAGGTTTCCCCGCAATACGGCGATCCCCCCCTGTTCCTTGAAAGGCTGTCGGCAGGAATGAATGACGTCACGATTGAAGCATTCGGCCGATTCGATGTTCTCACCCACGCTTTGCCCGCTGACGGTGGGAATATCGAGGTGGAGGAGGTGTGAGATTTCTTTCATCAGGACCGGCAGGCCACCGGCGTAGTAAAAGTCTTCCATCAGGTGTTTGCCTGACGGCATCAGGTTCAGGAGACAGGGGACGTCTCTTCCCAGGGCGTCCCAATCGTCCAGCGTATGATCGACCCCCAGCCGGCCTGCGATGGCCAGCAGATGCACCACCGCGTTCGTCGAACCGCCGATGCCGCCATTGACCCGGATCGCATTCTCGAACGCTTTGCGGGTCAGGATGGAAGAGATCCTGACGTCCTCATCCACCATGGAGACGATGCGCCGGCCCGCCTCGTGCGCCAGTACGTAACGTCTGCTGTCCACCGCCGGGATGGCCGCGTTGTTGGGGAGAGCGAGGCCCAGAGCCTCCATCAGCGAGGCCATGGTCGAGGCCGTCCCCATGGTCATGCAGTGACCGGCGGATCGGTGCATTCCCGCTTCGGCGTCGGTGAATTCCTGCTGCGACATCGTGCCCGTCTTGACATCGTCGCAAAAGCTCCAGATGCTGGTCCCGGATCCAAGTTTCGTGCCCCGGTGCCGACCACTGAGCATGGGGCCTCCCGAGACGACAATAGTCGGCACATTACAGCTCGCCGCCCCCATGACCAGGGACGGGGTCGTCTTGTCGCACCCGGTCAGAAGAACGACCCCGTCCAACGGATTGGCACGGATCGTTTCTTCCACGTCCATGGAGACGAGGTTCCGAAAGAGCATCGTGGTGGGGCGCATGACCGTCTCACCCAGGCTCATCACTGGAAACTCCAGGGGGAACCCCCCGGCCTCCCAGACGCCGCGTTTGACGTGTTCCGCGATTTTGCGGAAATGGTGATTGCAGGGAGTCAGTTCAGACCACGTGTTGCAGATTCCAATCACGGGCCGGTCCTGGAAGAGGTCGTGGGGAAATCCCTGGTTCTTCATCCAGCTGCGGTGAATGAAACCGTCTTTGTTGGAGAGGCCGAACCATTCCCGGCTGCGCAGTTTGGATCCGTTCCTGGGCATTTGATTTGAGTCCTCACGCTATACTAGCAGTCTAGCAGTCCGGCGCGAAACGATCTCTGTTCTTGAGGGTTTGCGGCAAGAACAGGCCCGGCACAGCGTGGAAAACGAGGTCGCCTTATGGGCAAACAATGTCTGGGTGTTCTGACGGGAGGTGGCGATGTCCCGGGTCTGAACTCGGTCATCAAATCGGTTGTTTATCGTTCTACCGAAATGGGACGTTCCGTCCTCGGAATACGCAGGGGATGGGAGGGGCTGACGCACCTGAAGCCCGACGGTGAGAACGACGACGACTACATCGAGTCGCTCACCCGCAGCAACACTCGCGCTATCGACAGGACCGGTGGCACGGTCTTGCACACTTCCAGAACGAATCCGTCGCGCATGACCGGGGACACCGTGCCTCCCCACATCTCGGCCTCACAACTGGAGAAACTGCGGGTCGGAGAGGACACGTATGACTTTACTCCGCTGGTCCTGCGCAACCTGGAGCGCCTGAAGATCGACATGTTGATCTCGATTGGAGGGGATGACACGCTCAGCTACGCCGCTCGTCTGGATCGGGAAGGCCTTGCCCTGGTTGCCATCCCCAAGACCATGGACAACGACGTGCGCAACACCGAATACTGCATCGGATTCTCCACAGCCATCACCCGGGCCAAGGATCTGATCACAAGGCAGCGCACAACGCTGGGATCCCACGAGCGGATTGGAGTTTTTCGGATTTTCGGACGTGATGCGGGATTCACGGCTCTCTATACGGGATACGTCACCTCCTCTCGGTGTCTGATTCCGGAGCATCCCTTCGATCTGGACCACCTCGTCCAGCTGATGGTGGCCGACAAAGAAGACAACCCCAGCCGCTACGCTCTGGTCGTGGTTTCCGAAGGGGCCACCTGGCGAGGGAGAAAAGTGATCGAATACGGCACTGCAGACGCCTACGGCCATCGGAAAAAAGTGGATGTCGGCGAGGCTCTTGCGGCGGAGATCAAGGACAGGACCGGATTCGGAACGATGTCCAGTGATCTTACCTATGACCTGCGGAGCGGTGATCCCGACTCAATTGACCGACTGGTTGCCATCACCTACGCGAATATTGCCCTGGACCTGTTGAGTGAGGGCGCGACTGGAAAGATGGTGGGCATCCGACAGGGGCGGTACGCCGCTCTGGAGATCCCGGAGCAGACGGCAGGCCCACGTCGCGTTGACGTCGATGTGCTCTATAACAAAGAAAAGTACCGACCCAACTATTACGGCAAGCTGGGCGCTCCCATGTTGCTGGATTGACCGCTCGCGGTGCTAGCCCGGATTATGCAAGAAGCGTAATCCGCTGTTGAAAAACGACTCGAGAAGTGGCCCAACTCGGAAGCGGGCAGGTGTGACAGGCGGATTTGCGAAGGATATGGGTTGGCGAGGCGTCTGAGTGGTTTGGGGAGTGAATTTCAGACAGATCTGGGCCTGGATGAGTGTCGGAAGCGGTTTTTCGGGGGAGCTGGGAAAAGCTAACTGGAGTTGAGGCGACTCAAGACGAGGTGGAAGAGGGGTTGTTCGGGAAAGGCTGAGGAAAGATGGACCCAGATGCGTCGAGTGGTTTGTCGGATCCGGGCCCCAATCTTGAGGACCCGACGACGTAAGGTTTCGATTTCGAGCTTGTGCCAGGGGGTTCCGTGAAGATAGTCGCGCAGGCGAACGAACATCTGGTAAGCCAGTGCATGCAGGAGGAGTCGAAACTGATTGGCCAGGAATCGATGACAGCTGAGTCGGTCCATGCTCAGATGATTCTTGAAGGCCTTGATGAAGTTCTCGGTCTGCCCTCGGTTTGTGTAGTGGTCATAAAGTGATTGGGAGCAGAGATCGTCCCGGTTGGTAACTACAAAGCGACGATTGATCCCACGCTGATCGACCTCCACTTTGACAATGACGCGACGGGATCGATCCCAGCTGTGGGCTCGATAAAGAAACTCGTCAAACTGACGCTGTTTTTCCTCCAGCTCAAGGAACCTTTCCCGAGTCGAATCCAGCAGGGGCTCGACCACTCGCTGCAGGCGAGGGTTTCGGCTTAACCCGATGACATATTGGAGTTTATTCTCTTCACATTCACAGAACTCGTAGAGCCGAGGCGTGGCAAAGCCGCTGTCGGCCCGAATCTCAATCTCGACATCCGTCCCCACTGCTTGTCGGATGGCCTCCACGACTCGCTTCAGAATGGGCACGATGTGAGAGGCAGCCCCCTTGTTGCCAGGTCTCAACAGGGCACAGACCAGGTCTCCCGTGTCGGCATCGAAGATCAGCAAAGGATGCAAAATGTGGTTTCGGTAATACCCGTGGTAGAAGGAGAACTCCTGTTGGCCGTGAGTGTGGTCGTCGGTACTGTCCAGATCCAGGATGATCTTGCTGGGACGTCTCTTCTTCAGGGAGCGCACATAACGGCCTAGCAGCCACCGGCTCAGACGCATCAGATCCTTCTTGGTGACGGAGTTCTCCAGGCGGGAGAAAGTCGGCTGGGTGGCCAAATCGGGATCGCTCTCTGGCAACTGATCACAGACTGTCTTGAGCATCGGATCCGAGCGCAGCGTATCGGCGTCGTTACAGTCTTCGTAGCCGGCCACGATCTGCAAGACTCGTTGTCGGATCAACTTCAACAGGTCATGACGAATGTAGCGTTGGTCTCGACTTTCCGAAATACAGGAACTGAAGCCCTCGCACAATCGATGTTGACGATCCAGCGATCCAAACAACAACCATCCTGCGTCGGAAGTGAGGCTCCCCCCATCAAAACGAGCCGTGATGTTTCTGTGGCTATGAAATGGCAGGGTATTCTGGCAGACTGTTTTTGACATTGCCGTAGCTCCTGTTTAGGGTCTTTGTTTCTCTAAACCCTTTTATATCAGAGAGCTACGGCCTTTTTTCTGGGCCCACATCTCACTTGAATTTAGATCTCTTGCATAATCCGGACAGTGCACTAGATCTGATCCCGAATCTCGCGGGCGCGCTTTCGCAGCTGTGTCGACTCGTCCTCTCGATGGAGGCGGCGTAAGACGGCCGCATAATTTTCCAGGCAGCTTGCCATGCGCCGCGAACCAGGCCACTGGTTTTCGAGAACATTTTGCAGTTGAAGGAAGTAATCCTCCGCCTCTCCGTAGCGCCCCTGGGCATAGAGCAGGAGGGCGACATCATTGAGAGCCGGCACGACCCGATGGTGCTGACTGCCGAAGCATCGCTCACTGATTTCCAGGACTTCCAGAAAGGGTCCTTCGGCCGACGAGTAGTTGCCGGTCTCGTGATAGAAAGTTCCCAGGTCCTTGAGGTAGTCCAGCAACTCGCTGCTTTCGGGACCCAGGGACCTGGCCATGTCCACGTTTCCGGCGAATTGTTTTTCAGACTCAGAGTATTTCCCGTCGGCATACAGGTCGACACCCTTACGATGACCCGACTGGAGGCGTTGCACCCTGCCTGCGCGAGTCTCGGGGAAAAGCTTCCGCAAAATGGTTCCCCTCAGGTCCTTGAGTTTCATGGCCGGCCGCTTCCTTCGCCTTCCGGGTAGAGGAGAAACTGTCCTCGCAGGGCCCGGAACCGTTGAAGTTCCGCTTGCCATCCAGATTGGATCTCGGCGGCTCCCGCCCCCTTCTTCAGCTCCCGCCGAATCCAGCTGTTTCCCGCCAGGCGATCGAAAAAAGGCTGGAAACGAAACTCATCGGGGTGAAGACGGATGACTCCGGCCAGGAAATGAAGCAGCGCAGAGATGGGTTGGAAGGCGGAACGGTCGACAACGTGAATTTGAACGCCGTTGCAGGCCTCTCCCTGGTACTTCGAGAACCAGGGCTCGAAGTCCTGGATTCGAAAGACCACGCCGGCCAGGCCCAGGCCGTTGAGCTGCCGGACCAGCCGTTCATTGTTCAGCCAGGGCGCACCGACCAGTTCGAAAGGGTGCGTCGTCCCTCGACCCTCGGACAGATTGGTGCCCTCGATCAGGCAGAAGCCGGGATAAAGCGTAGCGGTATCCAGAGTGGCCATGTTGGGGGAGGGTGATATCCAGGTGAGACGGGTCTCGTCGTGCCAGAATTCTCGCCGCCAGCCCTGCAGGGGTACGACCTTGAGACGGCCCTGAAGCTGCAGCTCGGAGTCCAGGAGTCGGGCCAGCTCACCGGGCGTGAGGCCATATCGAATAGGCAGCCTGAAGCTCCCGACAAACGACTCGAATCCTTTCTCCAGAACCGGACCCTCCACGCGGGTTCCGGTAATTGGGTTGGGGCGATCCAAAACAACGAACGGTATTTCCTTCCGGGCTGCGGCCCGCATACTCTCGAGCATGGTCGAAATATAGGTGTAGAATCGCGCACCGACGTCCTGAAGATCGAAGACCAGGACCTCCACCTGGCTGAGCATTTCAGGAGTGGGAGCCCGCGTCTTTCCGTAAAGGCTGTAGACGATTCCGCGGGACTTTATCTCCTCTTCCGCCTGAGACCTCCCCCGGATTCCGTGTTCAGGGGCGAACAGCGCAGTCAAACTGGCGCCGGGGATGGCAGACAACACCTTCTCGGTTGGCTCGAGGCGGCAGTTCACCCCGGTATGGTTCGTGATCAGTCCGATCCGCTTTCCTTCCAGCCATTGCCGGTAGGGAGACTCAGCCAGCCGATCAACGCCCGTCAGGACTCCGCCGCAGGGGGAGCTGGCCAGAACAGCCAGAATAACGAAAGCTTCGACCATGATTCAATACTCGTAAAGCCGCTGGTACTTTTCGTTTAGATAGTCGACGAACTCGTCATCCGACAGGGCATCCCCGGTCACCTGCTGCACGAGTTCCTCCGCCGGATAAAGCTTTCCCTTCCGGTGGATCCGGTCCCGCAGCCACTGCCGGAGCGGCGATAGGTCTCCCTCTGCTATCGATTCTTCAAGCCCGGGCAGATCCTGTAGCGCCTGGCGGTAGAACTGAGTCGCATAGATCGTGCCGATGAGATAGGTCGGAAAATACCCGAACAGGCCGCTCGACCAGTGGACGTCCTGCAACACTCCCGTGGCAGCGTCCGGAGGGCGGACGCCCAGGAAATCTTCCATCATCACCTTCCATTGACTCTCCAGTTCATCGACTTCCAGATTGCCGGCCAGCAGCTTGCGCTCCAGCTCGAACCGGAGAATGACGTGGAGGCCATAGCTGACCTCATCCGCCTCGACCCTGATCAGCCCCGCCTCCACGCGGTTGATGCCCCTCACAAACCCGTGCAGCGGAAGACCGTCCAGCTGTCCGGGAAAGGTCTCCTGCAGGTGGGGGTACCAGTATTGCCAGAAACCTGGACTGCGCCCCACCAGATTCTCCCAGAGCCTGGATTGCGATTCATGGATGCCCAGGGAGATGGTGTCGGTGGCGGGAAGGCCGTAGCGCTCGCTATCCAGCCCCTGTTCGTAAAGGCCGTGTCCGGCTTCATGAATCATTCCGAAGATGGCCACGCCGAAGTCTGCCGTGTTGTAGCGGGTCGTGATCCGAACGTCGCGCGCGGTGAGGCCCGAGCAGAAGGGATGGGGGGACTGATCGAGACGCCCGGAGTCCCAGTCAAACCCCATGGCCGTCACCACCCGCCGTCCGAACCGTTTCTGCTCTGCAACCGGGTAGTGCCCCTTCAGAAGTTCGGAGGACGGTTGCTTGCCCGACCCCTGGATCCGCCCCAACAAGTCGGTCAGGCGAGGTCGGAGGCGGCTGAAGACCTGGTGAAGATGAGCCTCTGTGGCACCCGGCTCGTACTCGTCGAGCAGGGCGTCATACCGTGTTTCTCCGATTTTCAGGCATTCCGCTTCCTGGCGCTTGAGGCCGACGATGCGGGTCAACCAGGGGGCGAAGGCTGCGAAGTCCGAAGCCTGGCGGGCCGCCACCCAGGCGTGGTAGGCGAGGCTGGTCGTCCTGGCCAGTTCACGGACCAGAGCAGGAGGCAGTCGTGTCGCCTTGCTGTGCAGGCGCCGGGCTTCCCGCACATCAGCTTGCGTCCAGGCGTCGTCACTGAGGCTTTCTACCTGGTCGATGACTTCGCCGTATCGGTCGGAGACCAGGCGTTCGTGGTACAGGCCCGCCAGTGTTGCCACCTGCCCTGCCCGATCATCGACTCCCTGACGGGGCATTTGTGTCTCCTGATCCCAGATCAGAAGACTCAGGGTGCTGCGCAGGTCGGCGAGCTGCCTGGAAAGGGCTTGAAACTGTTCGCCTGGAGTGTTGCCCTGAGTCATGCGCCGGCTTCTCCTGGTCAGGGAAGACAAAACGCTCATTATAGCGGTGTTGCAGGTCCCGAACCTCGAGTTCCGCGCGTGACTCCGAGCGATTTGCGAGACGGACTGCTGGGGCCGTATCTTTGACACGGGGTCCGGGCCCTCGATATAATTTTCTCTTTTTTACCGGTCCCTGGACCGGTTCCCGATGTCTTCTGGGAGGAGGCCGATCCGTGTACGCGGTGATTCAGACTGGCGGAAAGCAGTACAAGGTTGCTCCAGGCGACCTGCTGCGAGTCGAGCGATTGAAGGGTGAAGTGGGTGATCAGGTCACCTTTGGAGAGGTCCTTTTCGTAGGGGCGGACGCCCAATCCCAGGTGGGGTTGCCCTTCATCAAAGGAGCCAGCGTCACGGGAACCATCCTCGACCACGCGCGTGGCGCCAAGATAATCGTCCTGAAATTCAAGAGACGAAAGATGTACCGTCGCAAGTCGGGACATCGCCAGGCCCTAACAGCGATACGCATCGACGAAATCAAGGCCCCCGAGAAGGCGGCCGCCAGAAAAGCAGCTCCCGCGAAGGACTCCTCCCCGAAAGATTCTTCCAAGGAGGCAGCCCCCAAAAAGGCAACTGCTGAGAAGGCGGCTCCCGAGAAAGCAGCTGCCGGGAAAGCAGCCCCCAAGAAGGTAACTGCTGAGAAGGCGGCTCCCAAGAAGGCGGCCGCCAGGAAAGCAGCCCCCGCCAAGGACTCCTCCGCGAAAGATTCTCCCAGGGAAGTAGCCCCCAAGAAGGCAACCGCTGAGAAGGCGGCTCCCGAGAAGGCATCTACAGAGAAGGGGGCTCCCAAGAAAGCAGCTCCCAAGAAAGCAGCTCCGAAGAAAGTAGCTCCCAAGAAGGCAGCTCCCAAGAAGGCAGCCCCGGCGGAGGATGACCCGGAAGGCGACTCGGCCTCGAACAGCAAGGAGTAGGATATGGCCCACAAAAAGGGACAGGGCAGTGTTAAGAACGGACGCGACAGTAATTCCAAGCGTCTGGGTATCAAGCGCTACGACGGGCAGTTTGTCACGAGCGGCTCGATCCTGGTCCGCCAGCGGGGCACCCCTTTCAAAGCGGGACGGAATGTCGGCCGGGGAAATGATGACACACTGTTTGCAACGGTCCACGGGACTGTCAAATTTCAGAACCGGGGACGTTACGGCAAGTTTGTCCACGTGATTTCGTCGTAGCTGCCGGAGTTGTGATCCAGACCTCAGCAGGTCATTTGCCGGCAGTAAATGCGCCCGGCTTCCGGGCCGGCATCGGCTGCACCGGTGCCGGACCCGTTCGGGCTTTTGGCTGCTTACCCGATCTCCCGCTTGCGGCTGCCGGTCATGTTCGTCGACTACACAAGGATTGAAGTCAAAGCAGGCGATGGGGGGAGTGGGGCAAGGGCCTTTCGAAGAGAGAAGTACGTCCCCCGGGGCGGTCCCAGCGGTGGAAACGGAGGGGACGGCGGCAGCGTCTATCTCAAGAGTTCTTCGCATCTGAGCACCCTCCTGCCTTTTCGTTACAAGAAACATTTTGAGGCACAGCGGGGTGGCCACGGCTCGGGAAAGAAGCAGCAGGGGAAGAGGGGTCAAGATTTGACCATCGAAGTACCCGTGGGCACCCAGGTTCTGGATACCGATACCCGGGAGATGGTCTGCGATCTGGATGCGCCCGATCAGGGGGAACTGGTCGCCTCGGGAGGCCGCGGCGGGCGAGGGAATGCGGCCTTCGTGAGCTCCACGAACCAGGCCCCCGAATACACGGAGACCGGGAAACCGGGACAGAGCAGGAGTCTGGTTCTGGAACTCAAAGTCCTGGCCGATGTAGGCCTTATCGGGTATCCAAATGCGGGAAAGTCCACTCTAATTTCGACGATTTCCGCTGCCAGGCCCACGGTTGCCGACTATCCCTTCACGACCCTGACCCCCAGCCTGGGCGTCGTCTCCTTCGGGGAGTACGATAGCTTCGTAGTGGCGGATATTCCCGGGTTGATAGAAGGTGCTCACAGCGGAACGGGTCTGGGCGATCGTTTTCTTCGCCATGTGGAGCGAACCCGCCTTCTGGTTCATCTCGTTGACGTGAGCGAGCTGGGACCCGAGAGTCCGACCCGGGCAGTTCGTGTTATTGATCGGGAGTTGCAGGCCTACAAAGAGAAGCTGGCGCATACTCCCCGGATTCTCGTGGCCTCGAAAATGGACGTCCGGGCTGAGGAGAGACTCACGGCCCTGGTGGCTTACGCTGAGGAAAAAGAGCTGCCGCTGATCAAGGTATCGTCGGTCAACGGGCAGGGCCTGAAGGAGTTGAAGAATCTCATGGCATCGATGCTTGGAGTGGGATCAAGTTGAGCATCGGAATCCTGGGAGGCACCTTCGATCCCATTCACCAGGGACACGTAGCCATTGCCAACCGGGCCCTGGAGTTCTTCGATCTGGATTCGGTGATCTTCATGGTAGCGCGGGTCCCGCCCCACAAGCAGGGGCAAGCGATAGGGAGTGCCTATCACCGCTTCGCTATGGTCGCACTGGAAACTCGTCAGTATGCCCGGCTGCAGGCTTCCGACTGGGAGCTGCGGAGGCCGGGACCCTCGTATACCGCGGACACCCTGCGGCTGTGGACGAAGAATCATCCCCAGACACAGCTCTGCTTCATAGCCGGGGCGGACGCCCTCTCGGAGATCCATACCTGGAAGGACTATGCTAAACTGCTGGCTCGTTACTGTTTTGTTTTTGTGCAAAGGCCAGGGATAGAGATCTCCCTGGGGCGGCTGGCGCTTCCAGCGGACTTGAAAGAAAGACTGACTCGCATACAGGACGACGTTCCACCACCTGCCATCGAGCCCGGAAGATCCTTTGTACTTCCTTCCTATCACCAGCCGGTGAGTTCCACCCAGATCCGAAGAGCCCTGGTCCAAAGGAGATATCTCGAGCCCGATCTCCTTTCGGCCGGCGTGTTGGAACACATCAGGAAGTACCGTCTGTATGAACGAATTGACCCAGAAGCTAGCCAAGGTGTGCGAGGCGATTGAAGGAAAAAAGGGCGAGGGGATCCTGATCCTGGACATTAGCCAGGTTTCCTCCTTCACCGAGTTCTTCATCCTCTGCCACGGCAGCAACCGGAAGCAGATTCAAGCGATTGCCGGCGCGGTGCGCGAGATTCTTCAACAGGAGACCCGCCCGGCCCATGTGGAAGGCTACGAAGGCGCCGACTGGGTCCTGATGGACTATCTGGATTTCGTGGTCCACATCTTTTCAGAGCCCACCCGTCGCTTCTATAACCTGGAGAAGCTGTGGAGCGACGGAACCGAAGTCAACCCCACTGCCGGCTTGAAGGGGTGATGCGGGGTTGATCTCGTCGACGTCTCCCTCCCAACCTGCCGGGAAGAGTTAAAGAGAGTCGGTCACAGTGAAACTGAAGTTTATCTGGATCGGGGCGACGAAAAGCCCTTCCTACAGGCACCTCGAAGCAGACTATCTTTCCCGCCTTGAGAAGTACTGCTCGGCAGCGATCCTCACGGTCCGGGAAGGGAAGAAGACGGATCCTCGCCAGACTCAGCGACAGCTGAAACTCGAGGCCTCCCGTGTTGAGAAAGCCTTGAGCGGGGTCTCGGTTGTGGTGTGCCTGGATGAAGAGGGTCGACACCGATCCAGCCGCGAATTGTCCGACTGGTTGAGCGGGCTGGGAGGGCAGGGGAACCGCGAGGTGGGCTTTGTGGTGGGAGGGCACTTTGGACTGCCCTCGCCGGTCCGGTCGCTGGCCGACGAAACCGTTTCGCTGGGCAGGATGACGCTGCCGCACGAACTGGCCCGGGTCGTGTTGCTGGAGCAGGTTTTCCGGGCCTTCTGCATCCAGAATCGCGTCCCCTACCACCGGGGGTGAGGGGGGGCTGGTTCCGGGTTCCAGGTTCCAGGGAATGTCGGAGGACCCTCCGTGGTCCGATCAGATCTGTTCGTAGGGGCCGGCCTTGTGCCGGCCCGCCTAACGGGCGACCACCAGGGTCGCCCCTCTGTGGTCCGAAACAGAACGGCACGGCGTAAGCCGTCCGTTAACGGTTGAAGTAGCGCGCGTGCAACAAGCGCGTCGGATTCGCGGGTTCCGAGCGCATCGAGGACCCGTGGGTTTCGCACTTGGGGAGGCCGAGAGCGTAATAAGAATGGATGAGAGTACACGAGGTCGCGCGCCTGGTTCTCAACGGGTTGTTTGCGCCCCAGACCTGTGCGACATGCGGCTGCTGGGTCGTCAACCAGAGAGCGGTCCCTCTTTGCAACGACTGTTTCAGGAGGCTGGCTCCGCTAACCGATCCAGTCTGTCACTGTTGCGGAATTCCGGTGCCGGGTGTTCTGCTCGAAGAATCGGGGACCTGCTCGGGTTGCCGCGGTCAACCGCCCCCTCTCCCGCGGTGCCGATCCTGGGGGTTGTACGAGGGCAGGTTGCGAGACCTCATTCACCTTTACAAGTTTCGGTCGGCGAGGGCCCTGGCCTGGCCTCTCTCCGACTGCCTGTTCGAGTGCCTTCAAAAGCACTTCGCCGACCTCGAATTCAAGGGTCTGGTTCCTGTCCCTTCTCATCCCGGCAGGATCCGTGCCAGAGGATTCGACGCCGTTGGGCTGATGGCCCGGCGCCTGTCCAGGAAGTGCCGTGTCCCCGTTGCAAACGCCCTGGCCAGAGTCCGGGCCACTCGTCCCCAGTTCGGTTTGAACGGCCCGGCCAGGGTTCGCAACCTGAGAGGTGCGTTTCGGATGAAGCGCGGAGAGCAGTTGCCGGTCGGCAACCTGCTGGTCCTCGATGATGTTCTGACCACCGGGACGACGATCTCTGAGCTGGCCTCCGTAATCGCTGCCCAACGAGGAGTCCGGGAAGTGTGTGCTCTTACCCTGGCCAGAACTCCACTTTTCGGGGATTCGGGATGTTAGTCCGGCCGGTCGACGGCCAAAATCAGAGCCCCCGGCGGAAGCCGGGGGAAAAACACACAACCAGGCGCCTAATCAATCCCCGAGCAGGCGCTTAGTCAATCCCCGAGGGAATCATCAATTCCACGCTCGGGAGAGGGGGAGGGAGCTCGGGCAGGTGGCCCGAATAGAAGTCGCGCATGCAATCGTGTAGTGCGTCGGGCTCGCTTCGACGGTGCTGACACTGCTCCCGGATCGTATGGTAGACAAGACCCATGTAGATCATGAAATTTTGTGCAAAGTCGGTCTCGTCGAACTGGGCAAAAGGGTATTGAAATTCCAGGAAGTTCTCAGAGTCGCGGACCGCAAAATAGTTATCCAGCATCTCCTCGAGTGATCCGGCGAAGTCCATGGCCGGGAAGGGGATCCGCTTTCCCACCATGGGCTTGGCCTTTCTCAGGATGTTGAGCATCAGATTCCGGTGTCCCTTCCAGAGCTTTTTGAATGCGAAGCGCTCCGGTCTTCCCCAGATCTGAAGTCCGACTGAGAAGAGGCAACTCATCTGGGGTTGAATCGTGAATCTGAGATGGATTCCAGCAGCGTCGACGCCATCCCGGTATGGGTTCGACTCGAGGCGCCGTTCGAAATAGCCGGAATCCGGAAAAAACTCCATGGTCACGGAGTTTCCGATGCTGTAGCGGAACTGGTTGTGGTTGCCGAAATCAGGATCGTAGACTTCGGATGGCTCGATCACAACCGTTTCAAACAAATCCCAGAGGATGTCGTAGAGTTCGTGCTCGGGGCTGTTGATCGCCTCGTAAAACTCTTCCTGGGACGCATTCCTGAGGAGCTGGTAATAGTGGCGGTCCATGGGTAACCTGAGTCAACCGTTATTCTACACTCCCTTTATCACGCCCCGCTAACACTCCGTGGTGGAAATGGATCCTCGATCGGTGGCTTTTCTCAGGCACGACTCCCTCCCGCGAATAGCACAGCCACTCGTTGTATAGTCCCCCACATGGAAGCGATCTATCAGTTGGTCTTTATCTTTACCGCGCTCTTTCTGGTGCTTCTCAACGGCTTTTTTGTCAACGCCGAGTTCTCGATCGTCAAGGTTCGGGAAACCAGGATCCAGGAACTCATCAGACGAGGAAACGAGCGGGCCAAAACGGTTTTGAAGCTCATCGATAATATGGACGAGTACCTGTCCGCGACTCAGCTCGGAATCACGCTTGCCAGTCTGGGGCTGGGATGGATCGGAGAGCCGGCATTTTCCAAACTGTTCGAACCTTTGCTCCATCCTCTGGGCCTGGCCGATAACCCCGCGCTGACTCACACGCTGGCTGGAGGTTCCGCCTTTCTGCTCATCACTTTTCTGCATATCGTGCTGGGTGAGCTGGCACCCAAGTCCCTGGCCATTCAGCAACCTGAGCGGTCCGCCCAGTGGGCTGCCGCCCCACTGGTCTTCTTTTACCGGCTGTCCTACCCTTTCATCTGGGTGCTCAATGGTGCTGCCAATCAGTTCCTTCGTTTGATGGGGATCAAGCCAACTTCGGAGTTCGAGATCACCCATTCGGAGGAAGAGCTCCGAATCCTGCTCTCGCGGTCCAGCGAGCATGGGATCATAGATCGAAACAAGAAAAGACTGCTCATGAAGGTCTTCTCTTTTGCCCAGCGCACGGTAAGGCAAGTGATGGTCCCTTCGGTAGAAGTCAGATTTCTCGATATAAGGAAGAGTGTTGAAGAGAATCTGGAGCTGGTACGCGGGCAAAAGCACACTCGCTACCCTCTGTGCGAGGTGGGGCTGGACCGGGTTCTGGGTTTGATTCACGTCAAGGACCTGCTCTGGAACTATGAGACGGTCGGTCCGGAATTCGATTTGAAGCTGCTCAAGCGGCAGACTCTGTTCGTACCGGAAAGCAAGCGCATTGATTCCCTGCTTTCCGAGTTTCGGGAATCTCGAATTCACATGGCGATCGTTGTAGACGAGTATGGATCGACCGTGGGAATCGTAACCCTGGAAGACGTTCTGGAAGAGCTGGTGGGTGAGATTCAGGATGAATTTGACCTGGAAATACCTCCCGAGATGATTCGTGAGTCCGGCGCCCGGACCTATCTTGTCAATGGTCGGGCCTTGCTCGAAGAAATCGAGGAAAAGCTTGACCTGCGGCTCGAAGATGCTGAGAATGACACCATAGCAGGCCATGTGATGATGGTTTTGGGGCGAACCGCGCGGATCGGAGACGAGCTGAGTGTGGGAGAACGCTTTCAGGTTCGGGTGGTTGGGATCAAGGGACATCAGATTACCGACCTGGTATTTACGCTCCTGGAAGCATCCGACGATGGTCTCACTGACGACTAACGACCGAACAGGTCAGGGCTTGAGTCTGGGCAGCAGAGCCTTTGCGACTTTTCCGGCTTGGGCTCGCATGTCGCCGCACAGGCTGCTGATTCTGGGTGCATGCAACTCCCCCAGAGTAACCGTGGGGCGATTGGGGCCCCGCTCGGGACCGTCCGAGGTTTCGTCGCTATCCCCGCTCTCGAGCTGCCGCAGCTGCTCCTGGACGAGACGAGCCCTTTCCGTGATCGCGGCCAGAACCGAGGGGATTTCTTCCAGCCCCAGGTCCCGCGAGGAGCTCGAACTCTTGAAGCCGGTCGGTTTCTGCTTCTCTTTGGGCCGGTCGATCCGTGCCACGAGAGGATTCTCGGACACACGTTTGGAAGAGTTCCGGATGAGTTTCAGTCGATCTTTGGCCAGCGGCTCAAAGTCTTTGCTTTGTAGACTCGAGTCCGACCATTTTTGAAAGAGATCGGTCAGGCTCTCGCTGGCCCGGATGATGGTTGCCGCGTGACGCAGGGCATCGTTCTTCAAATGGGCGATTTGGATATCGATGGGACGGACTTGTGAAGCAGGAATCAGCAGAGCCGCCCCGAATACAAACGCTTTGAACATCGTGACTCTTGAGTTCCGCACGAGATTCTAACAGTATGTCCGACGGAGCGGGGGTAGGACGGCCTGAACGTGTTTGAAGTGGTTCTGGTGGAACCGACGATTCCCCCCAATACGGGCAGCATTGCGCGACTCTGTGCGGCTACCGGAATTCCTCTGCGTCTGGTGGAACCCCTTGGTTTCGAAATCACGGACAGTCGGCTCAAAAGGGCGGGACTGGACTACTGGGAGTTTGCGCAGGTATCGACCCACGCGTCCCTGGAGGATCTGATCGGGTCGAGACAGCCCGAGGATCTGTGCTTCTTCTCGAAAAAGGCTTCAGCATCGTATCTGGAAGCACGCTTTCAGGGAAACGAGCTTCTGGTCTTCGGGAGCGAGACGACGGGGCTCTCAGAGGATGTTCTGGGACGTTATTCGGAACATTCCTTTCGCATTCCGATTCTGCAGCCGGCGGTCCGCAGCCTGAACCTCGCCAATGCCGTATCGATTGTCGTGTACGAAGCCCTGCGCCAGACCGGGACGATCTAGCCCGCATAGATCACCGATAGGACCTCAAAAGGCCGCCCTGTTTGGTATAAAGCGTTTTGAATGAAAGACTTCAAAGCCAAACGGAGGCGGCCCTTATGAGAACAAAGTGTAAACAAGCCAGGTTCGAATTCCACGGACTATTTCAACGCAAAGTGAAGGCGCGGTTCGACGGCGGGAAGATCACCTCCGATGCAGGGGTGCTGCTGTTGCGAGAGGTCGAGAGGGGGACGGGTCTGATCGCCGGACTGGCTGAGTGTTTCAGGGATCACCGGGATCCGCGGTTGATCGAACACACGGTCGAGGAGTTGTTGGGGCAGCGCATCTACGGACTCTGTCTGGGGTACGAGGATCTGAACGATCATGATCAGTTGCGCACCGATCCGATGCTGGCGGTGGCGGTGAATAAGGCCGATCCGTTGGGGGAGAGGCGGCGGCAGGCCTCAGATCGGGGGAAGGCGCTGGCGGGCAGGTGTACGCTGAACCGGTTGGAGTTGACCGGCGCCGAGGTCGATGAGCAGGAGCGGTACAAGAAGATCGCGATGGACCCGGACCGGATCGACGGCTGGATGGTGGATGCCTTCGTGGAGTCCCACGAATCGGCGCCCGAGGAGATGGTGCTGGATCTGGATGCGACCGACGACCCGATCCATGGCCAGCAGGAAGGCCGGTTCTTTCACGGTTACTACCGCCACTACTGTTATCTCCCGCTGTACATCTTCTCGGGGGAGCATCTGCTGTGCGCCCGGTTGCGGTGTTCCAATATCGATGGGGCCGCGGGATCGGTGGAGGAACTGGAACGGATCGTCGGCCGGATTCGGCAGAGCTGGCCGGAGGTCTCGATCGTCATCCGGGCCGACTCGGGCTTTTGCCGGGATGACTTGCTCCGCTGGTGTGAAGACCATCACGTGGATTACGTGATGGGGTTGGCCAACAATGATCGGCTCAAGTCAGAGAGCGCCGAAGCGATGACTCAGGCCGAAGCCGAGTTCAACGCCACCGGGCGACCGTCGCGGGTGTTCAAGGATTTCCGCTACCGGACTCGCCACAGTTGGACCTCGGAGCGACGCGTCGTCGGCAAGGCCGAGTTCCTGGACAAAGGCGCCAATCCCCGATTCGTCGTCACCTCCCTGTCGCCGGAACGCCTGGGGGCCCGCGCGCTCTACGAAGACTTCTACTGTGCGCGGGGCGACATGGAGAACCGCATAAAAGAACAGCAGTTGGGTCTGTTCGCCGACCGGACCAGCGCGCCAATCAACTCCGGCTGTATCTGTCCTCCGCCGCCTACATGCTCATGCACGCCTTGCGTCGTCTCGGACTGAAGCAGACCCCCCTGGCTCGCGCTCAGTGTCAGACGATTCGCTTGAAGCTCCTCAAGATCGGCGCCCAGGTCCGCCTCACGGTCCGCCACGTCTGGATCTCCATGTCGGAAGCCTATCCCTACAGCGAGGTCTTCGCTGCCGTCGTTCGAAACCTCCAGGCCATTCCTCTGCGCTGCTGAGGTCTGTCCCGATCAAACGCCCCCAAAAACGAAATCGTTCCATCGCTCAGGCCGAGCTCTGCCTGAATGCATTCCGTCACGCTCTTCCGAACCCGAAAAACGCTCCATTCACGATCCTCCACACCACCGCATCACTCGACCTGGACCGGATCGATAGCGAAACTCTCAGAAAACCGTTCCGGCCTGCCAAAATCACCTTCATTTCCAAATCGGTGATCTATGCGGGCTAGGGTCGCCCCTGCCGCGGTCCGATGAGATCGCCGCATGGAAGCGGCTCCTACACTTTGCCCTGGTGTGACGTTCTCAGTGTAGGAGGACCCTCCGTGGTCCGATCACATCGAGATCCTACCCGTCAGACTCCTCTGGTCTCGGCTCCCCAGAGCAGTTTGTGGAGCTGAATCTGAAGACGCGCGTCCAGGCCGTCCTCGAGAAGCCAGTCAGCGAGCCGTTCCGGTTCCAGCTTTCCGAAGACGGGAGAAAAGAGTACCTGGTGATGACCGGAGAGTTTGTACTTCTCAAGTATTCCCTTGCTCCACTCGTAGTCCCCTCTGGAGCCGACCACGAACTTGACCTCATCGATAGGCTTCAGCAGGCCGATATTGTCCCACCTGTTCCGCCCGGCCATGCCACTGTCCGGGCACTTGATGTCGTAAATCAGGATAGCTCGCGGATCGACGGGACCAATGTCCACCGACCCACCCGTCTCGATCAGAACGGTTTTTCCAAGTTCCAGGAACCGGCTGACCAGCCCGTGAACGGCTGGTTGGAGAAGAGGCTCTCCACCTGTGATCTCCACCAGTGCGCAGGGGAACTTGTTGACCTCTGAAACAATGTCCTCGGCCGTGCGGTCCTCTCCCTCGTGGAAAGCATACTCCGTGTCGCAGTAGCTGCATCTGAGGTTGCAGGCCGTTAGCCGGACAAAGGCGCAGGGTCGTCCGGCGTAGCTGGACTCCCCTTGAATGCTGAAAAAAACCTCGTTGACGATCAGATTGTCGCTGTCCATGGCTCGTTCAAATGACCTCGTGTACCCGGCAGTCCGCTGTGTCTCTGCTCTCCCGTGACGTCCGCAGAGCAGGAGGACTCTCCGCGGTCCGATCCGTTCTCTCCGTTGGGGCCGGCCTGGTGCCGGCCCGCCTGACGGGCGACAACCAGGGTCGCACCTCCATGGCCCGATCAGATCGCCGCATGGAAGCGGCTCCTACGAAGATTATACGATCGGAAGCGGATCAATGGCAGGGTGGCGGCCAGTCGGAAGGGGCGGCTCGTTTCACCAGAGACTGTTAAAATCAGCTCGGAGAACTTGCCATGGTGAGAAACCCCTTATCCCTGCGCCGAATGAGCTTTCTCTTCGTCGCTTGCGCAACCATTCTGACTCTCAGCGCCGGTATCGACAAACGGCTCCAGAGTCAATATCTAGAGAGGTATCTGAACAAGACCATCTTTCTGCGGGTACCGATGCATGGATTGCGTCAGATTGTTGACGTGAAGACCCAGAGCCGGCTTGACCCGTCGAGTCAGGCCGATCCCCTCACCTTCAAAGTGGGCGACCAGGTCCGGGTGACCGGTCTGGAGTTCAAAGACCGGAGCATACGCTTCAGGGTCAGTGCGCTGGACGGAAGCGTGGAAGGCCTGGTGTTCTTCCGCTTCGAGCAACCGCTGGAACAGCATTTTGGGCAACAGGGAGATTTTGAGGGCGCGCTGATCTTTGCCTTTACCGAAGGGGTCTCTTACCGGGACATTGACGCAGCCAAGACTTCCTTCATTGAACATCAATACGAAGAGCTGATTCAGAACTTCGTTGCCACTACCGGCACTTCGAGAGAGTTCGTCATCCGCAAGATCGCAGAGCAGAACCCCGAGTACCGGAGGGCCTTGCAGAATGCGCAGGAACTGGAGGCCCGGGTGTCGGCTTTGGAGACAAAGATGGGGGCAACGGGAGAAGAACTGGCTTCGGAGCAGTTACGGTCCCGGGACCTCCGCGAGCAACTGGGGGAAGTCACCACTGTAGTTGACGAAGAGAAGCAAGAGCGGCTGCGGATTCTGGATCAGCGAGACGAGGCCCGTGGAGAGATCCGGAAGCTGCAAACTGAGATTGATGAGCTCAGGAGCGCCCAGGAGACCTACGAAAGACAGGTCAACGACCTGATCTCCAGCCTCGACGTTGAGGCTGGCAATGGAGAGGTGGGGGACTCGGAGTCTCTAGGGTCATTCGTCAACCAGCTCCAGAGTGCCCGTTCCGCCCTTTCCACCCGGCTGGCTGAGCTCCAGGGTCAGGTCTCGGCGCTGCAGAGCGAGAATCAGGAACTGAGGAAGGAACTCACTTCTACCCAGAGTAAGAACACGCGGCTCTCGTCCCGGCTTCGGGCTCTCACGTCGGACAAGAAGAGCATCAATGCCCAGTATCTGGAAATGCGGGAGCAAAAGGAGATCCTGGAGATGGCAGACGCCCTCTCCAAGGCTCTGCGAGTCGAGCCGCTGGTTGACCCGGAGGCAGAAGAGGAGTCTCTTGCCGGCCAGATCTTTCTGGAGTCGCAGCTCCTGGGTACGCTTCGCATCGTTCCGCCCGACCAGGTCGGGAACCGGGCGCGCGTCGAAATAACGCTGGTGTCGCCCGACACGGTCAAGTTCTCGGACCGGGAACGCGAGCTTCACGCAGCCCTGGGGGATGAGCCGAGAGCCGAGGTCGGATGGATCGCCCCTGAGGAACTCTCCGTTGAGCTGGCAGGAGGCGATGCCCGGAGAGTTCTCAAAGTGAGGGAAGACACGTTCTGGGACTGGGATCTCGGGGGTGGGACTTTCCGATCTCAGCCGGCCACCCTGAAGGTCGACCTGATTGATGGCAACGATCAGAGAATCCCGCTCCACAGCCAGCAGTTTGTGGTTCATCCAGCAGGCCTGGGGAACTGGCTTTCGAGGATCCTGTCTTTCCCTTCGCTGTTTGCAGGACTGATCCTGGGGGCGGCTGCGATCGCGGTTCTGGCCTTCCTGCGCCGGCCCGTCGGAAGGTCTGCCCGCCGTCACGCCGTAGAGTACCTGGCGGACAAAAAGCTCTAGCCTCAAGTCACTGCCCGTCGTCTTCGACTGAAAGGGCCTGCGGCCTTCGCAGGGGTGTTATGATCAGTTGGAATGTCGAGGCGGCACCCTGGAGCCAGGCCAAAAGAATCTCAGCGAGTAGCGAAGATCGTCGAAATCCTCTCCCGGGAATACCAGGGGGCGGAGTGCGCCCTGCATCACGCCAATGCCTTCCAGCTTCTGGTGGCGACGATACTCTCGGCTCAGTGTACGGACGCCCGTGTGAATATAGTGACCCCTCGCCTGTTCGAGGAATACCCGGACCCGGATGCCCTGGCCCTGGCAGATCCTGCGGACGTTCAGGGAATCATACGGAGTACGGGCTTTTTTCGAAACAAGACCCGCAGCCTCATCGGTGCGGCCAGGACGATCGTGGCCAGCTTTGGAGGCCGTGTTCCTTCCAGTATGGAGGATCTTCTGACACTGCCCGGGGTTGCCCGCAAGACGGCCAATGTGGTCCTGGGAACCGCTTTCGGTATCGCCGCCGGAGTTGTGGTCGACACCCACGTCGGCCGCATATCCGGAAGGCTGGGAATAACCGGGGCCGAGACGCCGGTAGCGATCGAGCGGGACCTGATGAAACAGATCGACCAGAACGACTGGATCAACTTTTCACACTGGGTGATCCACCACGGCAGACAGGTCTGTCGCGCCCGTAAGCCCCGCTGTGACCGGTGCGTACTGGTGGACCTGTGTCCCTACTATGCAGAGAATTTCTGATGAAGCGCTCGCCGATTCCCTCCCAGACCTTTTTGCTCTTGCTGCTGGCTCTGGTGATGTATCTGTTCTACCGGATTCTGGAGCCCTTTCTTTTCTCGCTGATCCTGGCAATGACGCTGACTTCTCTCTTCTATCCCAACTTTCTGGCACTGAAGCGGCAGCTCAGGGACAGAGCGGCGCTGGCGGCCGTGATCATGTCGTCGATCATCACTATCTTGATCATTATTCCCCTGGTGCTGCTGTTTGTCTTCCTCGCCAACGAGTTGAACGATGCCTACGCCGTGTTTGTCGCCAACCAGGATCAGATTATGAAGCTGATTGAAAAACCCTACCCCGAAATGCTGCAGCCAGTGGTGGATCGCATCAGCTCACTGATGCAGCAAAACAACTTCCGTTTCAGTGATTTCCTGGCTTCGCGCCTGGAGGATCTGGCCCGTCTGCTGATCAGCCGATCCTCAACCATTGTGGGAAGTGTCGGCTGGCTTCTGATCAATTTCGTGGTGATGATCTTCTGTATGTTCTTTCTGTTTCGCGACGGCCACATGCTGCTCGCCCGACTGCAGAGTCTGCTTCCACTTGCCCCCGACTACCAGAAGGTGCTGTTTGGAAAACTCCAGAACATGGTGTACGCAACCTTTTTCGGGATCTTTGTCACGGGGCTCTGTCAGGGAGTACTGGCCGCTCTGATTTTTGTGATCCTGGGAATCGACAAGCCTGTCTTCTGGGCTGCCGCCGTCGCCTGCGTTTCAGTCGTGCCGATCTTTGGCACGGCCGTGATCTGGATGCCGATGTCTTTCTATCTGATGCTGAGCGGTTCAATGGGAAGGGGAGTCGTGCTATTCCTGCTGGGCTCCTGTGTCATTGCTCTGGTCGACAACATCGTGCGGCCGCTGATCATCAAAGGGCGCTCTGAGGGGATGCACGTCCTGTTGCTCTTCTTTGCCTTTGCGGGAGGGCTGTTGTTGTTCGGCCCGGCGGGCATACTCCTGGGACCGCTGGTTACAGCCATGCTGATGGCTCTGCTCGAGATCTACCGCCTCGAACTGCAGGCCGCTAACCGCCATTTCTCACCGATGGGACCTGAAAAGGCCGCCCTGTTTGGTATAAAGCGTTTTGAATGAACGTTTTCACACGCAAACGGAGGCGGCCCTTATGAGAACAGAGTGTAAACAAGCCAGGTTCGAATTTCACGGACTATTTCAACGCAAAGTGAAGGCGCGGTTCGACGGCGGGAAGATCACCTCCGATGCAGGGGTGCTGCTGTTGCGAGAGGTCGAGAGGGGGACGGGTCTGATCGCCGGACTGGCTGAGTGTTTCAGGGATCACCGGGATCCGCGGTTGATCGAACACACGGTCGAGGAGTTGTTGGGGCAGCGCATCTACGGACTCTGTCTGGGGTACGAGGATCTGAACGATCATGATCAGTTGCGCACCGATCCGATGCTGGCGGTGGCGGTGAATAAGGCCGATCCGTTGGGGGAGAGGCGGCGGCAGGCCTCAGATCGGGGGAAGGCGCTGGCGGGCAGGTGTACGCTGAACCGGTTGGAGTTGACCGGCGCCGAGGTCGATGAGCAGGAGCGGTACAAGAAGATCGCGATGGACCCGGACCGGATCGACGGCTGGATGGTGGATGCCTTCGTGGAGTCCCACGAATCGGCGCCCGAGGAGATGGTGCTGGATCTGGATGCGACCGACGACCCGATCCATGGCCAGCAGGAAGGCCGGTTCTTTCACGGTTACTACCGCCACTACTGTTATCTCCCGCTGTACATCTTCTCGGGGGAGCATCTGCTGTGCGCCCGGTTGCGGTGTTCCAATATCGATGGGGCCGCGGGATCGGTGGAGGAACTGGAACGGATCGTCGGCCGGATTCGGCAGAGCTGGCCGGAGGTCTCGATCGTCATCCGGGCCGACTCGGGCTTTTGCCGGGATGACTTGCTCCGCTGGTGTGAAGACCATCACGTGGATTACGTGATGGGGTTGGCCAACAATGATCGGCTCAAGTCAGAGAGAGCCGAAGCGATGACTCAGGCCGAAGCCGAGTTCAACGCCACCGGGCGACCGGCGCGGGTGTTCAAGGATTTCCGCTACCGGACTCGCCACAGTTGGACCTCGGAGCGACGCGTCGTCGGCAAGGCCGAGTTCCTGGACAAAGGCGCCAATCCCCGATTCGTCGTCACCTCCCTGTCGCCGGAACGCCTGGGGGCCCGCGCGCTCTACGAAGACTTCTACTGTGCGCGGGGCGACATGGAGAACCGCATAAAAAAACAGCAGTTGGGTCTGTTCGCCGACCGGACCAGCGCGGCAACGATGCGCGCCAATCAACTCCGGCTGTATCTGTCCTCCGCCGCCTACATGCTCATGCACGCCTTGCGTCGTCTCGGACTGAAGCAGACCCCCCTGGCTCGCGCTCAGTGTCAGACGATTCGCTTGAAGCTCCTCAAGATCGGCGCCCAAGTCCGCCTCACGGTCCGCCACGTCTGGATCTCCATGTCGGAAGCCTATCCCTACAGCGAGGTCTTCGCTGCCGTCGTTCGAAACCTCCAGGCCATTCCTCTGCGCTGCTGAGGTCTGTCCCGATCAAACGCCCCCAAAAACGAAATCGTTCCATCGCTCAGGCCGAGCTCTGCCTGAATACATTCCGTCACGCTCTTCCGAACCCGAAAAACGGTTCATTCACGACCATCCACACCACCGCATCACTCGACCTGGACCGGATCGATAGCGAAACTCTCAGAAAACCGTTCCGGCCTGCCAAAATCACCTTCATTTCCAAATCGGTGATCTATGCGGGTTAGCTTGGCAACTCCAGAATGCACCCGTGACACGATCGCAAGGAGACGCTGGGTTGCAAGCGTGCCGGAGAAAAGAAATGGCCCTTCTTCCGGGCTTTAGTTAGACAACTCGGCCCATCCAGGGATCGCATGACCTACCCCTCACGAAATGCCTGGTGCCACCGCCGGTTTGGGTCGTCAAATTGAACCCTGGCCTTGTCGAATGCCTCAGAATCGTAGGCGCCACCCACCCATGCCATCATACTCTGGTGCTCCTCATGGGTCGGGTCTTGTATGGCTTCCAGAAATCCACCATAGCCTGGGATACCCCCGCAGTCCTCAGGCGGGCAGGCCCGACGGCCTCCGATACAGACCGGATAAGTCACGAGGGGATCCCGAGGAATAATCTTCTCTAACAGCAAGGCGTGTTGCCAATCATCCCCGAAATCGTACTCATAAGTTACCGCGCGCCCGGCAAGGGTAAGGTAGAGCACGACCGGAATGTCCCAGCCCGCCAGGATCTCAAGGTCATCCACGAACCCGCCGTCGTCGGGAATGCCAACAAGGAAATCCTTGCCGGAAACGGAATCTCGAAGCCGAAATAAGTGCAGGTGGCAATCCAGCCAACCCATGGCGTCTTGAATCGCGACGTGAAGATCCCAAAACGTGTAGGTGCAGGGCACCTGGACCCTGCGCCAAATTGGTGGACTAATTCCCTTGAGCGTGACTTTGAACTGAAGAGCGTGGTCAAAGCGATTCTCCATGTCACAGTCCGGAATCTATTCCTTTGCTATTGATACCCCACTCCGTAACTACACAATCAGGCACCGCCTCAATCTTGCTCGGGTCGTAGTTGTCCCCGCACTCTTGCGGCCTGTGCCTCTTCGAGCGTCCTGAATTTGAAAACGCCAGGAGTGTAGTTGAGTTTCGAGATGAGCCGATAACGGCGACAGTGACGGACAAAACGATCAAAGGCGGACTCTCCAACTACCCGAATCGGTGCTCTATTCATTTCGTTGATCGAGCGGAATTTCTGAACGGGCATTGGTTAGTCATCCTCCTGCAATTTGAATCGCTCGCGCAAAGCGGCCGCGTCTTGCCGATCGAGCGGCCGAAGGGTCCCTTTCTTCAGCAGATAGAGCGCTTTCGGCGTGGCAACGTGCACCCGGATACCTTCAATTTCCTTGATCTCGGAATCCACACTGTGGAAATCGGCAGCCTCTCCTAATCGAGTCATGAGGTCGAAGAACAGGTCCCCACTGGGTGGATAGTATCGAACAGCGGGATAGTCCCCCAGCAAGTCCTCTGCCCGGATCTCCTCAATACTCGGATCACTGCCGTAAGCCGATCGTAAGGCCCTTCGGACTCGTTCGACATTCGCCACGGTAGCGTTGATCATCAGGTCGACGTCCTCTGTCGCTCGGACCAAACCCTGAAAGCCCATAGCCGTCGCGCCGATCAGAACATACTCCAATTTCTCCGATTCGAAGGCTTTGAGAACCCGCAATAATTCATCCCGATCCACGCTCGCATCATACCTTACGAAGACGGGATCTCGGTTCCTGTTCTTTTAGACTCAAAGTCTGGTTGGTCAGCCCGACGGAGTGGAGGCAAAGGTGTCGTGCATGTGTAGCACCGCGAACACGACGCTCTCGTGTTGTCGAATGGAAAAATATACGGCGTAAGGAAAGCGGCGGAGCAGGCCGCGGCGAAAACTCTCTTCAATTTCGGGAAACTGCCGAGGCATCGCTACGATCCGAGAGAACAGGCCATCGAGTTCTCTCAGGAAGCTCTCACCAAGACCCGCAGCTCGTTGCTCATACCAGACTGCCGCCTCTTCGATGTCCGACTGCGCCTCGACACGGACATTGAAGGCCAGCGTCATTCTTGGCTTCGCTTCGGATCCTCCGGGTCCGGCTCGATGAATCCTTCGCCCGGATCGGCCAGCAGGTACAGCCCCTGGCTTCCGTCCCAACCGTGGCCGTTCTCCGACACAACGAACCGGTTCGGCAACCGGGACTCCATGTGGTTGCGGACACGCACGTCAAGATCGCCGATTGGCAGTATCTTCTCGTACCTCCCGTTCGGGAGGAGCTCGCCCGTGTAGGTAGTCGCGTCGCCGGGCGTGTCGTGATTGAAACTCTCGTGGCCCTCGAGCTACGCCTTGTTGCCGGCGATGGCCGTGCCGGCAAGCGCCACCGACAGGCACGTCACGAGCATCAATGCCCGATAAACTCTCATGTTTCCTCCCTCGCCCACCGGATCCCACGCGCGTTCCCGATGGGCCCGAAACTTACGACAGCTCATAAGCGCTGTAAACATAATCTTGTCGTTATATTCCGCTCAACCCGTTGTCCATCACCCGGTTTTGCTGAGTGGGAACCTACTTCTTGTGGATCGCTATGCTGCCCCCGCAGAACGAGACACGCCCGAGCCGACCTCGTTTCTGGGAAATCCACCAAGGTGTGTGGATTGGTGGGAGAAAGATTTCGAGTTCTTCGTAAACCTCCATCGCTCCGCGTTCCGATTCACTCAGGTGGAGACGATCGTGCCCGGGTCGATCGGTTCGTCGAAGCAGCTGAAGTATTCCTACAGGCTAAAACCCGGCGGCGGAACTTGACTTTCCGCGGGCCCCTCCAGATGATTGCGCGTCATGACAAGCCGATCGCACCCCGAATTGGACCAACTCTGTAAAGAAATGCAGCAGTGGTTGCTTCCCAGGGTTATTGTGACAAACTCCAGGATCAGTGCGGCTAAAACATTGCATCCCGTTGAACGATCTTATATTGCCAACGCGGTCGAATCTCGCGTATTGGAGTTTGAAACTGGACGGTTTTGTGCCCGACATGCTCTGCAACGACTGGGAGTGTCTGATTCACCCACCATTCCTGTCGGGTCATGGCGGGAGCCCATCTGGCCCCAGGGATTCGTCGGCTCGATCACGCACGACGGAGGATTTTGTGTCGTAGCAGTCGCCAAGAAACGCGACCACTCGGGGATAGGGATCGACCTCGTTGATATGAGGCATCATGTCGAACCGGACGTGATTAGTGTGGTTGCCACAGCGATGGAAGCTGAGCGATCGAATGAAATTTCAAAGGACCCGGAAAGAGTTATCAAGATGTTGATTTGTGCCAAGGAAGCAACCATCAAGATCGTCTCTCCCCAACTTCGACGTTTCGTCGACATGACTGAGTTGGAACTGCACTGGCACAAACGTGAGTTTTCGACACGTGTTCGTTGCCTGGACGGCATCATCAAAGGCCGTGTATTTCAACAAGGAAATTTCCTCGTATCAGCCGCCCAGCAACTCCCATTTCGGACTGCTAGCTTTACGCCGTCAGTTCGTAGCCCGATGGCTCAAGCACGATGATGGCCGGCTTTCCGCTGCTGCCGGGGATCTCGGTGGGGAGCCGGATCGTCGTACTTCTGGGATAGACGACCGGATCACTCCGACGCCGATCGAGGAACTTGCCAACCGGGGCCATGCCCTCGCCGAACGGAGGCAGGAAGTAGTGCATGGGAATGATCCACCCGGGCTCGAGGTGCTCGATCATGAAATCGAGGTCCGGGAGGGGAATCGTGTTGTGGTCTCCAGTGATGGCCAGCAGCACATCGCAGTGTCCGACGAAGGGAGCCAGCTCGTCGGCAGTCAGCCCATAGCCGAGATCACCAACATGCATGACCCAGAGATCGTCGAACTTTATGGAGTAGAGAGCGTTGTCCATGGGATCGTGCTCGGTGTGTTCTGGGTGCTCGGCGGCACCGACCGCGACGACGAAACTACCGTCGATTTCAGCTCTGACCCCTTTCTCGACGATATCAAGTGCGTTAATCACCCGCGGATCGCCTTCGACGAGTTTCGGGTTTCCGTGGGCAAAATCGGTCAGTGAGCTGCAGATCACCGTGTCACCTTCAAGTGAGGGTGTGTCCCTGGGGAGACCGTGTTTTTCGAGCTCGGAACGCAAATAGGGGTCCATGACGACCACCGGTCCGCCGTCGCGCCAGACGCGGAAGCAGGCATGCGCTACCCATTCGATATTGACTGGCATTCTAGTCCTCCTGAGAGAGATCGAGACCGCTGTATTCTGACCACGTTGTGCCGGTCGGCTCTTCGAGCAGCAGAGGTTTCAGAAACGCGAAGGATTTCTCGAGGCCCTCTTTGACGTTGATATAGTTGCTCTCCATCTCCACGGACAGGGCGCCCTCGTAGCCGATAAACCGCAGCGTCGAAACAAAGTCCCGCCAGAAGGTTTGATCGTGTCCCCATCCGATCAGCGTGAAATTCCAGGAGCGGTCTTCAGGTTTCTTGTAGTTGGTATTGTCGAGGATGCCCTTCAGCCGCAGGTTGTGAGGAAAGAAGCGTGTGTCCTTCACGTGGACGTGGTGGATGGCATCTCCCAGGAACCGGATAGCTTCCAACACGTCAATTTGCTGCACGAACAGGTGAGACGGATCGAAGTTACACCCGATAACAGGGCCCACTGCCTCGCGCAGCCTTGCCAGGGTCGTCGGGGAATGAACCAATTGCCCAATCTGCGGTTCCACGCATACGGAACACCCGTGGTCTTCCGCGATCTGGCCGTGTTCCCGCCAGAAGGGGATCAATCGTTCTTCCCACTGCCACCGTAAAATGCGGCGGTTTTCGAGCGGGAAGGAGTCGACAATCCAGGTGGGACAAACATCTCCCGGAGCGCCGGCTGGAATGCCGGAAAGTACGATCAGCCGCGGCGCACCTGCTGCTTCCGCCAGGCGACAGACTTTTTGGAAATAGTCGGAATAGGCCCTGGCCACGTTCGGGTCAGGAGAGAGCGGCTCCCCGTGAGCGGTGAACCCGCTGATCTCGAGCCCGTACTCAGCCAGCCTGTCAAGCCATCGGCCCAGCGCGTCTCGATCCGCCAGGAGCTTCTCCACGTCACAGTACTCGAGGCTGGGCTCGCCAATCAGGGCCACTTCGAGAGCCTGTGCGCCATGGTCTTTCGCGAAGCGTAGTCCCTCCTCGAATTCGAGAAAGTGAAGAAAGTAAGTGTTGACACCGAGTTTCACGAAAAGCTCCTGGTGGGCATTGTTTATCCTGCCATTGTGAGTGGGTCGAGCGCAAAGGCGACGACGGTCATTATTGGGGTCTTACCTGCTTCCGGCTTCTCCAGCTCTCTCGCACTCGCCCCAGGTGGCGGATACAATCCGGCTAAGCAACTGTTTTTCTGTAATTTGACTGAGAGTGATCTGAGATCGGATTCTCCTGTGGTTTGAAATCGACCAGGCTGAGGTACTGTTTCCCGATCAGCCAGTCTTCGTGAATCTCCTCGACGACAGCGGTGATGAGTCGTAGTGCAGACTCGGTGTTTGGAAAGATACCGACGACCCGGGTACGCCGGCGAATCTGACGGTTTAGGTTCTCCAGCCCGTTGTTGGTGCGAATGCGCCGCCAGGTAGAACGTGCAAAACGAAAGACCGTAAAGCCTTCCGGCAGATTGGTCTCCATCCAATCGGCCAGCTCCGGGTTGCGGTCGTAGTATTGCTCGACTCTGGCCCGAAGCATCGCCTCAGCTTCGCCTCCAGACGGGGCATTGAAGATGTCTCGAATGTCAGTGGCGATGGCGGCACGTTGGTCGGATCGGCGGGCGTATCGCTGAGCATTCTGGCTCAGGTGAAACTGACAGCGTTGCCAGGGCACTGAAGGAAAGACAGCTCTTCTGGCAGCTCGTAGTCCTGAGTGGTCATCGCTGACAATCAGCTGCACACCCTCCAGACCACGCTTTTGAAGCTGCTGCAGAAACTCTCGCCAGTGGACCTCCGCCTCGCTGAGTCGGCAGCTGACCCCAATCACCTCCCGCTTGCCCCAGCAGTTGACTCCGGTCGCTTTCAAGACGGCCACATCCTGAATGCTGCCCTGGCGACGGACCTTCTCGTAGTGGGCATCCAGGTACACAACTGGATAGCTGCCCAAAGGGCGGTTGCGAAACTGCTCGAGTTCGTCGTCCAGCAGCTTGGAGATTCTTGAGACCTGGCTGGCGGAGATCTCGGTGCCGCACAGCTGCTCGGTAATCTCAGTGACCTTGCGCGTCGACACGCCCATCACGTACATCTCGGCGATGGCCAGCTTCAGGGCTTTCTCCGAGCGGCACCCTCGCTCCAGGGATCGGGGATAGAAGTCCAGGTGACGTACTTGTGGAATCCGGATTTGAAGCTGTCCCACTCGAGTTGACAGCGTCTTGGCCTTGTACCCGTTGGCGTGGTCTCGACGCTGCTCGCTCCGCTCCCAGCGTCGAGCTCCCAGAAACTCTTCTCGTTCCATCTGCATGGCGGTGTTGAGCAGTTTCTCCAACACTCCTCGAAACGCGTCGCTGCCTTCTTCGATCAGTTCTTTCAACAATTCTCGTGGTAGCCTCTGTTCTGGGTCTGGGGTCATTCGGATCCTCCTTGCTCTTGTCTTGAGTTTTTGGAGAAATCCTGCCCCAGACCTCTGATCCTTTTAGCTCACCTTCCTCAAATTACAGAAAGAACGGTACACCCCTTACAATCCCGAGCGGTGGATAGCCACCAGACCTCGAAATCACGGCAATCTCAGAACCGTTCCTGAAGAAAATGATAAAAGGTCGGCTAGATGCACTCTTACGCAGGTTAGTCTGGGAATATCGACAAGCAACCTGGAGGACAGGGTCCCTACCGGATTTCATCATAATTGGCGCACAGAAATCTGGAACCACCAGCTTGTATTCCTATTTAAGTCAACATCCTCAGCTTTTGCCGTCGATTCACAAAGCAGTCCATTTCTTCGATGGAGGGCTGGATGAGAGTGCAGATAATTTTGAGAAGGGAGAGGCCTGGTATCGTGCTCATTTTCAGTTAAGAATGCATGCACATGAGAGGACATTTGAAGCATCGCCTCTTTATATTTTCAATCCTCTTGCTCCAAAACGGATTTACGATCTTGTTCCTGAAGCAAAGATCATTGCAGTGCTGAGAAATCCAACAGAACGAGCTATATCTCAGTATTTCCATGAAAAAGGGGGCAAAAATCGGGACCCCCTGTCGATTCGTGAAGCATTGCGGGAAGAGGAGACACGACTCAAAGCCGCAGTGAGAGCGAAAGACTACAAGAATGACAGTTTTATACATCACTCCTACAAGAGCCGTGGCCTGTATAAGGTGCAGCTGGAAAGGTATCTCAATTACTTCCCTCGGGAGCAGATTCTCGTTCTATGCAGTGAAGAGTTTTTCGCTGAAACAGAGAATACCCTTAGACCGGTGTTTGAATTTGTAGGAGTGGATTCAGCATTCAGGGTTCAGGATCTGAAGCCCCGAAAGGTCAATGCTGACAAAGGCGACGTGGCCCCGGAGATCTATGAGTATCTAGACAGCTATTGTCTGCCTCACAATCAGATGCTGTACGAGCTGATTGGACGAAGCTACCCCTGGTAGAAGTAGACCGGGCGCCGCACCGGCCGGGTGTGGACAGGATGTGTTTTCGCCTCATACGTCGGCCAACCCTGGTCGTTTGAAGAGCCGCTGTCTAGATTGTCCAATCCCGGAACCTTCTGCGGGTCAATTCTCGAAGCTGAGCGACATCAGCCTCCAGGCGCCTCTGCAGGACGACACGGGCGTCGGGATCCAGCCTGGGACGTCGGATGGGCCTCGAGAAAGGCCAAGCCAGGCCGTAACCCGATTGGTAGGCAAGACCAGGCGACAGACGCCTCACTCCCAGCCGTTTAGGCATCAACCTCAACCAGTTTCCTAGCCCGCTATAGCGGCGTTTTGCCCTTGATCGGTGCCGGATTCGCTGGAAGCCTCGAGAACGAAAGCCTGGTTCGACCCCCAGAAACCGAAAGGTGCGATCCAACGTGCTCGAGCGCTGGGTGTTCAACTCTTCCTGAGTCAGGATGAGAATTCGATCGAGTGCATAGAACCGCAAGAACCGGCTCAACTGCAGGAAATACCGACTCCGGTCAAGGTAGGAATTATTTTCGGCTTGCAGCAAGGCCTCTTCGACAACGCGATCCTCCAACCCATAAGCGAAGCGATGAATGTAGTGCGAAATCATCCGTTCGATAGGGTCTCGCAAGACGTATATGAGCCTGGCGTCGGGCACAGCGGAATGCATGCGTTGCGGTACTCCCTGAAACTGCGGGAAGGCGGTGTAGATCGGGGATCCTTCACCGGCCAACCCACGGTTGGTAAACTGGGCTCGATACCAATCTGTGCCTTTGGGCCAGTTTCTTTCCTCGACAAAGAAGTTGAGCTCTTTCTCTTTAGACGCACTGATCTGGGGATGAAGACTCAGGTAGTAGTGGAGGCTTGTCGTTCCGGCCTTCATGGCACCGATGAGGATAAAGTCCGGAAGCTTGCCTGCAGGCATCATCATTCGGGTATTCCCGGCACAGCCTGGTAGGGAGTCGGCTCACTCTCTCGCGCCCAGTCGTCGCAGCAGCTCGGCCGTACTCTCCTGACCATCCTCCGGTTCGGGCAGCTGATCGGCCAGGGTCAGCGGAGTCTGCTCTTTTTTGTTTGGCACGTCCAGTGTGGCGCCGCTATCAGCGAGGAACTGGACGACCGGGTTGTAGCCTCTCTCGGCGGCGCGGTGCAACGCGGTGTCGCCTGCCTTACTGACCGCGTTCACGTCGACCCCGAGTTCGACCGAGATCGTGGCCGCTTCCAGGGTCGCGTGCTCCTCCTCGCCCGGACTCCATTCGGAGACCGGCCGCCGACCGCGCCGGTCGGCCCCGGGTACCCCCATCGCTTCCATGAGTGCCGTTGTCCCGTCTTTCGAAGTGATCATCGGATCGGCGTTCTTGGCCGCCAGGATCCGCATGATATCGATCTCGGCGAATTTCGCCGCCAGCCAGAACGGTGTCGTCCCTATCCAGTCGAAGTCCAGATGGTAGTCTGCACTCTCACGCCGGCCCGGGCTTCCCCTGGTCACGGTCGCATTCGGGTCGGCGCCGTAGGCCAAAAGTGTCTCGACCAACTCCAGGTCGCCTCTGAGCACAGCAGCATGGAGGGCAGTGTATCCTGCCTCGGACGCGTCAACGTCTGCTCCGCGATTGAGCAGAAACTTCGCCGTCTCCGTGTAGCCGCTGTGGGAAGCCAGCACCAGAGCACTCGTGCCCGCCGGCGCGGTGTCGTTGACGTTGGCTCCAGCCGCCAGCAGGATACCAAGTGTCTTGACATCATCGGCACGGGTGGCGAACAGCAAGGGCGTCGATCCACCGTGGGGCATGTCCATGGCGCCGCTATCGTCGCCATAACCCGAGCTGTTGACGAGTTGATACCAGACATCCGAGCGTGCATTGATATCGGCGCCGCCGTTGATCAGCACTTGAACGACTCCCGAGTGTCTCTGCGCCGCCGCCCACATCAACGCGGTCTGTCCGCGAGAGCCTCCCTTTGCATTAACGGTCGCCCCATGGGAAAGGAGCGCGGTCACCGCGGCCAAGGAGCCGGTCCGCGAGGCGGTCATCAGGGGGGTCTCCCTCGAGGCGAGCCTGGCGTTCGGGTCGGCTCCGGCGGCTAAGAGCCTCTCAATAATCGAGGCACTCCCGTTGACGCAGGCCAGCCAGAGGGGTGTCGCGCCGTGGTCGTTCTCCGCATTCAGAGCCGCGCCGGCGCGAATCAGCAAGTCCACGAATTCCCCATTGTCCCAGTGGGCCGCCCAGTGGAGGGCGGTCGCACCATCCGCCTGTGCCGCGTTCACATCGGCGCCCTGTCTCAGCAGGGCGCGGAAAGCCTCCTCGTTCTGGTTCCTGGCAGCCAGTACCAGTTGCTCCCCTGACCGTGCACCGATTCCTGCCCCAGCCTGGACCAGCGAAAGCACGGTAAAGGCCGTGAACGCCAACAGCGTTAAGACTCCGCTCATCGTCGTGTTTCCCGGTTGTCCAATCTTGCACCGGTGGGCTACTATGCTACACTGTCAATTCATCTAAGCTAAATCACCCGTTGAGTTTAGATGACCAGATAGGAGTCGGCGTTGCTGATAAGAGGCCTGGTTTTGTTGGCCGTGAGTGGGGTGGCATCGACATCAGTTTCCACCGGCCCGGTCCAGGCCGCCAGCCCGTCGCAACAGTCCCCGAGTGTCGCGTCACAAACGACCGGCTCACACCGCGCCTTCCTGAATCAGTATTGCGTCACCTGCCACAACCAGAGACTCCGCACGGCCGAGCTCACGCTTGACGTGATGGAGATGGCCAGTGTGGCTGACCATGCAGAAGTCTGGGAAAAGGTCCTGCAGAAGCTGCGGGCTCGCGCCATGCCGCCGCCTCCGTTCCCCCAGCCGGATGAGGCCGCCCACGACACCTTCAAGTCTTACCTGGAAACGGAGCTCGACCGTGGGGCGTTGGCCAACTCGAACCCCGGGCGGACCGAAACCTTCCACCGCCTCAACCGGGCTGAATATCAGAATGTAATCCGCGATCTCGTTGCTCTCGAGATCGATGTGGCTTCGCTTCTCCCGGCAGACGATGCGGACCAGCATGGCCTCGACAACATGGCAGATGTGCTATCGGTGTCACCCGTGTTGATGGAGCGCTACCTGTCGGCGGCGCGGAAGATCAGTCGCCGGGCCGTGGGTCGTGCTACGGGCGCGCCGGTGGTCGAAACCTACAAGGTCCCGATCCTGCTGCATCAAGACGACCGGATGAGCCAAGAGCTCCCCTTCGGCTCGCGCGGCGGTCTCGCCGTTCGTCACTACTTTCCTGTCGATGGCGAGTATCTGATCCGGATCCGCCTGCACCGAAACTATGTCGACTATATCCGGGGCCTGGGAAGGGCACACCAGCTCTGGGTTCGCCTGGATGGTGCAGTGATCAGGCAATTCACGGTGGGTGGCGAGGGTCATGACAGGGGGAAACAGCCGCCGGAGAGTTACGCCGGCAACATCTCCGGTGACCCGGAATGGGAGGAGTACGCGCTCTTTGCCGACGCGGGTCTCGAAGTCCGCTTCCCCGCCGAGGCGGGCCCGCGGGTCGTGGGTGTCTCGTTTGTCCGCAACCTGGCGGAGCCGGAAGAAGTGGCGCAACCACGCCAGACGACCTTTGCGCTGGCCGTCAACGAGACACCGCAGGGGGACCCTGCCATTGAGCGCATCGAGATCGGTGGCCCCTATACGACGGGCGGCCCGGGTGAGACACCCAGCCGTACCAGGATCTTCACCTGCCGCCCTGAGAGTTCGGCCGACGAGGAACCCTGCGCCGAGAAAATTCTTTCCAGGCTCGCTCGTCGCGCGTTTCGGCGCCCGGTCGTAGAAAAAGACATCCGGACGCTGCTGGGTTTCTATGCGGTGGGCCGGCGCGAGGGGGATTTCGACGCGGGCATCCATCTCGCGCTCGAGAGACTGCTCGTCGATCCGGAGTTTCTGTTTCGTATAGAGCGCGATCCGGCAGACCTCGAGCCGGGAACGCCTTATCGGCTGAGCCCCATCGAGCTCGCCTCTCGGTTGTCATTCTTTCTGTGGAGCAGTATCCCGGACGATGAGCTTCTTGAGGTCGCCCTGCGCGGAGAACTCACCGAGCCCGCGGTCCTGGAGCGGCAGGTGCGGCGCATGCTGGCCGATGCCCGGTCGAGGTCGCTCGTGGACAACTTCGCAGGCCAATGGCTAAACCTGCGAAACCTTCAGCACGTGGTGCCTGACCCCAACTTATTTCCCGACTTTGACGAGAACCTCCGCGAGGCGCTCCGGGGCGAGACGGAGCATTTCGTGGAGAGCCTGCTGCGTGAGGATGGGAGCGCAGTGGCCATGCTGAATGCCGATTACACGTTCCTGAACGAACGGCTGGCCCGGCACTATCAGATTTCCAATGTGTACGGAAGCCACTTTCGGCGCGTGCGGTTGAGTGACGAAAAACGGGGCGGTCTGCTGGGTCACGGGAGCATCCTGACGGTGACATCCTACCCCACCCGCACGTCGCCCGTGCTACGAGGCAAGTGGGTACTCGAGGCCATTCTTGGCACACCCCCTCCTCCTTCTCCTCCCAACATACCGGCTCTAAAGGCGAGCGGCGGGGACGGCCAGGCCCTCTCGGTGCGGGAGAGCACGGAGTTACATCGGGCGAATCCGGCCTGCGCGGCATGCCACAGAGTCATGGATCCGCTTGGGTTCGCGCTGGAGCCCTTTGACCCGATCGGAAGGCTGAGAGCCACAACGGCGGCGAACACGCCCATCGACGCGTCCGGCGTGTTCCCGGACGGCACCGAGTTCGAGGGTCCGGCCGGATTGCGGACTCTCCTGCTGAGCCGTCGCGACCAGTTCGTTCGCACGCTCACCGAAAAACTGCTGGCGTATGCTATCGGGCGTAGCGTCGAGTACTACGACCGTCCTGTCATCCGCCGGATCACCAGGAGGGCGTCACTCGAGGACTACCGCTGGTCGGTCATCATTCTCGAGATCGTCAAGAGCACGCCCTTCCAGATGCGCAGGTCAGACTCATGATTATCACCAGAAAAGCCATCCCTCGCCGAACCGTGCTTCGAGGACTGGGGACCACGCTGGCCCTGCCGCTTCTGAACGGCATGGTCCCGGCCCTGGCCCCACTCCGGAACACTGCGGCCCGGCCGCTGCGCCGGCTGGGCGTCGTCTACGTGCCCAACGGAATCGTCATGGGCAAATGGTCGCCGGCGGAGGAGGCGTCCGGACTTGAACTCTCGCCCATTCTGCAGCCCTTGACGCCCTTCCGTGACCGCCTCTTAGTGCTGTCGGGTCTGAACGGCGCACCCAATGTCGGTGGGGGCCACGCGGGGGCCTCCACACGATTTCTAACTGGTGTTGGATTGCAGGAGGCGGCCGAGGGTTCTGAGCTCCGCGCAGGTTTCTCGATGGATCAGCTGGTGGCCAGGGAGCTGGGCCGGGATACCCAGCTGGCTTCGCTCGAGCTGGCCCTGGATGGCCGTGACTTCAGCGGCTCATGCGACAGCGGCTACAGCTGCGCCTTCACCAACACGATCTGCTGGCGCGATGCCACCACGCCGCTGCCGATGGAAAACAACCCGCGCAAGGTCTTCGAACGGCTCTTTGGCGAGGGCGGGACGACGGACCCGACGGCACGGCTGGCGCGCATCCAGAAGGATCGCAGCATTCTGGATTCGGTCACTGAAAAGGCCGCCGATCTCCAGCGAGGACTGGGACCGCGCGACCGGGTCAAGCTCCGCCAGTATCTCGAGGCTGTTCGTGACGTCGAACGGCGCATCCAGAAGGCCGAGGAACAGAGTGCCGAGGAGCTGCCGGTGGTGGACCAGCCCCCAGGCATCCCTGACACGTTTGGCGAGCATGCGAGGTTGATGTTCGATCTACAGGCGCTCGCTTACCGGACCGACCTGACCCGTGTGACCACTTGCATGATGGGTCGAGAAATCACGGGCCGGACTTACGCCGAGATCGGGATTCCCGATGCGCATCATCCCATCTCGCATCACAAGGAGGATCCCGAGAAGATCGAGAAGCTGGTCAAGATCAACACCTATCACGTCACGCTGTTCTCGGAGTTCCTGGAGAAGCTGCGAACGACACCCGACGGCGATGGGTCGCTTCTGGACCACGTCATGATCCTTTACGGTGCCGGCATGGCCGACGGCGACACGCATGACCCGGAGAACCTTCCGATCCTGTTGGCAGGAGGGGGTTCCGGCCAGTTGAGGCCGGGCCGTCACCTCAGATATGAGGGAGAACCGCTGGCAAATCTGCATTTGACCCTGATGGAGCAGATGGGAGTGCGCATGGAAAGGCTTGGCCACAGCACCGGGAAGCTCGACCTGCTCTCCGTCGCCTGAGCAAACCGCCACTTGTTAGTTTCCCAAGCTGGACGTCGGCCTGCGGGACACTCGCGCGCAAGATCGGATCGCACTGTCGACAGGATTCACGACCGGTTGATAATCGGGTAACCTTGGTTCGTTGGCTTTCTTATCCCATAACCTGGAGCAGGACCAATGAACGTAGCTGATGCCCTCGTCGAAGAACTTCTGGCTCGCGGAGTGGGATCCATCGCGACGCTAAACGGGCACGGGTTGGATCCGCTTTATCTCGCATGCCAGCGGGCCGGGATGCGCGTGATCGACGTCCGCAACGAGCAGGCGGCCAGTTACATGGCCGAGGTGACAGGCCGATTGAGCCGGTCGGTGGGCGTCTGCGCCGTGAGCGGAGCCGTGGCTCATGCCAACGCGCTGACCGGTGTCTTGAATGCCTGGTGTGACGGGGCTCCGATGCTCTTGATCACCGGCATCACTCCCCTGAACCGTCTGGGGCACGGCGACTTTCAGGACTTTAATCCGGTCCCGATGGCAGCACCGATTTGCAAGTACGCGCGGCTGCTGGATGCGCCGGAACTCGTCGGTCAGATTGTGCACGAAGCCTTCGCGGCGGCGACCAGCGGGCGTCCGGGACCGGTCCACCTCTCGCTGCCCATGGATGTGGCATCGACCGAGATCCAACCCGATCAATTGTTTCGCTCTCGCGTTCGCAGTGCTGAAGTGCGGCTCGCCGGTGCCGGCGACGCTGAACAAGTCAGGCAAGCAGCCGAGATGATCAAGCGAGCGCGGCAACCGGTGCTGGTTGCCGGCAACGGCGTCTACTACGCGCGCGCCGAGGCTTCGCTGAGGCAACTCGCCGAGCAGCAGGACATGCCGATTCTCGTGCCGATCTGGGACCGAGGTAGTGTCGACCGGCCGACAAAGGCCTTTATGGGAGTCGGCGGCGCTTACTCGGGCGGTCCGCAGTTGCTGCCGGACGCGGACCTGGTCATTCTCGCGGGCGCGGAACTCGACTACCGCGTCGGGCAACTCGCACCGCCCACGGTCCGCAACGACGCCACCGTGATTCGCATTCACGCCGACGAGTCACGCCTGCGAAAGGGAGTCGAAGCCGACCTCAGCATTCTCGGCTCGCCAAAAACCGTCCTGGCACAGTTAGCGGAAGCCTGCCGCCAACTCGGCGCTCCACCCGCGACCGATTGGTTGAGAGAAGCCACACGGCGGAAGCAGGAATATCGCGAGAAATGCCTGACCGGTGCGGACGGACTTCCCGCGGGCACCAACGGCCGCGACGTGATTGCCGCGGTCCGCGGAGTGCTCACGAACGAAACGGTCCTGCTGGTCGACGGCGGGAACATCGGCCAGTGGTTTCACCAGTTGCTGACGGACCGGTTACCCGGCCAATGGATGACCTGCGGAGCAAGCGGCGTGGTGGGCTGGGGGCTGCCCGGTGCGATGGCGAGTCGCGTTCTCTACCCTGATCGCCCCGTGATCCTCGTTTCAGGCGACGGGTCGTTTACGTTCACGATCGCCGAACTGGAATGCGCCGCCCGCCAGGGATTATCCTTTGTCGCCGTCGTCGCTGACGATCGTCGTTGGGGACTCTCGTTCACCGCCCATGAAGAGCAATTCGGGCGTCCCCTGTTTAGCACGCTCGGCGAAACGCGGCTCGATCAAGTCGCGAAAGGACTCGGTTGTCACGGAAGCAGGGTCGATCACAAGAATGACCTGGGGCCGGCACTTCGAGCCGCCCTCGATGCTGACCGTCCCACCGTGCTCCACGTCCCAATCGTACCGAGTTGTCCGGGCAAATAGCGACGTGCGACGACCCCGCTATTTGACGTGAACGGCGTTTTCTGTCCGGTTGTTGAACGTGCAGATTTCCGGTTGCCGTCTGAGACCTCGATGAACTGCGGTTGCGTCGGTCGATAAAGCGTCTGGGCGGAGCGCTCACGGATAAACCTGGAAGCCCACTACCTTGAGACTCCCGAACTGGTCCCCGATGTTGACGGGTTCAGAACAGGAGGTGTGCAGGGTCAGCGACTGGCCACCAACCACCAACTCCAGGTCCCCTTTGAACCAGTCATTGGTCGTGCTGATGTTGATGATGTCCCCCACGACGATTCCGCTCGACGGAGTCACCGTCCGGTCGTCGGGTTTATTGGTGGTAATCGAAACGGGCGAGGGCCCTTCGATGTCCAGTGACAGAGTCTTACCCGAGACCACGGAAACCGTTTCGTTACAGGGAACAGTCGGGCATCCCTCCGCCCCGCTGAGGTCGCTGCAAACCGTGTACCTCTCCCATTCCTTATCCCCGGAAGGGTCGGTGTTCGCAGAAAAAGGACTTCCATCCAAACTTGTACTTCACGTCTCCCAGATTCGTATTGAAGTCCGGAGTCGACTTGTCGTCGGCCGGTTTGCTCGGGTTAACCCCTTCAGGCACCCCTCCCGCAGTGGGAAAAGGCGGATCCGTGGGCGTCGTGCTGGCATTGTCCGTGTCGTCTGCATAGTCGAAGTCCGCCTCCCACAGGGTGGCAGACATTCTCCTCGTCGATAAAGCGCGTGGAAGTGAAATCCCCGATGAAATTAGTGGCCATCCCCGGAAACACACCGGGGAACTCAGGAATAGTCTTCTGGCCCACAAGACCTGCAATCGTTCCATCCAGCACCTTGACCTCTCCAGGATCAGGGGTCGCCACCATGAAGCGATTCGCCTCATTCACGTCCTGTAGCTCCGATTCCCAGGTGACCTGCAGAAGGTAGTTGTGGTTGCCGTCGGCATCCTGCGCTGACGCCAAGTTCCCGGAGTCCACGACCTTTCTCCAGACACCGTCACTCGACAAGAGAACCGGGTGGTCCGAAAAGAATTGTCCCAGGAAGTTGGATGTGTCGCCAGTCAGACCCGGATCCGCATAGAAAGCGAAGATCGTTTCGTCATGGCCTGCGGGAGATAGTAGTGTAACCGGGTGGTCCGAAAAGAATTGTCCCAGGAAGTTGGATGTGTCGCCAGTCAGACCCGGATCCGCATAGAAAGCGAAGATCGTTTCGTCATGGCCTGCGGGAGATTGATCCCAGAAGGTTCCACCCGCGAGATTATTGTTCATATCCAGGTCAAAACCATACACACACAGGCGCGTGGCTCCCGCCGGTACGCTAATACTGATATTGGTCGTGGCGGAACCGACGCTGCCTACCGTCGAGGTGTTGAGCGTGTGCGCCAGCAGAACGGCCGCCTGATCGTCGGCGGTCGGAACTCCATCGAAACCGGTACCAGGCGACACGGGTATGCCTGGACATGGCTGTGCCCAGACCTCGGAAACCAGCAACCCGACAGCTAACAAACTCAGTAGAAACAAGCGACGACTATTCATGACTTCCGCCCTCCAGACCTGATATTGCGGGCTCCCTGTTTCGAGTCAGAGAGCCACCCCGTAAGAGAACGGGCGAGAACCTATTTAGATCCAACCCCTTCATCCTGACCGAGCCAGAATATCGGTCGCTCGAATCACTCATCAAGTGCCTTCGTCACACTTTTGAGAGCCGGTAATTGGGGGGACAGAGTCCGAGAAAATCTCTTAACCGGAAGTATTTTAGAGAATACAGCGGGATGCGATTCGAAGTACTCGAATTTGTTACTTGAAGCAGTCGAGACAGACGCCTTCGGGATGACTTTTCGGTGGGCAATTAACTGTGAAAAAAAGTCGGGCAGAGTGGATCGCGTCTCCGTTTTCTGGACGCAATCGGGCTGTACGGGTCGGGACGCTGGGCAAGTGTTGTGACGGCCTTCACAAGTCACGGAATGGGCGGTGCTGTCCGGCCGGATTCATGGGGACACCGAGCGATTCGACCTGGCCGTGAAACGTGAGCGGTGGTTCTCAGGCGGCCGAACGAGACTGTGAATTCAACATCCAGGTCGGGTCCGGCACTCTGTCAGGCGGCGGCGCTCTGCTCTTGAGCGATTCAAACATAAGAGGCCCGGAGCATCTCAGCTGCAACCTCATCCAGTTGCTCTTCACGCCGCAGCTCCTCGAATCGCTCCAGTAGATCGCTGGTTCGCAGACGTCGCTTTTCGGCTCCCCGGAAATCGTGAATGATTTCCCCGGAATGCATCATCAGGAGGCGATCTCCAAGATGAGCGGCCTGATGCATCGAGTGGGTCACCATCAGCGTCGTTATCCCCTCCCTGGAGACCGTTTCCTGGGTCATTCGGATCACCTGCTCGGCACTCTTGGGATCGAGCGCGGCTGTGTGTTCATCCAGCAGCAAGAGCCTGGGCTTCAGCCAGGTGGCCATGAGCAGCGTCAAAGCTTGCCTTTGGCCTCCAGACAGGCTTCCGATGACGTTGTCCAGCCGGTCCTCGAGCCCCATGTCCAGTGTCTTGACTCGCTCGGCCAGCCGGCCCGTGACCTCCGTGACCAGAGCCCATCCCAGGCCCCGGCGCAGGCCGCGCCGGGCAGCCAGCGCCAGGTTCTCGGCGATGGAAAGATTCGGAGCCGTCCCACTAAAGGGATTCTGGAAGACCCGGCCAATGAGCCCGGCTCTTCGGTGCTCGGACCAGTCCGTCACATCAATCCCGGCCAGGGTGATTTTTCCCGAGTCCGCGAAGAAAGTCCCTGCTACCGCGTTGAGCAGGGTCGATTTCCCCGACCCATTGGTGCCGATGACGACAACGAACGAACCATCCTCCACGGTCAAACTGATGTTCTTGAGACTGCGAACCTCATTCGGCGTCTTGGGGTGAAACGTCTTAGAAACGTTTTCGATCTCAAGCATCGGTGGTGGCTCGTACTCTCGATTCGCGGATTCTGTCGAGAAGTGTGGGCAGGATCAAAGCGGCGAATACAAAAACAGCTGTGATGAGCTTTAAATCGTTGGGATTCAATCCCCATCGCAGAGCAATCGCCACCATCAGGCGAAACAGAACTGACCCCATGACTGCACCGGCGATGGTCAAACCCAGATTCGGAGTCCTGACCAGGGCCTCTCCGATGATCACGCTTGCCAGACCCCAGACGACCATTCCAATGCCCATTTGGACATCGGCAAAGCCCTGGTACTGGGACAGCAGCGCTCCCGAGAGAGCGATCAGGCCATTCGAGACTGCAAGGCCCAGAATCGTCATATTCTCGTCGCTGACTCCCAGGGCACGAATCATCTGGGCGTTGTCTCCGGTCGCCCGCATTGCGGTTCCCAGGTTGGTTCGAAAGAAAGCGTACATGGCCACCCCTGCCAGGGAGGTCAAAAGCAAAGCCAAGATCAAAACCGACGCGTCGCGGTTGGAAACTTCCCAGCCCCAGACCAGAAGAACCTCCCCGCTCCCCAGAATGTAAGACCCGGTATGCTCAGCAAAGGTGGCCAGGGTGGTCGCTGACATCAATGGAATGTTACTTCTGCCCATCACGTGCAGATTGACTGAGTAAAGAGCCGTCATGACCAGAATTCCCGACAAGAGCTTGTGGATCTTAAATTTTGTGTGAAGAATCCCGGTGATCGCCCCGGCCAGAAGCCCGGATGTGAAGGCGATAGCGGTGGCTAAGACAGGGTTGACACCGGCAATGAGCAAAACGGCCGCAACAGATGCCCCCAGCGTGATCGATCCGTCTGCCGTAATATCAGGAAAGTGAAAAATCCGGAAGCTGATGAATACGCCAAGTGCCAGCAGGGACAGGATCAAACCGATTGTCCAGGCACCAATGAGAAGGGTCATGCGAACTCAGGAAGACACATTTGAGATCGGTCCAAACCAGCAGGCACCCCGGGCGAACTCGCTCTCGCCGACTCCCAGGATAGGACGACTATCATGGAGCAGATGGAGCACACCGAGAGGCTTCTGTCTTGTAAAGAGTGTCGAGACCGTGTCTTTCAAGCGAATCTCTCCGCGCTTCAGGGGACCATATGTGAAAGCCGCGGCGTGGAAGTGACCGGCCATGCCGTTAGACTTGCCCAGAGGACGCAAGATCGGCGCGATGCTGCCGGCATCACCTCTCAATGCCAGTCCCACTACCAGATTGACAGAATGCGCGTAGACCCGTTCAGGAGTGAACGAGAGTCAGCGACGGATTTCAGGGTGCTCGAAAAGAGCTTCCGGAGATGCCTCCAGCGCGGGAGAGCGTTTCAAGGCGGCTCCCACCAGGCCAACTGATTCCGAGACGAGAACCAGACCCACCGTCTCGGAATCGGCCATTTCCAGACAACTTTCCGCCAGGCTGCTGAGACTCACCCGACCCTTCTCCCGGGAAGTTTCGAAACGGGCCTGCAGCGCCAGGGGACCCTCGCAGATGAGCCCATAGAGTACTGATATCTCGGGAAGTGTGTCGCCGGCCGAGACCAGGTAGTCAGGGGTGCCGGTCTGATCGGTCGGTTCATAAATTGCGGTACCGGCCGCCGCCAAAAACTCCCCGAAGCGTTCTCGGCAGGAATCGAAGTCGGACCCCAGAGCCCCGATTCCCAGACCGAAGCTGGAACCTTTCAGAGTCACCCTTTGACAGTGCTCCTGCTCAAACCGGCAACCGGCCAAACGGCGTGGGTCGCCGATGATTCGACATTCGAGGGACTCGCCGCGATTTTCCTGATAAATCTGGTATCGAACCCCATCCCGATCCAGTTCCCGCACCGGGGGTGGTGCGGCTTCCGGTTCGAGCGGTGGCGCGGAGTCCAGAAGCAGGGTTTTGGCAAGGCCTGAAATCTCGAAAACTTTCCGGACCATTTCAGAGGGGTTGGAGACAAGAAGCGAGCCGTTGATCCCTGCCAGTTCTTTATAGAACCTGAGCAACACCCCAATCCCGGCCGAACTCACGTAACGGACCTCAGCCAGGTTGAGCTGAATGGTGTGAGTCCCCTGCTGAATGATCCGGCTGAGCTCTTCTGCCAGGAAATCCGCCCAGTGTGAGTCCAGACGTCCACTGACACGGACTTCCAGGAATCCCTCTTGCTGGTGCTTGCTAATCTCCATCTTGTTTACCCATGCACTCGTCAGCGCGCAAGATCGCGCCTGCTATTCAATCACCCTGTCAGCCCGCTGGCGTAGAGAGGGAGGTATTCTGAGTCCTGAAACCCCTGCTGCCCTGAGATTCACAACCACCCGGGTAGTTCGGATCGGCTGAAAGGGAATCGAGGCGGGGTCCTCACCCCTCATGACTCGAGCGGCAAGCAGTCCGCTTTCCCGTCCCCCGTCGTAGTAGTCTCGCGCCACGACGACAGCAGCTCCTTGTTCGGCTTGAGTTGTGTTGAACGTGAAGAGAGGCAGTTTGAACCGATTCGCGGCCTCAGCAATGGCGACGAATGTGGAACTGGACAAGTTGTCAGAGATCTGGCGGACGGCCTCGATATTTCGACTGCACAGCGCTAACGCAGCGTCGGCCACTTCGCTGCTGGTGTTGACCCCGACCAGTTCAACCTCGATTCCCACCTGCTTTGCTGCTTGCACCAGAAGTTCCTTGTAGAAAACGGAGTTCACCTCAGAAGGCGCAAAAAGCGTGCCCACACGCTTGACCGCGGGCAGGCATTGGCGAAGAACCGACATCATTTCATCAAAGGGACTAACTACGAACACTCCAGTAACCTGGGGAAGATGGTCCTCATTGGAGTGTCCGGCGCCTGCCAGAAGGGGATTGGCCACCAGAGAAAACACGATCGGTATGCCACCCGCCCTGGTGAGAGCGGCCTGTAGGACTAGTGTCGTAAGCGAGATCAACAGGTCGGAGTTCCGCGTGACTACGGCATCGACCAGGGTATTGGCAGTGGCCACGTCCCCTTGAGCGTTGAGGCGCCCGATTACATAGTCCCTGCTCTCTACCAGACCGGCCTCGCGGAGACCATCCAAAACGCCTTTTTCGACTTCTTCCGTCGTCGGTGTCTCAACGAAACTCAGCATGCTCAGCTTCCATGTCCTGCCCAGAGGGGCCCGAGCGGAAGCCTCCCCGGTTGGCGGAGCGGATTTTGTCCGGATGCCGCTCTCGTCGATGACGCTGTGGGCACGATCAAGGGCATCTTCGGTCGGTCTCCAGGGTTCACGTAAACCTTGCAGGACTGTCTGATTGATGACCAGTCTCTCAGGGACAGAATTGACTACCGGGATCGTAGCGGGATCAGCTCCCTTCAGGATTCGGACAGCCAGTTCACCCGTCTCTCGGCCGACCTCGTAAAAGTCAGTCCCCGATTCAAACAGAGCGCCTTGCTCCGCGTTTCCAGTCAGAATGGAAAAGACCGGGATGCGGCCCGATCGAGCGGCTGCCACAACCGATTCGGCAGCGGATGCCACCGTATTGTCGCCCCCGATCCAGAGAGCCTGGGCCCCCCGCGCAACCAGTGAGCTGGCCGCCTCAAAGACACCGGCCGAGTTGTCGACATTTGCCTCCAGGAGCTCGATCCCCAGGTCCGCACAGATTCTCCGAGCCTCCCGGGTAAAGGCCTCCGAGTTTGATTCCGCCGGGTTCCAGACTTCGCCGACGGTCTTGAGATTCGGGAACATTTGTCGGGCCAGCTCGAAGGCGGGGAGGACCGGAATAAACGATCCGATCCCGACCAGATGGCCGGGGTGATCGAGAGGGTTCCGACGGTCAATTCCTACGCCGGCCCCGAAGGGATCGGCGACCAGTCCAAACACATGGGTCGTTTTCCCCGACCGGTTGGCGTTGGCGACCGCCTGCATGGCCGGCGTGCCCGACGTTATAATCAGGTCGAATCGACCATTGGTGATCTCGCTGGCGATGGCGTTGGCCGTCGGCATATCTCCGTGCGCATTGTAAAGCCGAAGGGCCAGCGTCTCGCCCTCGGAAAAACCACCATCGTTCAGGGCCTCCTTCATCCCCTTGACCCCTGCATCCATCAACGGACTGGTCGCAAACTGGAGAATCGCCACCTCCACGCAGGATCCGTCGGATGTCCGTCTCTCAACGTCCGAGAGCAGCAGGATTGCAGATGTTCCGCCGATGCAAAGAAGACCCAGGGACAAGCGTTTCAGCACGAGAACCAGGGAAGTTCCTCCTTGCGAATGTTACACACTCGATGCCCTTTCCGTCAGAACGCTATAGTCGAGTTGTGACCGGAGAGTCGAACCCTTGAAATAAGGATTTGCTTTTCAAGCCGAGGGTAGCAGGGACCGAAATGGGGATCATAGATGGGCCGGCACAGAGCAGGCTGGCGAACAACGCCAGTGTTGGCATAGACTGACGATCTGAGTCGTCCCAACAAGCCGACCGTTCCCGGCCACCGAAGTGACCGATCTTATGGACACGAGAACCGCGCAACTGCAATATTCCGCGGACGAAAACCCTCCCCATTTGCTTTCTCTTGGGCTGGCTGCTCAGCATGTTCTCTTCATGCTGGGTGGGGTCGTTTTCATCCCCATCCTCCTGGCAAAAACCGGCCGTGTATCCCTCGAGGAAGTCGAATACCTGGCGTTCGTCAGCATTCTGGTTTCGGGGGTAACAAGCCTTATCCAGGTCGTGCGGTTCGGGGCCGTCGGTTCCGGCTACGTTCTCTTTATGGGCACCTCCGGAGCCTTCATCGCCTGTACCCTCGACGCCGTCGACCAGGGCGGCCTGGCGCTGGTGGCGGGTTTGGCCATGCTCTCCGCTCCCCTGGAGTTCCTGATCTCTTACTTCTTTCGCTTCCTCAGGAAGATCTTCACACCCGCTGTAGGCGGAACCGTGATCATGCTCGTCGCTGTCACGATCATCCCGATTACGCTCGGGTTGTAGGTCGGGGAAGAAGGTAGTCGGGGCGTAGGCTCGCGTGCGAATCTGCTGATAGGTCTGGCTACTTTCTTGACCTTGCTTGGGTGCGCCGTCTTCGGCGGTAAGAAGGTTCGTGAGTGGGGGCCACTGCTTGGCATCGGCTCCGGATACTTCACGGCGGCGCTTTTCGAGCAGCTCGACATGACAAATTTTAACGCCGCCGGCTGGTTTGGTCTCCCCCGTGCCGACTGGCCGGGAGTCCAGCTGCAGTTCCAGGCCGATCACTGGCCGGTCTTTGTTGCTTTCTTGATCGCAACGGTTTCCGGAACGATTGAAACCGTCGGCGATGTCGTCGCGGTCCAGAAGGTCTCGAAGAGGAATTTCCGAAAGGTCGACTACGACTCTGTCCAGGGGGCGTTGTACGCGGACGGCGTGGGTAACGCCCTGGCCGGGTTGGCAGATACGGTGCCCAACACGACGTATTCGAGCAATATCTCTTTGCTGGAACTCAGCGGCGTAGCTTCCCGCCGCGTCGGACTCTACGGAGCCATCCTTCTCGGGCTGATTGCCTTCTTTCCCAAGGTGTCGGGGTTCGTTCTGGACATACCGGGTCCGGCGCTGGGAGCAGCGACCTTCGTTCTCATCGGCAGGCTTTTCGTCACCGGGGTTCGAGTCGCCACGCTGGAAGGCGTAACCCCCCAGACCGCCATGATCGTTAGCATTGCCTTCTGGGGGGGATTCGCCGCTGAGAATGAGCTTTTTTTCGCGGATTTGTTACCGGGAACTGTGCGCCCGCTGGTGGGCAACGCGATCACAACGGGCAGTGCCATCGCTCTTTTGCTGGCGGTGATCTTCCTGCTCAAGCCGGTACGGCGAACGAAAGAAACGCTCCGGGCTGATTTGAAAGATCTGCCCAGGCTTCAGGAATTTGTCGATCGAACCACGGCGCGCTTTCGATTCGACGATTCTTTGCAGCACGATCTTCAATTGTGCTGCGAAGAAGTCTTCGCCTGTCTTTGCGAAGCTGACGCGGAGGAGGGTTCCGAGCGTCCTGTGGCCGTCCGCTGCACTCTGGAAGAGGACACGGTTCTGGTTGAAATCACCGACAGCTCGTCCGTCGAGGACGTCGACCTCCCGCGGGTTCCCGACGACATAGGGGCCGCCCGTCTGGAGGACCTGAGGCACCTTGGACTGGTGCTTGTCTCGAAACTCGCAAATGACGTGAACCATCTGAAAATCTCCGGTCGAAACTACATCTCCTTTCGGTTGCCTCGTTCTGCCAGGAGTGCGGAAGCGGAGTCATAGGAAGTGCTTCAGAAGTACTTGGACACGGCTGCCTCACGGCTGCCTTCAATATCCAGGATTCTATTGAGCCCGCTCATTTCAAACACCTTCTGAACATTGTCATTCAAGCAGCACAGCGCCACGCTTCCCGCCTGCTTCTTGACCCGCTTGGCTGTCGCCAGGATGACACGCAATCCGGAACTGGATATGTACAGCAATGAGGAAAAGTCAAACAGTATCTTGTGCGTTCCCCCATCCATGGCTTTGAGCAACACACTCTCGAGATCCCTTGCACTGTTGCTGTCAAGCTTGCCCTCCGGCCCTACGACCAGCACATTTTCTACAGTTTCCTGGGTAACGTTCATAATTGCTCGGTGCTCCCCGCAGAACATTCACACGGTTGGGCGCAACTCACTCTACCCGAATAGGGTAAATGCAGTCCACTGACAGCGCAACCGCTCTGCCTTTCCGATCGTTCTCGGACGATAATCCGCAATCCCGTCAACTGGTACTATACTCGCGTATGCTCCCGGAACCGCGCCAGCAGCACCTTTCCTGCTGCGGTAGCCGTGCGGCAGAGATGCCCGAGGATGATGAGTAATGCGCATCGTAAACATCGCATGGATCATGCTCGGCACCCTCATCACGCTATTCACGCTCACAGGAGTATGCGTCGTGCTTTTGAACGAAAGCGAGAAGCGGGAATTGCTCGCGATCCAACGACAAGTGGAGTTCAAGCAACTGGGTATCGACCTGGCCGATGCTTCCGACTACCTGACGAATGAGGTGAGGCACTACGTGCAGTTCGGCGAGCGAGCGCACCACGACAACTTCTGGCGCGAAGTTGGAGAAACCAGAACCCGCGATCGCGTGGTCCAGCGTCTCAAGGAACTCGGTGCACCACAGGCTGAAATAGAGCTGATCGAGCTGGCCAAACGCAACTCGGATGCGCTGATCGCAATCGAGGAGGCTGCCATGGCCGCGGTAGAAGAGGGAAATTATGACAGGGCACGGCAGCTGGTGTTCGATCAGAAATACGCGGCGCACAAGAAGTCGATCATGGCCCCGATCTCCAGGTTCCAGAAGCTGATGAACCACAGGGCGATGCGCGAGTCTGAGTCGGCCCTGGCAAGAGCCGAACTGATGCTGGCACTGTCAAACATCTTGATCCTGCTTTCAGCATGTTCCACCACGGCCCTGGTTTACCTTGTCCTGATCCGAAGAACTGTACAGCCGGTGACCTTGCTGACGAAGTCGATGCGCAAACTCGCGGACGGCGATACTGAGGTCGATATCCCGGAGACTCCCTACAAAGACGAGATCGCGGACATGATCTCCGCAGTCAAAGTCTTTCGGGAAAACGCCATCCAGCGTGCCCGGCTCGAGGCCGAGCGGGCGGAACGCACCGCGGAACTGGACAGGAAGAATCAGCAGCTTGGGACGGCCCTAAAACAACTGGAAGACGAGTTGGAAATTGCCAAGCGGATGCAACTCTCCATCCTTCCCGCGCAGTATCCGGATCGCGAGGATATCGTGGCTTTTGGTGAGATGGTCGCCGCGCGTGAAGTCGGGGGCGACTTCTACGACATCATCGAAATCGACCGCAACCGGATCGGCTTCGTCATCGCAGACGTTTCGGGGAAGGGCGTTCCAGCAGCTTTGTTCATGGCGGTTTCATGCACCATCATGAAGTCTACTGCGTTACGCGGGGGCGGCCCGGGGGCCGTGCTCGAAGAGGTCAACCGGACGCTGTCACAGGAGAATGAGTCCTCGATGTTCGTGACGTTGTTCTACGGAATTATTGACATTCGCAGGGACGAGCTCACCTACGCGAACGCCGGGCACAACCCGCCATACCTGATAGGTCCGGACAACTCCGTGTCTGCTCTTGAAGGGACCGGTGGCGTCCCCCTCGGAGCACTCGACGGCATGCAATATGCGGAGAAGAGCGTCACGCTGCGTGAGGGCGATACGGTGTTTTGCTATACCGATGGCGTCATCGAAGCCATGGATCCCGAAGGCCAGGAATTCACCAACGAGCGTTTGAGGAAAGTGCTCTATGAATCCTACGGCCTGTCCGTCGAGGCCCTGAGCAAGCGGGTCATCGACAACGTTTCGAAGTTTGCGGGCAGCGCGGACCAGTTTGATGACATTACCTGTATCGTGTTTCGCTACCAGCCCCGCACGAAGCAGGCCGGTCACGAATTGAACGATACCGTCACCGCCCAATTCGGAAATGATCTCCAGGAGCTGGAACGCATGGCCGACATCGTGCAGGATTTTTGCGCTCGCAACGCGCTGTCGCCATCCCTGGCCTACCAGCTGACGCTGGTCCTCGATGAATTGCTGACCAATGTCATCAGCTATGGCTATGCAGATGACGCCGAGCACACGATCGAGCTGACGATCAATCTCGCTGAAGGCTCGCTGACCATCGAGTGGGAGGACGACGGCGAAGCCTTCGATCCATTCAAAGTCGAGGAGCCCGACCTTGAAAGCCCGATTGAAGACAGGCCGATCGGGGGACTGGGGGTCCATTTTGTGAAGACGATCATGGACACTGTTGCTTATCGCCGCCGGGATGGCCGCAATCACCTGACGATGTCAAAGAAGCTGGAATAAGCTGGAACATTTACGTGGACGACCTGGTCACGGTCCGATGTGACGCTGACGGCGTCTCGCTTCTAGCCTCTCTGTCGTCGGGACGGCTCAAGACTCCGAGCTCGGCCCAGGCAATGTCTCCCCCTACTTGAGCTTGCCGCGCGGCCTGAGTTAGAAATGCCTGGAAATGAATGATCACGCACATCGATCTCCGCAGGAGTGCAACCGCCCCAGGTGGCCGGCCATTCTGGTGCATTTCTATACTGCCCTGGGAGTCGTATGTGCTCTTGGGGCCGCGGTCGCGATTGCGACGGAACGCTATCCGGATTCCTTCTTCTGGCTTCTTCTGGCGGCCGTCATCGACGGTTCGGATGGCACACTGGCGCGCAGGTTTTCGGTGGAGAGGAAGCTCCCCGAAGTGGACGGCAGACGGCTGGATGACATTGTGGACTATTTGACTTACAGTTTTTTACCGCTTTTTATGATGGGTCACGCCGGTTGGTTGCCTCGTCCTCCCTGGATGTGGGTGAGTGTGGCTCTGCTGGCGAGTCTTTTCGCATTCAGCAATGTTTCTGCCAAGCAGGATCGAGAGGGGTTTTTTGTCGGTTTCCCATCCTACTGGAATGTCGTTGCCTTTTATACGGCCATCTGGCTGCGCGAGTACGGAGCAGCTGTCCTTCTGATCATCGTTCTGCTGCTGAGTCTGCTCAGTGTCCTGCCGGTGCGCTTTGTCTACCCCTCCAGGGCGCCTCGTTGGCGGCCCTGGTTCTTGTGGGGCAGCGTCGCCTGGATCGCGACTCTGCTCGGCCTGCTGCTGGAGTTTCGGGCCGACGGTGTGGTTTCCGACTGGCTGTTGTACCTTTCTTTGATTTATCCGGTAACGTACCTTGCACTATCGGTCTACCTGGACATCCGATTTCGTGGAGGCCCCGGGCAGCCCGCACGGTGACTCCATGATGAAGGGAGCCGGCTTGCAGGCCGGCGGGGATGAGGGGCTCAAAGAGCGGGAGACACAGGACCGGGTAGTACCACAGCCTGAAAGAAACACTCTGCCGCCCAGAAGCGAAACCAGGACTGGAGTTCGGCGGCCAGCTCGTCGTCATCCATGGGGCTGATCTCGGCGGCAGCAGAGATCGCCTCAGCCACAGTACCCCCCGTTTGCAATGCCTGCAGCAGAGCTCTCTGCGGCGCTGTGAGCGTGTGACGGCGGACGATATAGTCGCGGCGGGTGACCACAACGTGCTCGGCACAGGGGTCGGGTATTGCCACTGGCTCATTCTCCCCGGCCTCCCGGGCAGCGCCGTAATAAGCATTGACCGGGTATTGGAAAGTCAGTACGCGCAGGCATACGGCTGGAATCAGCTGAGCGTTCCCGAAGCGCCCGGCTGGCAGCGCCTGGAGATCGTCGGGGGTAAGGACCTGTTCATCCTCGATACCCGGTCCGTCGAATACCTGGGCGATTGTCCATTCCAAGGTGGCCAGGTCGTACAGAAAATCGGGCCAGCTTGCTGGGACGCGTTGCCCACCGCCGTCGGCGCGATCGGGGCGCGTCTCCTGGAGGAAACGCGTGAAATTCTCGCCCAGCCGATCAAGCGTATAACTGTGGGGGGGGTAGCGCTGGATATACTCTAAAGCGAATCCACTAAAGACCTCTTTGCCCAGGGCCTCTTTGAAAACCGGAAAGCACTCGCCGAGGCATTCGACCAGGCGAGCATAATAGGCGTTGGCGTAGATCGACAAGCGCTCTTCAGCCGTGAGTCTCTCGGAGCGGAGGATGACCTGTTCGAGCTGGTCGCGACGAAGTCGTATCAGCTTCCGGGCCTCCGCGGAGCCGGCTCCGTCCTGGACCCCATCAGGATGCGTAATGACTGTCTGAAACCAGCGCTCCACGACGTCCAGCTCAGTCGCTTCCTCCTCGGTCAGGCGTCCTGTCTCCGGCGGGTCAACCACTGATCATGTTCCAGGCCCTGCCGGCTCTGTTTTGCAAGCCGATTGGAGCTGAGGCCACCGACCTGAATGGTTTTTCTTCAGCACGGGATTCTAAACCACCTCGGGTCTCACATAGTGCAGCGGGTGGGGCACCCAGGATGCATCGGTTTTCCGACCCAGGGGCTGGGCGGGCGATGAGTCCTCCGGCGACACTGTGCCGGCTCTGCCCGGGCCGGGTCCGGAAGCGGAAGTCAGCACCTTCTCACCTGCGGCTGGTTCGAGATGCTCACTCATGAATTGTCTGGCCTTGAGAACCTCCTCGTGCATGACGGGAAATGGCGGAATATTGGCATCCCACTCCAAAAGGGTCGATACCCCTCCGGTCAGCTTGTGGGCCAGCCGATACAACTCCCACACGGGATCGATGACATGGTTGTCGTGTGTGTCGATCAGATGAGTGGTGTAATTGCTGTGCCCGGCCAGGTGGAACTGCACAATGCGCTCGTGGGGCAGCGAGCTGACGAACTCCACCGGATCCATGTCATGGTTGAAGCTCGAGACATAGACATTGTTCACGTCCAGCAGTAGGCCGCAACCGGTTTTCTCGGCCAGAAGAGTGATGAACTCCCATTCGTCCATGGTCGAATCACGAAAAGTGACATAGGAACTGGGGTTCTCGAGCACAAGTGGACGTTCCAAGAAGTCCTGCACGACCCGAACTCTCTGGACAACGTGACTGAGGGTTTCCCGGTTGAATGGAATCGGCAGTAAGTCGTGTGTGTTGCGCCCTGCCACTCCTGTCCAGCAAAGGTGATCGGAGACCCAGCGCGCATTCACCTCGCCGGCCAGATTCTTCAGCTTTTTCAGATACTCGAAATCGAGGGGGTCGGTCGATCCGATCGACAAAGAAACCCCGTGCATGACAATCGGGTATCGTTCGGCCAGCTGTTCCAGAACGTAGCGAGGCCGCCCCCCCGAATTGATGAAGTTCTCACTGATGATCTCGAACCAGTCCACCCGGGGCCGCTGCTGGAGAATATGCTTGAAATGGACGGTCCGCAACCCCACGCCAAGACCCAGGTTGGCGTGTCCCAGTCGTGGTGATCTCAACGCTCGCTCCTTCAGTTTACGTTCGCAAACAGGACAAGACGGCCCGACTGCGAGACTCTGGTGTCAGATCGACCCGGGAGGGCTGCTATTTCGCGCAATCGGGAGCGGGACCGAACTTCCTGCCGGCTTCCTTCATGGCGGCCTCGAAATTGGCCCTGGCCCTTTTCGGTGCCCCATGCTCTGCCTTCAGGGGAACCGCACAGCTCCCCTGGCCGTTGCAGGCATTCTCTCCCGGCTTTTCACCACAACCGCCCTGTCCGTGGCAGGAACCCTGACCCTTGCAAGCGTGACTTTCGGCGGTGGCGCAACCACCCATTCCAGCACAGTCGTTGTTTCCACCGGCCCCGTGACCCTTACACGTATTCAGCCCGCAGCAAACGTGTGGCTCCTTGAGCAAGAGGCTCTCTCCAACTCCCCCGAATGCCTTGCCACTCCGGCCCAGCGACAAACCGCCCACGATGCCGCCGAAGGCAGCTACCGTTAATTTGTGGAAATCCCGCCTGCTGAAATCCGGGCCACTCATCTGTTTGCAATCGTCTCGACCTCGGCTCATTCTTCAACTCCCTTTCTCGATCTCCTGAAACAATCGGGCCTTAGTACTCCCTTCCATAAATACGGTGACGTTTGCGGATGGGTCTTGTGAGGTGAGATCGCGAAGAGAGGAGGAGGCGATGCGGTGGCATCGTAGACGACGAACGACAAAGAGATCACCCGCAACCCCCATCCGCCCGCAGGGTTGGGGCGGGACGGGCCCATCTCTTCGTTGTTCCTCCTCGCCGATGTCCCTGCATCGACTCGTCGTCACGTCTTGACCTGGTCTCCGTCGCGCTCCCAACAAACGTCATCGTATTTATGGAAGTGAGTACTTAGTTACGGCAAGGCTACTTTGGGTAGGCAAGTCTGTCAACGTCAGGGGAAACCTCCGCCGGCTTTGTGTCGGTTTTCTGACGCTGGTTGTTCTGCATTCCGTGAATGCGTTGCCAGAGCAGGCGATACGTCTCCACGGGCAATCTGTCTTTCAGATCAAAGGTGTAGGTCTCGACAAACGAGCTTACGCGCAAGTTGAAGGGCCTCGAGGTTCCGATCGTTTCCACGTCCCGATACAGCCAGCTTCGCGAGTCCTTTGACTTTTCACTCACGAACTGAATGCCCTCCTCAGCGATGCGGAGTACACCGTGACAACCACGAAGTCGATGGCGATGGTAAACGGGAATCTCTCCGAAAGATTCCCCGACAAGCTCGTAAAAGCCTACCAGCGGACGCTCCAGTCGCTGGATCAGGAAACGGGCAACTCTCGAATCAGTCACGCCCTCCTTCAAACGGAACTTATAACTCCGATGGCGCGTGAGTTTGCGCTTCAAGCGGTCATAGGCCTGCAGTCGGATCACGCTCGGCTTTGAGAGGTTAACTCTTCGGATGTCCACATAAGTAAACTGCATCGCGGTCTTTCCCTTGTCGGACTGATACCTGATCCCTTCATCATCAATCGTCAGCAGTCCTGATTCCGTTCCCACATACTTGTGGCGAACCACCTTGAACTCAAATGCTTCGGCTGCCTGCACTCCACTTGTGGCACATAAAAGTAAGATGAGCAGGGCCTTAAGGACTCCCTGACTCAGTACTCCCTTACTAAGCATGAGCGACATCCTTCCTGGCACGGCGTATGGAAAACCCCCTCCAGATCTCATAAATGGCCGGATAGATCAGAAGTTCCATGAGGAATGAAGTCAATATTCCCCCAACCATGGGCGCGGCGATGCGGCGCATCACGTCCGCGCCCGTGCCGGTGGACCACATGATGGGCACCAGTGCGATAAACGTCGTTGCCACCGTCATCACTTTGGGGCGGACTCTTTTTACGGCTCCTTCGATGATCGCCTCTTTCAGGTCCGCCATAGAACGCATGAGGCCCTTCTCCCGACGCTCTTCGTAGGCCAGGTCGAGGTAAAGGAGCATGAACACACCTGTCTCCGCATCGACACCCAGCAACGCGATCAGGCCAACCCACACGGCGATGCTCATGTTGTAACCGAGCAGGTAAAGAAGCCAGATCGCTCCGATCGCCGAAAACGGCACAGCCAGGAGAATGATCGAGGCTTTGATGAGGGAGCGAGTGTTGAGATAAAGGAGCACGATGATAATAAAAAGAGTCAGCGGCAAGATGACCTTGAGATGCTCCCGTGTGCGGAGCAGGTATTTGTACTGGCCGGCCCACTCAAGCCGGTATCCGGGGGGCAGGTCGACCTGCTCTCGCACAACCTGCTGGGCCTGGTGGATGTAGCCTTCGTAATTCTTGTGGGAGACATCGACGAAAACGAAGGCCACGAGCTGGCCGCCCTCGTCACGGATTTGAGGGGCACCCGTGCGATAGTACACATCGGCGACCAGCGACATGGGAATCTGCGCTCCAGTCGGGGTAGCGACCAATACCCGGCTCAACTTGTCGATATCGTCACGCAGCTCGCGGGGATACCGGATATTGATGGGATAACGCTCACGCCCTTCCACGGTGTGCGCAATCGTCTTGCCCCCGATGGCCGTCTCGATGACGTCCTGGATATCGCCCACGGTGAGGCCATAGCGTGCCGCCGCCTCACGGTTGACCTCGATATCGACGTAGTAACCCCCGGTGACACGCTCGGCAAAGACGCTGCGCGTGCCTGGCACGTCGGTCAGAACCTGTTCGATTTGTACGCCAATCTTTTCGCTGGTGGCGAGGTCGGGCCCGAAGATCTTAATGCCCAGGTTGCTGCGCATGCCTGTGGCCAGCATTTCCGTCCGCGTCTGGACCGGCATCCACCAGATGTTGGCCATCCCGGGAAACTTAACCTGGGGTCCCATGTCTTCGACCAGCTCTTCCCAGCTCATCGGTCGCACTTCCGGCCAGACACGTCCCAGAAGGTCTTTCAGTTTCTGGGGAGCCCAACTGGAATACCAGCGCTGTTGCTCGACGGTCCGCCACTCCGTTGTCGGCTTCAGCAGTACCGTGGTCTCGACCATGCTGAGGGGGGCGGGATCCGTGGGCGTACTGGAGCGCCCGATCTTGCCGAAGACACTCTCGACCTCAGGAAATTGTGACAGGATCTTGTCTTGAGTCTGCAGAATCCGAGATGCCTCGGTTATGGACATGCCCGGCACCGAAGTCGGCATGAAGAGAATCGAGCCTTCATTCAGGGGGGGCATGAACTCGGAACCGAGCCGCAGATAGACGGGAACGGTGAGGGCGACGGCCAGCACCGCCAGGGCCAGCACAACCCATTTGAAGCGCAACACGACTTCCACTACGGGCCGGTAAAGCGCAATCATGACACGGCTCAAAGGATGTTTTTCTTCAGGTTGAATCTTCCCCACCCAGACCACATTCAGTACTCCCGAGAGCAGACGAGGACGAAAAGAGAACGGTCGCACCCGGGTAACGAGCGTGATGAGAGCGGGCATCAGGGTCAGGGCGAGAACGGCGGCGAAGGCCATTGAAAAGTTCTTGGTAAAGGCGAGGGGCTTGAAAAGCCGGCCTTCCTGAGCTGAAAGAGTGAACACCGGCAGAAACGCGACCGCGATCACCAGCAGCGAAAAGAAGCTGGGACCGGCAACCTGTTTCACCGCTCCGATGACAACCTCTCCATGCGGTTCTTTCCGCCCTGCGGCGTCCCACTGCTCGAGTTTCTTGCGAACCTGTTCCACCACGACGATTGAAGCGTCCACCAGAGCGCCGATGGCAATGGCAATGCCGCCCAGCGACATGATGTTGGCTGTGAGCTTCATGTAGTACATCGGGATGAAAGATAAGATGATGGCGATCGGGATTGTGATGATGGGCAGGAGCGCGCTGGGAAGGTGCAATAGAAAGAGCACGATTATGATACTGACGATCGCAATCTCTTCCTTGAGGGTGTCGGTGAGGGTTTCAATCGATCGAAGAATCAACTCTGAGCGGTCATAGGCGGGAACGATCTTGACCCCCTCGGGCAGTGATCCTTTAACTTCATCGAGGCGCGTCTTCACTCTCTCGATAACGTCCAGTGCGTTCTCCCCGAAGCGCATCACCACGATGCCTCCGACAACTTCACCCTGCCCGTTCCATTCGGCCAGGCCCCTCCGAAGATCGGGGCCCAGGGTCACATGGCCCAGGTCTCTGATCTGAATAGGGGTTCCCCGTCCGTCGGTACCTACAGGCACGGTTTCGAGATCGTGAATCGAGCGCACGTAGCCCCGTCCGCGGACAAAATACTCGGTGGTCGCGATCTCCATGGTTCTGCCACCGACATCGTTATTGCTCCGCCGAACGGCGTCGATCACCTTGTGCAATGGAACGTTGTAAGCTCGTAATTTGTCGGGGTCGAGGGTGATCTGGTATTGCTTGGCGTAGCCTCCGATAGTGGCTACCTCGGCCACCCCAGGGACTCCCTGCAACCAATACCGTAGATACCAATCCTGGAAACTGCGCAGCTCCTGGAGGTTATGACGACCGGTCTCGTCCAGGAGAACGTACTGGTACACCCATCCGACACCGGTGGCGTCCGGACCCAGCATTGGAGTCACGCCCTCAGGCAGGCTGCCCAGGATGCTTTGCATGTACTCCAGCACGCGACTACGGGCCCAGTACATGTCGGTCGCATCCTCGAAAATGACATAGACGAAGGAAAGGCCGAAAAACGACTGCGCCCGCACGAACTGCACCCTGGGTGCCGAAAGCAGCGAAGTAACAATCGGGTAGGTGATCTGGTCTTCCACCAGATCGGGGCTGCGGCCGGGCCACTCAGTGAAGACGATGATCTGGACATCGGATAGATCCGGGATGGCATCCAGCGTGACGTTGTAGATGGCCCATACGCCCCAGGCGGTCAAAAAACCGCCAAACAGCAGAACCACGAACCGGTTCCGGGCACAGTATTCGATCAGACGGTTAATCAGTGTTGCGTTCCACCCCAGGCCGCGATCGCACCCTGTACCTGACTCTCGGCGTCAATCAGGAAGTTGGCGGCTGCCACGACCTCTTCACCTAGTTTCAGGCCCTTGCTGACCTCATAGAAATCTTCGAAGCGCCCCCCGACCTCGATGCGCCGCGCTTCCATGCGTCCCTGCCCATGATTGACAAAGACGATGTCGCGCTCGCCAGTCCTCAAAACTGCACTGATCGGGACCACCATGGCCTTCCGTCGCGAAACGTAAAGCTTGACCTGGGCGTACATTCCCGGCTTGAGCATTGTCTTCGGATTGGCGAACTCCAGCCGCACCGTCAAGGTGCGAGTGGCTTCTGAAAGATGGGGCCAGATATAGGTCACCTTGCCGTTAAATCGTCGGGGGTAGGCAGTCACGCTCATCACAGCGTCCTGGCCCAGGCGCACCAGGGAGATGTCGTTCTCATAGACCTCGACGTTGACCCACACGCTGGAGTGATCGGCTATCGTATAGAGGCTCGTTCCCGGTTCGACGCGCATGTTTTCAAAAGCGTTCCTGTGGCTGACATGCCCCTCGACGCGGGAATAGATAATCAGGTCCTTCTGCACTTCTTCCGTCTGCGCCAATTTTTCGATCTGCTCTTCAGTGACGTCCCACAACAGCAGGCGCCTCCTGGCAGCGTTCAATAGCGTGTGGGCGCCCACCGCCACCTCTTCGAGAGCGTGGTCGCCGAGAATACGCTGGGCTTTTCGAGCCAGCAGGAACTCTTCCTGCGTGGCAACCAGTTCCGGACTGTAGAGCGAGAACAGGGGATCCCCTTTCTTGACATGCTGCCAGGTATAGTTGACAAAAACCTTGCTGATCCAGCCGCTGTACTTGGTGTGGACGTGGGTGATAAGGGTTTCATCCAGTGCCACGGTGCCGATGGTCGTTATGCTCCTGTCCAGACTCCGGGTGACAACCGGTTCCATACGCACACCGATCAACTGCTGTCGGATCGGATCCACTTGGAACATGGAGCTGCTCGCTACCTCACCCGGCTCACCGCCCGCCGACCGGGCCCCTTTCGTGACGTGCTCCAGGTTCATGCCGCAAATCGGGCACGTTCCGGCCTCCTTCATCTTGACCGACGGGTGCATGGTGCAGGTCCAGTAATCAACGGCGGGTTCCTCCGGGACAGGCTTCCGCCGCTGAACCGGCTCCAGGTTCATGCTGCAAATCGGGCACGTTCCAGCCTCCTTCAGCCTGACCGACGGGTGCATGGTGCAGGTCCAGTAATCGATCGCAGCCGCTCCACGTGTAGCGGTAGCCTGGTCATCGGGAGGTGCGTCTGTGCAATGGCCACCGACCAGCACAGCTCCAATCAGTAGAAGGGCCAGCCCCAAACCGCTAAAAGGAAAACAATCCGCTTTTTGGTCTCGTTCCATCTTCCAGGCTCTGGTCAGGGAATCAACGTCATGCCGAGGATCGGTTCCAGGCTCGCCAGCGCCTTCTGATAGGTAGTCAGCTGACCGTAATATTCCAGCTCATAGTCAAGCAACACGATAGCAGCACTCATAAGAGTGAGGAAATCGACCGATCCCACTTCGTAGCTGGAAATGGCTGACTCCAGTGTCAACGTGGTTTGCGGGATCAGCGCGGTCTTGTAAAGAGAGAGCAGACGGTCCGAGGCCCGGGCTTGCAGGAATTGATCCTTGGCTCGAAACAGCAGGTCCTGGGTGGCAGCCCGGTAGGATCGGCGCGACTCGATCAGTCGGGCAGAGGCTTCCTCGGCTCCTAAACGCTGCTTGCGCCAGAAGTAGAGGGGTACTCTGACCTCGAAAGCTGCAACATAGTAGTCCCGGAACAGGGATCCCGTGTGTTGCCACTCGAACCCTGCACGCATATCGGGAAAATAATTCTTGCGCGAGAGATCTACCGCCAGGGCATTGCGGCTCACCTGGTGTTCCCGCTCGCGCAGCACGGGGGAATTGTGCTGCATCTGTTGGTAGAGCTCGGTCAATTCGACTGGGAAAGGCGCCTGTTCGACCTGTTCCGGCGCACCCAGCGGCGCGCCGGGTGCGCGGTCCACCAGAGCGTTGATCGCAGCTTGGGCGCTGCCCCGGCGCTGACGGAAAATCTCCTCTCGTTCGCGTAGCCCCGTCAGCTCGAGCTGAGCCCGCAATACGTCCTGTTGAAGGCCCTTTCCCACGGAGTATCGCGCCCCGGCGATCTTCTCGAAGCTGAGCATCAGACCGCGCGTCCTGCCCACCGTCTCCAATGCCGTCGTGAAATAAAAATAATCATAGTAGGCAGTCTTAACCTGGGACAGCACGTCGAGTTCCAGTTGCCGGTAACGCTCCTTTTCGCCCATGGCTGCCTCTCTCGCCATGTCCGATCTCAGCCTCTGTTTTCCAGGAAAGGGGATTTGCTGCGAGACGCCGAGACTCACAAAAGCGAAATTGCTGGTGTTCAAAGTGGAGAAAGGTTGGCCGACTCCAAAGTTTCGGACCGATATGGCTGGATCAGGCAGACTGCCCACCTGCCGCGGAACCTTGGTCAAGGCCTCCCATCTCCGCTGGGCAGCATGGAGCCGGGGGTTTCGTTCGCTGGCCAGGGCCAGCAGATCGGCGAGGCGAGCGACGGGTTCCTGGGCCCTCGCCATCTCGGCCCATGGGCACGCCAGGAGCAAAGAGCCGATGAGGACAGGCCGGCTCCACCGGGACCTGATCCCGGGCGGTTGGGACCAGACTCCCTCTTGCGGGGGCAACCCTGAAGTGGCATTGGCGAGGAAGCAGAGCTTTTCGAAGCCGGCCGTTAGCGTTCGTACGATATTCTTGGCGCCCATTGGATGTAACCTCCCGGATCAGCGATCTCTACATGTTATTTTCAGAATCTGGCCCTGTTAAACGGCGGTTGCTTTCGCTCAAATCCCCACAGGGATGCCCCACTGCCCGCCAGACGGCCTCGAGTTCTTGGGCAGCTCCCTCGGGCGCCTTCGTGAGAAGACTCACCCCAATGGTGGCAAGAAACCCCACCACAAAGCCGGGAAGCATTTCGTAGAGATGGACCTCCTGGAAAAGAACGATCCGTCGCCCTTGCCTCTCACCATAGCGAAACATCACTTGTTTATCCAGACGCAATGGGGCTCCGAGCGGGCTATAGTCGTCCATTGAGATGCGAGAACGGGATCAACGACAAGATTACTGCCCCGCTGTGCAGAGTGGACGGGATTTCTCGGCACTACAACCGCCTTGGATTTACTCGTTGGTCTGGCCTTTCCTTCATCCAGTCGCTACCTTAGCCCGCATAGATCACCGATAGGACCTCAAAAGGCCGCCCTGTTTGGTATAAAGCGTTTTGAATGAAAGACTTCAAAGCCAAACGGAGGCGGCCCTTATGAGAACAGAGTGTAAACAAGCCAGGTTCGAATTTCACGGACTATTTCAACGCAAAGTGAAGGCGCGGTTCGACGGCGGGAAGATCACCTCCGATGCAGGGGTGCTGCTGTTGCGAGAGGTCGAGAGGGGGACGGGTCTGATCGCCGGACTGGCTGAGTGTTTCAGGGATCACCGGGATCCGCGGTTGATCGAACACACGGTCGAGGAGTTGTTGGGGCAGCGCATCTACGGACTCTGTCTGGGGTACGAGGATCTGAACGATCATGATCAGTTGCGCACCGATCCGATGCTGGCGGTGGCGGTGAATAAGGCCGATCCGTTGGGGGAGAGGCGGCGGCAGGCCTCAGATCGGGGGAAGGCGCTGGCGGGCAGGTGTACGCTGAACCGGTTGGAGTTGACCGGCGCCGAGGTCGATGAGCAGGAGCGGTACAAGAAGATCGCGATGGACCCGGACCGGATCGACGGCTGGATGGTGGATGCCTTCGTGGAGTCCCACGAATCGGCGCCCGAGGAGATGGTGCTGGATCTGGATGCGACCGACGACCCGATCCATGGCCAGCAGGAAGGCCGGTTCTTTCACGGTTACTACCGCCACTACTGTTATCTCCCGCTGTACATCTTCTCGGGGGAGCATCTGCTGTGCGCCCGGTTGCGGTGTTCCAATATCGATGGGGCCGCGGGATCGGTGGAGGAACTGGAACGGATCGTCGGCCGGATTCGGCAGAGCTGGCCGGAGGTCTCGATCGTCATCCGGGCCGACTCGGGCTTTTGCCGGGATGACTTGCTCCGCTGGTGTGAAGACCATCACGTGGATTACGTGATGGGGTTGGCCAACAATGATCGGCTCAAGTCAGAGAGCGCCGAAGCGATGACTCAGGCCGAAGCCGAGTTCAACGCCACCGGGCGACCGGCGCGGGTGTTCAAGGATTTCCGCTACCGGACTCGCCACAGTTGGACCTCGGAGCGACGCGTCGTCGGCAAGGCCGAGTTCCTGGACAAAGGCGCCAATCCCCGATTCGTCGTCACCTCCCTGTCGCCGGAACGCCTGGGGGCCCGCGCGCTCTACGAAGACTTCTACTGTGCGCGGGGCGACATGGAGAACCGCATAAAAGAACAGCAGTTGGGTCTGTTCGCCGACCGGACCAGCGCGGCAACGATGCGCGCCAATCAACTCCGGCTGTATCTGTCCTCCGCCGCCTACATGCTCATGCACGCCTTGCGTCGTCTCGGACTGAAGCAGACCCCCCTGGCTCGCGCTCAGTGTCAGACGATTCGCTTGAAGCTCCTCAAGATCGGCGCCCAGGTCCGCCTCACGGTCCGCCACGTCTGGATCTCCATGTCGGAAGCCTATCCCTACAGCGAGGTCTTCGCTGCCGTCGTTCGAAACCTCCAGGCCATTCCTCTGCGCTGCTGAGGTCTGTCCCGATCAAACGCCCCCAAAAACGAAATCGTTCCATCGCTCAGGCCGAGCTCTGCCTGAATACATTCCGTCACGCTCTTCCGAACCCGAAAAACGCTCCATTCACGACCCTCCACACCACCGCATCACTCGACCTGGACCGGATCGATAGCGAAACTCTCAGAAAACCGTTCCGGCCTGCCAAAATCACCTTCATTTCCAAATCGGTGATCTATGCGGGCTAGCACTCACTTTGTTTTAGCATCGGGAGTGCTGAATCCCCGCGGGAGGTCATATGAACTGGACTAAAGTGATCCTGGCTGGAGTCGTCGGAGGAGTCGTCCGCAATATTGCTGATTTCGTCATGCACGGCCTGATAATGGGAAGTACTTACACCCAATACCCGGATGTGTTTGACCAGGAGGGTGTGAATCCCGCCTGGTTCTTCCTGGTTGCCATCACGGTTGCCCTGGCAACTGCGATCCTCTTTGCCAAGACCCGCGAATGCTGGGGTGACGGCTTGGCGGGCGGAGCAACTTTTGGCTTCTGGGTCGGACTGGTGGCCTTGTTTGCCTCTTTTTACAATCCTCTGGTGATCGACGGGTTCCCCTACTTTCTGGCCTGGTGCTGGGGCGGGATCGACCTCCTCGGGTTTGTCATCCTGGGCGCTATTTTTGGCGCCATCTATCCGCGACCGAACTAGTGTGCTGGCTATGAATGACTGCCGACGGCTTTTTGTAGCGGCTCTCCTTCTCGTGCCTTCCTGGCCAGCTCAAGTGAGGGGCCAAACTGACGATCCAGTCCCGGCTTCCGAGGTCATCGGCGTCCTGGTGCAGTTCCTAGCAGGTGACTTCGGTGATCTCGAATTTGTGGGAGACCTGCGGCTGCAGGGCCTGAGCCAGAACCCCTGCTTCGTGACACTTCGCTTCGGTGAGGGCGGTGGACAACTTCCCTCAGTGCCACTGCTCGCCAACGGAACTCCCGTTGAGGATGGCGCCCTTACGCTGTTGGTCAGCAGCTTCGAAACCCTTCAGATCACGACGGGAGAACCCGGCCAGCTCTTTCGCGGGGCTGTCCTTGCTCATTCGAATGATCACGGCTGTGCAGGCATCGTTTCTCTTCAGGGCGGTTACCAGATACGAAGCTCTAAGGCCCCGGCTCAGGGTATCAATGACGGGATTGTCGAGATTGCTTCGATTCGGTCAGGCAGCCTTCTCACCCAGGGGCAATGTGTTTCCGGACCTTTTCAGCGTCAGTCGACGGGCGTCGTCGCGTTCGTGGGCGGGCTCCCTTTCACTCGGTTGCCTCCGGCTGGTCCCAGGCTAAGGATCTGCGGTCTTGGAGACCTGGGTACGGTGGGGAGCATTTGTACCGACAGGTTTCCACAGGGCGGGGGGGTGCGAGGCTTTACGGAAGACGATCTATTCAACCTGTTCGATCCGTCGACTTTCGGCAACCGCCGTCTGCGAATCTGCCTGGAAGACTCAGAGCCCAGCCAGTCGGTCTACGTGCAACTGGGAGAGTTTTAGACCGATCGCACCGGCAATGTGCAGACGGCACAGCCGACAACCGACCGCACACTCCCCTGCCTGAGTTCCCGCACTACACTTTGCTTGAACCAGAATCAGTTCCAGGTGAACGCGAACTGGAACACGAACACGCAAGGGGGTACCGGCGTTGCACGGCCGCTCAACGGCAGCACCGGCGCCTTTGACTTTTCCAGCGACGAAAGCCCGGACTTTGACGCCATTGTCCAGGTGATCGACGCTTGCGAGCAGGCTGGCCACTTCTGGGTATCGGTGGCATCGACCAGCACCGTCCGGTTCACCATAACAGTCACTGATCTGGCAGCCGATCAGACACAGGAATACACCAATTCGCTGGGAAACGAATTCCAGCCCGTGCTCGACACGCAGACCTTCTCCAACTGTCCCTGATCGTCGGAGGGCCTCGTTGATCCTCTTTACTCCTCCGAGACACCGGCACGCTCGGTCTCACCGGTCGCGATGTTGACGTGCAGCGGTCCCACCAGGGGCACGGCGAGCGAGTTCTGGTAGACCGTCAGGTTGAACTTCACGCTTGCCTCGTCGGAGAAAGCGGGCCGGAAATAGGCGCTGCTCAACCCGCCCTCTTCCCGGCACCGGGAGGCACCGTTCCCTCGAGTCCAGCAGTCGTGAGGCCCGAAGTCCAGGGTGGCCGTTCGACCTGCTCCGTCGGTCAAGGTGATCCGGACTCCCGGGGACAGGTCCAGCACGTCCTTTTCTCCGAAGACGCCGGTCTGACACGAGCCTTCGACGTAGACCAGATCCTTTCGCTGGCGGCGGCCCACCGCCACCCGGTCAATCTCTATCGTCGGCCAGGGTCCAAAGTGGCGTGAGGCCGCCAGGAAGGCATCCTTGCCGATCTGCCCCCCCATGAGACGACCGGGGATATCGTCCGCCGTCGGGTGGATTCCGCCGTAAATGCGGGAGAGGCTGGTCTCGTCTGAGGCGTCGCGGTAGGTCGCCCACTGCAGCGTGACATCCACGCTGGGGCCGTCTTCGAACACCAGGAACTCGTTGCGCGGCGCCAGGAACTCGCCGAGGCCACCCGGGAAGAAGGCATCGCCCGTGAAGAGCGTCATCATTTCCGCCGCCGCACGGCTGAAGGTGCTATGCCCCGAGACGTAGCCGGCGAATGGTGGAGTGACAAAGGTGGGGCGCTGATAAGGCCACCAGTTTTCGGCCAGGATCCAGCCAACGTCGGCCGTGGTCGTCTCGGGGTCGGATATGTGGTCCGGCCCGCGCCAGGCCCATATGGCGATCTTGCCGAGGTTCCGGCCCTGCAACCCGGCGAGGTGAGCGTGACGCCCACCCGGGGCCGTCGTCTCCTGTGTGAGCGCCTCGATCACGCCGGGCTTCAGACGCATGCCCCGCGGATGGTAGAAGGGCAGATCCGGGTCGCTGCTCTGCCCGTGGTCGGCCATGTAGCGAATCGCTGAGATCGGCCGGATGTAGTCGTACCAGCCCTTGGCACCCCAGGCGGCAACTGCCGAGTCGTGGACGGCGCCGGCCAGCGCCAGGTAGAGCTTGACGTCCCACTCGAGGTCGTCGACCAGGGGGCCGACGCCCGCGATGCGCTTGACCAGCAGGGGATGGTCGGAGACGTAGTTGACAATCGTAAACTAGTGCCCGGGAGGCGTTTCTGAATCGGGTCCGTCGGCCCAGAATTCGGCCAGTACGCGGTAGTAGTCCCCGGCCGGAACGATCTGGGGGGCGTAGGGTTGACTTGTGGCCGGGTTGAGTACGTGGCCGCTCCCGTCGTTGGTTCCCAGGGTGTTGTTGCCGCGGGCGTTGGGACTGATGTCGATCATCACGCCGTCGGTCGGATCGAGGTGGCCACTCCACTCGATCACCTGCTCAAAGCCGGAGCGATAGTCGTCATCACCAACGCCTCCGATCATGGGAGGAGGACCCGGATCCAGATAGAGCCAGTACTGATTCCCGTCGACCTCATGGATGATCAGATCATCGGGACTCAGCGCGAAGGGGGTCACCTGACCCCACTCCGGACTCAAAAACGGCGGAACGCCCTCGGGAAGAGGATTGCCGCTTTGATCGACGAAAAAATCGAGCGCCAGCGGCTGCCAGCGGTTGGGGTCCGCGAGCAGGGGGTTGGCCGGGAAGGCTGGAAGCAGCGGTGGGTTGACGGGCTCGTAGAAGCGGTTCGCATAGTCGTTTTCCTCATTCGAGCTGTCACCGGCTCCGAAAGCAAGTACGGCAGCGGCGATACGGTTACCCAGTGCCGCCGGCGAATCACCCGCCGTGTCTGTAAAGCCGATGTCATAGCCAAACTCGGCCATCTTTGCATCAAACGAGGGCAGCGACTCCGCCGCACCGGGAGAGTTCACAAAACGGGCCTCGAGGACGCGATAGGAGGCGTAGCTGATGGCCTCGTGCCGGGCGGCGACGATGTCCTCAGCGCCGGCCTTCTCCTGATGGAGATAGTGGCGGGCCACAGAATCGTAGGCTGCCCAGGCATCCCACATGGCGATCGAGGTGTGGATAGAGATTGCGCGCGTGCACGGTGGGACGGGCATAGTCGTTGCGGATGGCCTCCAACAGCTCCTCGTTCCAGTGTCGCGCGGACGAGTGCTGCGCCGGCCCGGGTGAACCGAAAGCCGACATCGCCCCTCGCTCGGCGGGCGGCGCCACGAGCACCAGAAAGGAAGTGACCATCAGAAACAGCGCGGCCACTCCTGGAATGCGTCTCATACGTCTACCCCCTGGGACCGAGCCAGTTTAGCGACGGCAAGGGATCCCAGTCAAAGTGACGCGGCTCAAGTGTGGCCGTGAGATTCGAGGGCGCTCCTGGTACACTGTTATGGCTGCGCCAGATTCCGGGGCTGAGGCAAATGCCTGCCGCTTGAAACATCCGTCGAGGAGGAATACTTCATGTCCACAGCAACATTGTCACCGGTCGACATCCAGGCCTTCACCGCCGACGATTTCGCGACTCCCGAGGCTTTTGCAAGTTTCTGTTCCAACAGCGGGAAACCGCTCCACGGCTTGATCGGCGGGGAGCATGTCCCGGGCTCCATGAACGCCGCACTCGAGATACTCAATCCCGGTACAAAGGAAGTCCTGGCGACGGTTTCGGAGATGGGCTGGGACGAGGTAAACCTCGCCGTGGAGAGCGCCTATCGTGCCTACAACCGTGGCTGGAAAAACACCTCCGTGGAAGAGCGCGCCGCGCTTCTCATGAAGCTCGTGGAGCTCTACGAACGAGACCTGGATGTTTTTCTCGCCTGTGAAATTCTGAACGGCGGAAAAGTTTCGGAACTGGCCGTCGGGGATACCGGCGCCGTTCGGCCCTGTGCCGAGTACTTCATTGAGGTTGCCGGGCAAATGCGCTCCGGCGACGGCGAGAGAATGGAGGTCGCCGATGGTGTGGAGGGTTTTCCCTTCGTGGAACCATGGGGCGTCGTCGCCGGGATCATTCCCTGGAATTACCCGGTGGTGCTCACGGCATGGTTTATGATCCCCGCACTCATGGCCGGGAACTGCATCATCATCAAACCGAGTGAAGAAACCCCCCTCAGTGCCCTTTATTTTGCCAAACTGGCCCGGGAAGCGGGTTTCCCGCCGGGGGTGATCAATGTTCTGCCGGGGAGGGGCGAACTGACGGGCAAGTTCATCGCCGAGCATCCAGGCATCCGTTATATTTCCTTTACCGGTTCCCCGGGAGTGGGTCAGGGCATCCTGCAGGCTGCCGACAGGCATGGCACCAGGGTGAAACGTGAGATGGGCGGAAACGGGGCCGCCATCGTCTGTGCCGATGCTGATCCCCAACTGGTCGCCCGTTTGATTGGCAGAAACGCCAACCAGCACTACGGGCAAACCTGTTGTACCATCCATCGCGTCTTTGCCCAGCGCGAGATCTTCGATGATTTCATCGGCGCAGCGGAAGAATTCTTCAATGATCTCGAGATTGGCAATCAGGCGGTCAGGGGCACGCAGCTTGGACCCGTAGTGAATTCCCGGCAGCCGGTCCGCATCCTCGACGGGATCGAGTTTGCCAGGGCGAACGGCGCCGAGGCCATCGTGGAAGGGGGCCGTGCCGCTGTATCCGGTTACGACGGGTTCTACATGAAGCCCACGCTGCTGAGATCCGGGACAGGTTCGGACTGCAACCCGGCGGAAGTGTTCCATACCTTTGTGAACGTCCAGCCGGTGGATTCGGTCGAACAGGCCGTTGGTTTTGCCAACAGCACGCGCTACGGTCTCGGTTCGAGCGTCTGGACCCGAGACCTGGAGCTGGGCACGCATATCGCCAAGCAGTTCAGGGACGGAACAGGTCAGGTGAACTGCCACAATACGATCGCCTACGGCCTGCCCTATGGTGGCCAGGGGATCTCCGGCGGCCCCGGCGGCGGTGTCAATTGCGCCGACACGCTGCGCGACTACTCCCAGACCAAGGCCATCTACGTGGCGGAGTACCCCGGCTAACCGACGCTCCCAAACGCGCAAGAAAGGAAAAAAGGGGACAGAGTAGACTGTCCCCTTTTTTTCGTAACCCCAAAGCCCTCTTTAACATCGAAGGATGAACCTTCAGCTTCGATGGGATCTCTATCGTGCACGAGAACTCGAACGAGGGGAACTGACCAGGATCAAACGACTGAGAGTCGGTTAGGCTTTCACAGGACCAGCGCGACTTCCACCACGGGTTGCTAAAGCTCATAATGGGTCGAATGAACCTGAGGACCCACAGTCGGAACTTCCGAGTTTCAAAGAGTCTGAAACGCCTTATCGAGAGGCGGAGCCGGCAGGTACAGAAGATCCTTCCGACGTTTGCGCCCGATGATCTTGACCTTCACATCAATCTGGAAAAGCTTACCCGCGGGAAGCAGTACCACACGTTGCTGGTGCTGATTCTGCCTCAGCACTCCCTCCGGGTGGAAGAGATGAAGGGCAGCCCCACAACCAGTGTGCTCAGGGCTTTCGACGAGCTGGTGCTCAGGGTCAAGAAGTACAAGAGCAAACTCAACCGCGAAAGGTTTTGGCAAGAAGAACCCGCTCCCCCACAAAAAACGTATCCAACCCGGGAAAAACGCGAACTGGAAGATGCCATCAACCAGAATCTATTGAAACTGGAAAACTACATCCGACGTGAGCTCTACCACCAGCGGCTGATCGAGAACATCCCGGCCGGGGTTTTGCAAACCCAGGCAGTGGTCGACGAAGTATTCCTGGACGTGAGCTCCGGAACAACTTTTAGACCTGAGAGTCTTCCCTTAGCAGAATGGATGTTTCAGCGCGCGCGTGCTGCAGTGAGGAAGAGGGTTCAGGATTTGCTGACCGCTCGTCACGAGCCCCATATCGAGGAAACCGTGACGGGCTCTTCCAGGTGGGATGACGAGGAGCTGGACTTTCATCAACCGGACGAAGTGCTACACCTGGAAGATCTCATCAGTGATGAACACAGCGTAAGCCCTGAAGAGGTTCTGGCACGGGCGGAAGCCGCGGAGCAGCTCCAGAAGGAGATCGCAAGTCTCCCCGATTCGGTGCGCGAGTCGTTTGTGCTCTTTAGCCTGGAAGGCTTCAATTCCGACGAAACAGCAATGATCACGGGAAAAGAACCGGTAGACGTGCTGACTGAAGTGGAAGAGGCCCGTCGAGAATTGCGCAAGCGGTTGATGTAGAGGCTGTGATGAAGATTGGGGTGGTCAAGGAGATCAAGGACAGGGAAAACCGGGTGGCTTTGACTCCTTCCGGCGTCAAGACACTGACTCAAGCCAGCCATGCTGTTCAAGTACAGGCAGGCGCAGGCCACGGGTCAGGGTTCTCCGACGAGGAATACCCCGCAGCAGGAGCCAGTACCGTCGCGCTGGATCAAGCCTGGGACTTCACAGAGAAAACCCTTGGAAATAGCACTCACTCAGGCCGGCCCCTGGCGCCGCCCCTTCGGATGCCCGGAGCAACTGGAGCTTTATTGCCTCATCGAAACGGATGCACGGGAACCAGCCCGGCAGATTTGCTGTTTCCAGGACGTTGCCAGCGATAGTTGTTTCAGCCTTGGTATGATTGCTGAGTACGCTGAACCCCTGGAACTTTACGGCCCCTGGTTTTATCCCCGCCTCTTTTGGGAAGCGGGTGTCATCGGCGAGGTGCTTTATCTGGAAGCTGAAGCCGCGGGCATCCGAAGCACCGGGATCGGCTGCTACTTCGACGACCCGATGCACGAAGTTCTCGGCCTCACAGACCGCAAATGTCAGGACTTTTACCACTTCACGATCAGTGGCCCCGTAGAGGACACGCGGCTGACAACTCTCCCGTCATATCCGGATTCGTAATAGTCCCCTTGGCAGCCCCGCTCAGCGCAGACGCCGCTATCGGGCCACTTTGTCCCATTTGGGTTGAAGCCATACACATCTTTGTGCCTGAGAACTCTGGACCGACAACGTGGTATCTTAAACACAGGTGTGCGTAGGGCAGGTAGCCAGCTGATTGCTCCCCCGTTCATGCAGGTTACTCACATCTTTGAGAGTTCCTGCCTGCAGCGCAAGGTAAGAGAAAAGAATTGTCCAGAGAAGAGCAATACGACGGGCTCAAAGAACTAATCATTACCGGTAAGGAAAGAGGCTATCTTTCTTACGACGAGGTGAATAATGCCCTTCCCGAGAGCATTCTCTGCTCCGAGAGTCTGGATCGGGTTTTCCACTTTCTCGGAGCTGCTGGAATTGAAGTGATCGATTCCGAGCAGTTCAAGGTGTCTCTCCAGAAAACCCGTAGGAGTGGGGAGAAGGAGAACCGGGACGCCGGGTTGACACACGAAAACCTGGGAAAGACGGATGATTCCGTCCTTCTTTACATGCGGGAAATGGGGACGGTGCCACTTCTTAATCGGGAAACGGAGGTTGAACTCGCCAAGCGCATAGAAAGAGCACAGATGCATGTGCTCAAAGCTGTCTCACGTTGTCCGCTCGCTGTGACGGAGCTTCTGGGTTACGGGAGGGATCTCCATGAGGGCAGGTTTCCTATCACCAAGCTGATCAACTGTAAGAAAGAAGAACTGACCGAGGAGAAGCTCGCAGCCCGCCAATCAGAGGTGTGCGGCCGAATTGCGGAGGTGGGGGAATTGCAAGCCAAGGTTTGCCAGGTTCGCCGAGGGCTGCGCCATACCAGGCAAGATTCGCCCGAGTACAAACAATTAATTGTTCAGCTGGCTCGTTACCAGATTCCCATCTTCCCACTCATCCGCCGTTTGAATCTGACGTTGGCTACTCAAGAAAAGCTGGTGAGTGTGATTCGAACCGCGGTCGAGCGGATTATGGCATTGGAGCGGGAAGGGGAACGGCTGGAGAAATTGCAGGCGGCTTCCCCGGCACCGGAGAAAGTCGGAATAGTGAAGGACCGGCTTCGGCAACTTGAAAAGGAGAGGAAGGAGATTGGCGACGAGGTTCAAGCCAGCCCCGGAGAACTCAAGCATACTCTCTCGACCATCAAGCAGTTTGAACTGGAAAAAGATATTGCCAAAAAGGAACTAGCGGAAGCCAATCTCCGATTGGTCGTTGCGATCGCCAAGAAGTACATCAACCGGGGTGTGCCGTTTCTGGACCTGATCCAGGAAGGCAACATTGGCTTGATGAGGGCAGTCGATAAGTTCGAGTATCGACGAGGCTACAAGTTTTCCACCTATGCACACTGGTGGATTCGTCAGGGGATTACCCGGGCGATTGCCGATCAGTCACGCACCATTCGACTACCGGTACATATGACGGAGCGGGTCAACAAGCTGATCCGGACTTCTCGAGCCCTCCTCCAAGAAAAGGGACAGGAGCCAACTCTAGAGGAGATCGCTCATGAGACGGGTATGCCTGTCAGCCAGGTTCGACACTCCTTGAAGGTGGCGCAGCAGACGGTTTCGCTCGAAACTCCAATCGGCCAAGAACAAGACAGGCAATTGGGAGACTTCCTCGAAGATAGCCGGGCAATCTCACCCGCAGAGGTGGCGATCAATCTTAATCTGGAGGAGCAAACGGCGGCAATGCTTCAAACCCTCACGCCCCGCCAAGAGCAGATTCTTCGCATGCGTTTCGGAATTGACGCCGGTGGACGATGCACCCTGGCTGAGGTCGGTCAGCGGTTTTCGGTCACACGGGAGCGCATCCGTCAGATTGAGGTGCAAGGGCTGCGCAAACTGCGGCAGTTGTCGCAAGGAAAAAACCGAGAGACCGTTCTGAATGCTGTAGGTGGGAGCTCTCAGGCCCATTCTTGAGTATAGGTTGGGTCAACCTCACCTTAAAGAAGCACCAAAGTTTGCGGGCACTCATATGACAACGTTAACTTGCCAATACGCCCACGTAGGGCAGATTCCGATACCGCTGGTGCAGGTCCATGCCGTACCCCACAACGAAGGCATCGGCGATCTCGAACCCGCGATAGTCGATCGGGATCTCTGCCGTCCGTCGGGTGGGCTTGTCCAGCATCGTGCAGACCTTCAGACCGGCTGGCCTCCTTACTCTCAGAATGCTGAGGAGGTAGTGTAAGGTGAGCCCCGTATCCACGATGCCCTCCACGATCAGGACCTGGCGCCCGGTGATACTGTTGTCCAGATCTTTGAGAATTCGGATTGACCCCGAAGACCCGTTTTCAGACCCGTAGCTCGAAACCGAAATAAACTCGACCTCCAGGGGGAGTTTGATCGAGCGGCAGAGATCGCTCAGAAAGACGAAGCACCCCTTTAACACACCCACCAGCATCAGCGGCTCGTCCAGGCCAGCGTAGTCCTCTTCGATCCGCCGCCCCAGCTCATGGGCTTTGTCCACGAGGTCCTGTGGGGCCAAAAGTGTCTCTAAACGGTCATCCGATTTCATCTCCAACACCCCTCTCCCATCGAATCGCTCGCTCCTTAGCCCGCATAGATCACCGATAGGACCTCAAAAGGCCGCCCTGTTTGGTATAAAGCGTTTTGAATGAAAGACTTCAAAGCCAAACGGAGGCGGCCCTTATGAGAACAGAGTGTAAACAAGCCAGGTTCGAATTTCACGGACTATTTCAACGCAAAGTGAAGGCGCGGTTCGACGGCGGGAAGATCACCTCCGATGCAGGGGTGCTGCTGTTGCGAGAGGTCGAGAGGGGGACGGGTCTGATCGCCGGACTGGCTGAGTGTTTCAGGGATCACCGGGATCCGCGGTTGATCGAACACACGGTCGAGGAGTTGTTGGGGCAGCGCATCTACGGACTCTGTCTGGGGTACGAGGATCTGAACGATCATGATCAGTTGCGCACCGATCCGATGCTGGCGGTGGCGGTGAATAAGGCCGATCCGTTGGGGGAGAGGCGGCGGCAGGCCTCAGATCGGGGGAAGGCGCTGGCGGGCAGGTGTACGCTGAACCGGTTGGAGTTGACCGGCGCCGAGGTCGATGAGCAGGAGCGGTACAAGAAGATCGCGATGGACCCGGACCGGATCGACGGCTGGATGGTGGATGCCTTCGTGGAGTCCCACGAATCGGCGCCCGAGGAGATGGTGCTGGATCTGGATGCGACCGACGACCCGATCCATGGCCAGCAGGAAGGCCGGTTCTTTCACGGTTACTACCGCCACTACTGTTATCTCCCGCTGTACATCTTCTCGGGGGAGCATCTGCTGTGCGCCCGGTTGCGGTGTTCCAATATCGATGGGGCCGCGGGATCGGTGGAGGAACTGGAACGGATCGTCGGCCGGATTCGGCAGAGCTGGCCGGAGGTCTCGATCGTCATCCGGGCCGACTCGGGCTTTTGCCGGGATGACTTGCTCCGCTGGTGTGAAGACCATCACGTGGATTACGTGATGGGGTTGGCCAACAATGATCGGCTCAAGTCAGAGAGCGCCGAAGCGATGACTCAGGCCGAAGCCGAGTTCAACGCCACCGGGCGACCGGCGCGGGTGTTCAAGGATTTCCGCTACCGGACTCGCCACAGTTGGACCTCGGAGCGACGCGTCGTCGGCAAGGCCGAGTTCCTGGACAAAGGCGCCAATCCCCGATTCGTCGTCACCTCCCTGTCGCCGGAACGCCTGGGGGCCCGCGCGCTCTACGAAGACTTCTACTGTGCGCGGGGCGACATGGAGAACCGCATAAAAGAACAGCAGTTGGGTCTGTTCGCCGACCGGACCAGCGCGGCAACGATGCGCGCCAATCAACTCCGGCTGTATCTGTCCTCCGCCGCCTACATGCTCATGCACGCCTTGCGTCGTCTCGGACTGAAGCAGACCCCCCTGGCTCGCGCTCAGTGTCAGACGATTCGCTTGAAGCTCCTCAAGATCGGCGCCCAGGTCCGCCTCACGGTCCGCCACGTCTGGATCTCCATGTCGGAAGCCTATCCCTACAGCGAGGTCTTCGCTGCCGTCGTTCGAAACCTCCAGGCCATTCCTCTGCGCTGCTGAGGTCTGTCCCGATCAAACGCCCCCAAAAACGAAATCGTTCCATCGCTCAGGCCGAGCTCTGCCTGAATGCATTCCGTCACGCTCTTCCGAACCCGAAAAACGCTCCATTCACGACCCTCCACACCACCGCATCACTCGACCTGGACCGGATCGATAGCGAAACTCTCAGAAAACCGTTCCGGCCTGCCAAAATCACCTTCATTTCCAAATCGGTGATCTATGCGGGCTAGCAGTCCGTGGTGGAAATCGCGCGGGCCGCGCGCCAGGGATTTGCGTTTACCGGCCCCAGCCTCTGCTGAGGCTGGGGCGACCAGCTGTTGACGAGACCCTCCTGAAGGTTCACGGGACTCTGTATCGACACCAGAAAGGGGTTTTCAGAATGTTGACGGTCCAGCCCGACATCCGGAGTATATTGGTGCGCCTGCACCCTCCTTCACTCGAGCAACTCCCCCAGCCGCTCGGGCGAAAATGTCGGGGCTGGACCGACGGATCCGAGTTTGAGGGGTCCGGACCCGCCTATTCACAACTCTGTCGAAAACCAGCACTGGTGTTCTGACGAGAGTCGCGATATCGATCCTATGACAGAAATCGTTCCGGTAGCCTCGCCGGGACGAATTGTCGGGACCGAAAATTGAGGAGATCGGTGCATCCGTATAGCCCGGATTCCCCCAACGCTCCCGGAGGACAGCTCTGGCTCTCTTTCCTTTGGTTAGGCAGATGCTAACAACGGAAAGAATGCTCAACGCCGCGCCCGGCAGAATCCCCCTTCCCCTCATATTGGCGAGATTAGCACAGCCCTTGACGCCTCCAGAACGAAAATCGGCGAAACTGTGACAGGCATCACATTGTGGGTGTGAGAATGTGCTTTTTGGGTCTGAAACGCCTCCCTGGGGGGGATAATCCGCCCCCCTATGGCCCCGGTCGGAAGGCAGGACACAAGAGGTCCGTCCGGGGGCCGGAAAAAGAGCCTGGACCGGGCGAGTGCGGCCGCGGCCGTGTGCTAGAATCAAGCCCCCCGAAAGGCGATAATCTTCGCCCTTTTCGGGAAACGGTGGGCCGCTAGCTCAGTTGGTAGAGCATCTGCCTTTTAAGCAGAGGGTCGCCGGTTCGAGTCCGGCGCGGCTCACCATTTATTGTCAATAACTTACAGGATTTCAGGCCGCCGGGAGAAGCGGCCTGTTTGGCTTCCGGGTAACAAACGTACCCCCCCAAGTAGCCACTCGCGGGGGAAACGCACTGACGGCGTTCAGTCCGATAACTCCCTGATCTCCTCCCCCCTGCTAGATCTTCCGCGTTACAGTAACTACCGCGTCTCCAAGCATGACGGACCAGCGAGAGGGGAGCGAACCGCTGCTGGGGCCCAATGCTGTGCCAACCTGTGCGAGGGTGGTACCTGCGCGTAGCGTCCTCCGTTTGAGGGTGCAGAGGTTGGAATTTCGCTTTGTAAAGCGGCACCTCGAGTGCCGCACTCCTTCCGGGTACGGCTCGACGTAGCCCTGTGCCTTCAGAGGGGGCTGTGAGCCCGAGTCGCCGCCCATCAAGATCCCGGCTTCAGAATGTTTGAAAAACTTGTTAGACTCCTGGAAACTATTATTCAAGCAGTTTTCTTAAATTCTCCGCAGAGAGAATCGGCTAGGAATCCCTGGCGGGAGGTACGGGTGGTTGCTTCTTACTCTAGTGTGCTGTCCGAGAAATTCCTGTTGTTAACATTGATCGATGGATCTTTGAGCTCTTTCGACCTTGTCTAAGATCGAAGTAGCGTTGGCCCGCCACTTAAAGGGCTTGGCCAGGTGTTGGTTATGCACTCGAATATATCTTCGTATTTCGTTCCTCAACTCTTGAACACTAGTGAAAGAGTTGCGGTAAAGGGAACGCCGCTCAAGCTGTGAAAACCAGGTTTCGACAGCGTTTAACCAGGAAGCACTGGTAGGAGTAAAGTGGAGATGAAAACGTGGGCGTCGTAGGAACCAGTTTCGGATTTTCTGGGTCTTGTGAGTGCTCGAGTTATCGAGAATGAGGTGAACGTCCAGATCTGGATGGACGACTTGCTCGATCTGACGTAAGAAGGCTAAAAACTCTATGGCCCGATGCCGTTTCGTGATTCGGCCCATTACTTCACCGGTGGCCACGTCGAAGGCGGCAAACAGACTGGCCGTCCCGTGGCGTTTGTAATCGTGGGTTCTGCGTTGGACCTGCCCGGGTTTGAGCTGAAGCATGGGCTGGGTTCGGTCCAGAGCCTGAATCTGAGTTTTTTCGTCTACAGACAAAACCAAAGCGTTGTCGGGCGGGTCCATGTACAGGCCCACCACGTCGATCACCTTCTCGGCGAAATCAGGATCGTTGCTGATCTTGAAAGAGCGAATCCGGTGGGGCTTAAGATCTGCGGCTTTCCAGATTTCAGTCACCTGATGTTTGCTGACTTGGGCATACTCTGCCATGAGGCGCAGGCTCCAATGAGTCGATTCCCTGGGGATGGTCTGCACGGTGGCCTTGAGAATTTTTCGTACCTTCGCTGGCGATAGTCGCCGTGGTCGACCCGAACGGGGCTGATCCTCCAACCCTGATAGCCCCACCTCAAGGTAGCGCTTTCGCCACTTCTGTATGCTGCCCAGGCGCTTGGACAGCCTTTGGGAGACCTCAATTGCTGTGAGTCCGTCCCCGCACAGTAAGATCATCTGGGCTCGCTCGGCGAGGATTCTTTTGGTGTTGGAGGCCCGCAGCCAGGACTGTAGAATTGCTTTGTGTTGTTGGGGTAGATCGAGTCGAATATGTGGTCTTGCCATGCCCAAGGATAGAAAAGTACCCTGACTGTTAACTACAAGAACTTTCCGGACAGTACACTAGTCCTGAGTTCAAAGTCACGCCGAAGATCCCAAAGGGCAAGGCGTCGCTCCGGCTACGCGACGCGATACTGCGGTTGACTGGAAGACTTGCGCTGGTCGCTGGTCTGACCTTGCCGGTGAGCCTCTGGGCCTTGAGTTCAGCGTCGCTGCTCAGGACGGCCAGATGATCGCGCCTCTCGCGGTAGAAGAATCCTCCTTCTCGCCACCCAGGTTTACGGACCGCTTGACTGGCATGCAGGTCCAGAAGGCTCTGCACGGACTGCCACTCTATTTCATCGAAAACCGTGGCCAGGTGGATGAACGGGTAGCCTACTATCTGCAGGGCCGCGACAAGAGCGTCTATTTCACTTGCGGGGGGCTCACTTTTGTCTTGAGCGAGACAGAGAACGCCTCCCCTGAGGTGGGTCGTTACCCAGCGTCACTGGACAGATGCAGGGAAACAAGAACCTCCCCCGGAAATACGCGTCCACGCTGGGGGCTCAAGCTGGACTTCGTGGGAGCCAATCCCAATGTGGCACCGATCGGACGAGAGCCAGCCGATGCTGTTATTAGCTACTTCAAGGGACCCGAAGAGGAATGGAAAACGGGACTGAGGACTTTCAACTCAGTCGTCTATCCGGATTTGTGGCCCGGGATCGACCTGGTGTACTCGGGCGCAGTCAACCGCATGAAGTACAGCTTCGTTGTCCATCCGGGAGCCGACCCGGGCCAGATTCAGTGGACCTACCGAGGCGCCGGAAAAGTGACACTCAACCCGTCTGGTGCACTCGAGGTGCACACGCCGGTGGATGTGCTGGCTGACGAGCAGCCATACACCTATCAAGAAGGCGTGAAACGGCGCACGGAGGTGGACGCGTCCTATGTACTGGCACTGGCTGACGAGGGAGAGATCCCAGTGGTGGGCTTTCACTTGGGCCCCTATGATCGGGGCAAGACCCTGGTGATCGATCCGGCGGTGTTGCTCTATGCCGGCTTTATCGGCGGCTCCGCTGACGACTCTGGCTATGGTATAGCGGTGGACAGCTCCGGCAACGCCTACGTGACGGGCCGCACTGCTTCCCTCCAGGCCAGCTTCCCAGATGGGGACGGCTTTGGAGCGGTCCCCGGGTTCGACCAGACGCACAACGGCAACACTGATGTTTTCGTGTGTAAGGTCACTGCTTCGGGCTCCGCCCTGACCTACTGCACCTATGTGGGCGGCTCAGGTGTCGACGAGGGCACTGCTGTTGCCGTGGACAGCTCCGATAACGCCTACGTCACGGGGACGACAAACTCCGCAAACTTTCCTGTGACGATGGGCCCCGACCTAACGCACAACGGCAACGATGACGCTTTCGTCTTCAAGCTCGACGCCGCGGGCACGTCGCTGAGCTACTGCGGCTTTATCGGCGGCTCCGGTGTGGAAAACACCGGTTTTGATTTTGTCGGCGACATAGCCGTGGACGGTTCGGGTAACGCCTACGTCACGGGTGAGACAAATTCTGACGAGAATACCTTCCCCGATGGAGACGGCTTTGATTCGGTCACCGGGCCTGACCTGACGCACAACGGCAACGAGGACGCTTTCGTCTGCAAGGTCAACGCCGCGGGCACCGCCCTGACCTACTGCACCTATATTGGCGGCTCAGGTACCGACCATGGGAACGGCATAGCCTTGGACAGTTCCGATAACGCCTACGTCGCTGGCACAACTACATCCGTGGAATCCTCCTTCCCTGATGGGGACGGCTTTGATTCGGTTCCTGGACATGACGTGACCTTTAATGGCAACAAGGACGGTTATGTCTGCAAGATCAACGCCGCGGGCACGTCGTTTAGCTACTGCACCTATATTGGCGGCGCCAGCTTCGACTCAATTCAGGGGGCCGGCATAGCGGTGGACGGCAGCGGCAACGCCTACGTCAGCGGCGACGCCTCTTCTGACCAGACCACCTTCCCCGATGGGGACGGCTTTGGATCGGTTCCAGGGTTCGACCAGACGTACAACGGAGGCCAGGACGCTTTTGTGTGCAAGCTCACCGCCGCGGGCACCGGCCTGACCTACTGCACCTATATTGGCAGCTCCAATAATGACATACCCTTCGGCATAGCCGTGGACAGCAACGGCAATGCCTATATGGTGGGGCGGACCGACTCCACAGAGGCCAACTTCCCTGTGACCGTGGGACCCGATCTGACCCACAACGGCGGCATATTTGACGCTTGCGTCTGCAAGCTCAACGTCGCGGGCACGTCGCTGGACTACTGCGGCTACATCGGCGGCAACTCTGGCGGCGGCTCAAATGACAGAGGCTTCGACGTAGCGGTGGACAGCGCCGGCAACGCCTACGTCACCGGCGATACAAGGGCCACGGAGACCACCTTCCCTGAGACCGTGGGCCCCGACTTGACTCAAAACGGCGGCAATGACGCTTTCGTGGCCAAAGTCAGCGCGTTCCAACCCACATCGATTCAACTGTCCAACTTCAAGGCCACCCACACCACGAGCGGCCAGGTGGCCCTTCGCTGGCAAAGCGGTTATGAAGCCGACAACCTGGGCTACAACCTCTATATAGAACAAGGTGGAGAGCGGATCCGTCTCAATTCTGAGATCGTCGGCGGATCCGCGCTGCTGGCTGGATCGGGGACGCCTCTGACAGCGGGCAACTCCTATGTGTGGCAGGACCTGCTGCCTGACAGCCATGATTTCACTCACTACTGGTTGGAATCGGTCAATCTGCAAGGTCGAAGCACCTGGCACGGGCCCATCCTGGCCGATTTGGCCAGCGCCGAAACCGGTATCAGACCCATCGGCCGATCGCGGCTGTTGAGCCGTCTGGGTCGAGTGAAAGAAGTTGCCCTGGAGTCCAGTAACGCCAGGGAAGTCAGAGCCCCATTGCCTGCTCTGACTCCAGAGAAGCTGGATCAGCAGTGGAGTCTGGCGGGGAAGTCGGCGGTCAAGATAGAGAGCTCGGAAGAAGGCTGGTACCGAGTGGGGCAAAGCCAGCTGGTGGAACAGGGGCTGGATCCGGGTGTAGATCCGCACTCCCTGCAGTTGTTCGTAGACGGGCAAGAGCAGGCTCTGCTGTTGGAGGGTGATGCGGACGGACGATTTGATGCAGGCGACTCGATCGAGTTTTACGGCATCGGCCTGGAAGCTGCCTCGAGTGAGCAGCGAGTCTACTGGCTGGTAGCAGGGGAGGAGTCGGGTCAGCGTCTGAAGAGCGCACGCAGACTCAAGTCTAAGATCCGCACCAGGACCAGCTTTCCCTTTACGCTGGAGCACCAGGACCGAAGTGTCTACTTTCCAGCCGCTCTCATCGGCGATCACGAGAACTTCTACGGCCCTGTCTTACTTCCCGGGTCCGCTGTGGAGATTCCCGTAACGGTCCATCACCTGGATATCGGATCGAGAGAAGAGGTGGTCTTAGAGGTGGCGCTGCAGGGTGTGACGACGGCACGCCAGAACATCCTGGTCTGGGTCAACGGCGGGGAGATTGGAGAGGTGGAGCTGGGCGGTCAAGCGCGGGCGGCCGCGAGCCTGAGGCTCTCTCTGGAGATGCTGCAAGAGGGAGAGAACCACGTGAGACTGCAAAGCCTGCAAGCAGGAGTGAGCGCTGTCGAGTACCTGCGCCTCACCTACCCCCACACCTACACGGCCGATCAGGATGTTCTGCGCTTCGTACTCGGGCCCGGGGAACGAGTGACGGTAGGCGGTTTTTCCGATCCTCGCATTCGTCTGCTGGATATTACCGATCCTGAGCAGGTTCAAACGATCAAGGGAGCGGTGCGCAAGAGCAGATCGGGTTTTTCGATCACTTCGGCGATCTCGGCCTCTTCTCCTCGCACCCTGCTGGCCGTGAGCCGGAGGGGACACAAGCGGGCGCTTCTTCGTCCCAATGCTGCTTCCCTTTGGCACCGGAACCAGGGAGCGGAACTGGTGATCATCGCGCACAGGAACTTTCTGGACAGCGCCCGGGTTTTCCAGGCCCACAGAGAAGCCGAAGGATGGACCGGCGCCCTGATCGATGTCGAGGACATCTATGACGAGTTCAGCTTCGGACACAAGACGCCATTGGCCATCCAGGCCTTCTTGCGCCACAGCTGGCAGGAGTGGCAGGAAAGACCCACCCATGTGCTGCTGTGGGGGATGCCAGTTACGATCCAAAGAACTACCTGGGAGTCGGGGATTTTGACTACGTTCCTACCCGGCTGGTGGACACACCCTTTCTGGAGACGGCCTCAGACGACAGTCTGGCGGACACGGATGGAGACGGTCTGGCGGAGATGGCGGTGGGAAGGATTCCGGCTCGCACAGCCGAAGAAGCGGATCTGATGTTCTCGAAGATCCTCGGCAACCAGCGGGTGATCAGCGCGGGGAGTGTGCTTCTGGTGGCGGATGAGGACGAGCAGGTCGACTTCGTCACGGCCACTGAAGAACTGGGAGCCCTGCTCCCCAAGGAGACTCCGGTCCAGGAGATCTACCGGGGACAGGTGGACGATGAGACGACGCGGATCGAGCTGCTGGCTCGCCTCAACGAGGGCCCGGGAGTTGTGAACTATCTGGGCCACGGTGCGGTGCATCAGTGGAGAGGAAACCTTCTGACTTCGGAGGTCGCCGAATCTCTCACCAACGGAACTGATCTCTCCCTGTTTGTCATGATGACCTGCCTGAATGGACACTTTCACGCTCCTGGTCTGGACAGTCTCGGGGAATCGCTGCTGAAGGCCGGGCAGGGAGGAGCGGCGGCTGTATGGGCCTCCTCGGCTCTGACGGGACCACGGGGACAATTTCTCTTAAACCAGGCACTGTTCCGAGCGCTCTTCGGAGAGGAAGAATCCCGCACTCTGGGAGAGGCGATCCAGACAGCCAAGAGAGCTGTCCATCAACAGGACATTCGGGGAAGTTGGATTCTCCTGGGAGATCCGACCATGAGTCTGCGCTGAGGACACTGCCTCGGCTGAGAAGGCATAGACGATGACAAGAGGCAAGAAAGGACCGGGCATCCCCCGGGCGCGAGCGGATCGACTCCTCGTCCACAAATTAGATGAGGAGACACTGGTCTATGATCTGGACTGCCACAAGGCCCATTGTCTGAATGAGACGGCCGTTCACATATGGAAGCAGTGCGACGGCCAAACCACCCTGGCCGAAATGGTGGAGCGGCTCGATCGGCAGCTGCCCGATCCAGTCGACGAAGATGTGGTCTGGCTGGCTCTGAATCAGCTGAGTAAGGCCCGTTTGCTGCAGGGCAGGCTGACTCAGCCAACGAGTCCCGGTGTGTCACGAAGGGAAGTGATGCGAAAGTTAGCCCTGGGAACGGCTGCGTCCTTGCCCTTCATTACTACGATCGTTGCACCCAGGCCGCTTCAGGCAGCCTCCTGCAAATTGGGGGGGGAGGGTCCGCCTGCAGCGCATCCAGTCAATGCTGTTCCAACTTGTGCGTGGGGGAGCCAAACGGTACCTGCGCCTAATTGCGTCTAGTGGTGGTTTCTCCTCTTGTGTTACGCCACGGCCAGCATCGGCACCCCGACAGAGGCTGTCAAGTCCCCTCAAAGTGTCTCTAAGACCAAAGGCTCCCATGATGTGTTCCCGTCGTCAGGGGTATTTGAACAAAACGCGTGTGCCACCACCATACTTCCAGACGTCCTGCGGATTGACGCCCCACTCGCCACGTTTGTGAGCCTCAGTTTGGAGTTGTCTGTGATAGAGCGAGAGGATGCCTTCCTCGAGAAACGTGATCGAAGGGTAGACGAAACTGCGATCGGGCTGGTCGTCCACTACCCAGGGATGGCCCCATGTTTCGCCGTCGTCGTCGGACAAGGCGATAACGAGCGGGCGGCGCGGAAAGTACTTGTTGCCGATCAGTTTCGCGTGGTTGTAGAACACCAGCAATCGTCCATCCGGCATCCGCCGCAAGATCAGCGGCGAGGCGGCAGAAACCAGCGTCGTCGGCTGCGGAGCGCCCCAGGTCAGTCCGCCGTCGGTCGACTGCGAACGGTACAGTGAACCCTGGCAAGTGCGTGCCAGCATCAGCAGCGAGCCGTCCTTGCGCTCGACGATGCACGGCTCCTGTATACCGTGTTGTTCCGACGAGCGAGCTGCTCGCGTCGATCTCTTCCAGCTCCCTCCGTCATCGTCGCTGAAGAAACCGATGCCGGCGTTTTTATCTCCTTCAAAGTTGCCCTCTCCGGCGGCGACGGCGATGATCAATCGGCCGGAACGGGTCTGCAGCATCCGGTCGTTCATTGGGTACCAGGATCCTTCCTCCTCGGGCGCACCGACGACGAACGGTTTCGACCACGTTTTTCCTTCGTCGGAAGTGAAACTGATAGCCGGCAATCCGCCGCCGTGACCGGCAGGGTGGACCCGGTGCATCGCCAGTGCGATCCGATTGTCGGCCAGCCGCAGCAGCGTGGACGGCCCCACCGGGAGTTGCATGCGATGCGGAAACGAATCGATCTGGGAGAATGTCTTGCCGCGGTCGTCGCTGGCAAAGAAACGCGGGGGCAGACTGGGATCCGATTTGGTGCCGCCCAACAGGCTCAACAACAGCCGCCCGGAACGCAATTCGACCACGCTGGGGCTGCCCCAGTACGGCCGATCTTCCGTATTGCGGTTGATCACTTGCGGCTGGAGAACGAAGTCCACCCTGCGCGGCTTTTCAGTTGGCGGCGGTGCCTTCGACCCAAACTGAGTTGCCGAAACGTGATTTTCCGTGAGCGCCTTTCGCACGGCTTCCATCGTGCCGACCTCGGTCGGGTAGTAGATCACCACGGCGAAAAAAATCAGGGCCGACAATCTCGATGAAAACATGCGAAAGGCCTCGTTAATACCTCGTGGGGGGGCTTGCCCCCAAACCCCCCATTTTCGGCACGGCCAGTAGCTCCAGGTGAACGTCCATTGGCTATTCTCTGAGACCTTATTCGAGCACAATCTCGCAGGGATGTCTCCCCTGGATCTGGCTGAGACCGATAACCCGTCTTTCAAGGGTTCCCAGGAGCACACAAGCGGGACAAACTCGCCGTCCAGGGAATTCGCCTCGACTAAAATGCTCGGGAGAAGAATCAGGGAGCTGGAGGGTTCGACGACTTGAATGTTTTTTCGAAGCAGCCTGGCCGGTGGCTGGAACCGCTGATCGTCGGCGCCCTTGTCTGCCTCTATTTGTCCAGCTTCGACTTGAAGAGTTCCGTCCATGGGCTTCCCTCACTCTTCAACGAATGCGGCCCGGATCTGGCGAGTGATGAAGCAGCGTTGCGAACGTCCATTCGCCGCCAGAGGCAGCAGCGCCTGCGGACCGGCGAGAGAACCGTGTGTCCGCCTTCAGAACGGTACAGGACCTGTCTGGACCGCGGGCTGGAGATCTTCGATCAGGACAGCGAATGGATTCTCAGGCACCTGTGGCTCTCCGGTGAACCCGAGAGTCGCTGTTTCTTCGAGCACGGAGTCTACCCCTGGGAAGCGCAGAGCCACATCCTGTACCACTATCTGGTCGAGAACGGGTACTTTGCATGGCGCAGCCTCACCTCGGACTCTAGCCCCAATTCGGCCTTTTGCTTCCTGAAGGGCTTCACTGCGCTCACCGGTCTTGGTTTCCTGGTCACTGTGGTGATGCTGTTCCGTCGAATCGGCCTCCCGGTCGCGATTCGCTGCACCCTTCTCGCCATCACCAGGGTGTCGGTGACCGCCTGGTTCAATTTCGCGGGCTTTGAAACGCACAGCCTGGCAATGCCCGCGATTGGCCTCTATCTGATGGTCGTCCTGCGGTTGGCAAAGGGACAGACATTTCGAAGGCGGGATCAGCTCATACTCATCTTGTCGCTGGTCTTTTGCGGCCTGTCCAGAACCGATCTGTGGCGTTTTTGGGCATTGAGTGTGTTCCTTCCCGTCCTGCCGGTGTTCCGAGCCCACTAGAAAAAGCTATTCATAAGTCTGGGAATCGCGGGCCTCCTGGGCGCAGCCGGTTTCGTCGCACTGACCCATCTGTATCTCCGTGTTCCCGTTGCCGAAGCCCCCAGGTTGCTGCTCGAGCGCAAGGATCGACGAGACCCCCGGTTGGCTCGCGCCTCCAATCTCACTCTCGACAACCTCGTCGACGTGGGCCGAGCGACCAGCGTTTACACGATCCTGATGCCTGTCGTCGAAGGCGCTGACGACCCGGTTCGTCGGTACCGGCGCAGAGCGCCGAAGGTCGCGTACTTTTCCGAGCCGCTGGCGACCATGCTCAATCGACCTCTCTCAGCTGTCGCCTTGTTGGGGGTGATGATGCTCTTCGCAATTGCCCTCGGTTTCAGCCTGGTTCGGATGGCTCGAGGGGATCCACTTCATTGGGCAATCGCGATTCAGTGGTTGCCTGCATGGCTGTTCTATACCTGGTGGAACCCTGGCGAACCGTTCCTCTGGGGGCTCGAGTTTCTCCCTCTCTCAATGGCGGTCGTGGCGACAACCTGCGCCCGCGCTCCCCGCCTGACGTGGATCGCACTTTCTGTGCTCCTCTCGGTCGTGATTCTCCACAATATCCACTACTTCTACTTCGCCTTCAGCTAGCAGTCCGTGGTAAAAGTGGCGCGCGGCCGATCTGGTATACGCTGTAGCGCAAAGGGGTCTGCGCGGTGGAAGCAGCGGCTCGCCATACTCGTGGACTTCAAGGTTTGCCCCCTTTTTTCCCGCATCCCGAGGTTGTAGCCTTGGACACCATGACCGAAACAGGACCTCTCCCCCAGGGTCGAGTTGTCTCGCTGGACCTTGTCCGTGGCCTCGTTATGGTCCTTCTACTGGGAAACGGCGCCGGCCTCTATCGGAGTTTCGCAGGCTTAACGGACCCCGATTCACTGCCCGGCATGATCGCTCTCCAGTTCCGCCATCATCCCTGGAACGGCCTCCGGTTCTGGGATCTGGTGCAGCCTTACTTCATGTTCATTGTGGGCGTCGCCATGTGGTTTTCCGTACAAAAGCGCCTGGGTCGGGGGGACTCCTGGTCACAGGTCTTCCGTCACATCGTGCAGCGCTGTCTGATTCTGCTGGTTCTGGCGCTCATGCTTCACAGCGGCTACGCAGGAAAGCCCGTCTGGGAGCTGTGGAACGTACTGGCGCAGCTTTCCTTCACGATTCTGGTGGCGTTTCTGATCATGCACCTGTCGGTCCGGATCCAGTTGAGCGTGTCTTTCGGTCTTATTCTTCTGACCGAGCTTCTGTATCGCTTCACCGGCATTGCAGGCTACGATCAGCCCTTCGTGAAAGACCAGAACTTCGGGTCATTCATGGACCTGGTGCTCATGGGCAAAGTGAACGACGGCGGCGGCTGGGTAGCCATCAACTGTATCCCCACGGCGGCCCACACGATCTGGGGAGTGGTGGCCGGGAAACTGCTGGCTTCCGGTCTGGGAGCGCGAGAGAAAGTCAAACGACTGGCCACCGTGGGAGCAGCCGGTTTACTGGTGGGCTACAGCCTTGACCTCGTCGGTCTGGTCCCCATCATCAAGCGCATCTGCACCAGCTCGTTCGTCATAACCTCAGGTGGCTGGTGCCTGGTCACACTGGCCTTTTTCTACTGGTTGATCGATTTCAAAGGCGTTAAGAACTGGACGCTTTTCTTTGCGATCGTTGGGATGAATTCGATTTTCATCTATACCTTTATGGAAACGGTCGGGAAGCAGTGGTTTCGCGAATTCATGGCTATTTTCGTGCTGGGGTTCCTGGGCAGGTTTTCCGTGTCCGAAGAGCCGGCCTTGTTCGTCAACAGCATCATCGTGCTGGGTCTGGCCTGGGGTCTGTGCTTCTGGCTCTACCGGAACCGTATCTTCATCAAGGTCTAGCAGCCCTCGGACTGCTGACGCCCGAAGCAGCAATAAAAAGGGGACAGTCTACTCTGGCACCTATTTCGCAAAGAGCATTCAAAAAACGGCACAGTGGATTCACGCAGAACGGTAGCGTGGTCAACGGCAATTGAAAATTGACCCACTTTTGTGATTTTCCGGAAAAGTAAAATTGACCCAAGCGTTACCAACCTTTGGACCATACGAGCCGAGCCCGCGCTCCTCTGAAACATTCTCACTCCGACATGATGAGACGGGTGGACGAAGGGCTCGTCGCTTATGGTATGGTAGTATGGTACGAGTATGGCAAAGGTTAAAGTAACCTTCACTCTCGACCGGATGACGGTGACAAAGCTCAACCAGGCCGCAGAGCGACTTTCCAGGCCGAAGAGCCAGGTGGTTCGGGAGGCCATTCACGACTACAGTGAGAGAATCGGCCGGCTCAGTGAGCGTGAGAGATTGAGGCTGTTGCGAGTCTTCGATGAAGTGATCGAGCGCATTCCCCGGCGACCAGCTCGCGAAGTGGACGAAGAGATCCGCCAGATCCGGCGGGCCCGGCATCAGGGTGGGCGCAGGCGGGTAGAGGAGACGTCCCGTTGATCGTGCTGGATACCTCTCTCTTAATCGATGCCCTGTGCGGGCCGCGACGGTCCGCTCTCCAGCTGCGCCGGGCTTTGGAGTCGGGCGAGCTAATCCTTCTCCCTTCTCTGGTGCTCTATGAGTGGCTTCGGGGCCCTCGCCTGGAGGCGGAGCTGGAGGCGCAAGAGGCTCTTTTCCCTCGTGCTGCGGCGACTCGGTTCGGATCAGAAGAAGCGGCCCTGGCCGCAGATCTCTACGGACGTGTCCCCAGAGCCAGGGGTCGCGAAATCGATCTCGCCATCTCGGCAGGCGCAATCCTGCGAGATGCCGGACTGTGGACTCTCAACCTGGAAGACTTCCAGGACATCCCGGAGCTGAGCCTGTATTCCCCGCCTGAAGCCCTATAGCCCACATCGAGGTCGACCTGTCGGTCCACCATCTGACCCGCTACCACGTCGAAAGGCTTCCCGATACAGCCGTGCGAGAGAGTGGAGAGGGGGGCAAGGCGTCCGCAACTGCGGGTATCTTTTTCCTCGCACCGGAGCGATCACGGTCAATCTGGCGCCCGCTGACTTCAAGCAAATCCGAAAACTGCTTGATCTGCCAGCGCTCGCTGTGCCGAGACCACTGAGAACGTGTTCCGGCTCGCAGGGGCTCCGTTACCCCGTGGGTGGGAAGAAAGTCAACACAGCTGCAGTTTGGTGGCTTGACTGCCGGCTGCTAGTAAAATTTGTGTCGGGGATGAGAATATGCAACCTGGAGTTGCATCTCGGCACGGAGTCCCCACGATAGCTGCACACTGATAAACTCCAAACCTGGAGACTCCGATTCATTATGCCTTACTTTTCACGACTTCTGTTCTGCGTATCGCTTTTTGCTGCACCGATTGCCTCCGCCCAGGACAGGCCCCTTCGACAGGCTCAGAGCAAGCCCAACATCGTGTTCATTTTCGCCGATGATCACGCCTACCAGGCCGTCAGTGCCTATGGATCGGTGCTCAACGAAACCCCTCATATCGACCGGTTGGCCGAGGAGGGTATGCTCTTCGACCGCTGTTATGTGACCAATTCCATCTGCGGACCGCAACGTGCCTGCATCCAGACCGGCAAGTATTCGCACAAAAATGGATTTCTCAGGAACGGAAACGAGTTCGACGGCTATCAGCAGACCTTTCCCAAGCTCTTGCAGAAAGCGGGCTACCAAACTGCGGTGATCGGCAAATGGCACCTGGGTGAGCACATGGCGCCCCAGGGCTACAACTATTCCGAAGTCCTGATTGGTCAGGGGCCTTATTACAACCCGTCCATGCTGCGGGATGACAACGGCGATGGCAAACAGGAGCGGATCGAGCATCCCGGCTACACCACCGACATCATCTCCGACCTCACCCTGAAATGGCTGAAGCACGGTCGTGATCCGAACAAACCTTTCATGCTGATGACCCAGCACAAGGCACCTCACCGCCACTGGCAACCCGGGCCTGAATTCCTGACTAAATATGACGACCGGGTTATGCTGGAACCGGCCACGCTTTTCGAGGATTACACCCGGCGTCTGAAACCGCACACCGATCAGGCCATGCAGATCGATCGCGATCTGAATGCCAACGACCTCAAGCTGATCACGCCATCCAACCTGACGCAAGAGCAGCTGAAGACCTGGACGAATGTCTACCGCCCCAAAAATCAGGCTTACCTCGATGCACGTCTGACCGGCGTTGCCGACATCCGCTGGAAATACCAGCGCTATATCAAGGACTACTTGCGTTCCATTGACTCCGTGGATAAGGCGGTGGGTGAATTGCTGGACTATCTTGATTCGTCGGGCCTGGCCGAAAACACCATCGTCATCTACACCTCCGACCAGGGCTTTTACCTCGGTGAGCACGGCTGGTTCGACAAACGCTGGATTTACGAAGAGTCCCTGAAGACCCCCTTCATCGTGCGGTGGCCCGGTACCGTCAAGGCCGGTAGCAAAAATGCCGATATCGTGTCTCCGATCGATTTTGCCGCCACCTTCCTGGAAATTGCCGGTCAAAAAATACCCAGGGATCTGGATGGCCGCAGCCTGGTTTCAATTCTCCGAGGCAAGACGCCGTCCGACTGGCGCGAAACCCATTATTATCACTATTACGAATACCCGGGCTGGCACCTGGTTCGCCGGCATTACGGTGTGGTCGATGGCCGCTACAAATTGATCCACTTTTACGAGGATGACGTGGACCAGTGGGAATTGATCGACCTGGTGGCCGATCCCCTGGAACAGAAGAATTTCTACCACGATCCGAAATACGCCCGGATAATGAAGCAGCTCGCGGCGGAATTGAAACGCCTGCGTAAGGAGCTCAAGGTTCCGGCCAAGGACCCGGCCGCCTCCTTCATTCCCGGCGACACCCCGGAGCGGTATTTGGGGATGATTCAAAGGTAGGCGATCCTGCTTTGACCCTTGGGGCTGAGACTGGACTTCACGTGTACAAATAGCCTTCCTTTGACCTTACCCCCTGAAACGAGGCCAGGTTGAGTTTTAGTAACTGGACGTATGAGGTGCCCCGGAAAACTGTACCAAGGTCATGGTTAGGATTTTCAGGTCGTGAGGTGCCCCGGCTATGAGACTCAAAAGAACCTTTTCAGCGGCCTGCTGACGCCCGGGATCCCTGGTTGAGGACCTGCCTTTCAAGGACGGGGTCGCTGCTTCGAGTCCGGCGCAGCTCACGATACGAAAAATTCGGGCCCAAAATCTGCACATCCTCCGGGTGGTTTGTGATGTCATTGCCGAAGACCGTAACAGCAGGGGTGGCCACATATGCAGATACAACCAGGCGACGAACATCTATTGCCATTAGAGGAGAGGATTTTCCAACAGACGACCCCCATTCACAGGGGTCGCTACTTCTGGTTCAGCTATCAGGCTCCCGCGCGCAGTCTTCGTCGCAAGCAGTACCTGCACCTGATTCGTGATGGAGCCGCGTTTGCAGAGCTGGTCCCCGTCCTGATATCCATGGGATACGGCTACGGGGGGTTGGTGTTGAATTTCCCCTCCCGGCCATCACTCGCCACCCAGGAGATCGACATCCCGGCATTGACACGCGCCGATCTGCTCGTCCTGCCCACCAGGCCGCCCCTCAGCGACGAACAAGAAGACGAGCGAAGAAAAGTCGCTCGAAGCCACACCAGGCTCGAACAGATGGTGCTTTCGGGACTGGATCCGTTCTTTGAGATCTGCTCGAGAGCCCACGTCAGGCTGTCGCAAACCCTCTCCGCAAAACTGCCGGTGAGAAGCGCGAACAGAGCGAACATCCAGTTTGCAACCTACTCGAACGCCGCAGTCAAAGACTATCAGACGTATAGCGGCGGCGGGTGGGAGGAACCGGATAACCCGAACATGACGATGACCTATCTGGCGTACACGCCCAGGGCGTGGCCCGGGGGACCCGCTCTCCTCCTCTCCTTCGGCATGGGCGGAATCGAGACCCTGATCTGGAACCTTCTGCTCCGCACCCACTACTCCGCACTCCTGGAAGACATACTCGCGAGGGGTGAAAGACGCTTTATTATGGGCGAAATGACGATGTCCGCCGGAACCTCCCCCCCGCCTGTTTTACTTCGGGCTGATTCATACGAGTTAAGCCTGATTCTGGATACCGCTCTACCCTGATTCGGTTACTTTCCAGAAAAGTTCGGGCCCAAAATCGAAACGCTCCGACTCTGCCGTACCCTGTCCTGGTCGAACGCTATCAACCACCCTTGGAGTCTCGGGCATGGACAACCGGACGTTTTTGGAGCTTCATCCAGCTCCCTATTCAGGAAAGGCGGGTCTGAACTCCGCCGACCTGCCCTGGAGCGAAAGTCAAGGACCCCGGGAAGCCTCTCCACCACCCCTGGTCGTGGGAGCGAACGACGGCCTGGTGTGGGCGAAAGTCGCCGAGGGAGAGGGTGGGCGCATCCGAAAGATCACTTCCAGCGAGGAAGCTGACGCCGGTTTTTGCTTTCTCACAGTGGGCCGGAAAAAGCACCTCGGTCTCTTACCGCTTCGGTCGGGAGTTCTCGTCAATGGTGTGCCATCGCTGTCCTTCGCCGTCCTGATGACAAGGGATTCGGTGCTCCTGCGCCCGGGCTGTATGGCCTATGTTACGACTCGCGTAAATCCCTTCGTGGGACGTCCATCTGACGAACTCCTGGGAAAGAAGTGTCGCTTCTGCAGCATCGCGATTGAAGAAAGTACCCGGGTCGTGGTCTGTGCCTGCGGTCAACCCTTTCACCACGAGACCCCGCAGAGCCACCCGGAGATCCCCTCCGAGGAGGAAAGGCTCGCCTGCTTCGACAAGGTAAAAAAGTGTCTGACCTGCGGAAAGGATCTCGCCCTCGCCCGGATTATGCAAGAGATCTGAATCCGAGTGAGATGTGGGCCCAGAAAAAAGGCCGTAGCTCTCTGATATGAAAGGGTTTAGAGAAACAAAGACCCTAAACAGGAGCTACGGCAATGTCAAAAACAGTCTGCCAGAATACCCTGCCATTTCATAGCCACAGAAACATCACGGCTCGTTTTGATGGGGGGAGCCTCACTTCCGACGCAGGATGGTTGTTGTTTGGATCGCTGGATCGTCAACATCGATTGTGCGAGGGCTTCAGTTCCTGTATTTCGGAAAGTCGAGACCAACGCTACATTCGTCATGACCTGTTGAAGTTGATCCGACAACGAGTCTTGCAGATCGTGGCCGGCTACGAAGACTGTAACGACGCCGATACGCTGCGCTCGGATCCGATGCTCAAGACAGTCTGTGATCAGTTGCCAGAGAGCGATCCCGATTTGGCCACCCAGCCGACTTTCTCCCGCCTGGAGAACTCCGTCACCAAGAAGGATCTGATGCGTCTGAGCCGGTGGCTGCTAGGCCGTTATGTGCGCTCCCTGAAGAAGAGACGTCCCAGCAAGATCATCCTGGATCTGGACAGTACCGACGACCACACTCACGGCCAACAGGAGTTCTCCTTCTACCACGGGTATTACCGAAACCACATTTTGCATCCTTTGCTGATCTTCGATGCCGACACGGGAGACCTGGTCTGTGCCGTGTTGAGACCTGGCAACAAGGGGGCTGCCTCTCACATCGTGCCCATTCTGAAGCGAGTCGTGGAGGCCATCCGACAAGCAGTGGGGACGGATGTCGAGATTGAGATTCGGGCCGACAGCGGCTTTGCCACGCCTCGGCTCTACGAGTTCTGTGAATGTGAAGAGAATAAACTCCAATATGTCATCGGGTTAAGCCGAAACCCTCGCCTGCAGCGAGTGGTCGAGCCCCTGCTGGATTCGACTCGGGAAAGGTTCCTTGAGCTGGAGGAAAAACAGCGTCAGTTTGACGAGTTTCTTTATCGAGCCCACAGCTGGGATCGATCCCGTCGCGTCATTGTCAAAGTGGAGGTCGATCAGCGTGGGATCAATCGTCGCTTTGTAGTTACCAACCGGGACGATCTCTGCTCCCAATCACTTTATGACCACTACACAAACCGAGGGCAGACCGAGAACTTCATCAAGGCCTTCAAGAATCATCTGAGCATGGACCGACTCAGCTGTCATCGATTCCTGGCCAATCAGTTTCGACTCCTCCTGCATGCACTGGCTTACCAGATGTTCGTTCGCCTGCGCGACTATCTTCACGGAACCCCCTGGCACAAGCTCGAAATCGAAACCTTACGTCGTCGGATCCTCAAGATTGGGGCCCGGATCCGACAAACCACTCGACGCATCTGGGTCCATCTTTCCTCAGCCTTTCCCGAACAACCCCTCTTCCACCTCGTCTTGAGTCGCCTGAACTCCAGTTAGCTTTTCCCAGCTCCCCCGAAAAACCGCTTCCGACACTCATCCAGGCCCAGATCTGTCTGAAATTCACTCCCCAAACCACTCAGACGCCTCGCCAACCCATATTCTTCGCAAATCCGCCTGTCACACCTGCCCGCTTCCGAGTTGGGCCACTTCTCGAGTCGTTTTTCAACAGCGGATTACGCTTCTTGCATAATCCGGGCTCGAGCCCTTCTTGCTCTGGGACCCGAGGAGCGGAGAATGACCAAGTCTGAAAGGCAAGCCACTCTCTTTCAAGAGCTTCAGCCCGGGCCCTCTCAGGACTTTGTAGAGTGGTACCGCTGGACCCCCGACTACCTGCTCGAGCCTCCCGGGCCGCCGGTTGATTTCAACCTGAGCCTTCCTGAAGAGTCTCTCTCCCTGTCTGACCTGCAAACGCGTTCCGTAGCGGTTTTTGGGCTGGGCGCCGTAGGGGGTGAGATTCTCAGCTCCCTGGCCAAACTGGGAGTGGATCGACTGATTGCAGTCGACCCCGATAACTACGAAGAGGGATCCTGGCAGACCCAGCCGGCCCTGCCCCGGCCATCCCCCTCAGTCTCCTGCGCGATGTGGATCTCTTTGTCTCGGCGGGAGACAATCTGGACCTCCTGGTGTGGGCCGGCAACCTGGCCGCAGCCCTCGGAAAGCCGCTTGTCCAGGGCGCGGTCCACGGTCCCAGCTGGACGGCGATTGTTCGCTCCTTCAACCCCGCGCCTGCGACGGCTCCGTGCCCGGGTTGCCTCCTGGGGTCAAAGGAGTGGCAACGGCTCACGGTTCGCTACGGCTGCGATCCCGCCTCTGCCGAAGCAGGCCGGCCAGCGGAAATCGCTCAGCCCACCAGAACGTTGCCCCAGTTGTGCACGACCGCCGCTCAACTGGCGGTGGTCGAGTCCGTCAAGAAGTTGCTGGCCCTGGATGAGCACAGTCTCCAGTCGGAGGAGGTCAGCTATTGCCTTTTGACGCATCAACTCTTTCGTAGTGAGCTCCCTCGGAATCCGCGCTGTCGCTGTCCCCATGAGCAGTGGGAGACCAGGGACGTGGACGAGCCCCTGTCCGGGGTTTCGCTTTCCGGTCTCGCTTCCAGAGCCGGATGCAAGAAGGGTGAGTGCCAGGTGAGAGGGGAAGCTCACTGGTTCAGCGAAAGCCCCTGCCAGGCCTGTGGAACGAGCACTCCCGTCCGCAGATTTGCCCGTGGTTTCGGGGTGGGGTTGGGCGCTTGTCGCTGTGGCGGGTCTCTCATCGCTTCGCCGGTGGGGGCCCGCTCCATACTCCCTTCCAAAGACGTCGAGGCCTGCTGGGAAGTGCCGCTGCCGGAACTCGGTCTCCAGGCCGGAGAAGCTGTGGGGCTTGCCGGCAGCGAAGGGTGGACCTACTTTTTCCTGCCCGGTGAGTTGGCTCAGCCGACTGCAGCAGAGAAACGGACCGGGCATCTCCAGGGGCAACAACAGCATGGTTGATTCCCGCCGGCAGCCACCACAGGCGATTGACCAGCAGAGCAGGATAGTCCGGTCGAAAGTCCAGCAGGGCAGATTGGAAAAGGCGCTCTTGCGAAACGGGGGAGGAAGAGCCTGGCGCGCCTGGAAAGCCGGTCAGCTGGAAGAAGTGATGAAGGATCTGGCCTTCGCCAGCCCTCGAATGGAGGTGCTTCACGCTGAGCTCACCAGTGACCTGGAGCTGGTATACGGACTGCAAATGCCGGTCCCGCTGGCTCCTCGGAATGGCGTTCTCGGGCTTGCCGACGCCGCCGTTTTCCGCCTGGCCTTCCGGGAAAGCTGGACCTGGGAAAGCTCACCCGGCTGGGGCCCCCTGGCCGTGTTGTCTCCGGCCCCGATCTGGCATCCCAACGTAGCGGGCGACCTGAAGGGCGTCCTCTGCCTGGGCGCGCTGCCGCCCAACACAAATCTGAAAGAAATCATTCTGCTGGGGTACTACACGTTAACCCTTCAGGAAACCAGCCTCAATGAGCTGGATCCCGCAGGGGTGCTCAATTCCGCTGCCTGCGAGTACTACCGGAACCATCCGGAGTACCTCCCGCTCTGTGGCGAGGGCCTCCTGGAATCCTGGGAAGGGTTGGAAGGAATCAGAAGGAGACTGGCCCTGTGAGTCCGTGGAACAAAGCTCATGTCGAAGGGGCACTGTCGCTGGCCGGCCTCGAGAAGGGAAAAGACGGTCGCTGGGGTGATCCCGCGTCTCGAAACCCGAGCTGGGGGCTACGCACGCATCCGGCCGGGTTCATCAGCTTCTCTCGCCCGTTTTCGCTGCCCGGGAGGCAGGAGGCACTGGCTGTCCACGGCTCCTGGGAGGGCCCGGTCAAGCTGGCACGTTGCGGCGACGAAGTGGAACAACGCCTTGACTGCTTCATTTCTCCCGGGCTGGGCGACGATCCGGTCCTGGATGCCGGGGCGAGTGGGAAACTCGAGTCCGTGGCGGCGGAGGTGGTGAAACTACTTGCCCGAGATGACTTCGAGGGCCACGCGTCAATGTGGCAGCCTCCCGATTCAGAGAAACTCCTGTCCTGGCTGTCTGAGGCTGGCTATGCGGCGGTCTGCGACGATCAGAATCATCTTCGTATGACCCTGAAGCGCAGCGGTTGCCCGGGTCGGATTCGCGTCATTCGCGAGAGCGGGTGCCTGCGACTGGTGATGCCCCTCGGCCAGTGGAAGAAACTGGCGCCTGCGGCCCGCAAGAGCCTTCTCCTTCTGGCCCACAGGGAGAACTCGATGAACCGCCTGGCCCGGATCGTGTGGCAGGGCAAGGGGAAAGGGTGCTCCATCGAAGCGCAGGTCGATCTCACCGGCTTGCCTGTCGGGAACGACCTCTCCGAATCATTTTTGAAGGACATGCTGGCGATGGCGGTAGCCGGCCTGGATCTGGTGCTCAGGCAGATGGGACTGGAAGTATCCGTCCTGGCCGCGACTCAAAACCGAAAGCTTGCCGATCAGGTATTGGCACTCAGTGACCACACACAAAACCTCAAACCCTCTGAGAAGCCCTCGACGCTTGTGGCTGCTCAGAAACCGAAAGGAGCATTGAAACAATGAACATGCAAACAACTTCAACCGCAGTCAACCCGATTGTGGATCCCCTCTACTTTTCAGCCAAGGACGTCACGGCCAGCCAGCAGCTGGAACTCAGTGAAGTCGACGGCTTCCGGCCTGCCGGAGAGGTTGCCGAGGCGGTTGCGCTGGAAATGGATCTGCCCGAAGACGTCCCCTATTCCCTGCGAGACAGCGCCAACGCCAGGATGCTGGTGGACGATCAGGCTCTGGGGAGCCAGATTCAACCCGGCGCCGACCTGGTGCTGATTCCGCGCTCCCATCTGGGCTGAAAGGGCTGGCGCCAGTGGCAGACATGAGCACAACGGACAAGATCCGGGGCAAAACCGAATGCCGGCTGGCCATCGATCTCATGGCCAGCGGAGACGATCGACTGCTGGCCCGGGAGCCGGTATCGGCGGGCGACCTCGGTTTGATGCGGGATGAAGCCTGGCTCAACGCCTTGCGAGGCGGGCATCTGGGCTGGAATCGGCATGAACTCACTGTGAAGGTTCAACCCGTTAAGGGTTCAGACCGGGGTGCTCGACTGCCGGACTTTGGTCTGGAGCTGCAACAGGGTGAGCGGAGGTACGTTCAGAGATTCTCCATGCTCAGTCTGGCTTTTGTGGCGGAGCGGGCCAAGAACCGACTGAAGTCGCAAGGGGCTCTGGAGGAAGGACAGGAATGTCGGTTCGTGTTGAGAGCCATTGAGACAGACCCGGTTGAGGCCGGTTCCTGCGGGAGGGCTCTCGGGAGCCGGAAGACGAAGCGGCCTGTCGTGACTCGATGTGAGAAGACAGCCGAGCCCGTCTGCGAGACAGCTTCTCTCTCTTAGCATCTCGACAGCAGTGACCTTTTGCAGAGCCCATCGCTGGAGCCGACAGAGGGAGATGAAGTGGCCCCCTACATTTTCGTCCCTCCCGACGTCTGGGCCGAAACCCACCTCTCTGCCCGGCGCGGGGGCGAGGTGGAGTCGGCCGCGTTGTGGACGGGACGCCTGCTGAAGGACGAAGAATCTCCTGAGATCTTTCTAATCGTCGATGCCTGTCTGCCGGCCGAACATGCGGACGAGGAAAAGTACTCGGTCCGGTTCTCCGGCGACACCTGGGCACACATCGAGGAGAGGCTCGTGAACAGGAGAAAACGACTGGGCCGGCCGGCTGAAAGGTTTGTAGGATCCGTGCATGGCCACAACTTTCCCGTCCCGGCGGATGAAAACGGCCAGAAGAGATGTGCTCTGTGCTACGCGGCAAAGGTCTGCGGAAGAACGAACGCCCTCGTCAGCACAGATGATGAGCAGTGGCACCGCAGTGTTTTCTCGGGTCAGCCCTGGGCCACGCTCCTCATCTTTGGCTGGAACGCTCGCGACGAGGAAGACTGGAAGCTGTACGGCCTCAAAGAGGGGCGCCTGCAACCCCGTACCCTTCGGTTGCTTACAGATACTCGTACATAACGGAGAAAAAAGAACATGCCCATCTTGAACCCTACCTTGAACGTGACAGCAGCATCGGCCGATGCTCAGCAGCGACTCATTGACCTGCTGCTTTCGGACGCGCATCCCCAAATGATGCAGGCTCGAATGCTCAACGACGCCATCATGAGTGGTCAGGCCGAACCTGAATCGACTCTTGGCTTTCTGAACGCCGTTTTCAAGCGCATCGAAAGTCTGCCGTCCGATACCGAGGGGCAAAAACTCAAGGCTCAGTACCAGGCTCGCCTGGCCGAGCTTGAAAACGGACCCGCCCGCCCGGCCACCTTTATCGCGAAACTGAACGGGAAGCCGTCAACCCCGGTTCCGAAGGTGCATGTGGTGACTCCGGACGGACAGCAACGCTTTCCCATACTCCACGAGGATGTTAATCCGAAAGAGTTGGAGCCTGGAGTCACCGTCTTGTTGGATGCCAGGGGCGGGGTCGTACTGGGGTGCGGGCCGAGTATTCCGGAAGTGGGAGTGGAAGCGGAGTTCCTGCGGCGTCTCCCCGACTCCAACCACGTCGAGGTCAGACTGCAGGGCGATCCTCTGGTGCTGCATGCGACGACCTCCGTGCTGGAGGCCGTCGAAGACGGAGGCGTGGATCGAGGAGACACCCTCCTGGTGAGTCCCTCCCGTGAATTCGCCTTCCGATTCATCCCCGGGGATGGAGATCGGCGCCACCGATTTGTCGACACCGAGAAGATTCCCGACATTGTGATCAGTCGAGATATCGGAAAGCCACACTGGGTGCTGGGTTTGTTGATTCGCCGCATGCGCATTCTCATGTTTCGGCCGGACATCCTGCAGCGCTTCGAACTCAGGCCCCGTTTTAGTGTCCTGATAACCGGTCCGACCGGCATGGGAAAGACGCTCCACCTGAAAGCCTTTCTGTCCGACTTCGGGAGCATGCTCCAGGAAAGAACCGGGCGGAGTGACCTGGGAAGCCGGGTGATTCGAGTGAAGACTTCGCAGATCCTGAGCGAGTTTCTGGGTCGCAGCGACAAGCAGATCGAGGAACTGTTCGATGACATTCATCACCTGGCCTCTCAGAACGTGGAAACCAGGGGAGGTGAGAAGATCCACCTTCCCGTGGTGATTGTGCTCGCGGAGGTGGAGGCGATCGGCCGACGACGGGGCACGACCTTCGAAGGCGGAATTTTCGACCGGATCATCGGCACCTTTCTGCAACGCCTGGACGATCCTACGGACGATCTGGGAGGTCTTCCCATCCTGCTCATATCGACCACCAATCGACCCGACCTGCTGGATCCCGCGTTTCTTCGCCGCCTGGGGGCCAGGCGCGCCCAGTTCAACACCCTGGGACGAGAGGACCTGGCCGCGATCCTGGAGAAGAAGTTGAAGCCCGGTTATCCATACCGGGGCCAAAACGGCTCCGCTCCCGGGGAGATCCGCCAGGGTTTGATCGATCGGCTCGTCAGCTGGTTGTTCAGCTACAGCGGGGATGAGCCCGGAATCGTGGAGATCGTTCTCAGGGATGGAACCAGGATTGTCAAGCACCGCCGGGATTTCCTGAGCGGTGCGCTGATCGAGCAGGCCGTCAGCAACGCCATTGACGAGATGGCGTTCGCCCTGGAGGAGTCTGCAGATCGGGAGTCGGAGACGGGTTTCACACTGGAGTGCCTGATGGAATCCTTCCGGCGCCAGATCGACGGCCTGGCCGAAAATCTCACCGCCGGCAACGCCAGGGACTATCTCCACCTGCCCGACGAAGAGAACGCCGTGGCGGCTGTGAACCGATTGCCCGGTCTGGGAAGTCTCCCTCCGGCCCTGCTTGCTGATGAGATGCAGGCGCACGGAGAAGAAGACCGGGTTTCAACTTAAAAAGGAGTCATCAAATGAGTAGCGAGCTGGAACGAACGGGGAACCCGTCGACGGGCCGGGGTCCGGCCAGTGACCCCTTCGAGCCTTTGTCGGCCTCGCAGGGAAGCGTGGAAGTGATTCACGGCGTTTACAGCCACACCATGCCCCTGGTTGGAATGAGCATTGATCAGGTGCGCGGGGAACTTTCGGACCGGATGCATATCGATCCTGAGGCGGTGGCCGTAGTCGACGGAGAACCTGTGAGCGAGGAGCTGGTGCTTGCCGAAGGGCAGGTCCTGACCTTCGTCAAGCCGGCCGGGGAAAAAGGCGCCGGGTCGTTCCGGACACGCCCGAGAGGCCAGATCGTCAATGGGTGACCGAATCACGATCGAGAACGGGACGATCCTCCTCGAAACCGAGGAAGGTCAGCAGTTTGAGCATCCCGAGAGCGTGCTCTCAGAAATGCTGCGGCAGGAAAACACGCCACCCCCGGGTAACAGTCTCCTTCCCGATGGGGTCAAGTTTACGGAGTGGCGCGATCCCTTTTTCCTGGTCATCCACCAGTACCCGGCCCACCTGCGCAGGCTGCTCTGGATCCGGGAGAATTCTCCTGAGAAGTACGGACCGGGCGCTCGCTATCGCCCGATTCGGCTGAGTCTACCCTACACCGTCATCTTCGCCGTCTTTTACCGACGCGGAGACACTCTCTTCTTGACCAATGGAAACGAATTGTATTTTTCCAACCATCCCCTGACCAGCAAAACGGACCGGCTCTGCTATCCGGCGTTGCTGAACGTCTCCGTTATCGAGACCCCGAAGCGACAGCGATCCTGGATTTGCACCCAGCACTTCAAGCGCCCCGACTCCGACTGGGCCCGGCAATTGGATTCGTTACTCCAGCACATCTGGAACGGCTCCTTTAACCTGTCCAGCGAGTCACACGAGGGTGCCAGCTGGTATGGGCAGTCGAAGGGTGTCCACCCGGAACTGCACCCGGTGCAAAAGTGGGAAAAAGCCAGCCAGAAAGACCCGCGCTTTGCCTGTTCCGTTCCGTGGAAGCCGGCGCCCCTGAGCGTCGAAGAACTCGTGGAATGCCTGTTTGAGGAGAGTCGCAGTCAACTGCAAGGAGCCGTGAAGAGCCCCGAGAGCAGAAACGGAGGCGTCAGCCTGACGGCGCGCTTCATGAACTTTCAATGGAAGCTTTCATGACGAAAATCCCGCTTTACCTGAAAACGGACGACGATATGCCCCGGGCCGCTGATGGCGAGTTTTATCTGCTGGCCAGGAATGGCCTGTACCTGTGCCGCAACCACCGCTTTTTCCAGAGCGACGTACTCTGTTCAAGAGGGCCGGGCTGGCTGGGCGCACACGACATGCGGTGTCAGCTCAACTTCCCGAAGATCAAGAAGACAATGCTCGAGCGAATCGTCGGTTTTTTTCCAGAATCTACGAGGTTCACGGTTCTGAATCTGTCGTTCTTCTGGCCTGGAATCAAAAGGAACACCAGTATCGCATCCTGGTGCCCGACCAGGAGGCCATGGTGCGGGAGTCCCGCAGTGGATACCGCTCAGCGCTGGATGTGCGCTACACGGTCCCCCTGGCCCTTCCGGCGAATCATTTACTGGTCGGCGACATCCACTGCCATGCGACCGGCCAGGCCTACTCTTCCTTTACGGATCGCGAAGACGAGTTTTACAGAACCGGGTTCCACGTGGTGGTGGGACGAATCCAGGAAGAACCACCCGGGTTCCATCTCGAGTTCACGGTGGACGGAAAGCGCTTTCCCGCCCATTTTGACGATCTTTTTGAAGGATACCGGAGACGGCGCACAGGCGTACCGCGCGAGTGGCTCAAGAAAGTAAATGTCAAAGTGGACAGGCCCGTCTCAATCGGCCTTGATGATTTCGGTTGGCAGCGCGATCCATATGTCGGAAAAAACTACTAAACCATCTCTTTCGGGGCTGGTCTATCAACTTCCCGAAAACCAGACGATCAAGATTATCGGGCTGGGTGGAATCGGGTCGATCGTATTGCAGTTCCTTTCCCGGTTCCTGGACAGTAACCTGCGACAGTCGACCCGGCTGGTCCTGATTGACGGTGACGAGTTCAGCCCTTCCAATTCTCCTCGAACAACTTTTCAGCAGCTCGGAAACAAGGCGGAGGTTAAAGCCGGCGAGACCGTCTCCCTCCTCAGTTCGGATCGAATAGCCATCGTGGCGATTCCGAGATATGTCAGCGGGGACAATGTCTCGGAACTCATCCGTGAAGGCGACCTGCTGATGCTGTGCTGCGACAACCATCCGACCCGGAAACTGATTTCCGATCATTGCGAACGACTTTCCGATGTCGTTTTGATCAGCGGGGGAAATGAAGGGGTGGATCCGCCCGGGGAGATGGGAACCTACGGCAACGTTCAAATCGCCGTGCGCCGGGAAGGGAACAATCTGACCGCGCCCATTACCCGTTTCCATCCCGAGATTGCCGGGGCCGAAGGGAGTCCTCCCTCAGAAATGGACTGCATCCAGCAGGCTGCCTCGACCCCTCAGATTCTGATCACAAACCTGGCCGTCGCCACCGCCATGCTGTGCGCGTTCCTGTCCCTTGTCTGTGACCCCGAGCGGTTCGCTTATCAGGAAATCACACTCGATGTCTTAGCGGCGCGAATGCTGCCTCAGCTGGCCAATCTCCGCTGAGCACCGCCCCACCGTCCTTCCCATCAGGGCGTCTGCCGGTTGGCCGAAGGCAGACTCGCCTGCTGAATGCCGCCACCGTTGGTCTGCAAAGTAGCCACGCCAACGTCAGTATCGCTTTCCAGGATCAACGTGCCCTCGAAGTCCGGCGGATCGAAGCCGGCGAACAGGTCCGTGAAGAACTAGCCCGGATTATGCAAGAGATCTAAATTCAAGTGAGATGTGGGCCCAGACAAAAGGCCGTAGCTCTCTGATATAAAAGGGTTTAGAGAAACAAAGACCCTAAACAGGAGCTACGGCAATGTCAAAAACAGTCTGCCAGAATACCCTGCCATTTCATAGCCACAGAAACATCACGGCTCGTTTTGATGGGGGGAGCCTCACTTCCGACGCAGGATGGTTGTTGTTTGGATCGCTGGATCGTCAACATCGATTGTGCGAGGGCTTCAGTTCCTGTATTTCGGAAAGTCGAGACCAACGCTACATTCGTCATGACCTGTTGAAGTTGATCCGACAACGAGTCTTGCAGATCGTGGCCGGCTACGAAGACTGTAACGACGCCGATACGCTGCGCTCGGATCCGATGCTCAAGACAGTCTGTGATCAGTTGCCAGAGAGCGATCCCGATTTGGCCACCCAGCCGACTTTCTCCCGCCTGGAGAACTCCGTCACCAAGAAGGATCTGATGCGTCTGAGCCGGTGGCTGCTAGGCCGTTATGTGCGCTCCCTGAAGAAGAGACGTCCCAGCAAGATCATCCTGGATCTGGACAGTACCGACGACCACACTCACGGCCAACAGGAGTTCTCCTTCTACCACGGGTATTACCGAAACCACATTTTGCATCCTTTGCTGATCTTCGATGCCGACACGGGAGACCTGGTCTGTGCCGTGTTGAGACCTGGCAACAAGGGGGCTGCCTCTCACATCGTGCCCATTCTGAAGCGAGTCGTGGAGGCCATCCGACAAGCAGTGGGGACGGATGTCGAGATTGAGATTCGGGCCGACAGCGGCTTTGCCACGCCTCGGCTCTACGAGTTCTGTGAATGTGAAGAGAATAAACTCCAATATGTCATCGGGTTAAGCCGAAACCCTCGCCTGCAGCGAGTGGTCGAGCCCCTGCTGGATTCGACTCGGGAAAGGTTCCTTGAGCTGGAGGAAAAACAACGTCAGTTTGACGAGTTTCTTTATCGAGCCCACAGCTGGGATCGATCCCGTCGCGTCATTGTCAAAGTGGAGGTCGATCAGCGTGGGATCAATCGTCGCTTTGTAGTTACCAACCGGGACGATCTCTGCTCCCAATCACTTTATGACCACTACACAAACCGAGGGCAGACCGAGAACTTCATCAAGGCCTTCAAGAATCATCTGAGCATGGACCGACTCAGCTGTCATCGATTCCTGGCCAATCAGTTTCGACTCCTCCTGCATGCACTGGCTTACCAGATGTTCGTTCGCCTGCGCGACTATCTTCACGGAACCCCCTGGCACAAGCTCGAAATCGAAACCTTACGTCGTCGGATCCTCAAGATTGGGGCCCGGATCCGACAAACCACTCGACGCATCTGGGTCCATCTTTCCTCAGCCTTTCCCGAACAACCCCTCTTCCACCTCGTCTTGAGTCGCCTGAACTCCAGTTAGCTTTTCCCAGCTCCCCCGAAAAACCGCTTCCGACACTCATCCAGGCCCAGATCTGTCTGAAATTCACTCCCCAAACCACTCAAACGCCTCGCCAACCCATATCCTTCGCAAATCCGCCTGTCACACCTGCCCGCTTCCGAGTTGGGCCACTTCTCGAGTCGTTTTTCAACACCGAACTACGGTTCTTGCATAATCCGGGCTAGGAGAGAGTGGCGCCTATTCGTCGCGCTCCAGTATCAGAATGTGGCTGTCGCCGGCGCGGATGCGTTTAACCACCCGGTAATCCGTTCCCGCCACGTCGTTCTGGATGGCCTTGTAGACCTCGAGTAAGACCAGGGACCGGGGCCACGAGTCCGGCATGGCCCCGGCCACCGCTTTGAGCAGCTTTGCATGCGCCCCAAAGTCGTGGGGCGGGTCTAGAAAGACGAAGTCAACCTTCCGGCCGGCCAGCTTTTGGAAAAGACGAAAGACGTCCATGCGGTGGACTTCAAAACCGGTGTCAATCCGGCAGAGTCGGAGGTTGGCTTCCACCGTTGCCAGCGTCTTGCGATTGCGGTCATTGAACACGACGAGTCTCGCTCCCCGACTGAGGGCCTCAATTCCGATCGCCCCGGAGCCGGCGAAGGCATCGACCCAGGACGAGTCCTCGACCCTCGCTCCCAGGACGTTGAAGAGCGATTCCCGGAGCCGGCCCGTGGTGGGCCGCACTCCCCGGGGGACCCCGCGCAGCCTCCGTCCCTTGAAGCTGCCTCCAATTATTCTCAAAGGTCTTTTCCCTCAGCCGATATGGAAAAGGCCAAAACGCCGTTCCCATTCTTTTGAAAACTCCGCGAAACTCTCTTTCGGGGAGGCCTCAGACAGTTCACGTCTCAGCCATTCCCCGGCATCGGGCTGGGCCCGCTCCAACCAGACCCGATCCCGAATCAGATTGGCGAAATGGAACTGGGGCAGCCCCGACTGTTTCGTGCCAACGAAGTCCCCTGGTCCACGCAGCTCCAGGTCTTTTTCAGCGATCCTGAAGCCGTCATTCGTCTCCTGCATGATTTGAAGTCTTTCGCGGGCCTCGGCAGCGACTCCGGGTTCTGTGAGGAGTACGCAGTAACTCTGTTTTCGGCCCCGCCCGATTCTGCCGCGGAGCTGATGAAGCTGCGCAAGGCCAAATCGGTTGGCATGTTCAATCACCATGAGGCTGGCGTTGGGGACGTCGATTCCAACCTCGATTACGGTCGTGGAAACAAGAACATCCACTTGACCCTTTTTGAAACGGACCATGGTTGAGTCTTTTTCCTCGTCAGCGAGCCGGCCGTGAATCAGGGCCACTTCGAGGCCCTTGAATACGGTCTCTCGAAGTAGCTGCGCCGTTTCCGTAGCCGCCCTGAGTTCCAGCTTCTCCGACTCCTCCACCAGGGGAAATACGACGTAGCACTGCTCGCCCTTGTCGATTTCACGCCGAATGCCTTCGTACACGCTGTGGCGTCGCTGGCCCGTCCTGAGGACCGTTCGCACGGGCTGGCGCCCTGGAGGCAGCTCGTCGATGATCGACAAGTCGAGATCTCCGTAGAGGGTGAGAGCCAGGCTCCTGGGGATTGGAGTCGCCGTCATGACCAGCGTATCCGGATTCTGCCCCTTCTTTTGCAGCTGGGAGCGCTGCTGGACGCCAAACCGATGCTGTTCGTCGATGACGACCAGACCCAGTCTCTCGAAGGAGACCCCTTTCTGGAATACCGCGTGAGTGCCAATAACAATTTGAATCTTCCCCTGCGCAATCTCGCTCAACACGCGCTCTTTGTCCCGGCCCTTGATCCTGCCAGTCAACAGGGCAATCGAGTAGCCGAGGTCGGAAAGATACCGAGTCAGGGTTTCATAGTGCTGCTCGGCTAGAATCTCGGTGGGCGCCATGAGCACGGTCTGAAAACCGCTCTCAACGACAATGATGATGGCCTGGATGGCGACAATAGTCTTTCCCGACCCGACATCTCCCTGCAGGAGTCGGTACATCACTTGAGTGCTGCGCAGGTCGTCCGCAATCTCTCTCAGGACTCTCTTTTGCGCAGCGGTCGGGTGAAAAGGCAACATGGATTTAATGACCTCCCGGATATGAGGCGTCATCTCCAGCTTTCTCTTTTTCGCTTCCCGACCGCGATTTTCTCTGAGAAGCTGCAGACCTCTCTGAAAGTCGAAGAACTCTTCGTAGGCCAGTCGCTGCTGAGCCGGGGTCCTGCCCTCTTCGAGTTCCTTCAGGAACTGTGATCGCTCCGAAGTCTCCGGAAAAACCGGAAAGTGCAGCTGACGCAGCGATTCCTCGAAGAGCGGAAAAGAGTACCTGGCCCGCACCCAGTCCGGCAGGCGGTCGGGCAGGGCGCCTTTCAGTCCCTCCAGCACCAGAAAAAGGATCGTTCGCAGCTGGCGAACGGTGATGTTTCCCGTGCGACGGTAGATCGGAACGATCCTCCCGGTGTGGATGGAGTCCTCCTGTCCAGTGCTCATAATCTCGAATTCGGGACTGATGAGAGAGACCCCGAGACTGTAGCCGTCGAGGCGGGGCACCCCGAAGAGGACGAGCTCCTGACCTTTCTTGAATATCTTCGAAAGGTAGGGCTGGTTGAAAAACTTGACCGGGAGCGTGCCGCTGTCGTCAGAGATGCGAAGTTCCAGAATGCTCATCTGCTTGCGTCGTGTCCTCCGGTCACTGAGCATCAAAATGGTGCCCCGGACCAGAATGGGCCCACCTGGACGAACTTCCGCGATGGGGCGAAAGTTGGTGCGATCCTCATAGCGGAAGGGCTTGTAGCGAAGCAGATCCGACGTCGTCTGGATTCCGGCCTTGCCCAGTATCAGGGCGCGCTGCTCCCCCACACCCTTGACGAAACGAATCGGCGTCGCTAGATCCATTGCCCAAATTCCCAGTGAGCTCCAGGCTGCGCACCTGGATTATAGAATGAACGAATATTCACCTTTATTTCACCTCGATTATAGCGAGGTGGATCGCTCAGGGCTACCTCGCCGGTGCTTGCTGTGAGGAACACGGGCCGGAAACCTGCAACCGCGCGAGGGTCGGCGCCGGGACAACCCTGGAACTCCGAACGATGTTATATTTGACCCTATGAGTCGTCGGCTGTTGTGGCTGTGTTTCGGATCCCTGCTGCTGGGCCTGACGGGTTGCGGGAAGGGGCTGGAGGTCCAGGCCGCCCGGGCCGCGGGAACTTTTGACGGCCTGTCCCTGGAGGAGGACCAGGTGGAGGTTCTCGGGACTCGGAAATCAGGCGACAGCATCCTGGCCGAGATACGGGTAACCACTGCGGTCCGCCTCGTGAGAAAAGGAGGAGAATGGCGCATAGCTGAGATCCGGCTCGGGGATCGACGCTGGGAAAAGGCCGATCACATTCTGGCGATCCTCCACCAAGAGCGGACTGAAACGACTCTCACTCGGCTCGGGCAGCTCCATCGGGCGGTTCATCGTCATCTGGAATCGGAGGGCACGGTCCCTCAGGTCCAGACCTCTACCGCCCTGGTCGATGCCCTTTATCCCCGGTTTCTGGCGGAGGCGGTGCGGCTCGACGCCTGGTCGAATTCGTTTATATACGAGCCCCTTTCCCTTCGGGATTACCGGTTGAGGTCTCCGGGAGCCGACGGCGAGGCCGGGACCGCGGACGATATCGCCGCGGATTCACACCCATGAAACTGCTTTGTGCGTGGACGATACTCATGGCCGGAGTGGCGGTCGGCGGTTTTTCCCCCGGCTGCACTACCGGTGTGCAGTCCCTGCCGTGGCGACCCGACTTCGAGCAGGCCCTTCTCGATGGGCGGCAGTGGAAAAAGCCGATCCTGACCTATCTTTTTACGGACAGCTGCACCTACTGCAAAGAGATGGAGGCCACCACCTTTCGGGATCCGCTCCTGGTTGAAGAGATGGTCAACGATTATTTGTGGGTGAAGCTGAATGCCGAGACGGATCCGGTCGGGTCGCGGCTTCGTGAGCAGTTTTCGGTTTCGAGCTACCCTGCCATCGTGCTCACGGACTATGACGGTTCCGAGATCGACCGACTGAGCGGATTCGTTGCGGCCGCTGACTTCAAACGAAGAATTGAGTCCTTCGTAACGGGTCCAGATACATTCAAGGGACTGCAGAAGAAGCTGGAGGAAGATGCGGAGTCTTTGCCCACAAATTTTCGGCTGGCCCAGAAGTACCTCGAGCGAAGTCAACTCTTTACGGCGGCTAAACACTTTGTGCGCGTGCTCGTCGGGGACCCTGACAACCTGCAGGGCTTGACAGACGCAAGTTACTACTGGTTGGCCAGCACGCTGGCGGCCGGGGGTCACCCTGGCGAGGCTCTCAGTCAGTTGAATTCGCTCCACGCCAGGTTTCCAGACAGTACCTATCTGGCAGACGCCCTCCTCCTTGAGAGTCAGATCCACGTCTTCGATAGCCGTCCGAGCGAAGCGCGACACGCCCTGGAGATCTTTGTCGAAAGCTTTCCCGGACACGAACAGCGAGCCTGGGCCGAGCAACTGCTCAGGGAACTGGAGCCCTCTCCCATGCCGATGGCCCGCAGCCACTAGCAGTGAAGTGCGAAAGCACAAGCTCGAAGATCGCTCAAGCTTTCAACTTTCAACCTTTAACTTTCAACTTTCCACTTCTTGTGTCCCGTTCCAGCGTGTGTTAACAGATAGGGGCAGTTTCGCGAGCACACCCAGGTTTTTCCGAATCGTCACCTGAATGTGGCGACTCAGGAGGTCAAGCATGCCCGAGAATCATTCAACACCCGGTCCAGGAGGATCCCAGGGATCCAGTTCAGGGGAGTCGCCAGAGCAGACCCCAGGAGGTTTTCAGCAGCAGAGTACGCCGCCTCCCCCCCCGGAGCCTCCGCCGGCTGAACCTCCTTCCGGCTCTCCGGGTACGGACAAAACCGTCATGCTCATACTGGCCTATCTCTGGATCCTCGGGTTGATCCCGCTGCTTGCCGACAAGGACCAGGAAGTCCAGTGGCACGCCAAGAACGGGATCGTTCTCATGCTGGCGGAGTTTGGGGTTTGGATCGCTACGACAATTCTCACGTTCGTACCTGTGATCGGGGCGCTGATCGGTTGCGGTGTCCTTCCGCTCGCCTTTCTGCTTTTCGTTATTCTAAGGATAATTGGGATCATGAAGGCCCTCAAGGGCGACCGGCTTCGACTCCCGGTGGTGGGCGATCTGGTTGACCAGTGGTCGTGAGCAGAATTGCCAAAGGTAGGTTGGTCCTTTCCCTGGGTCTGCTTGCGTTGTCAGCGGCCTGGGGGCTCGCCGGCGTGTCAGCCAACCGGCTTCTCGAGGCAGAGATCTACGGCATACACTGGTACCAGAGGGCGGCGAGTCCGCTGGTGGCCGGGGTCCTGACCTGCCGCTTCCAGCCGACTTGCTCGCAGTTCGGTCTGGAAGCCCTGCAAACCCGGGGTCTGGTAGCGGGGAATCTGTTCATTGCCGGACGGCTGCTGCACTGCTCTCCGCTGGGTTTCGTGTGGGACGCGGTCACGGAACCGGGAGTTTCCTAAAGTGCGAGGGGCCTCAGGGCCGCGAAGGCCGGGCATGAGGATCAGATTCCTCGGTCGCCGCCCCAAGGCGCCTCCCACACTCATTCGACCACGAACGGTAGCCCGCATAGATCACCGATTTGGAAATGAAGGTGATTTTGGCAGGCCGGAACGGTTTTCTGAGAGTTTCGCTATCGATCCGGTCCAGGTCGAGTGATGCGGTGGTGTGGATGGTCGTGAATGGAGCGTTTTTCGGGTTCGGAAGAGCGTGACGGAATGTATTCAGGCAGAGCTCGGCCTGAGCGATGGAACGATTTCGTTTTTGGGGGCGTTTGATCGGGACAGACCTCAGCAGCGCAGAGGAATGGCCTGGAGGTTTCGAACGACGGCAGCGAAGACCTCGCTGTAGGGATAGGCTTCCGACATGGAGATCCAGACGTGGCGGACCGTGAGGCGGGCCTGGGCGCCGATCTTGAGGAGCTTCAAGCGAATCGTCTGACACTGAGCGCGAGCCAGGGGGGTCTGCTTCAGTCCGAGACGACGCAAGGCGTGCATGAGCATGTAGGCGGCGGAGGACAGATACAGCCGGAGTTGATTGGCGCGCATCGTTGCCGCGCTGGTCCGGTCGGCGAACAGACCCAACTGCTGTTCTTTTATGCGGTTCTCCATGTCGCCCCGCGCACAGTAGAAGTCTTCGTAGAGCGCGCGGGCCCCCAGGCGTTCCGGCGACAGGGAGGTGACGACGAATCGGGGATTGGCGCCTTTGTCCAGGAACTCGGCCTTGCCGACGACGCGTCGCTCCGAGGTCCAACTGTGGCGAGTCCGGTAGCGGAAATCCTTGAACACCCGCGCCGGTCGCCCGGTGGCGTTGAACTCGGCTTCGGCCTGAGTCATCGCTTCGGCGCTCTCTGACTTGAGCCGATCATTGTTGGCCAACCCCATCACGTAATCCACGTGATGGTCTTCACACCAGCGGAGCAAGTCATCCCGGCAAAAGCCCGAGTCGGCCCGGATGACGATCGAGACCTCCGGCCAGCTCTGCCGAATCCGGCCGACGATCCGTTCCAGTTCCTCCACCGATCCCGCGGCCCCATCGATATTGGAACACCGCAACCGGGCGCACAGCAGATGCTCCCCCGAGAAGATGTACAGCGGGAGATAACAGTAGTGGCGGTAGTAACCGTGAAAGAACCGGCCTTCCTGCTGGCCATGGATCGGGTCGTCGGTCGCATCCAGATCCAGCACCATCTCCTCGGGCGCCGATTCGTGGGACTCCACGAAGGCATCCACCATCCAGCCGTCGATCCGGTCCGGGTCCATCGCGATCTTCTTGTACCGCTCCTGCTCATCGACCTCGGCGCCGGTCAACTCCAACCGGTTCAGCGTACACCTGCCCGCCAGCGCCTTCCCCCGATCTGAGGCCTGCCGCCGCCTCTCCCCCAACGGATCGGCCTTATTCACCGCCACCGCCAGCATCGGATCGGTGCGCAACTGATCATGATCGTTCAGATCCTCGTACCCCAGACAGAGTCCGTAGATGCGCTGCCCCAACAACTCCTCGACCGTGTGTTCGATCAACCGCGGATCCCGGTGATCCCTGAAACACTCAGCCAGTCCGGCGATCAGACCCGTCCCCCTCTCGACCTCTCGCAACAGCAGCACCCCTGCATCGGAGGTGATCTTCCCGCCGTCGAACCGCGCCTTCACTTTGCGTTGAAATAGTCCGTGAAATTCGAACCTGGCTTGTTTACACTCTGTTCTCATAAGGGCCGCCTCCGTTTGCGTGTGAAAACGTTCATTCAAAACGCTTTATACCAAACAGGGCGGCCTTTTGAGGTCCTATCGGTGATCTATGCGGGCTAGTGGAAAGTTGGTGTGCATGCGTCGGCTCGGTTTGATTTTCACGCTTCTCGCGAGTGCAGGTTCCGGCGAGGTGCGCGGACAGAACGTCGCGGCCAGGGTGCTGGCCGTGCAGGGGACGGTCGAGGTTCAACAGGGCACAGCGGACTGGACGCCTGCCCGCGTCAACCAGGATCTGGCGGCCGGTGCTGTAGTCCGCACCGGAGCTCGAAGTCGCACGGCGCTGCTACTGGCCGACGAGACGCAGCTCAAAATCGGCCCGAACGCGCGTTTGCAGCTGCGGGAGGTGCGGCGCTCCAGCAATCTCCTGGAGAGGGTCAGCCAGGTCGCCGCCGGAGCGGATCAAAGCATCCTCAATCTGGAAGCGGGCAAAGCCTGGCTTCGATCCAAGCGTGTCCCGGCTCGGGTGCGGGTGCGGACTCCCGCGGTCACCGCCGCCATCCGCGGAACCGAGTTCGTGGTGGATGTGCGAGTGGACGGTGAGTCCTATGTGACGGTCCTGGACGGATCTGTCGACATGAGCAATCCCCAGGGTGCGATTCAGGTGAATTCGGGCGAGCAGGGCCGGGCCCGCATTGGAGAGTCGCCTGCCAAGATCGTCATCGTGGATCCCGACGATGCGGTGCAGTGGACCTTCTTTTACTCACCGAAGATCAGCCCGCGCGACTATCCGTTCCGCTACCGAAGGAGGGACGAAGCGGCCCGGGCCGCCCGGGAGCCGGGCAGCTCTGCGACCGCCAGAGCCGCCGCCCAGCACGACGCCGGCGCGCTCGACGAGGCGCTTGTCACTCTAAGGACAGTGACGGAAATTAACTTGCCGTCTTCTGGGTTTTGTTGTTTGTTTCGGTGGCATGAAGCGCAACGTGGAATTGGAAGCCAGCATCGTCGCGAAGTATACGGCAGTTTCGCCCGTGTTGGATGAGCGCAGTCGCCGCCGGTGGGCGGCCGCCGAGTCTCTGTCCATCGGCTATGGCGGGGATGCGCTGGTGTCGTCGGCCACGGGTCTGGCCCGGGAGACGATTCGGAAGGGTCGCCGGGAGATCTCGCAAGGCGAAGCGCCGACAGACCGGGTACGGCGTCCGGGTGCCGGACGGCCCCGTCTCGAACAGAGCCAGCCCGGTCTGCTGGCGGCACTGGAAGGTCTGGTGGACCCGCTGACACGCGGAGACCCGACCTCGCCGCTACGCTGGACATGCAAGAGTCGGGCGAAGCTGGCCGCGGTGCTGGCACAACAGGGGTGGCGAGTGAGTTCGACCACCGTCGGCCGGATGCTGCATCAACTGGGCTACCGGCTGCAATCGGTCCGCAAGCGTCAGGAGGGAGCGAGCCACCCGGACCGTAACGCGCAGTTCGAGTACATCAACGCGACCGCGGACGCGTTTTTGGCCGACGGGCAGCCGGTGATCTCGGTCGACACAAAGAAGAAGGAGATGGTCGGGAACTTCAAGAACGGCGGGCGGGAATGGCAGCCGAAGGGGACGCCGGCGGCGGTGTTGGTCCATGATTTCCCAAGCGACGCGGAGGGCAATGCGATTCCGTACGGTGTCTACGACATGGCGCGCAACGAAGCCTGGGTGAGCGTGGGATGGGACCATGACACACCGACGTTCGCGGTGGCGTCGATTCGCCACTGGTGGCACCAGATGGGCTGCGGCGCCTACCCCGATGCCACAGCCCTGTTCATCACGGCCGATTCGGGCGGGAGCAACGGATATCGGTATCGCGCCTGGAAGCATGAGCTCCAACAGTTGGCCGACGAGACCGGACTGACCATCCAGGTGAGCCATTTTCCACCCGGCACCAGCAAGTGGAACAAGATCGAGCACCGGCTCTTCTGTCACATCACGGCGAACTGGCGCGGTACCCCGCTGACGACGTATGAGACTATCGTCGACCGTATCGGGAACACCCGGACGGCGACCGGGCTCCGGGTCCTGGCCGAACTCGACGCCGGTCAGTATCCCACGGGAGTCAAGGTGACCCAGGAACAGATGGACGCAATCGCGCTGGTCCGCGATGCGTTCCATGGGGAATGGAATTACAAACTGTTACCCCGATCAAGTTGACAGCTTTATATCGATCACTGTCCTTAGGGGAGAGTCTTCGCCTGAGGCGGCCGAGATTCGGGGCTGGGTTTTGCTGTCGCAAAATCTGCTGGGTGAGGCTTTCCGGGCTTTTCAGGAAGCGGGCTCCAGAAAGCGGGCGCTGTTGGGGAAATCCATCGTCCACCTCAGGATGAACGAGTTCGAGCCGGCCTACGACATCGTGGCCGATCCGGGGGGAGACCCGGCCCTGCAGCTTCACAAGGCGCGGCTGGATCTGGTAGCCGGAGAAGTCGAGCCGGCCCGCCGGACCCTGGAGTCGATTGGTTCGTCCAGTCCGGAATACGGCCTTGCCCAGGGTCTGCTGGCCAACCTGAACCTGGTGGCGAACCGCAAGGAAGAGGCACTGAAGGCGGCCCACAGGGCGGTCGAAACCAGTCCGGAATCTCCCTCAGCGCACTTGAACCTGAGCCTCGTGCGGCAGAGCTATTTCGACTTGCCCGCCGCGACCAGGTCGGTTAAAACCGCGCTCTCACTGGACCCCGGCTTCGTCCCCGCCCTGGTGCAGTATTCGCAGTTTTTCTACGGGGCCGGCAACAGTGCCGAGGCGCAGAAGGTCATCGAGCAGGCCCTGGAAGTGGCGCCCGAAGAGGCCGCGGTGCGCTCGGCTCTGGGCTTTGTCCTGCTGGGCCAGGGAAGGACGGACGCGGCAACGCTGGAGTTCGAGAGGGCCATCCAGATCGATTCGGGCCTGGCCAATCCTCGTCTGGGGATGGGCATTGCGCTGATGCGCAAAGGGCAGTTCCCGGATGCCGTGGCCGAAATCCTGGTGGCTACAACCCTGGAACCCAGGCTCTCCATTTACCACAGTTACCTGGGCAAAGCCTTTTACGAGGAGCGCAAGTTTGAGCAGGCGTTCAGCGCCCTCGAGGCAGCAACGGATCTGGATCCGCTGGATCCCACGCCTCATCTTTATTCGGGCATCTTCCAGAATGACTTGAACCGTCCCGGGGTGGCTGTAGACGATTTCCAGGAATCGATTCGTCTCAACGACAACCGGGCCGTTTATCGCAGCCGCTTCGTCCTGGATCAAGATCGGGCCACCCGCAACGTTCAACTGGCGACAGCCTACAATCGTCTGGGTCTCTCCGAGTGGGCGAACCTGGAGACGATCGTCTCCAACCTGGATGATCCAACCAATAGTTCTGCCCATTTGTTTCTGGCCAACACATTCCTGAATCTCCCGGGCCGCACGGGTGCGGCGGGCTCCGAGCTGCTGGTCGGGCGGTTGCTGTTGCCGGTCAACTCCAATTCCTTCAACTCGTTCAACGACTTCACAACCCTCTACGACCGACCCGATATGAACTGGACGGCAGCAGGGGCCTATGGGAGCTTTGACAGCGTCCTGGGGCGGCTGGTCGCCACCGGGGGCACCAGCCGGTTTGCCTACGGTGCAGTTTTTGACTATGACAAGACCGCTGGTTTCCGGGACGGAAACGATGGCCAGAAGGCCTATACGTTTGCCAATAACTTCAAGTTCGCCCTGAGTCCCCACAGCGATATTCTGGTCAGCTATGCTCACCAGCAGCAGCGTCTTGGCGACATCGGACAGGTCCTGATCAAGGATGAGACGCCCGATCCCGACGAGAGCACTTTCACCCGTTCCAACCGTGTCGAGGTGGGCTATCATCGCCGCCTCCGGCCAGGCTCCGAGCTGATGTTTTATTTTGCCGGGCGGACCACCGAAATCGTGACCGACGACCTGAATGCCGTGCTCAGCCCCAGTCTGTTCCGCCAGTGCCGCTTCGCCGGAGTCCCGCCCCCCTGCGGTTTTGTGAGCCGGCGGCCCTCTCTGGAGACACCCAATTATACGTTTCAGGGGGCCCACTACCTCAAGGTCAAGGATTTCGACTTTAAGTACGGCGTGGACTTCTTCGAAGGCCGGCGCGACGACAAACTGCACCTCTACTACCGTGAGGATGAAGCACTGCCGTTTCCTCCGGAGGATCCGGAACTGATCGTGCAGGATCCGATTCTGGAAGAGCAGGACCTGAGCTACCGGACGCTGTTTTTGCACAGCAACTACCACGTGAGCCCTGAGCTGACGTTGACCGGAGGGCTCAACTACGAGTGGTCGAACAACGACAACGTTTTCATCGGGCCCGATGATGTGATCGGGGTGGATGATGAGCTCAACCCGATTTTCGGAGAAAACAACTCGGATTGGCGGCTCAATCCTCAAGTCGGAGCGCTGTACAGTCCCTTGAAGTCCTCGACTCTGCGCGTGGCGGTCATTCGATCACGCCAGGCGCTGGTGTCCGGGGGCAGTGCCGGCGCCTTTACCAGAGAGCGGCTGGTTCCGGTTCACGTCAACGGATTCCTTTCAAACCTCAACGAGGTCGAACTCGCCCGTTCCTGGAGCTACAACCTGGGCTGGGATCAGAGAATCGGCCGCAAGAGCTTCATTCGAGCCACTGGCTTCCGGCGGGATCGTGAAATCCCCAACGCAGAATCAAACCCCCTGGGGCTTCTCCAGGAGAGTCTGTTCGAAGGAGAGCTCTATGGAGCCGGGGTCGTCTGGAATCAGTTCCTTCACAACCAGGTCACTTTTGTGACGGGCTACGATTTCACACAGGATGAGGATCTCTTCTCTTTCAGGCGGGAGCACGAGGGGAGCGCCGGATTCTTCTACATCAATCCGCGGGGCTTTTTCCTGAGTGCCCGAGAGAACTTTTTCCAGCAAAACGGACGCCTCGGAGTGGAACTTCCCGAAACCAGAGTTTTTACCACCGACGCGAGCGTCGCCTACGAATTCCCTGAGAAGCGGGGATTGATTTCCTTCCGGGTGAGCAATCTGTTCGACCGCCGGTACCAGTTTCTGGTTGACCCCCTGGCTCTGAGCCGGCGGATCCCCATGCGGCAGTACGAGTTTACGCTCCGTCTTAATTTTTGAGACGCGCTTACTTCGTGCGCGCTACTGTTTACTCGGCTGCGACTGGTGGGTGACCGGTCCCGACATTAAGGAAAGCGTGAGGGGCATTGGGCTGCGACCGTTTAAATCCCCCCGGTCGCAGCCCAATGCCCCTCACGCTTTCCTTAACAGGCGCCTCCCCCGTGCCGATCTGGAATTTAGAGTCCGCGAGCGGCATAATCAGCCCGGATGACGAATCAAAAACGGGCTGTCGGGATGATCGGCCTCGGGGTGATGGGGCGCAGCCTGGTCCTCAACCTTGAAGACCAGGGCTTTCCCGTAGTTGTCTGGAACCTGGAGCCCGAGTGGACCGACGCCTTTCTGGCGGCGGAAGGTGCAGATAGAAACATCACCCCGACCCGGAGCCTGCAGGAGCTCTCCAGGACTCTGAATCCCCCCCGGCGCATTCTCATGATGATCAAGGCCGGCCAGCCGATCGATGCGACCCTGGAAAGCCTTCTCCCCTTTCTGGAGCCGGGGGACCTGGTCATGGACGGCGGGAATTCTCATTTCGAAGACACCGGCAGCCGTCAGAAGATCTGCGACAAGGCAGGAGTCCATCTTTTCGGCGTGGGGGTCTCGGGAGGGGAGGAGGGAGCTCGCTACGGTCCTTCCCTGATGCCGGGAGGGGACCGCCTTGTCTACGAGCAGCAACTGCATCGTGTGCTGGAGCCAATCGCCGCGACGAGTGACGCCGGACCGTGTGTCGGCTACATCGGACCCGGCGGTGCCGGCCACTTCGTGAAAATGGTTCACAACGGGATCGAGTACGGCGACATGGAGCTGATTGCCGAGGCTTACGACGTGATGGGACGCGGGCTGAAAATGGGTGCCGCGGAGATCGCCGAAGTCTTCGCCGAGTGGAACGCCGGACGCCTCGGCTCCTACCTGATCGACATTTCAGCCCGCATTCTGCAGGTTCGTGACCCGCAAACGGGAAATCCTCTCGTCGAAATGATTCTCGACCAGGCAGGCCAGAAGGGCACCGGGAAGTGGACGGCCCAGACGGCTCTGGATCTCGGCGTCCCCATTCCCACGATCAGTGCCGCACTGGACGCCCGTTTTCTTTCCGCTATCAAGGATCAGCGTGCCCAGGCCGCCAGGCGGCTGCCTCACACCGGGAGCGTTCTCGACACCGACAAAGGGAAGGCCTTGAAGCAGTTGGAGAAGGCTCTCTATGCCTCCAAGATCTGCAGCTATGCCCAGGGTATGTCGGTCATTACAACGGGTTCACAGGAGCGCGACTGGGGGATCGACGAGGCCGAGGTGTGCCGGATCTGGAAAGCCGGCTGTATCATTCGGGCTCGGCTGCTGGACGATATTCGGGAGGTGTTCCTGACCTCGGGCCGCGTAGCAAACCTGCTTCTGGACGCCAACCTGTCGGCTCTCATGCTCAGTCTGGAGAAAGACTGGAGAGACCTGGTCACGAGTGCGACACGCTCGGGTATTCCCACGCTGGCCTTATCGGCCAGCCTGGCCTATTTCGATGCCTTTCGCAGTGCGACCTTGCCTTTGAACCTGACCCAGGCCCAGCGGGATTACTTTGGCGCCCACACCTACCGCCGGGTTGACGATCCGCACGGCGAACCCGTGCACACCGACTGGCAGCAGACAGGCGGCGACTAGCGAGCGGAGCGTTTCAGTCGATGCATGATTCCGAAAACGGAGGCCAACCAGGGCGAGAGGGGGCAGAGAAGGACCCGGCGGGTCTCGACAACCCTCTGACGGAGGGCCTGCGCCTGCTTCCCCGGCCTTCTCCGTGTGCCGTTGTTATTTTCGGCGCGACGGGAGATCTGACCCGAAGAAAGCTGATGCCGGCCCTTTTCAACCTGGCTCGTCAGGGTCTCTTGCCGCAGTGTTTTCAGATCGTTGGAACTTCTCGTTCTGTCCTTTCGAATGAAGAGTTCAGGGAATCCATGCGATCTGCGCTGCAGGAGTTTGGCTCGGTGGGGGGGACGGGCGGTCAGCTCCTGGAGAGCTTTCTGGAGGACCTGACTTATGTTCCGAGCGACTCGGAGGACCCGGCCAGTTTTCAGGACCTGGCCTCCCACCTCCAGCATCTGGACGAAACTGCCGGGACCTCCGGGAACCGACTTTTTTACCTGGCCGTTCCACCGGCCGGCTACGGGCCGATCGCGCGAGGGCTGGGCGAAGCGGATCTCCGAAGGTCGACCGGCTGGACGCGACTGATCGTGGAGAAGCCCTTTGGCCGCGACCTGGCCACGATGCTCGAACTGAACCGGCAGCTCCTCAGATTCTTCGCTGAGGAGCAGGTCTACCGCATCGACCACTATCTGGGAAAAGAAACCGTTCAGAACATCATGGTCCTGCGCTTTGCGAACGGGATATTCGAGCCTTTCTGGAATCAGCAGTACGTCGACCACGTGCAGATTACGGCCGCCGAAAGCCTTGGTGTCGGCACTCGCGGGGCCTACTATGACAGGTCGGGGGCGGTTCGAGACATGATCCAGAACCACCTGCTGCAGGTGTTGTCCCTGATCGCGATGGAGCCGCCGGTATCCCTGGACGCCAATGCCATACGTGACGAGAAGAGCAAGGTTGTGCGCTCTATCCGACCCATCACCCACGAGGAGGTCGAGAGCGCGGCTGTGGGCGGCCAGTACGGCCCCGGTGCAGTTGCGGGGGAGTCCGTCGCGGGCTATCGGGAAGAGGAGCGGGTCGATCCTGCTTCCAGCACGCCGACCTATGCCGCCGTTCGTTTCTTCGTGGACAACTGGAGATGGGCCGGGGTGCCTTTTTACCTGCGCACCGGCAAGAGGCTGCCCAGGAAAGTCACAGAAGTCGCCATCCAGTTCAAGAGAGCCCCTCACATGCTGTTCCGGCAGGACGCGGGGATCCTGTCGGACCCCAACGTGCTGATCGTGCGGGTTCAGCCCGACGAGGGGATCACCCTTCGCTTCAAAGCTAAGATTCCAGGCCAGGCCATCAAGATTCGAAACGTCAGTATGGACTTCGACTATGGAAGCTCCTTCGGCCGATCGTCGCCGCCGGCCTATGAGCGTCTTCTTCTGGACGCGCTGGTCGGGGATTCCACGCTGTTTGCCCGGGGCGACGAGGTCGAGAGCTCATGGCGGCTCCTGATGCCGCTTCTGGAAGTCTGGGACGGGACCGCGGCACCCCGCTTTCCCAACTACGAGGCTGGATCCTGGGGTCCTGAGGAAGCGGAGTCGTGGATGGCCCGAGATCAACATCGGTGGAGGCGTCCCTAGCAGCGGGTGGGAGAGAGTCCGGGATGACAGGTGAAGGTCAGATTCGAACGCGACTCGACCCCGGGTTCATCGAAGCCGAACTGCAGCAGCTCTGGCAGCAGATTGCAGGAGCGTCGGACGAGGACGGCCGCGACGTTCTCAGGTCGTCTGTTCTGAACCTCGTCGCCTGCTCCGATCCGGATGGTGAAACCGACCAGTTGATGGCGGACCTCACCGGCGCTGGCCGCTCTCAGCCGGGACGGCTGATTCTCCTCCTGATCCGGGAGGAGTCTTCCGCCGAGGGATTTGAAGCCCGGGTCTCGGCCCATTGCCAGATGCAGCCGGGGGGAAGGGAGCAGCTGTGTGGAGAGGTCATCCGGATCGTCGTCCATGGGGAGGCCGTGGAACGGGCCTCGTCGGTGGTGGCGCCGCTGCTGCTGCCGGATCTGCCGGTGTTTCTGTGGTGGCGCCGGGATCTAGATTTCGATTCGGCGCTCCTGCGGCGGCTGGCCCGGTCGACGGATCGGCTCGTCATAGACTCCGGACGCCGGCCGGGCGAGGAGGACCTTCAGGTCGCGGCCATGCTTCTGGAGAGTCCGGAGCTGACGCTCAGCGATCTCGCCTGGGCCCGCCTTCAGGTCTGGCGCCGTGCGCTGGCGGGTCTGTACGACTCTCTGCTGACCCGGCCGGCGTTGACCAGCCCGGCCCGCATCCGGATCGGTTTCGGAGGCACCGCCTCGCTGCCCAGCGAAGCCGTCTACCTGATCGCCTGGCTGGCCAGCCGGCTGGGCTGGGAGCCGCTCTCCTCGCTGGCCGAATCAGACTGGGGATATCGACTCGAGTGCCGTAACCGGGAGTCGCGTGTGGCCGTTGAGCTTCACCGGGATGCGGGGGAAGGCCTGTCTCAGGTGCAGCTTTTTACAGAGACCGACCTGGGCGTGGCACTGGTCAGACACGAATCCCATCTGGAGACTCGAATCGAATACCCGGGCGGGCGCAGCGGCCGCCAGATTCTGCCGCAGTCTTCCCCGGGAGAGGTCGAACTCATGGCGGCCGAGCTGGAGATCCTGGGAAAGGATCGAGTTTTCGAAGAAGCGCTCGCCTGTGCTTCCCGCCTGATGGACGGGAGGAATAAGATAGAGTTGGACAAGGCATGAAGCGCCAGATCGTTGCGGCAGCCATCTCTCTGACTCTCGCCCTTCTCATGGTGGCATCCCTTTCTCTTCTCACTCCTCTGATCGAAAACCTGGAGCTCAAGAACTACGACTTCATGATGTTTCTTCGAGGTCCGGATCGGGAGCCGGAGAACATCGTCATCGTGGCCATCGATCGTTTCAGCCTGGACGTCTTTGCCGAGGAACTGGAGATGAGCTGGCCATGGGACCGCATCGTCTACGCGGAGCTCATCCATGTCTTGAACGAAGCCGGGGCCAGGATGGTCGGATTTGACGTCATTTTCGACTTACCCTCCAATCCCGAGAGTGACGGTGCCTTCGCGGATGCGGTCCGGAGCAGCCGGATACCGGTGGTTATGGCCGCGACGATCGAGAGTGTGGTCACTTCCGACTACTCGTTTGAGCAGGAAGTGTTGCCGCTCGAGACCCTGATCGAGGCCGGCGCCCTGCGAGCCTTCACCATGATCAATCCCGACCGCGATGCCGTGGTACGGCATGCCCGCCTCACCGTGGGGGGAGAGGAGACTCTGGCGCTGGCGCTGTACAAGCTGGTCCATGGGGAACTCGACATCAGCGGCATCCCGGTCGTGGCCTCCGAAATGGACGATCCCGAGATCCTCATCAACTACCTGGGTGAGGCCCAGACCATCAAGACCGTCAGTTTCTTTCAGGCGTTGACTTACCAGGACGCCCTTCCTGAGGGGATCGTTCAGGATCAGATCGTGCTGGTGGGTCGATCCGAGTCGGTTCACGACCTGGTCGCACAGGCGGGAGGGGCCGACATGTTCACGTCGCCGCTCAATTTTCTGGGAGGCAGCCAGCAGCTCCCCGGCGTGGAGGTGCACGCCAGCGTCCTGCATACGCTCGACCAGCGGCGTTTCATCGGCAAGGCCCCTCGCTCCAGTCTGGTCCTGCTGATTCTGGTGCTGGGCGTTGCGGTTTCAACACTGATGCTGGTCTTTTCCACCATCCGAGACAAGATCATCTGGTCGATGGTCCTGCTTTTCGGCTTTATCGGTGTGACCTGGGTGGGATTCATCAGCTTCAACTACTGGATCCTGGGCTTCCAGCCTTTCCTGGTCGGGTTGATAGCCGTGGCACTCAATACGGTCTATCAATACCGAACCACCGAGAAAGAGAGAAAGCAGATCGAGTCTATGCTGAGCGGGTACGTGTCGAAAGACGTCATCGACATCATCATGGAGGATCCGGCCCGGCTCGAACTGGGCGGCGTTGAAGTCGAAGCCACCGTCCTGTTCTCGGACATCGCGGGGTTTCCCAAGATATCGGAAAAATCACGCCCCAGGAGCTCTCGACTCAACTCAACGAGTACTTCACGATCATGGGCGACGTCATCATGCAGCGGAATGGCATGATCAACAAGTACATCGGAGACGCCATCATGGCGATCTGGGGCGCTCCCCTCCGGAACGATCGACACTGCGTGCTGGCCTGTCAGGCCGCCCTGGAGATGAAGAATCAGGTGGAGAATAATGGATTCGGGATTCCGCGCGCGCTACGGCCTCAACACCGGGACGATGGTGGCGGATAACCTGGGCCACCACGAGAGAATGGAGTACACGGTCATCGGGGACGCGGTCAACCTGGCGTCGCGGCTGGAGGGAGCCAACAAGGTGTTCGGGACCGCCATCATGATCAGTGAATTTACGGAAGGGCAGATTCAGGGGCACTTCGTCACACGACAACTGGATCTTATCCGCGTGCTGGGCCGCTCGCAGCCCGTCAAGGTCTATGAGATCGTGGCCGGCGAGAACGGCGACACACCCGAGCAGGCCCGGGAAATGGTGAATTCGTTCAATGAGATTCTCAGGAGCTACGCCGACCGGGACTGGGAGGGTGCCTTCCGGCTGGTGGAGAAGTATTCCGGGGCTTTCCCCGAGGACAGCGTCGCGGCTGTCTACCTGGAGCGTTGCCGCACCTTTCGAGAGTCCCCGCCGCCCCGAGACTGGGACGGGGTTTACGAGCTCACGGCCAAATAGAAATCTCGCCGGCGTCTGTTAAACTTGCCAACCGTAGTGCCATGAACTGCCACGCCTCCAGAGGTGGATCGACTTGACCTGGATTCTGCATCCCGTCTCCTATTTCGTTGCCTCCGGTTTGTGCCTGCTGCTGGCGATAGTGATCCCCAACCTGTGGATTCGCAGGCGCCTGTTCTTCAATGCCCTGTTCTTTTTGCTGGGCGGGAGCTTTTTTGTCATCGCGCCACTGGTGTTCGATGCGCTCCAGCTCTCGGAGGCGGTTCTTGAAATCGGCTTTCAAGTGGTGCTCTTCGCGGCCGCGCTGGCCGTTGTGAACACCCTGGTCGCCGTCCTTTTCAACCCTCTCAGGGGACAGGGAGTCTCTGACCGCTGGCCGGCCATCGTGCAGGATGTGGTGGTCCTGGCCGGTCCTTTCATCTTTCTCCTTTTCAAGTTCTCAGAACATCTCCTGGCTCTGGGTGTGGCCGGCTCGGTGGTTATTGGCATCGCTCTCCGGGACACGCTGGGGAATCTCTTCGCGGGTCTCGCCCTGCAGAGCGAAAAGCCGTTTCGGGTCGGCGACGGGGTCGTCCTGGGAGAGCACGAGGGCCAGGTGCAGGAAGCGACCTGGAGGGCTACCAAGATCCGTACGAAAGCCGGGAATTTTGTGATCATGCCCAACGCCGTGATCGCTGACGAGGCGATCATCAACTATTCTTTGCCGACCGCCAACCAGCGCCTGGAGCGGATCGTGCGCATGGGCCACGGCATCCATCCCAATGACTTCAAGAAAGAAGCCATGCAGGTCTTCGCCGACATGCCCGACTCGCTGGAGCATCCGGCTCCCGACGTGCTGACCCACGAGTATGATGAGTACTCTCTTCAGTACCGCTGCCGCTTCTGGATCAATGATTTCGGTCGAAGCGAGCCGATTCTGGATAGTTTTTGTACCCTGCTCTACTACCGTTTGCTGCGTTCCGGGCTGCCCCTGCCGCTTCCAACTCAGAATGTTCGGATCGGTCGCGAGGGTGATGTCATGGGCCGAGGCGATCAGTCAACGGATAGCCGACTGGGTTTCGTTGAGAGTGTCGCTCTCTTTGCGGGTTGAAGGAGGAAAGCAAGCAGCTCATCGCGCGCCAGATGAGGCTTTACACCTTTGGGACGGGAGAACAAATCCTCAGCCAGGGAGCGGCGGGCGAGTCGATGTACTTCGTTGAACGCGGTAAGGTCCGGATCGTGATTTGGGAAAGGGGGGCGAGCAAGGAACTGGCCGTACTGGGTCGCGGACAGTACCTGGGGAAAATGGCTCTTCTAACCGGAGAGCCGCGCGCTGCCAGCGCCGTTGCGGTGGGTGACGTTGAAGCCTACGTCCTGGACAAGCGCGGCTTCAAGAAGGTGCTGATGAACGATCAGGAAGTGGCCCAGCAGATCAGCTCGGTGGTGGCGAACCGGAAAGAGGCACTGGATGAGATGAAGGAGGAACTGGGCAGTGAGGTGCAGGCCCGCCGGGCCGCTCAACAGAACGTCCTGTCCCGTATCCAGAAGTTTTTTGGACTCTAGTGCAGCCCGCCACAAATTCTGACCCACGTTCAGACGTCCCTCCTCGCATCGGTCTTCCTAGGCTGGGCGCATAGAAGCGGAAGCATTCTCCTTCCACAAAATCGTCAAACCCAGAAGGCGACTTTCACTCTCCCCAACCAGCCTCTCAGTGGCTCTTGTACCAGCCGACCCCCTTAATATCATTCCATGCCGTCGATTGGTGGCAGGCATAGCACTCGTGGACCTCAGCGTTCGGCTTGCCAGTAACTTCGGTGCACACCCGGAAGTGCGCTGTTCGATGGCACGGCGGGACCTGATGGCACTGAGCACAATCCCGGGAGCGTGGCGAAGGATGCCGAAACGCCGCGATTGACCAGCGCTCCGTGTCGTGGCATCCGGCGCAGCTCAATCCGAATTGGCCGCTGTGTGGATCCTCCCTTGCATGACAGACCGCACACTTTAGCCATGACTGGCTAGAGGACACCCGACTGGCGTTGAGGTATCGAGCCAGGCCCTTGCTCTGGTTGAACACTTCATCACCGGAACCCGCCAGTTGTCTAAAACCGATCCGGGACAATGCGGCGTGATTCATCCCGATGGGGCGCTGGATGCGTCCGACGTGCTCTGTATGGCACTCCTTGCAACTTCCGATGTTCCCATGAAACGCCGTGGGCTCCCGCTGGAGCAGCGCTTCGTTGTTCGCGTGGCAAACGATGCAGTTCGATCCCTCCACGCCTTTGGCCGGCGTATGACAGGCACTGCAACGCGATGCCAGGAACGCATGCGGCTGCGAGAGTGGACCCGGGTTGACCAAATAGCGCGACACAATCGGCACGTTGCCCGATTCCGGCGTCGCGATGACTACCCCTAAGACGACCAGAAATCCAGCTCCAATCAAGAACCGCTTCATGTTCATTGGAACCACCGCAGTCCGTAATAGACTCCCGACCACACATGGAGCGCCAGCAAAAAGCAAAGGACTCCCGAGATCACCTGGTGAAACCGCAGCCATTTCTGGAAGCGCTCCCTCATCCAACCGTGGACAGAGATCGAATACTCGAGGTCAGCGATCCCACCGGCAAACGCGCTGACGGACAACACCGAATCCCCCGTCTGACTCCAGCCACTGAGCCAGTTCCATGGCCTGTTCAGCGTCGATTGAATTGACGTATGTTTGACGTTCTGGTGCGCGAGATCTTGGCTCATCTGCTCGACGCCGAGTTGCAACTTCTGAAGCATTTGTTGCTTCTCACGAAGCCCCCGATTGATGTGACTCATGAGGTACCGGCCGGTGAACCCGCTCAACACGATCAGGAGTACCATTGCCGTCAGCGCCATTCCGAGCGGGCTGTCGAACTTGTGGCCCGTGTGTAAAAGAACCAGGATTGAGCCGAAGAGGGTCGCGTAGATGTGAACCGTAAGCAGCGTCCGCATGGACACCAAGCCGGTGACGCGGCGTTTGATGATCCGAACACGCTTTACAACAATATATGCTGCCAGCGGGACGAGCATCAGGATCGTTCCGCTCACCCCAAGAACGCCACCCAACAAGCTCCCCGCGAAGCGAGGCGAACGGTGGAGAAGGAAGCCAAGCCATACCGTGAGCATTAGAACCACAAGTAAGGTGACGATAGTTCCTTCCCGGTTGCGCATTACATCAGGCCTCGACAACTACGTCAGCGCTAGATTCTGCCTGGCATGCGAGGATCATTCCCGCGGCCTTCTCCTCGGGAGAGAGAGCATCCTCCACCTCCATCATGACCGACCCGGACTTCAACCGTACCCTACAGCTGCCGCAAGTACCGGAGCGGCAAGCATTATCAATGTCAACATCGATTGCCTCGGCCGCCTCTAGAATTGTCGAGCCAGCGGCCAGCGGTCCCGATTTGCTGGAAAGACTGAACGTGACCAGAGGAGCTTCTTCCCGCAGAACTGGCTCTTCCTTGTCGCGTGCGCCAGGCTTTCGCTACGCCCAAGATTACGGCACGGACACAACGGAGGGTAAGAACGGCCAGCATCACCGGTGAGAACGTAAACCCAACCTCGTCTCGCCCTAGCTTCCGGAGCCGTGTCGGGCAGCAGGTCCGTCTCCCACGGGTCGAGCAGCGTGAGGGCAGAATCCCGCAGTTTCCGCTCGACGAACAGCCTGGGTTAAGAAGTCTTCCTGGACGGGCGCGACCCCGCGCGAGTTCCACCACGGGCAGCACTAGCCCTCCCTGTTCAACGCCACAGGAGAAGTGATTCAAATCATCTCTCTGGTCTGACCGCGAAGCTATAATCGGGGTCTGGGACGGAATCCATGGGTGACGACTATCGCTTTAAATTGACCTTCTGGGGTGTTCGCGGTTCCACTCCAACCCCCAGAATCGAGCACCTTACGTTTGGAGGCAACACCTCCTGCGTGGAGGTACGCACCGGCGACGCCGGGATTCTGGTGTTTGACGCCGGAACGGGCATCACCCCCCTCGGATCACGCCTGTCAGAGAACGGCCACGGCCCGCTGGACGTGAAGATTTTCATGACGCACTTTCACTGGGACCATATCCAGGGGATCCCGTTTTTCGAGCCCCTCTACTCGCCTGAGAACAAGGTCTCGTTTTTCTCCTTTGAGAATCGGGCGGAGGAAATGCTCAAGGGCCAGATGACGCAACCCTATTTCCCGGTCGACTTCGAGTTCCTTCCGGCCCGGCTCGAGTTCCATCCCATCGAGCACAGTCCCCTCGAGATCTGCGGCCTCCAGGTCTCCCCGTTTCCCATGAATCATCCCCAGGGCGCCACGGGCTACCGAATAGAAAAGGACGGTGCGGCGGTCGTCTACGCGAGCGATCACGAGCATGGTGACAAGAAGCTGGACGCGTGTGTCCGGGACCATGCCGCCGGTGCCAGCGTGCTGGTCTATGACGCCCAGTACACACCCCGGGAGTATGAGCAGCGGGTTGGCTGGGGACACAGTAACTGGCTGGAAGCCGCCCGGGTTGCCCATGACTCGGAAGCCGATCAGCTGGTGCTTTTTCACCACGATCCCAACCACCAGGACAGGGATATGATGGACATCGTCATGGAGGCGAGACATCACTTCCCCAAGGTTCAGGCCGCCAGCGAAGGTGAATTCTTCATTCTCTGAGAAGGGCTAAACGGCCCTCGACCCGCCTTTTCCCGATCACCTGCCTCAAATTGAAATGGAATCGACCCCTGTGTTAAATTTCGTTTCTTCGACTACAGGCAGGAGTACTCATGGCCACATTCGAGAGTGAGAACATTCGCAACATCGGAGTCGTCGGTCACGGTGATGCCGGAAAGACTTCCCTCGTCAGCACCATGCTGTTCGCATCGGGTGCTGTGAACCGGCACGGGAAGGTGGAAGAAGGGAACACGGTTACCGACTACGACGAAGACGAAATCGAGCGTCAGGTGACGCTCAGCAGCTCGGTCGCTCACTGCGGTTGGAGAGAACACAAGATCAACATTGTCGATACCCCGGGCTATTCGGCGTTCGTGCTGGATGCGAGGATGTCTCTGCTGGGCGTGGAAACGGCGGTAGTGGTCGTCGATGCGGTGGAAGGTGTCGAGATACAAACTGAACAGGTCTGGGGGTTCGCCCGGGAACTGGGCCTGGCGCGGGCCGTCGTCCTTACAAAAATGGATCGTGAGCGAGCAGACTTTCAGCGTAGTCTCCAGAATCTCCAGGAGAACTTCGGTCGATCAGTGGTGCCGGTACAGCTGCCCATAGGGAAAGAAACCGATTTTGAAGGGGTCGTGGATCTTATTTCGTACAGGGCCTATGTCTATGGGGCCGACGGCAGCGGTCAGTTCAAGGAGGTGGAGATTCCGGAAGACCTCGAGAGTGATGCGCGTGCCTCCAGGGAACAACTGGTCGAGATGATCGCGGAAAGTGACGACGAGCTGATGGAACGGTACTTTGAAGAGGGCACTCTCTCCGAGGATGAGATGAGGACCGGTTTGCGGAAGTCGTTTCGGGAAGGCTCTATTTTTCCGGTGTTTTGCGTGTCGTCTATCCACAATATCGGAGTTAAACAGCTCCTGGACCAGATGGTCGACCTGTTCCCGAACCCGATGGAAAGGGCGCCCTTCAAGGGGGTCACGCGGCAGGGCGAGGAGGCCGAGATCGTCCCCTCGGCGGACGGTCCGCTGACGGTCTATGTTTTCAAGACGTTTGCCGATCCCTTTGCCGGCCGCATCAACATCCTGCGTGTCATTTCCGGTACTCTCAAGTGCGATACCAGCCTGAAAAACCTGACCCGGGACAAGTCCGAACGATTCGGATCGCTGCAGGTTTCCCAGGGTAAGGGGCACGAAGCGGTTCCGGAACTGAGAGCCGGCGACATCGGCGGGGTCTTGAAACTCAAGGACACCGGGACGGGGGACACGCTGGGAGCCCCGGCCCTGAAAGCCACCGTGAAGGAGGTGGAGTTCCCGGAGCCGGCTATCAGCTTCGCGGTCGAGCCCAGAACACGGGGAGACGAAGAGAAGATCGGCTCGGCCATTGCCAAGGTTCTGGAAGAAGACCCGTCGCTGCACTTCAGCCGTGACGCCCAGACCCAGGAGTTCCTGCTGGCGGGGACCGGCCAGGTCCACATCGAGGTCGTCGTCAACAGACTGAAGAATCGCTACGGCGTGGACGTCAATCTGAAACCCCCCAAGGTCCCCTATCGAGAGACCATCGTCGGTACGGCCGACGTTCAAGGCAGGCACAAGAAGCAGACCGGAGGCCACGGTCAGTTTGGAGACTGCAAAATCCGAATGGAGCCGTTGGAGCGGGGAGAGGGATTTGATTTCGCAGATAAGATCTTTGGGGGTTCCATCCCCAAGGGCTACATTCCCGCCGTTGAGAAGGGAATCAGGGAGGCGGCTCTGAAGGGATTCATTGCCGGTTACCCGGTCGTCGATTTTCGGGTGACGCTCTACGATGGCAGCTATCACAACGTGGACTCCTCGGAAATGGCGTTCAAGATCGCGGGAGCCCTGGCTTTCAGGAAGGCGATGCAACAGGCCCGGCCCGTTCTGATCGAACCGGTCATGGACATTGAGGTCTATGTGCCGGAAGAGTTCGCGGGTGACGTGATGGGAGATCTCAACGGAAGGCGCGGAAAGATCCAGGGTATGGACGTCAGAGGAACAACCCAGATAGTCCGGGCCCAGGTGCCTTTTGCGGAGATGCTCAACTACGCGCCCGTCCTGACCTCCATGACGGGAGGCCGCGGAAGCTATCATATGGAACCCTCTCACTACGACATAGTCCCGCCTCACATGGCCGAGCAAATCGTCAAGAAGGCCAAACAGGACGACTGAAGGCGGCCCGGGCGGGAAAGGAGGCCCGTGTACCCCAAAATTCTTGAACTGGGTCCCGTCACTTTGCACTCTTACGGGTTGCTGCTGGCCCTGGCCTTTCTCTCGGGCACCGCGCTGCTGGCACGGCTGGCCTCCCGCGACGATGTGCCCAGCAGCCGAGCCTGGGATCTCGCCTTCGTCATCATTCTCTCGGCCCTGCTGGGGGCCAAACTCCTCATGGTGGCGGATAATCTGGACTACTACCTCGAGCTGCCGTCGCGATTCGTGAACCTGGAATTCTGGCAGGCCGGGGGAGCCTATTTCGGAGGGCTCATCGGCGCTGTAGCGGGGAGCTACTGGTACATCAGGCGTTCCCCTGATTTAAGTTTCGGGATCATGGCCGATGCGGCGGCACCGGCGATTGCACTGGGCCAGGCCATCGGCCGGCTGGGTTGTTTTGGAGCCGGGTGTGACTATGGAACCCCCAGCGAGCGACCGTGGGCCGTTACTTTTACGAGCGACTACGCCCATCAGAACGTCGGGGTGCCCCTGGGTGTTTCGCTCCATCCGGTGCAGCTTTACGAATCGGCCGGAGCCTTTGTTCTCTTCCTCCTCCTGCTCGGGCTGCATGGCCGCAGACGCTTCCGGGGACAGGTCTTCGCCACCTACCTGATGGGATATGGCGTCCTCCGATTCATGACCGAATTCTTCAGGGGCGACCGGGATAGTGGCCTCCTCTTTGACGGCCACATCTCCGTTCACCAGTTGATTGCCCTCAGCCTCGTGATCGTGGCCCTGATTGTCTTTTACTCCAGTCGCTCGCCATCGAGTCGCCGTGTCTGAAGAGTTCCGTTTTCGGGCTTATCTCGCCGATCAGGGCCTTCGAGTCGACCGTTTTCTGGACCGGCAGATGGAGGAATCCCGGAGCGTTATTCAAAGATGGATCAAAGAGGCCGGTGTGAGGGTCAACGGCAGCGCCTGCAAGCCGGGGCGGCGTCTGCGCAACGGTGACGAGATCGAGGTGAACCCCCTTCCGGCGCCGCCCATGGATCTCCTTCCCGAGGAGCTTCCGCTCTCCATCGTCTTCGAAGACGAACACCTCCTGGTAGTGGACAAGGCCGCCGGTATGGTGGTCCACCCCGGGGCGGGGAACAACTCCGGGACTCTGGTCAACGCCCTGCTCTTTCACCTGAAGAGGATGAGCCGCAAGACCACCGTTCGGCCGGGAATCGTTCACCGCCTGGACAAGGGTACGTCCGGCCTTCTGGTGGTGGCGAAAAACGACCGCTCACACGATCACCTGGCGCTCCAGTTCAAGGAGCGGCAGGTCACCAAGCTGTATCTTTGTCTGGTATACGGTCGGGTCGAAAAGGAGGCCGGAGAGATCGATATCCCGGTTGGCCGTCATCCCACCCGAAGGACCAGAATGTCGACTCGAAGTCGCAGCCCCCGTCCCGCCTTCACCGCTTTTCGCGTGCTGCGGCGCCTGACGCGGTTTTCGTATCTGGAAGTGAAACTTCGGACGGGACGGACTCATCAAATCAGAGTACATTTGGAGCACGCAGGCCATCCTGTCGTAGGTGACCCGGTGTACCGGGGAAATCGGAGAGAACTGCCCCTGGCGGGGGAAGAAGGCCGTTTGATCTGCCGGCTGGAGCGTCAGTTCCTGCATGCGGCGACCCTGCAATTCGAGCATCCGGCGACGGGTCGAAAACTGCGGTTCGAATCGCCGCTTGCCGATGACCTTGCCGCCGTTCTGAGCCCTCTGGAATAATGACCGCTGTGTTCACTCATTTCACCTTGGCCCTGTTCGTCACGGCAGCGACCTGCACCGGGGCCGGGATGGCCCAGTCCGACCCGGCCGGGCAGGAACCGATCCGGGTCGGGGTCGAAGCCGTCAATATCCTGGTTTCGGTACACGAGGAAAAGACGGGAGTTTTTATCCGGGGTCTGAACCCCCGTGATTTCGAAGTCTACGAGGACGGAGTTCGTCAGGAGATCACCAACTTCGTGGAGGAGACGGATCTCCCACTGGCCATAGCCCTTTGTATCGATACCAGCTCCAGTGTTCGGATCAAACTCAAGTTCGAAAAAGAGGCGGCCATCGACTTTCTGTTTTCAGTCATGACGCCCAGGGACAGGATCCTGTTGCTGGAGTTCGACACGGCCGCAACGCTATTGCATGATTTCACCTCCAACCCCAACCGCCTGAAGGACGAGATCAACCGCCTTCGAGCGGGAGGCGGAACCTCACTTTATGACGCGATCTATCTGGTATCCGAGCAGAAATTGAAAGACGTCGAGGGGCGCAGGGTCCTGGTCGTTCTCTCGGATGGAGCCGACCTGACAAGCCTTTCGACGTTCGAGGATGCTCTGAAGGCGGCTTTTCAGGCGGAAGCGGCCATCTATGCCGTGAGCACCACGCGTTTCGGGGCCGATGTGGATCACGAAGGGGACAACGCGCTCCGGCAACTGGCCGAAAAGACGGGAGGCAGGGCGTATTTCCCGCTAAGCACCGGCGAGCTGTCGATAGCCTTCAAGGCCATCAACGAGGAGTTGCGGAATCAGTACAGCGTCACCTTCTCTCCCTCCAACAAGAAACCGGATGGCACCTTCCGGGAGCTCAGGGTCAAGGTCAAACATCCAAACAAAATTCTCCACTACCGAAGGGGCTATTTCGCACGCTGAAGAGCCCCTGTTGAGGCGGGTTTTTCACGAGTCCGTACTGTCCGGCGCCTGACGCTGCCGGCTGTCCAGTTTGAACCAGAACACGGATCCGGAAGGCTCTCGGGAAGAGTAACCGATTTCTCCGCCCCAGCGTTCGACCATGATTCTGCAAAAGTACAGTCCCAGTCCCGCCTTTCCCTTTCGCCCCTCTCCCTGAATCAGCTTTCGGAAGAGCTGGGGGCGAAGTGCGGCCGCGACCCCGGGGCCGTCGTCCTGGACGGAGACCCGGACCCGGGGACCCTCCGTCTGGACGGCCACCACGACCCGGGACCCTGGTGGCGCGTAGCGCAGGGCGTTTTGCACCAGGTTGTAGAGGACTCTCTCGAGCCGGTTCTCTTCGGCCACGACTCCAGGCAGACCCTCGCCGGGAGAAGGGGAGAGGTCCAGTTCCACCTCCCGAAGAGCTGCAGCGGGCGCCAGCGTCTCCAGTACCCGCCCGGCACACTTCGAGAGGTCGGGCGGATCGACCGACTGGGGGGAAAACTCAGTCAGATCCTCAATCTCAGCGGAAAACACGTCTAAAATGCCGCGGATCAGGTCCTCCAGCCTGTCCGAGGCCCGCCGGCCGATGCTCAGCCGGCGTCGGCCCGCTTCGCTGAGAGTTTCGCCGTCCAGAAGGGAGAGTGAGCTGGAGATCCCCATCAGGGGGCCGGCCAGGTCGTGAACGATGCAGTGGAGAAGAATCTCCTTGTGCTGGATTTCCTTGATCAGCCGACTGTGAACCAGGCTGTTCTCGCGGGCCTTCTGCAGCAGCTCGACCCGTTCCTGAAAGGCCGGTCCCAGTACCTGCAGCAACAGCAGACGGCGCAACTTCTGGTTGACGGCGAACGCTTCCAGGTGGAGGGTTTCATCGCCCCGGAGCTGTTCTACCCAGGCCCCGGATTCCAGTGTGCCCTGGCGTCCGGAATCCCAGAACTGCCGGGCGTCGATGAGAAAGTTGCTGAGGAACGGATACCTGTCGGGCGCCTGGAGCGGTCCTTGCCCTCGCTCGCCCCAGATATCCCGGTACCACCCGGGCAGCGGAGAGGCGAGTTTGAGAGCGCCCTCAGAGTCGGCCTCCGCAAGTGCGAGCCCGAGCGTCTCCAGGACGCCCTGAAGAGGTGAGGGCGTGGATTCGAAAAAGGTGGCAGTGGGATCCTCGTTCAAGGGGCGCTCTCCAGGATTCGTTCGGTCAGCAAGAGGAAAGCGTCCTCGACGTTTTCACCGTTCTTGGCGCTCGTCTTGAGCAGGTGCCAGCCCCGGTTCTTGATCTTCGCTTCGTCATCCGCTCCCAGCTCCCACTGGTCAGCTAAGTCAGACTTATTGCAGAGCAAAATGAAAGGGACCCGGCCCAGCTGCGTCTGAATGTCTTTGCGAAGGCGCAGGGCGTGGTCGAAGCTGGAGCGGCGCGTCCCGTCGCAGACCAGCAGATATCCCGCGGCTCCCCTGAGATAGGAGGCCTGCATTCTCTGGAACTCATTGTCGCCATACAGGTCCCAGAGCACCAGTGTGATCTTGCGGTCTCCCAGCCTGACTTCCTTGCGGTCGATCTTGACTCCCACCGTGGTCTGGTATCGCTCCGAGAAGATACTGTGAACGTAACGGGCCACCAGGCTGGTCTTGCCCACGGCGACGGTTCCCAGCATGCAGATTTTCTTCTGGATCACGGATCGTCCGCTCGAGGCCGGGATTGCAGGCGGATCTCGAATCCGAAGCTGGGGCGCGGGTCATCGAGGGGCACAGGGGATGCTTCGATCGTGAAGAGTTCGGGATCGAGGCCGAAGCCGCTGAGCAGCTCAGCTCCCGCTTCGGCCCGGCCCACCGCCAGCCGGTCATTGAGACCAGCGGGGCCGGGGGCGGAATGGTAGCCGTGTACGACCACCCGGACCCGCTCTCCGGCTTCGGAAGCCTTCGCGCCTAGAGCGTTGAACTCGGCTTTAAGTGCTTCCAGGGCGGCTTCCTGTCCTGTCTCCAGGCGCAGGGTGCCGTGCACGAACGCGACCTCCGCCGACTCGATTTTCTCGACGACGGTGCTCGAAATCACGAGCTTCGAATCGTCGATCCTGTCGATCCCCGGAATGAGTCCCCCCAGACCTCTGGCTTGATCTCGCCATTCCCGGGGCGCATGGCCGGTCCCCCGAAGTACCCGGTCGGTCAACGCCAGGGTGACGCTGCGCGGCGGGCGCAGGAGACGGGCCGCCCGCAGTCTTACGAAGCGGGGATCCGAGGAGTAATAGTCCCGGAAGTCCGTCCGGAAATCCTGTGCAGACAAAGGGGAGGCGGCGATCAGGCCGGAGGGGTCGCCGGCCAGCGGATCCCGTAGTCCCTGCAGATAGTAGGCGCCTCCCTCTCTCTCAGCCCGGATCAGGACGATGCCGGGCTCATTTCGAAATTGCTCGACCAGGGCCGACCAGCGGGCCTGGGACCGGTAGGAAAAAAAGAGGAGAAGGCCCAGTCCGAGCACAAGGAGAATGGGAATGGCCCACAGGAGCGGGCTCAGCCTGCCTTTTTCCTTTTCCCGGAACTGGGTCATGAGCAGCGGTTCCAGCTTGGGACGCAGGACCTCGAAACCCGCTGTGTCGCCGTTGAACTGCTCCAGCAGGGGACCGTTCTCGCGGTGGATCGGCTCCACTGCAACCTGCAGGTGCTCCCGGTAGGGGGCAGGAGGCTCGCCGCGGATGACCGCGGCCACAACGCCGTAAGCCCCCTGCTCGATCCAGACGCTGAGTTCGCCGACTCTGAGTCTGGACAGGCCGGCGGAGCTCGCTACCCGAAACGAGTCCTGCACGAAGTCCCGGATAGCCGTCAACATTCCGGAAATCAGTTCCGGATCCTGCGCCGCAATCTCTTCTCCGACCAGATGGACCATCAGGAGGCCGTTCTCCGGTCCGATCAGAAATACCTGCTCCACCCGGAACTCGAGGGTGTTCAGGAGAACCACCTCGGAAAACGGTTTCTCGGTCCGCCAGGCCTCGAGCCGCCAACGCAGGCTGCGCGGGGACAGGCTCCGGTCCAGGGTCTGGTTGAGCGTCTCCAGCATGTTGTTGAGCGTGGCGCTGATGGCCTTGCGGATGGAGGGTCCGATGATGGGGAAAAGGGTCTGGGCCCAGTCCGCCTGATTGGTCTTTAGTGAAGTCCGCAGGGCTGCGACAACGGATGGCGCGAGTGCGTCCTGCAGCGACTCGGACCCCGCCTCCTGGCTGAGACGCACGGCCCTGGGCAACACTTCGCCGACTTCCACCGCCCTGACCTCGGAGTCGGAAACGTGATCGGCGAGGTCCTTCAGCCGGCGGGCGTGATGGCCCAGAATCAGCTTCCGTAGCTCCTCCAACCTTTCGTCGGTGGGGGAACCGTCTGGGGATGATGGTGAAGAGCTTGTCCGGCTCGTCATAAGTTCTGACCCCTGGGTCCAGATTCGTGACGCGCTGCTCTAACTCTTCTTTTCCGGAGGTTGAAGCCGTGCCGCCAGCTCCAGGAGCATGGCAGACAGGCCGGAGTTGTCGACTTTCTCCGTACGCAGGGCCCTCACCTCGCTCTTCAGGGTGTTGGAGAGACCCTCGAATCTGCCCTGGATGTCCTGTGAGAGGTCTTTGGACTGCTGGTTCAGGGCCTGCCGGAGCGAACGAAGCGCCTCGGTTGTCTTGTCCTGATTGCCGGCCATCTTTCGGCCGGTGCTGTCCGAGGCCTTGGTGACGTCCCGTGACAGCTTCTGCGTGTCGCCGGTCCTTTCCTTGCGTTCGTTCTTGAGTTCTCCGGTCAGCGACTTCAGCTCCTGCCGGACGAACTCTTCCAGGGTCTCGATTCGGGATTTCGCGTCCTCTTGCAGAACCTGGATCTCCTTGAGCAGTTGCGCTTCCAGACGGGAAAAGCGATCCTCGTAGTCGCGCATCTGGGCTCCGAATATAATGTCCCGAATGCGGTCAACACTCTCGACCTCCGCAGCGATGTCCTCTACCGCCGGGTTCTTGGGGTCTTCTTTCTTAGTCATGGTTTTCCCCCTCTTCGATTCTCTGTTCCTTGACGGGCGCCGCAGCAGCGGGCCGCCCGATGTACCTTCTGACAGATATACATTCTGGTCGACACCCTTCGCGCGTGCAAGGAGCCGTCATCACTCAGCATCGTCGGGCCCCGACCGAAGCTGTCTTTGCCACTGTTCCACCTGTCGGGCAGCAGCATCACGGGCCCCCAGCCCGAACGCCAGTGCGGCCGCCACAGCGATGGCCCCGACGGTGAGCCCAAAGGCCAGGTTGATGATCTCGCTGGCCAGGCCCATTTCGCGGAGTGCCATGGCGGCGGTCAGGATCAGGATGGCGAGCCGTGCAGCGTTGGCCAGCACTCCGGCCTGGGAGGCGCGCGAGGCCGAAACCGTATCGTGGGCCAGGTTGGCGAGGTACATCCCTCCGCCCAGGATGATGAGGCCCATAATGACCCCGGCGCCAAACACCAGGAACTGCGACATCAGCTCGCCCACGACGTCGAAGCCCAGGAGCTCAGCTGCTTCGGCCGTAGCGAAGAGCATGAGGATGATCAGCACCAGCTTGCCGGCCAGCTGGGAAGGCGACTTCTGGCCGGGGCGCTGTTCGGTGCTCAACCCGATCCTGGCGAGGATAAAGTCGAATCCGACGGCCGAAAGCAGGTGCGTGACCAGGCCGGCCACGATCTTTCCCACCATGTAGGCGACTGCCACGACCAGAAAAGCGCCGAAAAGGTTGGGAATGACCTGCAGAATGGTGTTCAACATCTCGCTGGCCGGCCTGGTGATCGACTCGATAGCCAGAGCATCCAGGGAGGCCACCAGGACGGGGATCAGGATCAGTACGTAAACCACGGTTCCAAGCAGGGTGGACAGCCGCTGCCTGCCCAGAGCCCGGGACAGGCCGGCGGACTCGCCGAGGCCGTCGATGCCTACGGCCACCAGCAGGCCGGTCACGATGCGCTGGACGACGCGGGCGACGAACCATCCGACGGCCAGGATCAGGCCGGCTGCAAGTATCTGAGGAAGAAAAGCGAGCAGCTTGTCAACCAGGTTCTGTACCGGCGCCAACAGTCCGTCAAGTCCCAGGGGGCTGAGGATGGCAGGAAGGAAAAACAGAAAGACCAGCCAGTAGACAGCCTCGCTCAAGGTCTGGGAGAGAGGGAGCTGTTTTTCCTCCTCCAGCTCGGTCTGAGCCGAGACCCGGGCGTCGACGTTAGCCGTCTCCAGGGCCTTTTTCACCAGCGACCGAAGCACACTGGCCAGGGCCCACGCCATCAGGACCAGGACCAGGGGGCCAATCAGCCGCGGGACAAATTCAAAGACATTGGTCAGCAGTCCACTCAAGGGTTCGGTCATGACGGTCAGACCCAGAGCCTGGAAGAAAGCCATCAGAACGAACAGCAGCAGCACGTAGAAGACGCCTTTGGACGCCCATCTCTCGATGGACACCGGTGTGCTTTCCCGGCTTGGCTAGATCCAGTTGGCAATCCGGTTGTCCAGATCGGTTCTAGTCAGGGCGCCCCGCACCAGGGCCGCGATGATGCGGGCCACCAGCCATCCGACCACCAGGATCAGGATGGCTTTCAAGAGCGCCGGAAGGTGCATCCCGAAATGCTCCTGCAGCTTTTCGCGGTAGAAGTGAAGTTGTTCTGACATGATCGCCTCCCTGTCTCCGCTAGTCGGCGTGAGAAATGTTGAAAGGTCCCCCCAGGGAGGTTAGTTGGAAACGGACTGGCGCGCAAGGTGTCAGGGCAGGGGATCCAGATCATCCGGTGGCCGGGCGTCATTCTGGAAATGGGTCTTGAGACGGCTGTAGTAGGCCGCCCGGACGATGCTCTCGCGCTTCTCGAAGCCCTGCTCCAGAATGCCCGACTTGTAGACGATCTCGGCCGCCACCCATCTTTGCTGCTGGGGCGTCAGCCGTCGGCTGCCCGCTGCCTTGAGAAGCGCGCGGACCCGGTAGCGATCCATCCCCCAGCGGCTGCGCGAGAGTTGATCGTCGTGACCTCCACGCTTCACGACCAGCTTGCCGGGAAGGAAGAGGACGGGTCGGCGGGCCGTAATCCGAAGCCACAGATCATAGTCCTCGCATACGGGCAGGGTTTCATCGAAGACGCCGTGCTCGTTCAGCAGGCTCCGGTGGATCAGGAAGGAGCTGGGGCTGATCAGACAGAGGCGCAGACAACGGTGGAAGATCCAGCCCGAGTGTTTTCTGTGGCGTTTCCCGGGGTTGACGCGGACGCCGGAGCGAATCCAGATTTCATCCGTGTGTACGGCCCGGTACTCGGGGTTGGCATCGAGCGCCTCGAGCTGCAGATGCAGCTTGTCCCGGCGCCAGTAGTCATCGCTGTCCAGGAAGGCGATCCAATCGTGCCGGGCGGCTTGAATCCCCCGATTGCGAGCCCTGCTGACGCCCTGGTGAGCCTGGCGGATGTATTGGATCTCGGAGGAGAGAAGCGGTTTCAGTTCCTCTTCAGTGCCATCCGTCGAGCCGTCGTCAACGACGATCAGTTCCCAGTCTTGAAAGGACTGTGTGCAAACCGATTGGACCGCCTCAATGAGCAGCTTCTTACGATTGAAGGTGGGGATGACGACACTGATCAACCGGCGTTGCCGCGTGCATCGAAGGGAAGGATGGATGCGGGTAAGGAGGCATCCTTGGAGTGCCGCAATTTGTCCTGGTACATGGCCTGGTCGGCCAGGGCCAGCAACAAATCGAGTTCTCTGGCATCCTCCGGGAAGGTGGCGCTGCCCACGCTCAGGCCGACGGAGAGCGTTTCTCGCCCCTTGAGCAGAATCTCGTGGTCGGCGATGCACTCGCGCAGGCGGCTCATCGTCGCCTCAGCCAGCTCTTTGCCGGATCCCGGCAGCAGACCCACGAACTCGTCGCCCCCATAGCGAATGCAGGTGTCGGATTTGCGGAGCTGGGTTCTGAGAACGTGAGAGACTTCGATCAGGACCCGGTCGCCGATCCGGTGTCCCCATTGGTCGTTGACCGCCTTGAAGGCATTCAGGTCCATCATGAGAAGCGTCACCGGACAGCTCATCTTCTTGGCCCGTCTCAGCTCCTGGTCTCCAAAGACCCGGAAGTAGCGGAGATTGGGCAGGCCCGTCAACGCATCCGTGTAGGCATCTTCCTGGGTCTCTTCGTAGACAATGGCGTTGTTGACGGCCGCCGCAGCCTGGCGGGACAGCGTATCCAGCAGGCGGAGATGGTTGTCCTGGAATATAGACCCGAGTTTCGCATAAACCGTGATCACGCCCAGCAAGCGGTCTTCCAGAGCCAGGGGAAGCGATGCGCAACTGCGAAAGGCGTCTTGGAGCTCCGGTTGGCTGCCGAAGTCGGGAGCCGGCGAAACATTGGCCAGCATTTGATTGTTGGCCGCTACCCAACCCGTGACTCCCTCGGCGACGGTGATGCGCAGCTTGTCCAGCGCCTCCGCCTGCTCTCCCGACGTGTGATAAGGGAGCAGCTGGTTGGTGTGAGGGTTGGCGAGGAAAACAGCACAGGCGTCGAAGGGGACGAGGTTGCCGATCTTGCCCACCAGCAGGGCCAGGGTGTCGGAGACGTTGAGGGTCTTTCCAACGCTATCGGAGACTTCGTAGACGGCCTGAATTTCGCGATGGGCCAGTGCAATATCGTCAAATACGCTCTTGGAGATGTCTTGCTTTTCGAGAGGGGGCTCTTGTTTCTGACTGAAGGTGACGGCCGTCGGCAGGACCGGGTTGTTGGACTCTTCCTCAGAGATCCTGGCTTCGAACTCGTCGATGTGCTCGACCAGGACGTCCACAACGGCCGGGTCGTACGACTTGTCGGCCAGGCTCTGGATATAGTCGAGAGCCACGTCGCGGGTCATGGCGCCGCGGTAGGGCCGATCCGAGCGCAGAGCGTCGTAGCAGTCGGCCACCGAGAGAATTCGGGCTCCCAGGGGGATATCCTCGCCCTTTTTGCCTTCCGGATAGCCGGTTCCGTCCCACTTCTCATGGTGGTAGCGCACGTATTTGACGACGGGGTAGGGAAAGGGAACGTTTTCCAGGATTTCTGCGCCTACGTCCGGGTGGGTGGCATCTTCTGGATTTCCCATTTGGTCAGTCCGGACGGTTTGTTAAGAATGTACTCCGGAATCGCCAGTTTCCCGATGTCATGGAGCAAGGCTGCTGCCTTCAGGCCCTCCAGGCTCTCTCCGCTCACGTCCCGCAGGCGCAGCTTCACCGCTATCATCTCGACGAGGTTCTGAACACGGTTCACATGCCCGTGTGTGTACTGATCCTTGGCATCGATGGCCATCGCCAGGGAGGAGATCGTCGAGTGGAACAGCCTACCGCATCTGGTCGGCATGTGCGAGGGCCTCGTTGATTCGATTAAGACTAACTTTATACGCAAAGTAAATCGCAAGCACGATAGGCACGGCCACCGCTACTCCGAGAAATTTTGCTTTGTCGAAAACTAGGAAAATGAAAGCGGCAATCGAGGCACCAGCGACGGTTGAAAGAGACGACCAAAAAAAATGCTCCTTGCCGGCTACCGAAAGAGGCTGACGGGTAGCCAAAGCTAGAGCTAGTGTACTGTCCGGAAAGTTATTGTAGTTAATAGTCAGGGTACTTTTCTATCCTTGGGCATGGCAAGACCACATATTCGACTCGATCTACCCCAACAACACAAAGCAATTCTACAGTCCTGGCTGCGGGCCTCCAACACCAAAAGAATCCTCGCCGAGCGAGCCCAGATGATCTTACTGTGCGGGGACGGACTCACAGCAATTGAGGTCTCCCAAAGGCTGTCCAAGCGCCTGGGCAGCATACAGAAGTGGCGAAAGCGCTACCTTGAGGTGGGGCTATCAGGGTTGGAGGATCAGCCCCGTTCGGGTCGACCACGGCGACTATCGCCAGCGAAGGTACGAAAAATTCTCAAGGCCACCGTGCAGACCATCCCCAGGGAATCGACTCATTGGAGCCTGCGCCTCATGGCAGAGTATGCCCAAGTCAGCAAACATCAGGTGACTGAAATCTGGAAAGCCGCAGATCTTAAGCCCCACCGGATTCGCTCTTTCAAGATCAGCAACGATCCTGATTTCGCCGAGAAGGTGATCGACGTGGTGGGCCTGTACATGGACCCGCCCGACAACGCTTTGGTTTTGTCTGTAGACGAAAAAACTCAGATTCAGGCTCTGGACCGAACCCAGCCCATGCTTCAGCTCAAACCCGGGCAGGTCCAACGCAGAACCCACGATTACAAACGCCACGGGACGGCCAGTCTGTTTGCCGCCTTCGACGTGGCCACCGGTGAAGTAATGGGCCGAATCACGAAACGGCATCGGGCCATAGAGTTTTTAGCCTTCTTACGTCAGATCGAGCAAGTCGTCCATCCAGATCTGGACGTTCACCTCATTCTCGATAACTCGAGCACTCACAAGACCCAGAAAATCCGAAACTGGTTCCTACGACGCCCACGTTTTCATCTCCACTTTACTCCTACCAGTGCTTCCTGGTTAAACGCTGTCGAAACCTGGTTTTCACAGCTTGAGCGGCGTTCCCTTTACCGCAACTCTTTCACTAGTGTTCAAGAGTTGAGGAACGAAATACGAAGATATATTCGAGTGCATAACCAACACCTGGCCAAGCCCTTTAAGTGGCGGGCCAACGCTACTTCGATCTTAGACAAGGTCGAAAGAGCTCAAAGATCCATCGATCAATGTTAACAACAGGAATTTCTCGGACAGCACACTAGCACTACACCCCCAGAATTCATGAGGAAGAAGAGGAAGCTACCGGCCGAGACTGCCCCGAAGAACACAGGCAGATCCCTGCTTTCCATTGGAGTCGGGATGGGTGCAGCAGTACCGGCTAAATAGTAAAAGAAGTGACCAGCTGCCAATCCTGACCAACAAAGGAGCGTTACGTTGAAGAATTTTTTATAGGCATATCGCGTTTTGCCTCTAAAATTACTAACAAACCCGTCCAGCGATGTAATAACAGCAGCCACATATGGCCCGAAAAGCATCAAACTCAAAAAAACAAAGACGTCGGTGATGGTTACGGTGAGGGCCTGCGTCCTTGAGGGAGTTGAGGGAAGGATCTGAATTGGGAAGAACCCAAGGAAGACCGTGAGGATGGCGAGTGGAAGCCAATTGGTACTGGACTCGGCGAAGGACTCAAATACCGAAAACGCCAGTAACGGAATGCCTGAGACGATGACCGCAGTGACGTATATCCGGCACCCTAGCCCGCATAGATCACCGATTTGGAAATGAAGGTGATTTTGGCAGGCCGGAACGGTTTTCTGAGAGTTTCGCTATCGATCCGGTCCAGGTCGAGTGATGCGGTGGTGTGGAGGGTCGTGAATGGAGCGTTTTTCGGGTTCGGAAGAGCGTGACGGAATGCATTCAGGCAGAGCTCGGCCTGAGCGATGGAACGATTTCGTTTTTGGGGGCGTTTGATCGGGACAGACCTCAGCAGCGCAGAGGAATGGCCTGGAGGTTTCGAACGACGGCAGCGAAGACCTCGCTGTAGGGATAGGCTTCCGACATGGAGATCCAGACGTGGCGGACCGTGAGGCGGACCTGGGCGCCGATCTTGAGGAGCTTCAAGCGAATCGTCTGACACTGAGCGCGAGCCAGGGGGGTCTGCTTCAGTCCGAGACGACGCAAGGCGTGCATGAGCATGTAGGCGGCGGAGGACAGATACAGCCGGAGTTGATTGGCGCGCATCGTTGCCGCGCTGGTCCGGTCGGCGAACAGACCCAACTGCTGTTCTTTTATGCGGTTCTCCATGTCGCCCCGCGCACAGTAGAAGTCTTCGTAGAGCGCGCGGGCCCCCAGGCGTTCCGGCGACAGGGAGGTGACGACGAATCGGGGATTGGCGCCTTTGTCCAGGAACTCGGCCTTGCCGACGACGCGTCGCTCCGAGGTCCAACTGTGGCGAGTCCGGTAGCGGAAATCCTTGAACACCCGCGCCGGTCGCCCGGTGGCGTTGAACTCGGCTTCGGCCTGAGTCATCGCTTCGGCGCTCTCTGACTTGAGCCGATCATTGTTGGCCAACCCCATCACGTAATCCACGTGATGGTCTGCACACCAGCGGAGCAAGTCATCCCGGCAAAAGCCCGAGTCGGCCCGGATGACGATCGAGACCTCCGGCCAGCTCTGCCGAATCCGGCCGACGATCCGTTCCAGTTCCTCCACCGATCCCGCGGCCCCATCGATATTGGAACACCGCAACCGGGCGCACAGCAGATGCTCCCCCGAGAAGATGTACAGCGGGAGATAACAGTAGTGGCGGTAGTAACCGTGAAAGAACCGGCCTTCCTGCTGGCCATGGATCGGGTCGTCGGTCGCATCCAGATCCAGCACCATCTCCTCGGGCGCCGATTCGTGGGACTCCACGAAGGCATCCACCATCCAGCCGTCGATCCGGTCCGGGTCCATCGCGATCTTCTTGTACCGCTCCTGCTCATCGACCTCGGCGCCGGTCAACTCCAACCGGTTCAGCGTACACCTGCCCGCCAGCGCCTTCCCCCGATCTGAGGCCTGCCGCCGCCTCTCCCCCAACGGATCGGCCTTATTCACCGCCACCGCCAGCATCGGATCGGTGCGCAACTGATCATGATCGTTCAGATCCTCGTACCCCAGACAGAGTCCGTAGATGCGCTGCCCCAACAACTCCTCGACCGTGTGTTCGATCAACCGCGGATCCCGGTGATCCCTGAAACACTCAGCCAGTCCGGCGATCAGACCCGTCCCCCTCTCGACCTCTCGCAACAGCAGCACCCCTGCATCGGAGGTGATCTTCCCGCCGTCGAACCGCGCCTTCACTTTGCGTTGAAATAGTCCGTGAAATTCGAACCTGGCTTGTTTACACTCTGTTCTCATAAGGGCCGCCTCCGTTTGGCTTTGAAGTCTTTCATTCAAAACGCTTTATACCAAACAGGGCGGCCTTTTGAGGTCCTATCGGTGAGAAATGGCGGCTAAACGTTCAGGTGGCTAACCTGTCAGTCGGAACTCCTGCTTTTGAACGCTTCTACGAGGATCCCCTTTGCGAGGCCGTCAAGAAGGCAAGCCTTGCGGGGATAACGATTGTGGCCTCATCCGGGAACTTGGGAAAGCTGGAGGGCTATCCCGAGATTTGGGAGTCCGTGACAAGCCCTGGCACTTCTCCTTTCGCGATAACAGTCTATCCAGTGAACCACCGGGGTACTGCCGACGCATCCGACGACATCGGTACGACGTTCGGATCTAGGGGACCCAGCTTTCGTACCAATGTTTGGAAGCCGGACATTGCCGCCCCGGGCAATCGGATACGCAGCCTCTTGTCGCCTGGGAGCACCCTTGAAGCGGAAAGGCCGCAGGCAGTGATCGGCCAGAGCTATCTCGAGCTGAGCGGAGCGAGCATGGCGGTTCCCCTAGTAAGCGGCGCTGTTGCCTTAGTACGTTCTGCTCACCCAGACTTGCAAGCGCCGATGATCAAGATCTCTGTGCTAGCCGGCAGTCAACCCTATCAGAACATTCACCCCTTGGCACAGGGAAGAGGATTGCTTCGGATAGACGCCACCCTTTCTTGGCTCGCCAAATGGCGCATGAAAGAGGAGACACTAGCGCGTGCGACCTCGAGGAGTCTCGATTCAGGAACCGCGTCATTGAATCCAGCTCGTTTCGGAACGTGTCAACAACTTTGAGACACTTTGGTGAATAAATTACTGTAGTTTCATCTCAAAAGTTCTCCTTTTCGGGAGGGTTGATCCAGACCGCCTCGGGAAGAGGAGGAGGAACGGGGTTGCCGTTGGGAAATCTCTCCGGGAAGAGTGCATGGGCGGCCTCCAATGTTTGGGATCGATCGCGACGGGTGGTGATGGCGGTGAGGTAGTGCACATCCGCGGGAGTGTGCAGGCCGATACCCGAATGGCGATGGTCGCGGTTATACCAATCGAAGAAATCCCGACAGAAGTCTCTGGCTTGCTGAATGGTGCCGAAACGAGCCGGGAATTCGGGACGGTACTTGAGGGTCTTGAATTGGGATTCCGAGTAGGGATTGTCGTCACAGACATGAGGCCGAGAGTGAGACTTGGTGACTCCCAGATCGGCCAGTAGCAAGGCCAGTGCTTTGGAACTCATCGACGAGCCACGATCGGCATGCAGGGTGAGACCACCCGCTACGATCTCCTGCTTGGAGTAGCTCTGGGCGATCAAGACCTTGGCCAGGCGGGAGCTTTCCTGGGTGGCCACCATCCAGCCCACCACATAGCGGCTGAAGATGTCCAGGATCACGTAGAGGTAGTAATAGCTCCATTTGACGGGCCCCTTCAGCTTGGTGATGTCCCACGACCAGCATTGGTTCGGGCCGGTGGCCAGAAGTTCCGGCTTGGAGTATTGGGGATGGCGGCGCTGGCGACGGCGTTCTCTAACTTCCAGACGTTTGGCCAGAATGCGGTACATGGTTCGAATCGAGCACAAGTATCGCCCTTCGTCCAGCAGCTCCGCCCATACGGCGGCAGGAGCTTTGTCGATAAACTGTCGGCTGTGCAGGACCTCCACAACGGCTTCCCTTTCGGGCGGGCTCAAGGCGCGTGGGGATGCGGCCCGAGGCCGAGGATCCAGCGCCGGCCGTTCGCGCCGAAGTTTCTCCCGATACAGACTCGATGGCGGCAGATCCAGAGCCTGACAGCCGGCACGGACTCCGTGGGATTGTGAGAATCGCAAAGCTTCGTCCATCAGCTCTCGTCTCCGTTCTCTTCGCTGCTCGCCAGAGAGATTCCCAACAGTTGCGAGACTTTTTTTTGGAGATCCAGCATGGCTTCAAACTTCTCGAGCTTGCGTTTCAGCTTCCGATTCTCAGCCTCCACTTGCCTCAGTTGATGATCCAGAGGATTGACCGGCTTTGCCTTTCGTCCCCGCTTGCGAGGGGTCAATGCCTGCAGCGTTCCGTGCTCGCGTTGGCGTCGCCAGGTCTGCAGATTCGACCAGTAAAGTCCTTCTCGGCGCAGTAATGCTCCCACTTCGCCCGACTCTTCGCAGCCATCGGCCTGCTCCAGGACCCGGAGCTTATAGCGGGCTGAAAACCGGCGACGGGTTGCCTTGGCAGGAACTTCCGGGTCGGGTCGCGGCAACGCCTTCTCGGGCTCGGTCCGTCCCGCAGCGATTTTGGAGACCTCTCCCCTCCGCTCCGAGGTTTCCAAAATCCTCAGTTTCTTGTCGCTTCTGTTTTCTATCATTCTGTAATCCAGCTTCTCGCCCTCTACTCTAATTTAGCCGGGAAGAAGTATCTCACCATTATTGGCACAGAGGGTTTCTCCGAGGCGTCTGACCAACACGAGGCTTTCGTATCTCCTCGGGCTGCGTCTAGCCTCAGATCTATTCGATTGAGTGCGATCTTTCGTTTTTGGTCGGGCTTAGGTCTCTGGTCTGACGTGCTCCCATGGTCTGATGCAGCTCTGTGGTCTGATGCGCTCCGCTGGTCTGACGCGGCTCTGTGGTCTGATGCGCTCCGCTGGTCTGATGCAGCTCTGTGGTCCGACTCCGCCTTCGGAGGAGACGATTAAGTCAAGGAAATCAAGAGATTAGATTTTGTTCAATTCAAACGGCGACACGAGTCCGCACAAATGGGAAACGGAAAGCTAGGAAGTTAGCAAAGACACGTCAATCGTTCGTAAGCTCGAAATGTTTTTAAGACCTACAAACCGAAAGAGAGTGGAGTTCCCCCGGTTTCGTGGACACCTAATCCTTTGGGAGAATGGAGGACACGATGCCAAGAACAAGACGAGCTTATCCACCCGAGTTTCGCCAGCAGATAGTCGAGCTTCATCGAGCCGGGCGCAGCCCCGGTGAGCTGGCCCGAGAGTTTGAACCCAACGAACAGACGATCCGCAACTGGATCGCCCAGGCAGACCTGGATGAAGGCCGTCGTAGAGACGGCCTGACGACGGTAGAACGAGCCGAGCTGCGGAAGTTGCGCAAAGAAAATAGGCAGCTGAGGGTTGAGCGGGAAATATTGGCAAAAGCCGCGGCCTGGTTCGCACGGGAGAGCGATCCGATTTCCAAGAAGTCTTCAGGTTCGTGAAAGTGAATCAGGCCGACTATCCAATCACCACCATGTGCCGTTTGCTGGGTGTCTCCACCAGTGGCTACTACGCGTGGGTCGATCGCGGACCTTCGACTCGAGATGAAGCGAATGCTCGTCTTCTGGAAACAATCAACGGGATCCACCAGCAAAGTCGTCGGACCTATGGAGCTCCCCGCATTACGGCGGAACTTCGAGAGGAAGGTCACCTGGTGGGCAAAAACCGGGTGGCCCGACTGATGAAAGTCGCCGGCATTGAAGGCGTTAGCCGCAGACGCAAGACACGCACGACCCTGAGAGGCCAAGACAGCCGTCCGGCTCCGGATCTGGTGGAGCGAAACTTCCAGGTCAGCCGCCCCAACCGACTGTGGGTTGCAGACATCAGTGTGCCGCAGCAAGCGGCGTGAGAGATGGGAGTAGGCCTCCCGCAACCGGCTTGCAGGAGCAGGTTGCAAACCACCGTAAGTGGCTGTGGTCAAAAGCCGCGGTCGTGAGCGTTACGGAAAAGGTGCTCTAGAAGCATCAGGTGTGGATCAGGAAGACGAACACAAGTGAACCACCGTTCAAGTGCCGAAAGGACGAGATGGTGTCGAAACCGGGGAGTTGATGTTGCCCCGGGACGAATCTGGCGGAAACCTGTCTACTGGCCAGGTGGCACCCGGCATAGAGGTGGCGTGAGCTTGATCTGGGCTCTCATGTTGAACTGCGGGAACCTGGAGCAACGATGCTAAGAGAAAGGCACAAGCAGAGAACCTGCGAGGCCGACAGTATCGAAGCGTTGCCCAGGGGCGGACAAGCTCGTAGTAGCGATGAGGCTGTCGTAATGGCAGCGGAGCGAAGGGGCTTGGTCACTCGGCTACAGACAAGCGGCCAACTGCTAGGCAGGAGGAGCCCTTGAAAGTAGCAAAGCCATTTTGTGGCTTGAGTGATAGGAGCCGGATGAGCTGAGAGGTTCACGTCCGGTTCTTGGAGGGGCTGGGGGTGAGACTCCCCCGGCCTACTCAACCGTACGTGCCGAGTTGGGCAGGTTTCGTCTACCTGGCCGTAGTGGTCGACGCTTTCAGTCGTCGAGTGGTCGGCTGGTCGCTCAGAAATGATCTCAAGACCCGGCTAGTGACCGATGCCCTGCAAATGGCACTTCAAGAGCGTGAATCCAACGGGGTGATCCATCACTCGGACCAGGGGACGCAATACACGTCGATCGAGTTCGGGCTGCGCTGCAAGAGAGCCGGCATCAGACCCTCCATGGGCTCGGTCGGTGACTGTTATGACAACGCGCTGTGTGAGAGCTTTTTTGCCTCTCTGGAGTGTGAACTGATCGACCGGCACAGCTTCCGCAGCAAGCTGCAGGCCAGGCTTGCTGTCTTCGACTACATCGAGGGCTTTTACAACCCTCACAGGCGGCACTCGTCACTGGACTATCTGTCGCCGATCAACTATGAATCGAGGCACTCAGATGTGGCTTGATTCGAAAGCCGTAAACTGTCCACAAAAGTGGGGTAACTTCAGAGAGGGAAGAATGCGCAGGATTGTGCACTGGGTAGATTGATTCAAACAACCAAAGATCTGGGCTGAAACAGTCTCCACAATCGTTCGGGACTAGATCTGGAACAGAGAGGGGACAAGTCCTCTTCTGGAGCAGGACCAAGCAGTGTTGGTTTTAGGGGCTTGGTCCTGAAATCCGTTTTTCGCATCAGACGAGCTTAGTTCTGTCGGGCCCACTCCCGAGCTTCCATGATGGAGGCTGCTGCCAAGCTAGGTCTGACTAAGTTCGACGGATCTGAACACACTAGCTGCCGTCGCATGTCAGTAAGGCTCCGCCTGATAGCTTCGCCGCGTCCTTGGCATCGCAAGCACACTTTGGCCGATGCACTCCGTCCCAAAAACGAGTATATGTAAAGCGCTTTCTAGGGCATCGACTCCAAGCCATCACATTCCGGGCCCCTGGGTTTTCCTTGCCGTGAAAACACGGCTAGGTTAGCATGGTCTGAGGGGTTTCTGTCTTGATCGGTAGTAGTTTCTTTGGGAATAGGCTTCCACTAGCCGCCATTTCTCACCGATAGGACCTCAAAAGGCCGCCCTGTTTGGTATAAAGCGTTTTGAATGAACGTTTTCACACGCAAACGGAGGCGGCCCTTATGAGAACAGAGTGTAAACAAGCCAGGTTCGAATTTCACGGACTATTTCAACGCAAAGTGAAGGCGCGGTTCGACGGCGGGAAGATCACCTCCGATGCAGGGGTGCTGCTGTTGCGAGAGGTCGAGAGGGGGACGGGTCTGATCGCCGGACTGGCTGAGTGTTTCAGGGATCACCGGGATCCGCGGTTGATCGAACACACGGTCGAGGAGTTGTTGGGGCAGCGCATCTACGGACTCTGTCTGGGGTACGAGGATCTGAACGATCATGATCAGTTGCGCACCGATCCGATGCTGGCGGTGGCGGTGAATAAGGCCGATCCGTTGGGGGAGAGGCGGCGGCAGGCCTCAGATCGGGGGAAGGCGCTGGCGGGCAGGTGTACGCTGAACCGGTTGGAGTTGACCGGCGCCGAGGTCGATGAGCAGGAGCGGTACAAGAAGATCGCGATGGACCCGGACCGGATCGACGGCTGGATGGTGGATGCCTTCGTGGAGTCCCACGAATCGGCGCCCGAGGAGATGGTGCTGGATCTGGATGCGACCGACGACCCGATCCATGGCCAGCAGGAAGGCCGGTTCTTTCACGGTTACTACCGCCACTACTGTTATCTCCCGCTGTACATCTTCTCGGGGGAGCATCTGCTGTGCGCCCGGTTGCGGTGTTCCAATATCGATGGGGCCGCGGGATCGGTGGAGGAACTGGAACGGATCGTCGGCCGGATTCGGCAGAGCTGGCCGGAGGTCTCGATCGTCATCCGGGCCGACTCGGGCTTTTGCCGGGATGACTTGCTCCGCTGGTGTGAAGACCATCACGTGGATTACGTGATGGGGTTGGCCAACAATGATCGGCTCAAGTCAGAGAGCGCCGAAGCGATGACTCAGGCCGAAGCCGAGTTCAACGCCACCGGGCGACCGGCGCGGGTGTTCAAGGATTTCCGCTACCGGACTCGCCACAGTTGGACCTCGGAGCGACGCGTCGTCGGCAAGGCCGAGTTCCTGGACAAAGGCGCCAATCCCCGATTCGTCGTCACCTCCCTGTCGCCGGAACGCCTGGGGGCCCGCGCGCTCTACGAAGACTTCTACTGTGCGCGGGGCGACATGGAGAACCGCATAAAAGAACAGCAGTTGGGTCTGTTCGCCGACCGGACCAGCGCGGCAACGATGCGCGCCAATCAACTCCGGCTGTATCTGTCCTCCGCCGCCTACATGCTCATGCACGCCTTGCGTCGTCTCGGACTGAAGCAGACCCCCCTGGCTCGCGCTCAGTGTCAGACGATTCGCTTGAAGCTCCTCAAGATCGGCGCCCAGGTCCGCCTCACGGTCCGCCACGTCTGGATCTCCATGTCGGAAGCCTATCCCTACAGCGAGGTCTTCGCTGCCGTCGTTCGAAACCTCCAGGCCATTCCTCTGCGCTGCTGAGGTCTGTCCCGATCAAACGCCCCCAAAAACGAAATCGTTCCATCGCTCAGGCCGAGCTCTGCCTGAATGCATTCCGTCACGCTCTTCCGAACCCGAAAAACGCTCCATTCACGACCATCCACACCACCGCATCACTCGACCTGGACCGGATCGATAGCGAAACTCTCAGAAAACCGTTCCGGCCTGCCAAAATCACCTTCATTTCCAAATCGGTGATCTATGCGGGTTAAGCACGTCCTTTGTACACCATGCGGCGGCCCGGCAGGATGATTCGGATCACAACAACGGCTCTGTCGGGTTGAAGGTGTCACGACCCTGGATAGGTGAAAACGCCTCTCGGGAATCGAATTCAGAAGCTATCTCACTCGTAGTCATCAGAGAGAGGAGGAACCTCTGATGACACACAAACTAGAACCTTTTTCGATCATGATAATTCTGGCGCTGATGGTGTTCTTCGGCCTCTACGTATTCACGTATTACTCAATGTGAAAGGGGTTTGGGTAACAACTCCTAAAGTAAGACACTACCGGAATCTCGCCTCACGCCGGCCGGCACGGTGCCCGGGTGGGGAAAGGGCTGCATCCGGGCGGGCTTCCGCTTGGAGCTTGAAAGTTGAAGATAGAACCCTCAAGGTTGAAGGCTGGTTGTTCTGGAGGACCAGGAGGTGATCAATGACAGGTAGCTCGAAGTGGTTTTACACAGCAGTGCTGGTCGTGACGATAGTGGCGGGGGCGAGTTTGCTGCAGGCCCAAACTCAGGAGCAGGGTCCCTGGTGGCCTCATCCCCTGTGGGGAGCGGGGGATCAGTCCGGAGCATCCAACTGGATGACTCCAGCCAGGGTGCTCGAGGCGACACAGCTCGTCCGGCAGGGAAAAGTCTATGAGCTGGGGCAGATGTATGAAAAGGGCATGCCTCTGTACGGAAAGCGGACCTACTCCATGCTGATCCCGGACCCGGGGCCGCCGGTGGGCGAGAACCAGCTGGTCGGAAACGACGAGTTCGTCTGCGCTGAGATCGGGCAGGTAGGGACCCAGTTCGATGGACCGGGGCACATCGGGACGAGGATGAAGATGGCCGACGGGACCATCAAGAGCGTCTTCTACAACGGGTTTACCATGGAAGATGACATGGGGGGGCCCTATGGTCTTCGCAAACTGGGAATCGAGAATGTCAAGCCGATCGTCACTCGCGGCATTCTGATCGACGTCGCCGGTTACAAGGGAAAAAGTACTCTTTCCAACAGCTACGAAGTCACAATGGCCGACGTGCTGGGCGCTCTCGGCCGAGAGGGCGTAGCGGCCGACTCCATCCGAGCCGGTGACGCCATCTTTTTTAACTATGGATGGTCGAAGCTGTGGGAGTACCCGGAACAGTACAACGTGAACCCTCCGGGTATCGGGCTGGAGGTGGCGGCCTGGATCATAGAAAAGCAGGCTTCCATGGTGGGTGCGGATACCTGGCCCACAGAGGTTGTGCCCAATCCTGATCCGCGGCTGATGTACCCGGTTCACCAGGAGCTCGTCACGAAGAACGGGATCTTCAACCTGGAGAACATGGTGTTCGATGATCTGGCGCGGGATGGGGTCTACGAGTTCCTGTTTATCCTCACACCCATTCGCTTCAAGGGCGGCACCGGTTCCCCGGCCCGGCCCATTGCGATCCGCTGAGCTGGAACCTCTTCAAATCAAATAGTGTCGAGCAGGAAGCCCGCCAAGGTGACAGGGCTCACGAGGGTTCTCCCCCGAACCATGCTACAAAAGGTCAGGCTGCCTGAATTTCCGGTCAGAACCGAGATCAAGCAGTTGTCCAAGAGTCGGCCAGGCGAGCCGGAAGGCTCCCTTGAGGAGACGCTTTGGGCCGCGGCCGGCCAAGGAACCGATCATGAAAGAAGCCGTGATGCACACTCTGGGAGCCCTGCTGGGAATCATCAGTGCCGCCCTTCTGCTTGTTTTTATGGCTGTCATCGTGACTTCCGTGTTGGGCTGAGCAATCCCGTCCCGGAGTGCCGGGCGCTTGGCCATCCTCGTACCTGGTTCCTGGTTCCCCGTTCCTGATTTCTCCCGCCCCACGATGTTATAGAATGTCTGCGTCAGGCCCGTTTTTCAGCAGGGGGTGCAGTGACAGCTTCACACGGCCACCAACACCATCATCGCTCTTTCGGAGGGGAACAGCGCTCCTCCAATCAGCGTCGCCTGCAGGGGACGCTGGTCCTGGTGGTGGTTTATATGGCCGCGGAAGTCGTCGGAGGTCTTCTCTCCGGGTCTCTCGCGCTGCTGGCCGACGCCGGCCACATGCTTTCCGACGCGGGATCGATCAGCCTTGCCCTGTTTGCCATGTGGCTGGCCGGGCGGCCTTCGGGTTCCCGGCACACCTATGGCTACCACCGCACTGAGATTCTGGCGGCCCTGCTCAACGGTGCGACGCTCGTGGCGATTTCGATTCTCATCTTTCTGGAGGCCTGGGAGCGATTGTTGAATCCCTCCGTAGTGCAGGCCCCGATGCTGATGGCAGTGGCGGGGGGAGGCCTGGTCGTCAACCTGATCGGTTTGAAGCTGCTGCACGGGGGACGGGAGGACAGCCTGAACATGCAGGGCGCCTGGCTGCACGTACTGGCCGATGCTCTGGGGAGCATCCAGGCCATAGCGGCCGGCGCGTTGATCTGGGCTTTCGGGTGGCACTGGGCCGATCCGGTAGCCTCGGTGCTCATCGGTTTCCTGATCATCATCTCCTCCTGGTGGGTTCTCAGAGACTCGGTGGCGGTGCTCATGGAGAGCTCTCCTCCGCACATTGATGTGGACGAGGTGCTGGAGGCGATGAGGGGAGTTGATGGCGCGGCCGGCGTTCACGATCTCCATGTGTGGACGATTACCAGCGGGATGGTAGCCCTTTCGGCCCACGTTCAACCCGAGGCCGAATTTGACCGTGACGATCTGCTCAAGAAGCTGAGTGACACTCTGAAGGATCGCTTCTCGATTTCCCACGTCACCATCCAGATCGAATCCCCGGCACACGAGTGCGAACCCTGCCCCTAATCCGGTTCAGAGTTCCAGGTCCAGGGTTCCAGAGGGCGGGAGGGCTCTTGCTCTTGACAAAGCCGGGAAAGGCTAACAAGCTTCCCGATTGAAGGAGGAGAATCTATGGCGGGAGAGAGCGGCGGCCTGGAGTTGATGGACCTGGGACTCAGTCAGATCGAACTCAGGGTTCGGTTTCCCGGTGAGAGCGAGAGCGAGTCGGTCTTTGAACCGGGCTTTGTCCGAGTGAGTCCGACGGGGATCTTTCTGCACTGGCCAAATCCTCCCGCGGACGTGGGCAACCTCCTGCTGGAGTGGTCCGATTGTCCCTTTACTGCTCAGCCCTTCCACTGCGAGTGCACGGTTGTGGAAGTTTCTTCCCAGGGTCTCCAGCTGAGATTCGACGGGCCCACCCCGGTCACGTTGAGGGAATGGTTCGAGAGGATCACTGCCCTTGCCGCTCAAAGGGAACCGGACAGTGCCTTGAAGACTTCCAGGCTCTACACGAGAGCAACGGTGGTCTCTGCGGGAGGACTTTTCTGCGGAGCACTGGCGATTCTGCTGCCGATTCTGAGCACTGGCCAGTGGTGGATCGATACGATCTCAAAAGTTCTCCTGCTGATTATGGTCGGCTCCATTGCAGGGTTTGCCTTCATCCGTTTCCTGGCCGGACGGGAAGAGATCCGGACCATTCGCCAGAGCCCGGGTTAGAACCTGGTGCGAATGACGACCGAACGAGTGAGATGAATCCTTCAATCTACCGGGCCAGCGGGTACGACTTCGCCAATCTCTGGATGAACACCGCCAAGATTGTGATAGCCCTGGTGTTTCTCTATCAGAATGCCCTGGACACCCAGCTCGGCGTGAGGCTCTTTCAGGACTACCACTATGTCTTTCGGGTCCCTGTGAGCCGGGAAGGGGAGAGCCAGGGAGTAGAAACGGCTGAAGTCGTCACCCCTGAAGACCCCTATTTCTCGATTGACTTCAAACCCCTGGTTCTGGGCCAGGCTTACGATAATTTCACGGTTGAGGTGCTGGCATTGAGCAACCGCGACGGTGACGACCTGCTGCGGAGCCAACCTTCCGGGACGGGGCCCTGTGAGTCACTCCACTCCGACTGTCTCCACTTCAGCTGGGACGATCTGACCCAGGGAGACAAGGCGGTTTTGCACCGCGCCAGCTTTAATCTGCTCGAACTGGTCGATGACCACGCCGCGCTTGTTTCAGGGGACTACGACGTCCAGTTCGGTTTCCGCTTTTTCCGAGGCGGACGGGAGCTGGGACAGGGCGGACAGCAGACGACCTATGCAGGAACCCTCAAGTTTCTGCGCCAGGAAGAACTCCGTTTCGGGGATGTTCCCGTTGTGCAAGGCCGGCCTTTTCGCATTCCCAGGCTCATCCTGGAGCGGATCCGCGACGGGGGCACCTGGGGAGGCTGGAACGCTTACAGGGAAGTTCAGATCCTGGAAGGAGGCGCGGACACCGGATGGCGCAGCGGAGCGGTTCTGCGCGAGAACTTCGACAGTGAGCAGTTGCAGCCGATCCGTCGTCTGAGCTCCGGCAGAAACTACGAACAACGCGGTCACTTCTTCGATGAGAGCAACGTACAAGTGGATTTCACGATCGGGCTCAATCTGCTGAAAAACGAGCCCCCCCGCTCAACCTATCTCGGCCCTGGCGAAAGTGACATCCATTTCGTGCGCATCTTCTACGAGTGGCACTTCTTCGAAGAAGACGGGGGCTATTACTACTATAATCTCAGCCGCCACATCATCGACCCCGACGGCACCACCGACCCGATCGGCGGCCGTCCCGACGTGCGCGTGCGCCAGTTTGTCAGACTGCGTCCGGACCACCTTCCCTACAGCCTGCGTAAGGACCCGCTCACGGGTGACTGGCACCTGCGCGTTAACGGCAGGATCGAGAACAGTCTTACCCCGGGGTCTTCTCATCTACTGACCGTCGTCGCTCGCGACGATTTTCAGGACCAGAGAATTCGGATCAGAATTGAACGCTGACCGATCAGCACTGTAGACTTCGGTCCTCACTGAAACGAGGAGGCGCTCTCAGAGATGCAACGCGCGGCGATGACAGCAGGGATGGGGGTCCTGTGGCTCTTCTTGATCGGTGTACCTGCAGCCCGGGCGCAGAAACCGTGCAGCGATGCCGACATAACGGTTCCCGAAGCGCCACTCTTGATTGAAGCGGATCTGTCTCTGGTGCGCGGGGTTCCCGGCGAAATCTCGCTGCCCGAGTGGAGCAAGATCGAGAAGTTGCGCAGCTTCTTTAAGAGATACACCTCCAGCCAGGCGCCCTGCCTGCTCATCGAGGCCGACGAGGTCGATCTTCAGCTCTACATTGCGCGCGCATCGGTCACCGATCCCGCTTCTGATCCTGGCTCCGGGAACTTTGGCTCGGAAAAAGCCCTGCAGTTCTTCGGGTCTTCCAGAGTGAAGGTGGAGCGCGCCGACAAGCAGGTGACCCGAACCTATGCTTTCCCACTCACGGGTCCCGCCAGAATTTCGGAGGTGGCGGAAGCGTATCAGCTGGAAATTCTGCTGGAGGATCTAGCTCAGGTTCAGCTGGTGTCCGTCCCCCGTTTTGAGATCCTGTCCGCCGCCTCGACCGGGGCGGCGGAGGACTGCTTCTCAATCAGCAGCATCACCGTGATTCCGAGCCGCGTCTTTGATGATCGGCGCCCGGTGGCAGAGGAAGGGTCGAGCGACGCCTTACTTTCACTGGATGCACGCCGCAGGGCTCTGGAGCACGTCGGGCACGAGGTCCGGTGGCTGGAAAGGGTGGACACCGAGCTGCCGGGGTGTCCAACCGGCCAGGGCGACGGGTATCTGGCTCGGCAAATCCGCTCTCTGAATCTGACTGTTCGCGAACTCGCACCGGAGCTTGACTACGTGGCTCAGTCGGTCCGTTTCTGGAGAGACCTGGAGCGCCGCATCCAGCACCTGCGGGCCGAAGACGAGGGCTGGAGCAGAGAAATCGCCGAGGAGGGGCAGGGCAGCGAGTGACGCTCTTTGTTGCTCTGATGTTCCTCTTCCCGGGCCTCGTGGGTTCCCATGTCTCGTCGCCCTGTGATTCGGGCGACCCCCTGCGGGCCGGGGCGCTGCTCAACTGTGTCAGCGACGAGCAGTTGGAGAGGGTTCTCTCCTTTCCCCATCCGGCTCCCAACGAAAGGCTGCGCCGGCAGGCCCTCAACATTGCCTTTGAAATCTCCGGCTGCGTCAACAATTTCCGGCGATTTCCAAGCGATATGCAGCAGCAGAGGGACTACCATTGCCTGCAGAAGCAACTGCTCGATTTCTACGAGCGGACCAGCGTCGTCGAAGATCCTGCCCGCGATCTTCGTTTTCAGGACCACCTGGCCTGGGCTTCACTTCGTATTCACTACTGCATGATTGACGAGAACCTGCCGGTTTCCATGTGTCTGACCCATATCGAAGAGGCCCTGAAGGACTACCAGGCAGCTTTCAAGTCCGCCAACACGAATCGGTCCTCAGCACCCGCAGGGAACGAGGAGGTTCACCTTGCGGCAGGAGAAGACGCGCTCCCCGGATTCCTGCATGTCGAGTCCTTCGTCGACCTTTCTCTGGAGAACACTCGCCGCTTCCCACTGGCCCTGGGAAAACAGATCGGAGAAACTCTGGGATCGGTGCTTTGCGATGCCTTCCGCCTGTATCCGGAACGAAGGACCGATATCGCCCTGCTCTATAACGTCCTGATCCGGTTCGATGCAGGGAACATGGCGTCCTCCCGGCAGCTTTACCAGTTTCTGGCAGATCTGGCCGAACTCTTCCGCCCGGCTCGCAAGTTGCCCACCTCGCTCTACCTGAGTCCGCCCGACTGGAGCCCCTCTCCGCCTCCCTGCAGCCCGGAGGACTGGGTTCTGGAGTTTCCGGAGTTGCGGTTGCAGCCTGGATACCTGCTTCCGGGGCCAGTCCGCATGGCCCGGTCGCTGGACCATCTGGAATCAATGCTCGTGCGCATGGCCGAGTTTGCGGAGAACCCGAATCACCTGTGGAAGCCGTTTCATCGCTACGGGATGCTGCTCTTTCGTCTCGGCCAGGCTGCAAAGGTCCCGGCCTATCGGGATACTCAGAGATGGGAGACTCGTCATTTGATTATGGAAAGCGCTCGCGACGCCCTGCTGCTCAAGGGCGTCTGGCACGCCCGTCATCCCATCGATCCCCAACCCCTGAAAACGTCCATTGACGAGCTGTTTCAGAGTTACATCCGCGAGCTCCTGGGCGACCTCCGGCTCGAGGCCCTCATCGATTTTTGTGAAGAGGCACTGGACGGGGGTCGCGATTTTCTGAGTCTCCCGCAAAAGCGGTTCCTGCACCGGCAACTGGCCGTGGCGAATTCTCTGTTGGGTGAACAAACGCGGGCCCTCTCCCACCTCCAGGAGAGCGACGTTGACCAGGCCCGCCTCCGGGAGCTTATGAGTAAGCTTCGGGAATCCGGTGTTCGCCCCGGGATGGTCAGCCCCCGGTGACTTCCGACTTCAACCCGGTGTAAGTGTCGGCACATTCGTGACCGGGGCCGAGGGTTACACTTGTACCCTTGATGTTGAAAAGAAAACTTCAAATCTCCCGCCAGGGAGGCATCGTGTACAGCAAGAACTCTCGAAGGCTCTTTCTGCTGGCGCTCGTTGTATTGAGCTCCCCGGTTCGGGCTCAGTCCTGGGATCACCCCTTTCTCTGGGAAATCGGAGGCGAGAGCAAGTCTTATCTGTTCGGCACCGTGCACCTTCCCGACCCGCGCCTGACCAGGCTCCCGGGAAGCGTCAACAGAGCTTTCGAAACCAGCGATGCCGTGTTTACGGAGATTGCGCTGGATCCCTCCTCAATGCTGGCCCAGACCAGTCACCTAATGCTTTCCGGTTCGCAGTCTCTGCGAGAGATCGTCCCTGCCGACCTGCTGGGTCGGACAGAACGGGCTCTGAAGCACGTCCTTCCGGCGCTGAGCATAGAACCGTTCCTGCGCTTCAAGGTCTGGGCGCTGGCTTCGATGGTTGTCGTTCTGGAAAAGCAACTCAAAAACCCGGGCGTCCTGCCCATGGACGCGATGCTTTACCAGCAGGCCCAGGGGAAGGGCAAGGTAGTGGGAGGCCTGGAGACCATTGAGGAACAGGTTGGAATTTTCGATTCGATGAACGAACAGGAGCAGATCAAGATGCTCCGGGACACGCTGGATTTCCTGGACGAGAGTCGGGCGCAGGGCATCAGCGCGACAGACGAGTTGATTGACTGGTACATTCGCGGAGACCTGGCCGAATTCGGTGAGTTACTGGTCGGGTACATCAAAGAGGACGCCTTTTACGAGGAATTTCTCGGCAAGGTCCTCTACCAGCGCAACTACCTGATGGCGGGTCGAATTGCTTCTCTCCTCCGGAAACATCCGAACCGATCTCATTTTTTCGCTGTCGGTGCCGGACACTACTGGGGCGCGACCGGCATCCAGAACCTGCTCGCGGAGAAGGGATTTGAGGTCAAACGGGTCTCGGAGTGAGTCTTGAACCACTCTTCCAATAAGGCAGTCCCAGGCCGGCTACAACCCAGTGTTTCCGGGGCTTGCGGACTCAAGGAGCGGGCGCTGCCGGGGCCTGAATCACAGCGCGGCTTGCCAGGTCGTGAGACAATAGTCGGCCAGGAAGGTAAACCATGAAGCGATTAACGAGCGTATTTGTCTTTCTTCTTGTGACGAGTGCTGCCGCTGTGGGCCAGCCCATCCACAAGAACGCCCGACTTTACATTGAAAGCATGCCCGAGAACATCGACTCTCTCATCGGGTTTGAGATCGCAAGGCAAAAAATCCCGCTCAAAGTTGTCGGGATTCGGGGAGATTCGGACCTGGTCATGCGGGAGACAGCCGGTTTCACAGGCCCGCAGGGAGAAAAGGAAGAGGTCCGTCTGGCGGTCGAAATTTTCGATTCTGAAGACCGGCCATTCTGGCCAGGCTCTCCTGGTCAACGCCATTTCCGGGTCAACTGGACCGCCCCCGGCTGGCAGCAGAAGATTGCCCGCAAGGTAGCCAGCCGTCTCGGAGTATCGGTGCAAAGATACGTCAGCACCGCCTCGAGCACCGACGGCTGGTGACCCTGGACCCGAAAAGAGTCTCCCGAGCGGGTTCGGTATTCGGAGACCGGAACGGTGGGGGACGGTGAGACGGCAGCCGCCGCAGAAAGCACCAGGCCCAGCGCCCTGGAGACGAGCGGCGCACACCCGGCCTGGGAAGTCAACCTGGGAAAGGTCCCCGAGAACCAGGGGGGGCACACCCTGCCGGGCAAGTCAACCTGGTTAGCGTCGCCCCGGCCAAGAACTCAGAGATAGGGGTCTCGTTCAGCCCGAAACCCGCCAAGGTAAAACCCGGAATGACGGAAGCCGAGGTCCTGACGGCCATTGGACATCCGCCGGCGCGCCAAAACCTCGACGGCAAGACGATCTACCAATATGAAGATCTGGTGGTCGAATTCCTGGACGGACGAGTCACCGACGTCAAGGTTCCCTGACAGCAGCCGACTCTTCCTTCTCGTAGGCCTGGATCCTGTCGATCAGGTTCAAGACCAGCTCGCGATCCCGTCCCTCGAGTTCAAAGAGGTCCACATCCAGGTGCAGCCTCACCGTTCCCCCGTTCCCTAGCCGCACGGTTTTCCAGGAACCTTTCGGGGAAGCGGCGCGCGGCAGGGGAGTGCTCGCCTCCGATTCTTCCCGAGTCGGTCGCTGCCGGCTGGCGGAAGACGGTTTTCCCCGATGGGGCTTGATGTAGGCGGAGATCGGGATCCCGCTTTCCCGGGCCGCCGACACGAAAAAGGAAAGGCAACGTCTCAAGGTTTCGCCGGAAGCTCCGGTTTGGCGAAAGAGCTCTTCGGCTTGATCCGACGTGGCGGTCCCGACGTCAAAGCTCGATCCGAAAACAAATGGATAGGAGCGTTCTACCAGGCTCCTGAGGTGGGCCATCCGTGCGTCCTGATCACCCTTGAGCAGGTGTTTCAAATCGTCCGTGGGCTTTCCGGACCGACGGATCAGCCCCAGAAAGCGGAACGCCAGCAGCAACTGGGACTGCACCGTACCCGACTTGTGGGCCAGGACGCTGCGGTCAATACGGGAAGGTAAGCCCTGACTCTCCAACTGGACCAGAAAATTCCGGAAAGTCCGATAGGAAATATAGGGGGGAATCGGATTCTGTCGCTCCATCAGACGTGCCCACCTCCCGGCTGTCCCGGTCCCTGATTTCACATAGAGTATATCAGTCAGAGTCGGTCATATATCAATGTCGGACTGTTTTTGTTTTTGACACAAATGTCGGACAAGATAGGGCTTTAACATCGCGGAGGTCCTGAGAATGAGAACCGAACACACTGAGAGCATGACGACTACGGGCGTATCCCTTAGCGGGGTTGTCGCCGACGATACCCTGACCCCCTCCTTGTCAGCTCACCCTGCCCGGCTGAACCATCACTCGGGTGGTGACCCTGTGCCTCGGGGCGATCATCACACTTCAGCGGAAGTCGACGGTTGGAAAGTCGACGAACACTGGACGGCGGTGACCGCCTACTTAGCGGATCTGTACCTACCTGACGAAGGATGACGTTGAGCCCGGCGGTTGCTTCCTGACCACGAACACGGTCACTCCCCCACAAACAACCCGTGACCGCCGGGCTGCTCCCAATCGACCTTGTCCCTGCCTGGAACAAGCTTCCCGTTTCTTTCCTGCGTGGCCTGACCACCCTTGACTGTCTACCCGGGTCACCATCCGGCAAAAAATATCGCTGCGGGTTGAAAGTCTCGTCCGAAATGGCGAAAGTCTAGGAAGCAAGAACGTTTTCGGGATAGAGGCTCGTTATGAAGTGTTTGGTTCGGCGCAGTCGGGAGGCAGCCGGGCTCCTGGGTGTGGGAGCCGGGCTGGTTCTGAGTCTACGGCCCGCTTTGACGAGCTGCGGCGGCGGGGGCCTCCAGCCCGCGACACGCCCGAACATCCTCTTTCTTTTTGCCGACGATCAACGGAGCGATACCGTGGCGGCCTCCGGGAACTCGTATATCGATACACCCTACATCGACCGATTGACCGCACTGGGCTTCAGCTTTCGCTCCAACTACTGTATGGGTGGGAATACGGATGCTGTCTGTGTTTCCAGCCGGGCGATGCTGCAAACTGGGCTCGCCTATCTGCGAGTCCCCGGCGATCTGGCCGGGTTTCAAACCCTGCCGGAAATACTCAAGGAGCAGGGATACACGACGTTTGTCACGGGGAAATGGCACAACGGGCGGGAATCCCTGGTGCGCAGTTTCAGTCAGGGGGCCAAGGTCTTCCTGGGGGGAATGGCAGAGCACACACGGGTGCTGATCCAGGACCTTTCCAGCGAGGGAGAACTGTACAACACGAGAACGGGAGAAAGCTTCTCGAGCAAACTGTTTGCCAATGCTGCAATCGACTTCCTGGAGGGATATCGAGGGCAAAACCCATTTTACGCGTATGTTTCCTTCACGGCTCCGCATGATCCCAGGCAGCCTCCGCCGGTCTACCGGGAGCGGTACTATGAGCGCCAGCTCCCTCTGCCCGACAATTTCCTGCCCCAACACCCGTTCGACAATGGCTTCCTGGCCACCCGCGATGAAAATCTGGCAGCGTGGCCACGCACCGAGGAAGTCGTCAGAGACCAGCTGGCTGAATATTACGGTATGGTCAGCCATCTGGATGGACAGGTGGGTCGAATTCTGCAGGCCCTGGACCGATCCGGGCACCGCGAGAATACCTATATTATTTATGCTGCCGATCACGGCCTGGCTATGGGTAGCCACGGTCTCCTGGGAAAGCAGAACCTTTATGAGCACAGCATGCAGGCCCCCCTGATCGTTGCCGGCCCCGGCGTTCCCAAAGGGCAGTCCAGCCAGAGCCTGACCTATCTGCTGGATCTGTTTCCCACCGTCCTGGGCCTGGCTGGACTCGATGCGCCTTCGCCGCTTGACGGCAAGGATCTGGCTCCCATCTGGCGCAACGAGGTTGAATCCGTGCGCCAGTCACTGTTTCTGGGCTTCGCGGACACCATGCGGGCAGTGCGCGACGAACGCTGGAAGCTCATCCTTTATCCAAAAATCAACCATCGACAGCTGTTCGATCTCGCGGAGGACCCCGGTGAAATATCCAACCTCGCAGAGAATCCCGGCCAGGGCTCGAGAGTTGCCGAGATGACCATCCTGCTCCGCTGGTGGCAACAGCAGCTGGGAGACCAGCAAGCCTTGAGCAGCAAAAACCCGCCGGCCAGGCAAGTGGATTTGTCCGGACGAGCGCGGGAGCCTGACCAGTGGCAGCCCCAGTGGATCGTGGAAAAGTACTTTGACCAAGAGACAAAGTAACTTCTTATAATATCCATATTAAAAGACTGTAAACACTTATAATAATATCGGATCTAGGCTCTGGTTGAGGGGCGTAGATCGTAAGAATAAGACTTCTCCGGGAATACCTGCATGCGTAAAATCTACCTGCTCCTCGCTTTGTCAGTCTTGACCCTTCCAGCACTCTGGCTGACGGCTCGAGAAGAACCGGCGCTGGCGGCTCAACGCGAAACCAAACTCTCCGAAACAGCCTGGCATTTCCTGGTTCGCCAGAACCCCGACCTGGCCGACGACGAAAGCATCTCACTCTTTCGGCGCCTGGTCCTCAACGTGTTGACCCCGCACCAGGCTGAAGATCTGTATAACGGTGCCGATCCTGCAGAAATCATCCTGGACAACGGTTTGAGCCTGGAAGAATTCATGCAACGGATGATGTCATCTCAGCGGGGGGGACTCACGTATGTCCCGATCGTACCCTGCACGATTCTCGATACCGGAGGGGGGCCGAGCGGGGAAATGAACGGAGACGAGATCCGGACGTTCGGGATTTCGAGAGAGCAGCGGCTCCTGCAGGGAGGAAACGAAGAGTGTGGTCTGCCCCGGGGAGGCGAGGCCAATATTCGAGCCTGGGCTATCGACGTCCGAGCCACGGCCTCGAGAGGCAGCGGTCTGGTCAAGGTGTGGCAGGGAGAACACCCGGAACCGACTGAAGGCGTTGCAGGCTATGACTTCGGGGGTAGTGGGGCGGAACGGTTCGCCAACTTCTCGGTGGTTCCGGCCTGTGGGCCTCTAGCCGAAGGGGGCTGTTGGGAGAGCGATTTCAATGTCCGCTTAAAGGGCAGCGGGGAGCGCGGGCGTTGTCGTTCGCGCGCTCGGTTATTTCATCCCGGTCGCTGATGCCTTTGACTTGGACAGGAAAACCGTTGACGGGGATCCGAGTGAAGGGACTCACGACACAGAGAAGAACCCCAAACCCACCGGCCCGAGCGGGTCGACGGGCCCCCCGGGATCGACGGGCTCTTCGGGCTCCACCGGTTCCACGGGCTCTACCGGCTCGACGGGGTCTACAGGTGCCACCGGCGCTTCGGGAGTGCAGGGTGCCCAGGGAGCACCGGGAATCCTGGACCGAACCGTCGTCATGGACACGAAGGAGGACGCCAGTGTCGGCTCGGGGAAAACAACGGCGCTCAAGGTCAAGTGCCCCAATCCGCTCCTGTTAACGGGGGGTGGCTGCAGCAGCGAAGCGGCCCCAGGAACACAGGGACTGACGCCGGCGATTATCATCCAGAACGCTCCCACCGACGACAGAACTTGGGAGTGCGCCTGGGTGAACATTAACCCGGTAAAACTCGACGTCAAGCTGTTGATGGTGACCGGCGTCTGTGTCGAGGTCCCCGGCCAGTAGGCAGACCCGCCATCCAGAGCAGGAAGAACGCTGCGGCCCCAACTGTGACAAGGCCTCCCGCCGTTTGAACGAGGCTCCGCTCGAAATCGATACTCAACTCGTGACTCCCTGAAGGCACCTCGAAACGGATGAGACCTGTGGGTGAGTAGACATCGATCACCAAAGGTCGGCCGTCCAGTCTGACTTGCCACCCCGGGTAATAGGCGAGGAAGGCTTCCATCGTCGAATTCTCGGCAGCAACGATCTGAGCGGACCAGGATTCGGGGCTGGTTTCGAGGTCGTCGAAGCGGGCTCTTCCATTGACCAGCCGGAGGGCCGGACGAACCGACCGGGGAGGAAACTGTACAGCTCTGGGGGCGTACTCCGATAGCGTCGTCACCCGGGCGCCGCGGGCGGCAATGCGTTCCGGGGTCCAGGCCTGCTCCTCGAAGACGGCGTAGCCCTGGGCGCGAGCCCGGCCCGCTCCCGCCAGGGCCAGTAGAAACAAAGAGACAGCGGCCGCCGCCCTGGGCCGTCCGCTCAGCACTCCCAGGTAAGAGCAGCCGAGTGCGGCAACCAGAGCCATGAAGAGAGCCGTGGGACCCAGCATCCTCCACGGGAACTGGACGTACTGGAGCAGGGAGAAGGAGTCCCAGATAACCCTGGAGGGGGGGGTCATGAGATAGCTGAGTGCGAGAATCCAGAGGGCGAGGACCAGCACGCCGGCAAAGGCTCGAGGATGCTGAGACCTGGCGTCGAGGTGACGCTCGAGGATTAAGGCCAGGGTCCCCAGCAGGAGAGCCGCCCAGCCCAGCGAAAAGCTCATCTCATCTTCGGCGCCGGGTACCGAAAGGCCGAAACCCCAGTTCGGTTTGATCAGCTGATAGGGATGGACGAAGTGATTGACGTATTGGAGGGGGCCCGTGAGAAGGCGGTGGAGCTGGACCTCGCCCTTTTCCACCAATGCCGGTAGCCATGCGACCGTCCCCATCGCAGCAGAGAAAAACAAACACACGATCTGTTCGCCTGCCCGCCGGAAGGAACGGTGCTCCGCGGTCAGGCAGATCACGACAAAGACCAGACCGGGCGCAAAGAGAAGAGAGGCCGGATGGTGCGTCAGCAATAGTGCGGAGAGTGCCAGTGTCGGCAGGGCCAGCAGTCGTCGACGTCCCTCTCTGGCATGGCGAACGAGGCCGTAGAGGATCAGCGGATAGAGGGCAAAAGCCAGGAACTCCGCCAGGGCCTGTCTGACCAGCAGGTTGACCAGAAAGTAGGGGGCGTAGACGTAGGCAACGGCTGCCACGACACCCGGCCAGGCGCCGAGCAGGTATCTTGCCAGGCAGAACATGCCCAGGGCCGAAATGAATATCGTCAGACAACAGATAAGATTCAGAGATGCGGGGGCTGACATCCCGAGAAGATGAGGAATCTCGGCCAGGTAATAGAGAAGAGGCGGATTAAAAAGGAAGAGGGGCTGGCCTGTACCTCGACTCAGGTCGGGTGCCCAGCGGGGCAGAAGAATGCCGGCCTGGATATTGGCGTCGAATTCAATCAGGCGAAGCGGGTATTGCCAGCCGTCATGTCCTATGATCACATCCCCGGTCCACAGCACGCTGGAGAGTGGAAGAACAAGCAGCAGCAGAGTCACCTCGGCTGGATGCGACCGGAGCCATTTGGAGATGCCCTCCAGAAAGTCCCTGAGCCGACCCGCCCGGCCCGAGCGTTTCCAGCCGGAAGCGACTCGTCTTCCCGCCAGGAATGTCCCGGCAGGGAGCAGCAACCCCAGAAGTAAGAGGAATGCTCTCCATCTCTCAGGCTCATATCTCAGCACCACCCCGCTTTTGCCTTCCGGGACCGGGATGGCCAGGAAACCAGGCGTCACCAGAAAGGTCGATGTTTCCCGTCCGTTTACCCGGGCCCGCCACCCGGGATGAAATGACATTTTGAACAACAGGAAGGCCGGGTCGGCGGTTTCTACGGTGGCGCTGTACTCTTCGCCCTGTCTCTTGGAGACAAGTACTCTGCCCGTTGCAGGGCCCTGGTGCAGAGTCTCACGATCGTCTGGAAGTCTGGGCAGGTGACCGGCTCGACCGTCGAAGTCGAGTGCCCAGTGGATCCGGCGGCCGGGCCAGGGACCTTCCAGCCAGGCGCTGTTCAACTGGTGAAAGCGCGCTCGGTTGCAGGTTGCCGCAAACGGGACGGAAATGACGTCGAAGTATGCAGGCTGGTGGGGAGGCCGCCATTTGCGGTACTTCCCGTTATTCTCGGCCTCGGTCAGGAAGTCGGGAGCCTTCCAGTCGGAAGGGGCGATCACCGCGCTGATTCCAAAGAGCCTGTAGTGCTCTTCCCGTTCCTCTCGAAACCTCGTCATCGCATCCGAGCCCAGAGACATGGAGTGGTAAAGAAAAGAGAGTGCGGGAATGCCTGCCCTTGCCAGGTGAGCATAAAAGGGAACCTCTCCAAGGGAAAGCTTCTTTCCCCAGCCTGCCGCCAGGCCGGCGTAAACACGTCCCTTTTCGTGCCCTGCCCACTTCAGGGCCTGGCCCCATTCGGGTTCAGTTCGCTGAGCCTGCAGATTCCGCGCACCGAGGGCGGCGTTCTCGCCGAGAAACTGCGCGCGTTCCTGGATCGGGATGAAGAGGACCAGCAAACAGCCCAGCGATAGAGGCAGGTTTCGTCGCTTCCCGGTGAAGGATAGAAGCCGCCCGAAGCCGGCTCCACAAAGAAGGATGGAAAAGACGTGGACACCCCCGATCAAACGGTGCAGGTGCCACAGTTCCCCTGCCCCGAAGAGGGACAGCAAAGGGCCCCAGGCAGGCCGTCCGGCCCACACGGCCATCCAGAACAGCCACCCGATGAGGAGGAACTTCAGGGTCCATTCTGACGAGCCGGTCGTGTCGGAAGTGGAGCGGCTGAAGAATTGCCGGGCGCAGACGGCGATACCCACCAACAGGAAGAGTGTGAGCACCGGCCAGCGACCGTAATCCAGCAGCTGTCCGCTGAGGAGAATTCGCACCACTTCCGGCAGGCCAAACGAGTCCCATTTCCAGGAGTATTCCCACTGGCTGCGATTGATCCACGGCTGATCCAAGAGAAGGGGCAGAACCTGAAAAAGAGTCATCCCCAGCGTGAGGACGGCCAGACCCAGGAGCCGGATGAGTCGACGAACTCCATCGCCGGGAAGGAAGATCACCAGCAGCACAATGGAGACGGCGGCGATATATCCGTAAAGGAAATGGGAAAGAAAAGTGAGGGACAGAAGCAGGGCGGGCCACAGTAACCGATTCCGGCCCTGAATACAGATGGCGGTCGCACCCAGAGAAAGGGGCAGGAGATTCATCGCCACACTTTGAGAAAAGAGCCCGGAACCTCGCCACACATAGCTCCCGAATTCCAGGCCGTAGAGTCCCGGGGTAGAAATCAAAAGCGAGAAAACGGCAGCAGCGGTCGACTGTCGTAATGAAAGACCCAGCAGCCGGCTGCTCAGGAAGATGGAACAGGGGAAGAGAACCAGTGCCAGGAAGTGAACCCAGAGCAAGGCACACTCCAGCGAGAGACTCTGAAGACTGGCGAAGTGGACAGCTGCGCTGAGCAGGTGGGAAAGAGGCTGGTAGGTTCGGCTGATGGGGTAGCCGAGACTGATCGGGGAAAACCAGTTGTCGATGGGGTTCTCGCCGGCCAGGAAAGCTCCCGCCATATTGGCGGCAATCGATTGATGCAGCACTTGATCATTGAGAGCATGTTTCCCGATCTCCAGTTCGGGCCACAGCCAGACAGCGTTCCAGATTATCCACAGAAAAAGGATGAGAAGGGCGGCGATAAATCCGACGCTGTAGAGCTTCTGTTTGGGGAGACTCCCGGTCATTTCCCACGCTCGATCCGGGCCTGCAGACCGGCAAAGAAGAGGGCCAGACCCATGATTGCCAGCAGCGCTGCGGTCAGGAGTGAAGCTGCCAGGGGTCTGGCTTCAATACCCGGCCAGCCCCGGAGGAGTTGCCATAGCCACGGATCCACCCGATCCCCTGCCAGGAACATACGCCCCATCGAAATGAGGGGAGAGTGGTCGGGAACGAACAGGAACGAATAGGGCGGCGAGTACGCGGGGTAACCCAGTTGGTGATAGGCGAAAGAGAAGTTCACACTCATCAGAGGCACCTGAACACAGAACCCGAGAATTGCCGCAATGGTGACGATCCATGCCGCTGACCGTCGGGGGGTTACCTGCATCCATGAACCCAGCGGAACGAGCAGGAGGGGGAAGGCAAGATAAAGGTATCGAGGACCCGGAGCGGACCACAGCCCATGCCAGTCCGTGAGCTTGCTGTAGAAGAGGACGAAGCAGAGGCAAGGGCCAAGACAGAGAACCGCTTCTGACGAATGTTTTCGAAAAAAGTGCTTCCAGGCGGGAAACAGCCCTATGAGAACCGGGGAGTAGACCCAGAGGCCGACTCCGGGACTTAGAAGGAGGCCGTAGAGGGGCAGGTAGACGGGTGCCTCGAACAGATTGAGGCCATCCGTGGGGTCGCGCCACCCAAACTTCCAGGTCCAGAAGAGGGTTACCGAGACCACGGAAATCAATGGAACCGTGAGCAGGAGAATCAGCTCCCGGGCACGGGGCAGGGAAGGTTCATTCTGACCCCCTGGCGAAGCGGCCATGAAGATGTAGAGGACAAGAAACGGGAACACAAGAATCGAGTCAATCCGGAAATGGAACGCCACCGCCAGTAAGATCGTGGCCCGCAAGAGTCGTCGATAGACGCCGCCTTCCTTCCACCGCAACAGATCAGAGAAACAGAGCAGCACCAATACCGTCTGGGGAGCATGTCGGAGCAGGAACCCCGAGAGAGTGGACACGTAGGTAGAGAGACCCAGCAGGAGGGAGCACAACACAGCCAGTCGGGAGGAAACGCCCAGTTGAATCTGGATGCGGAAGAACAGCATGGGAATCAGGGCGGTTACAAGGGGGGCGGCCAGGCCTGCAAAGAAGATCTCCACCGACCCTCCCCAGCGCTGGAGTCCTTCTCGAAGCTCTACCCCCCCGACGAGCTCTCGCCAGGCGGGGGGCAGCCATTCGGCCATGAGCTTGCCCAACCCGTAAAAAGGCATCACGACGACAGAATGGCCCAGCCCGTATTTGCTGTAGTAGAGGCCGTCTGTGCCCTGTTTGGAATTGAGAATCGGAGGGATAGCCAGGCTGCCTTTGTCGAGCAGGGACCGGGCTGTTTCGTAGGTGTGGACTTCATCACTGCCGGTGAAGTGACCATGGTAGAAGAGGACGTAATAGGCGGCGAAGAAGATGAACACAGCGAGGCTCACCTGTCCGAGGTTCCCTCGTGCGGTTCTTTTCCGGCTATGCTCAGAAGGCGGATTCACAGGCGCGGCTGTCTCTCTTTATTCCAGCTCGTCCTCATGCCCTCGTTCGTTTTCCCGCTTCAGTAGATACAGAAAGTTTCCTGGGGGAGGATCTCGCGGCACTGTTTGCAGCGAAGAGTCTCAGGCAGTTCTGCGAATCGAGGGACCGAGTTCCAGAGATGCAGGTGATCTTCACGAACCTCGTCTTCATCGCCTGATTTGATCTTCTCTGTGCGTCGGATCTGCTTGGCGCGGTACTTGTAAATGGCCTCAAAGCCGCAGCGCCGGCAGCTGATCCTTCTGAAACTCGTCGCCATCTCGGTTTCGCTGAAGCGGTTTTCCGAGAGTTTGCTGCCCGGTTCTTGGGGAAACTGGTCGCGCGAGAAGGTCATGGCCGGACATTATAGCGTCCGGGCGGCGCGCTCGCTGCGCTCGCGCCGGTCAATGGTTACCGGGTTCCGAGGTTCGAGAGAAGGAACAACAGAACGGCAAGGCGTAAGCCTGCCGTTGAGCCGGGAAACGGTGAGCTGACGCTGTAGTGTTCTGTAATTGGCCAGGTGGCACCTTGCCAGGAGAGAAGGGGAATTGTTAGACTGATGGTTTGCGAGAGTTGCCTTAGGGCAGTTCTGAGCAGTGATCTTTGACAACCAGACAGCAGGGTCCAGACGATTGAATCTGAGAGTTTGATCCTGGCTCAGAATCAACGCTGGCGGCGTGCTTAACACATGCAAGTCGAACGAGAAAGCTTCCTTCGGGAAGTGAGTAAAGTGGCGAACGGGTGAGTAACGCGTGGGTAACCTACCCTTGGAAGGGGGATAACACGAGGAAACTGGTGCTAATACCGCATAAGTCTTATTGACGAGAGTTGATAAGGGAAAGCCCTTCGGGGCGACCGAGGAGGGGCCCGCGTCCGATTAGCTAGTTGGTGAAGTAAAGGTTCACCAAGGCGACAATCGGTAGCCGGTCTGAGAGGACGGACGGCCACACTGGGACTGAGACACGGCCCAGACTCCTACGGGAGGCAGCAGTGGGGAATTTTGCGCAATGGGGGAAACCCTGACGCAGCAACGCCGCGTGAAGGAAGAAGGCTTTCGAGTCGTAAACTTCTGTTTCGGGGGACGATAATGACGGTACCCCGGCAGCAAGCCCCGGCTAACTCCGTGCCAGCAGCCGCGGTAATACGGGGGGGGCGAGCGTTGTTCGGAATTACTGGGCGTAAAGGGCGCGTAGGCGGTTGGAGAAGTTTCAGGTGAAAGCCCCGGGCTCAACCCGGGAAGGTCCTGGAAAACCATCGAACTTGAGTGCTGGAGAGGCAAGCGGAATTTCTGGTGTAGCGGTGAAATGCGTAGATATCAGAAGGAACACCGGAGGCGAAGGCGGCTTGCTGGACAGCAACTGACGCTGAGGCGCGAAAGCCAGGGGAGCGAACGGGATTAGATACCCCGGTAGTCCTGGCCGTAAACGATGGGTACTTGGTGTTGGCGACGTTAAAGTTGTCAGTGCCGGCGAAAACTCGTTAAGTACCCCGCCTGGGGAGTACGATCGCAAGATTGAAACTCAAAGGAATTGACGGGGGCCCGCACAAGCGGTGGAGCATGTGGTTTAATTCGACGCAACGCGAAGAACCTTACCGGGGTTTGAACTGGTATGGGAGCTTGCCAGAGATGGAAGCGTCCTCTTCGGAGGTCATATCAGAGGTGCTGCATGGCTGTCGTCAGCTCGTGTCGTGAGATGTTGGGTTAAGTCCCGCAACGAGCGCAACCCTTGTCTGTAGTTGCCATCAGGTGAAGCTGGGCACTCTACGGAGACTGTCGGCGAAAAGCCGGAGGAAGGTGGGGATGACGTCAAGTCCTCATGGCCTTTATGCCCCGGGCTACACACGTGCTACAATGGGTGGTACAAAGAGTAGCCAACTCGCAAGAGTGAGCGAATCTCAAAAAGCCATCCTCAGTTCGGATTGCAGTCTGCAACTCGACTGCATGAAGTTGGAATCGCTAGTAATCGTGGATCAGCACGCCACGGTGAATACGTTCCCGGGCCTTGTACACACCGCCCGTCACATCACGAAAGTGGGCTGTACTAGAAGCCGCTGAGCTAACCTGCAAAGGAGGCAGGCGTCGACGGTGTGGCTCATGATTGGGGTGAAGTCGTAACAAGGTAGCTGTAGGAGAACCTGTGGCTGGATCACCTCCTTTCTAACGGAAGAAAAGCGAGTCGATGCAAGTCGTCTCGTTCAGACCCAGATAAAACCACGGACTCCGCTGTCTGGTTGTCCAAGGTCGCTGAATAAAATCGGAGAGCGTAAGAACAGAACGGCAAGGCGTGAGCCTGCCGTCGCGCCGGGCAACGGTGAGCTGACGCTCTACCGTTTTGTTGTCACCCCCCATCCATCTCGGTTGAAATCACCCGCCAGCCCAGTTGTGTGGGTGGGAAGATCCAGAGGGCCCGCTCGATTTCGCCGCGATCGTAGATCACCTGGGCCTCCTCTCCCAGGATGAGTTCCAGGGGTGGTGGGTCGGCCTCTTTCAGGTGGGCGCCGTCCGTCATCCAGATCCCTCCCAGCACGCGAGCCTGGTCGCGGCACTCGAGCGGTCCGTTTCCGAGGTGAATCAGCAACCCGTTGACCCGTGCAGATCCCTGAAGGGTCAAAGGCCCCCGGGCGATCAACACACCTTCGAGGCGACCGCTGAGAGTTCCTCCTTCCGGCAGAAAGCGAAAGCCCCGGCTATCCGATTCGAATGCGAAACGAGGCAATTCCTGTTCCAGGTGACTCCAGAAGGAGACGTCGAAGATTCGAGCCAGGGGCGTGGACGCCTGATAATCATCGCTCAGGTCCTGGACAAAGGGCCGGGTACCGAGAAGGTTTGCCTCGTGGTCTCGAAGCGAATCCGCCAGCCCTTGTGCCAGATCGGAGCGTCGGGTGGAGACCACACCGATGGGCGGTGAGTCGATCCCGACCACCTGGAACCCATCTCCCACCGCTGTGACCCTTGCCGTTGTTCCGAAGAGCAGAATGGGAGCCGGAAGTGCGAAAAGTCTCTTCTGGCGCAGACGGGCCTCGACCACGCTGACACAATTCCGGACCCCGGGAAGGAGCGGCCAGCCGGCTGTCTGGACCACACCCATGCTACGAAGTACGATGACGCCATCCGCGTCGATATCCGGAGGTTCCTCGGGGTTGTTGGTCAGCCGCAGGAGGACCCGCCCCCTGCCGGGAGCCGTCCAGATGCCCGACCCGGTGTCAAGCGCAGGCCCCGGAAGGGAGGAAAAAAGAGCGTCGAGCTCGCTCAGCTCCAAACCCAGCGCGACAGATCGGGACAGAGGGTTACGGAGCGGTCCGGCAGAGCCACCCGTGGCCAGAATCTGGTTGAGGTCCAGGGCGGGAAGCACGGCTCGCGCCAGTTCAACTCCGTTGGCCGCCAGAGCCAGACTGTAGAGCTGACCCTTCAGATCGTGACCGACACGCACCCGGTTGCTGATCCTCTGCTGGACGGTCAGCAGCAGCAGTGTGAACAGCATCAGCGAAAGGAGTGTTGCCAGAAGAATGATCCCGCGGGGGTGCCTGATCGACATGGGGCTTATTGAGGGAAAAGACCGGATCGCCGGTTAAAGAGAAACAAGTCGAGTTCGAGTTGACGCCTGGACGGTGCAACGGGGACTGGTGTCGAAAACCGGGCCGCCAGATGGACCTGCAGGAGAAGGTCGTCCTGGAGAAGCCAGCCGGCCTCCGTGATGTGCTTGAGCATGGGTTGATAGGAACCCTGGCCGCTGCGGATGTAAAGTTGATCCCCTTTCTGTTTGAGGCCAAGCCACTCGAAAGGACCGTCCAGGGCCCCGTCGGGGAACCCTCCAGCTCCGGAGGAATCACTGCAGACGACTAACTCTTCACCCTGAAGTTCCACTGCCGGCTGGCTCGAGAAGGCCATGTTGTTCCCTGCCTGACTGAGCAGAGGAGCCAGAATGAGAGGAGCCAGCTCCAGGTTTTCGTCCCTTTCCAGAGCCCGGTTCAGGTCGCCCAGCCGTAAAAGGATCGACCCGGTTGTGGACAGTAGGGCCAGTAGCAGGAGAGTCGAGCAGGATATGGCAATGACCGTCTCGATGAGACTGAATCCCTTCTCAGCGGGCAACAATGGTCTCCCACTCAATGCCGTCCCGCTCCTCTACGACCCGCAGCAGAGGGCGCAGATCGGGGTGAAGAATCAGGGAAGTTCCGCCGCTTTCCCGGCCGGCACGAAACCCGGAGGACCGGCTCCAGAGCAGGAGAGCGGACTCGCTCCGGGACCTCGCCTCCTCGTGTACGGTCCAGGCCAGCGCGGCGCTGTAGTGGACCGCCAGAAAGCCCGTTGTCAAAACGGCACCGGCAAGCACAACCTCGAGAAGGGTGAATCCCTCGAGGCGCGACCTGCTCTTGCGGCACGGACTTTTCCCGAGACCAGGACCGGCCCGTCTCCGGTGGGTGCTCATTCCCGAGACCATCGGATTCTTCCCGAGACCGCCACGACGACTCGTATGGCTCCCGCTTCGTTTGCAATGCCGATGGTGCCGGCCGGCGCCGCCGTCCCCCGGTTGTGGAAGGTAATCGGGCGCGACGGTACAGCCACGAAACCGACCCCCGGGGGAAGGGGCGTCCAGGTCGCGGGCTCCCGGTCGGGGCTTCCCAGGGAAAATCTGGCGGAAGATGGGTCCACGAGAAGCCGGATGTCGGTGTTTCGACTGATGGCCATGGAGCGCGCCAGGCCGGCTGCACCCAGTAGCGATTCAGAGGCGGCGTGGAGCCGGAACTCGCTCACGACCCGGCCCATTCCCACTGCGCTCCAGCCGGCGATAGTGGCGAAGAGGGCAGTCGTGACAGCCAACTCGAGTAGCGTGTAGCCGCGACTGTTCATCCTGCTGTTTCATACGCCGCAGGGCCCGAAAAGTGCGAACCGAAACTGTATTTGAAACATTCGTGGCCGCCTGCTGTATTTCAAACAGACCCCCCCCGGGTCTTGTCCTGATTTGAGGGACTGAGGCGCGCTGGACCGGGTGGGGGCCAGCGCTCCGTCCCTCAAATCAGGGACAGTCTACTCTGACCCTTTCCTGCCTTTGACTCCCTGGCCGCCAAGGCGGAGGCGAATTCGCTGATCCCGGGTATCCCCGGGTCGATCCAGAACCGGTGCGAGTCCTCGCCTGCCTGCATTTCGATACGGAAAGAGCCGGCCACGAAAAAGGGAAGCTTGTCGGCCCACTCCACCACGGCAATGGTGTGCTGGGAGAGGATCTCCTCGAAGGGGAGGGACGCGAAGTCGGAAGGCTTGTCGAGGCGGTACAGGTCGATGTGAAAAACGGTGCCGCCGGGTGACGGGTACTCATGGACCAGGCTGAAGGTCGGACTGCGGACCAGGGATGGGTCGACTCCCAGGCCCGCGAAGATCCCCCGAGCCAGGACCGTCTTGCCCGCGCCCAGCTCTCCTATCAGCAAGAGGGTGGCAGGCGGGACCAGTTGGTCGGCGATGTTCTTGCCCAGCTCCCCTGTTCCCTCGTCGTCCTGGGTCCGGATACAGATCATCCGGAACAACGCTCCAGGTCGGAAAAGGCCTGGCCCAGAGAGTCGAGAATCGAGGTTGCGGTCAGGGAGTTCATGGAACCGGTGCGGGCGGCCGCATCGCCCGCCAGGCTATGAAGGTAGACGCCCGCGGCCACGCTGTGGGTGAGGTCGCGCTCTGATCTTCGTCCACCGGCCCAGCAGGCCCCGGTCAGCGCCGCAATGATCCCGGTGAGCACGTCGCCGCTCCCAGCCGTTGCCATACCGGGGTTGCCGAGCGGGCAGACCAGGGTCTTCCCGTCCGGAGTCGCGATGATGGTCCGATAATCCTTGAGAACAAGCCACACCTGATGGTCCTGGCTGAAGCGCGGCGCGATCTGCAGTCGGTTGCTGCGAATTTCGGCTGTGGGAACCCCGCTCAGCCGGGAGAACTCCCGGGGATGCGGGGTGAGGATGAGAGGCCTCGAGAGGTCGCCCCGGAGCTTCTCCGGCTGGCCTTCCAGAGCATTGATCCCGTCGGCATCGAGCACGACGGGGACTTCCAGGGAAACCAGGATTTTCAGCACAAAGGCAACGGTTTCGGCCGCCAGTCCCAGGCCCGGGCCGACGGCCACCGTGTCCCTGGAGGAAAGTTGCTCGATGGTTCCGGAAGAGTCAGGGAGGGCAAGCGCACCCTCATCGGATTCGGCCAGAGGCTCGGTCATGATCTCCGGGTGGCAGGTGGCGACAACGCCCTGGGCGGACCGGGAGGTGAAACAGGTAACCAGCCCCGATCCGGCCCGCAGCGCCGCCCAGGAAGCCAGGGCCGCCGCTCCCGGTTTCCCTCGGCTCCCGGCAACCACGGCTACGTGGCCGTAGCTCCCCTTGTGGGAGTCGGTGAGTCGGGGCGGGAGGCCCCTCCGAGCCAGGTCCCGGGTGATCACCGAGACCTTCCATTGGTCAGAATCGAGGAGTTGCCGCGGGATTCCGATAGGTGCCACGCGGATCTCTCCCAGGCATTCCTGGGCCGGGTTCAGGAAGTGAGCGGGCTGGGGGGCGGCGAAGGTTACGGTCAGGTCCGCCCGGAAACAAAGCTGCGGCTTCTCCAGTGAGTCGGCTCCCATACCCGAAGGGATGTCTACGGCCAGACGAAACCAGTCTCTGCGATTGAGCTCTTCGACGACCCGGGCAAAGAGGCCTCCCAGTGGTCGCCGCAGGCCGGTCCCCAGCAGGGCGTCGACGACCACGCTAAACCGCCCCAGCGTGGGTGTGACCGACTCCCAGGTCTCTTCGTCGAGTTCGTGAACCCCGCGGCCCGACTTGACCCAGGCCTCCAGGTTGACCCGCGAATCTCCACTGGGGTCAGAGGCGGCACCCAGCAGGTAGACCGCCGTCTCCACACCATGCTGATCCAGAAGTCTGGCCAGCACAAATCCATCGCCTCCGTTGTTCCCCCGGCCGCAAAAAACCGCCACTCTCTGCTGCCGGAGACGGCCGGCGAAGTGCCTTTCCAGCTCTCGAAAGAGCTGAAATCCGGCGTTCTCCATCAGGATGAGGCCAGCCACTCCGAAGCGTTCACTGCTGAGCCGATCAATCTCATTCATCTGGGCGGCCGAGAGGAGCTTCATGTCGGGTCTAATCAGGGGTCGGCGGCAGGTGTTTACTTTGAAACATTGGCTGCAGATTCACGTCTTAAATAAAGGACGCATTTGCGGCAATAGGCTACTGGATTATAAATGACAGAAGGTTATACTGATAAAGGAAGTTAGGAGTTTAGTCGAATGTACAAATTGCCAGCCCGACTCGTTACCTGCTTTCTCGTGGTTTTGCTCCTCACGCCTCCCACCTTTGCGGAGCGCAAGCACTCGGACGTGGAAGATATTGGCAATCGTAGAATCAATGGGAAGGTTGCCGGCCTTTTTCCGAACTTTGTCTCCCTGGAGAAAGAGATTCAAATCGGAGCCCAGTATGCCCAGCAGGTCGAGAGGTCGGCGAGGCTGGTTGAGGATCCCGTTGTTAACGAGTACGTCGACCGGCTGGCTCAAAACATCGTCAGGCATTCAGACGCCAAGGTGCCCTTTGTCGTGCGCGTAATGGACACCGAAGAGGTGAACGCTTTCGCTCTGCCGGGCGGCTTCTTTTTCGTCAACAAGGGATTAATTCTGGAGGCTGATACGGAATCGGAGCTGGCCGGAGTCATGGCTCATGAGATTGCCCATGTTACTGCCCGCCACGCCACCGAACGAATGACAAAGGGACAACTGTTACAGTTCGCTGCTCTTCCGGCCCTTTTCGTCGGGGGCTACTGGACTCAGGTAGCCATCCGTCAGGGCCTGGGATTGGGTCTCTCCCTGTCGGCGCTGGGTATTACGCGACAGTCGGAGGCCGAAGCTGATCAGCTTGGAACCCAGTACCTGTGGAACACCGGGATTGATCCCAACGGGTTCATTACCTTCTTCGAGAAGCTCGAGGCCAAGGAGAAAAACAACCCGGGCAAGTTTGGGAGCTTCTTCAGAACACATCCTCCTGTGGAATCCCGGATCGTGCACGTGCAACAAGAGATCTCCTATCTGCCGATCAAGGACGAGTACCTGGTGACGACATCGGAGTTCAACAAGGTCAAGTCCAGACTCGTTGCCATGGACAACAAGCTGGTGCAACCTGGAGCAGCAGCAGCGACAGGGTCCAAGCGACCGAGCCTGAAGCGCAAGACGAGTACGAATCGGAGTGAAGAGGAGAAGCCGACCCTGAAATCGGATCGGCCCACTCTCAAGCGAAAAGAAGCGGAACCCACCCTGGAACCGGAGCCCGAGCCGGAGTCTGAATCCGAGCCCGGTCAGTAAGGTGTCGATCAGCTGAGACTAAGAGGGCCGCCGTCGGCGGCCCTTCTCTTTGGCCCGGGAAACTCTTTCGACTCCGTCCCCCCCATTCCATATAATCAACCGTCCATGCTGCCCCAGATCATCCTTCTCTTTTTTGCCGGACTGGTGATTGGAAGCTTCCTTAACGTCTGTATCTTTCGCTTACCCTCTCGCCGCTCGGTAGTGCGCCCTCGTTCCTTTTGTCTGCACTGCGGTCATCGACTTGGCTGGCGCGAGAACCTGCCGCTGTTCAGCTATTTATACCAGAGGGCCAGATGCTGTCACTGCGGTGAGAGAATCAGCTGGATCTATCCGGTGGTGGAGTTGGCTACAGCCTGTTCCTTCAGCGCACTGCTGCTGCGCTTTGGACTGACTCCGCCGCTGTTCCTGAATGCGTTCTTCTTTTGCGTTCTGATCGTGCTCATCTTTATCGATTTGAATGATCGGATTCTTCCCAATCCTCTGACAATCGGAGGAACCCTGGTGGGTCTGCTGGCGGCCCCTTTTCAGGCCGGGGAGATTCTGGGAATCAGCCCGGGAGACTACAGAGCCGCCTACCTGTCCTCCGCCATGGGTGCAGTGCTGGGGGGCGGCACTCTGTGGCTGGTGGCCGAACTCTACTACCGAATGCGCAAGGAAGAAGGGCTGGGTTTCGGGGATGTGAAGATGATGTTCATGATCGGAGCCTTCCTGGGGTGGCGTTTTGCCTGGACCACCATCTTCATCGGGTCGATTCTGGGAACCCTGGTTGGTGGAACCTACATGTATATCCTGAAAAAGGGCCGGCGCTCTGAACTTCCCTACGGGAGTTTTCTAGGCCTCGCCGCCATGGCCATCGTCTTCTGGTTCCGGTGAAGAGCGGGATGCGGATCTGACCGGCACCCGGCCTCGTCGCTCGCGAAGCGTGGCGGCAACCTCACGCCTTGCCGTTCTGTGCCTCAAACCCTCAACTCACTCTCGTACTTCTCCAGGGTTGTGTCGTTTTTAGTAGTGCAACCTGAAACTTTAGCGGAGGAACTGAAGAAATGCAGAAACCCAGATTGATGGCAGCCCTGGCGACGATCGTGCTGCTTTCCGGCTTTGCCTGGGCTCTTGTGGAAAAGGAAAGAGTGGATCTCAACCGGGCGGGCGCGCGGCAGCTGGAGTCTTTGCCGGGGATCGGGCCCGCCCTGGCACAAAGGATCATCGACCACCGACAGAAGAACGGTCCCTTCAAGAGAATCGAAGATCTCATGAACGTTCGCGGAATCGGCGAAAAGAAGTTTCTTCAGCTGGAGGATCGGATCAGGGTCGGTGTTCCCGCTTCCGGCTAACAGTCCAGGGGCCTCCAGTCAGGGGATGTTAGGGTAGAATACATCTCGAATTGTGATGGAAACACCCTTGTTCGATGGCGTCATCCCTCCTCTGACGACTCCCTTCTCGGAAGACGGCGAGGTTCTCTACTCGGCCCTGGAGGAGAATCTCCGCCACTATCTCGAAACCCCACTGCCCGGCTTTCTGGCACTGGGTTCAACCGGGGAAGCCATTCACCTGCTGCCTGCCGAGAGGATCGAGGTGGCCCGCCTGGTGCGCTCCTGCACGCCTGGTGATCGGGACTTTCTCGTTGGGCTCGCCTCCCCGACTCTGGATCAGGCCAGAAAGTTCATCGACTCAGTCGCCGATTTGTCACCGACAGCATTTCTGGTGAGCGTTCCCTCTTACTATAAGAATCGAATGAATCGGCGAGCCCTCCGGCTGTTCTTCACAGCGGTTGCCGAACATGCCCCGGCGCCTTTGCTCTTGTACAACATCCCCCAGTACACAGGGATCCAGCTGGAGCCCGAATTGATCGAAGACCTCGCCGATCACGAGGGCATAGCCGGTATGAAAGACAGCTCGGGTAGTCTGATTTACCTTCAAAGCATCCTGCGAAGGATCGAGGGCAAGGCCTTCCAGGTGGTGCTGGGGTCGGCACAGTTGCTGGGGCCTGCTTCGCTGCTGGGCATTCGCGCCGCTATTCTGGCGGTGGCCTGTGCTCTGCCGGACTTGCCCATCCAGGTCCTGGCGGGTGAAGCGTCTTTATCCAGCAGGAGGAGCAGCCTGTCGGACCTTTTCCTCGCCTCTCAGACACTGGTTTCACGTTTTGGAATTCCCGGACTCAAGTATGCGATGGACCTGGCTGGACTGCGGGGTGGATTCTGTCGCCGGCCCCTTCTCCCGCTGGAAGAGGAAGAGAAGGCGGAGATCCGGCTGGCGATCGGCCCGTTGTTGGCAGAGGGTTCCGCGCTGCGCCTTGCGACTTCCGGTCCCTCCGGGCGACCATGACGGAAAAAGTGGATGTCGTCGCGATCGGGGCGCACCCGGACGATATAGAACTCGGTTGCGGTGGCACGCTGGCCCGACTCGTCGGGCAGGGCTACAGCATCGGCCTGGTCGATCTGAGTCGCGGTGAACTCGGCACGCGCGGCAACGTCGAAACACGGCGGGCCGAAGCGGATCGCGCCGCTGAGGTTCTTGGAGCTGCTTTCCGGAGTAACCTCGAACTGCCGGATGGAGAGATCCGACCGAGTCCCGAGAACCGGAACCAACTGGTTCGTGTTTTCCGGGGCTGCAGGCCCGGCTGGGTTTTCAGTCACTCACAATTCGGGCATCCGGATCACTGGAACACGGCGGTTCTGGTTAGAGAGGCCGTACACCACTCCGGGCTGGGCAGACTCGAACCGGATCTGCCCCCCCATCGTCCTGCAGTGATTGCTTCCTGGCTGGAGTTCTGTTCGCCCAGTCTGCCCCAGGTTGTCGTGGATATCTCCGCGACCTGGGAAATCAAAGAGCAGGCAATCCGGGCCCATGCCTCTCAGCTTCACGACCCCGCATCCGATGAACCCGAAACGATTCTGACGGATGTCGAGTTTCTAGAGCGGCTGCGGGCCCAAAATCGATTCATGGGGAATCTGGCCGACTGCCGGCTGGGCGAGGGGTTCCTTTTGTCCAGGCTTCCGCGTATCACAGATTTGAATTTCTAAACGCGTGCAGCAAGTTGGCAGTCTGTGCGAGATTCTCACCACGGAGCGCTCAAACTACAAAAGCCGGAAACGAACTGCTAAAATACCCGTATTATTCTTGAGCTGGCAGAGTGGCCATTGAAAATCCGGGCTATGAAAACACGTTGAATGTTTAGGCACCACAGCGTCCTTTACGGCAGAATCCTTTTCGTTACCGACGTCCTGGCCGGCCTGGTGGCGCTCAGTGCTTCGTATCTGCTTCGGTCTCTGGTCAAGTTCCTGCCTCTCGAGGTGGCCCACCACTTTAATCCGGTCCTGCTCCCTTTGCAGCAATACATCTATTTCTTTCTGGTCTGCCTCCCCATCTGGGCGGCCTTGCTGCTGGCAACTCAAACCTATTCCGAGGTGCTGCACTGGTCCTTCAAACGACAGTTGATGCGGGTTGCCCAGTTCGTGATGGCCGTGGGGCTGTTGATGGCTTTTCTGACCTACACTCTGAAGCTGGAAGTCAGCCGCCCCATATTTTTTGCTTTTCTCCTCCAGACCGGGGTCCTGCTTGCCTTGAATCGAGCGGTTCTGGACGGGATCCTGCGCAGCCGAAACATCGGAGAGCACAACCAGATCCATATCCTGGTCGTGGGTACGCGGGAGAAAGCCCGTGAACTGGCTTCATCCCTGGAGGCGGTGCGCCGATGGGGCTTCAAGGTGATCGGCTTCCTGGCCGAGGAAGAAGTCGAGGAAGCGGAACCCGCTTCGACCAGACGCCTGGGCGCTCCCAGGCAACTCCAGGACTTACTCGATAGTGGGCTCGTGGTGGACGAGATTATCTTCGCAGGTTCGGGTATATCCGATCTGGCTGGGTTTCAGGAAATGATCGCGCTGTGCCAGGAACTCGGCATCCGGACCCGGGTGGCCGCCGACTTTTTTCCCCCCAACAGCGGGCAGTTGTCCCTCGAACACCTCGGTGACATCCCGCTGATCACGCTTTTGACAGTACCGGCTCATAGCTTTGGACTCGTGCTCAAGCGGATGGTCGATTTTCTGGTGGCGGCCGGTTGCCTGATTCTTCTGGCGATACCGATGTTCCTGATCGCGGTCGCCATAAAGATAAGCAGTCACGGAGGAGTCTTCTATCGACAGACCCGCTGCGGAAACTTCGGTCGCAGATTCACCCTCGTCAAGTTCCGCACCATGATCGACGGCGCGGAAGATCGACTCTGGGAGATTCGTCATCTGAATGAGATGAGCGGTCCGGTATTCAAGATGAGGAAAGATCCGCGTGTGACTCTGCTGGGCAGATTCTTGCGCAAGTTTAGTCTTGACGAACTTCCCCAGTTCTGGAACGTGATCAAGGGAGAAATGAGTGTCGTCGGTCCCCGCGCTCCGCTTCCGGAAGAAGTCTCCCACTATTCGTTGCGACAGCGACGAAGGTTGAGCGTCAAGCCAGGCATTACCTGTCTGTGGCAGGTTTCGGGCCGAAGCGAAATCGATTTCCAGAGATGGATGGACCTGGACCTTCAATACATCGACAACTGGTCCCTCTGGCTCGATCTGAGGATCATGCTCAAGACCATCCCGGCGGTCTTCTCGGGGCGCGGAGCCCGCTGACGGGTAGCCGTCCGCGGCTGCCGGGCTTCAAGCCCGGGTTGAGGGTGCGCTGCCCTCGAACTGATCCTGAAACTGGAGCTGATAGAGCTTGAAATAGGTGCCCTCCCGGGCCAGAAGCTGGCGGTGGTTGCCCTGTTCGACGACCTCTCCCCTGTGCAGCACCAGGATCCGGTCGCAGTGCTGGATCGTAGAGAGCCGGTGGGCAATAATCAGGGCCGTCCGGTCCTGGATCAGCAGGGTTAGCGCCTTCTGAATCTGGTGCTCGGTGGCCGGATCCACCGACGATGTCGCTTCGTCCAGGATCAGAATTGAGGGGTTCCGCGCCAGTGCTCGCGCAAAGGAGAGAAGTTGTCTCTGGCCACCGGAGAGAGACTGCCCTCTTTCGTTTAGCACCGTTTCAAAGCCTCGCGGCAGGGACTCGACAAACTCGGTGGCCAGCACCCGGCGGGCCGCCCCGTGCATGTCTTCCTCCGACACGCGACCGTCCCAGAGACGTATATTCTCGGCCACACTTCCGCTGAATAGAAAGACGTCCTGGAGCACCACGGCGATGGACCGTCGGAGCTCCGCCGGATCCCATCGACGCAGATCGACCCCGTCCACCAGAATCCGGCCGCTGTCCACGTCGTAGAAGCGGCTGAGCAGACTGATCAGAGTCGTTTTTCCGGCCCCCGTGGCTCCCACAATCGCCACCTTTTCCCCCGGATCGACCCGGAAGGAGATGTCTTTCAAGATCGGCGTGTCCTCACGGTATCGAAAGGAAACCGTGTCGAACTCGATGCCGCCTCTGCGCCGGCTTGGGGTTTTTTCCCGGAGGGGCGGGGATATCGAGAAGGGGGTATCCAGCAAAGTGAAGATTCTCTCGGCGCTGGCCATCGCGCTCTGGAGAATATTGAACTTCTCGCTCAGGTCGCTGATCGGTTTGTAGAATCGTTCCGAGTACTGAACGAACGCGACGACCGCGCCCAGGGTCAGGACGCCGCTGAGTACCTGTAGTCCGCCGTACCAGAGGATCAGTGCCAGCGCCAGGGCGCCGATCAGGCTGACAACCGGATAGAAGACTGCATAGTAGAAAATGGAGTCGAGGTTGGCCTGCATGTGCTTCTGGTTCCGGTCCTTGAATTCTTCGAGCTTTCTTTCCTCCTGAACGAAAACCTGCACAAGGCTCATTCCCGTGATTGCTTCATGAAGAAACGAGTTGATCCGGGCCAGGGCCCTCCTGACCCGACGGTAGGACCCCCGGACCCTCCGTTTGAAGATCACGGTCACGAGGAACAGCAGCGGAATAACCGAGAAACACACCAGAGCCAGCTTCCAGTTGATCCAGAGCATGATCGCCACAATTCCCAGCAGTGTGAAGACATCGCCGAAAACACTGACTACACCGGACGTGAACAGCTCGTTCAAAACATCCACATCGTTCGTGAGCCGGGTGATGATACGCCCGGCCGGGCGGTTGTCAAAGTAGGCGATATCAAGCCTCTGAATGTGGCGGAAGATCTGGAGCCGCAGGTCGTACATGATTCTCTGGCCCGTCCAGTTAGCTGCGTAGGTTTGCAGAAAGCCAACGCCAAATTGCAGCAGAAGTGCACCCACGAACAGGAAAGTAAGGATCGCAAGCTGTCCCGGGTCATGGTTGGGAATAGACTCGTCTATGGCGATCTTGATGAGGTAGGGGCCGACCAGTCGCAGGCCTGAAACAACCAGCAGAAGCAACACCGCAACAGCGACGACCGCGCGATACGGCCGCAGATAGGTGAGAAGACGCCGGGCCAGCGCGGCATCATAGAATCTGGCCTGATCGTTCGAGCTCGGCGAGTTCATTGCAGGTCCAATTCCGCCAGCAGCCGTTGTTTCTCGTAGAGGTCCGAGTAAAAGCCCTTTCTGGACATCAGCTCGGTGTGAGTTCCTTGCTCCACAATCCGACCGCTCTCCAGCACCAGCACCTGGTCGGCATCTCGCACCGTGGAGATCCTATGGGAAATCAAAATCGCCGTCCGACCGACCAGTTCCTTGCGGAGGTTCCCCAGGATCGCTTCCTCGGTATAGGTGTCCACGCTGGAAAGAGCATCGTCGAGAAGCAGAATCTTAGGCTTGACCAGAAAGGCGCGACTGATGGAAACACGCTGCTTCTGTCCTCCGGAGAGCGTCACTCCCCGTTCACCAACGCGAGTTTCGAAGCCTCGTGGGAAGTCAAGAATATCGGGCAGGATGTGGCTGGTTCGGGCTGCCTCTTCAATCTCGGTGGTGCCGGCACGGGGTCTTCCAAACGAAATGTTTCGAGCGACCGTTTCGGAAAACAGAAAACTGTCCTGGGGCACGTACCCGAGTTGGCGCCTGAGGTCGGCAACGGGAACGTCATTGATGTCACGGCCGTCGATGAATATCGTATTCTCCGGCACCGGATAGAATCGGCACAGGAGGGAGGCCAGGGTCGACTTGCCGCTGCCGGTCCTTCCCACAATTGCGGTAGTGCTGCCGGCGGGGATCTGGAAGGTGACATCCAGCAGTACCGGGGAGCCGTTGTAGGCAAAGGTCAGGTTCCGGACTTCGACTCTGCCCTGGATCTCAGTGGAGCGAGCCCCGGGGCTGTCCAGGATCTGCGGCTCCGTCTCCAGGATGCGATTGATCCGTCCCATCGACGCGGTTCCCCTTTCGAAGACATTCATGACAAACCCGAGCGCGATGGTGGGCCAGCTCAACATGGCCAGATAGGCGACGAAAGCGACCAGCTCGCCAACCGTCAACGCTCCCTGCATGACGCGAAGTCCCCCCATCCACAGCAGGACGACCGTAGACAGGCCCAGGAACAGGGTCAGAAGGGGGTTGAAGACGCCCCACAACTTCACTAGACCAAGGCTCTCGGCCCGGTACTGCCGGTTGGTGGTTGCGAAGCGCTCCACGGCGGCATCCTCCTGGACATAAGCCCGGATCACCCTTCGTCCGCTCAGGTTCTCCTGGGCCTGGGAAGTCATCTCAGCCAGGCGCTCCTGGATTTTCTTGAAGCGGTCGTGGATTCGCTTTCCAAAGAACCTGACGCTGACGCTCACGAGCAGCAGGGGAAGGAGCGCAATCACGGCCAGGGTGAAATCCAGCCGAAGCAGAATCGTTACGGTCAGGACGGCCGTAAACAATGTATTGAGGCTGTACATGATGCCGGGTCCCAGGACGCTGCGCACCGCGCTCAGATCGCTGCTCGAGCGGGCCATCAGGTCGCCGGTCGAATAAGTGCCATAAAAAGAGGGGGACAGTCGTTGAAGTTGAGCATAGAGATCATTGCGCAGATCAAACTCGACGTTGCGGGAGAGACCAATGAGAATCCGTCGCATCAGAAAACGAAAACACCCTTCGAGTGCGTTGAAGGAAAGAATGAGTCCCGAGTAGAGCAGCAGCTTCTGCTGGTCGACCTGAAGGGTCAGGTCGTCTATTGCAGCTCTCAGAATCCAGGGCGACACGACGGCTGCAGCGTTGGTGAGCAAAACCATGAGGGAGCCCACCAGAAGCCGGGTACGAAACTTCCTCAGGTAGGGAATCAGGGTGAGAAGTTCCCGGCTCCGGAAACTTCGGCGGCCTGCTTTACTCGACATCGAAACCGGCTACGTGGTCGATGGGGGCGCCGTCGCTGTCCTGAAAGGCAAGCTGGTATCCGTGGATCAGAGTCGAATTCTCGGCGTATCTGACCTCGAAAGCAGCCGTCTGGCCGCTTTTCATGGTGGGGGGAACGGGGGCTACCACCAACCGGGCAAGTGGTTCCTTGTTGTGGTCCAGGACAGAGACGACAACCTGCATCCCTACCAGGTCCTCCTCCTTCTGGTTCCAGATTTCTCCCTTGAGTGAGAATCCCTCATGGAAGCGATCGAACTGAAGGGAGGTTATCCGGACAGCCGCTCGCTTCCAGCCCCCGGCGGTGGCGTAGTTGTCGAGAAAGGGGGCCGGGACAAAGGCGTAAAAGAAAAAGGAAAGCAGGGCAAGGAGGCTGGAGAACACCAGTGAAGAAAGCAAAGGACGGAGGATCTGCCAGGGCTGGTGAAGGTCCATTTCCTCAGGATGGAGAGTGCCCGTCAATCTTCGACTGTTGAAGCTGTAGAAATTGTAGAGCCCGACGCCGGCAAACAAAACCAGAAACGTGGCCAGAGTCAGCCGGGCGGCGCCGTCGAGAATGTGCAGGACTTCGGGGTCGAGACTCTGAGTCACTTCGATGGACCCGTCACAGCCCGGGCGTGCGTTCGGGCCCGACGGCGCGCGGAGCTTCAAAGGCTTCCCGGACGTGACCCGGTTTTCTCTCCCAGAACCCGGGCTTTGGCTGGTCGAGAGAAAAAGTTTGACCGAAAAGATGCTGGCCGAAAAGGGTGAGGAGCTCCTCTTCCAGCTTGCCCGTTGAATTGAGTTTTACCCACGCGTCGGTGCCGATAAAAGGACGCTTCAGACCCCGGATTCGAGCATCGACCCATGCGAGAGTCTCCTTCTCCGAGACGTATTGGATATGGATCTGATACTGATATTCGGCTTTGACCCACTCACCATCCACGAGTTTGGATGGCTCGGCTATCTTCCGGATGTGAGATGCCGCCAGAGGGCCCGAGGAGTATTCCCTTGAGCGGGTAAGAATGGAACCTTTGGAAAACTCCTCTTCGGCCACCTCGTGGCGGTTGAGGTCGAGCACTTCGTGCATGGCCTTCCAGGCGGCGACCAGGGGTGCGCGAATACTCAAAGGGGCCGGCACATGAACCCTCGATGGCTGGCCGGAAAGGGCGGCGCCGGCGCACACGAAGTAGACGAGAAAGAGAGGATTGCAGCGTGGCATGGAGACCATTTTACACGTTCCTGGTAACCAGCGAGCGAAGCGACCTCAGCGTCTCTGATGCTCCAACACCGCTCGATGATGGTCGCGATAGTTGGAGGAGAAGAAGTGACTTCCGTCGTTCCTGGCTACGAAGTAGAGGTAGGGCACTGAGGCCGGGCGCAGAGCTGCGTCGATCGAATCTGCTCCCGGACTGGCGATGGGCCCCGCCGGCAGCCCGGGATATTTGTACGTGTTGTAGGGCGAATCGAGATCCAGATCACTTTGATGGATGATGCCGTCGTATTTCTTGATCCTGCTGACGGCATAGATGACGGTGGGATCGCACTCGAGTTTCATTTTCCGTTCCAGGCGGTTGTGAAACACGGCAGAGATCAACGGGCGCTCGGAGGCAAGGGCCGTCTCCTTTTCGATCAGGGACGCCAGGGAGATCGTCTCGCGAAGGCTCAGGCCCAGCTGAGCGGCGAGATCTTGCCGCTCCGTGTTCCAGGCGGCACGGAAGCGGTCCGTAAGGGCCTTCAGAATGCCGTCCTCGTCCATGTCGAGGGTGAAGAAATAGGTCTCTGGAAAAAGATAGCCCTCCAGGTCTTCCGCTTCCGAATCGAGATCCGAGATCAGATCCGGGAATGAGGCCAGACGTCTGTACTGCTCGGCCCGACCAAAGCCCTCGGCTTCCAGGCGCTCGGTGATCTCTTCGACGGACAGCCCCTCGGGCAATGTGACTTTGTAGCGGTGTACCTTTCCCCGGTGAATCCTGCCGGCTACTTCGAGGATACTGAGGGGGCGGTCAAACCGGTACTCACCGGCCTGGAGGAAATAGTCTTCACCCCGGTAGCGGACATACCAGCGAAACACCCGGGCCGACGTAATGACACCGGCCTCTTCAAGCATCACAGCAACGTCGGCTGCGCTGTTTCCACCGACCACCAGGATGCGGGCCTGCTTTGAAAAACCCTGGAACGGTTGGCTGAGACGGGCGTAAATGAACCAGGAGGCCGCGCCTGAACTCAGAATTAAGGCGACGACAAAAGAAAGGAGAATGATAAGGAGCGTCCGTTTGCTCAAGCCCGCTCCTCCAGATACCACTGCAGGATAAGAGCGGCCGCATACTGGTCGCGTAACCGTCCCCGCTCCGCGACCGGAAGCTTAGAACGGGACATCCACTCTTCGGCAAAGCGGCTGGAAAGGCGTTCATCCTGCCACTGAACGTTCACGTTTGCCGCGCGAAGCTCCTCGGCCAGCGGTCGTACGCAGTCGGCGGTGGAGCTCTCGGCTCCGCTCAGGTGCTTGGGCAGACCGACGATGACTGAGCAGACCTCGTGCTCTCGGATCAATGTCAGCACTTTGTCTTTATCAGAATCGAGGCTGCTTCGGCGCAGGGTGGTCAGAGGCCGCGCACAAAGTTGGAGAGGATCAGTGAGGGCGACACCTATTTTTACGGTTCCGACGTCCAGCGCCATCAGACGGCCGGGCTGGGAGGGAGTTGTAGAGCGATCTTTCACCGCGAGTTTCCTTGTTGGAACCGAAGCTTTCGGGCTATAATTCGCGGGTCCCTATCCGGGCTCCCCGTGGACTTCCATCATACAGATGTTTGGAAAACCTAAACTAGTTTTGATCTTTCTTTCGGCCGCCGTGGTTCTGTACGGACTGGTCGGTGGTGTGCTCGAAGACGTTTCGGCCGAGGATGATACCTACGCCCAGCTGGAGATGTTCACAATGGTTTTGTCGCGTCTGCAGTCGGAGTATGTCGAAAGCCCCGACATCGACAGGGCCATTAACGGCGCGTTACTTGGAATGATCGAGGCCGTTGATCCTTTTTCGAGTTTTGTAGAAGGGAACATCTTCACGGGTTTGCGCGATCGGGAAGACGCGGAGGCCTCCCCCGGGCTGATGCTGTCCAAACGGTATGGCTATGCCTACGTCGTATCGGTGGAGCCGGGCAGTTCCGCGGACCAGCTGGGGCTGCGGACGGGCGACATCGTAGAATCGGTCGACCACAAAGTGACAACCGAGATGAGCCTGTGGGAAACCAGGAATCGACTCAAGGGGAGTCAGGGGACTGATGTTACCATCCGGATCGTGCGGCCGCGCCGATCTCAGCCAATCGACATGAAACTTAAGCGGGCAGTGATCGAGCCGGGGCACGCACGGGCCACGGTCGTCGAAAATGGCATTGGATTGTTGAGTATTCCCAATTTCGACCCGGGCGCCTCGCAAGAAGTGTTGTCCAAGGTTCGATTGCTGCTGGCAACGGGCGTGGAAGCGATCCTTGTAGATGTTCGCGGGGCGACCAGGGGAACCATAGAGGAGTCTGTGCTGGTGGCTGACCTTTTTCTGGAGCCGGGTGAACTCATTGCCAGGGTCGCGTCCCGGGACGGAACCTTTGAAGAGTTGCGGTCCCAACAGGAGCCTGTGATTGGCAGTCGAATCGTGGGACTCCTTGTCGACGGTGGCACGAGCGGCCCGGCCGAAGTGTTTTCGGCGGCCCTCATCGACAATAAGGATGTCTTTTCGATCGGGTTGAGGACGAACGGCCACGGAACGATTCAGGAAAAATTTGAACTTGCTGAGGGGTCGGTGATTTTTCTGGCCACCCGGTTGATCATGCGGCCCAATGGGAAACCCCTGCAGGGACAGACGGTGCGATCCTCTGGCCTGCGGCCCCTGAAGAGATCGCCCAGCCAGGACTTTGTGACGAACTTCTATTTCGAGAACGCCACGGAAGAAATGGCGGAAGAGACGCTGGAAGATTTCTACCGTAGGCTCGACGCAGCTGTAGGCCAGGAGCAGCTTGAGGAGGGACTTGAAGAGATTAGAAAACGCATCTTGAAGAAAGCTGCCTGACCGTCAGTGCAGCGCTTAATGTAGAGGCACTCATTTCCGAAGTAAGAGAAGGAGGAAAAATGAACAAGGGAGACCTAGTTGCGGCTGTGGCTGACGATGCGGGCATTACGAAGGGCCAGGCTCAGAACGCTGTTGATTCTGTGCTGAGCAATATCGAGGGGGCTCTCAGCGACGGTGGCAAAGTCACGCTCGTGGGATTCGGGACGTTCTCGGTATCGCATCGCGGTGCAAGACAGGGTCGGAATCCTCGCACGGGTGCGCCCATCCGGATTCCAGCCAGGAAAGTCGCCAGGTTCACGCCCGGGAAAGCTCTCAAGGACGCAATCAACTAAGGCGACCGGAAAGTCAGGTGCTCCACGGGTTCGTTTCCTGGACGGAGCACAAAAGTTGCATGACTGGCCACGGAGGCAAGTGCCCTCCTCGTGGCCAGTTTGTGTTTTCGAGACAGTCAAATGACTGGACCCGTACACTTTGATGGGCCCAGACGTAGGTGCGTAGCTCAGGGGTAGAGCACTTCCCTTGACGTGGAAGGGGTCAGCGGTTCAAATCCGCTCGCACCTACCATTTTTTTTTCGGACAACCCTGGATTGAAGCAGGCAATACAGGCCATTTTTCGGGATGGCCGGATCGACCGGGTCACCGATGCTGAAGAGACCCCTGGCGATCCTGCGTCATTCGACCTCTCATCTGATGGCCCTGGCCGTCATCGACCTCTATCCTGACGTGCGTCTGGGGATCGGGCCGCCGACCGACGAGGGGTTCTATTACGACTTCCAGACTCCTCATCGGTTTACGGACGTAGACCTGCCGGGGATCGAGTCCCGGATGAAGGAACTGGCTGCTGCCAACCTCAGCTTTGAACCCGCAATCCTCTCCACGGAAGAAGCGCTCGAGTATTTTCAAACTCGCGGTGAGGTGCTGAAGGCCGAGTTGATCCGCGACAGGGCCGACCAGGTGCTCTCTTCCTACAAAGTGGGCGAGTTAACGGATTTCTGTAAGGGTCCGCATGTCGTCCGGACCGACCAGCTGGGTGTCTTCAAGCTGCTTTCCGTAGCCGGCAGCTACTGGCGTGGCGACGAGAAGCGTGAGCAGCTGCAGCGGATCTATGGAACGGCCTTTTTTACCTCCGAGGACCTGGACCGTTATCTGGCCACTATGGAGGAGGCCCGGCAGCGAGATCATCGCAAGCTGGGCACCCGGCTGGGTCTCTATACCATCGAGGAAAAGGTTGCGCCCGGACTGATTTTCTGGCATCCGAAAGGTGCCGTGGTGAGGGGCATTGTGGAGCAGTTTCTGCGCGGTGAGCTGGAAGCGAGAGGCTACCAGTTTGTGTACACACCCCACATTGCCAGGAGCAACTTGTGGAAAACGTCCGGGCACTACGAGTATTTTCGGGAGCACATGTTCACCCTGCCGGTTGGAGAGGATGAATATGTCTTAAAGCCCATGAACTGTCCAGGCCACATCATGATCTATCAGTCCGCCAGGCGCAGCTACCGCGAACTGCCGATGAAAATTGCGGAGTTTGGGACGGTGTACAGGTATGAGAAGTCTGGAACTTTGCATGGGATGCTGCGAGTGCGCGGGTTCACTCAGGACGATGCTCATATATTCTGCAGCCCCGATCAGGTTCTGGAAGAAGTCGTGCAGACTCTTGATCTGGCACAGTTCATTCTGAACGCCTTCGGATTCGAGGATTTCGAGGTGGCCCTTTCCGTGTCCGATCCGGAGAGCCCGAAGCAGTATGCGGGCAGTCCCGACGAGCTGGGCAAAGGCTGAACAGGTGCTGGTCGAGGCGCTCGAACAAAAAGGCTGGGAATACGAGCGCAAAGTGGGAGAAGCGGCTTTCTACGGACCCCAAGATCGACATTAACCTGATCGACGCCCTGGGCCGGTCGTGGCAGTTGAGTACCTTCCAGTTTGACTTCAGCCTGCCCCAGCGCTTCGAGGTGACCTATGTCGGATCCGACTCCCGGGAACACCACGTGATTATGATTCACAGGGGCGCTGCTGGGTTCCCTGGAACGATTCATGGGAGTTCTGATCGAGCACTACGCGGGTGCTTTTCCAACCTGGCTGGCTCCGGTACAAGTGGTCGTTCTTCCGATCAGCGAACACCACCACGACTATGCAGGGCGTGTCGTCGAACAGCTCGCAGCCGCCGGTCTGAGGATCCGGGCAGACCTGAGGAGCGAGAAAATCGGGTTCAAGATTCGGGAAGCCCAGGTACAGAAACTTCCCTACATGCTGATTGTGGGGAATCGGGAGGTGGAACAGGGCAACGTGGCAGTGCGGCATCGCAGGGACGGAGATCTGGGTCCCATGGACACGGCAGACTTCGCGGACCGGGTCCGAGAAGAGACGGAGACGAGGTCAACGGGCTGCTAGCGTACGCTGCTCAACCATTTTCTAATGTGTTTGAGATTCTGCCAATGGTAAACTGGCAGCTTTCGGAGGACGAATATTAAGAGAGCGAGAGTCAATCGGCGGATTAGGGGCACCTGAGATTCGGGTAATTTCCGATGGAGGAGAGCAACTGGGTATTATGCACCCCAGGCAAGCCATGGAAATTGCACAGGAGCAAGGTCTGGACCTTGTGGAGATAGCTCCCACGGCGAGGCCCCCTGTGTGCCGGATCATGGACTTTGGAAAATACAAGTACCAGCAGAGTAAGAAGGCGCATGAGGCCCGAAAGTCCCAGAAGGTCATTCACGTCAAAGAAGTCAAGTTCAGGCCAAAGATCGATCCTCACGACTTCGAGTTCAAGAAAAACCATGCGATTCGCTTCCTGAAGGCTGAGAACAAGGTAAAAGCCACCATAATGTTTCGAGGACGGGAAATTACCCATCCGGCGATCGGAGAGCAGATCCTCAACAAGCTGGCCCAAGAAGTGGCGGATCTGGCTGATATCGAGATGCGGCCCAAGATGGAGCGCTACACGATGATCATGATCCTGACTCCGAAAAAGAGCCAGTAGTCCGGACAAAAAGATGAAGTTAAAAACGAAGAGAGAGCGGCCGCCAAGCGCTTCAGCGTCACCGGGGAGCGGCAAGATTCGCCGCCACAGCAGTCACCACAGCCACATCCTGACGAAGAAGTCGCCCAAGAGAAAGCGCAATCTGCGCAAGGCGTCGCTGGTCTCAGCCGCCGACTCGAAGCGTGTCAGGGCGATGCTCAAGATCGGGTAGGGAATATGCCGAGGGTTACCAGGGGACCGAGCCGCGTCAGGCGGAGAAAGAAAACCCTCAGATCCGCCAAGGGCTACTGGGGAACAAAGAGCAAGCTGCATCGGGCCGCCAAAGAGCAGGTCTTGCGATCACTGGCCTTTTCCTACCGGGACCGCCGGCAGAAAAAAAGGGCCTTCCGGAGGCTGTGGGTTACCAGGATCAGCGCGGCTGCCCGGCAGAATGACCTTTCCTACAGCCAGTTCATCTACGGTCTCAAGGTCGCCGGCCTCGACTTGAATCGGAAGATGCTGGCGGAAATCGGCTGCCCTTGATCACCAGGGGTTCAAGAGGCTGGCTGACACGGCCCGCCAGGCGATAGGCTGACGGTGCACCAGCCTCCCACCGAGCCCTGGCGGAGCTCTGGGAGACGGTCCGAATAGTACCTATGAAATCAGATCCCGTAGAGGAGATTTGGCTCCGGTTCGAAGAGGATCTTTCCAAAACCGATTCACTCCAGAACCTGGCTGAGGTCCGGGACAAGTATTTGAGCCGTCGCCGCGGCCTGGTCAGCCTGCAACTGCGCCGTCTGGGCAGTGTGCCAACGGACGAACGCCCCGCCCTGGGTCATTCTCTCAACCAGCTGCGAAGTCGTGTTTCGGAAGCCCTGGACGGACGTCGGGCAGAGCTCGTCGAAGAGGCTCGGTCTGCCCGTGTTCCGGTCAAACTGGATAGAACCCTCCCGGGGTTTCCAGTCGAAGTCGGCCGCGTTCATCCGATCAGGAGGCTGGCCCGCGAGATGGAAGAAATCTGTGTGGGAATGGGCTTCGAGCTTCTGGAGGGGCCTGAAGTAGAAACTGAGTACTACAACTTCGAAGCCTTGAACATCCCGGAAGAACATCCGGCAAGAGCCGATCAGGATACTTTTTACCTTCCCGGTCGAATGCTCCTCCGAACGCACACATCCCCGGTCCAGATTCGGACCATGGAAAAACGCCGGCCTCCACTCCGGATCGCTGTGCCCGGACGGGGTCTTCAGAAGAGACGCGGTCGATGCGACGCACAGTCCCATGTTCCACCAGCTGGAGGCGTTGGTCGTCGACGAAGGGATCAATTTTACCCACTTGAAGGGGACACTGGAGACTTTTCTCAAAGCGCTCTTTTCGGAAGGGACGCGAATCCGCTTGCGACCCAGCTACTTTCCGTTTGTCGAACCTGGAGCCGAAGTCGACATCAGCTGTCCCTTTTGTCAGGGAGAGGGTTGCCGTGTGTGTACAAAGAGCGGTTGGATCGAAGTACTGGGAGCGGGGATGGTGCATCCGCGCCTGTTCGAGGAAGTAGGATACGACGCAAGTCGTTACACCGGTTTTGCCTGGGGAATGGGGATTGACCGACTGGCTCTTCTGAAGTATCAAATCCCGGATATGCGGTTGCTCTTCGAGAACGACATTCGATTCCTTCGGCAGTTTTAGGACTCCTGCAGGGAAAAGTAGCAGCTTGAAAGGCCATGCATGAAAGTCTCCTATGACTGGCTGTGCGACTTTCTTGCCCTCAGAGAAACGGCCAGGGAGCCCGACCAGGTGGCTGGGGCTCTGGCCCGGATTGGTTTCACTGTAGAGGGGCGCGAGGAAGTAGAACAGGATGTCGTACTCGACCTGGAGATTCCCGCCAATCGGCCGGACTGTCTGAATCACCTCGGAATTGCGCGCGAACTCGCCGCCCACTACGGGATGGATCTTCGGATGCCTGACCTGACGGCTCCCGGCGGGCGGAAGGGAAGCCGCTCGGCTTCGATTCGTATTCTCGACCCCGATCTCTGTCCCCGTTACACGGCACGGCTGATTGAGACGGTTTCGCTCAAGGATTCGCCAGAGTGGTTACAGGAGCGCTTAGAAAGGCTGGGGCAGCGGCCCATCAACAACATCGTTGATATCACCAACTTCGTGATGCTTCACATCGGTCAGCCCCTGCATGCTTTTGATTTCGAGAAACTTGAGAACGGGGCCATCGTGGTCCGCCGGGCCCGCCCGGGAGAAAAACTCACCACCCTGGACGGCCTGGAACGAGAGACCGACGAAGAGATGCTCATGATATGCGACGCTGAAAAGCCGGTGGCGATCGCCGGGATTATGGGTGGCATCGAAAGTGAAGTGGGTGAAGACACGTCGGTGGTGCTGCTCGAGAGTGCCTACTTCGATCCCCTCCAGGTACGGCGGACCGCCAGGCGGATAGGAATGAGCACCGAGGCCTCCTACCGTTTTGAGCGCGGCAGTGATCCAGACCTTCCTCCGCTGGGTCTGAATCTGGCCAGCCGTCTGATCGAACAGATAGCCGAGGGATCGTACTGCTCGGGGCCCCTCCATGACGAATACCCGCAGGTCCGGAGCCCTGCATCCATAAGTCTCACATCCAGTCGCATACGTCAGGTAACGGGCATTGAGATTGAGGACGAAAAAGTGGACGGGATTCTGGAGTCCCTGGGATTCGAGGTGAGCGGCGACCCAGGCAACTGGGAGGTGGCTGCACCGACCTTTAGAAACGACGTCCGGATGGAAGAAGACCTTGTCGAGGAAGTTCTGCGCCACTATGGCTATGATCAGGTCGAGAGCGACTTCCCCGGCAGCCGCGGCATCGGTAGCTATCCGGACAACCGGAACAAGCAGAGGCGGGTCATCGAGTTCTTGACCGGTCAGGGTTTTTCGGAGGCCGTGACGCTGGTCTTCACTGTTGCGGAGAAGGAGCGCAAGTTTGGCGTTGAGGAGACGCAGATGGTGGGCATCGAAAACCCACTCAGCGACGACCATACGCACTTGCGGACAAGCCTTTCCCCGGGTCTACTCGAGGCGGTGCGCCGCAACACCTACCGTGGAAGCAAGCGCCTCAAACTTTTTGAGATCGGCAAGGTGTTCCGGCTGGCCGACAAGGAAATTCGGGAGGAGACACGACTGGGAATCGTGGCCACCGGTTTGAATCGGCCTCACCACTGGCGGGATTCGGAAAGCGATCACGACTTCTCGTTTTTTCATCTGAAAGGAGTGGTTGGCGGACTGCTTGAAAGGCTGGGTCAGACTGGCGAACTGCAGAAAGGCGGCAGCGCCTTTCTCGAGACACAGAGTGGCGTGACCATCGGTCTGAATGGTCGCGCGCTTGGAATCATGGGTAGGCTCAGCTCTCACCTGCACCAACCCCTGCGGATTCCAAGCCCAGTGTACGTCGCCGAGCTATCACTTGATGTCCTTTACAGTAACACCCTGTTGGATCCGAGTTTTCGCGAGCTGGCAAGATATCCCTCTGTCGAATCTGATGTCTCCTTCCTGGTTGACACGGCGATTGATTTCGATAGAATTACGATAGCCGTTCAACGTTTAAATATCCCCGAACTTCGGGGTATTGATCTGATTGATCTCTATCGAGGCCCAGAGCTTCCCGGCGGAAAGATTAGCCTGACGGTACGGCTAACTTTCGCAAATCTGGAACGCACTTTGACGCAGGACGAAGCGAACAGATTCAGCCGGCGGATATTCGCCGAGCTGGCCGGGAGTCTTGGCGTTGAGACTCGCTTGTAGCTTGTTGCCAATGTCGGTTGTCGCTGAGACAGTCCTCACTGAAGTTGAAGACGTCGCTGTAGAACTTGTCGAGCGGTTTCTTGATCTTCGGAAAGAGAACGCTCAGCTGAGGCAGCAGGTAACCGAACTGGGACAGGATTTGGAGGTGCTTGAAAGGGATTTTCGTGGCAAACGTGACCAAGTGAAACTCCTGGAAAAGGATCGTAAGAAGACCCTTTCGAGGGTGGAAAAGATGCTGACGTCGCTGGCCGCTCTGGAAAAGGAACAAGAGTAGCCACGACTGGAGACAGGCCCGGGAAACAGAATGGAACCGGTTCAGGAAAAAGTAACAACGGTAACGATCTTCAATCAGACCTTTCGGGTCCGAAGTGGAGATGACCCCGAATACGTTCGAAAGCTGGCCACTTATGTTGATCAGAAAATGTCGGAATTGGCCCAGCAGACGCTCACCGTTGACACGCTTAAAATAGCGATTCTTGCGGCCTTGAACATAGCCGACGATTATGAATCAACACGCCAGGAACTGGAGCAGTTCGAGCGTCGAGTTTCGGAGTCGACCGGCCGCCTGACAGAGCTTCTTGCTTCACCCCTTCGGGAGATTGGCTCGAGTTGATCTTCGGCCGAGCCTGAGATATACTTCGTTGCTCCCTGCGAGGCCCGTGATGGTCCAGTAGAAATTGAGCCAACAGTTTTTACTCGGGATTTCGCGTCCCCCGGCTGTGCGCAGTCGAGGGCAGATCTCCCACCTGCTTTTGCAGGTTCAATCTTCACGGCCACACGGCCAAGCAGGGTGCCTCCACTTTCCCGGCCGGCGCCCCTCCAGGAAGCTTTGTTATGTTGGACTCCTCGCCGCCGTGGCTGATACCGGTCATTCTGCTGGGCGCCATCTTCATCTGGTACTACCTGAAAACTCGCGTCATTCAGCGAAAGCTCGACGATGTCGCGACAAGAGCAGAGGAACTGCGTCTTGACGCCGTAAAGGAAAGCGACCGAGCAAAGCGCGAACGTCTCCTCGAAGCCCGCGAAGAGATCCTGGGCTGGCGTACCGAGGCCGAGGAGAGGATCCGAGAGCAAAAACAAGACCTGGAGACACTCGAAAAGGAATGTCGGGAGCAGGAGAGATCTCTGAAAAACCTCGGCGAATCGCTGGAAAAGAGACAGCGGGAGCTCGATCAGTCCAGGCAAAATCTGGAATCAGAACAGCAGAAAGCCGAGAACCTGAGGGGGGAGTTGAGGACGATCCACCACGAGCAGGTTCAACGGCTGGAGTCGATGGTGGGAATGACGGCCGAGGAGGCAAAGAGGGCGCTGACAAGGGCGATTGAAGAAGAAGCCCGACACGATGCCGCTCTGATCGCCAAAAGGATTGAAGAAGAAGCCAAGGAAAAGGCCGAGATCGTCGCCCGTAAGGTGGTTGTTCAGGCTATCCAGCGCTGTGCCGCCGAACATGTAGTTGAGTCTTCAGTGTCCGTCGTTGATCTTCCGAGCGACGACATGAAAGGCCGTATTATCGGCCGGGAAGGGCGCAACATCAGGGCTCTGGAGCAGGCCACGGGTGTGGATCTGATTGTGGACGATACCCCTGAAGCCGTGATCCTCTCGTCCTTCGATCCGTTGCGGCGGGAGATCGCGAAGCAGACCATCGAGAAACTGATTCAAGATGGACGGATCCATCCAGCCCGCGTTGAGGAGGTCGTCAAGAAAGTTTCCCAGGACATGGATAAGGCTCTCCTGGAGGAGGGGAAACAGACCACTTTCGACCTGGGGATCCATGACATGGAAAAGGAACTCCTGTTGCATGTCGGAAGGCTCAGGTACCGCACCAGCTATGGTCAGAACGTACTCGCGCACAGCCGCCAGGTTGCCTTTCTGGCAGGACTGATGGCCGAGGAGGTCGGGGCGGACTCCCGAGTTTGTGTCAGGGGAGGACTGCTTCACGACGTGGGAAAAGCAGTGGACCAGAAGACCAGCGGAACCCACTTGCAACTGGGCGTCGAACTGGCCAGAAAACATGGTGAATCCAAGGCGGTCATCCACGCCGTGGAGGCTCATCATTTCGATGTCCCGTTTGAGACTGTGGAGGCGGTGCTGGTGCAGGCGGCCGACGCGATATCAGCCGCCAGGCCAGGCGCCAGGCGGGAAGTGCTGGAGCACTACGTTCGACGGTTGGAGCAACTCGAAACCATCGCCTCGTCCTTTAAGGGAGTGGCCAGGGCCTTCGCACTCCAGGCCGGCCGGGAGATCCGGATCATTGTAGAAAGCAGCGAAGTTTCAGACGAAGAGGCTTTCTGGATCAGCAAGAGTATTGCCAAGAAGATCGAGGCAGAAGTCAAGTATCCCGGCCAGATCAAAATCGTCGTGATCCGCGAAATGCGCGCCGTCGACTACGCCAAGTGACGCTGACTTCCAGGTTCCACGTTTCACGTTTTCGGGGCCGGGTCTGTCTGCGGGGGTCTTGAAAGTGGGAGGGAGCTTGGGTGCAGGGGCCGGGGGGATTTAAACGGCCCCTGCACCCAAGCTCCCTCCCACTTTCAACTTTTAACCGGCAACCTTCAACCGGTAACCAGTAACGATCGGTATCAGCCGATCAACCCCAGCCACTCAATGCCAGTGGCTCGCCCGCTGTCGGGGTCTATGTCCAGCACCACCGACGACAGTCGGGGCTGGGAGGTCTCGGGGTGCAGCCGCCCCGGAAGGCCAGAAAGAAAGCGTTCCACGGCCTGCTCCCGGGACATTCCGATGACGGACTCGTAGGAGCCGCTCATTCCGATATCGGTCATATACGCTGTGCCCCCCGGCAAGACCCTGGCGTCCGCGGTCGGTATATGAGTATGGGTGCCGATCAGGGCCGAAACTTTCCCGTCCAGGAACCATCCCATGGCCACTTTCTCCGAGGTCGCTTCGGCGTGAAAGTCGACGACGATAACGGACACCTCCCGGGAAAGACGGTCCAGAACCCTTTCCACCGTCTGAAAGGGACAGTCGATATTGGGCATGAAAACTCTTCCCTGCAGGCTGATGACCGCCACCGGCACACCTATGGGGCTGTGGGTGGCGACGACACCGCTGCCGGGAAGACCCGGCGGGTAGTTGGCGGGGCGCAAAAGCCGGGCTTCCTGGTCCAGGTAGGGATAAATGTCTTTCTTATCCCAGATATGGTTCCCGGAGGTCATCACATCCACGCCCAGATCGAGCGTTTGCCGGCCAATTCCGGGCGTCAGCCCGAATCCGCCTGCGGCGTTCTCAACATTAACAATCGTGAAATCGATCTGGTGCGCAGACTGCAGGGACTGGAGCTGCTCGCGAAGAACGCGACGGCCCCCTTTGCCGACAATATCACCGACCAGCAGAATCCTCATGGTTGCTCTTCCTCAAGGACGTCCTTCAGGAACATCCCGGTGTGGGAGCTCCCGGTCCCTGCAATCGTCTCCGGCGTGCCCTCACAGAGAATCCTGCCGCCCTCATCTCCGCCTTCGGGCCCCAGATCGATAATCCAGTCGGCGCACTTGATGACATCCAGGTTATGTTCGATAACAAGCACTGAACCTCCCGCCGCTGTGAGCCTGTTAAAGGCGCGGAGGAGCTTGCCGACGTCGTCGAAATGAAGCCCGGTGGTCGGTTCGTCAAAGATGAACAGGGGCTGGCCCGCGGTCTTGCGAGCCATATAAGAGGCCAGCTTGATTCGCTGGGCCTCACCACCGGAAAGAGTCGTTGCAGGTTGGCCCAGTCTCAAATAGCCGAGCCCTACTTCCTGAAGGAGGCATAGTTTGCGCAGTAGCGGTGCGTGCCCGGAAAAAAAGCGAATCGCCTCTGCCACCGTGAGTTCCAGGACCTGGGCAATATTCTTGCCCTTGTAGGTCACTTCCAGAAGCTTCTTCTGGTAGCGTTTCCCACGACACTCTTCGCACACGAGCTGGACATCGGCCAGGAATTGCATTTCGATGGTCTCGGTCCCGGCCCCCTGACAAATCTCACAGCGTCCTCCGGGAACATTGAACGAGAAATGACCTGGCCCAAAGTTGCGCGCCCTCGCCTCTCTGAGAGAAGCGAAGGCTTTGCGGATATGGTCGAAGGCTTTCAGGTAAGTGACCGGATTGGAACGCGGAGTCTTTCCGATCGGTGACTGGTCGACCAGGAGAATGTCGCTGAGGTACTCCCATCCTTCGATGCTGTCACAGGCTCCCACCTCCCCCTTCCACTCTCCCCGGAGCTTCTTGATTCCGGCGTAGAGAACGTCCTCTACTAGAGTGGACTTCCCCGAGCCGGACACCCCCGTCACACACGTCAGCAGTCCCAGAGGAATCTTGAGAGTGAGATTCTTGAGATTGTTCTGCCTGGCTCCGCGCACCGTGAGGGCATGGGTGTTCAACGAGCGACGGAAGACAGGAGTGGGGATGCGAAGTTGCTGAGTCAGGTACTTACCGGTCGTCGAATCAGGATTCTCCAGCAGAGAGGAGAGAGTCCCGGAGTGAATGATTTCACCGCCCTGCTCACCGGCTCCCGGGCCCATGTCGATGATCCGGTCGGCGGCGCGAATCATTTCCCGCTCGTGCTCCACGACCACTACCGTATTGCCCAGATCCCTGAGGCTGCGCAGGATGGAAATCAACTTCAGTTCGTCCCTTGGATGCAGGCCCACGCTTGGCTCGTCCAGCACATAGAGTGTGCCGATGAGGGCGGATCCAAGGGATGCTGCCAGGTGGATCCTCTGCATCTCTCCACCGCTCAGGGTCGAGGTGAGACGGTCGAGGGCCAGATAATCCAGACCAACTTTGACGAGAAAATCCACACGTTTCGATATTTCCCGGTGCAGCTCGAGCCCAACCGCACGATCTTCGGCTGACAGCTCGAGATCGTTGAAAAAGTTCTGGAGTCTTGTGATGGGCAGCGCCGTCAACCAGGTGATCGGGCGACCTCCCACGGTCACGTCGCGCGCATCCTGACAAAGCCGCGCTCCAGAACACTCGGGACAGCGGGTGTAGCCGCGGTAGCGACTAATCAGGATGCGAACGTGCATTTTGTATTTTTTACGCTCCAGATAGCGAAAAAAGCCTTTCACCCCCGCGAAAGATTCGGTGCCGACCCAGATCTGGGACCGAACGGTCTCGGGCAGGTCGCCGTAGGCGGTGTCCGGGTCGATCCCCTGTTCTCGGATGAAGTCGACCAGTTGCCTCTGAAAGGAGAGGTATTTTGGCTTGGTGAAGGGCTCGACGGGACCCTCGTGGACAGAAACAGACCAGTCTGGAATCACCAGATCGGGATCGATGCTGGTGGTGTTTCCGAATCCCTGACAGCCGGGACAGGCGCCGTAGGGATTGTTGAAGGAAAAGAGCCTTGGCTCCAGTTCCCGGTAGCTGATCTCACAGTACTGGCATTCGAGCCGCTCGCTGAAACGCAGGATCTCAGGCTTCTTTTTCCCGGAGCGGACAAGCGCCTCGGCGACTCCGTTTCCCTCTGCCAGGCAGGTCTCGATGGAGTCGGCCAGGCGATCTCCCAGGTCCTTTTCCACGACCAACCGGTCAATCAACACTTTTGAGGATTTCAGGTCTTCCTCACTCAGCAGGCGCTGTGCCGGGAGTTGCAGGATCTCAGCCGGTTTTTGCCAGTTGAGCAGAATTCTGTGATAGCCGTGCCGGACCAGATTCTCAACCAGAGCGGAAGCGGACAGAGCTTCGTTCGAAAAGCTGTTCAGGTCAAACCTGCTGAGCTCAAAGGGAAAAACCAGTGTCAGTCGGGTTCCTTCGGGCAGTCGGACTATTTGCTCAACCACATGATCGACCGTGTCACGCTGCACCGGCCTGGAGCAGGAACGGCAATGAATCTGTCCGATCCGTGCGTAAAGGAGCCTGAGATAGTCATAAAGCTCCGTGACCGTTCCGACCGTCGAGCGTGGGTTGCGGGTGGTGTTCTTCTGGCGGATTGAAACCGCGGGACGAACACCGCTGATCTCTTTAACGCGCGGCTTCTGAAGACGCTCCAGAAACTGTCTGGCATAGGCTGAAAGCGATTCGATGTAGCGGCGTTGGCCTTCTGCGTAGAGGGTGTCGAAGGCAAGACTGGATTTTCCCGATCCGCTCACGCCGGTGATAACTGTGAGCTGGCGGTTCGGAATCGTCACGTCGATGTTCTTGAGGTTGTTCTGCTCTGCCCCCTGAATCACGATGGGAGCCTCTTCCAGGATTCTTCTTGCCATGAGCCAAAAGCATCAGTTTAACAGCCCCGGGAAGCCCGTGGGACTTCTACCACAGGCTGCTGTGTAAAGTAGCGGGCTAACCCCCGGGCTTCTCCGCACCGGCGCGCAGGGAGGCGGTGCGTGTTATAGTTGGTCGCCATGCGCATCACGTCGGTAAGGCCTCGGCTGGCTCTACCCGGGGGTGTTCTTCAGATTGGCATGGAGGGTCTGTCCGATCCTTCAGAAATTCAAGTATCCATCGGAGAGGAGCCGGCTGGTCTTGTGGCTGCTTCCCCCTCTCGTTTGACCGTCAGAGTTCCGGGAAACACGGCCAATGGACAGGTCGAAGTGGCCTCTGGTGGAGTGCAGGCCCAGGCAGAGATCAAGGTGGGCCGGCTGCTGGTGACGGACCTTCACGCGGTGGCAAATCCGGTGGTTGACGCTGAGGACAAAATCTACGTCACGTTCAGTGGCAACCGAGGCGAGAAAGTCCCCTTCAGTGTGTTCGTAGTCGATACCGACGGAACCAAAGAACCCTTTCTGGCGGAGATCATGAACCCGACAGGACTGGCTATGGGGCCGGATCAGTGTTTGTATATCACCAGCCGGTTCACGGGAACGGCCTACCGGTCAACCCTGGACAAAAGGGTCGAGAAGTACGCCGACGGGTTGGGTCTGGCCACAGGCCTGGCCTTCGACACGCAGGGCAATCTCTTTGTGGGTGATCGGGGTGGCCTCATTTATAAGGTCGTCCAAGATGGCACCGTGTCGGTCTTTGCGGAGCTTGAACCAAGCATCTCCGCGTACCATCTTTTGATGTCGGACGACGATCAGCTGTACGTCTCCGGTCCAACGCTCTCGACGCAGGACAGCATTTATCGAATTGGCCCGGAAGGAAAGCCTGAGGTTGTCTTCAAGGGGCTGGGGAGACCCCAGGGGATGGTCTTCGACCCTACCGGGAATCTCCAGATCGCCGCATCGTATCGGGGCCACAAGGGCGTTTTTACGCTCTCCAACGGAAGTCTTGAATATACCGTTGCAGCCCCGATGATGGTGGGTCTCGCCTACAGCCGGGATGGATCCAGGCTCTTCCTGGTCAACAACCAGAGTCTCTTCGAGATTTCCGTCTAGCGGCGTGAGGGCGCCGGGCTGAGACGCGTTGGGATCCACGCGCGTTGGGATCCACGCGCTTACTTCGTGCGCGCTACCGTAATGCGTGCGCGCTACCGTAATGAGTGTGCGGTACTGTAATGCGTGCGCGGCTTGGTAGCGCGCTTGATAACAAGCGCACCGTCTTATACTGGTGCACATCAGTAGTGTGGGAGCGCACGGCCACGAGAAATGGGTTTTCAGTTCAAAGTGCATCACCGGCACGGCCGGGCCCGCAGCGGCTCCGTGACGACTTCGCACGGGAGAGTCGAGACTCCTGTCTTCATGCCGGTCGGCACGGCCGGGACCGTTAAAGCGATGACCCAGCAGGGGCTCCTGGAAGTGGAGGCCGAGATTCTGCTCGCCAACACTTACCATCTTCACCTCCGCCCCGGATCGGACTTGATCGAGAGGAGCGGCGGCTTGCACGGCTTCATGGGTTGGGAGGGGCCGATTCTCACCGACAGCGGGGGCTACCAGGTCTTCAGCCACCGCGAACTGGCACACATCTCCGAAGAAGGCGTCAAGTTTCGGTCCCACCTGGATGGCAGCTCACATTTCATTACTCCGGAGCGTGCCGTGCGGATCCAACAGAGGCTGGGAGCTGACATCATAATGGCCTTCGATGAGTGCAGCGATTATCCGGTCACGGCCGCGCAGGCCCGGGAGTCGATGCTCAGGTCCATGCGCTGGGCCCAGCGCTGCCGGGCTGTTCATGCCGGGAGTGAGCAGGCCATGTTTGGAATCGTGCAGGGAAGCGTCTTCCCCGATCTTCGGCAGGAGAACCTCACTCGGCTCAGGGAGATCGGCTTCGACGGCATCGCACTCGGAGGGTTCAGCGTCGGTGAGCCCCGCGCGCTCATGTTCGAGATTCTTGAGAATCTGCAGGAAGCACTGCCGGCGGAGCAACCCCGTTACCTGATGGGGGTTGGAACTCCTGTCGATTTACTCCGCTCCGTGCCACTCGGCATAGACATGTTTGACTGCGTCCTGCCCACCCGCAACGCTCGCAATGGAATGCTTTTCACCAGCCTCGGACCTCTCCGCATCAAAAATAGCCGCTACAAGGATGACAACGGCCCTGCCGACCCGCATTGCGAGTGCTTCGTCTGTCGTCGCTATTCGAGAGCCTACCTCCGACACCTCTTCGTTTCGGGAGAAATTTTGAGCAGCATGCTCAACACTTTCCACAACCTCCACTTCTATCTGAAACTGATGCGCCGGATTCGCAAAACGGTCGCGCTGGGGACCTTTGATTCCTTTTCTCAAGCCTTCCAGCAACGATATACTTCAGGTTTTTGAACTCTGCTATACTCTGTGTTTTTGTTTGGAGGGTTTCTCTTCAGTATGGAAGGGTTTTTCCTGGCCCAACAGAGTCCCGGATCGGGGGCGAACCCGCTGGTCGGCCTGTTCCCGATTCTCCTCATCGTCCTCATCTTCTACTTCATCATGTATCGGCCCATACGACAGCGCCAGAAAAATGTGCAGGCCATGATCGCGGGCCTCGACAAGGGGGATCGCGTGATCACGAATGGAGGAGTTTACGGAACCGTGGTTGACGTCAGAGAAGACATTGTCATGCTGAAGGTGAGTGACCAGGTGAAGATCAAGGTGGCCAAGAGCGCGATTGCCTCTCTCCAGAGCTCTCCCGATCAGTCCTGAACTTGATTGAGATCTCTCCAGTCCCGAAGACCCGCAGATGAATCGGAACACACAGTATCGCATCATTGCAATTTTCCTCCTGGTAGCCGGATTCGGGTTTGTCTGGTGGCTGAAGAGCATCAGTCTGGGGCTCGATCTCCAGGGAGGGATTCATCTGATCGTTCAAGTGGAGACTCTGGAGGCACTTGAAGCCGAGATCGAACAGATGCGGGAGCGGGTTGCCAGTGACCTGAGCGACGCGGAAATCGCTTTTGACCAGGTCCGGGTCAACGAGCATCTGGACATCGAGGTCACCGGCGTTGCCGATCTGCAGGAGGGTGCCGCGCGCGATGAACTGGACACGGTAATCAACTGGGTGGTCAGTGGATCCGGCGAAGCGGGATTTCAACTCTCCATGCGGGCCTCGGCCCGCAACGCACTGCTTCAGCTGACGGTGCGACAGGCCCAGGAGATCATTCAGAAGAGGATCAATCAGTACGGCGTCCGGGAACCAACCATTGCAGTCTACGGCAGTGGCGACGTCAAGGACCAGATCGTTATCGAACTTCCGGGGGTGGAAGATTTTGACCGGGTGAAGAAGCTGATTGGAGAAACCGCCAACCTGGAACTCAAGCTGGTTCACCCCGAACACCCCGAGACCTTTCCTTCTATTGAGCTGGCGGCGGCGGCATTCGGAGGCCAGATCCCTCGTGACTATGAAGTGCACAAACTTGAAGACCGGAACCGGGCCGGTCCCGACGGCAGCATTCCGGAAGCATACATGGTCGCGAAGAAGGCGGCGGCCATCACGGGGCGTCATTTGAAGAACGCCCGTCGTTCGGAAGATCCCTACACCGGAAAATCGGAAGTGTTGTTTTTTCTGAACGGGGAGGGCGTGCAGCTTTTCGGGCAGGTGACTTCGGAGAATGTCAAGTCGTACCTGGCCATCGTGCTGGACGACATCATCCGTTCCGCGCCGCAGATCGAAGGTCCGATCCGACAGGAATCAGCCAGGATCACGGGCAGCTTTACCCGGACCGAGGCGGAGGATCTGGCCCTGGTCCTTCGCTCGGGAGCTCTCCCGGCCAGCATTCGCTTCCTGGAGAATCGTCAGATCGGACCCTCCCTCGGTGCCGATTCGATCCGCAACGGGGTTCGTGCGTCGCTGCTGGGGCTGGTGCTGGTTGTAGTGGGTATGCTTGTGGTTTACAAGCTGTCCGGTTTAAACGCCATCCTGTGTCTGATGCTCAATCTCTTTTTCCTGGGCGGTTCACTCGCCTATCTGGGAGCAACTCTGACCTTACCGGGTATCGCCGGGGTGATTCTAACCATCGGAATGGCGGTTGACGCGAATATTCTCATTTTCGAACGAATCAAGGAAGAGTTGCGCGCGGGCAAAACAGTCAAGAGCGCCGTCGATGCCGGCTTCGGGCGGGTGTTTTCCACCATTATCGATACCAACGTCACGACCCTCGTGGCCGCCGTTTTCCTTTTTCAGTTTGGTACCGGCCCGGTAAAAGGCTTTGCCGTCACCCTGGCCATCGGTCTGATTGCCAATATTTTCACGGCCACTTTCGTGTCCCGGACGATGTTCAATGCTTTTTTGCAGGGGCGAGCTGTTGCCAGGCTCTCCATTTGAGCCGGGAACAAAAACACGATTGGCGTAACTATAGTTTCGGATAAGCTGGGCTGAAATGGATATCGTCAGAAACCCGAAAATTGAATGGCTCAGGTTCAAGTGGATCTTCATTGCTGCGAGCTTCCTGCTGGCGGTTGCCGGAGGAGCCTCGCTGGTCGGACGGGGCCTGAACCTGGGGATTGACTTCATCGGCGGAACGCTGGTTTACGTGAAGTTCAAGGACACGCCCGATATTGAACGCGTCCGAGCGTTGATGTCGGTAGCCGAGCTCAAGGCCGTGGGCGTGACCCGTTTCGATGCTCCGGCTAAGAATCAGCTGCAGATCAGACTCTCCGGCATCACGGATGAGGCCGAGAGGGATTTAAACGCAGACAGCCGGGAGGTCTTTCGGATCCTCCGAGAAAACTTTGACAAAGACGCGGCCGGCGCCGGAATCGATTTGAACAATACGACGGCCTACGTGCTCACGGGATGTTTTCGCAATGTGGCCGAGGGGCGGCCCTGTCTGGAGGAGGCAGGGGATAGCTCGGACCGCGATCTGGTTGCGGCAGATGAGGATGCGGAGCCCGAGAAACTGGCCCGGATGGTTATCGACCATCGAACGGCACTGGGAGGAATCATTCAGGACGAGTCCCGACTGGACGAGATAGGACTCCCGGAGAAGTTTGCCCAGGCGCTCAGGGAGCATTTCTATCTAGGCAGTTTCAACGTCCTGAGTGTGGAAAGCGTGGGCCCCAAAGTCGGCCGGGAATTACGGGAGAAGGCGCAAAATGCCATTTTCTTCTCCCTGATCGGCATCGTCACTTATATCGGCTTTCGTTTCCGCGGCGTAGCCTACGGTCTGGCAGCCATTGTCGCCCTCTTTCACGATGTGTTCATTACGCTGGGATTCTTCTCGATTTTCAACAAGGAAATCTCACTGACGGTGATTGCCGGCTTTCTGACGCTGGTGGGGTACTCAATCAATGATACGATTGTGGTCTTTGACCGCGTGCGCGAGAACTCGAGGCTGATGCGGCGGGCTGACTCTGTCTCGGTGATCAACGCGAGCATCAATCAGACGCTCAACCGAACCATCCTCACTTCGGGAATGACGTTTGTGGCGGTTATGGCGCTCTACCTGCTGGGAGGCCAGGTTCTGAACGGCTTCTCTTTTGCACTTGTAGTGGGAGTCCTGGTCGGGACCTATTCCTCCATCGCGATCGCAAGCCCCATCGTTCACTGGTGGCAGCTTTTGAAAGAGAGGAGACAGGCTTGAGCCTGATTGTTGGAAGCAGCGTTTTTGAGGATGCGAAAATGGTTTGTTAACGCACGTTTTGAGCGGGCAAGTGCGTCTCAAGAGGAAGCTTGACTCACCCGGAGACGAATAGTAACATCAGCGCCCTGAAGACAGAAGCGCTCGATTCACTACGACTTCACGTCCGGAGAGGGTAAATCACAAAAGGAAAGGCAGCCGGATGTTTGATGACCTTATCGAATCTTCTTACGGCCGCGACAAAAGGAAGTCCAGTACTTTCTTCGTCTCGCTGGTTGTACATGCCGTCATTCTGAGCGTCGTTCTTCTGATACCCCTGATCTATACCCAGGCACTGCCCGAGCATGAACTGCTGACGTTCCTGGCACCTCCACCACCGCCGCCTCCACCACCGCCTCCACCACCGCCTCCCGTGGCAGCTCCACGACCGGTGGAGAAGGTCCAGGTGGTCAGGCTCGACCCGAACAAGTTCACGGCTCCCACCGAGATTCCAAAAGACATTCCTCCTCCGGTTGACGATATACCGGTTATCTCTTCCGCCAATCAGGCCAGCCAGGGAGTCCCGGGCGGCGTCCCAGGTGGAGTGGTGGGAGGGGTCCCCGGAGGTGTGGCCGGGGGGGTACTGGGGGGTATTACCGGCGCTCCGCCCCCACCTCCGCCCGTGGAAAAGGACCCTATTCGGGTGGGCGGGAACGTCCAGAACTCCAAGCTCTTTCACAAAGTGGACCCGATATATCCAGAACTGGCCAAAAGAGCCCGGGTCTCGGGCATTGTGCTGCTTCAGGTTACCGTGAACGAACAGGGCACAGTGCAGGAAATCAAGCTTATCCGCGGTCACCCGCTTTTGAATCAATCGGCACTTGACGCCGTGAATCAGTGGAAGTATTCACCGACTCTCCTCAACGGCGAGCCGGTATCGGTTATCGCCACGGTGACCGTCAACTTCGTGCTCAGGTAGGCACATTGAATCGAGTGGACAACTAATCAGACTTCATAAGGCGCTAACGGAGGTTCAAACATGAATTTTATGGATATGTGGGAGCAAATGGGCCTTCTTGCCCAGTCTGTTGTAGGGGTCCTGGGCATCCAGTCCGTCTGGTCCATCGGCGTGATGGTCGAGAGGTACGTCATGTACAGAGCAGCTCGCAACCAGTCGCGTCAGTTTGCTCCTGCAGTTGCTGAGGCTCTAGGAAGGGGAAATCTGAGGGAAGCCCTGGAGATAGCTGAACAGTACGGTAAAAGCCATCTGGCCCGGGTCGTGGCCGCGGGATTACAGGAATTCCAGGCCCACGAAGACGCGACCAGCATACCGGGCGAAATCATCGAGGCCTCGAAGCGGGCCCTGCAACGTGCGACGGCCCTCGGTATCGAGGACTTCAAACGAGGGCTCGGCGGTCTGGCCACGATCGGATCCACCGCTCCCTTTGTAGGCCTGTTTGGCACCACGGTTGGAATCATCAATGCTTTTGCCGGCATGAGCCAGGCAGAGGACACGGGTCTGGCCGCGGTTGCCGGAGGCATCTCTGAGGCGCTCGTGGCCACCGCTTTTGGTCTCTTCGTGGCCGTACCTGCGGTGTGGATGTACAACTACTTCACGTCCAAGATCGAGTCGTTTGTGGTGGAGATGGATAACTCGTCATCAGAGCTGATCGACTACTTTCTGAAGAGGAGGTCTGCCAAAGATGGCCGTGAGTAGCGGAACCCCTACCGGCGGCAGCGGAGTCACTTCCGACATCAATGTCACCCCTATGGCAGACATCATGCTGGTGTTGCTGATCATCTTCATGATCACGACGCCCCTGCTCCAGGAAGGGGTCAAGGTCAACAAGGCGAAAGCTCGAAACGCCGGCGAGGCTCCAGAAATCGAGGGGAAGGATGCCACCACGGTGACCGTGACTCGCAGAGAAGAAATCTACATCAACGATCTACCTGTCCCGCGCGAGGATCTCCTCGAGGAGCTTAAACTGAGAACAGCGCTGGCGCCCGAGAAACCTCTGTTCGTGAAGAGTGACGTAGCCGCACCCTACGGGACCATTGTCACCATCGTGAACCATGCGCGAGATGCCGGCGTGGAGCGCATCGGGCTTCTGGTTGACCGCGAGAAGCAGGACTGGTAACGCTCGATGGCGATGCAGACAGGGTCCGGCACTGGCCCGAAATCAGACATCAACGTCACTCCTTACATTGACATCCTGCTGGTGCTCCTCATCATCTTCATGGTTATTCAGCCGACGACTCAGTACGATCTGAGAGCCCGAGTGCCGGATAAACCTCCCGAGGATCTGCCTGAGAACGTGATCGTCAAATCCGATGCGATCGTGGTCGCGGTCAGCCAGGATGGATCGATATCCATTAACCAGGATCCCGTCCTGCTGGCCCAGCTGGGCTCGAGGCTGTTCGACATCTACAGCGCCCGGGTCAACAAGAACATGTTTATTCAAGCCAATCGCGAACTGCCCTTCGGAGACGTGATTCGCATCATCGACATCGCCAAGGGGTCGGGTGTCGGGGACATCGGCCTCATGACCCTGACGAACTAGGGCCTTGCATGAGTATCCGTAAGAAAGTGGAAATGAGAATTCGTCGCTGCAGACCGTGGTTGATGAGCACTCTCGTGATCGGCCTGGCGTTGTCTGTGACGGCCTGCCAGGTCTGGGATCGATTGAAGGCCAGGGATCACTTGAATAAGGGCGTCAAGGCTTACTCCGGCCAGCGTTACGAGGAGGCTGTCGAGGAGTTTCAGCAAAGTGTCGAGTTGGATCCCGAGCTCTTGAACGCTCGGCTTTACCTGGCCACCGCCTACCGGTCCCAGTGGGTGCCCGGCATCTATACGGATGACAACGCGGCCTTCGCAAGAAAGGCGATCAAGACGTTCGAGAAGGTTCTGGAGCAGGATCCAGGCAACATCAATGCGATGGCTAATATAGCCGGCATCTACAACGCGGACGACAAACCCGACAATGCCAAAGAGTGGTACCGGAAGAGGATCGAGGTCGATCCCGACGATCCTGAGCCTTACTACGGAATCGGAACGATCGACTGGAAACTGGCTCACGATCAGACCGGTATCAGTGGAGACGGGGTCGAGTACCTCGAGGAGGAAGACCGGCAAAGGGTCGCTGGAATCGTGGACGAAGGGGTGGCGGCTCTGGAAAAAGCCCTGGAGTTGAACGAAGAGTACACAGACGCCATGCAGTACCTGAATCTGATGTATCGAGAGCGTGCCTATCTTGCCCAGGACGACGAAGAAAAAAGAAAGTGGGAGATCGAGGCCGGCAGACTCGCGCTGAAGGCGATGGACTTGACCCGGCGCCAGGCGGAAGATGCAGAGCGTGCCCGCCACAGTTTTGGCGGTGAAGAGGAACAAGATTAGCTGCCCTTAGAGGGATGCTGCGCAGGGGCGGCCTTTGTGGTCGCCTTTTTTTTGGCCTCGCCAACTCGCTTTTCCCCCGCCGGTCCAGCGGTCCAGGGTAATGAAGGCTGAAATGCTACACTTGAGTCGAGTCGCAGAATGCTCAGTGTTGACGAGCTTTGCAATAAGGTTGAGGCCTACGCTCCGACGGCTGACCTGGGTCCTCTGCGAGAGGCCTACCGCTTCTCTGAGAAGGCCCACCAGGACCAGCTTCGAAGATCGGGAGATCCCTATTTTTCACATCCTGTTGAAGTGGCCACCATCCTGGCCGAGATGCAGCTCGACACCGTGTGCGTTTCGGTGGGTCTCCTTCACGATGTAGTAGAAGACACGCTCACTTCAGTGGAGCACATCCGGGAGTTGTTCGGCGAGGACATCGCCAACCTGGTGGACGGTGTCACCAAAATTGGCCAGATTCAGTTTTCTTCGCGGAAGGAAAAACAGGTCGAGAACTTTCGCAAGCTGTTGCTGGCGATGGTGGATGACATCCGGGTCATTCTCGTGAAGCTCGCGGACAGGGTCCATAACATGCGGACCCTGCACGCCATGCCGGAAGGGAAGCAGAAGTCGATCGCCAGGGAGACCCTGGAAATCTACGCTCCCATCGCTCATCGCCTGGGGATCGCCAGAATGCGCGGAGAGTTGGAGGACGTCGCCTTCACCTATCTGGACCCCGTCTCTTTCAAGCGGCTCAGCGACCAGGTCCGCAGAAAACTGGTCCACAGCGAGGGCTTCATCCGGGGGGTTATCAAACGCATAGAAGTAACCTTTGCAGAGCAGGGAATTGAGGTGACGGCGCAGAACCGAATCAAGCGGCCCTACAGCATTGCCGAAAAGATGAAGCGCCAGCGCATCGAACTGGATCAGGTGTACGATTTTTTCGCCGTCCGCCTGATCGTTCCGTCTATCAACGACTGCTACACCGCGCTCGGGGTCATCAACAACATGTGGCACCCGGTTCCGGACCGGATCAAGGACTACATCGCCATGCCGCGGGCGAATATGTATCAATCGGTGCACACGACGGTCCTCAGCAAGAGTGGCCAGCCCTTCGAAGTGCAGATCCGCACTCCGGAGATGCACCGTATTGCCGAAGAAGGGATTGCGGCCCACTGGAAGTACAAGGAAGGAATCGATGCGCAGTCAGACGAGAAACAGTTTGTCTGGCTGAGGCGGGTTCTGGAATGGCAGAAAGAGGTGACGGATCCCCACCACTTCCTGAGCAATCTCAAGATCGACCTTTACCCCAGGGAGGTCTACATCTTCACCCCCAAGGGAGAGGTCGTCACCCTGACCAAAGGCTCCACGCCGGTCGACTTCGCCTATTCCATCCACACCGAGATCGGCCACCGCTGCAGAGGCGCCAGGATCAACGGCCGGCTGCTCCCCCTGAAATCCGGTCTCAAGAACGGGGATCGGGTCGAGATTCTGACGTCCAAGCAGAGTCGCCCCAGAAGAGACTGGTTGGAGTTCGTGAAAACATCGAAGGCTCGCAACGCGATCCGGCGCTGGCTCAACCAGCGCCAGCGTGAACAGGCGGAGGATCTGGGCCGCAAGCTCTACGACCAGGAAGCCAGAAAGTACCAGATGAGTCCCAAGCGCTACCGCAAGAGACTCGAGGAACTTCTTCCGACCTGGAACTTCAGAAAGATCGAAGACCTGTGGGCGGCGCTCGGCTTCGGAAAATTGCCGGCTCGTGTCGTCATCAAGAAATTGGATCCGGAGAGGACCGGCGCAGAACCGGACGCTCGTCGCTCGAGCGGCGGAACAACGACTCGAAAGGCGGCGGGCCATCAGGACGACGGAATACTGGTCAAGGGAGAAGCGGATCTCATGGTGTCGCGAGCCAAGTGCTGCAACCCCATACGGGGCGAAGAGATCGTTGGCTATATCACCGTAGGGCGGGGGATTTCGGTTCACGCCGCCACCTGCCGAAACGTGGAGAATCTGCTCCTGAACCTGGAACGGACCATCGAAGTCGAATGGGCCTCGGATACTGAGGAGGATCGCTACGCGGTGCGTCTGAGAATCTATACGGAGGACCGAAGGGGCATGCTGGCCGACATCTCGAATGCCATCTCCGGTATCAATACCAATATCGTCAATGCCACGGCCGACACCGTCGAGGGACGCTTTGGTCTCTTCGAACTGACGGTCGAAGTTACGGACACCGATCACCTGGATCGCGTCGTCAATCTGATCAAGGGGATCGAAGGTGTCCAGGATGTGGATCGCTCGAGCAACCGGGTCCGCAAGGTGAGAGCTTAGCAGTCCGTTTCGAACTCAACGGCAGGCTCACGCCTTGCCGTTCTGTGGCGTGGCACAGGGGGATCGGTACAGAACGGTAGAGTGTAAGCTCACCGTTACTGAATTCGCATTTTTCGGCTGGCCCGGCGTTATAGAAGGCATGGATGTGTGGATTATCCCGATAGTGAAGAAAGGGTGAATATTGTCGGCTTTTTGTGCTAGACTTCCAGGTCTGAAGTTGGCCTGACCGGCCCTTTCCACCCCGGAGGACTGGAACTGTGAAAGGAAGAAGAAGTATGACGGAAAACAAGGATAAAAAGCGGGCTATTGAAATGGCACTCGGTCAGATCGAGCGGCAGTTCGGGAAAGGCTCGATCATGAAGCTGGGCGATCGAACGGCTCTCAATGTCCCCGTAATCTCCTCTGGTTCGATCGGTGTGGATACAGCTCTTGGGATCGGGGGATATCCGCGAGGCCGGGTGGTGGAAGTGTACGGTCCCGAGTCGAGCGGCAAGACCACCCTGGCACTGCATGCGATTGCCGAGGCCCAGAAGCAGGGCGGCACGGCGGCCTTCATTGATGCCGAGCATGCAATGGACGCTGATTACTCACGCAACCTGGGTGTCGATATTGATGCACTGCTCGTCTCCCAGCCCGATTGCGGTGAGCAGGCACTCGAGATCGGCGAGATGCTGGTCCGAAGCGGAGCGGTCGACATTCTGGTCGTGGATTCGGTAGCGGCGCTCGTGCCCAGGGCCGAACTGGAAGGGGAAATGGGAGATTCCTTCGTGGGGCTGCACGCCCGCCTCATGTCCAAGGCCATGCGCAAGTTGACCGCCATCGTATCGAAGTCGAACACCTGCCTGGTCTTTATTAACCAGATTCGGGAAAAGATCGGCGTCATGTTTGGAAGTCCGGAGACCACGACCGGTGGCAGGGCCCTGAAGTTCTATTCCTCCGTGCGGGTCGATATTCGCCGGATCGGGGCAATCAAGGAAGGAGAGACTGCGATCGGCAATCGCACTCGTGCCAAGATCGTTAAGAACAAGATGGCGCCTCCCTTCCGCCAGGCCGAGTTTGACATCATGTTTGGCAAGGGCATCTCGAAGGAAGGCGAGATTCTCGATCTGGGAGTCACGAACGGCGTGATTGAAAAAAGTGGCTCCTGGTTTTCGTACAGCAGCGAACGTCTCGGCCAGGGACGGGAGAACGTCAAGCAGTTCCTGCGAGAGAATCCGGACATTGCGGTCGACATCGAAGAGCAGATCAAGGTTGCGCTGGGGATCCTCCAGCCCAAGCTCAAGGAAGTCGAGGGAGGCAAGTCTTCCTGACTGTCCACCACCCGCGGATCAAGACATCAACCGGCCGCCATCTATGTTGTAACTTTGCCCCGTGATTCCACGGGCCTTCTCACTGGCCAGAAATAGCGCCAGGTGAGCAATCTCTTCAGGATTGAGTCGTCTCCCCATGGGAGTCGCGGTACTTTCAAGGTTCTCGAACGTGGTCCCCAGGCGTTTGGCGTCGTAGCGGAGGCGAGCGTCGTTGGTTGAGGTCTTGACTGGTCCGGGACAGATGGCGTTAACGGTAATGCCCTCGCTCACCACCTCTATGGCCAGGCTGCGGGTCAGGCCCAGCAATCCATGTTTGCTGGTTGAATAGGCGGCGCCATGCAAGAGACCTATCCGGCCTGCAATGGAAGCGACATTGATGATTCTCCCCCATCTCCTTTTCAACATGCCCGGTAGGACGGCTCTGCACAAAAGGTACGGCGCTGTGAGATTCAGCTTATGGGTGAGTTCCCAAAAATCGTCGTCAAAGTTTACAACAGCTCTGGGGCTGGGACCACTTCCGATTCCAGCGTTATTGACGAGGACTTCCACAGGACCCAGATCCCTCTCAACCTTCCGGACCAGGCTAAAAGGGACGCTCCCATCCTCCAGGTCGGCTTTGATGGCAATGGCACTTACTCCCGATTCAAGCACCTCGCGTTGCAGCGACTTCAGGTCATCCAGGCTACGGGCCGTCAGGGCGAGCTGCGCCCCTTCCCCAGCAAAGGCCTGTGCAATGGCTCGCCCGATTCCCCGGGAAGCACCCGTGACGAGAACGATCCGGTTTTGCAGGCCTGTTTCCATAGGATTCTTCGAGGGATCTTGCCTGAATCCTACTGCACCCCGGCTGGTCTGACAAATGCCGGCCCGGCGTGGAAACAGTTCTTAGCCAGTGGCCCCGCCGTGTGTCCGGGAGAACGCAGTGTTTCTATGGCTCGGCCCCGCAACATTCTCGATCGTACCGCTTCTCCGGGGCACCTGATAAAATGCTGCTAATCGGTTGACACAAAGCGACTTAGGTCATGTACCCGGGGGACTGGCACGGATCTTGTGACACATCGGGTGCACGCCGACTACGTGTTTGAAGACGACTACGAGCTGGAGTCCATTGAAGAGCACTCCGAGTCGATGTGGTTTGAGAGACACCTCCCGGCCGTGGGGCCCGGGCAAAAAGATGAGCAGGGCAGGGAACATGTGGAATACGGAGCCCGCATTTGAGGCATCCTGGAGGAGCTGGAGAAGGCCCACATCTATCGAGCAGTTACACCAACGGAACAAGATCCTGAATGCTGAACTGCGCGATCTCCGGAAGGACGTGGCCCAGTTGGCGGAGAAGGTGGGGCACTAGGGAATCCTGGCTCGGGGGCCAGGACTTGAACCTGGATCGGCGGCGTCAAAGGCCGCTGTCCTACCAATTGGACGACCCCCGAACGAGAACTGGGAAATCTTATCTTAGAAACGTCCTGGGTTCCAGGTTCTGATGCTGTCACCAGATCGGGTCGCCTATTACCGGGGTGCTGACAAACAGCTCCAGGCTGTAGACGTCGTCGGGTGGGAGGCTGGTCAACTGAAACCCCGTCCCCCCCGCTGGGTTGCATCCCTCCGGTGAGTTGAATACCGATAACCGTCACGTAATAGATGGTTTCGAAATCGTCAGGCTCCAGTTGCAGCAAGCCGACGAAGTCTGCCGGCAGGTCATTCCACATGTCGCTGAGCAGCATGGCGTCGTGCCCGTCGTTCGCCATGTCCAGCATCCGGACGGCCGTCCCGGCTTCGTCGTAGAGCGTTGCATGGATGTTTCCAATGCCGCCACTCAAGACGACAGGCTCCCTGAGGCCGTGTGTTACGGCGATTCCGGTGTCGGCTCCGCCACCCCTTTTAACAGGAATGCTGTATTTTCCGGTGAAAGCTGCCCAGCCCTCCGCTACCGTTTGCCGGTTCGGGATATGGGCCGCTTTGACCCCGATCGAATCAGTGATCTGGCCGTCATTCTTAAGCACGTAGAAGAAGGACACAGCCAGATTGATCCAGGACTGGGTGCCGGAGATATTAGAAATGTTGATATACCCCTCGGTAATCGTCTTCCCTCCGCTGAGGCGCATCTCCCTCGTCGCTTTGCCCGGCAGGCCGAGGTCAATGACGTTTCCAACCGACTCGCCCGAGAGTATGATTTCGCCACCCCACGGCTCAGCATTGCCCGTGAGCAGAAATACTTTGCCCGTGAAAGCTTCTTCCGCCTTGTTGCTGATTCTGAGTACTCCTTCGAAGGGTCCGCCCAGAGCCACCTGGGGGATCACCTGGCCGGTTCCTCCAACTTCCCCCCCGAAGACAACGGAAACCAAGGCCAAAGTCTGTAGCAGAAAAACACTCGTTGTGCGCAGCATGAGTTGTTCCTTCTTTTCCGGTGTCGACCCTGCCCAATCAGGGACCTCCCCGAGACGTTTGAATATCGGATCGTTGCCGGCTCTAGAGTATGCAGCAGCGCTGCCGAAAGCAAACGGGCCCGGCGCCGGAATCTAGCCTCAGGCGTCCACCAGACTGATCAGGGTCTGGCCGGGGGACCGGGGCTGAGGAGTTGGTCGCCCCTGAGCATCCCGTCAGGTCCCTAAGAACCGTAGGGGCCGGCCTTGTGCCGGCCCGCTGGAGCGGGCGACCATCAGGTTCGCCCCTGCAAACCCGCACTTCATTTCTTACCGAATCACGGTGGGAGGCACGGCAGAGAAGAGCTGGATCCCCTGGGGGCCAACCACACCGAAAAGCATCTGGCCGATAATCGGATGAGTCGAGAAGATGCGCACGTAGCCTCCTGCCAGGTTCACCGCCTCGGTAACCAGCTGGGCCACCAGTTGCGAAAGTCTCTCGCGGACGGCCAGAGTCTGAACAGACTGGCCCACCATGGTTCCGTCGGGCAGAAGGACCTGGATCGTGATCTCGGCGTCCGGGACCTCTCCCTGGGGACCAGCCTGTGAGTCCCCCGGGTAAAAGAAGGCCAGTCCCGTAAAGAAGCCCTCGATGTTGGCCACCTGGTTGAAGAGCGCTTCTTCGAAGGTCTGGGTCTGCAGCCCTCAGGTCAAGACCTTTAAACTTTCAACTTTCAACCTTAAACTTCCAACCAGTAACTATTAACCAGTAACCAGTAATCACCCGATGCCCGAGCTTCCCGAAGTCGAGACCATCCGCCGTGGCCTGGAGGGCCGTGTGGAAGGGCTGGAGATCCTTCAGATCGAGGCCAGCGGCTGCCGAATTTTCCAGATCGATCCAGCCCTGCTAGCTGACGCTCTGGAAGGGGAGCGGTTTACGGCACTGGAGCGCCTGGGAAAGTTTCTGATTTTCTCTCTGCCGGGGCAGGTGCTGGTGGTTCACCTGGGCATGACGGGTCAATTGACGTTGCGCGATCCGGCAACTAAGGACGCAGACGGATTTCTGCGCCATCCGGTGACGGGCCTGCAGAGAGTTCGCCAGCATGCTCCCGACAAGCACACGCATTTGCAGATCCATTTTGACAACGGGTCCTCACTGCTGTATCGGGACATTCGGATGTTCGGAAAGGTCTATCTTCTTTCCCCGGCCGAGGCGGCCCGCGATCGTTTTTTCGCCAGGCTGGGTCTGGAACCTTTCTCGCACGAGTATGAACTGAAAGCCTTTCTGGCCCGTTTTCAAGGGAGGACGCTGGCTGTCAAGTCTCTGCTTCTGGACCAGCGCTTCGTGGCGGGTGTCGGGAACATCTACGCCGACGAAGCTCTTTTTGAGGCCGCCGTCCACCCTCTGAGACGGGTCAAGACGTTGCGCCGCTATGAAAAAGAACGGCTTTTCCGGACCATCAAGGCTGTGCTGGAAAAGGGGATTCACTTCGGGGGGACTTCGATGCGGGACTATGTCAACAGTGATGGAGGAACGGGTAGCTTTCAGGAAGAATTGCAGGTCTATGGACGTGCCGGTGAGGCTTGCTCGGTCTGCGGTACACCGATCGGGAAGATTGTCGTCTCTCAACGGGGGACTCATTTCTGCCCGGTTTGTCAACCCCGGAGCCGGCCGGTCCGGCCTGTGTAGGCACGACCCCTGGCTGGGAGGAAAAAACGGGGACAGAGTAGACTGTCCCTTTTTTTCAGCGCGCGCGCCACAACCGAGGGCATCGGTCAAAGTGACTTTTTTGTAGTTGCGCCTTCGTCAAGGGCCTCCCGGAGGCTCGGCGGGAGCGTTGAGGGAGATTCGAGCGTTAAAACGCCCTTTTGTTTGCTTTCATTTGTTTCCATTCGCTATAATTTCCTCGTTTGTTCAAGAATGGTGGGCGCGCCCTCCCCCAACCCCTGACTTGTCGCGCCCACCGCGTTTTCCCCTCTCCTCCAACGGCTCATCGACCCCCCCCAGGTGCGGTGTCTCCGGGTTGCTGCGTGTCCACGGTGCCGCTGCCCTGTCGGATTGATGGCCATACCCCCAATTGGCGGTTGACACGCTCCGGGGAGGTACCTAGAATGGAAGTTTGTCCTTTTGGACAAATAGTGCTCGTAAGGGCACAACGATCTTTGACAATTTGGATGTTTAACGTAGGGCAAAACCACAAGTAACATGACAAAAGAGTTTTGGTGCGATTGTGCGCCAAAATATTCTAGGTCAAGCTACTAAGGGTAGACGGTGGATGCCTAGGCGCAAAGAGGCGATGAAGGACGCGGCAAGCTGCGATAAGCCTCGGGGAGCTGCAAGCGAGCTTTGATCCGGGGATGTCCGAATGGGGAAACCCGGCTTCGGTAATGCGGAGTCATCCTTCACTGAATTCATAGGTGTTGGAAGCAAACTCGGGGAAGTGAACCATCTCAGTACCCGAAGGAAGAGAAAGCAATAGCGATTTCCTGAGTAGCGGCGAGCGAAACGGAAACAGCCCAAACCCGTTCGGCTACGGCTGGACGGGGGTTGTGGGACCAGGCAAAAAACTGCTGAACCTAGCCGAAGCGTGCTGGAAAGCCGCTCCATAGAAGGTAAAAGACCTGTAGGCGAAAGCGAATGCAGCGGGCCTGGATTCCCGAGTACCGCGGGACACGAGAAATCTTGCGGGAAGCTGGAAGGACCATCTTCCAAGGCTAAATACTCCTTTGCGACCGATAGTGAACTAGTACCGTGAGGGAAAGGTGAAAAGTACTCCTGCGAGGAGAGTTAAAAGTACCTGAAACCGTCTACTTACAAGCAGTCGGAGCCCCCTTGAGGGGTGACGGCGTGCCTTTTGCATAATGAGCCGGCTAGTTATTTTAGGCAGCGAGGTTAATCTGTAGATCAAGAGGAGCCGAAGGGAAACCGAGTCTGAATAGGGCGATTTAGTTGTCTGAAATAAACGCGAAGCTGAGTGATCTATCCTTGGCCAGGGTGAAGGCAGGGTAACACCTGTTGAAGGCCCGAACCAGTGTCGGTTGAAAACGGCTTGGATGAGCTGAGGATAGGGGTGAAAGGCCAATCAAACTCAGTTATAGCTCGTTCTCCCCGAAATAGCTTTAGGGCTAGCCTCGGGTGTTTCGTTCCGGAGGTAGAGCACTGAATGGACTAGGGGGCTTCACCGCTTACCGAATCCAATCAAACTCCGAATGCCGGAAACGATAGCCCGGGAGTCAGACTGTGGGGGCTAAGCTCCATAGTCGAGAGGGAAACAGCCCAGACCGCCAGCTAAGGTCCCTAAGTATGTGCTAAGTGGGAAAGGATGTGGAGACGCGGAGACAACCAGGAGGTTGGCTTAGAAGCAGCCACCCTTTAAAGAAAGCGTAACAGCTCACTGGTCAAGCGGCTCTGTGCCGATAATGTAACGGGGCTCAAGCACATCACCGAAGCTGCGGGTACTCGGGCCTTCGGGTCCGGGTGCGGTAGGGGAGCATTGCCTGTGCATTGAAGGTGAGCCGGAAGGCGAACTGAAGCGTAGGCAAGAGACTCTGCCGGCATAAGTAGCGATAAAACTTGTGAAAATCAAGTTCGCCGTAAGTCTAAGGTTTCCTGGGGAAGGTTCATCCGCCCAGGGTTAGTCGGCTCCTAAGGCGAGGCCGAAAGGCGTAGTCGATGGAAAACAGGCGAATATTCCTGTACCACCGTAATTCGTTATCAGCAACGGGGGGACGCAGAGGGATAGACGGGCCGGGTATTGGTTGTCCCGGTCGAAGCGTGTAGGTAGGCTCCACAGGTAAATCCGTGGGGCTATTACTGAGGCGTGTAAGGGCCCCGAGGAGAGATCTGACGGGTAACCCGTTAATTCCGCACTGCCAAGAAAAGCCTCTAGCGAGAATGAAGGTGGCCGTACCGCAAACCGACACAGGTAGACGGGGAGAGGATCCCAAGGCGCTTGAGAGAACTCTCGTTAAGGAACTCGGCAAAATTCCACCGTAACTTCGGGAGAAGGTGGGCCTTCGTTAGGTGATGCCACTTGCTGGCTGAGCCGAGGGAGGTTGCAGAGAAATGGCCCAGGCGACTGTTTACTAAAAACACAGGACTCTGCAAAGTCAACAAAACGACGTATAGGGTCTGACGCCTGCCCGGTGCCGGAAGGTTAAAAGGAGGGGTTAGCGCTTCGGCGCGAAGCTCTGAATTGAAGCCCCGGTGAACGGCGGCCGTAACTATAACGGTCCTAAGGTAGCGAAATTCCTTGTCGGGTAAGTTCCGACCTGCACGAATGGCGTAACGATCTGGGCGCTGTCTTGACGAGAGACTCAGCGAATTTGTAGTACCGGTGAAGATGCCGGTTGCCCGCAGCAAGACGGAAAGACCCCGTGCACCTTTACTACATCTTAACTTTGGTGTCCGGTGCAGGATGTGCAGGATAGGTGGGAGGCTTTGAAACCAGCCCGTCAGGACTGGTGGAGCCAATGGTGAGATACCACCCTTCTTGTACTGAGCATCTAACCTTGTCCCCTGAACCGGGGAGAGGAACAGAGTTAGGCGGGTAGTTTGACTGGGGCGGTCGCCTCCTAAAAGGTAACGGAGGCGCGCAAAGGTGGGCTCAGGCTGATTGGAAACCAGCCGCAGAGTGTAAAGGCATAAGCCCGCTTGACTGCGAGACAGACAAGTCGAGCAGAGACGAAAGTCGGCCTTAGTGATCCGGTGGTTCCGCATGGAAGGGCCATCGCTCAACGGATAAAAGGTACGCCGGGGATAACAGGCTTATCTTGGCCAAGAGTTCACATCGACGCCAAGGTTTGGCACCTCGATGTCGGCTCATCGCATCCTGGAGCTGAAGACGGTTCCAAGGGTTCGGCTGTTCGCCGATTAAAGCGGTACGTGAGCTGGGTTTAGAACGTCGTGAGACAGTTCGGTCCCTATCTGCTGTGGGCGTAGGAGATTTGAGGGAGGCTGACCCTAGTACGAGAGGACCGGGTTGGACGTATCTCTGATGTTCCAGTTGTTCCGCCAGGAGCACCGCTGGGTAGTTAAGTACGGAAGAGATAAACGCTGAATGCATCTAAGCGTGAAGCTCGTCCCAAGATTAGATCTCCCGCTGGCTTGTCCAGCCTGAAGACCCCTTGAAGACTACGAGGTTGATAGGCAGGGTGTGGAAGTCCGGCAACGGATGAAGCTGACCTGTACTAATCGGTCGTGAGGCTTGACCTAGAATATTTTGTCGCGCAATAACACTTGTGTGTTTGCCTGTAGACATCCGATCTTTGACGGTTTCCGGTGACTCTAGCGGAGGGGCCACACCTGTTCCCATCCCGAACACAGAAGTTAAGCCCTCCAGCGCCGATGATACTGCATGGGCGACTGTGTGGGAACGTAGGTCGTCGCCGGATTTTATGCCCCTGGAGCCTGATCGGCTTCCAGGGGCTTTTTGCTTTTTTATCAGCACCGTGACTCTGCCGGCTGTGAGACTCCGGTTGTGAGGCAGGCAACATCTGTTGAAGAATGGAATCTATTAGGATTAAGAGCCCATGCAAGAGAATTGGACCTTCCGTGGTCAAGAGGAAATCATCCTGGAAAGGACCCGCAGAGAGCTTCTGGAAGAGGACTCCGTCGCGCTGGGCAAAGGCCTTCCCCAGCGTCTCCGGGATGCGCTTTCCAGGGCAGCCGTCGTTCACAGTCTCCCCGAGGCGGGCCCGCTGCCGCCTTCCATCGGGGCCATCGTGGTCGAAGCGGACGAAGTGTCTGCCGCTGGTGACATCGTGGTTCCCGGATACGGTCACCTCGAGCCCTTGAACGGCACCCGCCTGATCGTCGCCACACCCCATAATCATGCCAACGGCGACCCCAAGCTGGTTCAGGAATGTCGCTCCCCGGTCACCTGCAGGAACTGCGTCGAGAAGATCATTACCGAATTGGGTGTGATCGAGATTGCTGAAGCGGGTCTCGTCCTGACCGAAGTGTCTCCCCAGATTGCGACCGACGAAGTGAAAGTCCGAACGGGCGCCAGCCTGCACATCGCCGATGACATTCGAGTCATGGAGCTATGGGACTGAAATGGAAAAGGTTTCTCTTTCCGGGGATCAGCGGGGCTCTGGTGGGAATCGCGGCTGTGCTGGCGCGACGCCGCAGTCGCCGCCGCCGATCGTCGGGAGTTCGCCATCTCCGCGATAATCGGAAGAGAATCATCATTGTCACTGAGGAGCAGTCACGCCCTTATCGTGGACAGCAGTACCTTGCCCAGATGATCTACGGCTGCGAGCCGACCCGGTTCAAGGTGTGGCGATTCCTGCGCCCCTCGACCGGGGACAGCCGGGCGGCCCCAAGCCAGGGCATTTATCACATCACCCCCGTGATCGAATTCAAATCCAGCGACGGTGAGGATGCCGAGGTCCTGCAGGAGGAACAATTCTACGCCACCATCCACTCTGTGATCGACGGCAGGCTCACGCCCGACGCCGTTGCCCGGGACGCCTTTATCGAGTTTCACCAGTGTCATGTGGGTGGCAGTATGAACGGAATCGAAACCGGAGCGAAGGTTGCCTCCAGATCGCCCGTTGCCTACTACGAGTTCGTGGACCAGGGAAGGGATCAGCACGGTAGAGCGTAAAGCTCACCGTTACCCGGCGCAACGGCAGGCTGACGCCTTGCCGTTCTGTTGCCTACTCCACAACCACCGCGGTTCCGTAGACTAGCCCGCATAGATCACCGATTTGGAAATGAAGGTGATTTTGGCAGGCCGGAACGGTTTTCTGAGAGTTTCGCTATCGATCCGGTCCAGGTCGAGTGATGCGGTGGTGTGGAGGGTCGTGAATGGAGCGTTTTTCGGGTTCGGAAGAGCGTGACGGAATGTATTCAGGCAGAGCTCGGCCTGAGCGATGGAACGATTTCGTTTTTGGGGGCGTTTGATCGGGACAGACCTCAGCAGCGCAGAGGAATGGCCTGGAGGTTTCGAACGACGGCAGCGAAGACCTCGCTGTAGGGATAGGCTTCCGACATGGAGATCCAGACGTGGCGGACCGTGAGGCGGACCTGGGCGCCGATCTTGAGGAGCTTCAAGCGAATCGTCTGACACTGAGCGCGAGCCAGGGGGGTCTGCTTCAGTCCGAGACGACGCAAGGCGTGCATGAGCATGTAGGCGGCGGAGGACAGATACAGCCGGAGTTGATTGGCGCGCATCGTTGCCGCGCTGGTCCGGTCGGCGAACAGACCCAACTGCTGTTCTTTTATGCGGTTCTCCATGTCGCCCCGCGCACAGTAGAAGTCTTCGTAGAGCGCGCGGGCCCCCAGGCGTTCCGGCGACAGGGAGGTGACGACGAATCGGGGATTGGCGCCTTTGTCCAGGAACTCGGCCTTGCCGACGACGCGTCGCTCCGAGGTCCAACTGTGGCGAGTCCGGTAGCGGAAATCCTTGAACACCCGCGCCGGTCGCCCGGTGGCGTTGAACTCGGCTTCGGCCTGAGTCATCGCTTCGGCGCTCTCTGACTTGAGCCGATCATTGTTGGCCAACCCCATCACGTAATCCACGTGATGGTCTTCACACCAGCGGAGCAAGTCATCCCGGCAAAAGCCCGAGTCGGCCCGGATGACGATCGAGACCTCCGGCCAGCTCTGCCGAATCCGGCCGACGATCCGTTCCAGTTCCTCCACCGATCCCGCGGCCCCATCGATATTGGAACACCGCAACCGGGCGCACAGCAGATGCTCCCCCGAGAAGATGTACAGCGGGAGATAACAGTAGTGGCGGTAGTAACCGTGAAAGAACCGGCCTTCCTGCTGGCCATGGATCGGGTCGTCGGTCGCATCCAGATCCAGCACCATCTCCTCGGGCGCCGATTCGTGGGACTCCACGAAGGCATCCACCATCCAGCCGTCGATCCGGTCCGGGTCCATCGCGATCTTCTTGTACCGCTCCTGCTCATCGACCTCGGCGCCGGTCAACTCCAACCGGTTCAGCGTACACCTGCCCGCCAGCGCCTTCCCCCGATCTGAGGCCTGCCGCCGCCTCTCCCCCAACGGATCGGCCTTATTCACCGCCACCGCCAGCATCGGATCGGTGCGCAACTGATCATGATCGTTCAGATCCTCGTACCCCAGACAGAGTCCGTAGATGCGCTGCCCCAACAACTCCTCGACCGTGTGTTCGATCAACCGCGGATCCCGGTGATCCCTGAAACACTCAGCCAGTCCGGCGATCAGACCCGTCCCCCTCTCGACCTCTCGCAACAGCAGCACCCCTGCATCGGAGGTGATCTTCCCGCCGTCGAACCGCGCCTTCACTTTGCGTTGAAATAGTCCGTGAAATTCGAACCTGGCTTGTTTACACTCTGTTCTCATAAGGGCCGCCTCCGTTTGCGTGTGAAAACGTTCATTCAAAACGCTTTATACCAAACAGGGCGGCCTTTTCAGGTCCCATCGGTGAGAAATGGCGGCTAGCCTAGCGGTTCCAGGACGCGATGCTGTCCCAGGCAAAAAAGGGGAGCGCGAAGGACTTGTACGCGACGACCCCAAGAAGAGGGATCAACAGGGCACTGGATGCGGATCTCGGTTCTGCCGGCTCCTCGACCTGGAACCTGGAGCGGATCCAGCGCCGTTCTCGCCGCATCAGAAACGTGACCCCCAGCAGGAGCGAAAACCAGAGCCATCCCAGCGGCGAAGTGTAGATCTTGAAAAGGACCAGGAGCATCACGACGAATGAGTTGAGGGCAACGCTGAGAGCGACGGCTCCGCCCAGCTCCTGGAGTATGGGGCGGCGGCGCTGGATGAGGGCCACACCGGGCAGCAGAGTGAAGCTGAGCAGTCCGATCAGGGCTGGAATAACGGTGGGCAAGGCGTCTCCGCAAGTGTCACTTTATCAGGTTTGGATTTGAAATCACTCGCTCGGCTCGTGGCCGCTCACCACAGTAGCGCGCGTGACAACAAGCGCGTCTGAGCCGGCGGTCAAAGTCCCGCATAGCTGAGGATCGTCACTGCCAGATAGCACATTAGAAGAATGATTCCGAAGGGTCGCGTGAGGTTCTCCTTGCTGACCAGGATTCCCACGCGAAACACAATTAGAATTCCCATCATCGAGGGGAAATAGAGAGTGAAGAAGTGAACGGGGGCGTTCAGACCACCGGGGGTTACGGCAGCAGCGGCGCCAGCCACGAACAGCACATTGAGGATGTCGGCCCCGACGACATTGCCTATCGCAAGCTCGCCGTGACCGTGGCGAGCCGCCGTGACGGCGGTGACGAGTTCGGGAAGGGATGTCCCGAAGGCAACCAGCGTCGCGGCAATGATGCTATCCGGTACGTGCAGACGGCTGGCGGCCTCGCTGACGGCCGGGATGAGCAGCCACGAAGAGGCGACAACCACCCCGATGGCGAGGATCAACTTCGAGAGAATACTGAGAGTGCTGCTGCTGCCGGATTCGACGGGCTCTGATGCGCCGGATGCGGCCCGTCTTCGCGCCCACACCATCGAGATCCAGAGGTACGCAGCCAGCAGAACAAGGAAGCAGAAGCCGCTTGACCGTGCGAGGTTCCCGCCCTCAACAAACACCTGGGACCATCCGGTCAGGGGCAGGCAGGCAACAACCAGAAGGGCCCCACAGGCGAGTTGTATCCATCCCTGGCGGTTGACAATGCTTCGATCCAGAGGAAGTGGTGAAATCAGGCACGCCAGCCCCAGAATGAGCCCTGTGTCGCAAATAATGGAACCGACCGCGTTTCCCAGTGCCAGACCGGCCCTGCCCTGGATCGCCGCCAGAACCGAGACCGCCGCCTCCGGAGCTGTGGTTCCCAGGCTGACAATCGTGGCACCGACCACTACCTTCGGCACACCAGACCGGGATGACAACATGACGGCGTGATGGACCAGCCAGTCCGCACCCTTTCCGAGAAGTCCAAGGGTTACCACGATAGTCACGACGAGATAGGGCCAGGAGAGAAGACGTATGAACTCGTGAAAAGCTTCTTCCATGACTCCAACGCGGGAAGCGATCGCGGCGCCGGTCCAGGTCGGCAACCGGCGCCAGGTTCAGGATTTGTCCGACTTACGGGCACCAGCCGTCTCTCGGATGCGAGCCAGCCTCTGCTTGAGCCGGGCCTCGTGACCGCGATCGGTCGCCTCATAGTAGCGCCTTCCGCTGAGGTTTTCAGGCAGACAGGCCATCGTGGTCACTGCCTCGGGAGCATCGTGGGCGGACTTGTAGCCGGCTCCATACCCGAGGTCTTTCATCAAACCGGTGGGTACGTTCCTGAGGTGGAGGGGTACCGGCTCGTTCCGGCTCGAGTCCAAGTCCTGCACCGCCCCGGCATAAGCCCTGTAGACCGAGTTGGACTTCGGGGCGAGTGCCAGACCGATGGCCACCTGCGCGAGCGCCAGTTTTCCCTCCGGGAGGCCCAGGAACTGGAAGGCGCGCAGGCCATCGATGGCTCTGCCCAGGGCACCAGGATCCGCCAGGCCGACGTCTTCTGAAGCAAAACGAACCATGCGGCGGGCCACGTACAGCGGATCTTCACCCGCCTCCAGCATCCGTGCCAGCCAGTAAAGCGCCGCGTCCGGGTCGCTGTTTCGGAGAGACTTGTGCAAAGCCGAAATCAGGTTGAAGTGTTCTTCCCCCGCCTTGTCGTACAGAAGTGCCTTTTTCTGCAACGCTTCGCGCACGACCTCAGGGGTGAGCCCGGGCGATTCCCGCCCTTCGATCAGACTCGCGGCCACCTCCAGAGCGTTGAGAGCAACCCGCGCATCGCCGTCGGCATGCCTTGCGATCAGGGAAAGGACTTCTTCGTCACAGGAAAAACGGAAAGATCCCAGCCCCTGTTCCTCATTTTCCAGGGCGCGCCGCAGCAGGTGGACGAGATCTGCTTCGCTCAGTGCTTCCAGTACCACGACCCGGGATCTGGAGAGCAGGGGTGAGATCACCTCGAAAGAGGGGTTTTCGGTCGTGGCGCCGATCAGTGTGATGGAGCCTTTTTCGACATGGGGGAGAAAGGCGTCCTGCTGGGCTTTATTGAAGCGGTGGATCTCATCCACGAACAGAATCGTTGACCGGGAAAATACCCGCCTCTGGTACTCGGCCTCGCCCAGTACCTGCCTCACCTCCTTGACTCCAGAAAGCACCGCACTGAGGGCCACGAAGTTGGCGCCGCAGGTTCTGGCAATAACGCTCGCAATGGTTGTTTTTCCGGTGCCCGGAGGGCCCCACAGGATCAACGAGGGAACCTGGTCCTTCTCGATAACCCGGCGCAGAAACCTGCCTGGGGAAAGCAGCTTCTGCTGCCCCACCACGTCTTCCAGCCTGCGCGGTCGCATGCGTTCGGCCAGAGGCGCCGCCGCAAGGTCGCGGGGAGCGGACTCTTCGGCGGCGAACAGGTCCTTGGTCATGGTGCGCGTTCTTGAAGGTATACCTGATACATGATAAGCGATCCCACCACGGCGGCATTAAGGCTGTCCGCGTCCTCCTGCATCGGGATCCGGCCCGCCTGGTCGGCCAATCGAAGGGCCTGGCGCGTGAGTCCTCTTCCTTCATTTCCGATCAGAAAGGCCGTACCGGCATGGAATTGCTGTGGCAACATGTCCCGGGAGGCGCCCGGGCTGGCCGCTATGAGCCGGAACTCGTGCTGCTTCAATTCCTCCAGGGCGATGTTCTCCAGAAAGGGAACCTTCATCAAGGCTGCACTCGATGCGCGCACAACCTTTGCATTACACAGAGAAACGGTCCCGGGACTGGTTGTCAGGCTGAAAAGCCCTGTGGCTCGGGCCGTGCGAACAAGAGTGCCGACGTTGCCGGGGTCCTGCAGCTCCTCCAGGTAGAGAACAAAGTCAGAGACGTCCTTCCAGTGCCAGGAGGGCTTCGGGAAGAAGGCCATGACTCCCTGGTGAGTCCTGACACTGGAAAGACGGGAGAAAAGGCCAGGTTCGAGCCGGGCTGTTTGCAGCGAGCGGGCTGCCAGGGACTCGACAGTGGAGTCCTCTCGGGTGTGGAGAAGCAGCTCAATCTGGTGGTCCCGGCTCAAGTCGAGGACCTGCTTGGGCCCTTCCACAGGAATCCAGGGGCAACCCGCAGCCTCAGGCGCCTCGATGTAAGACCGCCACCGCTTGAAGCGAGGATTGTGAGGACTGGAGATTAGCCGTGGAGACACGGAGACATTTTATCTGACCGGGTTGCGGGTTCCGAGTTCCGGACTTCAGAAAAAAGAGTCACTCATGTGCGCGAACGGATACCGGTCCGTCAGAGGGCTGATTCTTCTTCTACATAGGCGCGGTATTCGGAGGCCGTGAGCAGGTCCGAAGGTGCCCCCGGGGCCGAGGGGCTGATGGTTGCAATCCAACCCGCGCCGAAAGGATCCTCATTGACCCTCTCCGGGTTTTGAGCGAGGTCCTCATTTGCGCCTTCAATCCGGCCGGACCGTGGGGCGTAGACGTCGGAGACAGCCTTAATGGACTCGAGCGAAGCGATCGATGCACCCGCCTCGACTTCCTTCCCGGCTATGGGAAGCCCAACGTAGACCACGTCTCCCAGTTGCTGCTGCGCGTAATCCGTGATTCCAACCGTGAGGGCTTCGTCGTCCTCACGAACCCAGGCGTGATCTTTGCTGTACAGAAGATTCTCGGGATACTGCATCATGAGTCGGAGCCCGGACGCCAGGGGCTCAGCGCAGGTCGTCCGGGTGTCTGAAGATGGTTCGGCCGGTCAAGGCACGGTAAAAAGCAAGGCCTTGAAGCGCCGATCGCTCAGCAGTTGGGGAGGCGTAGGTCCAAACGCTGACTGAAAGTTCCTGGCCAACCGCGGACTGCACGTCGTAAAGCGTGTTGAGGGCCTGGATGCGGGCTTCCAGGCGCTCCGGAGAGGGATTCTGCAGCTGGACGTTCACGCGAATCGATCCTCCTTCATCGACGACCCCAATCACCTGGTAGAGGGGACTGCGCAGATTAGAGATCGCTTCTCGATGGTTTTCAAAGTTGGCGGTGGGCTTCATTTCCGGGGCGGGACCGCCGAGGAAAATGCTGTAAAAGATGAATGCCGGCAGGCCGATTCCGAGGACCACAACGGTAAGAATCACCTTGGCGCTCATGGACGGGTGATACTATCATATGAGCGAGTCCTGGATGGGCTCCCTTGAATGCTGGCGGTGTGAAACCTTTCGCGTGAGCGACACTCTATTAGGATAGTGAACGAAGGTTTTGACCGCCGAGTCTTGAACTTCTCAGTGGAGGAGAAAATGGACGGATCCGATGAAATCAAGCAGTTTGAAGATCCCCTGATGGACCGAGTTCGGGCGAAGAACCGATCGTCTCGCGAGACTCGCTCGAGACCCGTTCAGGAAAAGAAGAGCTACTGGACGATTATCTCCGGTGTTCTCTTCGCCGTTGTCCTGGTAGCGCTGGCGTACTTCATTTACCAGTCGCAACAGCAGCTCGAAGTCCTCAATACTCGCCTGGAGAACAGCCAGGGGCAGCTGGTCTCTGTTTCGGAACAGCTCGAATCCTCCGAAGGAAGAATCAGCGAGTTGCAAACCGGCCTGTCGAAAAGCGAAAACCAGCTGGGCACTCAGAAGAAGCAGCTGAATCGTTATCAGCGGCTGTACTCCGATCTCGAGACCAGTCAGACCGCACAGGGAAAAGAGTTGGAGACCAAGGCAGACCAGGCTGAGGTGGGAGCTCTCAAAGATGAGTTGGCGCAAACGGCCGAGGGACTCAAACAGGACGTCAGCCAGGTGAACTCGCGGATCGATGAGACCGACGGCAGTGTCTCCGAACTGCGGGACGTGTCCGAGGCCAACCAGGCCGGCATTACCGCCAATTCGGACTCCCTCGGTACCCTCAGGACCACCGTTGATGGGAACACCGAAACGATTACGGGCGTTAAGCGCTCTCTAGATCGGGACTACTACAATTTTGAGTTGCAGCGAACGGGTGGGTCCATGAAAGTGTTCAACGTTGCCCTGCAGCTCAAGGGTACGGACTTCAAAAAGCAGCGCTATCACGTCGAGATCGTGGCAGACGGGCGCCGGATCAATAAGAAGAGAGTCAACATCAATGAGCCGATTTTCTTCTACGTGGAAGGCATGAAGAAGCCTTACGAAGTGCTCGTCAACCGCGTGGACAAGAAATTTGTGGTCGGCTATTTGAGTGTGCCCAAGACCTGAGGCAGCCCCCAACCCCAAGGGCACCAGGCGCAATGGTCAGCCCGGGCTTCAAGCACCGAAAGCCAGGCGATAGACCTCGGGAAAGTGCCCGGCGAATCGGACCTCCAGACCCTTTTTCAGGTAGTCGGGGAGCCGTTCGAAATCACCCCGATTCCCGTCGGGAAAAATAAGTGTCTTGCAGCCGGCCCGGCGGGCGCCAATGACCTTTTCCTTCAGCCCCCCAATCGAGAGCACCCGGCCCGTAAGCGTCAATTCTCCTGTCATGGCCAGGCCGGGGATGACGGCCCGAGCTCTCAGCATGGAGATCAAGGCAGTAGCCATCGTGATTCCCGCCGAGGGTCCGTCCTTTGGAGTTGCACCCGCCGGCACATGGAGATGCACAAAGTGCTGCTGGAAAAAATCTTTCTCGACGCCGTAGTCCTGCAAGTGCGACATCACATACGAGTAGGCGATCTCCGAACTCTCGACCATTACGTTGCCGAGCTGTCCAGTCTGTTTGAAGCCATGTCGCTTGCTGGGTACAGCAGTGGCCTCGATCTGGAGTGTCGCCCCTCCCCGACTGGTCCAGGCCAGCCCGGTAACGACGCCCGGGCCGGCGGTGAGTTGTTCCTCGCCCTTGAAGTCAGGTTCCCCCAAAAATTCCGTGACATTCCCTTTGCGTACGGAGACGCGCGTCGTTGAGTCTTTGGCGAGATCAATCGCGGCTCTTCTCAAAACTTTCTTGATCTGTTTCTCGAGTCCCCTCACGCCGGCCTCACGAGCATACCCGTCGATTATCTTTCGCAGGGCAGCGGCAGAAAAGCGGACCTGGTTGCGGGCCAGACCGTGGGCACTCAAAGCTCTAGGAAGCAGGTGCTTCTTTGCGATCTCCAGCTTCTCCTCCAGAATGTAGCCCGAGAGTCGGATCATCTCCATGCGGTCCAGAAGGGGCAGGGGGATCGTATCGATCTGGTTGGCCGTCGAAATGAACAGAACGTTGGAGAGATCAAATGGAACGTCCAGGTAGTGATCACGGAAGGAGGAGTTTTGTTCCGGGTCGAGGACCTCCAGCAGGGCCGAGGCCGGATCACCCCGAAAAGAGGCGCCGATCTTGTCGATCTCATCGAGCATGATAACGGGATTGGCGGTGCCCGCCGTCTTGAGCGCCTGCAGAAACTTACCCGGCATAGAGCCGATGTAGGTCCTTCGGTGCCCTTTGATTTCCGCCTCGTCACGCATCCCTCCGAGTGAAAAACGATAGAACCTTCGCCCCAGTGCTTCTCCAATGCTGCGCCCAATCGAGGTCTTGCCTACGCCTGGAGGCCCGACCAGGCAGAGAATGGATCCCGAGATATCGCCCTTCATCTTGCCGACTGCAATGAACTCAATAATCCGGTCCTTAACGTCCTCCAGACCGTAGTGGTCACGGTCCAGAATCCGTCGGGCGCGGGTCAGCCGGTAGGAGTCCTTGCTCAACCTGCCCCAGGGCAGGATCGTCAACCAGTCCAGATAATTGCGTGTGACCGTGTACTCGGGGGAGGTCGGTTCGAGAAAGCTCAACTTCTCCATTTCCTCGGCGATCACGCGGACGGCCTCCTGACTGGGCGAAAGCTCCCGCAACCGTTCCTGGAATGCTTCGATCTCAGTTGTCTTGCCCTCCTTTTCGATGCCGAGTTCCCGCTTGATGGCTTTCAGCTGTTCCCGGAGGAAGAAGTCGCGCTGCTGCTGCGACATCTGATCTTCAATCTGATCCGTAATTTTCTGCTTTAGTCTCGCCATCTCGAGTTCCTTACGCAGTAGCAGCAGCGCCTTGTCGATTCGGCTTCGCACGTCAAAGGTCTCGAGCACCTGCTGGAGCTCCTCGGGGCTCGCGGTCGTCAGACTCGCAGAAAAGTCCGCCAGCTTCCCCGCGTCCTGCATTGCAGAGTGGCTCAGGAAGAGCTTGATGGCCTCGGACTGGAGCGGGTCGAGCTGAACCAGCTCCTTGAGCGTAGCTACGATCGCCATTGCATACGCCTTCAGTTCTGCATCGTCAGCCAGGTCTGTTTCATGGTGATACTTGACCAGCGCGGTCCAGCCCTTCTTTGTTTCCTTGAGCTCCTGAATAGTGAACCGGGCCACGCAATTCAAAAGCACGTGAGCCGTCTCCGCCTCGGCCTGGACTGCCTTGACGACCCTGGCTGCAACCCCCACGTGATGGAGGTTTTCGGGAGAATCTTCGGCTCCCTGGTCCTTGACCAGTACCAGGCCCACGGACTGTTCTGCTCCTTCAAGAACCTCCTGCATTCTCTCCAGATGCTCCCCGCTCACAGCGACGGGCGCTGTGAAACCCGGGAAATATGGGCGCACGCGGACGGGCATGATCGGAATCAGGTCGGGTAGGACCTCGGAAACCAGAACGAGACCCGGAGGGCGCGTGTCTTTGCCGGAAGGTGGAGGCTTGGGCTTGCCGTCGTCTCGCTTCTTTTCGTTGCTCATCGTTCTTCCACCCGGAGCGACAAAAGATAGCACATGTGAGCGTAACCGGTATGTCCTGGCTCGTTTGGCCCCGTGGACCACAACTGAAATTGAAAGTCAATTTCAATTAAATCCTTTGTTTTCAATAACTTATAGTTTGATATCGAGTTGAATATTCATTAGAATAGAGACGTGGTGGCCGCATCTCGGTCGCCCGTCTCTCACGGGAATGAAACTACAGGAAACAAAGAATAGACAAGGAGCAGCTCATGCTTTCCAGCAATATGACCGAAGTTCTGAATCGGCAGGTCCAGGCCGAGTTTCAGGCTTCGTACCTCTATCTGTCGATGTCTTCACATTGTGAGGAGCTGAACCTTCCGGGCTTTGCGGCCTGGCTGCGAACCCAGAGCGAGGAGGAAAGAGTCCACGCGATGCGTCTTTTTGATTTCCTGCTCAGTCGGGAGGGACATGTCGAACTGCGTCACATCGATCAGCCGCCTTCCGGGTTCGGATCTCCTCTGAAAATGTTCCAGGCTGTCCTCGAGCAGGAGAAGATAGTGACAAAAAGAATCGACGAAGCCTACCGGGCGGCACTCGATGAGCACGATAACGCAACCGCCGTCGAGCTGCAGTGGTTCATCACGGAGCAGGTGGAGGAGGAAAAGACGGCCGGCGACATCGTGAGCCAGCTCAAGATGGTGGGAGAGGATACGGTCGCTCTGCTCATGGTCGATCGGGATATGGCAACCCGGGAGTGAGCGTGGCCGGCCGGGCGCAATTTTCACCACGGACTGTTAGCAGCCCGTGGTGAAAATCGCACGGGTCGCGTTGCGGGCGCCGCGGGTGCAGATGCAAGGCGAACCGACGCAGTCCATGCCAAAGCATCGGCGAGGAGGGGCAACGCAGCAGATGGGTCTGCGCCGCCCGCAACCCGAAGGGCGCCAGGGGTTTGCGCCCCCTGGCGGCGTTTCTCGTCGTCTCCGATGAACCAGCATCGGTTTCCTCCTCCTGCCTTGCCAGCGAACGCAAATCCCTGGCGCGCGGCCCGCGCGATTTCCACCACGGACTGTTAGGGGTTAAAGGCCTTCAACGGGAACGTGAAGACCTTGCCCAGACCGCGTCCTACCTTCTTCATCTGGTAACTCATCACTTCCGGGTTGGAGAGCAGGCTGTCAAAGTTGCGTGAATTCCAGCCCGCTATCGAGACCATGTAGAGCAAGCGTTTTGGGAATTCTTTCGCGACCTGGCCGGTGAGTTGCTCCATGACCAGTTGATCCTGTTCGAGCTCAGGATCCAGTTCATGAAGGATACCGCCGATGGTAAGCTGAGACTTGACGAACAGAGCCAGGTTGAAGGGAACCTCGTGACCCAGTTTGGCCAGTTCTGCAGTGATCGCCTCGAGTATGACAAAGGCACCCTGCCCGGAAAACGAGTCCTGAACGGCGTCAATCGCGTCGTGGATTCGGACTTGATCAGGTACGCCTTCCGGCAGACCCCCCTTTATGAGAACGCCAATATTCTTCTTGAGCTTCGTGGCGTTCCCGAGCTTGATACCCATGAGAAGCTGAACCAGCTGTCTCCTCTCCTCGAGGGAAAACTCGCCCAGTAGCCCCCAGTCAAGGAGCGCCAGACGATAGCGGTCGCCGTTTCCCCCTGTGAAGTGATAAACGTTGCCTGCATGAGGGTCACCATGAAAAATCGCCTGATCGCGGCGATTGAAAATGACGTCGTAGGTCAGGGCATTGCTCAACCTGTGCGCCATGACGGAGCGGGCCTCCGGATCCCCGGGGAAGGAAGCGGTGATCTTGACTCCCTTGATGAAATCCATGACCGTGACGTTCGGTGTTGAAAGCTCATAGATCGCCGGTACTACGATCAGAGGATTCTCGGCGTAGTACTCCGCGGCCCTGGTCAGGTTGCGCTGCTCCTCGACAACCAGAATTTCTTTCCCGAGGGCGTTGCGAATCTCGTTGAAAAGATCCGAGAGCGGGAAGTTGCCAAGTTCGTAAAACTCCCCGTTGGTCTCCAGATACTCGCCCAGAGCCTCGAATGCCCTTAGCCCGCATAGATCACCGATTTGGAAATGAAGGTGATTTTGGCAGGCCGGAACGGTTTTCTGAGAGTTTCGCTATCGATCCGGTCCAGGTCGAGTGATGCGGTGGTGTGGATGGTCGTGAATGAAGCGTTTTTCGGGTTCGGAAGAGCGTGACGGAATGTATTCAGGCAGAGCTCGGCCTGAGCGATGGAACGATTTCGTTTTTGGGGGCGTTTGATCGGGACAGACCTCAGCAGCGCAGAGGAATGGCCTGGAGGTTTCGAACGACGGCAGCGAAGACCTCGCTGTAGGGATAGGCTTCCGACATGGAGATCCAGACGTGGCGGACCGTGAGGCGGACCTGGGCGCCAATCTTCAGGAGCTTCAAGCGAATCGTCTGACACTGAGCGCGAGCCAGGGGGGTCTGCTTCAGTCCGAGACGACGCAAGGCGTGCATGAGCATGTAGGCGGCGGAGGACAGATACAGCCGGAGTTGATTGGCGCGCATCGTTGCCGCGCTGGTCCGGTCGGCGAACAGACCCAACTGCTGTTCTTTTATGCGGTTCTCCATGTCGCCCCGCGCACAGTAGAAGTCTTCGTAGAGCGCGCGGGCCCCCAGGCGTTCCGGCGACAGGGAGGTGACGACGAATCGGGGATTGGCGCCTTTGTCCAGGAACTCGGCCTTGCCGACGACGCGTCGCTCCGAGGTCCAACTGTGGCGAGTCCGGTAGCGGAAATCCTTGAACACCCGCGCCGGTCGCCCGGTGGCGTTGAACTCGGCTTCGGCCTGAGTCATCGCTTCGGCTCTCTCTGACTTGAGCCGATCATTGTTGGCCAACCCCATCACGTAATCCACGTGATGGTCTTCACACCAGCGGAGCAAGTCATCCCGGCAAAAGCCCGAGTCGGCCCGGATGACGATCGAGACCTCCGGCCAGCTCTGCCGCATCCGGCCGACGATCCGTTCCAGTTCCTCCACCGATCCCGCGGCCCCATCGATATTGGAACACCGCAACCGGGCGCACAGCAGATGCTCCCCCGAGAAGATGTACAGCGGGAGATAACAGTAGTGGCGGTAGTAACCGTGAAAGAACCGGCCTTCCTGCTGGCCATGGATCGGGTCGTCGGTCGCATCCAGATCCAGCACCATCTCCTCGGGCGCCGATTCGTGGGACTCCACGAAGGCATCCACCATCCAGCCGTCGATCCGGTCCGGGTCCATCGCGATCTTCTTGTACCGCTCCTGCTCATCGACCTCGGCGCCGGTCAACTCCAACCGGTTCAGCGTACACCTGCCCGCCAGCGCCTTCCCCCGATCTGAGGCCTGCCGCCGCCTCTCCCCCAACGGATCGGCCTTATTCACCGCCACCGCCAGCATCGGATCGGTGCGCAACTGATCATGATCGTTCAGATCCTCGTACCCCAGACAGAGTCCGTAGATGCGCTGCCCCAACAACTCCTCGACCGTGTGTTCGATCAACCGCGGATCCCGGTGATCCCTGAAACACTCAGCCAGTCCGGCGATCAGACCCGTCCCCCTCTCGACCTCTCGCAACAGCAGCACCCCTGCATCGGAGGTGATCTTCCCGCCGTCGAACCGCGCCTTCACTTTGCGTTGAAATAGTCCGTGAAATTCGAACCTGGCTTGTTTACACTCTGTTCTCATAAGGGCCGCCTCCGTTTGGCTTTGAAGTCTTTCATTCAAAACGCTTTATACCAAACAGGGCGGCCTTTTGAGGTCCTATCGGTGATCTATGCGGGTTAGTTCTTCGCGCATTGCCTTCTCGGCTGCGGGCTTGATCACTTTGCAGACGATCCGGCGTGTGTCCTGTTCGCCGGGTAACTTTAGGTTCCCTGCGACGATCGCCCCGACGCTCGCCTCGGCCAGCACCTTCGACTCGAGCTGCACCTGGTAGTCACGGATCGTGTCTTCTCCGAGGTCGGTCTTAATGAAACGAACGAGGGTCCCCGCGTCGGTGCTGACGATGGAATTCTCAAACTGCTGAAGTGAAAGTCTAAAATCTTCTGGTATCAGTGGGTTACGGGCAATGATCTAAGCTATTTTCTGCAGGACCGGAGCCCCTGTAGCGAAGGTCAGAACGCGGTCGCCTCGGCCTGCATCCGAGGACATCTGGAGTTGGCCGACAAAGCGCTCCAGCACTTCATCAGGGCCCAGCTCGTGAAAGAAAAGAATGAGCGAGTCATGGACAAAAGGTCGCCAGTGCTGCAACTCGGGGCCCATGATCTCGAGGACGCGCGAGCGATGGATGAGCTGTTCCAGGACGTCCTGTTCCCAGTGTGTCCAGGAGAGCTGGGTCAAAAGAGAGGTCAGCCCCGGCACCGAAGAGCCCGAGGGGTTTCCCGCCTGGGCGAGCAAGCCGGGAAGACCGGGCAAGAGCGGCCTGAGCTGGGGATTGGCGGCCAGGACTTCGCCGGTCAGTCTGCTGGCATGGGCATCGACATCAAAAGCCTGGTAGTGTTCCCGGGGGGTGGGCAGGCTCAAGGCAGCCTCTTGAGACAGGGACACGGGTCCAAAAGCAAGAACGAGAACGGTAACCAGGAGAGCCTGAGCGGTCCGGATGTGGTAGAGAACGATCACGAATTCCGCCATTTTCCGGCTCGGTCGGGGTGCCTGTCAAACGCGAAGGACGTCGAGTGATCGTTGGATGGATGTCGAGAGTCGAAAGGAGAGGGTCAGAATGTCTCGAGAAGCTGAAGTCAGGGTCCGGGTGCAACTCAGCAACAACCAGATTCCAGAGCGCATTCAGTGGAGTGCCACCGACGCTCCCTTTTCCGGAGAAAAGGACTGCCAGGCTCTAATTCTCTCGATTTGGGATTCGACCGATGCCGACACGCTCAGCATTGCACTCTGGACCGAGGAGTTGACTACCGATGAGATGGGGTTTTTCGTACTGCAGACACTGATGAAACTCGCCAAAATCTTGAAGCAGGCAACCGGGCGGGACGACCTGTCCGCGTTGATCCACGACTGTTCAAACGATCTTGCCGCCGAGCTTCAGGAGGGTGTCGAGGGCACCTGACCATCCGGATTTCAAGGCTGCGAGTCGAAATCGTGAAGCGGACCTGCCAGCGAGAGGGGGCCCGCCATCCGGCAGATCAGGCTGTGCTAGAATCTGACCTGTATGGTCGAAAAGGTCATTCTGGCTGCTCCCCGGGGCTTCTGTGCCGGGGTGGTCCGAGCTATCGATATCGTCAATATTGCTCTCGAAGTCTTTCCCAAACCCGTCTACGTTCGCAAAGAAATCGTGCACAACCGGCACGTTGTAGCGAAGCTTCAGGATCGAGGAGCGATCTTCGTCGAGTCACTGGACGAAGTTCCCCGGGATAAAACCGTCATTTTCAGCGCCCACGGTGTTTCCCCACAGGTGCGTCGAGACGCTCGCAGGCGGGGGCTGCGCGTCATTGATGCGACTTGTCCCCTGGTCACCAAGGTCCATCTCGAGGCTGCCCGCTATGCGGATAACGGCCTTACGATTCTTTTGATTGGTCACGAGGGCCACGACGAGGTGATCGGAACCATGGGAGTTGCCCCGGAAAGGATCAAGCTGATCACGAGTGTGGACGACGTAGCCCGCCTCCAGGTAGACCCGGACACACCGCTCGCTTATTTGACCCAGACCACGCTGAGCCTCGAGGACACGCGAGAGATCGTGGCCGCATTGAGGCGTCGCTTCCCGCATGTCCAGGGTCCGCCCTCTGAGGATATCTGCTACGCCACCCAGAATCGTCAGATGGCGGTCCGTGAGCTGGCCCGGAAATCCGATCTCATCCTGGTCGTCGGTTCGCAAAACAGCAGCAACTCAACCCGTCTCGTGGAAGAGGCCATCAAGGAAGGAACCCAGGCCTATCTGATCGACGATCACGATGGGATACGCCCCGAGTGGCTGGAAAAGGCCAGGATCGTAGGTGTTACTTCAGGCGCGTCAGCGCCGGAGATCCTGGTATCCACCGTCGTGGACTCACTACGAAGCGAGGGAGCCGCCGTGGAGGAACTGGTCACTCGAACCGAGAATGTCCAGTTTGCCTTGCCCGCCGAGTTGCAATCGAGGCTCCAGGAGCAGAGCGCGCCTACCTAGCTGCCGGTGGTGGAAGCCGGGGTTACCGCGGGCCTTCCGGTCCGGCAGCTCCCGCTGCCGGCTCTGATGGCGATGGTTGACGGTAGCATTCAACATGCCTCGGTCGCCGCCCCAAATGCGCTTCCCATGCGTCAACGTCGCCATAATGGGGCACCTCCGGTGTCGCCGATCCGGGTTCGGAATCTGGAATCTCCCCGCCGCGGTAGCTAGAATTCACTCTAGTGAAGCCGCCACCACTGTTCCCAACCTACCCAATCCGCACGCTCAAAGATCTGGTCAGGGAATGCTCTGCCCGATATGGCGACCGCGTGGCGCTCGCCACCAAAGAAAAGGGAGCCTACCGCACAACCTCCTATGCCCGGTTGAAGGAGCAAGTCGCCGAGGTTAGTGCGGGGCTCGCCGGCCTGGAAAACGAAGCCGGGTCCCCGATTGCGCTCATCGGGGGGAACCGTACGGAGTGGGCCGTCGCCTACCTGGCAATCGTGTGTTCGGGACGCGTCGTTGTGCCGGTTGATCGAGACCTCAAAACAAAAGAAATCCGGCACATCCTGGAGTTCTCGGGTGCCGGGACGATTCTGTCCAGCAACCGGTTCCTGCCGGATCTTCTTGCCCTGCGTTCCAGCGGCTCTGAACTGCGCAATGTCATCTCGCTCGAGACGGGCTCTGGAGAGGCGGACTGCTCACTTGCCGAGCTGCGGCAGCGCGGGTATGAGGTCCTCTCGGGCGAGGGGACCAGGCCGCAGCCCGAGATCGAGCCGGATGATGTGGCGGCTATCCTCTTCACTTCCGGAACGATGGGCAGCTCGAAAGCCGTGATGCTGACACACGGCAATCTGGCTTCCAACATCATCGCGACCTCCCAGTTCATTTCGATTCGCAACGGTGATCGACTGCTTTCGGTGCTGCCACTTCATCACACCTACGAATGCACCTGCGGTTTCCTCACGGCTCTGTACCAGGGCGCGTCCATTTACTACGCTGAGAATCTGCGCAGGATTCCAGACAATCTGGCGGAGGCACAGGCAACCGTGGTTCTCGGGGTACCGCTGCTCTTTGAAACCATGTACCTACGGATCAAGAAGGGCATCGAGAAGCGGGGCAAAAGAAAATTCCGATTTGCCACGAGGATAGCCTCCCTTTCTGAGCGATGCGGCTTCTCGATACGGCGTCGCCTCTTCAAACCTGTCCACGATCGCCTGGGAGGACAGCTCCGCCTGTTGATCTCGGGTGGGGCCGCTATCAACCCGCAGGTTTCGCGCGGGTTCCGCGAGCTCGGTATCAATTGCATACAGGGTTACGGGATGACCGAGGCATCTCCACTGATCGCCGTCAACCGGGAAGCCGACCCGAAGGATGCTTCCGTGGGTATGCCCGTGCCGGGGGTGGAAGCCCGGGTTATAGAGGGGGAAATCGTAGTTCGGGGGCCAAACGTCATGAAGGGTTACTACCGCAATGCCCGCGCCACCGACGAAACCCTTGCTGATGGATGGCTGTACACGGGCGATCTGGGCTACCTCGACGAGGACGGCTTTCTATTCCTGAGCGGACGACGGAAGTCCGTCATCGTCACTCCCAATGGCAAAAATGTCTATCCTGAAGAGCTGGAGGCCCAGCTGAACGAACAGCGTTTCATCGCCGAATCACTCGTCTGGGGAGGGGCTTCGGAAAATCCGGCTCTAACCGAGGTCCAGGCCATTATTGTTCCTGACGTCGAGGAATTCGACGACGAGTTTGGTGCCGACAACTATGATGATGAGACGATCGTTGAAATGGTAGGCAAGGCAGTCAAGGAGGTAAACCTGGAGCTCGCTACCTACAAGCGGATTCGAAACTTCAGTATCCGGAACCAGGAGTTCGAGAAAACAACCACGCGGAAGATCAAGCGATATTTGTACACGGCCACCTCCGAGCGCGTGTAGAGAAGGGAAGACGATGAGTGCTCATCCCGATCTCGAGGTCGTCCCTAACGAGTATTCGGAACGCGAGTACGAAGTGGAGATCGTGTGCCCGGAATTCACGTGTGTCTGCCCCCGTACGGGACAGCCCGATTTCGCCGAGATTCGCATCCGCTACACCCCGGGCTCAGGCATCGTTGAATTGAAGTCGCTCAAGCTCTACCTTTTCTCCTTTCGTGAAACAGGGATCTTCCACGAGCACGTGACCAACCGGATCCTGGACGACTTTGTGGCTGCCAGTCGTCCCATCCGCTGTGTGGTCGAGGGAGACTTCAACAGGAGGGGAGGGATCAAAACGGTGGTCCGGGCGGAATACGTGAGGGATTCAGGGGTCTGAGCGGGGCCGAAGCACGAGCCGCTAGCCCGGATTATGCAAGAACCGTAGTTCGGTGTTGAAAAACGACTCGAGAAGTGGCCCAACTCGGAAGCGGGCAGGTGTGACAGGCGGATTTGCGAAGAATATGGGTTGGCGAGGCGTCTGAGTGGTTTGGGGAGTGAATTTCAGACAGATCTGGGCCTGGATGAGTGTCGGAAGCGGTTTTTCGGGGGAGCTGGGAAAAGCTAACTGGAGTTCAGGCGACTCAAGACGAGGTGGAAGAGGGGTTGTTCGGGAAAGGCTGAGGAAAGATGGACCCAGATGCGTCGAGTGGTTTGTCGGATCCGGGCCCCAATCTTGAGGATCCGACGACGTAAGGTTTCGATTTCGAGCTTGTGCCAGGGGGTTCCGTGAAGATAGTCGCGCAGGCGAACGAACATCTGGTAAGCCAGTGCATGCAGGAGGAGTCGAAACTGATTGGCCAGGAATCGATGACAGCTGAGTCGGTCCATGCTCAGATGATTCTTGAAGGCCTTGATGAAGTTCTCGGTCTGCCCTCGGTTTGTGTAGTGGTCATAAAGTGATTGGGAGCAGAGATCGTCCCGGTTGGTAACTACAAAGCGACGATTGATCCCACGCTGATCGACCTCCACTTTGACAATGACGCGACGGGATCGATCCCAGCTGTGGGCTCGATAAAGAAACTCGTCAAACTGACGCTGTTTTTCCTCCAGCTCAAGGAACCTTTCCCGAGTCGAATCCAGCAGGGGCTCGACCACTCGCTGCAGGCGAGGGTTTCGGCTTAACCCGATGACATATTGGAGTTTATTCTCTTCACATTCACAGAACTCGTAGAGCCGAGGCGTGGCAAAGCCGCTGTCGGCCCGAATCTCAATCTCGACATCCGTCCCCACTGCTTGTCGGATGGCCTCCACGACTCGCTTCAGAATGGGCACGATGTGAGAGGCAGCCCCCTTGTTGCCAGGTCTCAACACGGCACAGACCAGGTCTCCCGTGTCGGCATCGAAGATCAGCAAAGGATGCAAAATGTGGTTTCGGTAATACCCGTGGTAGAAGGAGAACTCCTGTTGGCCGTGAGTGTGGTCGTCGGTACTGTCCAGATCCAGGATGATCTTGCTGGGACGTCTCTTCTTCAGGGAGCGCACATAACGGTCTAGCAGCCACCGGCTCAGACGCATCAGATCCTTCTTGGTGACGGAGTTCTCCAGGCGGGAGAAAGTCGGCTGGGTGGCCAAATCGGGATCGCTCTCTGGCAACTGATCACAGACTGTCTTGAGCATCGGATCCGAGCGCAGCGTATCGGCGTCGTTACAGTCTTCGTAGCCGGCCACGATCTGCAAGACTCGTTGTCGGATCAACTTCAACAGGTCATGACGAATGTAGCGTTGGTCTCGACTTTCCGAAATACAGGAACTGAAGCCCTCGCACAATCGATGTTGACGATCCAGCGATCCAAACAACAACCATCCTGCGTCGGAAGTGAGGCTCCCCCCATCAAAACGAGCCGTGATGTTTCTGTGGCTATGAAATGGCAGGGTATTCTGGCAGACTGTTTTTGACATTGCCGTAGCTCCTGTTTAGGGTCTTTGTTTCTCTAAACCCTTTTATATCAGAGAGCTACGGCCTTTTTTACTGGGCCCACATCTCACTTGAATTTAGATCTCTTGCATAATCCGGGCTAGCCCGCATAGATCACCGATTTGGAAATGAAGGTGATTTTGGCAGGCCGGAACGGTGGTCTGAGAGTTTCGCTATCGATCCGGTCCAGGTCGAGTGATGCGGTGGTGTGGATGGTCGTAAATGGAGCGTTTTTCGGGTTCGGAAGAGCGTGACGGAATGTATTCAGGCAGAGCTCGGCCTGAGCGATGGAACGATTTCGTTTTTGGGGGCGTTTGATCGGGACAGACCTCAGCAGCGCAGAGGAATGGCCTGGAGGTTTCGAACGACGGCAGCGAAGACCTCGCTGTAGGGATAGGCTTCCGACATGGAGATCCAGACGTGGCGGACCGTGAGGCGGGCCTGGGCGCCGATCTTGAGGAGCTTCAAGCGAATCGTCTGACACTGAGCGCGAGCCAGGGGGGTCTGCTTCAGTCCGAGACGACGCAAGGCGTGCATGAGCATGTAGGCGGCGGAGGACAGATACAGCCGGAGTTGATTGGCGCGCATCGTTGCCGCGCTGGTCCGGTCGGCGAACAGACCCAACTGCTGTTCTTTTATGCGGTTCTCCATGTCGCCCCGCGCACAGTAGAAGTCTTCGTAGAGCGCGCGGGCCCCCAGGCGTTCCGGCGACAGGGAGGTGACGACGAATCGGGGATTGGCGCCTTTGTCCAGGAACTCGGCCTTGCCGACGACGCGTCGCTCCGAGGTCCAACTGTGGCGAGTCCGGTAGCGGAAATCCTTGAACACCCGCGCCGGTCGCCCGGTGGCGTTGAACTCGGCTTCGGCCTGAGTCATCGCTTCGGCGCTCTCTGACTTGAGCCGATCATTGTTGGCCAACCCCATCACGTAATCCACGTGATGGTCTTCACACCAGCGGAGCAAGTCATCCCGGCAAAAGCCCGAGTCGGCCCGGATGACGATCGAGACCTCCGGCCAGCTCTGCCGAATCCGGCCGACGATCCGTTCCAGTTCCTCCACCGATCCCGCGGCCCCATCGATATTGGAACACCGCAACCGGGCGCACAGCAGATGCTCCCCCGAGAAGATGTACAGCGGGAGATAACAGTAGTGGCGGTAGTAACCGTGAAAGAACCGGCCTTCCTGCTGGCCATGGATCGGGTCGTCGGTCGCATCCAGATCCAGCACCATCTCCTCGGGCGCCGATTCGTGGGACTCCACGAAGGCATCCACCATCCAGCCGTCGATCCGGTCCGGGTCCATCGCGATCTTCTTGTACCGCTCCTGCTCATCGACCTCGGCGCCGGTCAACTCCAACCGGTTCAGCGTACACCTGCCCGCCAGCGCCTTCCCCCGATCTGAGGCCTGCCGCCGCCTCTCCCCCAACGGATCGGCCTTATTCACCGCCACCGCCAGCATCGGATCGGTGCGCAACTGATCATGATCGTTCAGATCCTCGTACCCCAGACAGAGTCCGTAGATGCGCTGCCCCAACAACTCCTCGACCGTGTGTTCGATCAACCGCGGATCCCGGTGATCCCTGAAACACTCAGCCAGTCCGGCGATCAGACCCGTCCCCCTCTCGACCTCTCGCAACAGCAGCACCCCTGCATCGGAGGTGATCTTCCCGCCGTCGAACCGCGCCTTCACTTTGCGTTGAAATAGTCCGTGAAATTCGAACCTGGCTTGTTTACACTCTGTTCTCATAAGGGCCGCCTCCGTTTGGCTTTGAAGTCTTTCATTCAAAACGCTTTATACCAAACAGGGCGGCCTTTTCAGGTCCTATCGGTGATCTATGCGGGCTAGGCGGAGCGGATGAGGGAGGCGATGAATCCCCGGAAGGCGGAGAAATCGGAAAAGAAGAAGCCTTCGATCGCACTCTCGGTTGCTCCTTCGACCGGTAACGCCTCGCCCAGTCCAACCAGGGGCAGACGATATTCGCGAACCGTTTCGAAAAGAGTCTCCATCTCCGCCGTCGAGGCCGTCTGACTCGAACCGGCGGCGACGATGCAGACCAGGTTGATGGGTTCATCTTCCACCATGGCCGCCATGGCGCTGAAGGGCACGGACCACCCCAGGTTCAGAACTTCCCAGCCTTCCACTTCCAGGATTCTGGCGGCCGCATTGACGGGAAGGTACTGGGCGCGATCCGGGCTGGCACACAGACTGATCCGTCCATTGTGTCGCTTCCGAATGATGTGAGGGAAGAGATACGATACCGCCTCCTCCAGGTTGACCTGGATGAGTTTGGCCTGCCCGCAGGAGAGCGTCTGGCCGGCGAGAGCAGCCTGCGTGGAGCGCGCCACGGGGATGACCACGAAGTCGTAAATGTGTTCCAGTGAGACCCCTCTCAGATAGAGTCTCTTCAGGAGTTCTTCAATTTGCTCCCTCTGGTTGTGAGCGGCCAGAAAACTCACCTGCTCCCGGACACGGGCAAAATCTTTCCGGTTGAGCAACTCCTCGACATTCGGATCCTCCCAGCGTTCAGTTGTGAGAAGTCCGGTCGCTTCGAACCCGCGGGCCTGTTGAAAGCCCCGGATGTTTTCCAGAGAGAATCGGCGGTGGCCTCCGGGGGTCCGCTGGCACTTCAAACCGGCTGTGTCGGCCCAGCGTTTGACCGTGGATTCACTGACATTCCACATCTGAGCCAGTTCGCGTGTTGAGTAGGTTCGGTCCATTTGATGAACTCAAAGGTTCCGTGCGTACACCCCGTCTAATTGCAGAATTGGATCATAGGAGACTTTGAATCGGGATGTCAAACGAGCGAAGTGATTCGAACTGAACTGTCCCGACAGGGAACTGGAGAGCAGCCCGGATTATTGTAGAATTGGCGAAAGGGAGTCCGCTTGCATGCGCCTGATACTGAAGGGGAGTTTTTGTCCGGTTGTTGTTTTCCAGTGCTGCATGGTGATGGCCGCTCAGGGCCGGATTGCGCTTGATCGGCTGACCGTCGACGCGGGATTTGAGATCTCCGTGTACGCCGAGGGCGTCAGGGACGCACGGTCGATGGCCCAGTCTCCATCGGGCACCCTCTTTGTGGGCACCCGCAGAGAGGGAAACCTCTACGCGCTCGTCGATGGCGATGGCGACCAGCGTGCGGAACGTCGCTACATTCTTGGCTCCGGTATGAATATGCCTAACGGCGTCGCCTTTCGGGATGGCTCTCTCTACGTTGCGGAGGTCGATCGCATTCTTCGCTTCGACAACATTGAATCTCGACTGGAGAATCCTCCCGAACCGGAGGTTGTCAGTGGAGGCTTTCCGAGGGATCGCCACCACGGTTGGAAGTCCATTGCCTTTGGGCCCGACGGCAGGCTCTACGTCCCGGTGGGGGCCCCCTGCAACATCTGCGAGCCGTACCACCGGCACCATGCCTCGATCATGCGCCTGAATGCCGACGGGACTGGACTGGAACTCTTCGCCTCCGGTGTTCGCATGACGGTGGGCTTCGACTGGCACCCGGACACCGGCGAGTTGTGGTTCACCGACAATGGACGTGACTGGATGGGAGAGAATCTCCCTCCCGACGAATTGAACCGGGCCCCTCGGAAGGGACTCCATTTCGGGTTTCCCTATTGCCACGGGGGCTACCTTCCAGATCCCGAGTTCGGCAGCAAGCGTTCCTGCGCAGAGTTCCAGGAGCCGGCGATGAACCTGGCTCCCCATGTGGCCGCGTTGGCGGCCCATTTCTATCGAGGAACCGGGTTTCCGGCGCGCTACTTGAAGCAATTGTTCATAGTGGAGCACGGCTCCTGGAACCGCGAGATCCCTCTGGGATTCCGGGTGATGCTGGTCGAGTTCTCGAACCGGGGCAGCCCGGTAAACTACCGGGTCTTTGCAGAAGGCTGGCTACAGGGGAGGGAAGCCTGGGGCCGGCCGGTGGACCTTATCGAGCTTCCCGATGGCTCCATGCTCCTCTCCGATGACAAGGCCAACGCCATTTACCGGATTGCCTATCTGGAGCCGAAGCCGGACTCACCCTGAGAGCTTCAGGGAGAGTTCTCTCAATTGCTTTTGGTCTACGGGAGACGGAGCGCCGCACATCAGGTCCTGGGCGCGAGCCGTCTTGGGAAATGCAATGACTTCCCGAATCGATGGTTCATCGGCCAGGAGCATGATGATTCGGTCGAGTCCCAGTGCGATTCCTCCGTGGGGAGGAGCGCCGTAGTGGAGGGCCTCGAGGAGGAAGCCAAAACGTTGTTCGGCCTCTTTTTCCGGAATGCCAAGAGCCCGAAAGACCTGACGTTGTACGGAGGGGTCATGAATACGGATCGAACCGCCGCCGATCTCAAGGCCATTCAAGACGATGTCGTAGGCCCGGGCCCCGACTTTCCCAGGCTCGGATTCGAGCCATTCCAGACTCTCGGGCGTCGGCGAGGTAAAAGGATGGTGCAGGGAGAAAAAGCGTCCTTCCTCTTCGCTCCATTCCATCAGAGGAAACTCGCAGACCCAGAGAAAGTCGTGCCTGTCTGTCGGTATCAGGTCGAGCTTACGGGCAAGATGAACCCGGAGAGCAGCCAGGCCATCATGAACAACCCGATGATCTCCGGCCAGGATAAACAAAATGTCACCTTCGCCAAGCCCGGCAAGAGCAGCGGCTCGCTCAAGTTCCTGCAGCGGGACCACCCTGGGGAAGGAGGACTTGAGTTCGCTTCCCGCCTTTCGGACCCAGCTCAGTGCCGGAGCCCCGTAGTTGCCCACGAACTCGGTCAACTCATCCAACTCTCTTCTGGAGAACGAGGACCCTCCTTCGATGCAAATCCCCTTCAGCAGCCCACCTGATTCGAGAATGGTCCGGAACACGTTGAAGGGTGTCTCAGCGAACGCGCTGCTGAGGTCGACGAGTTCCAGCCCGAATCGGGTGTCCGGGCGATCCGTGCCAAAGCGGCTCAATGACTCCTCGTAGGAGAGTTGGGGAACCTTCTCGGGAAGGGCGATGTCTTTGAGAGCGAACATCTTCCGCAGCAGGCCTTCGACGAGATTGAAAATGGTTTCCTCCTGGGGAAAACAGACTTCGATATCCACCTGGGTGAACTCCGGTTGCCGGTCAGCCCTGAGGTCCTCGTCGCGAAAGCAGCGGACGATCTGGAAGTACTTGTCAAAACCAGAGATCATGAGCAGCTGCTTGAAGATCTGGGGGGACTGGGGAAGGGCGTAGAACTCACCCGGGTGAATTCGGCTTGGCACCAGGTAGTCGCGGGCGCCCTCGGGCGTGGATTTGGTGAGGAATGGTGTCTCGATTTCCAGAAACCCCTGCTCGTCCAGGTAGTTGCGAACCGCCAGACAGGCCCGGTGGCGAAGCAGGATATTGGACTGCATGCGGGGTCTGCGCAAGTCCAGGTATCGGTAGCGCAGGCGGTTCTCCTCTGAAGTCGCCTCCTCTTTGTTGATGGGAAACGGCGGAGTTCTGGAAGTTGCCAGGAGGCGAAGGGAGTCCGCCTGAATCTCAATCCCGCCGGTGGCTATCTCGGGATTCACGGTGTCCTCGGACCGTTCCACGACCATTCCCGTTACGGCGATAACGTGTTCTGACCGGAGCGACCTGGACACTTCCAGGATGCCGGCCTGGTCAGGGTTGACCACGATCTGGACGACACCCTCCCGGTCGCGCACGTCGACGAATATCACTCCCCCAAGATCGCGGCGCCGGTCAACCCAGCCCATGACCGTCACCCTCTGACCGACGTTTTCGAGTCTCAGCAGTCCACAGTATTCAGTTCGTCTCATTTCGCCAGAAGGCTCCGTTTGGCCCATTCTCTTATCTCCCACAGTACCCGCTCAAAGCGGTGGCGGGCACTCGGCTCGCAGGATGTTTTCGAGGTCCCCTATCGATGTCTCGTATTCCCTGCCGTCTGACATCCGTTTGAGTGTGACTCGTCCGGTGGTCGTCTCGTCGTCCCCAATGACGCAGCTGAAAAGGCTCTTGAGGCGGTTCGCCTGGCGAAGCTGGGCCCGCAGCGACCGTCCTTCGTAATCCACACACGCGTACCAGCCCTGATCGCGCAAACGGGTTGCGATGCGGACGCACTCCTCCAGGGACGCCGCGTCCAGATAAGCCAGGAAGAGATCGGGTGCCGGGAGTGCGAAACCGGATTGGTTCTCGCTTCCACTGGTCAGCAGCATCACGAGGCGTTCCAGACCCAGAGCGAAGCCGTAGGCCGGCACCGGCGGGCCTCCCAGCAGCTCCGAGAGTCCGTCGTAGCGACCTCCCCCCAGGATGGCGTTTTGAGTGGGCCCCAGTTCCTTACTGATGAGTTCGAATGCCGTCCGGACGTAGTAATCGAGGCCCCGGACCAGCGTTGGGTCCTGGCGATAGTCGAGCTGGTGGGCCTCCAGCCACTTCAGGAACTCCGCGTGATGGTTGCGGCAACCTTCGCACAGATGGTCGGTAAGCTTCGGCATGTTCTCGAGCAGAGTCCTGCAAGAGGGCACTTTGCAGTCAAAGATTCGGAGCGGATTCGTCTTCCGCCTGTTTCTGCACTGTTCACAGAAACGATCCAGAAGAGGGTCCATTGCGGCCGCCAGTTTCTCGACGTAAGCCGGTCGGCAGCTGGAGTCCCCCACCGAGTTGACGACCAGTTCAAATTCCTGGAGGCCGAGTTGCCGAAGCAAACGGATCACGGCTTCGATCACTTCTGCTTCCATGGCGGGACTCTCGGAACCCAGGACCTCGATCCCGAGCTGGTGAAACTGCCGGTAGCGCCCTTTTTGAGGTCGTTCGTGCCTGAACATGGGTCCGATATAGTAGAGCCTCGTCACCGAAGCCGCCCGGTCGAGGCGATTCTCGATGTGGGAGCGCACCACCGGTGCGGTTCCCTCGGGTCGAAGTGTCATACTTCGTCCCCGGCTGTCCTCGAGAGAATACATTTCCTTTTGCACCAGGTCGGTTGCCGAGCCGATTCCCCTTGCAAAGAGTTCCGTCCATTCCAGTACGGGAGTGCGAATTTCCGCAAAACCATAGCGGCCGAAGACCGTTCGGATCGCGTCCTCGATACGCTGCCAGAGTTCTACTTCTCCAGGCAGGATGTCGTGTGTTCCCTGAATCGATCGGATTCGCATCGCCACACCAAAAAAGGAGATTATAGCCGGAGTCATGCACCGGTTCTAATCCCGGCGGCAGCTTCTTTCACACCGCTCGAGATGTGACTCAGCGTAGAGTCCATCTGGGATCGTATACTCTAACGGCCGACTAAGGGTGAGGCGAAAGCTATGAAGTTTGTGAAGCTCCTGCTCAAGAATCTGTTTCGAAACAAGCTGAGGACGCTGCTGACTGTAAGCAGTATTGCCGCTTCCATCTTCCTCGTGGCTGTATTGATTTCTCTTCTGGAGGGGCTGACCAGTCCTCCCGAAACACCAGATTCCGCTTTGCGCCTGATCACGCGTCACAGAATCTCACTCTTCAATACGCTGCCGGTTGCCTACCGGGAGAGGATCGCCGCCGTGGAGGGTGTCGAGGGAGTGATCGGTTCCATGTGGTTCGGAGGAGTTTTCGACAACAAGGGCGTCGACCAGATGCTTGCCCAGTTTGCCGTTGACATCGACCAGTTCTTCATCGTCAACCCGGACATGGTTCTCTCCGAAGAGGAGAAGAAGGCGTTTCTGGAGGATCGTGGCGGCGCAATCGTCGGAAACGCGGTGGCCGACATGTTTGGATGGAAGGTGGGCGATCACATTCACACGAAGTCCAATCTGTGGCCGGTAGAACCGCTGGAGCTGATTGTACACGGGATTTACGAAGGAGGGGGCGATCAGGGCGGAAGCATCTTTTTTCACTGGCAGTACTTCTATGAAGCGGTTGTGAAAGGCGGGACCGGCGATGCGTTTACGGGTACGTTTTCGATTCGTGCGCGGTCGGCTGACGATGTTCCTCTGATCGCTGAGAGAGTCGATGCCCTTTTCAAGAATTCGAGCGAGCCGACCAAGACGGAGACCGAGCAAGCTTTTATTCTCGGTTTCTTCACGATGCTGGGAAACGTCCAGCTCCTGATCAGCGGGATTTGCCTGGCGATTCTGTTTGCCGTGGTGCTGGTCGCCGCCAATACGATGGCGATGTCCATTCGGGAACGAGTTCGGGAAATCGGAATCATGAAGGCACTTGGTTTTCGCCGCAGACACGTGTTAACCCTGTTGCTTCTGGAGTCGATGCTGCTGGCCCTGCTCGGATCGGTCCTGGGAGCCGGCCTGGCTGGACTGCTTCTGGCCAGAGCTAATCTAATGGTGATCAGTGGTGGAATGGTCCCGAATCTCACGATTGGAGTGGAGATCGTGGCACTTTGCGCGGCAATCGGTGTCCTGGTGGGTCTTGTGGCTGCCGGCATCCCCGCTTTCCGCGCGGCCAGCCGGCCCGTGGTAGAAGCGATCGGGAAGTAGGATGAAGATACCTCTGAAATACAGTTTTCGAAGCCTCTGGGTCCGGAAGACAGGAACCCTGATGACGGCCCTTGGAATCGGGCTCACCGTGGCTGTGCTTGTCACTATGATGGCTCTTGTCAAAGGCCTGGACAGCACCTTCACGGAGACAGGCCAGGAGCACGACCTGATCGTCCTCCGCAAGGGCGCCCAGAACGAAACCAACAGCTATTTCAATCGTGACTATTTTCCTACGATCCGGCGACTTCCCGGTGTTGCCGTGGATGAAGATGGCGAGCCCCTGGCGGTCCCCGAACTTGTCGTTGTGATCAGCCACCCCCGGCGCACGGGAGAGGAATCAAACGTCATCGTGCGGGGAACCAGCCCAAAAGGACTGGAGATGCGACCCGAAGTCGGGCTGGTGGAGGGGCGGTTTTTTCGCAAGGGAGTCCGTGAGATCATTGTCAGCCGATCCCTGAGCAATCGCTTTCAGAGCATGAACCTGGGTGACAGACTCGCCGTGGCCGGCAGAGAGTGGACTGTCGTGGGTCTCTTCGAGGCCGGAGGCAGCGCCTACAACTCGGAGGTCTGGGGAGATTATGACGAGATTGCCCAGGCCTGGTCACGGCCCGTGTATGCCTCGATCCTGATACGTACGACCGGGGCCGAGGCGGCTCTGGAGTTCAAGAACAGGATAGAAGAAGATCGAAGGATCCAGCTGATGGCCATGTTTCAGAGGGACTACTACTCGGAACAGGCGAGCAGCTCGATCGGCATCAAGGCCCTGGGCTGGTTCCTGGCTGTCGTCATGGGAATCGGGTCCTGCTTCGCCGCCATGAATATGATGTACGGCACGATCATGGCCCGCTTCAAAGAGATCGGAACCCTGAGATCGATCGGCTTCAAACGACGCAGCATTGTGGCTTCGTTCCTGATTGAAGGGACGGCGTTGGCGGTCCTGGGAGGGGTGATCGGGTGTCTGCTGGCCCTTCCCGTGAACGGAATCTCGACGGGAACCACGAATTTCTCACTTTTCACGGAGGTGCTGTTCAGCTTCCGCATTACGGCGGATATCCTGGTCAAGGCAATTCTCTACTCGGCGGTCGTAGGCATTCTGGGCAGTGTCCTTCCCGCCCTCCGGGCAGCCCGCATGAAGCTGGTGGAGATTCTCAGGGATTAACACGGACTGTTCAATATGAAAGAGGATCTGCAAGCTCTTCGGATCGACCGCAGCCGCAAAAGTGCATCGGGGGGTCCATCCTCCTGGCTGGTGCTGCTGATCGGTCTCTTCCTGGGCGCGGTGATCGCACTGATCGCCTTCCAGATCTATTTTTCCGGCGGTGAGGGCACACCGGCCGGCGGGGTCGCAGCCGCGGATGTGGGGATGAAGCCGGAAGCGGAACCCATAGAAGCGGGCCCGGGGGAGCCGATTCTCATCGTTTCCGGCTATATCGTTCCTCACCATCGCATTGAAGTAGGTTCGAGAATTGTCGGGAAAGTCGTCTGGGTGGGTGTGGACAAGTCGGATCTCGTCGAAAAAAACCAGCTTCTCGTGAAACTGGATGACACGGAGTTGCTGGCCCAGCGCGAGCAGGCCGTCGCCTCCGAAGCAGCAGCAGGAGCTCGGCTTCGCGAACTCGAATCGGGCACCCGGCCGGAAGAGATTGCAAGGGCAGCGGCGGAATTGGAGCGGACTCGGGCCGATCTTAGAAATGCCCGGCTGAAGCACGAGCGGCTGCGGGCGCTGCAGGATAGCGGGGTCATTTCCGATCAGATGCTGGATGACGCCTCCTCCCGCGAGGATATGGCCCGGGCGGCCGTTGGAGTCGCCGAGAAGAACCACGAGCTGGCCGTACTTGGCCCTCGGCAGGAGGAAATCGATCTGGCCCGTGCCGAACTGAGTCGGGCGAGAGCTACAGTCCGGTTCTGGAAGACACAACTTGCTCTCACCGAAATCAGGGCACCGGTAGCGGGGACCGTTCTGGAAAGGGTTGTGGAAGAAGGAGAGCTCGTGTCCACCTCCTTCCTCGGTGGTGCCGTGGTGATGGCGCTGGCCGATCTGGCTGACCTTCAGGTCGAGCTCGAGATCAGCCAGTCCGATTTTCATCACATCGACCCTCTCAACGGCTGCGAGATGTCGCCTGTAGCCTACCCGGGGCGAACGTATGCCTGCCGGGTCGAGGAAATTGCCCCGGAGGCGAATCGCCAGAGGGCTACGATCCAGGTGAAGGTTCAAATCCTGGAACCGGACGCCTACCTCCGTCCGGAGATGGATGCGGAAGTGAAGTTCTTCAATCCCCAGAAAAGCGAGGACGGCCTGAATGAGTGAAGTGCTGGTTGAAGTCAAAGGGCTGGGCAAGATCTTCAAAAAGGATACCCAGCAAGTCATCGCATTGAAGGACATCAGCCTCGAGATCCGGAAGGGAGATTTTGTGAGCCTGATGGGGCCTTCGGGTTCCGGAAAAACGACCCTCCTCAACCTGATGGCAGGAGTGGATCGCCCCACGTCTGGAAGTCTGCAGGTGCTGGGTACCGAGCTGTCCGATCTGAACGAGGATCAACTGGCGGGCTGGAGGAACGAGAACATCGGGTTTGTCTTCCAGCACTTTAATCTGATTCCCGTCCTGACGGCCTTCGAGAATGTCGAGTTGCCGTTGCTGCTGACATCCCTTTCGAGGTCCGAACGGCGGGAGCACGTCGAAACGGCCCTCAGGCTGGTCGGCCTGAACGAACGCCTGGGTCACTACCCGCGACAGCTCTCAGGTGGGGAAGAGCAGCGTGTCGCCATTGCCCGGGCTATTGTCACAGACCCCAGACTGCTGCTTGCGGACGAGCCCACGGGCGACCTTGACGCCGATTCAGCCAGCGCGGTGCTCGATATCCTGGCCTCCCTGAACCGGGACTTTCAAAAAACCGTCGTGATGGTGACACACGACCCCAGGGCGGCTGGGCGCGCCAAAACAAATCACTATCTGGAAAAAGGAACCCTGCAGAGCACGACGGAAGTTCGCCGAGCTTCCACAGTGTAGGAAAAGTACAAGGGGCCTCGAGGCCTCGAGGCCTCGACCGGGGGGATTTAAACGGTCGCTGCCTCAAGGCCCCTTGTACTTTTCGTCACCGCCCAAAGAGCCGTCGCGCTCCCAACCTCAAGTCGATGGCTCAGTGTGCATCTTGAGGCCAAGTCAGGTAAAGGCAATGTTGGCCTGGCCCAGGAACCGCAGTGAGCGAAGTGAACAAACATCATCGTATTTCTGAAAAGTAGGCACTACCCCGGATTATGCAAGAACCGTAGTTCGGTGTTGAAAAACGACTCGAGAAGTGGCCCAACTCGGAAGCGGGCAGGTGTGACAGGCGGATTTGCGAAGAATATGGGTTGGCGAGGCGTCTGAGTGGTTTGGGGAGTGAATTTCAGACAGATCTGGGCCTGGATGAGTGTCGGAAGCGGTTTTTCGGGGGAGCTGGGAAAAGCTAACTGGAGTTGAGGCGACTCAAGACGAGGTGGAAGAGGGGTTGTTCGGGAAAGGCTGAGGAAAGATGGACCCAGATGCGTCGAGTGGTTTGTCGGATCCGGGCCCCAATCTTGAGGATCCGACGACGTAAGGTTTCGATTTCGAGCTTGTGCCAGGGGGTTCCGTGAAGATAGTCGCGCAGGCGAACGAACATCTGGTAAGCCAGTGCATGCAGGAGGAGTCGAAACTGATTGGCCAGGAATCGATGACAGCTGAGTCGGTCCATGCTCAGATGATTCTTGAAGGCCTTGATGAAGTTCTCGGTCTGCCCTCGGTTTGTGTAGTGGTCATAAAGTGATTGGGAGCAGAGATCGTCCCGGTTGGTAACTACAAAGCGACGATTGATCCCACGCTGATCGACCTCCACTTTGACAATGACGCGACGGGATCGATCCCAGCTGTGGGCTCGATAAAGAAACTCGTCAAACTGACGCTGTTTTTCCTCCAGCTCAAGGAACCTTTCCCGAGTCGAATCCAGCAGGGGCTCGACCACTCGCTGCAGGCGAGGGTTTCGGCTTAACCCGATGACATATTGGAGTTTATTCTCTTCACATTCACAGAACTCGTAGAGCCGAGGCGTGGCAAAGCCGCTGTCGGCCCGAATCTCAATCTCGACATCCGTCCCCACTGCTTGTCGGATGGCCTCCACGACTCGCTTCAGAATGGGCACGATGTGAGAGGCAGCCCCCTTGTTGCCAGGTCTCAACACGGCACAGACCAGGTCTCCCGTGTCGGCATCGAAGATCAGCAAAGGATGCAAAATGTGGTTTCGGTAATACCCGTGGTAGAAGGAGAACTCCTGTTGGCCGTGAGTGTGGTCGTCGGTACTGTCCAGATCCAGGATGATCTTGCTGGGACGTCTCTTCTTCAGGGAGCGCACATAACGGCCTAGCAGCCACCGGCTCAGACGCATCAGATCCTTCTTGGTGACGGAGTTCTCCAGGCGGGAGAAAGTCGGCTGGGTGGCCAAATCGGGATCGCTCTCTGGCAACTGATCACAGACTGTCTTGAGCATCGGATCCGAGCGCAGCGTATCGGCGTCGTTACAGTCTTCGTAGCCGGCCACGATCTGCAAGACTCGTTGTCGGATCAACTTCAACAGGTCATGACGAATGTAGCGTTGGTCTCGACTTTCCGAAATACAGGAACTGAAGCCCTCGCACAATCGATGTTGACGATCCAGCGATCCAAACAACAACCATCCTGCGTCGGAAGTGAGGCTCCCCCCATCAAAACGAGCCGTGATGTTTCTGTGGCTATGAAATGGCAGGGTATTCTGGCAGACTGTTTTTGACATTGCCGTAGCTCCTGTTTAGGGTCTTTGTTTCTCTAAACCCTTTTATATCAGAGAGCTACGGCCTTTTTTCTGGGCCCACATCTCACTTGAATTTAGATCTCTTGCATAATCCGGGCTAGAAGGCGGAACGCTGGTTTCACCTTCCAAATCGCCGGTAGATATTGAACCCGAACGCGTAGTCGGTCGTGGTTGCGTTGACGGCGTAGCGGCTGGGGCTCATGAAACGGTTGTTGGTAATGAGCACGTGGAAGACATGACGTCTGGTCCTGATCTTGAGCCCTCCCGTCACGGAGGCCCTGTCGATGCCGAAGCCGCCGAAGCCACCCAGGCGGGGAATGTACTCCCCAACCAGTGAAAGCCGCCGGTTCAAGGCGATGTCCGTACCCACGCCCAGGGCAAACGTGTGGTTGGAGTCCCCGTTCACGGGGTCGGGACGAAATTCGGCCTCCAGATCGGAGCGCGAATTGAAGACGGCGATGGGTGTTGCATTCAGGCGCAGCACCTTGTAGTCCCACTGCACGGGAACCTCGATGAATCCCGTGTAGTGGCTGCCGAAATTTCTTTCACCCTCCATCCCACCGCGGAACGCTGCCTTAAAGGGAGACTCCTCCCGGGTGAGAAGTTCGACCGTTCCGGAAAAGCCGACTCGCTGGTCGAATCGTTCGCGGGAGACGCCGACGCTGAGGCGGTCGGTCAAGGCGTAGGCAATGCCCAGGTTGATGTTGGCTCCATGGTCGAGACCAAAGGCATTTCCCGCATCCAGCGACCCGTCGTCCACGATCGGCCCCAGGAAACGGTGCTGGATTAAGACCTCGACATTCCCCCTGTTGAGGTCAACGGGCGCTCCCATATGGGCGACCCGCGGTTCATTGTTGAGCCGGCGTCCCGGGCGCGGCTCCGTGGCCGCTTCATGCTCCTGAGCCAGGGGGACCATATCGACCTCGGCCGCAGCCATGGAATAGGCGCTGGCGGTATACACGAAGTCACCGGTGGTGTTGCCGTCACCGTCGGCCGCGTTCCCCGAGGCATTGAAAAGAACGTCGCCCAGGGCCTGTTGAGGCGCCGTCCAATCCACCCCAAACGTGACGGGGCCATTCTGTTCTCCCTGCCTCGTACCCGTTGCGGTATGGAATGCGTACTGGACCCGGCCGGCGGTCCGAACCTGAGATTGAGCATCCGAAGGAACCAGCTCACCCGCCTGCTGCCCGTTTCCGGCCAGACGGGCTGAAATCTCGAATCCCCAGCGTTGCTGCCCGGGCTGGCCGATCACCACCGTGATCGGATAGGTCTCACCCGGACGGTAGCGCTCCGGGACTCCCTGCAGATAAAAGACTCCACCTCGGGTGCGACCTTCGTTGAGCTGGAAGCTGTTGTGGCACTGCAGACACGTCTGTTCGCCGAATCCCCCGGTCATCCGCGGATCGGGACCGCTCGAGAAGGCCAGCAGGAGGGCAGTGAGAGGCAAAAGTGAGGCAGTCACACAGGCTGCCACGTGTCGCACCTTCATGATTTCAACCCTTTCCTTTCCAAGAAACCGGGCACGCGAATAAGTGATCAGAATAGCAAACGCCAGGCACATGAATTCGTGTTTCGTCCAGCTGGAGACGGGGCGCAAAGCGGACTGTGTGACCTGGATACACTTGTCTGGGATGCGAACGAAAGACTCGCACATCCATACTGACACTGACGGCATCCCTCACGGTCTGGTTCAGAGAGGCGGGACCTGGCCCGAGTCGTTCCCGGGTCCATGATCTGCAACGAGGAGCGGATCATTGAGGCATACTGGTTACACATGCGCGTCGGAATCGACTACCGGCCAGTGCTGCGTCCCAATTCCCGCCGCAGAGGGATAGGCAAGTTCACGGCCAGCCAGATTGAACACCTTCTCCGAGGCGGCGATCATGAGATCGTGCTCTATACGATCGGCAGCGAGAGACCTGAGCTTCCGGGCCGGCCGGAGTGGAGAGAACTCCCCCAGATCCACAGACCCAATCGTCTCAACTGGCTACTGGATCGTTTCCGCCTGCACAACTGGGTGGAGGCGGATCGACTGGATCTCTATCACGCCACCGAAGTGACCGCTGTCCCTTCCCGAAGTCCCTTTCCGCTGGTGGTCACTGTTCACGACGTGATACCGCTGGTCTATTGGGATCACATGAAGTCGCGTCTGCCTCTCGACTACCGGATCGGACTGAAGCACGCCTACAACCGCGCCACGAAAGCCGATCGGATCATAACGATTTCAACGTCCGCAAGAGACGATATCTGTTCCCACCTTGGAGTTGAGGAAGAGAAGATCGAAGTGATCTATCCGGGCTGCAACCCCCTGTTCCGGCCCGTAGGGAGGGACGCGGCAAGGCGGGTTGTGGAATCGAAGTCTGGCCTGCAGGGCCCCTTTTTTTTATGTGGGTGGCAGCGACTTTCGCAAGAACCTTGATCTTCTCGTTCGAGGCTACGCAGGTCTTCGGGAAAAGGGATACCGAGGATCTCTGGTGCTGGCCGGAGAGACCTGTCTCATGAAGATTCCTGAGATTCGAGGCCTGCGGCATCGGATCAGGAACCTGAACCTGGAAGAATGGGTGGTCTTTCCCGGCTATTTGGAGGACTCCGATCTCCCGGCTTTCTACAGCGCCTGTGACCTCTTTATTTTTCCCTCCCTTTACGAAGGATTCGGGCTCCCGGTTCTGGAAGCGATGGCCTGCGGTGCGCCGGTAGTGGCCTCCGATCGCTCCTCAATGCCGGAAGTCGGAGGTGAGATGATCGAGTACTTCGACCCGGAGACGGTGGAAAGCCTGGTTGAAAACGGTTGGCGGCTCCTGGGCGACTCCTCTCGACTGGATCAGATGCGGCTCGAGGGACCCGACCGTGCTGCCCGATTCAGCTGGTCCGAGAACGCCACTTCTTTGTCGGCGGTCTACGAATCCCTGAAATAATCTCCCGGGTCTCCTACATCTCTGATGGGGACATGAGGATGCACGCTTCCAGACTGCTCGCGGCAGCGGTGCTGGCTTCAAGCCTGACGCCTGTGTGGTCGCAGACGGACAAGGACCTGCCGGCGGCGTTCCGGCAGGTGCTTCCCAGAGGGGCGCTGAAGTCCATCGACGAGCCCGGGTTCGTACCCGCCTCCGAGGCGGAGATTCCCGACGATGCCTGGATTCTGGGAGTCGTCATCGACGGGCAGGCGCGAGCCTACAGTCTCAACATTCTCAACGGCTACGAGGTCGTGAATGACCGGATCAACGAACAGAGCTTTGCGGCCGTCTGGTGACCGCTCGCCAACACGGGCGTCGTGTACGCCCGAGAGTACCAGGGCAGGGAATTGCAGTTCGAAGCTTCGGGGGGCCTGATCCATGCCTCGCTCGTGATCCAGGATAAACAGACGAACTCATACTGGGCTTTAATGCAGGGAGAGTCCATCTCGGGGCCGCTCAAGGGCACTGCCCTGAAGGAGCTGGCTGTTCAGCACAAGATGCGGTGGGGGGAATGGGTTGGGCTTCATCCCGACACACTCGTCCTGTCAGTCACGGGAGTCGAGCATATCGAGGCCAACTCTTACGAGGGGTACCTCGACTCCGACCAGGGTTTCGGGGGCACAAGGGCAACCGATCGCAGGTTGTCGACCAAGACACCGGTCTATGCCTTTCGATTGAGAGACAAGGCTTACGCCGTGCCCTCGCGGAAAGCGCGGGGAGGGGCCACATTTCGGGCCGGCGGCGAAGTCGTGTTCTTGCATCGGCCGGCAAAGGCCGGAGTCCTCCGCTCTACGGCTGCCTTTGTGCTTTCGTAGGGCCGCTATCGAAAAGGGACCGAAGGGTGGTACGAAGAGGCTACAGGCGCCGTTTTCGATCCTGTTTCAGGGAGCTTTGCGGGTGCGTCGGCCAGCCGCAGATTGAGCGGCTTTGACACCTTCTGGTACAACTGGAGCCTGAACAACCCGGACACCCTCGTCATCAAGAAAAAACTCCGTTGAGCCCACGGGGGCCGTTCCCGGTCTCACGAAGCTTCAACCTCAAGCCTTCAACTGTGGACCGATTCGCGGGAATCCGTCAGGGCGCAAGCGTTACCGTGAAACACCATGCCCGAAGGGTATTTCGAACGTGTCTACCGGATCGTAAGAGGCATTCCCAGGGGAAAGGTGTCCACCTATGGAACCGTGGCTGCCCTGGCGGGGCGGCCCGGGAGCGCCAGAACCGTGGGCTGGGCGCTGCGGGTCCTGCGTCACGAATCAGGCGTCCCCTGGCAGCGCGTAGTGAACGCCCAGGGTGGTATCAGCCTTCCCTCTCCCCGGGCAGAACTGCAGCGAGCCCTCCTCGAGTCCGAGCGTGTGGAATTCGACCGGAACGGGAAGGTGGATCTGGCCCGGTACGGCTGGGAGGCCTGACGGCGCAGATTCCAGAACCTGAGAGCCCGGGAGCGATTCCACGAACCGTCAACCTTCAACCAGGAACCGGTAATCAGCAACCAGGAACCGACAATCTGCAAGGGAGCGAGCAGCAGCGAGCGCCCACCCCTTTGCTAGAATAGTAAAGAGTTCCAGTGATGCCGCAGTGGGGAAAAAGATGGGGAGAAACTGCCGAGGACACTTGCGCAGAGCGCTGCTCGTATCTCTAGCTGGTCTGGCTGCCTGGTCGGCAAGCCCGGACAACCCTGAGGATTCCTTTTATCTTTTCGAGTCAGGGCTGGTCCGGCCCCTGGCCCTTTCGCCTGACGAAAATCTCCTGCTGGCCGTGAACACCCCCGATAACCGGCTCCAGATCTTCAGCCTCGAACGGAACCTTCCGGTACCGATCAGCCAGATAGTGGTCGGCCTGGAACCGGTTGCGGTGTCCATCTCCGGAAACACCGCTTATGTTGTCAACCATCTTTCCGACAGCGTTTCAGTGGTGGATCTGCGTGATCCGCGGCGACCTCTCGTTGTGGAGACTCTGCTGACCGGCGACGAGCCGAGGGATGTGGTCGTGGCTGGTCCCAACCGTGATCTGCTGCTCGTCACCACGGCCCACCGAGGGCAGAATCGTCTGTTAGACCCCCAGTTCAGCACTCCCGGGGCGGGCCGGGCCGATGTCTGGGTCTGGAATAGACACGATTTGTCGGCTGCCCCCTTCATCCTGACTCTTTTCGGAGACACGCCCCGTGCCCTGGCCGTCTCTCCGGATGGAAGGCGGGTGTGGGCCGCCACGTTTTTGTCCGGTAACGGGACGACCGTCCTGAACGAGGGCGCCGTGGTTTCGGCTGCCGAGGAACCCCTGATCAACCTCTTGCTCAACGACGGTTTCGCGTCCCCCGGTCTGCCCCCTCCCCACCAGACGGAACAGGGCGAGGAGGCGGTTTTGACCGGCCTGATTCTGAAGTGGGACGGGGCAGCCTGGCGAGATGAGCTGAACCGGGACTGGTCGGCCAGAGTCCGTCTGGGGCTCCCCGACCTGGATGTCTTCGAAATCGATACCTCCGTCAACCCTCCCGTCCTGCTTCGCTCATACGCCGGCGTGGGAACCGTGCTCCTGAACCTGGCCGTCCACCCGCTCGATGGAAGTCTCTATGTCTCCAACCTGGAAGCCCGGAACCACGTCCGCTTCGAGCCGGTCCTGCGGGGCAACTTCATCCGCAATCGCATCACCCGAATCGACGGGGACACGATCGAACCGATACAACTCAACCCGGACATTGACTATGGGAATCCGGAGGGGAGTCCCGGGGAGCGCGATTCAAGTCTGGCTTTTCCCACCGACCTCGTCTGGTCGGGGGACGGGAAAAGGCTTTACGTAGCCGCGCTGAGTTCCCGCAAGGTGGGCGTATTGAACCCCGCGGGTGAAGTGTTGGAGAGGATCTCCGTGGGAGGAGGGCCCAGCGGGCTGGCCCTGGACGAAAAAAGGCAGCGGCTTTACTGTCTGAACCGGTTCGATCAGACCCTCTCGGTGGTCGACCTCTCTGCGGACGTGGAGGTGCATCGGTTGCCTCTGGGCTTCAATCCTGAGCCGAAGGAGGTACGAGAGGGCAGGCCCCTCCTCTACAGTGCCGCCAATTCCGGGCACGGCGATACTTCCTGCGCCAGCTGCCACATCTTCGGAGATCTGGACGGTCTGGCCTGGGACCTGGGGACCCCGGCGGGGTCACGGAAGAAAACCCGCTGGTTATCGTTGAGCCGCAGTCCGACGACACTCTGCGGTCGTTTCATCCCATGAAAGGCCCGATGACGACCCAGAGCCTGCGCGGCATGGCGGGCGCCGGTGCCATGCACTGGCGGGGAGATCGAAACGGCGGCTTCGAAGACCCCTTCAGTGACTCCCAGGCCTTCCTGGCCTTCCGACCCATCTTCACCAACCTCATGGGGCGCCCGACACCGTTGCCCCCGGAGCAAATGGACAAGTTTCGCGATTTTGCGCTCAGAGTCCTGTATCCCCCCAACCCCGTAGGGCCTCTGGATGGAACCCTCACGCCCCGGCAGCAGGAGGGTAGGGAGATTTTCGATTCAGACGGCGATCGCGGCGGGCTGGGTGGAGACGGTTCGAGTTGTGATTCCTGCCATACCCTCCCCCTGGGCACTTCCGGAGAAGGTTCCCGGGAGGGCCTGTCTCAAGATTTCAAGATCGCGCACCTCAGGAACCTGTACCAGAAGGTGGGCATGTTCGGCTACGCCCTGCCCAACACGGCCCGGACCGCACCCGGCGTGCCGCTCCCCATCCTGGAGCCCACGCCGACTCCCTTCCTGGGGGATCAGGTCAGGGGTTTCGGCTTCCTTCACGACGGGTCCGTGCCGACACTTTTCAATTTCTTCCGCTCTCCCGCCCAGCAGTTCACTTTCCACGACGACTTCACCTCCAGCGGGGATGACAGGGTGCGGGCGCTGGAGGCGTTTTTGCTGGCTTTCCCGACCGGGATGGCTCCCGTCGTAGGGCAGCAGCTAACCGTGTCTGCGCAGAATCTGGAGCGGCGAATGGTTCGACTGAACCTGCTGCGCAACCGGGCTGGAGCCGGAGACGGTGAGCTGGTCGCGCACGGGATTCTGGAAGAAGAGTCCAGGGGTATCTTTATGACGGGGAAGGGGTATTTCAGACTGACCGCCAAGGTCAAAGCCTGGCCTGGCCGGAGTTGCTGGCGGCCCTGGAAACGGGAGGGGCTCTTTTGACTTTTATGGTGGTGCCGCCCGGCAGCGGCGCCCGCATTGGAATCGATCAGGATTCCGACGGGCTCCTCAACGCAGATGAGACGCCCGCCCGGGCCCCCGTCGTCAGGGGCTGGCAAAGACGCCGCTGATGACTTCTGAGCGATAACAGCTCTTCAGACGAAAATGTTTAAAGCCCAGGACCGAAACAGGCGGCCGGAGAAACAATCGATGGTGCACTTGATCCAGCGGGCTGCAGATTTCGGCGCAGCTCCGGCCATCGTCGATCAGTCGGGAGAGCACACATTCACCGAGTTGGACCGCGCCTTCCGGAGGATTGTCGGCCGTCTCTCGCGTTCTCTCTCCCAGCCCGCGGTCAGTCGCGTTGCCCTCTTGATCCCCCCCGGCTTTGAGTATGTTGCTGCTCTGTGGGGTATCTGGGGAGCCGGAGCGACTGCGGTGCCGCTGTGCCCGAGTCATCCCGCTCCCGAGCTGGACTACGTCCTGAGAGACTCGGGCGCGAGCCTGGCTGTCGCTGGGTCCAGGCAGTTCGACCTGCTGGCCGGGACCACGGCGAACTTCCGGACGCTGCCTGTCGAGGATCTCCTGATCCCCGGACAGGACAAGGACCCCATCCATCCGGCCTCCGCAGCGGGACCTGCCCTGATCCTCTACACCAGCGGGTCGACCGGAAGACCCAAGGGTGTCGTCTTGTCCCATGCCAACCTGGAAGCCCAGATTCGGATGCTGATCTCGGCCTGGGATTGGAGGCCCGAGGACAGAATCCTTCATACTCTTCCGCTTCACCACACCCATGGCCTCGTCAACGCCCTGCTGTGCCCTCTCTGGTGCGGGGCTGTATGCGAGTTCCTTCCCCGCTTCGATCCGTCTGAAGTCTGGAATCGCCTGAAAGGGAACCAGGTCACGGTTTTCATGGGCGTTCCCACCATGTACGCCAAGTTGCTGGGGTACCGCAGGGAGCTTTCGGGAAAACCAGGCCAGGTGCCCCAGGCATCGTGCACGAGCCTGAGGCTGATGGTCTCCGGATCGGCCGCTCTTCCGGTGGCCCTTTTCGATGATTGGAAAGCGACCACGGGTCAAGTTCTGCTGGAGCGCTACGGCATGACTGAAATCGGCATGGCTCTTTCCAATCCGTTGAGTGGCGAAAGGCGGCCGGGTTTCGTGGGCCAGCCGTTGCCGGGAGTCCAGATGCGCCGCGTCGATGAGCAGGGCGACGTGCTCGACCAGGATGAGATGGCGGGTGAGGTTGAAGTGCGCGGTGCGGCCGTTTTTGCCGAATACTGGGGGAAGGCTGAGGAAACGGCCGCGGCCTTTCGCAACGGATGGTTCCGGACCGGCGACATGGCTGTGATTGGAGACGGGTACTGGAAGATTCTGGGGCGCAAATCCGTTGACATCATCAAGACCGGAGGCCATAAGGTTTCCGCGCCGGAAGTGGAGAACGTGCTGCTGGGCCATCCTCTGATCCGGGAATGTGCCGTCATCGGGGTGACGGATGCCATCTGGGGACAGAGAGTCTGCGCCGTCGTCGCGCCGGAAAAAGGAGGGAAGCTGGTGCTGGAGGAACTCCGCCGCTGGTCGAAAAAGCGTCTCGCTTCCTACAAGACCCCGACGCGCCTCGAAATCGTTGCGTCGCTTCCACGCAATGCGATGGGCAAAGTCGTCAAACCCGCTCTGGCACGCGCGCTGGCAGCGGAGGGATCCGTGTCCTTTGGGGAGGACTCATGAATCTCCGGGAAATCGCCCGCAAACCCGCCACTGAATTGCGCAGCCTGATCCAGAAACGAGAACTGTCTCCGGTTCAGTTAGTCAAGGCCTGCCTGAAGCAGATCGAAACCTGGAATGAGGACGTCAACGCCCTCGTGACACTTTCCCCCGACCTGCTGGAAGAAGCGCGCCGGGCCGAGCAAAAGGTCATGGACGGTGAGGAACTGGGCCCCCTGCACGGCCTCCCGGTTGGAATTAAGGACATGACGCCGGTGGAGGGCCTGAGGACCACCTACGGCTCCACGTCTACGCCGACAACGTGGCGGAAGAGGACGCCCTGGTGGTGGAGAGGCTCAGAAAAGCCGGAGCCATCGTTCTGGGAAAGACCAACACCTCTGAGTTCGCTGCCGGTGCCAACACGTTCAACGACGTCTTCGGAGCGACCCGAAACCCGTGGCACCTGGAACGGACTCCCGGTGGATCGACCGGAGGAGGTGCTGCGGGCCTGGCCACCGGGATGTTTGCGCTCGCCGAGGGCTCGGACCTGGGAGGCTCACTGCGAATTCCCGCCGCTTTCTGCGGGGTCGTCGGCTTGCGCCCCACCATTGGTCTCGTTCCCACCGCTCCATCCGACTACCTGTGGGACAGTCTGCTGACCACCGGACCGATGGCGCGTCAGGTTGAAGATGCGGCTTTGATGCTGCAGGCCATTTGTGGGCCTTCGGACCGGTCGGTGCTGGCCCAGTCCGCTGAAGGCAGGGACTTTCCGGCTGCCGCACGCAAGGAGCCGGATTCCGAAATGGCTATAGCCTACTGCGCCGATGTCTCCGGAATCGGGGTCGATCCTGAGATTGAAGAATGCTGCCGCAAAGCCGCCCTCCTCCTCGACTCGGTAGGCCTGAGAGTCGACATCGTGGAGGTCGATCTGTCTTTTAGCCGCAAAGCGTTTCTCGACCTCAGGGCTCAGTGGATGTTGTCACACCATCTGAGCCGCCTGGAGCATCTGGAATCGTTTGGACCCAATCTGGCCGGAAATATCGAAGCCGGCCTGCGACTGAGCCCCAGAGATCTGGCGGCCGCCGAGCATGTACGAACCAGCATCTGGCACCAGATGCGCACATTTTTCCAGCGCTATGACGTCCTCCTGACCCCAACGACTGCGGTCAGGCCTTTTCCCGTAGAGGCCCCTTACCCCGAGATCGTGGCCGGCGCCAGGATGGGGACCTATATCGACTGGGCTGCACCCACGTTCGTGTTGAGCACGACCGGCCTGCCGGTCATCTCTGTGCCCTGCGGAAAAGACTCGGAGGGCCTTCCGGTGGGTATCCAGGTGGCCGCCCCCCCCGCAGCGAAGGGCGCGTCTTGAGCGTGGGTCGGATTATTCAGGAAGCCAACCCGATCAGCCTGCCCTAGCCCGGATTATGCAAGAACCGTAGTTCGGTGTTGAAAAACGACTCGAGAAGTGGCCCAACTCGGAAGCGGGCAGGTGTGACAGGCGGATTTGCGAAGGATATGGGTTGGCGAGGCGTCTGAGTGGTTTGGGGAGTGAATTTCAGACAGATCTGGGCCTGGAGGAGTGTCGGAAGCGGTTTTTCGGGGGAGCTGGGAAAAGCTAACTGGAGTTGAGGCGACTCAAGACGAGGTGGAAGAGGGGTTGTTCGGGAAAGGCTGAGGAAAGATGGACCCAGATGCGTCGAGTGGTTTGTCGGATCCGGGCCCCAATCTTGAGGACCCGACGACGTAAGGTTTCGATTTCGAGCTTGTGCCAGGGGGTTCCGTGAAGATAGTCGCGCAGGCGAACGAACATCTGGTAAGCCAGTGCATGCAGGAGGAGTCGAAACTGATTGGCCAGGAATCGATGACAGCTGAGTCGGTCCATGCTCAGATGATTCTTGAAGGCCTTGATGAAGTTCTCGGTCTGCCCTCGGTTTGTGTAGTGGTCATGAAGTGATTGGGAGCAGAGATCGTCCGGTTGGTAACTACAAAGCGACGATTGATCCCACGCTGATCGACCTCCACTTTGACAATGACGCGACGGGATCGATCCCAGCTGTGGGCTCGATAAAGAAACTCGTCAAACTGACGCTGTTTTTCCTCCAGCTCAAGGAACCTTTCCCGAGTCGAATCCAGCAGGGGCTCGACCACTCGCTGCAGGCGAGGGTTTCGGCTTAACCCGATGACATATTGGAGTTTATTCTCTTCACATTCACAGAACTCGTAGAGCCGAGGCGTGGCAAAGCCGCTGTCGGCCCGAATCTCAATCTCGACATCCGTCCCCACTGCTTGTCGGATGGCCTCCACGACTCGCTTCAGAATGGGCACGATGTGAGAGGCAGCCCCCTTGTTGCCAGGTCTCAACAGGGCACAGACCAGGTCTCCCGTGTCGGCATCGAAGATCAGCAAAGGATGCAAAATGTGGTTTCGGTAATACCCGTGGTAGAAGGAGAACGCCTGTTGGCCGTGAGTGTGGTCGTCGGTACTGTCCAGATCCAGGATGATCTTGCTGGGACGTCTCTTCTTCAGGGAGCGCACATAACGGCCTAGCAGCCACCGCTCAGACGCATCAGATCCTTCTTGGTGACGGAGTTCTCCAGGCGGGAGAAAGTCGGCTGGGTGGCCAAATCGGGATCGCTCTCTGGCAACTGATCACAGACTGTCTTGAGCATCGGATCCGAGCGCAGCGTATCGGCGTCGTTACAGTCTTCGTAGCCGGCCACGATCTGCAAGACTCGTTGTCGGATCAACTTCAACAGGTCATGACGAATGTAGCGTTGGTCTCGACTTTCCGAAATACAGGAACTGAAGCCCTCGCACAATCGATGTTGACGATCCAGCGATCCAAACAACAACCATCCTGCGTCGGAAGTGAGGCTCCCCCCATCAAAACGAGCCGTGATGTTTCTGTGGCTATGAAATGGCAGGGTATTCTGGCAGACTGTTTTTGACATTGCCGTAGCTCCTGTTTAGGGTCTTTGTTTCTCTAAACCCTTTCATATCAGAGAGCTACGGCCTTTTTTCTGGGCCCACATCTCACTTGAATTTAGATCTCTTGCATAATCCGGGTTAGTGGAGCTGTGTTTTGGCTCCGGGCCATGATGAATATTCGCGCGTGGGCGCCTA
>CBDBHK010000002.1:0-23089 GCA_965205615.1 Acidobacteriota bacterium | reverse complement strand
GCCCGTTGGGCGGGCCGGCACAAGGCCGGCCCCTACGAAATCGGACCACGGAGGGTCCTCCTACGCTGGGGGGATAATTTCTATTAACTGTCGCTGTATATCTTCAAATGTATCAAAGGGAAAATGGGGTATGTCGTTGGTCTTGCAGTAGTCGGCCAGGTAGCGCTTGGCGAACAGGTGGTCGGCGTAGGGGATGGCGCAAATATCGGAGGTTCCGTCTCCAATGTAGACCAGGCTGCCCACATCGGCGCGCGCTTCTTTCAGGACCTTCTCCTTGAGCATTTCCGGGTCGGTCCGGTAGCGCCAGCCGGTGGTGCTGATGTCAACGGGATGAGCATAAATCTCCAGTCCCAGGTGACCTACGAAGAGCTCGACCACGGGGCGCATGCCCGCACTGACCACCTGCAGAGGCAACGACTGCCGGCGAGACCAGGCCACGAAACTCTCGAAAAAAGGATCCACCGTGATTTTCGATTGGAGGATCGGTATGGCCTCTTCCCAGGAGAGCTTCACTGAGGCCAGTTCGTGCTGGATCGCCTCGTGAACACTCCACTCCCCGGACTGGATCCGAGTCAGCGCATCGGATCGATAGCGGTGACCGCCTCCGTAGTGCTCGGTGAGGAATACGATGGAATCGCGACTCGTTATGGTTCCGTCAAAGTCGCAAAAGATGGAGGTCATGGCCCGTGGTGGCGGTCCCACGAACTCACACGCGACATGTAAAGTAGACCGCCGGCGGGACGTTCGACCATACCGGCTTGCTTCTTCTGACGTGCGTGAAATTATCTTTGAGCTGGCGCAGCAAACGCCGGCCGCCGGGCAGGGTCATTGACTGCAGGTAGCTGTAAGTGACGAATACGCCGGCCGGGGCCAGGGCGCTCTTGATAGCCTTCATGCAGCGGTCCTGCTCTTCGCGCATAAAATTGGCCCACGGTAAGCCACTGATGATGGCGTCAACCTGGTGGATGCCGCGCTGACGGAGAATCCGGGGGAGGTTCTCCACAGTGTCACGCACAACCTCCAGCCCGGAAAACCGGGATTGCAAAAAGGATGCGAAATCGTGACTGATCTCCACGGCCACAAAACGGCAGTCCTGCTGCACCCGGGGCAGAAACTCTGCCGTGAGCGCTCCCGATCCCGGCCCGATCTCGAGAACCGTGCGGGTCTGCTGCCAGTCCACGGCGTCCGCCATCTTGCGGCCCAGAGCCCGGCCACTCGGCAGGAACGCTCCCACGGCGCGCGGGTTCTGCAGAAATCGAATGGCAAAATGTATGGGTTCCTTCAGCATCACTTTCTTCACTTGAACAGCTCCAACAGCCCCGTCCGATCTTCCCTGGCCCAACAGCTTCCGGCATCCCAGGACGATCACCTCCGGTTCCCTGCCGGCAATTGTATTGAGGAGCGGGTCGAAGGGTCAACATTTGCGTAACTCCCGGGGACTTCTTTTCGTATAAAAAAGAAGATGCCCTTCTCGGATATCGTGCGCTTGCACCAGCGGTTACCCATTCTGATTCTGTGTTGCCTGCCCCTGGGATGTTCCTCGGCGGACAGCGCCTCCGACCAGCGCCCTGAGGGAGGCGGTCGCGGAGCCTGGACTCAGGGAGGCGGACCTCCCGCCGGAGATTCGTTCGAAGCGCCCGTGAGCGTGAAGGCCACGCACGCCGTGCGGCGTCCGATTTCCCGCTACCTGCTTTCCAACACCACGCTCGAATCGATTCGGGAAGTCACGATTTACGCCAAGGTGAACGCTCTCGTCGAGGATCTTCGGGTTGAAGAGGGCGACTCCGTCAAGCGCAACCAACTGCTTGCTCGACTGGAAGATCGCGAGATCAGAAATGAGCACGATCAGGCCCGAATTGCCGTGGACCAGGCCAGGCTCTCTCTGCAACAGGCGGAGGTCAGGGCCCGGCTCTCCAAGGCCAACTTCAAGCGCTCGGAGGGCCTGGTGGCGCAGAAGCTGATCAGCAACCAGGAGCATGATCAGGCGGCTCTCACCAACGAAACGGATGCCCTGGCCGTCACCGTTGCCGACCAGGAGCGCGACGCTGCAGTGTCCCGACTCGAAGCCGCTCAGCTTCAACTCGAGTACACGCAGATTCGTTCCTCCATCAGTGGGATCATCACCGAGCGTCTCATCGACATCGGGGACCGCGTCAACCTGAACGAGGCTTTATTCGTTGTAGAGGACTTCAGTCCCCTGTGGGCACGCATCTATCTGCCGGAAAGAGAGCTTTCGCAGATTCGCATCGGCCAGCGGGCCGAACTGAGGATGCAGGCCTATCCCCAGGACACATTCCAGGGCGCAATCAAGATGATCAGCCCCACCGTCGACCCCGAATCCGGCACCATCAAGGTGACCCTGGAAATCCGCGCTCACCGAAATCTCCTCCGGCCCGGAATGTTCGGCACGGTCTACATTGCCACGGAGACCCGCTCCTCGGCGGTCGTTGTCCCGATCCGAGCCATCGTCCGGGAGCGCGACGAGAATCGCGTCTTTGTGATAGGCGACGAAAACCGGGTGGAGAAGCGCGAGGTCGAGATCGGCTTCAGAGAAGACAACGAACTCGAGCTTGTCTCCGGGCTCTCCGAGGGCGAAGCCGTGGTGACGGTCGGCCAGGAAGGGCTCAATGACGGATATCCGGTTTCCGTTCTGGAGTGGGAGGACGGGGAAGAAGGAGCACCCGGGGAAACCGCTCCCGCTCAGCCGGCTGCGGCTGCGAGGGCCAGATCAGCCCCTGCAGCGCCCCGGACCCAACCCGCCGGCCAGGGCCGGCCTCAGGGAGGCGGCGGACGCTACGGGGGAGGCCAGAGCTTCGACCCGGAGCGTATGAAGGTCATGCTGGAAGGGATGGCCCAGCGCAACCCGGAGGTCAAAAAGGCCTATGAGGCCCGGCTCGCCAAGGACCCGGACTTTCTGAACGACCCTGAAAAAGCGCGGGCCTTCATGATGGAAATCCGCTCCCAGTTCGGTCGCGGCCGTCAATGAAAATCGTCGATTTCTCCATGCGTCGGCCCGTCACGGTCACGATGGTCTTCGTCGCCCTGGCTGTCTTCGGCTGGGTGGCTTACGGCGAGCTCTCCCTCAACCTTCTCCCCGACATCTCTTACCCCACCTTGACGATTCGTACCGAGTTCGAAGGGGCTGCGCCCGAAGAAGTGGAGAACCTTATCAGCAAGACGGTTGAGAACGCCGTGAGCGTGGTGGACAACGTGGTTCGCGTGAACTCCATCTCCCGCGCCGAGATCTCGGACGTCGTCGTCGAGTTCAGCTGGCAGACGGACATGGACTTCGCCTCCCTGGCCGTGCGCGAGAGGCTCGATTTGATCCAGCTTCCCCTGACGGCGGAAAAACCCATCCTTCTTCGTTACGATCCGTCCGCCGACCCGATCATGAGAGTGGGTGTTTCGTCCGGCTCCCCCAACCTTTCGATGATCCGCTATCTTTGCGACGAGTTCGTCAAGGCCAACCTGGAAAGTATCGGGGGAGTTGCGGCTGTCCGGGTCTCGGGTGGCCTGGAGCAGGAGATACTGGTCGAACTGGAAGAACACATGCTGGCCACCCTGGGGATTTCCATCCAGGATGTCACCAGCCGCCTGGCTCAGGAAAACATCAACCTGACAGGCGGGACGCTGCGCGACGGTGAAGCCAAGTATCTGGTTCGAACCCTCAACGAGTTCCGGGATATCACAGAAATCAACGATGTCATCGTGGCGCAACGCAGCGGCGTCCCCATTCGGGTTCGGGACCTGGGAAGAGCTTATTCGGGTTTCAGAGAGCGGGATATCATCACCCGGATCAACGGCCAGGAGAGTGTGGAGCTGGCTGTCTTCAAGGCAGCCGACGCCAATACGGTCGCAGTAGCCCAGACGGTGAGGGAGCGTCTCGACGAACTCGAGGCGGACTACCGGGGCACGCGGGATCCTCTCGAGTTCGACGCCGTCTTCGACCAGTCCAGTTTTATCAAGCAGTCGATCGATGAAGTTCTGAGCACGGCCATCTGGGGTGGACTCCTGGCCATCGTGGTGCTGTTCGCGTTTCTGCGCAGCCTCAAGACCACTCTCATCATCGGCCTCTCCATCCCCATTTCAATCGTCACTACCTTTTTTCTCATGTACAGCTTCAAGATCTCGCTCAACATCATGTCGCTGAGCGGGCTGGCGCTGGGGATCGGGATGCTGGTCGACAACTCGATCGTCGTCCTGGAATCGATTTTCCGCTATCGCTCCCTGGGTCACGGCGCCCGGGAATCGGCCAACCTGGGAGCCTCCGAGGTCGGCAGCGCGGTGGTTGCAAGCACGATAACGACCATCTGCGTGTTCGTCCCCATCGTGTTCGTTGAGGGCGTGGCGGGACAGCTCTTCTCGGACCAGGCCCTGACCGTGACCTTTTCCCTGGTAGCCTCTCTGGTCGTAGCCATCATGCTGATCCCCATGCTCTCGAGCCTGGGAGGGCAGGCTCGACCCGGGGCCGCAACCCGGTCGCGTAAGGCATCGCGTCCGTTTTTCCTGGTTCGCCCTTACCAATGGTTTTTGGCAGGGGCACTGCGTTATCGGTTGCCGTCGATTCTGGTTGCGGTGGTCCTTTTCGTGGTGAGTGTCCAGCTCCTGGGACGCCTGGGCTCCGAGCTTATTCCCGAGATCAGCCAGGGCGAGTTTTTTGTCGATGTGCGACTGCCCAGCGGTATACCGGTGGAGCGGACCTCCGACCGTTTGAGGGAGTTCGAGCAGGTCCTGGCCGAATATCCCGCGGCGGCGTCCTTTTACACGATGGCCGGATCCGGCAACCAGACGGGCGTGCAGGCCGTGGAGGAACAGGAGCACATCGGGCAGATTCTGGTGACGCTGCAGCCCGGTATTCTGCATGAAAAAGAAGCTCAGGCGATGGAAGAACTGAGGGAGAGTTTCAGCACCATCCCAGGCGTCCAGTACAAGTTCTCCAAACCGAATCTTTTCAGCTTCAAGACCCCGATCGAGGTGATTCTGCAGGGGTACAACCTGAAAGCCCTCAAGGTCTACGCCGAGCGCCTGATGTCCCGCCTTGAAGCTGTCGAAGGGCTGAGGGACCTCAAGTCCAGTACCGAGGAGGACAACCCCGAGGTCCAGATCCGTTTCGACCGGCGGCAACTGGCCAACTACAATTTCACCATCAACCAGGTGGCCGGGTTGATCCGCAACAAGGTCCAGGGGGAGATTCCCACGGAATTTGCGGAACGGGACCGCAGAATCGACGTGCGTGTGAGGCTTCGCGAACCCGATCGATCCAGCCTGGCGGATCTGCGCAACCTGGTCATCAACCCCGGCGAGGCGAACCCCATCATCCTGTCCTCGGTTGCCGAAGTGAGTCTGGAACAGGGGCCGGCCGAGATTCGCAGAATCGGGCCCGAACGAGTTGCCGTGATCAGCGGGAATATCGTGGGCCGGGATCTGCAGAGCATCGTCGTCGACATGGAGGCGGTACTGGGGGCCATGTCGCTGCCCGGTGACTTCTACGCCTACGTCGGAGGCCAGAGCGAGGAGCGGTCGGTGGCGTTCGAGAGCATGCGGTTCGCGCTGCTGCTGGCGGTCTTCCTCGTCTATCTGGTCATGGCGTCCCAGTTCGAGTCACTGGTGCAGCCGCTCGTCATCATGTTCTCGATCCCCTTTGCCGCCATCGGGATGGCCGCGGCGCTCTATATCACCGACCAGGTGCTGAACGTCGTTGTTCTCATCGGCTTCATCGTTCTGTGCGGTATCGTCGTCAACAACGCGATCGTTCTGCTCGACCTGACGAACCAGTTGCGGCGCGAAGGTCAAGCCAAATTCGAGGCCATCCGGGAGGCCTGCTCGATTCGGCTTCGTCCCATTCTCATGACCACCAGCACGACGATCCTGGGCCTGGCTCCGATGGCCTTGAGCCTGGGGGAAGGCTCTGAGTTGCGCATTCCCCTGGCCATCACCGTCATCGGCGGGCTGGTCACCTCGACTCTCCTGACCCTGGTGCTGGTTCCCGTCGTCTATACTCTGGTGGTACGGGAGAAACGGCCATGAGTTTTGCTGAATACTCGGTGCGGCGTCCCGTCACGATCCTGATGATCGTGATTTCCATTGTGGTGCTGGGCCTTATTTCCCTGCGGCGGCTGCCCCTGGAGCTTCTCCCCGACTTTTCTTCCGAGCATATGGGGGTCAGCGTCAGCTACCCTTCCTCATCCCCCACCGAGGTCGAGCGGGATATTACCAGGCCCCTGGAAGAGGCTCTTTCGACCCTCAATCACCTGGAGACCATCAACTCGACCTCCTCGGGCTCCAGCTCCGAGGTTGTCCTGGAATTCAAACCGGGCACGGACATGGACATGGCCTCGCTGGAGATCCGGGACAAGGTCGACCAGGTACGGGGCCTTCTGCCCGACGACGTCGAGCACGTCCGAGTCCGGCGCTGGCACACCGGAAACTGGCCGGTTTTTCGCTTCTCCGTGGGCTGGAGTGGTGACAGAAGGGACCTCTACAACTTCCTGGAAGAAGTCCTCCAGCCTCGACTGGAGAGGATTCCGGGAGCGGCCAACGTCGACACGTCGGGGACCGACGAAAAGCAGATTCTCATCGAAGTGGATCCGAACCGGCTGGAGAGCCACGGGGTGGACATCTTCGGTCTCGCCCAGGCCCTGAGATCCAACAATGTCAATCTCTCCGGAGGATACGTTTTCGACGGCGGCCGGAAATATACGCTCCGCACGATCGGTGAGTTCGTCGACATGACGGAGATCGAATCTCTCCCGCTGGCGGGTGGCCGACTCATCGTCGGGGACATTGCCGAGGTCCGCTACGACTTCCCCGAGAAGACCTCCTTCTCCCGGCTCGACGGCCACGAGTCGATCACTGTTTCCGTCTATAAAGCCTCCACGGCCAATATCGTCCAAGTCTGCCAGGCAGCCCGGGACGAACTGGATCGGCTGGCGGCTCTGCCGCGTTACGCAGATCTGCTTCAGTTCCAGGTCATTAATGATCAGTCCCGAGACATCCTCTCGAGCATCAATGACTTGAGCCGGGCGGGTCTGATTGGAGGGCTGCTGGCCTGTGTCGTTCTCTTTGTGTTTTTGGGCAAGTTCCGCAGCACGCTGATCATCGCGGTTGCGATTCCGGTCTCCGTTTTGTGCACTTTCGGTTTCATGTTCCTGCTTCGAGTCGGCATCGGCTCCTCGATCACCATCAATCTCATCACCCTGATGGGTCTGATGGTCGCCATCGGCATGCTCGTGGATGCGAGCGTCGTCGTGCTGGAGAACATCTTCCGACACAAGCAGGAAAAAGGACTGGACGGACTGTCGGCCGCCGTTGAAGGAACCCGGGAAGTTGGGTTGGCCGTGCTCGCATCCACGGCCACCACGATTTCCGTCTTTGCCAGTTTCATGTTCCTGGAAGGGCCCATGGCCAGATTCCTGGGTGGATTCGGGACCACCGTCACCGTGGCCCTGATCGCCTCCCTGGTGGTGGCGCTGACCTGGATTCCGCTGGCCTCCAGCCGCATTTTTACGGGAAAGGAAAAGCAGAAGCAGAAGTCTCTGCAGCTGCTCACCAACGGCTACGCGGCCACGATGGGCTTCCTGCTGCGCAGGAGATTCATCGCGCTATTGGTGATGGCGGCACTGGGCTGGGGTTCCTACAAACTGCTGGGACTCATCGACCGAGAAGAGATGCCGCGCGTGGCCGAGCGGGAAATCCGGGTCGACGTCCTCCTGGAGCGGTCCTACGCACTGGATGAAATCGAATCCATCTTCGCCGGCCTGGAGGAGATGCTGCTCGAGCGCCACGAAGAATTCGAGATCGCCTCGGTTTCATCGCAGTTCGGCAGACGGGGAGGCCGCAGCGGCCAGTTGCGCGGACGGCTCGAGATCTACCTCAAGGAATTGGAAGATCCCACGCCCACCCAGCTGGTCCAGGAACGAGTCACGGCAGCTCTTCCGGTCATCCCAGGAGTTGAATTCAAATACGGCCAGCTCCGTCACTGGGGCGGCGGCGGGATGGGTATCGAGGTGACCCTCAAAGGGGAGGATCCCACGCTGCTGGAGCTCTACGGAGACATCGTAAAAGAGCGAATCCTGCAGATTCAGGGAATCCGCGAGACCGAGACCACACTGGAAACGGGCGATGATGAAATCCATGTGCAGGTGGACCGGCGTCGCAGCGAACAGTTCGGTGTCTCGCCGCAGATGGTGGCACGGACTTTGTCCTCCGCGCTGAGCACCCGTGCCACGACCCGGGTCAAAGGGGACCGGGGAGAGATCGACGTCGTCGTTCAAATGCGGGGAAGCAACAGGATCAGCCTGCAGGAAATCGAAAACATCCATTTCGAGAACCGGACGGGGGAGATGGTGCCGCTTTATTCCGTCGTCGACTATCAGTTCCGCAAGGGCCCGCTGGCGATCCGTCGTGAGGACCGGAGGGCGACCCTGCTTGTTACGGCGACGCTCCAGCACGGCGCCTCCAGCTTCATGACCAACATGGCTGTCACCAACGCCATGTCCGACCTCCGACTCCCCCCCGGCTACAGCTGGGAATCAGGGCAACGGTGGAAACGCTTCCAACAGTCTGAACAGGGGAGCTTTTTCGCGATCGGGCTCGCTCTCATCCTCATGTACCTCATCATGGCTTCTCTTTTCGAGAGCTTTGTCCACCCCTTTACGATTCTGTTCACCGTTCCGTTTTCCATGATCGGTGTGGCCGGCACGTTCTATCTGACCGGCACGACTCTAAACTCCATGGCCTACCTGGGGATCCTGGTTCTCTTCGGGCTGGTCGTGAACAACGGGATCATCCTGGTCGATCACATCAACCGGCTCCGAAAGTCGGGCCTGGACAGGGACCCTGCCATCATCCAGGGCGGCCGGGACCGGCTCCGCCCCATTCTGATGACGGCGCTGACCTCACTGTGCGGCCTGCTTCCTTTGACCATCCCCTTCTTGTTGCCCGGCCTGTTTGCCGGTACCGAGGGCAGGGCCCGCATGTGGGCACCCGTCAGTCTGGCGGTCTTCGGCGGTCTGACCACTTCGACTTTTCTGACGCTCCTGATTCTTCCGACCGTTTATTCCTTCATGGACGACGTGAGCCGTTACAGCCTGAAGGGTGGCCGTTTTCTTGCTTCCCTGCCCGGCCGCCTGCGCCGTGACCCCGCCGCCACGTCCTGATGCCCGACGCCCGCCCTTACGCCCGGTTGAAAGAGGGTCTGTTTCCGGTCGGACTGCTCGTTTTTACGGTTTTCATCTTTGCTCCGTTTACCATCTATTTCTGGAACCCGGGTGAACTCGACGTCGGGTACTTTTCGGTTCTGACCACACTGTCCCCGCTGGCACTCCTGGCGGCTGTCGTCCTCCTGATTCCGGCCTGTCTGCTCCCGGCCAGGGGTTTCCGGTTCTATAACCCGCTTCTGCTCGGCCTGGGCGTGGCCCTGTGGCTGCAGGGCAGTGTCATGGTGGGCAGCTACGGCCTTCTGGACGGCACCCGAATCGACTTTGCAGCCCAGAACTGGCGGGCGTGGCACGAGACGGCGGTCTGGGCAGGATTGCCCGCCCTCGTAATCATTTTCTATCCCGGGCACAAAAGGACCATGCTTTCCGGGGCCCGGCTGGTGCTGTCCCTGGAAGTCCTCTTTGTGGTCGCAGGAGGCCTCGCCTATCCTGCCTCGTTCAAGCCCTGGGAGCTGGACTCGTTGCCCGCTGACGCCTCGGTCCTCTCATCTCGGGATAACATCCTCCATATCGTCCTGGACGGCTTTCAGTCCGACGCTTTTGCTGAGGTGCTCGAGCGCTTTCCCGAGTTCGCGGACGCCTTCGAAGGCTTTGTCTTTTACGAGAACAGCATGGGCCTCTTCCCCACCACTCGAATGAGCATTCCGGCCATGCTCACCGGGGAGGTTTATCGGAACCAGGTGCCCATGGACGAATTCATCTCGGTCGTGATGTCCTCCAGGACGCTACCCGCAACTCTCCACCAGAGCGGCTACCTGGTGGACATGCTGACACTGCGACAGTATCGCTACGGCGAGGACTACTCCAACTGGTATTCCGTACCCAGGCCCTTCAGCGCCGAAAAGCAAAGGAGACGTTTCGCGGCGGCCGAAGTGCTGGACCGGAGCCTGTTCCGGCACCTGCCGCATCTCGTCAAGCCCTGGATTTACCGGAATCAGAGTTGGCTGCTTCAGGCCTGGGGGCCCCTCAACGTCCCCGCTGATCGAAAGTTCGCCCCCTCCAATTCCGTTGCTTTCATGCAACATTACCGGAGCCGCCTCCGGGTCGGAGACGAGCAACCCCGGTACAAGTTCATTCATCTCTTCCTGCCTCATCTGCCACTGGTGCTTGACAGCGGCTGCAAGTTCCTGGGAACGAGACCTCAAAGCCGGGAGGCGTTTGTCGAGCAGTCGGCTTGCGCGGTTCGTGTCGTGTCAGACTTTCTCAACGACCTGCGGGCCCGGGGAGTCTATGAGAACGCCCTGATCGTTATCTCAGCCGATCACGGCAATCGATTCCCATCCGAGCTGGTGTCTTCACAGTTCGAGGACGCCCAGGTTGCCAGCCGCGCCACGGCCCTGCTCCTGATCAAAACCCCCGGGGCCCGTGAAGAGCTCGTCACCTCCGCGGCTCCGGTCACTTTGAGCAACATTCCGGCCACCATCGCCGAACTGACCGGCATTCCCAACCGTTTTCCCGGAAGATCGGCCCTGCAACTGCGGGCAGGCGATCGCCGCGACCGCCGCTTTTACTACTACATCTGGCGCGGAGGTTACTGGAACTATGATTTCCTCCCCGAATTGAGGGAATACGTCGTGAGCGGGGATGTTTTCGACCCCGGGGCCTGGCAATTCCAGGGGCTGGTCCAGCCCCGAGAAGGGGCGCCTGAGTCATCCTTCATCCGGGTTGACCTCGGTACCGAACGGCACCGGAAATTCCTCGAAAGCGGCTGGGGCCGGGATCGGAAGAACGGGAAAACGACTTATGTCCGGGCGATCGGGAAGACAGCCAGAGTGCGTCTTCCGCTCATCTCACAAGCCGACACCCTGGTCACCGCCAGGCTGGCGCCTGCCCCGGAAGATCGCACCCAGGTGATCTCGGTGGTTGTCGACGGCAAAGAGATCACCCGGTGGAAGGCTAACCCGGGCAGCGGCTGGCGGGTCTATTCGGCGATTATCCCGACCTCCAGTCGGATCCGCCGGGAGGTCACGATCCAGTTCAACTTCGCCGAGGTCTCGAGCCCCGACAATCTGGCAGCCGGCTTCGATTACATCGAGGCCAAGCCGGCGACGCCCTAGCGGTCCCGGGTGCAGGGGCCTTGGGGGCCGGGACTCGGCGGGAATGTGGGAGGAGGCGTCGGGGCTGCGGCCGGGGGGATTTAAACGGCCGCCTCCCCGACGCCTCCTCCCACATTCGGGGTGCACGTCAGGACGGTCGCGCGCGTACCACGAGGAACTAAAACGGGGACGGGTGCAGGGGCCGTTTAAATCCCCCCGGCCCCTGCACCCGTCCCCGTTTTAGTTCCGCTCAGCCCCCGAGACCCATCACAACCCCGTGCTATGATCCGGAAGAATATGCTTGAGGTCGTTTCGGATGTCGAGGTGCTACTCGACGAGCAGGCCGTGCAGCGGCGGGTTCGAGAAATGGGCGCCCAGTTGACCCGGGACCTCGAGGGCCTCTCCCCTCTTTTTATTGCCATCCTCAGAGGGGCCGCCATCTTCCATGCAGACCTGGTTCGGCAGGTCGATCTGATGCTCAAGGTCGATTACATCTCGGTCAAGAGCTATGGCGACGCCACCGAGAGTTCCGGTGAAGTTCGACTCGTCAAAGACCTGGAATCCAGCATCCGGGGAGAGGATGTCGTCCTGGTCGACGACATCGTCGACACCGGTCTCACGGTTCGTTACCTCCTCAGAAGCCTGCAGGCGCGTCAACCGCGCTCCCTGAGGGTGTGCACACTGCTTTCCAAACCAGCGCGAAGACAAACCGAAGTCGAAATCGACTACATCGGCTTCGAGGTGCCGGACCGCTTCGTGGTGGGCTACGGCCTCGACTACGCCGAGAACTACCGAAACCTGCCCTATGTGGGCGTGCTCTCGGACCCGGAACCGTAGGGCCCGGCCTTCGGCCTACGGACGGGCGACCACCAGGGTCGCCCCTACCCTGCTTCCACTTGCCGGGTCCTCGTAGGGGCCGGCCTTGTGCCGACCCGGTGGACGGGCGACCACGAGGGTCGCCACTACGTGGTCGCGCTGGGCTTCAGTCCCTACCGGGCCACAAGGTCGATGAAGGCCCGGCTGCTGCGCAGCTGCTCAAAAGCCTTGTCTTTCTGCAACCTTTCGCGGTCCTTGAATCCTTTCGCCAGCGCCCTGTCCAGGAAGTAAAGACAGGACGCGGCATCCCCATGCTCCGCGAAGACTCGAGCCATTTTGTAAAAAGATTCAACGTTTTCTTGCCGGTCGCTGGCGCTGAGGGCAATAGTTCCCTCGAGTGCTAGAGCGTCCGGATTTAGCTCGAGGGCCGCCTGGAAGGCGGATCGGCTCTTTTCATAATGGCCGGCGAGCAGGTGTGCACGGCCGAAATTGAGATGGAAGACGGGATTCTGGGGGCTGTGTCGCAGGGCATTCTTGAACGATCCAATGGCCGCATCGTATTTGCCCAGGGCCATCTGAATGCTGCCTCTCGTGTTATAGCCGTCCGCGTACCCCGGGTCGAGCCTGACCGCACGATTGACGGCCTTTTGGGCCTGGGTAAACATCAGAACCCGCCCATAGGTGATCGCCAGCCGATTGAAGCAGAACTGGCTGTACGGGTTTAAGGTGGACGACTCCACGTACTTGAGAAGGGCCAGATGGTCCTTCCCATCCCTGAAAAGAGCGTCTCCCTGGAACATCAACTGCCGGGCCTTGAGGCTGTCTTCTTCAGGGATCTCAACCGGCTCGATCTTTCCCGCGCAAGCCGTAAAAATGGCAGCGGATAGCACGAGAGTGGCGACGAAGTTCGACCTCATCCTAAATCTCGTACTCCCCCGTCCATGCAGATATGTACCTAGTTTAGCAGTCTACGGGATGCCCGGAGATGGGTTCCGATTTTGATCCTTCCAAGGTCGTGGTTTACAATTACATGCTTCACGAGTCTATGACAACGAAACTGGAAGAATCGATTGACGGGGTGCTGGGGGCGATCATCGACGACTGGTACAAGACGGTCTCCAGACACTACGTCACCGAGGAAGATGTGGCCGAAGGTCTCGAAGAGGACACGGCTGCACAGCTCAAGCGATTCCACGACGAAAAAGGTCACCGCATCAAGTTCGCCAAGTATGAGCTGGATATCACGTACGGTCTGAAAGCGACCTGGAACGACCAGCAGATCGACATCGAGATCAGCGTCAACAACAAGGTGGATCACTTCGACTACGAGGACTTCAGAGAGCAGCTGCTCGCCCACTATGATGACGCCGGATCTCTGACGGTCACCAAGCCCGCGGATCTGGGCCGGCCCAGGTATCGAGACGTCTTTCAACTCAAGAGCCGCCTCGACGAAGCCTTTCAGGTGGAGCGAAACAAGGGTCGTGCGGACATTATGCGACTGACCTTTCAGATCCCCGAGGAGTATACGGGCCGACTCACCGTCCGGCCGGGCGCGACCAGAGAACTGATCGAAAGATACTGCGTAGCCCCGTTCCGGAGCGTCTACGCCCGCGTTTATCGAAACGCCACTTCCTGATGCCCCGCAGACGTGGGCGCTGACGACCTCGACAGCCAGTTCGAAAAGGGCATCGACCTTTTCAACCAGAGAGAGTTCTACGAATGCCACGACACCATCGAAGAAGTCTGGCTTCAGGAGTCCAGTGACCGGCAGCCTTTCCTGCAGGGGTTGATCCAGGCCGCGGTCGCATTTCACCACTATCAGCACGGCAAATGGGGCGCGGCGCGTTCCATGCTGCAACTGGCTCTGGAGAAACTGTCCCCCTGTAAGCCGACCTTCGAAGGATTCGACATCCTCGCCCTGGTCGGATCCCTGACCGCCTGGAAGGCGGCTCTGAACCAGGCCCTGCGGGATCCCCCTCGCCCCGACCGGATCGATCTACCCTACCCCACCATCCGCCGAGGAGGCCTCACAGAGGCCGAAAGACAATAAAGACAGGCGTTTGCCCACAGCAGTAGCGCGCGTGCAACAAGCGCGTCGGGTTGCCCCCTACAGCCCTGAAAGGGCGACAGAGACTCCTCCCAACTTGCCACGGCGACGGCCGCATCCTATGAATAGGGGTACCATCTGATAGAGTTGAAAAAAGGATTCGCGTATGGCCACAGAAGACAAGTTCAATCCAGACGATCTGAAACAGTTTCTCAAAGGCAAATATGGACCCGGGGTCCATGTCGAGGTCTTTCCGAGACAGGAAACGGAGGCAGTGGACCCGGCCGAAGAAGCGGCACAGAAGCGCACCCGGGCCCTGGAGTTCGACTACAAGCCCAGTGAAATCAAGAGTTACCTGGATCGCTACGTCATCCAGCAGGATGAGGCCAAGAAGGTCCTGGCCACCGCAATCTGTGACCACTACCACCAGATTCAGATCTCGCACGGTCAAGACGAGCTGATTGACTACAAGAAACAGAACATCGTCCTCATCGGCCCGACCGGAGTCGGGAAGACCTACCTGATTCAGAACATCGCCAGATTGATCGGCGTGCCTTTTGTGAAGGCGGACGCCACCAAGTTCAGCGAGACCGGATACGTCGGCGGTGATGTCGAGGATCTGGTACGCGAGCTCGTGGCTCAGGCCGAGGGCGACGCGGAACTGGCGCAGTACGGGATTGTCTACCTGGACGAAATCGACAAGATCGCCGGTGCATCCAATCTCCTGGGTCGGGATGTTTCCGGCCAGGGTGTGCAAAGAGGCCTGCTCAAGCTGATGGAAGACACCGAGGTGCCCTTGCGCTCTTCCAGCGACGTCGCCGGCCAGATGCAGGCCCTGCTCGAGTTCCAGAGCAAGGGCAAGCTGGACCGGAAGACGATCAGCACCCGCCACATTCTGTTCATCGTCAGCGGAGCCTTCAACGGCCTCACCGATATCATCAAAAAGCGCATCGGATCGACTCAGATCGGCTTCATGACCGAGAAAAGCACCTCCAAGGAGAGGGACGACAGCCACCTGCTCAACCTGGTCCGCTCCAAAGACTTCATCGAGTTCGGATTCGAGGCCGAGTTCGTGGGCCGGCTGCCCGTGGTGGTCCACTGCAACCCGCTGTATGAGGAGGACCTGTTTGAGATCCTGAAGTTCTCGGAAGGCTCTCTGCTGCGGCAGTACAAGAAGGACTTCCTTGCCTATGGAATCGACGTCTATTTTACGGACGAAGGGATGCACGCCATCTCCGAGCAGGCGGTCACGGAGCAGACCGGGGCCCGCGGATTGATGACCGTGTGCGAGAAAGCCTTTCGCGAGTACAAGTACCAGCTACCCGATCACGAAGAAGTGCGTGAGTTCGTGGTCACGCGCGATATGATCGAAAGACCTCCGGAGAGGCTCGCCGAATTGCTCGAAGATCCCGCCATGTACCGATTGCGGGTTGCCGAATTCCAACTAGAGAAGTTCAAACGCCAGTTTCTGGAAAAGCACGGGATTCAGCTCAGCTTCAATGAGGAGGCTGTGCAGAGAATCGCCGAAAAGACTTCCGAGACCAGGCAATCGGTTATCGATTTCTGCGACACTCTATTCAGGGACTACCAGCATGGCCTGAACCTGCTCCAGAAAGTGCCGGAACTGGGTCAGCTGGAGGTCAACGCCAAAGGCGTGGACGATCCCGGCACCGCAATCGAGCGCTGGATCCGCGAAAACTACAAAGGGGATTAAAGAAAGGGAAAAAGGCCTTGTGCCCGCGGCCGGAGGGATTTAAACGGCCGCGGGCACAAGGCCCCTTTTTTCCCTTTTTTAATAGAAGTTCTTTTGCCAGGCGTGTCGCCTGAGTACCTGCATCAGTTCCGGACTGAGAGGTGGGAGGCCGGAGACGGCCAGATTGGAAACCACGTGGGCGCTGGTTCTCATGCCCGGGATGACGGTGGAGACCGCCTCCGACTGCAGACAAAAGCGCAGCGCCAGTTCGGGAAGTGTCTGCACCTCGTCTCCCAGCAACTCTGAGAGCCGCTCGACGCGGTCCTGGACCTGCTGCTTGCGATCTCCGCTGAAATACCGGTTGCGCCAGTCCTTCCTGGCGAAGGTGGTTTCGGGCCTGATCTCTCCCGTGAGCGCCCCCTCGTCGAAGGGGACCCGGGCGATCACGCCGACGCCACTCTCCTGGCAGGCTCCCAGTAACTCCTCGTCCGGGCTCTGGTCGAAGATGTTGTAGATCACCTGAACGGTGTCGATCCGTCTCGATCGGACAATCTCGACGGCTGTCTCGGGCGCGTGCGGGTCCGCGGAGACCCCGAAGTGAGCGACCTTTCCGGATGCCTGCAACTCCACCAGCGCAGTGTGCCACTCATCCTGATGAATCCAGTCCGGAGACCAGACGTGCAGCTGAAGCAGATCCAGACGCTCCACTCCCAGATTGTGGAGGCTTTGTTCCGCACAGGCGATGACATGCTCCCGTGGAAAAGCTTCTGCAACCGTGCCCTGGGCCGGCCACAATCCGTTGGCCGGGGGCACCTTGGTGGCCACCATGATCCGGTCCCGGCGCTCCGCCAGGAAACGCCCGATCAAACTCTCGCTGTGGCCCCGACCGTATGCCAGCGCCGTATCGATGAAGGTCAGGCCCTGGTCGGCCGCCTGATGCAGGGCCCGCAGTGATTCGCGGTCGTCAGCCCCGCGCCACAGCAGCCGGCCGATACCCCAGGCTCCGAAGCCTATTTCTGAAACCTCCAGACCGGTCCTGCCCAGGGGGCGATATCTCATGGGAGCGCAAATATAACACGTCCACTTGTCGGGCAAGCGCCGGGTGGGATAGAGTTTTGCGGCCGAATCGGCCACTTCTGCGGGAAGCCTTTTCAATAGGTTCCGAGAGGCCATCCGGGGGCGAATTATGGCACTACCAGAGCAGTCCACCAGGGAACGCCTTCTTGACCTGCTTCGCACCAACTCTCTCGAACTGGGACACTTTACCCTCACCTCGGGCAAGACAAGCCTCTATTACTTCGACAGCAAGTTCACAACGCTCCACCCGGAAGGCTCGTACCTGACAGCCTGGCTGATTCTCGAAACGATCCGGGAGAAGCTGCCGGATCTCGACGCCATTGGAGGCCTGACGCTGGGTGCCGACCCTATCGTGGCAGCCGTTGCGGCCATCAGCCATGCCGAGCGAGACCGCTACGACCCTGTTTCAGCCTTCATCGTGCGCAAGCAGGTCAAGGGCCACGGCACCAGGCTGCTGCTGGAAGGCTACGATCCACCTCCCGGAGCCCGCGTCGCCATTGTCGACGATGTCTGCACCACCGGTGGATCGACTCTCCAGGCCATCGAACGCGCCGAAGAAGCCGGCTGCCGGGTGGAGGCCGTCTTCTGCCTGGTCGACCGCGAAGAGGGCGGTTCCGAAGCCCTGCAGGATTACAATTTTTTCCCTCTGATCCGCGCCTCCGAACTGCTCGATGAGCCGGGAATTCAAGCCCGTCTGCGTGAACTGGAAGCCGAGGGGACGTGACCGGCCTGGTGCCGGTATCGTAGGGCCCGCCCATGTGGCGGCCCGGAAATGGATACTATGTCTGAAGAAACCAAACGAGTGAAAGTCACCTGCCCAAGCTGCCAGGCCACCCTAACGGTCGAGCCCACGACCGGCCTCGTCATACACACCGAAGCCAAGAAAGTGGACTAATTCCCTCCAGGACGCGGTCAAAAAGGAGCAGGAGAAGAAAAGCAAAACCGACGAAATGTTCGCCCAGGCCTTCCAGGCCGAAGAAGATCGTCATCAGTCCCTCGAAGAAAAGTTCAAAAAGGCCCTGGAAGCCAAAGACGAACTCGACGACCCCACCCGCCCCTTCGACCTCGACTAACGTAGGGGCCGGCCTCGTGCCGGCCCGGGTGACGGGCGACCACAAGGGTCGCCCCTACGGATCCAGACCCGGCGTCGTACGGGCCGGCCCGGGCATCGGGCGACCACCAGGGTCGCCCCTACGGATCCACGGGTCGTAGGGGCCGCCCTTGTGGCGGCCCGCCTCCCCCCGGGACCACCACTCCCCTACCTACGGCAAACACGGCCAAAAATACAACCTGCGATAACCAACCGCCCGCTGCCCCGCGTGCCCTCGGGGACGCGATTCACCGAACACCCAGTCTCCCGCCTCACAATGAACCACCTCACTTGGCCTGATCTTCGTCCAGCCCGGCCCGACCTCGTCGTACTTTCCGTGGTCGGTCACAGAAACGCCCAGATACAAAGCCGGCAGAACCGGTGTTGACCCCCTCGATGTGACGAAGAGACGAGGCCGCCCCTCCCCGGCTTCAAGGCGGACGTAGCGAGCGCTTCTACCAGGAACATGAACTTCCGCGAAGTCAAGATCCTGCAATTCCCGGTACGTCTCTCGAATCGACCGCTCACTCCTCCACGCCCCCATCAGCGTGAACAGACAAAGCACCAGACTCAGCCCGGCAAAACACCACCAGACCGTCCGGCGGGTTCTTTCGGAGTCCCCGAGGAATCTTTTCAGGAAAACCGCGATCGAAACGGATCCCATGAGCGCCAGCGCCGGCATCACAGAGGAGAGATAACGCGAGTGGAAGGCCGGGGGCATCAGCAGCACCAGAAAGGAGACCACGTAGCAGACGGCCCCCAGTTGGAAGATTCTGTGGGAGCGAACCGGCCGGCTCAATAGTCCCGCCAGGCTCACCAGCAGGAACAGCCACGCCGGGGCGGAGTGATACCCCAGCCACCGGACCAGCGTGAGCCGATTGGAGGCGAGCGCCCCGGACGAGTCGGCATAGACCTTGATAAAGGACAGGAACCCGGTGACAGGCGACGTCCAGATGGGAGGATAGAAGACCACGAAAACAACCCATCCGGCCAGGCCAAATAACAGCAGCCGGAAGCCCTCCTCCCGGATCCGCGTCCCGGACTTCCCCTCGGACCGGCTGCTCCAGATCCGAATCGCCGTGTAGAGAACAAGGGCGATCGGGATCACGGCCGCGTTGGCTCGATTGGCGAAAGCCAGCCCAAATACCGCCCCCGAGAGCACAACCAGCAGGGTCGAGCCCTGGCGCCGCGCCTGATCGTACAAGAGCAACGACACCGGAACGGCCAGGGTCAAAACAGCCTCCAGGTGCGCCATCGCGGCCCAGTACTGGATGACGGGCTCAAACATCACGAAGGCCGCGGCCAGAAGGGCGCCGGTCTCGGGAATGCACTGCCGCAGCAGCAGGAAAAGAAGCAGAGGCGTCAGGCTGCTGAGCAGCGCGTGCAGACCCCGGGCCCAGGAAATCTTCCGGAAAGGCGCGTCGTGAGCGGACAGCTCGGGTAGCTTCCGTTCCAGGTGCACACCCGCGCCCGTGAGCAGCGCGGTCACACTGCCCGTGGCCAGGCGTGCACTGAGCTTGCTCATCTCCGGGGTGATCCGTCCGGTCCAGTGCCCGCTCTGGAGGGCCTCGAAATCTCCCTCCAGGAGGTTATTGATCAAAAAGGATCCACGCACCATCCAGCGTGGTTCGTCGACGTGCAGGTGATTGCCGGTGAGGGCGGCGTAGCGGAGCAGGAGGGACGCGAGGAGGAGGAAGAGGAGGGTGCCCCAACTAGGATGGCGTGAGGTGCGGCTGTGGTCCGCCCTGGGATTCATCTTTGTGGGAGGCCAGGCAAGCCGTTCATAAGGTGGAGACTATCGGGTTGACCGGGGACAGTCTAGGCCGGATAGCCGCTCGACGAGGTCTGAACCTGACATGAAGGGATCACCAGCAGCCAAACTCAACTTAGTCGAAGATTCCGAAACTATTCGACGTGTAACTTCCGATGGAAAAGGGAGTATTTGTCTCTTCCCTTTTTCCTGCCTCGTAAATCATTTTTTCCAGCCTTCGAGATGCCTCTACTTCGTGATCAATCACCCGCTTGAGCAGGGTCCCACTCTCCACCGCCTGAAGGCGGTGGATTCGACATGCGACTGAAGTCGCCTAAAGACCTCGCTTCGCTCGCAGGCTGACTACTCAGTGACCCGAAAATCGTCGTCTCGGGTCTCGACATCTTGGGTTTCTATATACTCTGCAACCATCGTATCGCTCACATTCCCAGTCGTCGCCACGAAGTACCCTCGTGCCCAAAGATGTCGTCCCCAAAACTCCTTGCGCAACTTGCGGTGATCTTGCAGTAGATGATGCGACGTTTTCCCTTTGATCGCCTGCATCACTCGGCTCGGCGGCACATCCAACAACAAATGCACATGATCGGGTCGCACATGCCCCTTCACGATCTCGATATCCAACGATCGGCAAATCTCTCGCGTCAGATCCCGCACCTCTTTCCCGATCTCTCCTCGCAGAGCCGGCTTGCGGTACTTGGTGATGAACACAAAGTGATATCTCAGCCGATACACTGCATGCGAACTTTTCCGATACTCAGACACCTCCGCAGTGTACCCCCAAGCCTCCTGAAGGCTTCGCCTAAAGGCGAGGGGGTTCACCCATCCCAGAGTGGGACCCTAAGACGGACCATAATCTGAGCTCGGAGGATGCCATTCATGACTCCGATCGGATCTCTGCTCTCTTGCCGCGCTTTGCGTCCTCATCGCACAAGGACCCACGGGCACCTCAAAACCTGTACCCGGTTGCTGGTCTCGAACGAGAACTTCGCCGGCACCTGGGCGATCAACAGCTCTTGTATCGCTACCTCCGACGAGCTTCCTTTCAGGAGTCTCAACCGACTTCCTGAGCAGGAGCTCGATGAGTCTTTGTCGATTGAATCCAGGCGATTCTAACGGGTGGTCTTCTTCCGTAAAACTGTCGAAGTAGATCTCAACCATCCCACAGCTATCTATCGGCCAGCTATCGATCACGACGCCGACCACGTCTCCAGTGAAGGCCCAGGGCCCCAACCCTGGGCCGCACCACGATAAGGACCCGCGACAGGCGAGACCTCCAGGTCAACCTCAGTGCCGGGCTTCCCGCTGCAGTTATACTCTCTGGATCGAACGGGGCACCCCGCCAATGAGGTGACCACACAGCAGTTTTCGCGACCAGGGAGGACACCATGAGCTTGAGCGACCAACAACTCGAAACGTGTGAGAGCAGCCGCTGGGATTTCTCCGATCTAACGGCTTTGTTCCTCAACTGCACCTTGAAACGATCGCCGGCAATGTCGCATACGGACGGACTCATCGAAATCTCACAGGCCATCATGGAGAAAAACGGCGTTTCGGTGGAAGTCCTGCGCCCGGTGGACCACAGGATTGCCTATGGCGTTTACCCGGACATGAGAGAACAGGGTTGGGAAGAGGACGATTGGCCCGATATCTACGTCAAAGTAAAAGCCGCCCACATACTCGTCATCACATCCCCCATCTGGCTGGGTGAGAAATCGTCTGTTTGTAACGTGGCCATTGAGCGCCTGTACTCCAGCTCGGGCGACCTCAATGAGCACGGCCAATACGCCTACTACGGTCGCGTGGGCGGTTGTCTCATTACGGGGAATGAGGACGGTGCCAAACACTGCTCGATGAACATCCTCTATTCGCTCCAGCACCTGGGCTATGCCATCCCGTCGCAGGCCGATGCGGGCTGGCCTGGGAGGGGTCGGACCCGGGCCCTCTTACCGCGATCCGGGATCGGGCGGACCCGAGAACGATTTCACCAACCGCAACACGACATTCATGACCTGGAATCTGCTCCACCTGGCGCGCATGATCAAGGATTCGGGCGGAATCCCGGCCCACGGTAACCAGCGGTCCAAGTGGGACGCTGGCTGTCGCTTTGATCATCCCAATCCGCTCTATCGATAGCCGGGGCGAAATCCTTCCGGGCAGCGCGAGCCACGAGGGCGCGCTGGCCCAGGGCGAATACCCCTTTCGGGGCGGGCTTGCGCCTCCGAACGCGGATCACGTACTGCGAGCCAGGCGGATGCCCGAGAACTGCCAGCGAGCGTGAGTCGGGAAAAAGTTCCGGTAGCTGGGACGGATATGGTCCCTCGATGTGGCACAGGAACCTCCCCGCAGCACGTACTGATTGCACATGTGCTTGCCGTTGTATTCCCCCACAGCTCCCTCGGCAGGAGTGAAGCCGGGATAGGGCGAGTAAGAACTACTGGTCCACTCCCAAACGTCTCCGAAAAGCTGTTTCAGCGGCTGTTGACCTGCGACAGGGGCAGCAGGGTGGAATCTTCCCGAGTCAACAAAATTGCCGTTCCAGTCGTCCCTGGCGGCGGCACGTTCCCACTCGAACTCGGTGGGTAGCCGGCATCCTGCCCAGCGCGCATAGGCGTCGGCCTCAAAGTAACTCAAGTGAGTTACCGGTTCTTCCAAATCGAGCTTCTTTTTGCCGGTCAGCGTGAAGGTGTCCCATTCATCGGCCCGCGCAATCCAGTGGAGTGGAGCCTTCCAGGACTCCTCCAGGCAAAGGCTCCAACCTTCAGAAAGCCACAGCTCGGGACGGCTATAGCCCCCGTCCTCCATGAACTCCAGATACTCACGGCAGTTCACCGGCCGGGAGGCAAGCTGGAACGGGCTAAGCAATACCCGGTGCACGGGCAGCTCGTTGTCGAAGCAGAATCCAGAGCCGGCATGCCCGATTCCCACGATCTGCTCCGGGAAATCGACCCATTCCAATGACCCTGAGAGAGATCGCGGTGAGTCTTCCAAACCTTCGGCAAAAGCCGGGAAAAGAGGATTGAAGGACAACGCGTGCTTGATATCGGTCAGGAGAAGTTCCTGATGCTGCTGCTCATGGTTGAGTCCCAGTTCGACGAGCGAGGCCACCTCCTCAGGATTGTCCGGACTCTGAAGCAACCCGGCCATGTGTTCATCGACGCATTCCCGGTAGTGAAGAATCTCTCTGGCGGACGGGCGACTGATCTTTCCTCTATCAGGACGGGGGTATTGTCGGCCCACGGAATTGTAGTAGGAGTTATAGAGGTAACTGAACTGATCCTCGACCGTTGTCCAATCCCGGAAGTACGGCTTCAGTAAGAAGGTCTCGAAAAACCAGGTGGTGT
>CBDBHK010000001.1:0-34034 GCA_965205615.1 Acidobacteriota bacterium | reverse complement strand
CAGAAGCGGCTGGGCCTGGGTTTCTTCCAGCGGGCGGCTCCGGGGGTCAATCCGCTACCAGCTCATCCAGGAGGAAGACGGTGGTCTGATCGAGGATGTCGGAATCCCCACTGACAGACCGGGGCGAGATTTTCAGACGGCGTTCAGGCTGAAAGACGAATTCGCCTTTGCCATCGCCAATCCGGGAGACAGCGAAGTTGTCATTGAGCTGTCGGTCTACTACGTGACGGATCCCACCGTTCCGGCAGAACGGGGGGAAGTTATTCTCGGCGCCGGCGAAATGAGGGGTATCTTCCTGGACGAGATCTTTTCGGAACTGGATGTTGAAGAAGGGCACCTGTGGATTCGGTCCCAGGGAGGCGAAGACTTCGCTCTGAGCGGCCTGGTCACCGAGAACGGTTTCTTCATCTCCGCCCAGTCCCTATCCCGAATCAGGTAGGGTCCCGCGCCGGCCCACAGGACTCGCGTCCGGCGTGATTCGCAGGGGCGACCCTGATGGTCGCCCGTCCCACGGGCCGGCACAAGACCGGCCCCTACGGTCGCCGCCCCTGGCACCCCATGGTGGTAGGGTTTGTGTAAGGCGAGTCCCCGATGATTCATCCCCATCTGTCCCTGCTCCAGCCATCCCCGATGCCGGAACTCGAGGGAGCCGTCGCCGCACTGGTTGGGGGCCTTAGTCTGCTCGGCCTCTTTCTGGGATTGATTCTCTTCGCGCTGGCGGTCGTGTGGCTGATAGTCTCATTCTCGGTGTTTGGGCTCAAGCGCCGCCTCGATACCCTGGTGGAGTGGCAGCAGACCATGGTGGAGTGGCAACAGGCGACTCACGAAGAGTTGAGAAGACTTAATGAGACCCTGGCCGGAAAGGAAGAAGCGCCGCCGGGTTGATCAGCTGGTGAATACCCGCCCCCCCTTCGAAGCCCAAGGATGTCAACTACCCTGAACGAGAAAGTGGGAGGGGCCCTGGGCAGCGCCGTTTAAATCCCCCCGGTCGAGGCCCAGGGCCCCTCCCACTTTCCAACTCCAGACCCTGAAACCTGACCCCTGAAACCTGGAACTTAGTAGACCCCCCGCACCCGTTCTTTAGCAGGCATGATCTCCAGACACGTCGTCCACCAGCCCGTCAGCGTGGTCTCGACAAACTCCGGCGGGAGCCCTTCCCGACGCATTTCGCCGGCCAGCCTCCGATAGTCATACTCAAGGGGAAGAAACCGACATCCGAGTTCTTCTTCCCCCGCCTCCAGCAAGGTGAACCAGACGTGGGTCCGTCCGTCATTCTCAGGGCGCCCGATCACACCGACATTGATGAAATCACGGCTCGGCGAGAGCCTCCGCCTCCATTTAATGCCGGTATGAGTGCAGCACATGACGTCAGCACTCGCCTCGTCTAGAAATTTTTCCAGGAGATGATCCGGAGACGAGGTCTCCCACAGAAACTCGTTCACTCGTCGTGGAGATCCGTGACAGAGCTCTACGACCCGGTTTCCCAGTCGGAAGCGCAGGGAACGGGGCAGCTTCCCCAGCCACTGCTTGTGGTCGTCCGATGTGTTTTGAAAGGTGTAGTCGTAGCTGAGCCGGGCGAAATGGTTATCCCTGGGATCCGTGTATCCACAACCACAATCTTCCCGGCCTTCGGCCAGCGAAATGTCGTAGTTTCCGGAAATGGTTTGCACTCCGCCGTCTTGCAGGCAGGAAAAACTCCGGTCGGGGCAGGGACCGAAACCCCCAATATCGCCGAGGCAGAAGACGGCGTCCGATCTCAGTGCGCGGCTGCGATCGAGCAGGGCTGCCAGGGCCAGGTGGTTGCTGTACACCCCTCCGAAGACAACGACCCTCTGATACGTCGGCAGGTTCGCGCTCATACCCTCGAAGTCCGTGGTGCTCCTTAGAAGTTCTTACAGGTCATGCCCGTCGCGTAGCAGGTTGTGCAGGCCGGATGATAAAGGCTGCACGGCCTGGCGGATTCCTCCAGGCTTGCTTTGCTCATGCGGGCCTTCTCTTCCCCGATCAGAATGGGGCAGGCGTAAACTCCGTCCTCGGCGACGATCCTCGACGCCGAACACTGCAGCAGGCTATGGTCAAAGTTCTTCATCATCCGGTGTGTAACCAGGGCGGGACGGTCAGGCGTTGGGAGCATCCCCATCTCGAACACGGGAATGATCTTGATGCGGGGACGGGTGACGCCCATCGACTGCAGCAGATCCACGTACTTCTGGTAGGGATTCAGGACCGACTCCCCCTCAGAGAGATAATCACGAATCTCAGTCACGGTAAGAATGGGGAGCATTCCGCGCTGCCAGAGTCGCTGGTAAGCCCGCAGGGCCCGCTTGAACACTCCTTTCCCCCGGACGGCATCATTTCTTTCCTCGTCAAAGTCGTCCAGGCTGATCCTGATCTCGAGAGAGTAGCGGGACAGCCGGGAGATGCGGGCAAGCTCGTCGGCACGCCGGTCGTTGAGGGGCAGGCCGTTCGTCAGAACCGAAGCCGGGAAGTTCCTCAGCGTCTCCTCCAGGATCAACGGCATATCCGGGTGCAGGAAGGGCTCTCCCCCTGTGAAATAGATTTCCTTTACGCCCTGTTCACTCGCTGCCTTCAGGTAGCCGAAAACGGTCTCGGTATCCATCATTTTCAGGCTCTCGTTTTCGGGAGAGCAGCTGATGAAACAGTGCGTACAGCGCAGGTTGCATAAGGTCCCCGAGACCTGAAACCAGAGCGTTTCGAGGTAGTCAAAGTCGGCTCGGGTAACGCTCTCGTGCTCGATCAAGACTTGCCTCCCAGCAGTGCTTCGACTGCAGACTTCAGGCGCACGTTGAACTCTTCATAGGACTCGTCGGGCTGTGGAGCCAGCGGCTTACCAAAACGGATCGTGACCGGATGCATCCGGAATCTAGAAGATCCACGCGACCAGACCTCAAAAGTTCCAATAATTGCGGCTGGAATCGCATGGACCGGCAATTCCCTGGCCAGGATGGCGGGGCCTTTCCTGAAACTTCGCAGGGTTCCATCGATCGACCTCTCGCCTTCCGGAAAGATTCCGAGCACGAGATTCTCCCTCAGACCGTATGCTCCCAACCGCAGCGCCTGGCGGAGGTTTCTGTCCGGGTCTACCGGAACCACCTTGATGAGACTGCCCAGGTACCCGGTCAGCGTGCCGGGCTCGAAATAGTTGCTGTAACCCACGTAGAACATTCGGCGAATGGTGGAGAACGGCAAGCCAGCGCTGATCATGAAGGCATCCACATAGCTCAGATGGTTGGGACAGATCATGTGCGCCCCGGGGAAACGCAGGTTTTCCCGGCCCTCGAAACGCAAGCGAAAGAAGAGTTTACCCAGCACCCAGACGCAGCGGCTCAGGAAAAAGTAGCATCCCTCCACAAACGGCCGGCGCCGCAGCACCCTGTGGGTTTCCCGGGTCTCCTCGCTGGTCAGGGGAGTATCCAGGATCTTGGACCAGGAGAGCTTTTCACCCGCAAAACCAACTTCAGGCGCCTGGTCCAGTCGTCTTCTCAAGGCTTCCGAGAGGTCCTCGACTGTAAAGATGGTCATGGCCTCGTCGTCGTCGATACGGACTCCGAAGACATCCTGCACGTGGGACAGAAACTCGACTCGCCCCAGGGAATCGAAACCGCAGTCGAATTCGAGGTTCATCGTCCGGTTTACAGCCGCGATCTTGCCCGTTTCCTTCAGGAGCTGAAACAAGCGCTCTTCTACAGAGTCTCGCGGAGGGGTCTCTTCAATGGGCGCTGGCCGGCTGCTCTGTTCCCTTTCCCTGCGGAACTGTCGTTCAACCTCGAAGCGCTTGATCTTGCGAGTGGGAGTGCGAGGCAGAGGATCCTGGCGGATGTCGAAACTGCGAACCCTCTTGTAGGGTGGAATTTCCTGGGAGATATTTTCCAGCTGGTAGCGAGTCATTTCTGCCACGTTAACGACCTTCTGGGTTTTCAGGTACTCATAGTCGGGCACGACGATCGCGTGCAGAATCTCCTGGTCCTGCTCTTCCTCCACTCCGATGACGCACATTTCCTTGATGTGGGGGCACTTCCTTTCGTAAACATGCTCGATCTCTTCCGGGTAGATGTTCTTTCCGGAGCTAAGTACGATGACGTCCTTCTTACGGCCCGTGATGTAGAGGTAGCCCTCGGAGTCCAGATACCCGAGATCACCGCTGTTAAGCCAACCGTTGGACATGATCTCGCGGGTCGCGTCCTGATTCTTCCAGTATCCCTGCATGAGGTGTGGGCCTTTGATCAGAACCTCTCCAATGCCGTCCCCATCCGGGTCGGAAATCTTCAACTCCGAGTGAGGAAGGGCACGGCCCACGGATCCCAGGCCCCCGGGATACGCCATCGTGGTCACCGCCGAGGTTTCCGTCATTCCGAAGGCCTGGGCAAACTGAAAACCCAGGCTCCGAAAGGCATAGAGAACCTCCGGGTCGCAGCGAGCGCCGCCCACTGCGAACAGTCTCAACCCGCCGAAGTTGCGATGGACCGGTCTGAAGAAGAGCTTTCCCGGGTTCCACCCCACCCAGTCGTTGCTCGCCTGTGAGACCTTGAAGAGCAGCCGAAAAAGAGAACGGCTCAAGAGACCCTTTTTCCCTATCTCCTGGAAGATCCGGCGATGGACCAGGTAGTAGAACTGGGGAACGCAGACAAAAATCGTGATCGCTTCGTCGCGAAAACTCTGCAGGATTCGCGGCGCATCGAGTGCATCCAGATAAGTGACCCGGGCCCCCACGTAGAGAGGGGCCAGGAAGTTGGCCATCAGGGCCAGCATGTGGTAGAGCGGCAATACCGAGAGAATGTGATCCCGATGGGATACTTCCACAATGTCCAGTACGGAATCGACGGTCAGGTAAATGCTCCGGGGAGTCAGCATGACTCCCTTCGGATTTCCGGTCGTGCCGCTCGTATACACCAGCAGGAATGTCTCGTCCGGGTCACCGGGCACCAGAGGCAGGCCGGCGTCAGCGGCGGGCCGGCTCAGGACGGAGTCCCAGTGCTCGTATCCCTCGCGCTGGGGACCAGAGATCAATCCCGGAAGCGGCACGGGAAGCCGCTCCTGGATCTCCTGGAGCCTGGGAAACACTTCTTCTGACGAGATCAGGTATTTGCAATCGGAGTGCTGTACTAGATAGGCAAGGGTCTCCGAGGAGTGGAGGATGTCGAACGGAACAATTCGGGCGCCGGCACTCTGGGCCGCCAGAAAGGCGATCCCCCAGCGTGGGTGGTTCTCCATCAGGATTCCCACCGTATCGCCCGGCTGGATATGGCGGACGAGCAGCTGGCTGATCTTCATGATCTCGTCCCAGATCCGGCGGAACGTGAACGGTTCTCTTCCATCCTCGCCCAGGATCTGGAGCGCCACATGATCGGGCATCCTGTCAGCGTTATTTTTGAGTGTCTGGAAAAAATCAGAGCTCATGGGTGAGTGCGGTTCCCATGCTACAACAAGCCCGATGCGATGTGAATTGAGAGGCAATCTGACAACCTGAGGCCCGATCCGGCATCTAATACATCAGAGGTTGGGAATGAAAGAGCACGAACATCCCCGCATTGGTCTGGCACTGGGTGGCGGAGCCGCCCGTGGGCTGGCCCATCTCGGGGTCTTGAAAGTGCTGGAAGAAGAGAAGATCCCCCTGGACTTCGTGGCCGGGGTCAGCGTCGGCAGTATTGTGGCTGCTGGTGTCGCCGCGGGTATGTCCGTGCAGGAACTTGTTGACCAGGCCCGCGCCCTGACGTGGAAAAAGCTGGGTCAATGGAACTTCAGCCCGAAGGGCTTCAACCGAAACGACCGCATGTCCGAATGGCTGGAAGGACTGCTGCCGGTGAGCACGTTCGAGGAATTGGAGATACCGCTTCGCGTGCTGGCGACCGACTTGCGCAGCGGAAAACCGGTGATCCTGGAGAAGGGACCTCTTTTCACCGCCATTCGAGCCAGCTGTGCGATTCCGGGTTTCTACGTGCCGGTGGAAGCGAACGGTCACTTGCTGGCCGACGGTTATTTGACCTGCAACCTTCCCGTTCAGCAGGTACGGGAGATGGGCGCCGACATCGTGATCGGCTCAGCGATTGGACTCGATACCTCGGAACAGGTAAAGCTCAACAATGCGTACCAGATCCTGCTCCGTTCCTTTTCCATCATGAGCTCGACCGTGCAGCGGAAGTCGATCTCCGAAGCCGATGTGCTGATTCAGCCCGTCATCGAGAACTTCGCCTGGGCCGACCTGGACTCCCTGCCTGCACTGGTCGAGGCGGGGGAAAATGCCGCCCGGGAAGAGCTCGAGACCCTGCGCCGCGCCCTGAAACCTTCTCTCTGGGGACGGGTCAAGAAACGGTTGCCGGGTCGCGCCGCTGACGGTTGATGGTGAATCAGAGCCTCCGGCGGAAGCCGGGGGTAAGGACAGAAACAGTCTACGATTTTTGCCTCCAGGCCGCTCCCGCGGCCGGCTCTGTTCTCCCCAAGAAACCCGGAGCCGGCCGGTTACTCCACCCGATAGTCAATCCGGTCCGAGCGGCCTTGGGCATCCACTACGACCAGCTCATGCAAACCCCGCACCGGACTGAGAAAGAACGGCCCCTCAGGATCCCCGGACGCCACGAGAAGTCCATCCTGGTACCAGAAGAGTCGTCCACCGGGCTGGGCCAGAGCTGTCAGAGAGATCCTCTAGTAAGAGGCCGGGACCCCCTCCCTGAGCAGATACGGCGTCGTGCGGTCGGGAGAGACGATTCGAGGCCCTTCTCCGGAAGCCACTGGATTGCAGTCCGACGCCCGTTCCGGAACGACGGGGACGGGCGTTCCCTGGCGCTGCCTCCAGGCCGCCAACCGGGGAGGCAGCACCGCGATCACCCTGGCCACATAAGAGGATGAACTCAGACAGGGGCCATCCAGTCGAAGCCCGCTTTCTGCATCCACGAAAATGCGCTGATGGATCCCGCAGGCCCGGAAAGTTGATCGGCCGCGGATGGCAGCAACCCGCAGTGTCTGGGGGCAGTACGGACCGGGCAGTTGGCGGCTCACCGGGCAGACCGCCACCTGGTCGATCTCCAGGCCCTTCGGTTCCTCGAATCTCGATCCGGAAGGTGCCACGGCACGCAAAAGATCAAACAGCAAAGGTCCCGCATGCTCCGCGCCGGAGAGACCCCTCGTGCCGGCCCCGTCGAAGTTGCCCAGCCAGACTCCTATGGTCCTCTCCCGGGAGAAACCGATCGCCCACGCGTCCCGATGACCGTAAGAGGTTTCCGTTTTCCAGGCCACGGCGGGCACGTCCAGCGACAGCGCCCAGGCTTCGGGCAGGTCCGGACGCGGCAACCGGGTGAGTGAGCCGGTGGTGAAATGGACGGCTTCGCGCGAGAAGAGACGCCGGCCTGTGGAAGCGTCGCCCGCCAGGAGACGCACCGGACGGTGAACTCCACCCCGGGCCAGGGAGGCATACAGGTTGGCCAGGTCCAGAAGCCGAACCTCGCCCGCCCCCAGCACCAGCGGCAGACCGTAATGCAGAGAAGGTCGGTCCAGGGTTGAGAGCCCTGCCGAAAGAAGCAGCTCGTGAAAATCAACCAGTCCGGTCCGGGAGAGCAGATGAACCGCCGGAACGTTCAACGATTGCACAAGTGCCTCCTCAGCGCTGACCTGGCCCCGATACCGCTGGTCGTAGTTCTCCGGAACGTAACCCGAGTAGTCATAGGGAACGTCGAGCAGCAGCGACTCCGGGACGATGTGTCCCCTGTCATAAGCGAGAGCGTACAGAAACGGTTTCAAGGCCGAACCAGGCGAACGGCGGGCCACCGCGCCGTTGACCTGGCCCTGGTGGGCGGAGTCGAGGTAAGCAGCCGAGTCAACCAGAGCCAGCACCTCTCTCGTATTGTTGTCGAGAACAACCACCGCTGCGTTCTCGATCCCCAGGGCCCGCAGCTGTTCGACATGCGACTCCACGCCGAGCTCGACGGATGCCTGGATTTCAAGATCCAGAGTCGACTTGAGATCCTGCAACCCCGGACTCCGCCGCCTCAAGAACTCTGCAAAGTGAGGGGCGCGGAAGGGAGTTTGCCTTTTGCGGCCCGGCACTGCGGCTGAACGAGCGATCCGGGATTGAGACGGGCTCATGAGGCCGCCCATCCGGAGCTGTTCGATGACCCGGTTCCGCGATCGCCTCGAGAGCTCCGGGTTGCGGGTGGGATCGTAGCGGATGGGAGAACGCGGCAGGGTGGTCAACAGCGCGATTTCTGCCCAGGAAAGGCGATCCGGTCTCTTACCAAAATAGAAGTAGGAGGCAGCCCGGACACCCTCGATGTTGTCCCCGTAGGGGGCGAGGTTCAAATAGATCTCCAGAAGCTCGTCCTTTTCAAAGAGCCGGCACATCTGCAGTGCTCTGAATGCCTCGATCAGTTTGCTGCGCAAAGTGCGGGGACGCCTTTGCATGAGACGTGCAATTTGCATGGGAATCGTGGAGGCGCCCGAAACGACCCGGCCGGCCCGGAGGTTGGAAAAGGTCGCTCGCAGCACCGAAACCGGGTTGACTCCCGGGTGGTAGCGAAACCACCGATCCTCGGAGGCAACGATAGCCTCCATCAACTCCGGGCTCATCTGCTCCCTGCGTACGGCAAACCTCCAACGGCCGTCAGCAGCCAGAAACATGCGAATGACGTCCCCCTTCCGGTCAACTACGATCTGGCCGTACGGCCGACCCAGCTCTTCGTCTGGAAACGGGAACAGGGCATCGGCTCCCCGCCACAGGAGCTCCCCGCAAAGGGCCGCGCAAAACCCGATGAAAACAAGCCGGGAGAGGAGCCGCCTCATCGCCTTCCGATCTCCACTCTCGACCGGGGTCCCGTGTACCGGAGCCGGGGGTTGTACATGGCCTCGGCCCGCGCCGGCGGAACCCGAAAGCTCCCGGGAGATACGGCTCGCAGGATCGTGTAGGTGGTTCGCCACTGATTGGCCGGCAGGTCGGCAAAGAACAGGACCCGGTCGTCTCGAATGTCTTGGTAATCGCAGGCCAGCGCCTTCCCGGTCATCCAACCCACCCGCTCGGTCGTCTGGAGGCGCGGATTTTCGACTTCCAGACCGGCCGGAAGAAGCTGCTGCACGACAACGTTGCTGATGGGACCCTGCACGCTCCGAATCCTGGTCTTGACAACGACCACGTCTCCCTGACGCAGGTCCGCGAGGTCCAGGCTTCGACCCGTGCGCGTCCGGAACTCTCGTTCCAGCTCAAGCCCGTTTTCTTCCTCCTGGAAAGCCTCGTCCAAAGGAATCCCCCGGGTGACCAGGCTGTAGTAGGCTGAGCCGGGTTGAAAGCCGGATCCCATTTCGAGTCGGACCCTCCCCTGGGAGGGGAGCTGAAAGCTGCGAGTCCCGCCCGAGTCGAATCTGTCTACCAGCTTGTCGTCGACGAACAGACGACCTTCGTAGTCGGCCTGGCTCTCGCTCTGCAGCCGTGCCAGCCGGCCCAGGGCCAGGAAGGCAAAGGAGGTCTCCTGGGTGGTCCAGCGCCGGGCCGAGGCATCGCGGGCCAGTCGGTCAAAAAGCTGTGGGACTCGAGGATCCTCCGGCACAGTGTGCAGTAGAGCGAGCAGGAGCAGAGCGCGGTTGCGAGTGGAGGAATCGAAGTTCTCGCCCGTTTTCCGCTCCACTTCCTCTACCTTCTTCAGATCGGCCAGGAGTTCACCGGCGATCCCGGGGTTTCCGGTCAGGGCATAGGTCGCGGCCAGCAGTCCCCGGGCCGAGGGGCGGAGGAACTCCTGAAGATTCCGGCGGACGAAGTCCATCTGTCCGCGCTCGGGGCGATCCGCCCGCGCCAGAACGTAGAGAGCGTAAACAAGCTGCTCGACTCCCGCCCGCTCAAGGGACTCATGCGAGCGCACCGCCTGGTCGAGAAACCCCAGAGCCGAATTGAATATAGACTCGTCGACGTGAAAACCGGCCTTAACGGCCTCCACCAGGGTGTGGGTTGCGTAGGTACTGGCCCAGGGGTTGATTCTGGAGGACCCGGGCCACATGGAAAATCCGCCGGAGGCAAGCTGCATGCCGATGAGTCTGCGCAGGCCGGCATAGACGATACCGGCCGGTTCCACATCGGCAAAGAACTCGGGCTCCAGCGTTTCCACCAGATCCGAGAAGTAGATCAAGGGGAGGATGCGGGAAGCCGTCTGCTCCAGACAACCGTAGGGGTAACGCAGCAGGTCGCCCAGATTGGCCGTGAAATGAGTCACGGGCAGGGGTCCGATGCTCAGGGTACGGGTGATGCCGAAGGATCTGAGCCCTGGATCGACAGGTGGCAACTGCAGGACCGGAGAGTCAACACGCCCGGCCTTGTGCAAGGTTCTGGGCGGGAGATCGGGCCGCACGGAGACCGCCTGAGCGTGAGCCGCCGACTCTCCGTTACCCCTGGCGGTCAGGGTAAACTCAATGTCACCCGTGAGGTCCAGCGACCGGATCTTGAAGTAAGCCGTTTGCTCCCTGCCGGCAGGAATCGTCAGTTCACGACTGTCGGAGTCCACCATCCGAGCCGGACCCGCCAGCTTCATGCCGACCTGAAAGGTCCCGTCCGCCCCTGTCTCGTTGCGCAGGCTGACGGGGATTTCGAGTGACTCATCCAGAGAGAGAAAGCGCGGCAAGGTGGGCATCAGAATGAGCGGTGAACGCACCCTGGTGAGCTGACTGGCTGAACCGAAGTCGGACTCGCTGCTGCCCACTGCCATGACGCGCAGCGCCCCCTGGAACTCGGGAATATGAAAAGTAGCCGAGGCCCGGCCCCCGGGGTCCGCGAGCACCACGCCCGACCAGAAAGAGACGGGTTCTCTGCGGCGCAAACTCTCGGTACGCACCATCTGAGTTTCCCGAAGTTGTCCGGCGCCACCTCCGGGAAGCGTCAATCCCTCCATTTCAGCAACCTCGGGCAGGAGCATCGAGAAGATGTCATGAGTCGTCACGCCCAGGCCCAGCCTGCGATAGAAGAACCGGAAGGGATCGGGAGTGTCCTGCGCAATCAACTGCAGTATTCCCTCATCGACCGCCGCAATTGTGACACTGGCCCCGGGACGGGTTTTGACGCCGACCGTCAACTCGCTGTGAGGCAGCAGACTCTCCGCTGCCGTCAAACGGACGGGCAGCCGGTGGGAACTTCTATCAACGACAATCGGAACGGCCCCGAAGGCGCGAGCCACCAGGTCGGACCCAAGGTCGGTGACGGACCGGACCAGGGTCGCTGTGACGTAGGCATTGGGGCTGTATGCCTCTCGTAAGGGGACCGAAATCGTCGCCGTGTTTCCATCCAGATCGTAAGTCCGAAAGTAGTGGATCGAGTGGCTTTCGACAGTCAGCAGCAACCGCCCGGGGAAAGGTGCGCGTAGCTGGAGCCTGGCGGTCTCTCCCGGCAGGTACTCCTCCTGGTCGAGCTCCAGTTCCAGGCGGGCCGGGTTTTCAATGGCCCAGGGAGAATATCCCCAACCGCTGGAGTAGAAGGAAATCTGAACCGACGCACCCGACGATTCGTCTTCCAGCACCACGCGGTAGCTCCCGAATTCCTGCGGCGTAAACGGGAAAGTGCCGCGGGAGCTGGCGGCCGCGAATTCCGCGGAATGGACAAGTTCGGGATCCCGGACGCTCTCATAACGAAAGGAACCCGAGGAGGTGCGGCGCAGGATCGATTGCCATCGGTCCTTGAAGATCTGCAGGCGCAGGGGACCGGCGGGGCCAGGCCGGCCTTCAGGATCCAGACTAATGTACTCGAAGGTGGCCTCCTGCCCCGGCTCCACGTAGCCGCCGGTGCCGCGTCTGAGTCCCAGGTAGTTTGAATAGATGTGCAGCGGAAGACGCCGGGTCGCCGTTACTCCGCGGCCGCCCTGCTCCTGAACGCGGGCCGTAACGACCGCCGAAAGTGAAGAAGGCGGACGAAGTCCCAGGGGAACGGCTGTTCGGAAGTGCGCCTCACCCACATCGTTCAAGGTACCGTTCTGCCGTGAGATCTGGTGCCGGTTGAACTTCCTCTCGGGGTTGCCGAAAGTGAACTCTGGAAAATCGGCGGCGGCGAAGAATGAAGGCTCCAGGTAAACACGAATCTCGGCTGCAAGAGCAGCAGCGGGCCCCCCGAAAAGATAGGACGCCTGGACATCGAACTCCAGCTCGCGAACTCCCGCCTTCTCCGCCACCGCGAGATTCTCGAGGTCGGCCTTGATGCGATCCGGTACGAACTCTTCGAGCTGAAAGCGATAGCTTCCCACGACCCGATCGCCCAGCTTGAGCTGGAGTCTATGGTTTCCGGTCAGATCATAGATTTCCGTGGGGATCTCGAACTCTGCAAGTCCCTTTCCCGGCATATCGAGTGCGAAGTTGGCTCGTTCTCTACCGTTGGGATCCAGGTGGGTGAGAACAACCGGCATCTCGGGTGCCGGGCGCCGTTGCTCATCCCTGATCAGTGCAACCCCCTTGACCGTTTCTCCCGGCCGATAGATGTCGCGCTCCCCGTAGAGAAACGCCTGATAGCCGCTGGCGGGAAAAGGCGCCCCGGCGACGTCGAGACCGGAAGTGTCCACCCTGGCCTGGGTGAGGAGAAGGAAACTCAGGTCGCTTCCCTTCTTCACGGTCACCAGATAGGGCCGCACTTCCGCCAGGTTCAGACCGCCAACCTGCCAGCGGCCCGCCGAGTCGGTAACCCCGGAAGCGATCCGCTGGTTCTGGTCGCTGATCAAGTCGACTCGGGCTCCCGCGAGGGGCCGGAGATCTCTAAAGGAGGCCGTCCACACCAGGAAGTCCCGCTGCCCCCGCTTGGCAACGATTCCCACATCCGTGATCAGGACCCATCTTTGATCTCCCTGGCGCTGGCCCGGACGCCGCACGGCAACCCGGTAAAGACCGGGTGCGGCGGGTTCGATGATGGAGCTGAGATTGAGAGTTGTCTCCAGGGCCTGGTTGGGGGTCACATCCAGAGCAACTTTCTCGTTGAGGAGCCGGTCGCCCAGGCCATGGGGCAAATAGCCCCCCCAGTAGCTGGTCTGCCGGTACTGGTACCCGAAATGCTGAACCAGAGAGAAAATGTTGTTCAGGTGCACCCGGTCCACCACCACTTCGGCCACTCTGGTATTGACGGCTTCAATCATCACATTGCGGGTCCCGCTGGCGGAGAGAAACAGACCCTGATGCTTGAAACGGACAACCGGAGTCAGATCTGGAATTCTCAGAGTCCGGCTGAACTCAGCCTGCAGAGACGAATCGTCCCTGGCTCGCAGTCCTTTTCCGATGGTTACCTGGTAGCTCTCTCCCGGCCTCAGCTGGCCGCTCAGCCAGACCTGATTGTCACTGGCATTGATGTGGACCTCCACGTCCGGCTCCAGGGCGAGGTACTGCCGAAGCTGATCCGCTTCCACCGGTGAAGAGAACAGGATTTGAAAGCGGGAGGCGTCGCCGGCGGCCTGAGCCTTGACCTGTCGAATGGCCAGCCGAGTGTTCGATCCAATGGGAATCTCGCGAATGTGCTTCGCGGCCAGTGTGACGTTGCCCCCGAATGGGGTGAGCCCCGAGGAGATCCGCAATTCCAGCCTTCTCTCTTCGGCCTGTTTTTGGATCGCTTCGGTTCGAAATCGAACAGCCTGGCCCACCGCCGGCGACTCGAGGCGGAAGCCGACCGCATGGCCTTCTGAATCCAGAAGCTGAATGTGCTTGGTCAACTCGCGTCGAGCCACCGGATAGTTAAAAAGAATCTCCCCTTCCAGCATCACCTCACCGCTGGGCAGGGACTTCTCCCTGACCTCGACGTGGTCGATCCGAAAACGGTCGGTGACCACCCGAAAGACCTGATCTCCCGCGAAGTACTGTCCGTCCTGCAGCAGTCGGCCCGGCTCCAGCGCGATGAGATACTCAGTGGCTGGCGCAAAGGGGCTGGTGCCTGGAAGCGAAGAACAGCCGGCGTATGCCACCGCCAGGAACCGCCGATGGGAGGATTGATCTTGACCGGTTCCGGCACCAATATCTCAGCCTCCCGTCCTTCTCCAAGCCGCGCGCCAAAGACGATATCGATGTGGAGGCGCTGATCTCGCTCGAGACTGACTTCCAGCACCTCGACCGGCGTTCCGGAGCGGGACCCCGAAAAGAAAAAACCCTCTCCTGCTCCACTCCTGAGAAGGAGGATACCGAGGACGGCTACAGCCGAGAGCAGGGCGGCGATCAGGTGGTTTCGCCAATCACTCGAAGTTTGTGGTCCCATGATCGAAGTTTCTCCCGTGGCTGCCAGGGTAACTCGGAATCCGGACAAGAAACCGGATGCGTGTACTTAGTGTTGGAACGCCCGCTTCCAGTTCCGGCGACCTTCATCAGAACCTCGGGCGGAAGCACGAGGAAAACGGTCAGGGCAAAGGCACGGGCAAGGGAGTTAGGCCTTCAGCATGCTCAGGAACTGTTCGTTGCTGGAGGTCTTTTCGATCTTGGCGAGGAGGACTCTGAGGGCGTCCTGAGGACTCTGCCCGGAAAGGGCTCGGCGCACCAGATTAATTTTGTGCTGAACTTCCGGGCTCCTTAACTTTTCCTCTTTGCGTGTCCCCGATTTCTTGATGTCAATGGCGGGCCAGATCCGTTGCTCTGCGAGGCCACGGTGAAGGACCAGCTCCATGTTGCCCGTTCCTTTGAACTCCTCGAAGATCACGTCGTCCATGCGACTTCCGGTATCGATCAGAGCCGTGGCCACAATAGTCAAACTGGCCCCATCCTCGACCTTACGGGCGGCGCCGAAAAACTCGCGCGGCTTCTCCATGGTTCTGGCTCCGAGGCCACCGGACAGCGTCCTGCCCCGGTCTTTCGTCTGGGAGTTGTAGGCTCGGGCGACGCGCGTGAGACTGTCCAGCAGAATCACCACATCGACGCCGGCTTCGACCAGACGCCGAGATCTCTCTAAAACCATCTCCACCACTCGCACGTGCTGAGAAGGGGGCTCGTCATTGGACGACGAGATGACTTCGGCCTCCACGGAGCGCTTGAAATCGGTCACCTCCTCCGGCCGTTCATCAACCAGCAGGACGATGAGATGCACATCGGGATGGAACTCGGTAATCGCTCCCGCCAGCTTCTTGAGCAGGATGGTCTTCCCGGTCCGGGGTGAGGCCACGATCATACTTCTCTGGCCTTTTCCGATGGGAGCGACGAGGTCAATGATGCGGAGGCTGTGATCATTCCCCTGGTCGACTTCGAAGCGTTCGATAGGATCGATACAAATCAACTGGCTGAAGGGGGTGAACTCTCGAAAGGCCTCGGGCGAAACCCCCATCACTGTCTCAACCGATCGAAGACGCTGGTTTTTTCGGCCCAAAACGGCTTCCCCTTTGATCTCACAGCCAGTTTTCAAATCCAGCTTTCGGATCAGATCCGCCGGGACAAAGACGTCCTGGGCATGGGGACAATATCGGTTTGCGGCGAGTCGAAGGTAGCCCCGATTGTCAGAGAGCACCTCGAGAACGCCCTCTACGGCGACCGGCTCTGAATCCCCTTGATGATGGGGCGCGCCACCACCCTCTCCGCGCGGGTGACGCGAACGCCTGTGTCCGTTCTTGCGGCGCTTGCGCCAGCGTGAGCGACCGGGTTTTTTCTGTACGGCCATTGAATCTGGCCCTTTCCAGCTAAGACGCGATCTCCGTTTTCCTTAACGCGCCGCGCGAAAGGCTGCTGGCTCGGGTTTTCATCGCGGGGACCCACAATGACGCCTCTCACTTCTTTCCGGTGACTCGGCCTTTCCGGCACCGATCATCAACAGGGGGGGCTTCCTGCAGCTAACTGAAACTGCTCCGGAGCTTTCTACTTCCAAAAGGCAGTTTAGTACAACCCCAACCTTTGAAACAAGTCTTTCTCACACTCGCCCTGGTCTTCCCAGGAAATCATCTATTTCAGACCGGCGCGCCAGAGTATCATTGTAACCGAGCTCCATGAGTCTCTCGACATAACCCTGTTCAAACAGGAGATAGCTTAGGAAGTCGGGCGTCTGCGAATACCGGGTTCCCAGTCCACGCACGATCACCCGCAGGAGAGCCGGCAGGGTGGATCGGACATCCGCTGCCAGTTTACCCAGGTCCCGGCTGGGACGTAAGACCAGCATTTCCAGTCGCTTCAGCCCCGAGCTCGGGACCTTTTCGGGCTCCAGAAGAGAAAGGGTGTGATTGACTCGCCGGGCTCGTTCCACGTCAGTTTCCAGGGCATCCAGGAAAACAGCGTTCATGAGCATGCCCAGGATCTGGGCGGGAGGCGGATATCCCTTCACCTGAGCCCTTGTTTCCTCTTCAGAAGACCGTTTATACCGGACCGAAATCACTATCAGTTTGTCGGCTCCCAGGTGGATGGCCGGTGCCAACGGTGTCTGGAGTCTCAAGGCGCCGTCACCGTAGTAGGCATCGTGGATCTCAATCGCGGGAAAAATGAGGGGAAGCGCTGAAGAAGCCATCACGTGCTCGTAACCGATTCTCGTATGAATCCCCTTTCTCCCGGCCCGACTCCATCCCGGTCTGGAATCGGCCGAGTCAGCAAACTTGCCCGAGTCAATGAAATTGATGGTCAGGCCCGTGGCGTAGGAGGTGGCGGTGAGGGCCAGCGCCCGGAGGCGGCCACTTTCCAGATTACGGCGGACCCCGGAAAGATCCACGTGCTTTCTCAGGTAGTCGCGAAGGGGCTCGGTGTCGAGAAAGCCCCGAACCTCGAGCTGATCGGACCCGATATGGGTGGAAAGCAGCCAGAGCCAGCGAATCACTGCTTTCAACAGACCTCTTGACTCGATCTTAAAGACATTCTCGAGCGTCAACCCGAGCCAGGCTTCGCCCAGCTCCCGGACGGTTTCAGAAAAGGGGCCCGGATGGCTGGCCAGAAAGGCAGCGTTGATGGCCCCCGCGGATACTCCCGTCACAATGGGAATCTCGAGGTTCTGTCTTTCGATTTCCGACAGAGCCGCAAGAACACCCGCCTGGTAAGCACCGCGGGCGCCGCCTCCCGTCAGAACCAGACCCAGTGTGGATTCGGCTTGATTCATAGATTTCCCCCGAATTGGGTCCGCTGAGAGGCGATGCGCGCGAACGCTTAAATTCTGGCCCGAAAGGGTGACTTTCTATTTGGGTACCAGATTCTGCGTTCTTGTAAGCGGTTGACGCTAAATCAGAGCCACCGGCGGAAGCCGGGGGAAGGACCGCCAAGGGATTACAACCTCGCCTCCCGGCCGCTACCGCGGTCGGCTCTGATCGTCACAGGCAACGTGAAACGGCGCGTGCACCGAACAGTACCGGAACTCCCCAACCTACAAAAAACTAAACGAGTCCGGCAAAATTCCGTAAAATCTGAGAAAAGACTTATTTTTTGGCGGTCGTGCAGGATGGAAACAACACACCAGGATATCGAACGAATTCAGGAGCGAATCCAGGAGCAGAGCCGGTTCGTGGGGCGACTCCGAAGCGAAGTGCGAAAGGTGATTGTCGGCCAGGAGTACATGGTCGACCGCCTGTTGATCGGCCTTCTGGCAAATGGGCACGTCCTGCTCGAGGGCGTCCCGGGATTGGCCAAGACACTCACGGTCCGCACCCTCGCGGCCGTGATTCGGGCACGCTTTCAGCGGATTCAATTCACCCCCGATCTGCTGCCTGCCGACCTCGTCGGGACCCTCGTCTTTGATCCGAAAGAGTCCACTTTCAAAACCAAGAAGGGACCGATTTTCGCCAACCTGATCCTGGCCGACGAAATCAACCGTTCCCCGGCAAAGGTTCAATCCGCCCTGCTGGAAGCGATGCAGGAGCGCACTGTAACCATCGGCGAGAACACCTTCGAACTGGACGACCCGTTTCTGGTTCTGGCCACCCAGAATCCCATCGAACAGGAAGGAACGTATCCGCTTCCCGAGGCTCAGGTAGACCGCTTCATGTTGAAGCTCTCCGTGGGGTATCCGAGCCGTGACGAAGAACTGGAGATCATGCGCCGGATGTCGGGAACCGAGGTGCCTTCGGTGGACGCGGTTGTGACCCCGGAGGAAGTGATCTCCGCCAGAAATGCCGTGGACGCCATCTACATGGATCCCAAGATTGAAAGGTACATCGTCGATCTGGTCTTTGCCACTCGGGCTCCGGGGGACTACGGCCTGAGTGATCTCGAGAGCCTCCTTTCCATCGGAGCGTCACCTCGAGCCTCTATTTTCCTGGCCAGAACCAGCAAAGCCCATGCCTTTCTTGAGGGTCGGGGTTTCGTGAGCCCCGAGGATGTCCGGGCCGTCGCTCTCGACGTGATGCGACACCGGGTCATCGTCACCTACGAGGCGGAAGCAGAAGAAGTGACCTCCGAGAACGTCGTGCAGCGAGTCTTGGACGCGGTCGAAGTCCCTTGATGGATTGAATCGGGCTCTCCGACAGCCCTCCGGACATATGATCCCAAAAGAAATCCTGAAAAAGGTCCGGTGGATTGAGATCTCTACCAGAGGCCTCGTCAACGAACTCTTTTCGGGCGAGTACCACTCTGTCTTCAAGGGCAGGGGCATGGACTTTTCCGAAGTCCGCGAATACCAGGTCGGTGACGACATTCGCTCAATCGACTGGAACGTCACGGCCCGGACGGGACATCCCTTTGTTAAGGTTTTCCGGGAGGAGAGGGAACTCACGGTCATGCTGCTGGTCGACGCCAGCGGATCCGGCGACTTCGGCAGTCTTGAGCAGGCAAAGGGCGAAATTGCGGTGGAGATCTGCGCTCTACTGGCATTTTCGGCGATCAAGAACAACGACAAAGTCGGTTTGCTCATCTTTACCGATCAGGTAGAGAAATTTATCCCCCCCCGAAAGGGGCGAAAGCATGTGCTGCGCGTGCTCCGGGAGCTGCTTTACTTTCGCCCCCGTAACAAGGGGACGGACCTGGGAGCCGTTCTGGAGTACCTGAGTCGTGTCCAGAGAAGACGAAGCGTGACCTTTCTGGTTTCCGACTTCCTGGACGACGGTTACGAGAAGCCGCTGCGTGTGGCCGGCCGCCGACACGACCTGATCGTGATTCGAATCTCAGACCCGAGAGAAGAAGAGCTGCCGCCCGTGGGACTGGTGGAACTGGAGGATGCAGAGAGCGGCGAGCATCTGATCGTAAACACCTCCGACCTGAGAGTCAGGAATCTTTTTCGCGAAAGTGTGCGAGAGCGACGGGCCGCTCTCAATCAGCTTCTGCGACAGATCGGTGTGGATAGAATCGACGTTCGAACTGATTCCAGTTATGTTGAGCCGCTGGTCCGTTTCTTTCAACAAAGGGTGCGAAGGCTGAGATGAAGGGATCTGCTTCGACCTCCCGGACATACCTGCTGCCGCTGTTGTTCACTTCCTTCCTGCAGCTCCCTGCCCAGAGCGGCCCGGGGGGGGCGCCCGAAAGCGCTCCCGATTCGCAGATCCAGATTCAAACCCGTGTCGAGCCCACGGAGATCAGCATCGGCGCTCTGGTCACCATCTTTATTGATGTTGAACATCAGCCGGATCTGAAAGTCGAGCTACCGCAAGACCCGGGCCCGCTTGGCCCATTCGAGATCCGCTCCATCGAACAACGACCGGAAACTCAGGATGATGCAGGAGTCACCTCCGGCTGGAGCCTGGTGGTAGCGACTTTCGAGACGGGCAAACTGACCTTCCCCGGTGTGGAATTGACCGTGAGCAGCCCCTCCACCGAGCCCATCACGATGAGATCGGAAAGCATTCAGCTGGAAGTCAAGAGTGTCCTCCCCGAGGAGGCTGAAGACATTCTGGACATCCGCTCACCCCTGGAGATTCCTCGGGCCTGGTGGAGCTACTGGCCCTGGGCGGCGGCCATTTTAGTGCCGCTGCTTCTCGTCTGGTTGTTCTGGCGCTACCGTCCGAAGGCGGCACCCGGGACGTCGCCGGAGGCTCCCCTGCTGCCGCCCGAGGAAGAAGCGCTGGCCTCCCTGCAGTCGCTGGAGGCGACGGACTTGCTGGGGCGGGGTCGCGTCAAGCCGTTTTACACAGACTTGTCGGAGATCCTGAGACGCTACTTGTGGAGACGTTTTCGGATAGTTGCCCTGGAGGCAACCACTCCTGAAATCGTCAAACAGTTGTCTGAGTCCAGGGCTGCTGCTCTTTCGGCGCCGGCCGGCTCAATCCTCAGAGAGTGCGATCTGGTCAAGTTCGCCAGGTGGAAACCTCCTCGAGAAAAGGGCGGCCTATCGATCAGCGAAGCGAGAGAACTGGTCGAGAAAGGGCGCCCCCGGCCGGTTTCGGAAGGGAGCCCGAAAGAAGCGGTCGGAGAGGGCGGAAACTGAGCATGCCGGATCGCTTCTCGGACGGACACTATTTCTGGCTGCTGCTTCTCATTCCAGCTCTCGTGTACTGGTACTGGAGGCAGCGCAACCGCAAAGGGACAACTCTGCGGTTCTCCTCGCTTTCCACCCTGAAGCAGATTCAAAGCTCCTTTCCCCTCCGCCATCTCCCCTTCCTGCTGCGCAGTATCGTCCTGGGGTTGCTGGTTATCGCGCTGGCGCGCCCTCAGTCCTCTTCGAGTCGAGAAGAAGTCGTGAGCGAGGGAATCGACATCATGCTGGCGCTCGACCTCTCCAGCTCGATGCTGTCGGAGGATATCGAGCCCAATCGCGTGGAGGCGGCCAAGAGGGTCGTTCGGGATTTCATCCTGGGTCGTCAGAACGACCGCATCGGAATGGTCGTCTTTGCCGCCCAGGGCTTCACCCAGTGCCCGCTGACCCTTGACTACCCGATCCTTGTCAAGCTCCTCGAAGACCTGCAGGTGGGCACGATTGACGACGGGACGGCAATTGGAATGGGTCTGGCCACGGCGGTCAAACGCCTCAGCCGCAGCCGTGCGGAGTCGAAAGTCATCGTACTCGTGACCGATGGCCGGAATAACGCCGGTGAGATCGACCCCATCACGGCCAGTGATCTGGCGGTCAGTCACGGCATCAAGGTGCATACGGTTGGGGTTGGCGGTGAGGGCTCTGCACCCTACCCGGTCAACGATCCGGTCATGGGGAGGCGCTATGTCCAGGTTCAGGTAGACATCGACGAAGAGACGCTCAAGAAAATCGCCGATGCCACGGGAGGAAAGTACTTCCGGGCCACCGACCGCGAAAGCCTGGAAAACATCTACGCCGAGATCGACTCCCTCGAAAAAACTGAGATCGAAGTCAAGCAATACTCTCGCTACGGCGAGCTTTTTGATCGCCCTCTCGGTCTGGCCTCATTGATTCTGATGATGGAAGTCGGCCTGGGCTTTACCGTTTTGAGAAAGATCCCCTGATCGGAGAGCCACCGGAATGTTTCAGTTTGCTAATCCTGAGAACCTGTTGTGGCTGCTTGTAATCCCCTTGCTGGCCGGCTGGGCCTGGTACTCGCTGAAGCGGCGGTGGAAAGCGCTTTACCGCTTTGTCGACGCTCCCATGCTGGCTCGCCTGGCGCCGTCGCTGGACCCCCGTAGGCGCATCAGCAAGATGGGACTGATCCTGCTGGCCTTTACTTTGCTGCTGCTGGCGCTGGCACGCCCCCAGTTCGGTACCCGGCTGGAGACGATCGAACGGGAGGGACAGGACGTGGTCGTGGCCCTGGACGTTTCCCTCTCCATGCTGGCCGAGGACATTCAGCCCAGCCGTCTGAGAAAGGCAAAGCATGCCATCGGCTCTTTCGTCGACCTGCTGCAGGGCGACCGGGTCGGGATCGTCGCTTTCGCGGGAGAAGCCTTCGTCCAGTGTCCACTGACCCTTGACTACGCGGCGGCAAAGATGTTTCTAGACGCACTGGACACCACTATCCTGCCCGTTCAGGGAACGGCCCTGGAGCAGGCGATCCGCAGGTCCCTGGATATGTTCTCCTCTAAAGAAACCACCCACAAGGTCCTGATTTTGATCACGGACGGGGAAGGTCACATGGGAGATCCGGTCGGTGCGGCGCGAACCGCCGCCCAGCAGGGAGTTTTGATCCATACCGTAGGAATCGGGTCCGTCCAAGGGACCCCAATTCCCATGCGCGACGAGCAGGGGAGGCGGCAAGGATTCAAAAAGGACTCGCGGGGAAACGTTGTGATGACCCGGCTCGACCAGGGAACTCTGCAGGAAATTGCTCGTGAAACCGGAGGAAGATATTTTCGCGCCTCGCCAGGCGAGCGGGAACTGGCAGACATTCAGGCCGAGATCGCGGGCATGGACAAGAAGCGACTTTCAGCGCAGGAGTTTACCCAGTTTGACGAACAATTCCAGGCCTTTGTCGGACTGGCCTGGATTCTTCTCGTGCTCGAATCACTGCTGGGAGAGCGCCGCAGTGTCGGCCACATCTGGAAGGGACGGTTCCAGTGAGGCAAGGAACTCTAGTAGTCAACGGGTTGCTGGCCTGCCTGGTCCTGGTCGTCGGCACCGGGCCCCGCGCCTACGGGCAGAAGGGTCGGAACGAGGTCGACGAAGGTAATCGTCAATTTGAGAAGGGCAAGTTTGAGGAGGCCCGGGCAAGCTATCGGAAGGCCCTGGGCGAAGCACCGGGATCCCCCGTGGCGACCTTCAACCTGGGTGGCTCCCAGTACAAATTGAAGGAGTTCTCCGACGCTGAAGAGTCTTTCCTGGAGGCCGCTCAGAGTAGTGATTCGGAGGTTCTGGGGAGAGCCCATTACAACCTGGGCAATTCACTATTCCGGCAGGGCCGGGTCGAGGAAAGCGTGGAGGCCTTTAAACAGGCGCTGCGCCTGAATCCGAACGATCACCAGGCGAAGCACAACCTGGAGTTCGTTCTGACGCAGCAACAGCAGCAACAGCAGCAGGAGCAGCAGCAACAGCCGCAACAGGATCAGACCTCGGAGAAAGACCGGGACGACCAGCAAGAGAAAAACCAGCAGCAGGAGCAAGAGCCCCAAGACCAACCCTCGGAAGACGAAGGAAACCAGGACCAGGAGGGCGAAGAGCAGGAGCAATCCGAGGAGACGAGTGCCCAGCAGGGCGCCCGACCGGAGGACGAGAATCAGGAGGAACAGGACCAGACGCCGGAAAACCAGTCGCAGCCACAAAGCGAGGATGAGAATCCCGAGCAGGCGGCCCAGCCTCAGCCGGGTCGCCTGACAAGGGAGGAGGCCTCGCGCCTCCTGGAGGCCATCCAGGAAGACCTTCAGAGCCTGCGGCGCGAACAACTCAAGAAACTGAAACAGACTCGTGTCGAGAAAGACTGGTAAGGGCAGACTGGCGATCCTCTTGACGGCCTGGGTGTTGACCACCTGGGCTGTCCCGGCACAGAGCCCTACCCTGAGAGCCTACCTGGACAAGACCCGGATCGGCCTGGGTGAACGATTCGTACTCTCGCTCGAGATCGGCGGGTCGGCGGCGCGCGACCACGCGGAACCCTCTTTTCCCGACATGAATCCCTTCGCCCGCTATCAGGGGAGAGGAAGCTCCCAGAACGTCCAGATCGTTAACGGCCGCGTGTCCTCCAAGCGAACCATCAACTTCTATTTTACGGCGATCACCGAGGGAAACTTCGAAATAGGACCGATCCATGTCGAGTCTGGCGGCAGGACTCTCTCCTCCGAGCCCATCCAGATTTCGATCGGCACCCCGGTAGCGCCCACAGGAGTTCCTGCAACCAGGCCACCGGCTGCCGGCGATCCAGAACTCTTCGTTGTCGCCACCGCCAACCAGAAGTCCGCTTTCCAGAATGAGGCTGTCGTCATCACCTACAGAATCTATACTCGCCTCTCGGTTTCGTCGTTCAAGGTGGCACGGCTCCCCGAGACGAGCGGCTTCTGGGTGGAAGACTACACGCTGCCCCGCAGCCCGGCCACCCGCACTGAGATCATCAACGGACGCCGCTACACGGTCGCCACTATCAAGAGAATGGCGGTATTCCCTACTGCGGCCGGTCCCGGGGAGATCGGGCCCCTGGAGGTCGAGTGCCAGGTTCGGGTTCAGCGGCGCACCCGGAGCCTGTTTGATGATTTTTTCTCTCGAGACCTCTTCGGCTCGACCCAGCCGCGAACTGTGAAGTCCAACGCTGTCGAACTGGAGGTTCTCCGTCTCCCGCAGGAGGGTCAACCCCCCGGTTTCGAGGGAGCCGTGGGTCGCTTTCGTGTTTCTTCCCGGGTAAAAGCAGAGTCGAAGCGTGCCAATCAGGCTTTTTCCCTCCGGATCGTGGTCGAGGGCGAGGGCAACCTTCAACACCTCGGAGAGCCGAAACTTGACCTTCCCGAGTCGTTTGAGATGTACCCGCCGGAGACGGGTCAGGACTTGAGGCACGGTCCTGACGGCGTTTCGGGCAAGAAATCACATGAATACATCGTGATTCCCCGTCAACCCGGCACTTTTGAGTTGCCCTCAGTGGAGGTCCCCTTTTTCGATCCTCACGACGGCACCTACCGGATTGCCCGATCTAAGCCAATCACCGTGGACGTCGCCCCCGGGGACGATTCCCAGACCGCGGATACCGGCTTTCTGACCAGGCGGGAACTGGAACTGGTCGGCCAGGACATTCGGTTCATCAAAACAGGTGGGGGTGGTTTTTCCAGAATCCCGGGCCGCACGGGAACCGCTTTCTGGATCCTGCTTGTGATTCCCTTGCTCTCTCTGGGGAGTTCCGCCCTGCTGCAACGGCATCGACTGCGGCTCCAGAGCGACGTTGCCTACGCGCGATCTCGGAGAGCTTCCAGAGTCGCCCGTAAGAGACTCAACCGGGCGCGGCTGCTGCTGGAGGCCGACCCGGCGGAATTCTATGCGGAAGTGGACCGGGCCGTGGCAGGCTTCGTGGGCGACAGGCTGAATCTTCCCGATCCCTCGCTGACCAGCCAGGAGATTCGGAAGCAACTGCTGGCCGTGAATGTGAGTCCGGACGACATTGACGAGGTGCTCGAGTGCAGAGATGTCTGCGACCGGAACCGCTTCTCCCCTCACCCTTCGACCCTCCAGGAAAAAGGCCGATTCCTGGAACGCGTGGAGCGCTGCTTGACGTCACTCGGTAACCGGTCCGGAAGAGCGAGGAGCCGATGAAGGATTACAGCCATCCCGGCCGCCTGCTGGGGGCGAAACTCTCTCTTCTGGCGTTCAGCCTGCTGCCGGGCACGAGTGCGGCCTGCAGGGTAGACGGCGTGCAGGACGATTCAGTCCGTCAATTCCAGGAGGCGAACGAGACTTATTCAGAAGGGAAGATTGACCAGGCTCTGCATCAGTACCTCGGTCTCGTGGAACAGGGCTTCAGCAGTGGGCCGCTTCTCTACAACATCGGAAACTGCTACTACCGACGAGGGGAAACGGGGAGAGCCATCCTCTTCTTCGAACGAGCCCGTCGCTTGATCCCCGGCGACGACGACCTGCTCCACAACCTCGCGCTGAGCCGGTTGAATGTGGTTGATAAGATAACGCCGATGCCGGAGTTCTGGCTGCTCCGAATCTGGAAAGGCCTGATTCTTCTACTTCCTCACAAACTGCTGTCGACCATTCTAACGGTGTCCTGGCTCGGATTTGTGGCCTCTCTGATCCTGTGGCTGCTGGGCAGTTCCGCGTGGGGACGAAGGGCCGTCCCGGCCGCAGGCCTGTTACTGGTCATCCTGGTCCTCAGCATGATCTTGCTGGGCGGGCAGTGGTGGTATCGCTCCGGAACCACCGAGGCCGTTGTACTGGCCGAAAGCGTGCGGGCCTTTGGCTCGCCCGGTGGTGGTGTCGAGGTATTCGTCCTCCACGAAGGAGTGAAAGTCAGGATCGATGAGATTCGAGACGAATGGTACGAGATCGTCCTGGCGGACGGGAATCACGGCTGGGTCCGTGGAGATGATCTGGAAGTCATCTAGCTCTGGCTTGGATCTGACGCGCTGAGGATCTACGCGCTCACTGCGTGCGCGCTACCGCAGGGGGTGCGCGCACTGCAGGGTTACTCTTTCAGGGAGCGACTCGCGTCACAGACTTTGTTGCATTTCTGGCTTCCAATCATTTATTTTGGGACTGGGAAGCACTCATGGTTTCGCCCCGTTTAGAGTTGAAGCTCAACCTCACCCCCGCCAGGCGATTTGACCTCATCGACGTTAACAAACGAGTCGCCGACGAATTCGGAGATGTCCTGACCAGATACCGGAAGGCTCTCTATCACTCCTATCACACGACGGCTGGATATTTCGAACAGAGTCTGTGTGAGCGACTGGACTACAATCGAGATCTGATCTCGAAGGTGGTCCGCTATTTTCAGACCCTTTTTCCACCGGATGCCGACTACCGACATGACCGGCTGGAGTTGCGTGAGGAACTGAGTGAAGAACAAAAGCTCATTGAACCTCGCAATGCGGACTCACATTTGACTTTCATCGGCTCGGGGTTAATGAACTGTGTAACTTACGTCAATCATCCTGGAGTTCCTGTTTACTTTGTAGACCTGGATGGCGTTGATGAAACGACCACCCGAAACCGGCACACGAACGTCATCGGTTTCAACCGGGAAGAGACAGTCCGGGAGCTGTGGCGCGATATCCCCGTGTCGGCCCACCCCATCGACTCCGTGAGTCTGCGAGATCCCCGCTTCGGTCTCTTCGAGGAGTTGGAGGAACTGATCGACTCTCATGAGGTCGTCAAGGGAAGAGTTGACTTTCGACTCGACGCCGCCGAGTTTCAAACCGGGCTCACAGTGAACGAATACGAGACTCTTCTCATGAAGCATGACCTGGTAGACGTACTGGGGAACCCGCTTAGATTCATGGCGGAAACGGGCAAGCGCATGATCCGGGAGCCTCGAGCTATTCCCGGAAAAGCCCTCAACTATGCGAAGTATGATCTGGTCCATATCGTCAACGAGGTCGTCGACGCTCTGGGTCTGAGCGAGTCCTTCGTTGAGCGGATTCTGGATAAGTTTCTGGCCGTACCGGCGGAGCGCTTCCTGTGGATGAAGCGGTCTATGAGTCTGCTCATCTCCGATCAGGAAGAAGATCGGGACGGCTCGATTGTTCGCGGTGAGTATCAAAGCCCCATCCTGGTCCAGTGGGATCGACCCAGCAACGACGCCACCCGCCGGATCGGGGTCCGGCTGGTACGGTTTGTATAGGCCAGACCTCTCGAGACGGGCTACGGAACCCGAAATCATCGACGATCCGGCCCAGATCACAGAGCCGGAAATGGCGCAGGTTCTCAGGGAACTCGCGGTGGTCAATCGTTGGCTGGGTGGAACTTCTGCGTGTTTAGGTGCCATCGCCCCGCTCCTGGCCGACGAAAGAGAGCGGGCTCCCGTTTGTATCGCCGATATCGGCGCCGGTTCGGGAGATATCCTCTGCGCACTGGCGGGCGGGAGTCGACTACCGGACCATCCCGTGAAGATGCTGGCCATCGACATCAACCCGATGGTGTGCCGGCTGGCCCGAAAACGAGTCCACGAGTGGCCTCAGATCAGCGTGGTTTGTGCAGACGTCGCGAATCTGCCACTGGTAAGAAAGGGGGCCGACTTTATTCTGTGCTCGGCGGTCCTGCACCATTTCAGTGATCGACAGCTGGTGGAAATCATTACCCGTCTCCGAGAGTCGGCTAAGAGAGCCGTCATCATCAATGACCTCCAACGCCACGCCGCCGCCTACTGGTCGATCCGTCTTCTAACTCGCCTGTTCTCCAGTTCGAGGGCAGTGCGCAACGATGGGCCTCTTTCCGTGCAAAAGGGCTTCACCCGGCGGGAACTTGTCGAACTGCTGGAGTCTGCAGGATGTCGTGACTTCCGCATCAGATGGAGGTGGGCCTTCCGGTGGGTGGTTACGATTCGGGAATAAAGTCCGTGGCTGGAGTTCAGTCGGTCAGGATTACGAACCAGCGACCCGGTCCGTGCACACCGATCACCAGCCTTTTTTCGATGTCCGCCGTTCGACTCGGCCCCGTCGCCCAGGTCAACAGGCTACTCTCCTCGAGGCGTAAGCCAGCATCCAGCGCCTGGGCAAGATTGTGTACGATGGAACGTCTGGAGACAAGGGTCAGGCGGCAGGGGGGGAGTCCGAAGAGCAGCCGGCTGCGCCTTTGACCCGATCGAAACAGGACGGTGCCGGTCTCGGCGACCGCGACCTCTGCCGAGCCGGCCGACAGGATAGAGCTTTCGACTCGTTTCAGAGTCAGCTCAGGGGTCTCCAACCTGAGGGGAAAAGTGACCCGCGCGTCTGGATGATCGCTGAGAATCAGGTTTTGTTCCTCGAACATCTCTGTCCTGCGAATCGTGAAGGGAATCGAGTGGTCTTCGAGAGTCTCGCGTTCCTCCCAGACAATGACCCCGGTCCCGGCTTTTGCGAGCACTTCAGAGAGGGACTTCTCGAGACCCAACTGGCGGGCGTCCAGGACGACCCCTCCAGCTTTTGTCAGTCGCCGGGTAAAGACCCCGACGGGATCCTCAAAATGCGGCAACTCGGGGATTCCCCGGGGAAGCCCGGCCGGAGTCCTTCCCCGCAGGGCTACTCTCAGTTTCGCCAGTGTCTCAGATCGACTCACGATCCCTCCGCTTCCGGTAAAGCTCTCGGAAGCTCTGCGGCGCAATTCGAGGCAGGTCGCGGCTGCGGCTCCAGTATCTGAGCGGCGAAAAGGGAAGCTTCAGGGCCGGTCCGCTGAAGAGTACTCCCTGCAGTCTTCTGGCCCACCGACTCAGGGTCTGGAAACGCGCCGGGCTGGTCATTGCCCAGGCCCACAAACGAAATGCAAATCGTTCCACGGGGAGCCTGGACGGCGTCTTGTCGTGGACGACCTGGATTCGCTCCCGCAACTTCAGGAGTATGTGGGGAATCTCAATCTTGACCGGGCAGACCTCGCCGCAGGCTCCGCACAGCGAAGATGCGAACGGATGCTTCAGGGCTGCCTCGTAGCTGTGCAGCTGCGGGGTCAGAATTGCACCGATGGGTCCCTGGTAAGTCGACCCGTACGCATGGCCGCCAATCGTCTCATACACGGGACAGGCGTTCAGGCAGGCGCCGCAGCGGATACAGTTCAGGGTCTGGGAAAGGTAAGGATCCTTCAGGATGTCGCTTCTACCGTTATCGAGCAAAACCAGGTAGAGTTCCTCGGGCCCGTCGAGCTCATCGGGGCGGCGTGGTCCGTTAACGAAGTGAACGTAGCTGGAAATGGGCTGTCCTGTGGCACTCCGGGTCAAGAGTCTGAGAAAGACAGGCAGATCGGACAACCGGGGTATCACCTTCTCAATGCCCATCAGGGCGATGTGGACCGGGGGGCCGGCCGTGGAAAGGAGCACATTTCCCTCATTCTCGACAATCACCAGCGTTCCAGTCTCTGCGACCGCAAAATTGACCCCGGTGATTCCCACCCCGGCCTGGAGAAACTCCCAGCGGAGCTTCTTTCTGGCCATTGCAGTCATTTCTGCCGCGTCCTCCGTGTAAGGCATACCGATTTCCTGCTCGAAGAGCTGGGCAACTTCCCGAGCCGAAAAATGCAGCGCCGGCGCCAGCAGGTGAAACGGCTTCTGACCGGCCAGTTGTACGATGTACTCCCCGAGATCCGTTTCAACCGGAGTGACGTGAGCTCTCTCCAGCTCCTCATTCAGGTTCACTTCCTCAGTCGTCATACTTTTGCTCTTGACGACACGGGTAACCCCCCTTTCGTGCAGCAGCCGGAGTATGAAATCAATGGCCTCAGCGGAGTCCCTGGCCCAGACAACCTTTCCACCGACCCTTTGTAGAGATTCCTCGAGCTGGACCAGATAGTGATCCAGCCGGCTCAGTGAGTGCTTTTTCACCCGGCTCGCATGGTCTCTCAGTTCTTCCCAGTTCTTCACCGTTCCGACAGATCGGGCGCGAGACCTCTGGGCGTGCAGGAGTGTCCGCGGGAGGTTGTCGCGCAGCTGTTTGTTTTTCAGGGCCTGCTGAATTCTCAGGTCAATTTTCGAGTTCATGGCATGGGTCAGAACCGGGCGAGTACCTCTGCGATGTGCATGGCCTGAAGCTCCGATTGCTGACGTCTGATCAGACCTTCCAGGTGCATCAGACAACTGGCATCGGTGGCGATGACGTATTGTGCCCCCGTCTCCTTGATAGCCTGCAGTTTGTAGCGGCCCATCTCCGCTGAGACCTCGGGGAACTTCACCGAAAAGGTGCCGCCGAATCCGCAGCACCGCTCGCTGCTCTCCATTTCCAGCAGCTCGAGCTCGTCAACCGCACACAGCAGCTTCCTGGGGGGTTCCTGAATGCCCAGTTCACGCAGTAGATGGCAGGAATCGTGGTAGGTGGCACGGGCCCGAAATGAAGCCCCTGTGGATTCGACGCCCAGGACGGACACCAGGAAATCGGAAAGCTCCCAGACCCGGGCGGATACCTTCTGCGCAGGCTCGGAGTAGCCACTGTCACCACTCAGAATCTCGGGCAGAAAGACCTTGATCATGCTGCAGCAGGAACCCGAAGGCGTGACAATCCATTCCTGATCCCGATACAGATCGATAAAACGACGGCCCACCTGCCTGGCCTCCTCCGTGTAGCCGGAGTTAAAGGCCGGCTGCCCGCAGCAAGTCTGCCCGGCGTCAAAGTCAACGTCAACTCCCAGGCGTTCGAGGATCCTGAGGGACGAGAGACCGACCTGGGGATAGAGCTGATCCACGAGACAGGTGACAAAAAGAGAAACCTTCATGCGCTCATCGACGTCATGGGTGCAGGGCCAGTTTAAGGCGGACGGCTCGAGGTGCAAAGTTCAAAGTGCACAGTTCTCGTGGGCTGCACTTTTTTGAGCGTACCTTTTGGAACGGCCGGAGCCCTCCGGGCCATGGAAAAAAACGGACTGTTGGTGCTAAACTACCGACGATCCGAGCTTTGTGCCGGACGGAGAATGTGATGTTCTACTGGATCGGAGCCTCGGCCACTATAGTACTGGCCTGGTTTCTGCTGGGGCTCCTCCTTCCTCGACGCACCAGCCGTATGCTATGCATGCTTGCGGTCGTGGCGCTCCTCGCCATGATTCCCAGGAGTTCCCCGGTTCCGCAGACCGTGGTGGCATATCCAGACGATACCCGGCAGCCCCCCGTGGACATCTCTGCAGAACTCCTGACACTGGGCGGAAAGAAAGTGTCGTTGTCCGACGACAAAGGAAAGGTGCTCTTTCTCAACTTCTGGGCAACGTGGTGCGGACCCTGCAGAGCAGAAATGCCCGCCATGGCAGCACTTTACAATCTCTTAAAGAAGGACGGCCTCAGCATGGTGGCTGTAACCGAAGAGCCGAAGGAACTGGTCACCCGCTACCTGGAGAGGCACCCGTACCCGTTTGAAATCATGATCGACCCCCGTGGTGAGCTGACCCGCCGACTCCATGTCATCGGCCTGCCGACAACTTTCGTCCTCGACAAGAAACGTCGCGTTATCTATTCGCATGTCGGCCCGGCGGAGTGGGATTCCCCGGCAGTCGTTGACCTCTTCCGGGACGCCCTGGGGGAATGAGTCCTCCCTTCCTGTTTCGCTGCATCAATAAGGACTGTGGGAGAGAGTTCGACGCCCAGTTGAACATCTACGAGTGCCCTGAGTGCCGGGACCTGCTCGACCTGGTCTACAACTATCCCGACCTCGATCCTGACGAGCTAAAGGCTACCTTCCGGAAGCGCCGGCAATCCAACCACCCCCTCGACCAGAGCGGGGTGTGGCGATTTCGCGAGTTCCTACCTTTTTACGAGAGTGACTATGAACTGGCCGTCACCTTTGGCGAAGGGAACAACCCGGTTGTTGATGCTCCCCGGGCGGCGGAGTATGTCGGACTGGACGCGCTTCGGGTGAAGCATCTGGGTTGGAACCCGACCGGATCGTTCAAGGACTACGGGATGACGATCGGTATGACCCAGGCCCGCAAGCTGGGAGTGAGCGCCGTCGCCTGTGCGTCTACGGGCAACACCTCTGCGTCCATGGCCGCTTACGCGGCCCGGGCCGGCCTCAAGGGCATTGTATTCATTCCCGAGGGCCAGATTGCTTTTGGGAAGCTTGCCCAGACCATGGAGTACGGTGCCGTGACCGTGCAGATCGAAGGTGACTTCGACGCGGCCATGCGGCTGGTTCGCGAGCTTTCCTCGTCAACCGGAATTTATCTCTTGAACTCGATCAACCCCTTTCGGGTGGAAGGTCAGAAGACGGTGGCGATCGAGCTGCTGGATCAGCTGGACTGGCAGGTCCCCGACCGGATTGTCGTGCCCGGAGGCAATCTCGGTCATAGTGCCTCCCTGGGAAAGGCCCTTTACGAACTGCACCAGCTGGGCTTGATCGATAGTATTCCTCGACTCACAATCCTGCAGGCTTCGGGAGCCTCTCCACTCCATTCCATGCTGGCCTCGGGCCTGGAAACACTTCGGCCCTTTGCGTCGGCCCGGACACACGCCACCGCTATCAAAATCGGCAGCCCAGTGAGCTGGAAGAAGGCGCTTCGTTCTCTAGAACTTTCCGACGGCTGGTGCGACGCGGTGAACGAGCAGGAAATCGCCGATGCCAAGGCGATTCTGGGGCGCGACGGGATTGGCTGTGAACCAGCCTCGGCTACCACGGTGGCAGGACTCAAGAAGCTTCTTGAAGCCGATCATGAGGAAGATCCGGTCACCATCCACCCGGGAGAGAATGTAGTGGCCATCCTGACGGGTCATCAGCTCAAGGACCCTGAATACACCGCCAACTACCATTTCGGAAAACTCGAACTCGACTCTATCGACGGTGACTCCCGGGAGATCGAGTCGCGATTCTCCAACCCACCCATCCGGGTCGCGCCCGATATCGACAAGATACGGGCCCTGCTCGAGGTTTAGCAACCAGCAGGCGCAAAGCCCCGGGCGCCCATCCGGTCAGGGACACTTTAGTCGTTCCCCGGATCCCTGTGACATAATCTTGTTTCGATGAGCAACGAGACAACCCGCGGTATTCAGGTCAGCGTGAAAAGTTTTCATATTCCTGAGCGAAGCCGGCCCGATCAAAACTATTATTTCTTCGCCTATCAGGTCACGATTTCCAATCTCGGCTCCGAGACCGCTCAACTGGTGAGCCGCAAATGGATCATCACGGATGCGGAGGGGCACGTGGAAACGGTCGAGGGGCCCGGTGTGGTGGGGGAGCAACCGGTTCTCAAGCCGGGCGATTCCTTTCAGTACACCAGCTTCTGCCCTCTCCAGACCGCGGTCGGCTCCATGCACGGGACGTACCGAATGATTACCGAGGATGAGGATCAATTCGACGCCGAGATTGCTCCGTTTAGCCTGGCTGTTCCTACCGCTGTCAACTAACAGTCCCACCATGACCTCCAGCAAGCAACAGGGCAGTGACGAGGTGGGCCCCCGGGAGCAACCCGTGAAGCCGCGAGGAGCCGGGAAGGAAGACGCAGTCTCGACGGAAGAAAGGGCAGAGCAATATGTCTCGCGGCAGCCCTTTTATGATTTCGATTTCCTGATTGTGCCCAGGGATTTACGGGAGAGTCTGCTCTCGGCCGTTGACCTGGTCAAACTGGAATCACTGGTCTTTGACCGCTGGAATTTGAGGGCCATCGAACCTTTCCCTCGAACCGCACTGAACTTTCACGGCCCACCGGGCACCGGCAAGACCCTGGCGGCTCATGCCCTGGCGGACTACCTGGCGCGTCCGGTTCTGCTGGCCAGCTACGGGCAGATCGAAAGTAAATACGTGGGGGATGGCGCCAAGAATATCGAGGCCGTCTTTTGGGCGGCCCAGAGAGACCAGGCCGTTCTCTTCATCGACGAAGCCGATTCTTTGCTCTCCCGGCGTCTGACCAACGTCACTCAGGGCGCGGAACAGGCCATCAACTCGATGCGAAGTCAACTCCTGGTCTGCCTGGAGCAATTCAACGGTATCGCGATCTTTGCAACCAATCTGGTCGAGAACTACGACCGGGGATTCGAAACCAGGGTTCGAAATCTCTATTTTCCGATGCCCGATCAGGCCTCGCGTCGGGAGATCTGGAGGCCCCACCTGCCCGAACAGCTACCCCTGTCCGACGATGTTTCGCTGGATCAACTTGCCGAAATCAACCACCTGTGCGGACGAGACATCAAGAACGCTGTCATAGATGCCGCCTTGCGTGCAGCCCGGGGCAAACAGCCGGCTGTTTCTCACCGGGATCTGACCGAGGCCGTCGATCGAGTCAAGTCCGCCCGTATCGAGCTCGGAGG